>CAXXWW010000013.1:0-212185 GCA_963665215.2 Dehalococcoidia bacterium
CCCCTTGATGGAGAGTGAACAGCTTAGAGTAGTCTTCTTGTCCGTCGTCTCCGTTATCCATGCGCGCAACGTTACGTGTTCTTCGATCGGCGTTGGTCTTCGGAATGTCATCTGAATCGAACCGGTGGCGTACCAGATGAGCGGCTCCGTGCCGATCGAACGGCCTTGACTTCGATAGGCCGCCGCCATGGCCGTGCATATGCAATGGCAATCCATCAGGCTGGTGATGATTCCGCCGTTGAGGACGTGTTGCGGACCCGCCATAAAGTGGTGCTGTGGCTGCCATTTACAGACCGACTCATCGCCAGACCAGTAGCTTTTTATCTGCAATCCATACTCATTGAGAGGTCCGCAACCCCAACAGTAATTGCCTGGTATTTGGTCCTGAAATGCCGGCGCATCTATCACCGCGGCACCTCCGAGGCTTTGGATTTCACCATGCTAGCCTAGCGCGCCGGAGGGCGCAAGGATCTTGCGTGCGGGTCAACCTGGCCCCGCTGTTCTGACTTCCATACGGGCGGGATCCCGATCACTAATTTTGCCGATGGCAAAATCGGCCATGCGGCCGATTACAACAGGCAGCGCACAAGATATCATGGGTGGTGAAACCCTGAGAGCCGAAAGGCAAGCAGGAATTGATGATGCGAAAGGACACAGCTAGCTCCGGTCAAGGCTTGCCAATGAATAGCGATCGCGCCAACGTCATCGCCCCCCCTCCACTCACTTACGTGCCGCCACTCGTCGCAGGCCTGCTCCTGCATTTCTTGTGGAAGCCATTGAGATTCTTCCCGGAGTGGTGGATCGGCAATGCTGTCGGATGGCCGCTGGTTGTGGCAGGCGTCCTGCTTTCGGCCTGGGCGATTCGGACTATGTTTCGCGCAAGCGAAGACCCTGATCCTTACAAGCCGACTAACGCCATCGTCGCTACCGGACCTTACGCACTCAGCCGCAACCCCATCTACGTCTCGTTCAACCTGGTCTATGTGGGCATCGCTTTTATTGTTAATACGGTCTGGCCGATCGTATTCCTGCCGTTAGGAATCGCCCTGTTGTACTATGGCGTCATCGCCCGCGAGGAGAGCTACCTGGAGAGGGTGTTCGGCGATGGGTATCGGCAGTACAAGGCCAGGGTCCGTCGCTGGGTTTAGCGGGGCCCGCCCGCAGTGCCCATCCACCTCCTGGATCAGCCCTCGCCCCAACTCAAGGTGTTCACAAACTTCACCAAGTCTGAGCCCAGAGCTTTCCGAATTGTGCACTTGGAAGAAGATACGACCATTCAATTCCCGCGCGCCACCCGCTGTTGGGCATCGCGCCCACACGCGCCGTGACCTGATACCCTATAATTCGGGGCGTCTACCCGATCGCGCCCCCCAGGGTGCTCTTCAGCTCGCCTGAGTAGCCGTTCGTCCTGCTGGACATCGTCATGGATGAAGCCCAGAACCACATTCTTCAGATCACGGACGCCGTCTCAACCAGGCGGTGCGCCCTGCGACTTGAGCCAGGGGACGACGCCTTGCACGTGAGAGACTTGCTGGAAAAATACCTGAAGCGTCCCGACCTGGAATTGCTGCTGCGTGAAGGGCGGATCACGAAGGACTCGGCCGAGATGCTGGAATCGATGCAGGACCTGGTCTACGTGAGCGACGACATTGGCCGGCTACGCGACATGTTCGCGGGCATCTCGTTCAGGCAGGGCTCCCGGACGCTGCAACTGGACGAGGCGCCGGGGCCCGAGCCGGTGCGGCTGGGCGAGAAGAATGTCTTGCTCACAGACCTTCTGATTGACCGCACTAACGTGGGCTATGACCGCAACTGGGTGGGCTTCAGCAGCCGGCGGTGGGCGCTGCACGCGGACCTGTATTCAGCGTTCGTACTCTCCTGCCTCGAGGCAGCGGGAAACCCGGCTGAGGCGGCAGAGGTCCTTGAGCTGGGTTCGGCGGAGACTCAGCTCAGGCTGGTCGAAGTGCTCGCCCGTAGGATCTGGGAGAGCGACTTCGAAAACTACTCCCGATTCACGGGCCGCAGGCTCGTGTACAAGTCCGGAGACGAGACGGTGCGCAACATCATGGAAGGCGCAGGGGGGATATGCTCCGAGAAGGTCCAGGCGCTGAAATTCCTGACAGACCACTACGGGATGGAGTCGGAGATCGTCCTAGCAGGTCCAGATGTCCAGCGACCGGTGCCCGAGGCCCGGCTCAGGGAGCTCCTGACCACCTTCGATTTCAGGTACTCCAGGCGGCATATGCGGTACTGGCAGCATATTGCGCTCCTTTACTCCATAGACGGCGCCTCGGTCCTCGTCGACGCCACCAACGGCAACATCCCGTTCCTCTTCCTCAGGGGTCCGGCGGCGGACGATTTGCTGGGCTACGGTGCCAAGCCCTGCGTCAAGGTAAAGATGGCGGTGCGTGAGGAGGAGTTCTACTACCACCGCGTCGCGCAGGACATCGGGGACCGGCTCTTCTTCGCCATGGAGGGATGGATTTCGTATGTGGACCTGGTGCAGGTGTTTGACAACGAGCTGGGGCTCTCGATCACCAAGGACTACCTTGTGACTCCCATCGTGTCGAGAGACGGCAAGGGATTCGATAAGCTGCGGCAGGAATACGTGCAGGTCTGCCAGCGAGCGGGGCTCAGATGTGACGTGTCCCCTCAATGGGACCTGGAGTCGCCCCTTGGGAGTCTGTACGCGGAGCGGGAGCCCCGGGCCGCCGAACAGGTCCTGGGCGCGAAAGACCACCTGCTGGCCCGCTACGACGATTGTCACGGACCGGGCCACGAAGCCGGCCTCGTGGTCATAGCCCTGCGTGGCTAGGATGGTCTACAACACCCCGCATAACGTCGTCCAGCTGCTCAACGACGTGGCTGGAGCCGCGGCCCAAACAGCCTTCTTTCGTACCGTGCTCCCCGCCAGCCCTCGCGTCAACTGCATGGAAGACTTCTTCGCCCTGCCAGTTACGACCCTGGGCAGATATCGGAAGCAGCGTCTGGCCGACGTCTTAGCCGATCGGACAAGCGTTCAGTGGATTGCCGGGCGCCACGGGGGCCAAAAGGGCGGGTGTGTCGCCTTAGCTGAGGGAATGGTCGAGACCGGCGCCCGGTACGACCTGCTGAAGGATGCGCTGCGTGGGGCCGCCCCGGGCCGGTGGCCGCGGACCGGCGCGGTCATAACCACGCCTGGCAGGAGGTACTACGCCGCCGAGATCAGCACCATATTGGGATACCTGGGAGTCCCGGCCCATGTCTTCATCGACCACGCCAGCCGTATCGCCATTCAGAGGCTTCATCAAGTCCGCCCGGACCTTTTGGTGATCTTGTCGGACCGCATCGTGGAGGCAGATGTGCCGCCCAGCGTGGAGCTCTGCGTGACGTTCCGGGCCTCCCACTGCCTGTCGCGCTTCGCCCAACTAGACCTCTACATTGTAGACGAGTTCGGCTTCTTGGGGCACTCGACTGACCTCGAACGATGGATACTCTATAATGACCAGTATTATTACGAGCTCTCGGCGGACCGCACGCTCGTCGTAACGGCGCTGCACAACCGCACGCGGCCGCTGCTGAGGCTTCAGACACGCGATACCGTAGTCGATCTGGGGGAGCACCATTTGAGGCTGGGCCGCCTGTCAGAGAGCGGATAGCGCGGCGTTATTCGAGTCTGCGTTCCGAAGTGCCATGTTCTACTCACTATCGCGGCTACTACGCAAGCTAAGACAGAACAGAGAGCTCGGGGTGCTGTTTTTGCTGGGCATTCTGCTGTCCAGCATTATGGGCAACACTCTCACCTTTTTCCTCTTCGAGCCCGACGCTACACTCGGGGAAAGCCTCTGGTACAGTGTGATCTCCATTACGACGATCGGGTACGGTGACTTCTCGGCATCCACGCTGGGGTCTAGGATTGGGACCGCCGTCTTTATCATCGTGATCGGGCTCGCGGCCTTCACCACGGCGATTGGAATGACTGTCGACTGGGTCGTCGAACTCCGGCACAAGGAGCGAACAGGCATGGGCAGGTCAAGGGCCAGGGAACATCTGGTGGTGGTCAATTTCCCCAACGAGTCGCGGGTCCGCCAGATTATCGACGAGTTCATGCGGGACGAACACCACCGCGACGGCGAGATCGTGCTGGTGACAGACCAGATCGCGGAGCTTCCATTCGAGCTGCCAAACGTGACCTTTGTGCGGGGCTCGCCGCTGGAGCAGGAGACCTTCGAGCGATGCAACATAACCCGCGCCTTGCAGGCGATCATTCTGAGCCCGAGCTACGACGATCCGCGCAGCGACAGCCTCGTGGCCTCCATCAGCTTCGTGATCGAGCACATGAGCCCTGATACAACCATAGTCGTCGAGTGCCTGGACCCCAAGCACTCAATACTGTTCAGCGGGTCCGAGCGCGTCTCCCTGGTGTACACGGTGCGGGTGGCCAACAACCTTCTGGTGCAGGAAGCCCAGGACCCCGGGGTCAATTTGCTTACCCAGACGATCATCAGCAACGTGACTGAGATAGAGGAGACCCTGGCCAGCACGACCGTGGAGGCTACACCCACCGGTCCCCTGCCCTATACCGAGGCCGCCAAGAAGCTGCTGGACCACGGAGTCAACCTGGTCGGCGTGATACGGGGCGGGAACGTTATCGTCGGTTTCGAAGACATCAAGGTAGCTGAGGGCGACTCTCTTGTGTACATCTCCAAGACCCGCCGGAGCTGGGAGGCCCTCGACCCGATTCTGTCGCCATAGCCCTCTTGCGTTTCGGGTGCGAGGGTCAGCGATAGTGACCGGCGCTCGCCGGCCATGGAGAGGGTAAGCTGATGGGGGTTCGATGCGACAAATTCATCCCAACGGAGCAGAGCCGGTGGCCATACGGGTCCTAGGAGAGGTCGGTGAGGAGACCCGGGAGGACCTGCGAGTGGTGCTCCGGCGAGCTTACGCGACGTTCAGCGTCTACGAGGAGCTGTTCCGCGAGACCGGCATATCTTGGGACGACATCCTGACGCATGACCCGCTGAGCATACTCCGGCGGCTCCCGCCCCTGACCGGCCGGCGGTCCTACGACCTGGCCGACGAGTGCATCAGCGCGGGTGGCCAGATTGTCGACATGGAGACCTCGTCCGGCACCACTGGGCCTCGAAAGAGGCGGGTCATTACCAGGCGCGACGAGGCGTCAGAGGTGTCGTTTCTGGCGGACCTGTTCCGAGTCTGTGGCATCGGCGCCTCCGATAGCGTGGCCTGCGTCGATACAGGGCCGCTGACGCTCATGGTGTCGTTCACTAAGGCCCTCGACCACCTGGGTGTCGAGGAGGCGTACGCCTATTGCGTGAGCCCGAACGTCGACTCCACCGTCGAAGGCTTAGCCAGATTGGACCCCTCCGTGTTCGTCACCATTCCCTCGGTGCTCGACCGGTACATTCAGGGCTTCCGGCGGCAACTGGGCAGAGCGGGTGGATCAAGACTCAGCAAGGTCGTCTACGTGGGTGAGCCGCTATCCGGGCTAACGCGGTCGGTGCTGGAGGACGAGCTGGGGGTCCAGGTGTTCGCGTACTACGGCGCATCCGAGACCTCGGCCCTTGGGATAGAGTGTCAGGCCCACGACGGCATTCATCTGTTCACCGACAGGAACGTCATCGAGGTGGCGCTGCCGGAAGCCGGCGGCAATGAGGGCGAAATCCTGGTCACTACCCTTCGACAGGAAGGGCTGCCCCTGCTGCGTTATGCCCTCAAGGACGTGGTGGAGGTGAAAGAGGGCGCCTGCCCATGCGGCTTGAGGTACCCCCGGGTCGATGTCAGAGGAAGGACGGACGGCACCGCGTCGGTCCTGGGCTCAAAGATCGCTTACAGCTCGATCCATGAGGCGGCCTATCACGACCTCGAGGCCTCAGGCCCCCTGGAGGTTATCCTCTCCAGGAACTCGCGGGAGGTGATGACGGTTGTCCTCCCAGACAAGCTGGCGCCTCAGGAACACAGAATCAGGGCTGCCGTGCTGCGCCTCGAGCCCGATCTGGCGTACCTGTCCGGGAGCGGATTCCTGGCGCTTAAGCTGACCTTCGTCAATGGGAGCTACTTCGACTCTCGGCGAAAGGCCCGGCAGATAGTGGACCGCAGAGGGGGAGTCGGTGGCACATCCTTCTGACGTCTCTACTGTGGCCGGGCTACAGCTATTTGAGGCGGGCCAGAACGAGACGCCCATCGTCCTGCAAGCCTACGCGCTACTGTGTGACGTAATGGGAGCTGACAGGGTGGAGGACATCGACTCGTTTTTAAGGACGGTCTCGACCTCCACTGATGACGCGGTTGTCCCCACGCTCGTGTGCGCCGCCTTCGACGATCGAATTCAAGGCGTGGTACTGGGCGCCTACTTGAGCAACCTGGGCGTGGGCATGATACTCTACTCGTCGGTGAGGGTGCCGTTCAGGCGGCGTGGCGTGTATTCGTTGCTGCGCTCCCGGCTGATAGCGCTACTGAAGTCGACCGGCAGGCGCGGCAAAGTAGCTGAGTCCGATGAACGGGGCATCCAAATGCAGTACCTGATCTCCGAGCTGGAGCCCGACAGCGAGCTGAGCAAGACATATCTGCGGCGATGGGGCGCCTATGTGGCCCCGTGCGAGTACGAGCAGCCTGCGGCCCAGGGCCTGCCGCGCAGGAAGATGGACCTGGTGTTCCAGCCCATCGCGGCTCACTCTCCCCCCAGCCGGGACCAGATCGCGGTCGCCGTGCGGGAGATCTACCAGCGGGTGTACCGCATGGGAGAAGTCGGACGAAACGTGCAGTTCCGTCGCGTAGTTGAGTCGTTACACGCTGACGCCGGACCCGGTCAAGGAGCCTATACAACGTGAGACATACGGCGCAACCGGCAATGGACCGGCTGGCAAGACGCCTCAGGCGAACCGGCGCAGGACCGCTGCAGTTAGCTCGGCTTGCCCTCATGAGGGTCGGTCTCGCCAGCCGGCGCGTGCCTCCCGGTGACGTTGTGGACGCGATACGTCGCCACGACCTCAGCGGGTATTCGGATTCCGACCTCAGGCACAGGCTGAGCGAGCTGAGAGAATCCGGTGAGCGCGGTGGCCCCCAAGCGATGCTTCCCGTGGTGTTCGCCCTCGTGGACGAGGCGGTGAGCAGACGTCTGGGCGCGTGGCGGCTGTTCGATCCGGACCACAGCGATCCGTCGGTAGTGAGATACCGGGGGCTGGCCCGGCGGGTCCTCGAAGACCCGCCCTACAAGTCCCAGGTGGGCTACTACACCGATGAAGGGTACCTTGAGAGCCCCGTATTTCGCGGCAGCATCGAGCCGACGCTCGTCGCGTTGGGCCTGGACGACGACGACCGCACCATCGTCTCGACCATGGTATACGTGGCTGAAAAGAGCGTGGTCAACTACTCAGCAGAGGTGCTGCTGCCATCGGAGTTCTACCGGGCCCTCGCGTCGAGTGATGCCGGGAGCGCGCTCTCCTTCCGGGCCACCCGCGAGCAGCTCCTGGCAGGACGCCTTCTCTACGGCGGGCGCATCGTCGAGATGAATGCGGGAGAGGGGAAGACGATCGCGGCGGCCTTTCCGGCCGTGCTGCACGCGGTACTCGGCAGGCGGGTTCACGTCATCACGGCAAATGACTACCTGGCGTCGAGGGACGCCGAGTGGCTCGCTCCAGTCTACGAGTCCCTGGGGCTCGACGTGCGCGCGGTGCTCAGCCACATGAGCGATGCGGAGCGGAAGGACGCGTACCAGGGGCACATCGTGTACGGCACACTCCGTGAGCTCGGATTCGACTTCCTCCGGGACAACCTGAGGTACTCGAAGGATGAGACGGTGCAGGGCCCCCTCGATGTCGCCATCGTCGATGAGGCGGACCAGGCCCTGATCGACGAGGCGCGCACTCCCTTGATTATCGCCGGGGGCGGCACCCGAAACGGCAGGTCCGTCCACAAGGTGAGGGAGGCCGTCGAGGAGCTAATGGCGCGCCAGGACCGGGTGGTCCTGGGACTGAGGGAGAAGGTCCGCGGCTTCGGCGGGGACGTCAGAGGCCAGGTCGGGCCCTTTGCGGCCCTTCTCGTTGCTGATCCGGAGGACAGCGAGCTAGTAGCGCGCTTGGCTGCTGAACCTCGGCTGCGGCGGCGCGTGCAGGCAGAGGCCGATGCTATCTTGACGGAGGAGTCGCGCAAAACGCTGGCCGGCGACCTCGACTATTTCATCGATGCCCGATGTGACCAGGTCACCCTTACGGACGCTGGTCACGGATTCATGGAACGCCGCCTGGGGTCTATATTCGACACCACTGTCCTGGAGAAGCGTCTGGAGCTCAACGAGTCGAACGTGGACAAAAAGCCGTTGGCGGAGCGCCGGCGAGAGCGCGACACCCTGCGCAGGCAGATCTCCAGACGGCACAATCGGATGAACCAGGTGCACCAGATGCTGCGCGCGTGCATTCTCCTGAAGCGCGACGTCGACTACATCGTGACCGAAGGGAAGGTCGTGCTGATAGACCGGGTCACCGGCAGGCGGCGGCCTGATAGCAGGTATCAGCACGGGCTGCAGGCCGCACTGGAATCTAAGGAGCGCGTGACGGTACACTCCGAACCGGACGTGCTCGCTGAGATCTCGATCCAGGGCTTCATGAAGCAGTACGCCCACGTTGCCGGCATGACCGGTACGGCCGTCTCCGCCGGGGACGAGTTCCGGTACGCGTACGGGCTGGACGTCGTCGCCGTGCCCCCAACCCGGCCGTCGAGACGGCACGACTACCCGGCAAGGCTGTATGCCTCCCGGCGCGAGAAGCTTATGGCGGTCCTGGAAGAGGTACGCCGCTGCCGCCGAGTCGGACGTCCGGTGTTGGTGGGAGCGCGGACGGTAGAGCAGTCCAAGGAGATCAGCCGTCTGCTGGACCGGGACGGCGTTGCGCACCGGCTACTTAACGCGGTCAACAACGCCGAAGAGGCGCACGTGGTCAAGTCCGCCGGGACCCTCGGAGCGGTGACCGTGGCCACAAATATGGCCGGCAGGGGCACTGACATCGTGCTGGGGCCCGGCCTGGACCAGGAGATAACTCAGAGGTACGCGACACTTGTGAAAGAGCTCCTCGATGGGGGTGCCGGGCAGATTGTCTTGAGCTGCGCCTCCGCTGACGAGGCTGACGCCCTGGTGTCTGTCCTGTCGGCGTTTGACGGGGTATCGGTTGCCACCGAGGAGCGGAACGGCAGCACCGAGGTGCGGGTCCGGCCTACGCACAGTCCTGGGAGGGGCGGAGAGACCGTACGGATGGAGTTTGAGTTGGGGCTGCACGTGGTCGGCACCGAGATGGGAGAGTCCGGCAGAATAGACCGTCAGCTTCGAGGACGCAGCGGCAGACAGGGTGAGAACGGTTCTTCGAGGTTTTTCCTCTCGATGGAGGACCACGCCCTCATGAACGGGGCTGGCCGAGGGAAAAGCGGGTCTGGGGAGATGAATAGCGATGTGTTTGGGAGCGGCTTTCTCGAGGGGATAGGGACGGGGCGTCGTCTCCGCGAGGTCCAGGACATCGCCGAGAGAGAGGATGAGGTCAGCCGCGCCGCCACCTGGGACTACAACCAGGTCATCGAACGGCAGACTCTGGGGTTCTATCGAGTCCGCAGAGACGTGATCGACGCCGATGGATTCCTGGGCGCCTGCGCAGGGTTCATGAGGGGAAAGGCGCGGCGGCTCGTCGACCAGCACCTGCCGCCGGCGATGATCGGCCGGTACCCCTCGCAGTTCGAGAGGATCGCCGAGGAGGCGTGGCTGGACTATCGGGTGGACTGCCAGCCGCTGTTCGGACTGGGAATCGACGCACTCAAGGAGGCCCTGGCAGAGCTGATGGTTGCCGGTCTGGAGGAGGAGGCGGCGAGGCACGGCAGCCCCGAGATCGACAGGGTGGCGAAGCTGCTGTACCTGCAGACGTGCAACGAGCTCTGGGTGGACCACCTCTCGCGCCTTCAGGACCTGATGCTCGGCAGCCAGCTTTGCGGACTGGGGCATAAGGCGGCGGTGGCCGACTACCTGTTCCAGAGCATTGGGATGGAGCAGCGTTTCAGCGAAGAGGTGCTCGACATCTTCCTGCCCAGGCTGCTTGCATTCGAACCGCGCGGCGAACCCGTGCCTCAAGCTGATCCGGTCAGCGTTGTGGAAGACGTTCAACAGATACTGGTTTAGGGGAGCCCGTTACAGGTCCCTAGGAGGGAATGAAATGGCCACGAGACTGGGGAGAGTGGGGGCGAGAACCATGGCTGGCGCGTTAGTTGCCGCAGGCCCGGCTATCGCGGCATGCAGCGCGGGACCCACGTTCGATGAGTGGGCCGCCACCGACGGAGCAGCGGGGAGGATCAACCTTGAGGATGTGCAGGCAGCGTTCAAGAGGGCGAAGAGCGCATCCGACTTCGAGCGGCAGGTAAATCAGATCTACGAGGGCGACGGCCTGGTGCTCATCCGGGTCAAGGAGGAGGGGTCTTCGAAGGTGCTCGAGGGGTGGGAAGACCTGAACTCCAACAGAGAGATTGATGATACCGCGGACGATATGCTCTTTTCGATCGTCGAGAAGGACGAAAGCCATGAGATGCGGGGGCACGGGGCCAACTCGTACTACAACCGCGGCTTCGGTGGCGGTAATTTTCTCTTCACTTACCTGCTGATATCTTCGCTCTCGCCCAGGGGGTATTACTACCAGACCCCCGTTTCGAGGAACTATAACAGCCGCATGAGCCAGCAACGTAGCACCTACAGGGGCACCAGCTTGTACCGTTCGCAGGTGGGGAAGAATACGAAATACTTCAGCCGCAGCGGCGGGTTCGAGAGCTCCAAATATAACAGCGCAAGCCGCAACCAGAGCACGGCCCGTCAGCGCTACCAATCGTCCCAGAGGGCCACGGGTAGCTACGCCCGCAGCGGCACCGGGGTGAGGAGCAGCTGGGGCTCGTCCAGCAGAGGGGGTTCGTTCGGCAGGTCCTCGAGTAGGAGTGGCGGTCGAGGCGGTGGCTTCCGCGGCTTCGGCGGAGGGCAGACGATCATCGGGCCCACCAGGGGGTGACGCTTCCATGGAGGCCAGCCCGAGATACGCCAAGCGTCTGAGCGACGCCGGCGCTTCTGACGTTCCCCGAGTGGACCTGACCGCGATATCTGCGGTGGAGCTTCAGGTGACCCTGGGTGACATGGACCTGGAGGACGCGTTTCGGGTTACCCTCCCCCCCTCATATGCCCGGACTAGCCTCGGGGAGCTTCTCGACCGGGCATTCAGCGAGGATGAGGCCGGCCAGCGCCACGTTCGGGCCAGCTTCGACCTGAGGGAGAACCCGGACCTGCCCGAAATGTACGAGGCGCTCGTCGATGTCTTTAGCGGTTGGAGGGGTGGACGTTTCTCGCTGCGTCTGTTCGTCAACCACGGCCCCGAGGTGGGCCGGTCGGACGCCGTCGGTGGCCATCTCAGGAACGACAGGCCGGGGGCGAAGGGCGCCGCGGGTGTGCCCCTGCTCGACCTGATAATCGAGCAGCGCTACACCCCCCTGGACTACGCGGTGCGCCGGGGTTTTTGGCCCGGGAAGCAACAGCTTCTGGACTGGCTGCGCGCCAGCACCCTGCTCTACTTCCTGGACAAGCACGAGCTTGAGCTGCGGGCAGAGCCTGCTGCTGAGCTCGACAGGCGGTTGCTGCCGGCGGCCGAATATCTCCGGGACATGGGCGCCCTACGGCCGTCTACGCCGACCGGGTCTTTTGAGATCACGATAGAGGGGCGACAGGTCCTGGCGGATTTGATAGCCGAGACCGAGTCGTACCTGGACCTCTACGACATCTATAGAGATGCTCGCTTTCGGGACCGCTCAGGTCCGGTAGAGTTTGGCACGGGGCACGGGGAGGACCTCAGGGTGCAGGTCTACGAGGCGGAAGGGCTTGACCCGTTGAGGGTGGTGTTTCTGCTCTTGCTGTACAACGGGACCCTCGATAGCTACGAGAGTGACTGGCGCGAAGCCATCCAGAGGGAGGAGTTCTACGACGAGACCCTGGCGCCCGTTGTTGACCGTCCCGAAGTTGAGGGCGCGATGATGGACTCGATCATCGAGAGCGGGCTCACCTACCTTGCGGAGCGCGATGAGGAGTCTGCGGCGGTCGCCCGCAGGCGTGAGCTCCTCGCCAGGGCCAGGGCAAACCAGGGGCCCATCCCGTAAACTATCTGCATCAATTTAGGTGATTATCCCTTGACGTCACGTACTCTATCTGATATCATAGGTGCATGAAGAAGTACACAATCAAAGAGTTTGACGTCCAATTCTCCACCGATGACGCCTGCTTGGACTTCCTTAAAGCCGCCCGCTGGCCCGATGGCATCACCTGCTTCACCTGCCAGAAGGTCACTCCCCACTACCGCATCACGGGCCGGAAGGTCTACAGTTGCGAATTCTGCGGGTCCCAGGTCTCCCCCACCGCCGACACCATCTTCCACAAGTCCTCGACTTCGCTCCGGTCCTGGTTCCACGCCATGTTCCTCATGGCTTCCACCAGGACGGGCATATCCGCCAAGCAGCTTGAACGGGAGATCGGCGTCACCTACAAGACCGCATGGCGGATGTTCAAGCAAATCCGCCAACTCATGGCCCAGGATGGTATCACCCTCTTCGGCGAGGTCGAGGTTGACGAGACCTACATCGGGGGCAAGCGGCCAGGGAAGCGGGGCCGGGGAGCCGCCGGCAAGACCATCGTCGCTGGCATGGTGGAACGCGGCGGGCAGGCCGTGGTCAAGGTGGTCCCCGACGTGAAGGCCAAGACCTTGCTTCCCATGATTCTGGAGCACGTCCCAGCCGGTCAGACCGTCTACACCGACGAGATGTTCAGTTACAACCGGCTTTCCAGCCTGGGCTATATGCACGATACGGTCCGGCACTCGGCCAAGCAGTACGTCGCCGGACGGGTCCACACCAACAATATCGAAGGGATGTGGAGCAACGTCAAGCGGGGGATTGACGGTGTGAACCACGCGGTCAGCCCCAAATACCTGCAAGGCTACCTAGACGCCTACGTGTACAGGTTCAACCATCGGAGCGACTCGGAACCGATGTTTGTTCAGCTTCTGGAGCGGGCTTCTTCGGTATAGGCTGGGCCGACTTGGTCAACAGCCGCTCAAAGGCCTTCTTGGTCAGATGCCAATTGTCCCCCGCCTTCTTGGTGGCTTTAGGCATATACCGACCTCCTTCCCCTGCAAGTGGGCCATAAGGTACTCCTGGGGCCGGTCCCCCCCCTTGATTCGGAGTCATTGGTCTTCCTCCATCAACTCAATCAACAGTGGCAATTGTCTCACCTGACGGTGTTCGATAATCTTAACCACTTCATACTCCGTCAAAAGGCCACTGTTGGTTCTCCATTGGACTGTGCGCATTTCACATACCAATATATCTTTCTTGGAGAACGAGACTGCGCCTTCGTCAATCTGTTCCAAGAATTGCACATCGCTGATAGTTACTGAGAATACGTTATTTCCGTCAGACAGCCTCCACTTGTTGTCCTCCTTGAAGACCACGCTGACTATCGATAATGCACGTCTCGACATTTCGTCGACTATTTTTTCCCTAGAATCAGGTACTGCAAACGCAGGAACATCACTCTCAGTGACTTCTTGTACGGTACGGCCTTTTTCGCGGAATGAGAATTTGTCGATGCCAGGTTCATTTAGGGGCTTTACCATATCCTCAATGTTGCGGCGAATGCTAGTGGTTCAACGTTTTTGTATTGATGGGTAGAGTGACTTTAGCTTGATGCGCGCATCCTCGGTAGTGAAGCGCCAATCCACTCGTATCACATCCCGGTTGCGTTGATTCTGCCAAGCATTGACCTCGCCGCGCAGGATGTCTTGATTGGCAATCCGTCGGTCCAGGCACTGTCGAGCCAGCACACCGATCTCTATCTCCGCCATATTCAACCAACTCCCGTGTTTGGGAGTGTAGTGTATCTCCAGTCGCTCAGCTATACGCCTCGCCTCAGCAGGCTCGAATGCCTCGTATAGCGAGGACAGCTTGTGAGTGTTGAGATTGTCCATTACCAGCACGATCCGGTCTCTGTCAGGGTAGTCCTCGTCGACCAGTTCCTTTATCACATGCGCCCAGTCCACCTTCGTGCGACGCTCTCTGACCTCGACTCGGCGCCATCCGTCCAACGGTGCAAACAGCATGAACAGGCTGCTCACTCCATTGCGCTCGTATTCGTAGTCGTATGCCGCCGATAAGCCGGGCGCTGCGGGACGCGGCACTCGCGTCTCCTTGACTTGCTGTTTGCTCGTCTCATCCATGCACACCAGAACCTCATTCCCATCGTACGGCCGTTGGTAGACCTCCAGTACGTCTTCCATCGCGCACACAAACTCCGCGCTCTGACCGGGCGGGATGCACCAACTCTGCTTCAGCCACGGCTTCAGTTCGTTTTTTTTTAAGCGCCTGGCGAACCGTCTCGGTGCTAATGGTCCCGACTATCTCACACTCGACCAACTGGTCAGCCAACAGCTTCAGGGTCCAACTGGCACGCCCCTCCGGCGGTTCCCCGCAGGCCATCGCTATCAACCGTGCTTCACCTTCGCCGTCCAGTCTCTTTTGACGCCGACGCAGTTGCTTTTTGCGATTCAGCGCAGACTCGACCCCCTCCTCCACACAGCGCTTGCGTATTCGCTCGACCGTTGACTGTCCCACACCGAGCGCGCTGGTGATGTCCGCGTCCTTCATTCCCCCGTCCGAGCGTGACTCATCGCTCATCAGCAGAATGCGCGCATGGGTCTGTTTGTACGCCGCAGCCCGACCGCGTGAGACCAAGGCGTTGAGTTCCTGTTGTTCGTCGGTAGTCAGTCTGATACGGTACTTCTTGGTAGACATCATGGTTCCTCCTCGGTTCAACGTTACGATTGAACCCCCAAGAGGAACAATGACTATCATGGTATTCATTTCAATGATGTTGGACCACTAGGCTCCCTATACAGTCGTAGCAGTCTTAGCCCGAATCCACCGAAGGACACCGATGGACGGCGTGAGGAAAGCGGAAGGGGGGTGAGGGAGCTACAGGGGAAATAGCCTGGGTTCCATTTGGGGTAGGGAGGTCGGCGGACGGTCTTCATCGCCGCACAGGGGCCCCTATGGCCGTCTGCGGGAGCTGCGATGCGCGGGATGGCGAGAGAATACGCAGCAGGGAACTCTCTCGGACCGGGCTGGCACGAGTCTGCGGGGATCTTCGGTTGTCCGGTGGGTGGGTCGGTCGCCGACGGTGCCGTCAGGCCGGGAGTGGAATGGCTCGCAGCCGGGCCAAGGCGCGGCTGAACTTCTCAGCCCAAGGCCAGCGATCCGGAAGATGCAGGGTCAACCGGCGTACCGAGCGGGTGAGCCGTCCGGCCAGGGAGAAGAACCGCCGCCGGAGGGTCTTGGTGGTGGCTATCCGCTCTCCCAGACCGATCCGCGCCGTCCAGCGGGCCAGGTTGTGGGCCATCGTCTGGACGGCCAGCCAGGCGCCGTTGGCGGCGAAGCGGCCCGAGGGGAGATGGTTCAGCCCGACGCCGTACTTGAGGTCGCGTATGGCATTCTCGATCTCGGCGTGGCGGCGATGGTCAGCCTCCAGTTCGAGCAACTCCCCGTCCCGGTCGGTGATGAAGCCATGATAGCTGTATTTGGCGAAGAGGGCCAGTTGGGAACCGGGCGTGGGCTTCACCCGCCGGACGATGAGCCGTACCGGCGCGGCGTCCGCCTCGGCCTGGAAGGGGGTGCAGGTGGTCTCGGCCACATCGGCGGCGCCGTCCATCCAGTAAGGAATCGGCGTCCAGGCATCTTCGGGTATCGCCTCGATGAGATTGTGCAGGCTTTTGTGCTGGCGGATGGTGATGGAGAAGCGGACATCCATCTTGCGGCAGACGGATACCACGCCATGAGTGTAGAACCCGCTGTCGGCCCGTAGCGTGAGTCGTCCGTTGGCCCCGGCGTAGCGCACCCGTCCCACCGTCTCCCGCAGGAAGTGGGCGGCGCCGCGGGCGGTGTTGGCCCGGCCCTCGCGCAGCCGGGACATCAGCACGTCTCCGGTGCCGGCGGCGATGGCCAGCAGCGGGTGGTAGCCCCGCTTGCCGGTATAGCCGTGGTGGCGGGCGCCCTCCTTGGCCAGTCCGTAGGTCTCGCAGATGGTGGAGTCCAGGTCAATGGTCAGGGGCCCGTCGCCGGGTCCCGCCCCGGCCTGCCAAGCCCGGGCCAGCAACTCGCGGCTCACCCGGTCGAGTTGACGGACGTGGCCCCACCGGAAGCTGCGCAGGAAGGTGCCCAGGGTGGATGGCGCCTTGACCGTGCCGCCCAGGGTGCAGGCCGTCCCCCCGGTGCGCAACACATCGGCGTCGTCAATGCAGTCGCCCCCAGCCAGCGCAGACGCCACCAGCGTCATCATCTTGTCGCTCGTGTTCGCCCGCCCCGGGGCATCGCCCAGGTCGAGGCGCTGCCGGACGAGTTCGGGCAGGCCGAGGTGCCGCGCCAGGGTGGCCGGAAGGAGCAGCCCGGCATTGGCCACCAAGCGGCGGTCGTCGAAGGTGATTTGGATCCGGTCGGGGTGGTTGCGTGGCAGCATCTACTGGGTGCTCCTTTTCCGGGGCCGTTTTTTTGCTACAAAACCATTATCCCAGAAGCACAGGAGCACCTTCTTGCCGCCTCAGGACGCTAACCCGACGCCCTCCTTCGGTGGATTCGGGCTTACGCAGGACACCGGGCCCCGCCGGTGCAGGCCTGGGTAGCCGGACGGGCACGCGCCCGGTCCCAGACGGTGTGTGAGAAGTATGTGCAACTGTGGTTCGATGCAGCCTGCGGCCTACTCACCATGAGCGGTATTGGTCCGTTCGTCCCGAGTAGTCCGCCTGAGGCGGACGTATCGAGGGAAGCTTGTCGAAGGATGTGAAGGTCGTATTCACACACCCTGCTAAACGGCGAAGAACAGTATGAGCGCCGCGCTGATTACCACCGCGCTTACGATGAATGCCACCCCCAGGTTTTGGTCGATCGCCAGCTCGTCGGCCATCTTCACACGCGGGAACAGAAGCAGGTCTACCAGCCGCCTCACCACGAAGAGCAGGACGAAACCTATCACGGCGAATGTCAGAAATGCGGCCACGCTCTCGCTCCAACTTACGAACTCACCGAAGACGGCCTTGAAGGTGACCAGTCCAACGGCGATAAGATTGCCGCCGAGGGCGACGCCCACCGCGACATTGTTTCGCTCGATCTCGGCGTGAATGTCATAGAATGTGGTGAGCTGGTAAAACAGCACGTATAGCACCAGCACTACCAATCCCAGCCCAAGAAATGCCAGCGACCGCACCGCGCCGTCCAGTACGCTGACATCATCGCCGCCTCCGCCGGCCGTCGAGGCGGCGATCACCAGGCCAACCGCGACGTAGACCCCAAACTCCACAGCACCCGTGCCCGCGTTCTGGTCCTCGATGATCTCCTTCTCGGTGTCGAACCTGTACAGAATCAGCCGGTCAACGACAATTCTTGCCAGATTCAGCACCACGATGCCCGCAACGGAGTAGACGAACACCTCCAGGACGCTCAGCCAGAAGTCGCCCGTGAACCGGTCCAACCATCGGGCATCCTGCAGAACGAGAAGGGGCTGGTAAAGAGCCCCGAGGAAGACGGCGATCACGCCAAAATAGTAGCCCGTCATGCTGATGGCGAACGCCACATTGTCTTTTTCGGTAAGCTCCTCATTGATACGGTAGGACGTGATGACGTCCTGTGCCAGCTTCGCCAGCACGAGTACCAATATGGCGAGGCCCACGTACACCAGGCCCGTGGGGAAGAACTCCAAGGTATCGATAAATGCATCGATCATGGGACCCTCCAATATTCCTTGCTGGGGTCAACGCTTGTAGACGGTGATGCTTTCTGGGGACACCACGTCGCTCACGAAAGCCTGAAATGGCATGCCCTCCCACTTGTCGATGGAGAGCACCTTCTCCTCCCCGGTGAACTCCCAGAGATAGTACCCTTCTCCCTCGCCCCTGTTGTCCTGGTAGTACGCAGCCTCGCTGCTATTCCTGTAGCTGAATCGAACGCCCTCGTAATCGATGTGGTTGTCAATTGAGTGCTCATCGTCCATGCGGATGAGCTCATCCTCGGTGACGCCCACCTGGTTCAGGCTCACGGGCTTTGCGTCGGCGTTTGCCGTCACGAAGAGGCCGCCATCGCCCGACCACTGGACCCATAGCTTCTTTTCCCCATCGGCGCCGAGAATCTCGTGCCACTCTCCGGACGCGCTCTCGTAGTGGTTCAACTTTTCGACGATGAAGTAAGAGTCATCGTACTCGACCGAGAGGCCGGTTATAGTGAACACGTCGCCCACACGCGCATCTTTGACGCTGCCGCCCAGCGATCCGGCTTCGGGGGTCGGCGCCCGCTTCTTTCGCTTTCTAAACAGCGAACCGAACAAGCCAGGTCCCTCCTGTCCGCTCTGCTCCTCCCCGGGGCACGGCGGTTGCAATTGTAGTTTGGGGCTGGGGCCCGGTCAACCGCGCTGCGCCAAACGCAGTATATCCTAATAGCTGCGCTTTGACGCTTCACGTACTGAGTGGATTTGTGGGATATGACAGTCCCCCGTAGCACTCACCTCCATCAGAGGTCGTCTGTGGTGGGATTACTCGGCCGTCCGGCTTAAGACAACCTCTGACGGCGACCGGAGAGAAAATACGCGAATCTCATCAAGCCCACCATGTGGTAGGATGGGGCCGCCATCGCGATCTGCTCTGGTCCAAGGAGGACGTCAGGATGCCCAGACCGCCGGACTACGGGATCATCTACAACTGGGACGGGGCTCCCCACGGCTACTCCGAGGTGTCCCAGTCCATGGAGGCGTTCCTCGAGAAGATGTATGCCCCTCTGGAGGACACCCAGGTTGGGGCCCACTTCTGGTGCATTGGGGAGCACAAGGCCCGCTGGAAGAGCGACGTGCTGGAGCTGGTGGGTGATGTGCGCGGCCGCGCGTATGGTAGTGCCGGCAGTTACACTTTCGCCGAGAACGTGCGGGCGATGCTGGAGCGCGGAGAGGACCCCCAGAAGGAAGCCATCAAGCGCGGCCGAGAGCTGGGAATGCACGTCTACGCATCCGTGCGCATGAACGACAACCACTTCGGTGGCGCCCAGGTGAAAGACCTTCCGACGTTGCGCCACACCGAGCTCACGCGGATGCGGGTGGAGCACCCGGAGTGGCTGCTGGGGGACCGGACCACCGAGTGGTTCGCGCTGTCCTGGGACATGTCCGTTCCGGAGGTCAGGGAGCACCGGTACGCCCATATCGAGGAGATATGCAGGCTATACGACTGGGACGGCGTGGAGTTGGACTGGCAGCGGCACGCATTTCATTTTCCCGACGATTTTGGTTATAGGCTCCGGTATACGCTTACGGACCTCCAGCGCGCTGTGCGCCGGATGACGAACGAGCTGTCGGACAAGCGGGGCAAGCCGTTCTACGTGGCGGCGCGCGTCTCCGGCACGCTGGAGATGTGCCGTCGCATCGGCTACGACATCCCAGTATGGGTCGAAGAGGGGCTGGTGGATATCCTGATTCCGGCCGGTGGAGCGTCCACCGACCCATCGATAGACGTGGCGTCGTTCCGGGACCTGTGCAAGGGGACGGAGGTGGTTGTCTACCCTGGATTCGATGGGGGACTGCCCGGGCCGCTCGTGGGCCCCGAGGACGCATTCACCAAGGACCTGATGCGGACGCGTGCGATAGCGAGTCGCTACCACGAGGCTGGTGCAGACGGCATCTACGTGTTCAACTGGCACGCGAACCGAGACTTGAGGCGTGAGCTGCTGACGGAGATCGGGGCGTCGGCCACGCTGCGTCGCAAGGATAAGGTGTACGCCGCGACGCACCGTTTCATTCAGAAGGAGGGTGAGTGGCGTGGCGCGTACCGCAACGACAGGATATTGGGTGAGGTGCCGGTGCCGTTGAAGCGGACCCTAACCGGGGATGGGCCGACGATAACGCTGGACATAGCCGATGACCTGAAGGCCGATACTCCCGAGCATGTCGAGTTGAGGCTGCTGCTGCAGGAGTGGGTGAAGGGGGATGTCGTGCGCGTATTCTGGGACGGAGTAGAGATAGATGCTCTAAAGACGCGCTACCAC
Source organism: Dehalococcoidia bacterium (assembly GCA_963665215.2). GTDB lineage: Bacteria > Chloroflexota > Dehalococcoidia > Lucifugimonadales > CAUZJF01. The sequence continues at coordinate 20,113 of CAXXWW010000013.1, forward strand.
ATTGTGAGCGACCCCCACGCCAACCCCTTGGCGGCCGCCATATCGGATGTGGGCGGCGCGGTATGGCTCTACTCGAAGATGGCTCCTGTTCAGGTGGGCAGGGGCTTGCATCAGGTACAAGTGGTATTGTCGGAGCGCGTGCCCAGACTTGAGAGCGACATTGTTCTGACCGACGCCGAGCTGGTCATCAGCTATGGGAAGGGATGACGGCGAGCTTGCCGATGAGCACCCCCGCCCCGGAACGGCCATGGGTAGAGACACGGGGCGCGATGCGTGTCCCCAGGCCTGCGCCTCATTTTCGGCGCGCAGCCATGACAGCGCAAATGGCCTTGAATCACTCGGTAGTCGCCTGTCACGGATGTTTTGATTGTCGTTCTGAGGAGCGGAGAGACGAAGAATCTGGGGTGGGGGTAACCCTCTACGTCCAGGCTCCTTGGCCCCCGCAACCCCAGATTCTTTGCGGAGTCTATCCTGAGCTTGACGAAGGGTTCAGAATGACACTTGGCATTTGATGTGTGACCTTAGAGGGTGTGTGACAAGTATGTGGAACTGTGGTTCGATACGGCCTGCGGCCTACTCACCATGAGCGGTATTGGTCCGTTCGTCCCGAGTAGTCCGCCTGAGGCGGACGTATCGAGGGAAGCTTGTCGAAGGGTATGAGGGTCGTATTCACGCACCACCTATAGCTAGATCAACTTAGGAGCGACAGCAATGGTATCAACCTACAAGCAGATCGAGCGGCCCCCCAGCGACCTGGTGGAGCCCTTTCGGGAATTCGGCACCGCGACGATAAGCTCCGCTCTGCGGGAGGTGTGCGGCATATTTAGAGCTTTCATGGTGGGGCCGGTGGCCTTCACTCAGGGCAAGAAGGCGGTCGGGACTGCAACCACCCTCAGTTTCCTGCCCAAGCGGGAGGATATAGAGCCGGGACGTCAGGAAGAGGAGCAGGAGTCGAGGTCGGCCCTGTGGGACGCGGTAATCTCTGCACAGGAGGGGGACGTGCTTGTAGTGGACGCACGGGCCAATATGGAAACGGGCTGCCTCGGCGAGATGCTGATGACGGGCATCCATGCCAAGGGGGTCAGAGGGTTGGTGGTGGACGGCTGCGTCCGCGACATGCCGCAGGCCAGGCAGATCGGCCTACCGTTGTTTCTGAGGGGCGCTACGCCGCACAACGCCGGCCACTTTGAGATGTACCCCTGGGACTACAACATTCCGATCGGCTGCGGCGGCGTCCTGGTGATGCCCGGTGACATCATCGTGGCCGACGACGATGGGGTCGTGGTCGTGCCGCCCAAGGTCGCCCCCCAGGTGATCGAGTACTGCGAGACCCGCGAGGCCGGAGAGGTCTTCGAGCGTATCAGGCTCAAGGAGACGGGCGACGTCGCCAAGTACTACCCGATGAACGATGAGGCCAGGCGAGAGTACGATGAGTGGAAGAAGGCGCAGGCCGAGGGCCGAGAGCAGCGGTGAGGGCCAGGGATTGGCCGATATGAGGGGCTACGCGCTGAGGCTCCTGGAGGACCGCTTGCCCCGCGGAGGGACAATCGTAGCGGAGAGAGTCGCCATTCCCCGATACGCGTGGTATCCTTCACCTGTTTCCGGCGAGTTCAGGGCAAGATTCTCGTTCAATTCGAACGGGACGAACCATTTCCCGCCCAACCAGAGACAAGGAGGTTTGACATGGCTCTCGCTATAGACAAGGGGCACACGGCGCTCCTGGTTATGGACTTCGAAAACGATATAGTCCACGAAAACGGGGCGTTCAAGGACTTCGGCTTCGCTGCGATGGTCAAACAGAACGACGTGTTGGCCAAGTCCGCACGGCTGTTGGACGCCGCCCGCCGCTCGGGCGTGACAGTGATCCACGCCGTTCATCAAGTACCGCCCAGGCTACCCGGATCGCCCTTCCAACAGCGGTCTCTTTGAGGGTACGATCCAGGCCAACGCTATTGTCGAGGGTACCTGGGGTGCGGAGATACACGAATCTGTCACCCCCCAGGATGGAGAGCCGGTGGTGACCAGGCGCGGGGTCAGTGCCTTCTACGGGTCAGACCTTGCCGCCTTGCTTGCCACTGGAGGCATCGACACCCTGTTTTGCTGTCCGGGGTAGCCACAAACTTCGTGGTGGAAGGCACTGCACGGGAGGCGGCCGACCGGGGATACAACGTAGTGATCGTGGCAGACTGCTGCGCCTCGGCGTCCCAAGAAATTCACGATGCCGCCTTGAACACCACGCTGCCTTTCCTCTCGACCATCTCCAATCTGGATGAAGTCATAGCGGCGCTGGGTTAGCAATAGCGGGGCCCTTCGTATGCCACATTGCCCTCGAGCGGTGTATCAACTTCCGGGATTCAGGTGGCGGCCGGAGTCATCATGGGCGTACGGTTCGTTGGCGACGCGTCTTTCGCCGCGGACAGCTGCATCTAATGTCGGGGGACAATGTCCGGCGTTTACGGAGCGACATAGAGATAGTGACCGTCAATGACTTGAGGAGCCCTGATGAGGTTTCCTAGTGCGGAGCTGGTCCATTGGTCTGCCCGTCGATAACGTATCATGACATTCCGCTGATACACGTGCCGCGGACGGTCGGAGGTATCTCAAACACCGCGGACCAGTATCTGAAAGACATGAGGCAAACCGCATACAGCGTGTCGCTGGTATCTTCATCCGCTCTAGGAGTGTGTATCAGGGCCGGTGTTACAGCGGCTCGGCAGAGTCGAGGTTGTGTAGGTACTTATTCCCCTCCCCCACGCCCTCCGTAATCACCACCTCGTGGACGTGCACTTCGGTTGACTCGATATGCTCGGTCACCCCGGTGGTCTCGACTAATATGCCGCTCAGGGTCTTGAACTTTAGTCCTGGCTCAATTGACTCCATCTCCGAGTACTTCAAGGCGCCTCCCTATACGCGTCTTGTCGCGGCGACGGGACCCCCGCTTTCAGATCGGTCGGCCGCGGCACTGCATCAGCAATAGATTTTACCAGCACTGGCTCGAGTTGCCCATAGCTGCTTGCCTCCAAGACGGACATAACCCTCCCAAATGGGCCACGTTAGAGACGGTGCCTGGGTTTGGTCGCCGGCGAGGACCGGTCAGGGCCACTCCGTCCCTATGGGGTCCGGTTGATGCGACGGGAGGTGTATGTTACGCTTTGCCGCATGAGCATGGGACGCGTCATCGTGGCCATGAGCGGAGGCGTAGACTCCTCCGTCGCCGCGCTGCTCCTCAAGCAGCAGGGGTACGAGGTTATCGGGGTTACGATGCGGCTGTGGACAGTGGAGCGCGACGACCTCCCACGGCTCAGCAAGCGTTGTTGCTCCGTTGAGGACGTGGACGACGCGCGGCGCGTCTGCCAGGCTATTGGCGCGCCCCACTACGTTCTCAATTTCGAGAGGGAGTTCCAGAGACACGTGGTGGACTACTTCTGTCAGGAGTACGATCGAGGCCGCACTCCCCACCCATGCCTCGCCTGCAACGACAAGATCAAGTTTGACTTTCTACTTCGCAAGGCCATGTTCCTGGAAGCCGACTACATCGCCACCGGCCACTACGCGCGTATTCGCCGCAACGGGACCGGCCTCAAGCTGCTCAAGGGGGCCGACGGCAAGAAAGACCAGTCATACGTCCTGTTCACCCTGACGCAGGCCGAGCTGGGCCGCTTGCTGCTGCCGGTCGGAGAGTACCCCAAGGCGCGTATCAGGGAGCTCGCCGCCGAGGCGGGTCTCCCGGTGGCGGACAAGCCGGATAGCCAGGAGATCTGTTTCATTCCAGATGGTGACTACCGCAAATTCGTAAGCGACCGCACCCGGCCCAGGCCTGGGGTGTTGGTCGATTTGAGGGGGACCGTTCTGGGGGCGCACCCCGGCGTCCAGTTCTTCACCGTTGGGCAACGCAGGGGGCTGGGGCTGCCGGGCAACACCGGCAGTCCAATGTACGTGGTGGAGATAGACCCGGAATCGAATCGGGTTACCTTGGGGCCGGAGGGGGCGCTCTACCGAGCGGATTTCTGGGCTTCGCGGGTCAATTTCACGTCCGGGAGCGTGCCGGACGCGCCGTTGGAGGTAACCGCCAAGATACGGTACAAGGCATCGGAGGCGCCCGCCACGTTGTACGCTCAAGTGGCGCGTGCCGAGGTGCGATTCCGGGAGCCGCAGCGTGCTGTGACCCCCGGCCAGGCCGTAGTGTTTTACGCCGGCGAGGAGGTGATCGGCGGAGGGATAATCGAGCTAGAGCCGCCGTGCATCAACCGAGCGGCCTGAGAACGGCCCTGTCGCAGCGATATCCGGACACGATCCAAGGAGCGTAGCATGGATTTCAAAGGCATCGCAAGGATGGCGCTGGACGAATACCTCAGCGACCTGAAGAAGGCCCTAGGCGGCCTCACCCCCGAGGAGCGGCGGTTCCAGCCCGCCTCGCATGCACATCACATCGACTTCGCGGTCTGGCACATGGCGCGAGTCGAGGACGACTGGGTACAGCGCTTCGCCCAGCGCACCGATACCGTGTGGGAGCGGGATGGATGGCCCCAAAGGCTAGGGCTGCCGGTTAAGGGTAGTGGGTCTGGTTACAGCGCCGAACAGGTAGCGGCACTCCCCAGGTTTAACCTCTACGACGTGATGGCCTATTTCGAGGCCGTTCGGGAGGCCACCCTGAGTTATCTTGACGGGCTCACGCAGGACGAGCTGGAAATTTCCCCCGACCCCGACCAGCGGCCCGGCTACACCATCGGCAAGATGTTCAGCCACGTTATCGTCGAGGAGAGCCAGCACCTGGGCCAGGTGGCCTATTTGCGCGGTCTGCAGCGGGGCCTGAACAAGTAGACGCTAGGGCAGCGGAATGCCCGCACCAAAATCGATGAGACTCCGGAGAAGGCGCGCCGCGGCTCCCACCTACCGCGAGGAGGCTTCCCTCCTGGCGCAGGGCCGCTTGCTGGTTGCGGGTTTGGACGAGGTAGGAAGGGGGCCGCTGGCCGGGCCCGTGGTGGCCGGCGTGGTGATCCTCCCTCCCAACCCCGAGGGTGGCTGGGTCCGCCTCATTCGGGACAGCAAGCAGATGACCCCGGCCCAGCGCAGCTACGTCCTGCCCTACTTGCGGGAAGAGGCGCTGGGCATTGAGACCGGGGCGTCCTCTCCACAGGAGATCGACGAGCTTGGCATTGTTGGCGCCACCCAGCTCGCCATGCGACGCGCCTTGAACGCCCTGGCGCTGTTGCCGCAGTTCCTGCTTCTCGACGCTTTCCCCTTACCAGGAGTCGGGATACCGCAAAAACCAATCGTCCACGGAGACGCTCTATGTCTGTCTATCGCGGCGGCCTCGATCGTAGCCAAGGTTACACGCGACCGGCTCATGGAGCAGCAGGACACCCTGTACCCTTCTTACGGCTTCGCAAGACACAAGGGGTACGCGACCCGGGAACACCTTCGCAAGCTCAGGGCGATGGGCCCCTGCGCCATACACCGGTACTCATTCGCGCCCGTGGCGGTGTGGGGCGTTACTCGATGATGGGTTGGCGCGTCTTCGCGGGTCGCAGTGAACGGCGATGGGGGCGACCCATATTTAAACCCCCATACCCGCCCGCCGCCAGCTACTTGGCGTACTTCTTCTTCAGGGATGAGGTTACGGGATAGACCGTCACACCGATTAGCGCCAATATGAGGAAGACTATCAAGTTGTGCGCGATGAGGGCCACCATCGCGGAAAATAGGAACAACAATGTTAGCGCTAACAACACGAGTCCATATATTAGTCCGCTTTCACTCTTGACGATGTTCAAGACGCCCTCCTGTCCAGTATCGATGGCGTCCATATGATACCAGACGTGTGCAACCCCCTCAATACAGGTCCGCGGTCCGTAATGGGTCAATGGCATGGCCCGCACTCTTCAACACCATGACGCTCTCCCGGCGAGTTGCCTATACGGCCGGAAGGGCGGTCCCGACGGGGAGTCTCGTGCGGGCCCTTGGAGATGACCTCCCCAGGGGGCGTGAACCGGTACCCGCGCCCTGCGTGAAACGGGTCAATGAACGCGAGGTCGCGCGATGAGCACCGGGCGACAGCGAATCGGCAGGCGCGGTGAGGAGATAGCCAAACGACGTCTTGAGGATATCGGCTACCGCATTCTTGAGACCAACTATCGCAGTAGAGAGGGAGAGATCGACCTGGTGGCCGAAAAGGACGGTGCCATCGTCTTCGTTGAGGTGCGTGCGAAGACGGGCACCGGCGCCGGCTCACCGGAGGAGTCCATAACCCCGAGGAAAAAGTCCCACCTCGTGGCAGTTGCACAGGAGTACCTGCAGGCCAACCGGGCTGAGGAGCGGGAGTGGCGGATAGACCTCGTCGCGATCGAGTTTGGGCCGGGCGGCAAGCTGCTCAGGCTAGATGTGCTGGAGAACGCAGTGCAGCTATAGAGGGTGTCCGCAGGTGCCGCGACCCGTCGGGGGATAATGCAACTCTGCCTGGCCCACGATGACAAGCCCTCAGAGACCGCAGAGGGGGTGGATCATTCGCCGAAGTAATTGTCACACGAAGCAATCCCCGCATGCCCGCAGGCGAGTCTTTACACTGGCTCTTGAGAGAGCCGTGGTAAGATCATCGCCATGCCCCCAGTCGTCAGAGGCCAGGTCCACGCCATCCCAGATAACAGCAGGCCGCTGGGCCTCCATTCCGGCATACGGGTGTTGCGGCAGCCCGTGCTCCAACGGAAGCTATCCAAAACGTAAAAACTGATGACTCGTTCCTAACATGGAGGGAGGAGACTTGGCTTCGCCAATAGAGAAGAGATCCCATAAGGACAGGAAGTCAGAGCTGCTGGCCCTCGCGGAGAAGGCCCACGCCCGATTCACGGAAACCCATGGAGTGAGAGAGCGGGCTCTCAGGTTGTGCAGAGAGGTGGTCCGTAGCTCGGCCAACTCTATCAGGGCAACTCACCGAGGCGAGTTCAAGGAGGCGGAAAAACTCTTGGACCGGGTCTCGGCGATATTCGCGGATATTGAGGGACTGCTGCAGGGCCATCCCGCTGTCTACTACGCGGGCTACGTCGAGGACGCCCAGAAGGAGTACGTGGAGGCCAGCGCGACTCTATCGTTCGCCAAAGGAGCGGAGCTGTCTGGCCTCGACGAGCTGGGTGTGGGACCGGCGCCGTATCTTAACGGCTTGGCCGAGGCCGTTGGCGAGATGCGACGATTCATCCTGGACTCGCTGCGCAGGGACGATTTTGGCCGCTGTGAGGATCTTCTCGACATCATGGACGAGGTCTACACCATCCTCGTCTCGATGGACTTCCCCGACGCCGTTACAAGGGGGCTGAGGCGCAGCACCGACGTGACGCGAAGCATCCTTGAGCGCACCAGGGGCGACCTGACGTTCGCCCTGAGGCAGCAGCGCCTCGAGGAGAAGCTCGACTCATTCTGGAAGGCCCTCGCGGACCGCGGCGCCGGCGATGACCAGAGCTGACGGCAGAGCCTCCCCTTGCGCCTGAGGCCTCCTCGGGATCGCGGGCCACATCCTTATGGGGCCATACTTTCCGGGGTTACTTCAGCGAGTAAGCACGCACAGGCTCGCTGATGCCCTTGAGCTCCAGGACTCGCTCGCGGGCATTCGGGAAGGCGCTCCTCACCCGGTGGTAGACTTCCTCCGAGGCGAGGATCTGGCCTGGTCCAGCCAGGTTCTGGAGGCGAGAGCCGATATTGACAACGTCGCCCATCACGGTATAGTCCTTGCAGTCATCGGACCCAACCAGAGATGCATACGCCATACCGGTAGTTACGCCAACTCCGACACGAAGCAGGTCCCCGCCGCCCAGTTTAGAGTTGATTTCGGGTACGGCAAGCTGGATCTGGGTGGCCGCAGTCATAGCCTTTGCGACATGGTCCTCGCGTCGGATAGGCACGTTGAAGAAAGCCAAGACCGCGTCGCCGCGGAAATTGTCAAGTATGCCGTCGTGGGACACCACTATGACTCTGCACCGCCTAAAGAACTCATCGATCAGGGGGGTTATAACCTCGGGTCCCAGCTCGTGAGTCAGTCTGGTAAAGTCTCGACAGTCCGCGAAGAGTACTGTTATCTCAGAGAGGTGACCCACCTCCCAGTGGATGTCTCATACGTTACAGATGTTGGGGTTCTTGGGACTCCGATCGATTCCCAACAGCCGCCATATGCCACCCCTGAGGCCAGTAAAGTGCATCTTCCTATCGATCAGATAGAACGGAACGGCCAGAACCATGCTCGGTCTGAACTTCGACCGCGGTACATCGACGCCGGGGGTCTTGGGAGTCCGCGCGAAGTGGTCAACCAGACAGTGGTCGGAGAGCTTAATATTCTCGTGCATGGAGACTCTCTTTTTTCTTCCTACCTTTCGTCCATACGGGCCACTCGGTGCGAAGAGAAGGCAAGCTTCCCGGAACTCCCCACATCAGCCGACTTGCTGTCCTTGATGACCGGTAGGCTACAGGCGTCTCTCGACCCTGTCAATAACCTTGCTCCATCGCAAAGCATCCGTTGGTGGGGAGTTATATAAAGGTCAGGGACACACCCGGCGTGGTGCGCCGGCTCTTAATATGGTTTGCACGCCAGACAGATGGCACAATATTGCACAGAACGGCACACTTTAAGCGGCCTGGCAGGATGCTGAAAAACTCGTTCGACCATCTCCCTGGCCCCCTTCCTGGCCGAGCCTGTCCTAAAAGTCCCTTCTCCCCTGGCGGGAGAAGGCTAGGATGAGGGGGTGCCGACGAAAGTCGGCATATGGATTCACGGTGTGGACGATTGCGACTGCTAGTCGGACCACCCTCATCCGCCGGCCTATGGCGGGACCGGCCCTTCGGCAAGCTCCGGACAGGCGCCGGGGCTTCGCCCCTTTGCACACCCCGTATTTCATCAGCCTGCAAGGGGAACCGGGCTTCCTTGCGAGATATCAGCGGTGCCCCCTCGCTCCTTGAGGGCAGGCGGGCGGGAAAGGGAATTGTTGACTGCCCTACCCTCCTATGATAGCTTTTCAGCATCACATCGTCAAAGATTCCTGGGTAAGGGTCTTCCCGTCAAGGGGAGGCTTTTTTGTGGAGTGAAAACGTGACAATCCTGTACATAGCCATCGCTGCCGGAGCGGTCGCCTTTGGCTTCGCGCTCGCACTCGCCATCAACATTATGCGGCAGGACAAGGGCGACGAGACTATCCAGTTTATAGGCAGGGCGATCCAGGAAGGCGCCATGGCCTTCCTGTCTCGAGAGTACCGGTTCCTGGCCATTTTCGTGGTGGCCGCCACCGTGATTCTGGCCCTTTTCATCGACTACGACCTGACCGGCCGGGTCGCTGAGAACACCGAAAGGGTCAGCGGCGACCGGACCCTGCCCTCCACGGCCATTGCCTACCTGGCGGGCGCCCTGGGCTCGGCCCTGGCTGGATTCATCGGCATGAGCATCGCCATCAGGGCCAACACACGCACGGTCGTCAAGGCGCAGTCGGGGCTGAATGCCGCCCTGCGCGTCGCCTTCAACAGCGGCACCGTCATGGGCGTCTCAGTGGTGGGCATAGGCCTGGTGGGCATCACGGCGGTCTACTGGATCTTCAAGGACATCAGCATCATCGCGGGCTTTGGTTTCGGGGCATCCTCCATCGCCCTCTTTGCCCGCGTTGGAGGCGGAATCTATACGAAGGCTGCCGACGTTGGAGCAGACCTGGTGGGCAAGATCGAAATCGGGATCCCGGAAGACGATCCTCGCAACCCCGCAACGGTGGCCGACAACGTCGGTGACAACGTGGGCGACGTTGCGGGCATGGGGGCCGACCTGTTCGAGTCTTACGTCGGGTCCATTATCGCAACCATCGCCCTCGCGGCGGCGGGGGCCGCCTTCCTGCTAAAGGATGGTGCCGTCAGCTCTGGGTCGGTGGACGACTTCACCACTCTGTCGGGCCTGGAGGGGTTGAGCGACATAGGCAGCAGCTTCGATGCCGAGCTGTTCATGCTCCCCCTGATTGTAGCCGCCATCGGAATCGTCTCATCCATACTGGGCACCTTCCTGGTGCGGACGAGCGAGGGCGCGACCATGGGGCGCCTGCTCTGGTCGCTGAGGACGGGGATAGTCGGCGCCGGGGCTCTGGTTCTGGTCGGCACTGGGATAGCTATCGTGGTGCTGGACCTTCCCTTCGGCCTCTTCTGGGTGATCGTGGTCGGGCTGGTGGCAGGCCAGATCATAGGGACCTCGTCGGAGGTCTACACCTCGTACGAGTACCGGTTCACCAGGGGCATCGCCGCCCAGGCGGAGACGGGCCCCGCCACGGTTATCATAGCGGGCCTCGGCCTGGGGATGCTCAGCACCCTGATTCCGGGCGTCGTCATCGTCGTCGCCATGTGGATGGCCAACGAGCTGGCCAGTACCTACGGGGTGGCCTTGGCCGCCGTGGGCATGCTATCGACCCTCGGCATCACTCTGGCCACCGACGCTTACGGCCCGGTTGCCGACAACGCGGGCGGGATCGCTGAGCAGGCCCATCTCGATCCTCTGGTGCGGGAGCGTACCGACGCCCTGGACTCCCTCGGTAACACAACCGCCGCCACCGGCAAGGGCTTTGCCATCGGATCGGCGGTGCTAACTGCATTGGCACTCATGGCAGCCTACTCCCAGGTGTCCAAAGTGGAGGCATTCGACCTGCTCAACACCAACGTGCTCATGGGCCTGCTGGTGGGCAGTATGATGCCGTTCCTGTTCTCGGCTCTTACGATGCAGGCCGTTGGAAGGGCCGCCGGCGCCATGGTCACCGAAGTGAGGCGGCAGTTCCGCGAGATCGAGGGCCTGATGGAGGGCACCGCTCCGGCAGACTATGCCCGTGCGGTAGACATCAGCACGAGGGGCGCCATGCGCGAGATGGTGCTTCCGGGGTTGCTGGCAATAATAGCCCCGGTGGCCGTCGGGGCCATCCTGGGGCCGGAGGCGCTCGGCGGACTCCTCATAGGCGCCATCGCCACGGGATTCCTGCTGGCCATCATGATGGCCAACGCGGGGGGCGCCTGGGACAACGCAAAGAAGTACGTCGAGGCGGGCCACCTCGGGGGCAAGGGAACGCCGGAGCACGCTGCCGTGGTTGTCGGCGATACCGTGGGCGACCCTTTCAAGGACACATCGGGGCCATCGCTGAACATCCTCATCAAGCTGATGTCCATCGTCGCCCTGGTGTTCGCCCCGCTGTTCCTTTAGGGCACCGACGGAGTCACCGAGTGGGGCCCGTACCCTTCCCAAAGAGCTCTGTCGCACGCGATCTATTCACCAAAAGTGTGTGTTGGCAAGAGTTCAACGCGCCGGGCTGATGTGGCCCATCGACTCGCCCGAACATGCGTGCTATATTTGACTCATGGGACAGACCCTCGGCCTGCGCTGAGCTTGCCGAAGTGGACCGTCCCATTTTCACGCTCAAGTGTCCCACCGCGCAGGAAAATCCCTATCTGAGAGGGGCAGAATGGAACAAAATGGGACGGATTGCCCGCGCGACCGCCCGGCCCGTTCGTGGTGAGCCGGCCTGTCCTGAGCGAAGTCGAAGGGTCGAACCACTGGTCAGCAAAGCGAGATACTGGAAATGAAGCGGCCCCGCGGGACTGAGAATGTTGCTTTACTTATATGTACCCAGTTGCTACCGTTGAGAGGCAGTCTCACCCTGGCCGCACACAACTGAGGTAGCGTTGACACACGAGCCGTCAAAGGTCGACCTGAATACGTTGGTGTCCCTCTGCAAGCGAAGAGGGTTCATATTCCAGAGCAGCGAGATCTACGGCGGCCTCGCCAGCACCTGGGACTACGGACCCCTGGGCGTCGAGCTCAAGCGCAACGTCAAGGACGTCTGGTGGGAGACCATGGTGCGCGGGCGGGACGACATGGTGGGGTTGGACGCCTCGGTCCTGATGCACCCCGACGTATGGCGTGCCAGCGGCCACGTGGACAGCTTCTCCGACCCTCTGGTGGAGTGTAAGGCGTGCCACCGGCGTTGGCGGGAGGACGAGCTATCCGAGCACAGGTGTCCGAGCTGCGGGGGCGACCTGACCGAGCCGCGCATGTTCAACCTCATGTTCAAGACGTTTCTCGGGCCGGTTGAAGACGATGCCAGCGTCGCCTATCTCAGGCCGGAGACCGCCCAGGGGATCTTCGTGAATTTCAATAACGTCCTCACCGCGACCAGACGCAAGCTGCCATTTGGCATCGCCCAGGTGGGCAAGGCCTTCCGCAACGAGATCACCACCGGCAACTTCATCTTCCGGACGCGCGAGTTCGAGATCATGGAGCTGGAATTTTTTGTCAAGCCGGACGAAGCCGAAGCGTGGCACCGTCGGTGGGTCGAGGAGAGCATGCGGTGGTACACCGGCCTGGGTATAGACAAGCACCGGCTCCGGCTCCGCGAACACGGGCCCGACGAGCTGGCCCACTACTCGAAGGCGACGCACGATATCGAGTACTGCTACCCGTGGGGCTGGGGCGAGATTGGCGGGGTCGCCAACCGGACCGACTTCGACCTCAGGGCCCACTCGGACGCCAGCGGGGAGGCTCTTACATACTTTGATGACGAGAGCGGCGAGCACATCACGCCTCACGTCGTCGAGCCAACCTTTGGGGTGGACAGGGCTGTGATGACCTTCCTGGTCGACTCGTACGTGGAGGAGGAGGCGCGCAACGCCGGTGGCAAGACCGACCGCCGGGTGCTCCTGAAGCTGCACCCTGCCCTTGCCCCGGTAAAGGTCGCCGTATTGCCCTTGAGCCGGAACGACAGGCTGGTCCCGCTGGCCCGCGAGGTCCACGACACGGTGAGGAGCTCGGGCGCCATTCGTGGTCTCGTGCAGTACGACGACGCCCAGAGCATCGGCAGGCGCTACCGGCGCCAGGACGAGGTCGGCACGCCTCTGTGCGTCACGGTGGACTTCGACTCCCTGGAGGACCGCGCCGTCACCATCCGCGAGCGAGACTCGATGGAGCAGGTCCGCGTGCCCATCGCGGAGGTGGTGCGGGAGTTGACCGCTCGGCTGGATGCGTGATTTAGAGGCTGACGCCCGTCAGATCCGTCGATTAGTTTCAGAAGGTGAGATCCTTCTCACCAGGCATGGAGACGAGGAAGCACTGGCAGAACATATCTTGGTTGCCGACATCAGAGAAGCTCTTGTCAGTGGTATCATTCTGGAAGACTACCCAGAGCACCAGAGAGGCCCCTGCTGTCTGATGTACGGCAGGACCAAGGCGGGTCGCAATCTGCACGTGGTAGTGAGCAAAGATGCGACACCGGTCGTAGTCATAACAGTGTACGAGCCGAGACCTCCCTACTGGACAACCCCAAGGGAAAGAGGCGGAAGATGAAGTGTAACCTTTGCCACGGCCAATACAGCGATAATACGACAGTGCTGAGCTTTCAGCGGGGCGCTCGTACCGTGGTTGTGGAAGATGTACCTGCCCTAGTGTGCGATGTCTGCGGGGATGAGCTCGTGACCGAAGCCGTCGCCCGAGAGGTGGAAGAGCTTTTGAGAAAAGAGCCACAAGGTACGGCCCCCTTGTATCGATTTCCCGAAAGGGTGCCTCCGCCCACCTAGACCCTAGAGGAAAACGCCGTCACCATCCGGGCCGCGATTCGATGGAGCAGGTCCGCGTGCCCATCGCGGAGGTGGTGCGTACGCTAGGCAATCCCCCATGCGGATACTCCACTTTAGTGACGTTCACATAGGCGTTGAGAACTACGGCCAGACCGACCCGCAGACTGGCCTCTCCACGCGCCTGGCCGACTTTCTGTCCTCACTGGACGAGGTGGTCTCCTACGCGGTCGATAACCGCGTGGACCTTGTGCTGTTCTGCGGTGACGCCTATAAAAGCCGCGACCCCAGCCAGACGCACCAGCGGGAGTTCGCCAAGCGCATCGCCAGGCTCTCCTCCGAGGGCATTCCCGTCTTCCTGCTCTCGGGCAACCACGACATGCCCCTCGTGACCGGCCGCGCCACCGCGCTGGAGATCTTTCGTACTCTCGAGGTCCAGAACCTGTACACCGCCGATACCCTCCGAACGCACGTAATTGACACCGCTGCCGGGCCCGTGCAAATCGTGGCTGTACCGTGGATCAGGCGCAGCGCATATCTGAGCAGGGAGGATACGCGGGGTCTGACACCCGATGAGGTCAACGAGGCCATCCAACGGCGCCTGGCCGACGCCATCAGAATGCAGGCCGAGGCGCTGGACGGGAGCCTGCCCGCGGTACTCGCAGGCCACATTTCCATCTCCGAGGCCAAGACAAGCTCTGAGCAGTCGATGATGCTGGGGCGGGACCACGTGCTGCTAAAAAGCGACGTGGCGTTGCCACAGTTCGACTACGTGGCCCTGGGTCACGTTCACCGGCATCAAATCCTCGGCCGCGATCCCCTCGTAGTATATTGTGGGAGCCTCCAACGCATCGACTTCGGCGAAGAGAAGGACGAGAAGGGGTTCTGCCTGGTCGATCTCGACACAACCAAGCCCGCTGGACAGAGGGCCGGCGAGGTCGAGTTCCGCAGCGTCGACGCCAGGGCTTTCCTGACGATTTCCGTCGATGTGCCCATAGGGGACCCCGATCCGACGCGCACGGTGATCGAGTCGATAGCGCGAAACCATGTCGCCGGCGCCATAGTCAGGGTTCTGATAAAGCTACCAAGTGAGCTGGACGGCCACCTGCGGGAGGCGGAAATTAGGCAGGCCCTTGAGGGCGCCCATTTCCTGGCCTCGATCTCCAGGGAGGTCGTCGAGCAGACTCGACCGCGACTCGGGCACGGCCACTGGCAGGCCCTCGACCCTCGCGAGGCATTGAGGCTGTATCTGGAAAGCCGCAACGTTGCTCCTGACCGGGCCGATGTGTTGATGCGGCGCGCTGACGTGCTAATGGAAGACGAGACCCCGGACTAGGCTTCGCCATGGCTGCAGGACGAGTCCGAAGCGCCTCGGGCCCGGCCATTGGCATCCGATGAGGGGTATGGTAATAACTCCAGGGACGTGGCATGGGAGAGCCGCATGTTCAAACTCGGAGCCGTCCTTGCTGAGTATTGGCGCGGGGCCCTGCGCCGCGTGTCAACGAGCGCTCCGGGGCCCTCACCAAGAAACCTCTCGGCACTGGCGGCCGCCACCTCCATTCTTTTCGTTGGGTGCTCCGGCCTGCTTGGCGCTGCTGCCCGGACCGATGAGTCCGCGCCGGACTTCCAGCTCGAGCTCTTCGCCAATGAGAACTACGCCAGGGGCGAACAGATAAGCCTGGCCCAGTTCGCGGGACATCCCGTGGTGATCAACTTCTGGTTTCCGTCCTGTCCGCCCTGTCGCCTGGAGATGCCGGACCTGGAGGCTTCATTTCGAAAGCACAAGGTGGACGGCGTGGAGTACATCGGTGTGCAGCAGTTGGGCCTGGACTCAATCGAGGACGGACAAGAGTTCATCGACGAGTTCGGGATCACCTACGCCGTTGGCCCCGACGCAACCGGCCGCATAGTCATCGATTACAATGTAACCGGATTTCCCACCACCGTCTTCCTGGACGAGCACCACGAAGTGGCCCAGACATGGGCTGGCGTCCTTACCGCCGACAAGTTGGAAGAGCTCATTCAAATACTGTTACAATAGCGTGCGGTCTGCCGTTCCGGAGCGGGCACTTCGCGAAGGCCACCGCCGAGAGCGAGGGGAACCGGCCTGGAACGAAGCGACCGGGCGCTGGATTCGTTGGCGTCTGGCAGACACCGTGAGACCAGATGAGCGCCGGCGACCTATTCTTTCTAGTAGTCAGATGGCTGCATTTGGTATCGGCTGCCGCCTGGATTGGCGGTAGCTTGTTTTATTTCCTCGTCTTTGGCCCAGCCCTCCGGCGCGCAGCCGAGCCCTCCCGCTTCTTGACCGCCAGTATGGCGACTGAATTCAGGGCCGTGGTTAACACGTGCATTGTTGTGCTTGTGGCGACCGGCGCCATCCTGGCATTCGACCGGCTCACGGTGGGAGTAGTGGGCGCTCCGTACGCCGTGACTCTGGGCGTCAAGGCGGTGTTGTCGGTCTGGATGTTCTTGCTCGTGCGAGAAGAGCGACGCCGCTCAGACATCCCCGGGCCGTTTCGCCGGCCACCGACGCCCGCATCGACGAAGCTCGGCAAACTGGGCCGCTCGCTCTGGGGCTACAACACCCTCCTGATCATTGGGATCGTGGTCTTCTTCCTTTCGGACCTGCTCAAGGTCCTCTTCGAGAACGCGCTATCGTGAGACCACCTCCTTGTCAATGCGAATTTCACGAAACATACGGGACAGGACATTTGGAGAGGATAGATGAAACCAGAACTGATGGATATTCTCGCGTGCCCGGTGTGCAAGGGTGCTCTCACCCTGACCGTTACCGAAGAGGAGGACGGCGAGATAGTTGCCGGCAGTCTGCATTGCAAAACATGCGACGAGACCTACCCCATCGAGGACACGATCCCGAACCTGTTGCCCCCTGAGATGCGGGCCTAGCGGGCTGCCGTTGCGCTGAGCGATGCGAGACGCTTCGGCGAGCTCGACGCGAGGCCCCGCAACAACGAGCGGACGCTCTCCTTCAAGACTGGGTGCAGGAGGCCCGGCGCTATCTCGGCGAGGGGCGCCAGCACGAAGTCCCGCTGCGCCATGCGGGGGTGGGGAATGGTCAGATTGGGCGTCTCGAGTACGCTCTGGCCGTACAGCAGTATGTCAATGTCCAGCGCACGGGGACCGTTGGCGAAGGCCCGCGGGCTGCCCACACCTGCCTGAATATCCTTCAAACAGGCCAGCAGCTCGAATGGACTCAGCCGCGTCCAGAGCCGACACGCCGCGTTGATGAACCACGGCTGGCCGCCGAACCCCTGGGGACTGGTCTCATAAAGGGACGACACGGTGACATCGCCGGACAGACGGCGGAGCAGGTCCACTGCCCTGCCGATGTTGCCGCGCCTATCGCCGAGATTCGATCCCAGACCCAGGTAGACCTCGGAGAGCATCAGTCCTGTCCCCAGCCTCGAACGATGGCATCGCTCATGCGCGCGACCCTGACCATCTCCTTCACATCGTGGACCCTCACCATATCGGCGCCCCCCGCAATGGACAGCGCCACGGTGGCGGCCGTGCCCTCCAGCCGCTGGTCGACGGGCAGGTCCAGCACGTGGCCGATCGAGGACTTCCGGGAGCTGCCTACCAGCAGCGGCCGTCCCAGCTGCGTGAGCTCATCGAGCCGCCGGAGGACCGTCAGACTCTGAGACGCGGTTTTCCCAAACCCCATGCCAGGGTCCAGCACTATGCTTTCGACCGAGATCCCCGCCTGGACCGCCCTCTCCATGGCGCGGCGGAGCGCCTCGATTACGTCGGGCACCAGGTCGCGGTATTCGGTGCCCTCCTGGTTGTGCATCAGCACCACGGGCACGCCAGCATCGGCTGCTACACCGGCGATCTCGGGGTCGCGGTGGAGGGACCACACGTCATTTATCATGGACGCTCCCGCGGCGATGGCTTTCTCGGCAACCGCTGCCTTGTGGGTGTCGATACTGATGGGAATCCGCAGCACCCGGACCATGGCCTCTATGGCGGGAATCACCCGCGAGAGCTCCTCTTCCGGCGTCACGGGCTTGGCGCCCGAGTAGATGGCGGGTGGCCGGCTGGACTCTCCGCCCACGTCAATCAGGTCCGCGCCCCACTCCTCGAACTGCAGCGCCTGCCGGGCGGCAGCGTCGGCGTCGGAACCCAGGCCATCGCCCGAGAAGGAGTCGGGCGTCACGTTGACAACTCCCATGACGTAGGTGCGGGAACCCCACACGAAGGATGCCCGGCCTATGCGCATCTTGCCCCGCCGGGATGTCGCAAAATTCATCGGCGCTCTTCCCGCTGTCGCATTCCGCTGTGTGGCTGCACCTTACGCATCACGAGCAGAACGCCCCCGCACCCGGCGCGAGGGTCGGGCCGCTCCTGGCGCCGAAGCCATCTCCTTGCCCCGTCCCTCATATTCTGGTAACTTTGGAGGTGATTATTTCACGGGAGTTGGGACGAATTCAAATATGGTATTGCGCCGAAAAGTAGACGACAAGCTGGAGAAGCTGAGGCAACTGAGAGAGAAATCGTTGCTCGGCGGCGGTATACGGCGGATAGAGGCCCAGCATGAGAAAGGAAAGCTCACTGCGCGAGAGCGCATTGCCTTGCTACTGGACGACGGTAGCTTTCAGGAGTTGGACCCCTTTGTGTTGCATCAGTCCACAGAGTTCGGACTGGCAGACCAGCGGTACCTCGGGGACGCGGTCGTAACGGGCTATGGAACTGTAGAGGGCCGCCAGGCGTTCGTCTACGCGCAGGACTTCACGGTGGTGGGTGGAACGCTGTCGGAGGTGGTGGCGCAGAAAATCTGCAAGGTGATGGACCTGGCATTGAACAGCGGCGCTCCCATGGTGGGCCTGATCGACTCCGGCGGCGCGAGGATCCAGGAGGGAGTCGAAAGCCTGGCCGGCTACAGCGCCATCTTTCTCAGAAACACCCGGTCCTCCGGCGTGATTCCGCAGATCTCCGCCATCCTCGGGCCGGCAGCCGGTGGTGCAACCTACTCACCCGCGCTCACCGACTTCGTATTCATGGTGGAGGGGATCGGCCAGATGTACATCACCGGCCCCGAGGTCGTCAAGGCGGTGACGGGCGAGGACGTCACTCATGAAGAGCTGGGCGGCGCTTCCAGCCACGCCTCGAAAAGCGGGGTCGCCCACTTCGCTTTGGACTCCGAGAAGGAGTGCATCGGCCAGATTCGGCGTCTGCTGAGCTTCCTCCCTCAGAACAACACGGAAGAGCCCCCCGCGAGGCCGAGCCTGGATGACCCCGAGCGTAGGGACGAGGGTCTTCTACAGGTAATTCCCGACGATGCGAATCAGCCCTACGACATGCTGGACATCATCGGCCGTGTGGTGGATGAGGGCGACCTCATGGAGGTGCATCAGCTATACGCGCGCAACATACTCGTGGGCTTCGCCAGGATGGCCGGACGTCCCGTGGGCATCGTGGCGCAGCAGCCGGACCGGCTGGCAGGTGTGCTGGACATCAACGCCTCTGTTAAGGCGGCCAGATTCATCCGGTTTTGCGACGCCTTCAACATTCCGCTGGTGACGTTTGTGGACGTCCCAGGCTTCATGCCCGGCACCGCGCAGGAGCACGGCGGGATCATCAGGCACGGGGCCAAGCTTATCTATGCCTACGCCGAGGCGACCGTGCCCAAGATCAGCGTCCTCACTCGAAAGGCCTACGGCGGCGCTTACATCGTGATGAGCAGCAAGAACCTGAAGGGCGACGTCAACTTCGCCTGGCCCACCGCAGAGTTGGCGGTGATGGGTGCCGAGGGCGCCGTAAACATAATCCATCGGAGAGAATTGAGTGAGTCGGACCGCCCGGAGGAGCTTCGGACCAGGTTGCTCGAGGAGTACCGGGAGCGGCTGATGGACCCTTATGAAGCCGCCGGCCGGGGAATGATCGACGACGTCATAGACCCGGCCGATACCAGGCCCAAGATCGTAAGGGCGCTGGAGATGCTGGCAAACAAACGAGAGGTCCTGCCTCCAAAGAAGCATGGGAGCATACCCCTGTGACCGAGTCCTTGGACGGCCACCTGCCGGATGCCAAGACTATGGCCGCATTGATGGCGGCGGTCCAGATGTACCTGGAAGCCGAGGCCACGGAGGTCCCAGCCCAAAACGCTCCAGGTCGCAGTGCGTGGAAGACCGCAACGTGGGGGATTTTCAGGGCCGAGGCCTCCCGCCGGCGTAGCTCCTGGAACGCTCTTCGGCGGGGTTAACGCGGTCTTGCGTTGGGGGCTCCGTCCCGCCCATGCCGGGGCCCGGCGACCTGCGTTGTACCGGATGCCGCAATGCGGGTGTGCCATGCCGGCCGCGCTCCGGTGGAGGTGATACATGGTTTACAGACTTCGTCCCCTGGCGCTGAAATTCGACTTCGAAGACCGTTCGTACAAGCTAGGCGAGACGATTCACCTCACCCTAGAGCTCACCCCAAACGCAGACGTGCAGGTGAGGGGAGGCCGGGTCGACCTAGTCTGCGAGGAGCGTTACGTCCAGACAGGTGTCTCGTTTATCCCAGACACCTATTCCCCGGGAGGGGGTATCGGAGGGATATCAGGCAGCACAGGGCATGTGGCCAAAGAGCGAAGGGAGAGGTTTGTTCATAGCAGCGTCCCGTTCGTCGCGGCCGCGGAGTTGAAGGCCAGGACGAATGGAGGGTATACGGCCAGGTTGCAGATCCAGGCGGCGCCGCCGCCACACGCCGAGAAGGCCAAGGCCCTGGTGCGAGACGCCAGCAGCTCCTGGTCGTTTCACTGGACTCTGGTCGCGACCGTCGATGTGGCGCGGGGACGCGACCCCAAGACGCAGCGCAAGATTAAAGTCACCCTATGACGAAGACCGAGGCCCGTGAGACGGTATTGGGCACACCTGAAGGAGACCTCGACAGTAAAGCGCGCCCGGCAAGCACGGATACCGGACCACAGCGGCGTCTGGATTACTAGCGAGCACCCACACCGTGGCCAAAAGCCCCATCAAAATCACCGACACCACTTTCAGAGACGCCCACCAGAGTTTGATGGCGACGCGTCTCCGCACGGCTGACATGGAGCCGATCGCGTCGGAAATGGACTCGATTGGCTTCCACTCCCTGGAGGTATGGGGCGGCGCAACCTTTGACGTGGCTACGCGCTTTCTTGGGGACGACCCGTGGGAGCGGTTGCGGACCTTCAAGCGGCTGATGCCCAACACCCCCCTGATGATGCTCCTTCGAGGGCAGTCCCTGGTCGGGTACCGAAACTACGCAGACGACGTGGTGGACGCTTTTGTGCAGCGGTCCGCGGAGGCGGGTATTGACGTCTTTCGGGTTTTCGACGCCCTGAACGACGAGCGCAACCTGGAGCGTTCGGCTGGAGCGATAAAGAAGGCCGGCAAGCACCTTCAGGCGGCTATCTGCTATTCCGTCACCGAGGAGGGCCGGCTGGGAGGCCCCATATACGACCTGGACTACTTCGTCGATCGGGCCAGGGTGTTCGCCTCGATGGGGGCCGACAGCATATGCGTCAAGGACATGGCGGGCCTGCTCGCCCCATACGACGCCTACGAGCTGTTTCGTGCATTGAGGGCCGCGGTGGAGCTTCCACTTCAGTTGCACACGCACTACACCAGCGGGATGGCGTCGATGACGTGCCTCAAGGCCATAGAGGCCGGCGCAGACGTGATAGACGCGTGTCTGGCGCCCCTGGCGCTACGGACTTCCCAGCCCGCCGTGGAACCGCTGATCATGACGCTGCGCGGGACCGAAAGAGATACCGGACTCGACTCGGATGCCCTTCTGAAGCTGGGCGACTATCTGGAGTCAATCCTGCCCAAATACCAGGAGCACCTGGAAAGCCCTCGAGTGGCCGTAATCGACGCGCGGGTGCTGAGCCATCAGATTCCCGGCGGCATGGCGAGCAATCTCGTCTCTCAGCTCAGGGAAGCGGACGCCCTGGACAAGCTGGCGGAGGTCCTGGAAGAGATCCCGCGCACCAGGAAGGAGATGGGATACCCTCCCCTGGTGACGCCGATGAGCCAGATGGTGGGCACGCAGGCCGTTAGCAACGTGCTCTTCGGGCGATACAAGATGGTCAGCTCTCAGGTAAAGGACTACGTGTACGGGCTCTATGGACGCGCGCCGGCGCCGCTGGACCCGGATGTCGTCCGGACGATTCTTGCGGACTACGAGCGCGGCCAGACGCCCGTCACTCAGCGACCCGGCGATCTGATTGAGCCGGAGCTGCACCAGGCGGTGGAAGCGGTCAAGGACATCTCGACGGACATGGACGACGTGCTGACCTACAGCCTCTACCCTACAACCGGACTCAAGTTCCTGCGCATAAAGCACGGCCTGGAACCGCGTCCGGACGAGATGATGCCGCCATCCGTCGAGAAGCCGCCGCAGACGTCGGGGCAGGCCGCGCACTCCATCCGCAAGATTCACGCAGCGCCTCCAAAGAGCCCTCGGGCCAGGGCCTTCAACGTCTACGTTGAGGGAGATGTCTATCAGATAGAGGTGGACCCCGTCGGTGCGGCTGGGTTCCTGCCGCACGTCGACAGGGAGGGCGAAGGAAGGTCCGCCGCGCCGGTTGACGGGCCAGAGGACGGCGCGCAGCCCGCAGCCGTCAACTCGGCGCTGGGAGAGGCCACCGTGATGGCGCCCATGCCCGGACTGATCTCGAGGTACGCCGTAACGGTGGGGCAGCACGTCGACGCCGGAGACACGGTTGTTATCCTGGAGGCGATGAAGATGGAGAATGCCCTCCCATCTCCCGCGTCCGGTAGCATCAAGGCGCTGCCCTTCGTGCCCGGCGCGACCGTGGCGAAGGGGGATATTCTGGCGATCATATCGCCGTGACCAGCCTACCCGTCCGTGCCCGCCGGTGAGGCGAAAGTTGCTGGTGCCGCCGAGATTGGCAGGACCGGGCACGGCGAGCCGTGTGACCCACTAACTCCCATGACACGGTCGAAAAGGCTGTTGAAATATGGGGTGTCCCTCAGATCTGATTACTGAACCCTTCCTGGCCAGGGATTGTCCTGAGTCTATAGAAGGAAATGGGCCCAGTGGGATGGCCGAAAGTGGGCTTCAGCGACCTGCTACAGGCCCATTTCTGGAAAGGACAAACGAGTTGGCAGACCTTCACGTGATAGAGGCCGCCAAGGTCCAGTTCGCGACTCTGCTCGAAGAGCAGCTACAGCGGGTGGAGAGTCTGCGGCATGAAGCCGACTGGACCGACTACTCGGCCATCGCCCCGATTGTTATCGGCGTAATCGGCGGCGACGGCATAGGGCCTACCATCGGCGCGGCGGCGCAGCGTGTTTTCGAGAGCATCCTCAAAGAGGAGGTGGCCCGGGGGAAGGTCCGCTTCAGGGTCATCGAGGGCCTGACCATAGAAAATAGGGCCGCCAAAATGCAGTCGATTCCCGACGACGTTCTGGCCCAGATCAAAGAATGCCACGTCACTCTGAAAGGTCCAACACACACCCCCGAGCGCGGCGACCGCTGGCCCAACATCGAGAGTGCCAACGTTTCCATGCGGAAGGCGCTGGACCTGTTTGCCAATGTTCGGCCTGTTCGCGTGCCGAAAGAGGGCATAGACTGGACCTTTTTCCGTGAAAACACCGAGGACCTTTACGCCGTCGGCAACCAGGGTATCAACGTGACTCCGGACCTGGCCGTGGACTTCCGCATCATCACCAGCCAGGGCTCGGAGCGCATCATCGAGGCCGCATTCGCCCACGCGAAGCGGACGGGCAGGACCAGAGTCACGGTCGTCACCAAGGCCAACATCGTGAAGACCACCGATGGCAAGTTTCTGGACACGGCTCGCATGGTCGCCGAGCGGTACCCGGATATCGAGTGGGACAGCTGGTACATAGATATCATGGCGGCCAAGCTTCTCGACGTGAGGCGGCGGCGGCAGTTCCAGGTGCTCGTCCTACCCAACCTGTACGGAGACATCCTCACCGACGAGGCGGCAGAGATCCAGGGTGGCGTGGGAACGGCGGGCAGCGCCAACATCGGTAAGGCCTACGCCATGTTCGAGGCCATCCACGGCAGTGCCCCCAGGATGGTGCAGGAGGGACGGGCGCAGTATGCCGACCCCAGCTCCATCATCAGGGCGGGCGCGATGATGCTGGAGCACCTCGGGTTCAGCGAGCTTGGCTCCAGGATCAGCAAGGCGCTGGACATATGCGGAACATATGAGAGGAAGGTGGTGGTGACTGGGCGATCTGACGGGGCGACCTGCGGGGAGTTCGGCGACTACGTCTTGTCCACGGTGGAGGACTCCTCTCTCGACTCGCGGTGGGAGGAGTACGCCGGGAACGGTTCGTAGCGTCGAGTTTGAATCCGGCCCGCAGAGGCTGATACCACGCTCTGGGTTTAGCTAGTGCGACACCAGACAAGGCGTTGGGGAACGTGTTATGCGCCCACGACGAAACCGTACCGTGGGGGCAGGTTTCAAACCTGCTACCCAGGCCGGCATAAGGCGTCGGCACCCTATTCCCTAATGCGTCTCCTGATCATGCACTAGGCGGCACAGGCTCGCTGCTCGGACAGGCTGACCAGAATGAAGATCCTGAGATCCCACAACATGGACAGGCAGGCGGCCAAGGACACCTTGGACGCTCTGATCCCGCGTCTGGTCCAGCAGTACGGCGATAAGCTCTCCAAACACAGCGCCGTCTGGAGCGGGGAGGTATTGGACTTCTCATTTGAGGCTCGCGGCTTTGGCATCAAAGGCACGCTGAAGGTCACCGGTGACGAGGTGATACTGGATGCCCGGCTTCCGTTCCTCGCAAGGCCATTCGAGGGTACGATCAGGTCCGCCGTGGAGCGCGAGCTGGATAGAATACTAGGTAAATAGGCTGGCCGACCACGGCCCAGGCAAATGGCTTGGACACGTGGGCTGACTCTTGGAAGGG
The DNA here is from genome assembly GCA_963665215.2 of Dehalococcoidia bacterium. Lineage (GTDB taxonomy): Bacteria > Chloroflexota > Dehalococcoidia > Lucifugimonadales > CAUZJF01. The sequence goes on from CAXXWW010000013.1 coordinate 44,577, forward strand.
CCGGGCAGGAGATTCCGTCCTATGCGCAGCAAGGTTACGATCGTCGGAGCCGGCAACGTTGGCGCGACCGCGGCGCAGCGGATCTTCGACCGGGGCTACGCAGACGTGGTCCTGGTTGACATAGTTGAGGGTCTCCCCCAGGGCAAGGCGCTGGACATGCTCGAGGCCGGGCCCATCCTAGGGAGCGATGCGTCCGTGATCGGCAGCAACGGCTACGAGGAAACGGCCGACTCGGACATCGTGGTCATCACCTCGGGCATCGCCAGGAAGCCGGGCATGTCCCGCGACGACCTTCTGTTGACCAACATGAGAATCGTGACCGGGGTGGTGGAGGAGGTTGTCAGGCGTTCGCCCAAGTGCATTCTCCTCCCCGTCACAAACCCCCTTGACGCTATGGCCCAGCGTGCGTACCAGGTTAGCGGGTTCCCCAAGCAGCGGGTCGTTGGAATGGCCGGCATCCTGGACACCGCACGGTTCCGGACGTTCCTGGCCGAGGAGCTGGACGTCTCGGTAAACTCAGTGTCCGCGCTCGTCCTGGGCGGTCACGGCGACACTATGGTGCCGGTGGTGGGCAGCACCTCGGTGGGAGGGACTCCCATCACCAGGCTGCTGCCCAAAGAGCGCATCGGAGAGATCGTGCAGCGAACGAGGGACGGAGGCGCGGAGATCATCGGGTTGCTGAAGACCGGGAGCGCGTATTACGCGCCCTCGGCTTCGATAGCCCAGATGGTTGAGGCCATCCTCCTGGACAAGAACGAGGTGCTCCCCTGCACCGCTTATCTGGAAGGAGAGTACGGGATCAGCGGACTGTACGTCGGCGTGCCGGTCAAGCTCGGCGCCGGCGGCGTCGAAGAGATAATTGAGTTCGACCTCTCTTTGGAGGAAGATCAGGCCCTCAAGCGCTCCGCGGACGCGGTGAGGGAGCTGGTCCAGGTGATGGAGTCAGAGGGCTGACCACAACATCTTGGCGGGGCGAGTCTTTCGCACACTTGTCCATGGCGGTCCAATAGCTATCGCCCGTTCCGTATCCATTACGGTCAAGTGGGCTCCACTACCAGAGGGTATGTCAGGTGAAATTCCCTTGGGCCAACAGTCTCCTCCTGGCGCTGGTCGTCGTGGAGCTCGCCAGCGGCATCATCGGTCTGGTCGCGGGTGCGCCTGAGAAGGCTATCTTTATTCAGGCGCACCGGGCCGCGGGCTACGGCATCGTCCTGCTGCTCATCTGGAAGGGTGGCAACATCCTTTTCTCCCTGCGCAAGCCCATGCGCAAGAGGCGGGCGCCGGCACCTCGTACCGCCTCCCTTGTCCTTCTAGCGACCCTGCTGTTGACGCTGGCCCTGGGGCTCGTATGGTCAGTGGCCGGGCCTTTCGTGTTCGCCTCGTTCAGCGGCATGAGCTGGCACATCTACGTTGGTGCTGCGCTGGCGCCTGTCCTGGTCTGGCACTCCGCCTACCAGACCCGTGGACTCCCCTTAACGTTCTGGGCAGACCGGAGGTCGTTTCTTCGCCTGACCGGGCTGGCCGTCGCGGGTCTGGCCCTATGGCAGCTCGGGGAGCTTGGCGCTCGACTTGCGGGCCTGAAAGGGCCTACCCGCCGGTTTACCGGCTCCTACGAGTCGGTGAGGGAGGCCGGCTCGTTCCCGGTAGTCTCGTGGCTCAACGATAATCCCCCGCCTGTGGACCCGGCCCGCTGGATGCTCTCCATAGGGGGCGCAGTCGAGAACGAATACGCCCTGGGCCTCCAAGACCTGACTTCCCACGAGGAAATCACCGCTACCATCGACTGCACCGGCGGCTGGTACTCTTCGCAGGTGTGGCGCGGCGTGCCGGTTGCCAGGTTGCTGGAACGCGCCGCCCCAACCTCTGGCGCTGCCAGCGTGACCGTCACCTCCGTCACCGGGTACTACCGCCGGTTCTCGCTGGACGAGGCTCACCGCTACATCCTGGCGAGCCACGTGGGCGGACGGGAGCTCTCGCATGGCCACGGGTATCCGGTGCGCCTGGTGGCGCCGGGCAAGCGCGGATTCGAGTGGGTAAAGTGGGTCGCCACCATTGAGGTGAACGAAAGCTCCAAGTGGCTCCAGCCGCCGCTGCCACTGCAGTGAGCTGATTGGCGGCGTAAGGCGCTCCACATACCGCTGATCGCCGGGGTGGGATAGTCCTCTCTAATCGCCAGGCGCGGCTGCCCCAGCAGGCTCCTCAGTGGCCTCAACGCGCAGGTCTGGAAGCCACGCCAGCCATGTCGGGAAGTACCAGTTGGCTCCCCCAAGCAGCCGCATGGCGGCAGGCACAAGCACCGTGCGCACTAGTGTCGCGTCGATGAATATGGCCACTGCCAGGCCAAACCCTACCTGCTGGTTGGCGACCACGTCGCCGGAGGCGAAGCCACTGAACACGGCGACCATGATCAGCGCGGCGCCAGTAATCAGGCTGGCGGTGGCCCTGACTCCGTACGAAACCGACGCCGCATTGTCGCGGGTCTCATCGTAGTGCTCTCTAATCCGACTTAGAAGGAAGACGTGGTAGTCCATCGACAGGCCGAACAGCACCGAGAAGAGGAACAACGGAATCCAGGCGTCGATGATGTTGGACTGCTGAAAGCCCAGCAGGTCCGCGCCCACGCCCTTCTGGAAGACCAGCACTAACAGGCCGTATGCTGTCCCCACTGAGAGCAGGTTCATGATGATGGCCTTGGTAGGCACGACGATGGAGCGGAAGACTATCGTCAATAGGACGAAGCTCATACTCAGTACTGCCGCAATGACAATGGGAGTGTAGGCGTCCGTAATATCGAAGAAGTCCACGTTGAAGGCGGTGAAACCAGTAACAAGCACCTCAGCGTCGACCCCAGCGAACGCCTCGGGAATGTAGGTATCGCGAAGCCTACGGACGGCGCTGACCGCCTCGTCGCTGGCGAAGGCCCCGGCCACCGGCACACTTAGGACGCCGACATCCCCGCTCTCGTTAGCCTGGAACGTAGCCTGGATAGCGAGGAATGCTTCGTCGGTCTCGATAGACCCCTTCAGTCGCTCGATCGCATCTTTGACCGGCTGAGAGTTGACATTGCCGTTGATGGCGATCTCCGTCGGGGAGACCACGCCAAAGGAGAACTCCTCCTCCAACACCCTGAACGCGTCCTTTGACTGGACGCCGTCCGGGAAAGTATCGATATCATTGAAGCCAGTATTGATGTCCAGGAAAGAGGACGCGGCGACAATCATCAGCCCGGCAACCACCACCAGGCTGATAATCGGAAATCTCATGACGGTGCGTGTGGTCCAGCCCCAAAAGCCGCCGCCGCTCGGCTCCGCCGTGACAGCGGGCGCATTGATACTTCTGCCAAAAAGGGGCACCCGTAGGAAGTTCACCTTATCACCCAGGATAGCGAGAACCGCGGGTAGGAGCGTCATCGCCGCCAACACCGCTGCAACTACTACCAGTATCGCCCCTATTCCCAGGGCCTGAAATATGTTGGACGGGATGATCAGCATTCCCGACAGCGCGAGCACTACCGTGACGCCGCTGAAAAACACGGTCCGGTTGGCCGTGGCGCCGGTGCGGGCTATGGCGTCAAGCACGTCTCGTCCGCGTTTGCGCTCCTCCCGGTATCTCGTCAGCACGATGAGGGAGTAGTCGATGCCGACTGCCAGGCCTATCATCGAGATCATCAGCGTCACGAAGAAGATCAGCTCGTAGAGCTGTCCTATAAGGGCCACTGCGCCCAGTGCAACTATGATCGAGACGATGGCCAGGGCGATGGGAATCAGCGCGGCGATCACGGCACCGAACAGCACTACCAGGATCGCTAGCGCCGTTGGGACACCGATTTTCTCGCCCTTCTCGATGTCCTTCACCGAGATCTCGTTGGACTCGAAGGCGATGCTGGACTCGCCCGCGATCAGGACGGTGAACCCGTCCCCTCCATTAGCGTCACGCACGGCCTCCAGGGGCCCCTCTATATTTTTCACGGCGGCTTTGAAATCCCCAGCAATTACAAAGGGCATGAGGGTGGTGCGCCTGTCTTTGGAGACCAGCGTCTCGTCGCCCGTCATGTAGTAGTGAACACCACCCTCGACCACATCCGACCCGAAGGCCAGTATCTTGGTGTGGAGCTCCTCGACCTTGGCTTTGTAAGCTGCATCGTCCACGGTCAGCGTGGGCGACTGGACGATGGCCATCTCGCTGATCTTCTTGGGGCCCCTTAGACGGTCCTCCAGCAGCTTCTCGCCTTTGATTGAATCGGGGTTATTGGTGTAGCCAAACTCAGTGGTAAGGGCATCCTCGAGCAGCGTGGCGTTGATAACAATGGCCGTGACGACCAGCGCAATCCAGAGCCCAACGGTACGCCATGGCCGCCGGCTGCTAGCTCGGGCGATGCCCTCTGCGGATAGGTCCAGGGTCATCGTGTTGCCTCCTAGGCTAAGTCGTTTCCATTGTCCGTTGGCTTCTTACCATTCTCTCGACGCTCCGACTGCCAGAGTGAACCGGCGTAGATCGCCTTCATGGCTTCCACGTACGATCCCACATCGACCTCAGGGTCGAGCGCCTTTTGTAGCACAAGGCCCTGCCACATCGCCAGCAGCACCCGGGCCACTGCCTCGGGGGAGATCGCGGGAGCGATCTCCCCCTTATCCTGGGCCCGGCTGATAATACCGGCGAGACCGGCTTTAAGCGGGCCAACGCCCTTCTGCAGCAGAGCTTCCCTGAGATCCTGGTCTCGCAGTGCCTCTGACCACCACTGGACGTTCACCCGCATCCACACGTCAGACCCAGGCTGGTCCAGTTCACCGAACGCGGCCCTGGCCAGGCCATCGAGTATCTCGAGGGTGCTGCTCCCCTGCATATCGAGGTCGACCAGGAGCTCCTCGCTCTGCTGGCAGCCCGCGCAGCACGCCTGTATGATCTCTTCCTTGCTTGCGAAGTAGCCGTAAACGGCGCCCGCGCTCAAGCCGGACTCGCGGCAAATGTCCTGCATCGACGTCTGATGGAAGCCCTGGCGAGCAAAGCAGGCGAAGGCCGCGTCAAGGATCTGCCTGCGTCTCGCTTCCACATGGGCCTCCGTAACCTTCGGCATTCCCCACCTCCACCATTGCGGCGTCGCGCTGCTAAACAAAACGAACGTTCCTTTTGTAGCACACTCCACACTCATCGTCAAGCGATGCTCACCGCAATCCAAAACTCAGGCCTCGCGAGACCTGTACGATCTCAAATGGTAGAATGGTCCCCAATAAGCCGGGAGGCAAGCAGATGGTGTATCGATTACGACCGCTACAGCTTGAGCTGGACTGCGAAGAAGGGCCATACAAGCTTGGGGAGAGGATTGACCTCACAGTGGAACTCACTCCCAATGCAGATGTGGACGTGCGGGAAGGAAGAGTGGACCTGGTGTGCGAGGAGCGACTCTCGCGGACTGAACGTTCAATTCAAATGGGCATGGGCGGACCCGGTGCGATTCAGGGAACGAAAATGAAAGTGACCACCGATTATAGGACCAGCACTGTTCTCAGGCAAAGCGACGAGTCCTACGTGCACAGTAGCGTGGTGTTCCTCGAGGACACGCGGCTCAGCGCGGGCCGCACCAGCAGCTATCACGTCAGGCTGGAATTCCAGCCAGTGCCTCCGCGACACCTGGACGATGCCGTGGGGATGGAGAGAGACGCCACCAGCTCGCTGACCTTCAAGTGGACGGTGGTGGCATCGGTCAACATCGTACGAGGCCGTGACCCCAAGAGACAACGGATGGTCAAGGTCACGCTTCCTGGAGCGGACGAGGCTTCGTCTGATACCGGCCAGCGCTTGATCAACAGGCCCGGGAAGAGTCACCAGAAGGCTCCGACGGGTCCTGCAGCGTGAGCCGACGACGCGGGACCATCGAATCACGGAGCACCTGAGCTACGGTGAAAGCGCTACCTGAGACAGCATCTTCTTGGTGGAGATGATGTGCCGGTTGAGGCGCATGGCCCTAGGGTCGATGCCGAGGGCGAGGCCGAGTAGCTGCGGCAGATGGAGTATGGGCAGGTCGATGGGGGTCCTACTCTGCGCCGCCGCCTGAGGCTGGAAGCCGTCGAGGTTGAGGTGGCACAGCGGGCACGGCGTCACCATGGCGTCGGCGCCGCGGCCCTTGGCGTCCAGGGTGTGGTCGGCGACCATCTTCACCGAGTTGGCCTCGTTGATCATCAAGATGGGGAACCCGCAGCACAGCGTCTTGCCTGGGAAGTCAACCACCTCCGCCCCCACCGCCTCGATTACGCGCTCAAGGGAGTCCTGCCTCTGGGGATTGTCGTCGAATCCAAGCGCGGCCGTGGGGCGCACGATATAGCACCCGTAGAAGGGGGCCACCTTGAATCCGTTCAGGGGCCTGACCACCAGCGATTTGAGCCTGTCCAGGCCCACGTCCTCGATCAGGACCCATAGCAGATGTCTGGGGTCGGCGGTCCCCTTGTACTCCAGGCCCTCCTCGGCGAGGTCGGCATTTATCTCCGCCAGGTAGTCGCTGTCCTCCTTGAGCCTCTTGTTGGCCTGGGACATGACCCCCTGGCACGTGCTGCAAATGGTCAGCAGCGGAAGGCCAGTCGCTTCCGCCATGGCAAACGTGCGGGCATTGAGCGTGTCGCCAAGCCGCTGGTTCTTCTCTTGCAGGATGCCTGAGCCCGTGCACGACGCGCCCCTCATGGGCTCGAACTCAAGCTCGATGCCCAGCAGAGCGCAGACCTCGGTTGTAGCCACGAAAAGCTCGGGGGTCGCCCCTCGGGACACGCAGCCTGGATAGAAGGCGTACTTCATCGTCGTTTCTCCGCCTTTTCGAATATGCGCCGGACGTGGTCCATTCCCGGATTACTCTTATGGATGATCGGCGGCATCTTGCCCCTGAGCAGCGCCCGGATGCCTACCGGGGCCAGCTTGAGCATCTCCACGATGTTGAAAATACCCTTGGACTCGATAGGAAGCCGGAGCTCGTCGACCCGGCCACTGTGCTCGACGTGCTTCGTGAACGCGGCAGCGTGGCGGGCACCGTAGGTCCTATTGTAACCGGCCTCCATCGCCTTGTCCCGAAGCGCCATGATCCGGCCCATCGGGTCTACGTCCTTGGGGCACACCTCCACGCACTGCATGCAGCGAGTGCAGTCCCAGACGCCGCCGTACTCGTTGAGCTCGCCCAGCCGCCACCCGTGCTCGCTGTCGCGGGGGTCGGCCACAAAGCGGTATGCCTTGGCCAGCGCCGCGGGCCCAAGGAAGTTCGAATCTACCTCCAGCACGGTGCAGTCCGATACGCACGCCCCGCACATGATGCAGTCCATTACGCCCGCCAAGTCCAGCATCGACTCGTTGGTCACGATGTGCTCGTGCTGGGGCTTTGTGCCCATATGCTGGAGCCAGGGCTCCACCGCCCTTATCTTGTCCCAGAACGGCTTGAAATCGACAACCAGGTCCTTGACCACCGGCATGTTCCCCGGCGGCTCCACCACGATGGCGCCGTTCCCGTTGGGCACGGCGTCGGCCACCTTCGTATTGCACGCGAGGCGGGCCTGCCCGTTGATGCGCATGGCGCATGAGCCGCAGATCGCGCTGCGGCATGAGCAACGTAGGGCGAGGGTGCCGTCGATCTCCTCCCTGATCTTGATCAGGCCGTCGAGGACCGTCGACGAGTCCTCTACCTCCAGGCTGTACTCCTGGTAGTAAGGAGCGGGCTGGTCCACGTCCGGGTCGAAGCGCTTGACGTTGAGCGTCACATCCATATGATCAGTAGACCCTCGCCTGAGGCTCCCACCGGGTGATCACGACCGGGGAGTGCTCGATAGCGGGCTCCTCAAGCCCCTGGCTGACCAGAATGTGCTTTAGCCAGTTGTTATCGTCCCTGTCCGTAATATCGGTCCTGTTGTGTGCGCCCCTGCTCTCCTTTCGCTCCAAGGCGCTTAACACGATGCTCTCCGCACAGTCGAGCATGAAGCCGAGCTCCAGCGTGAATATGAGGTTCGTGTTAAAGGTCTTTCCCTTGTCGGGAACCATGACGCGGCTGTAACGCTCCCTCAGCTCCCCGGTCTTGGCCAACGCGAGCTCCATCCCCTGCTGGTCCCTGAACACGGCCAGGTGGTAGTTCATGGTCTGGCCCAGCTCCAGCCTGATCTTCCCGAACATCTCGCCGCCGCCGTCCCTGTCCAGCATCTCCTGAATGACAGCCCGCTCCATGTCAGCCGCGGATTCCGTGATATTTGATTGAGGTCGCTTCTTGGCGCGCTCGGCGGCTTGCTCGCCACCGCGGCGTCCGAAGACGAGGGTGTCCAGCAGAGAGTTGGCCCCCAGCCGGTTGCCGCCGTGTACGCTCACGCAGGCGACCTCCCCTGCCCCATACAGCCCCGGCAGGGGTGTCAATGTCTGTACGTCCGTCTTGATCCCGCCCATCTGATAGTGCATCCCCGGCCGTATTGGAACGGGCTCGCGCGCCATGTCCACGTTGGCGAAATCGCGCGCCAGTTCGCTGATCTGGGACAGCTTCTCCTTGATGAGCTTCTCTCCCAGATGGCGGCAGTCCAGAAAGACACAGCCATCGACCCCGCGGCCATCGTTTATCTCGGTCTGCTCCGCCCTGGATACGACATCGCGCGAGGCTAGCTCCATCATGCTGGGAGCATAGCGCTCCATGAAACGCTCGCCCTCGGAGTTGATGAGGTAAGCGCCCTCTCCCCTGGCGCCCTCTGACATGAGTGCGCCGTTGCTTTTCAGGGTGGTGGGATGGTATTGGACCATCTCCATGTCCATCAGCGGAGCGCCGGCGCGGTACGCCAGGGCCATGCCGTCCCCCGTACAGATAAGGGCGTTGGTGCTGGGCTCGAATAACCTGCCAAGACCGCCGGCGGCCATGATTACGGCCTTGGCCCGGATCACGTGGACCTCCCCCGACCTGATGTCCATGGCCACCGCCCCACAGCACTCGCCATCCTCAACGATCAGCGACAGTACGAACCACTCCTCATAGACCCTGACGCTGGCCTTCATGATCTGCTCGTAGAGGACCTGGAGCATCGCCTGGCCCGTGAAGTCCGCCACGAAGAAGGTGCGCGCGTGCCGCTGTCCCCCGAACGCGCGGGTGCCCAGGCGGCCGGCTTCGTCCCGGCTGAAGATCACCCCCATGTGCTCCATGGCGATGACCTCGCTTCCGGCCTCCCGGCACATTATCTCCACGGCGTCCTGGTCGGCGAGGTAATCGCTGCCCTTGATTGTATCGAAGGCGTGTTCTTCCCAGGGGTCGCCTCGCTCGGTAAGGGCTGCGTTGATCCCACCCTGAGCAGCGTTCGAGTGGCTTCGAACGGGGTGGACCTTGCTGATGACAGCCACGTCGACGCCATTCTCGCGTGCCGCCATGGCCGCCCGCATCCCCGCCAGGCCCGCTCCTATAATGATGACGTCGTGGTCGAACATTCCATCCTGCACGAGACCGTCGCATCAGGCGGTAGGAATATAACAAATGGCGGTCGTGTGTACAAGCGGCGCGCCTCCACTCTCCACGCACGTGCCGCCACCGGCACAACGGCTGGGGCACACCCTCCCAGCTCCAATCCCTATCTCCTCAACAGGAAACCCGGCTGGCAATTACGGCAGAAGCTGGTGATACGGCGGTTGGCTGTTATCTGGCTGATGTTGCCGCCGCACCGAGGACACGGCGTACCGCCCTTGTTATGCACCTGGAGAAAGTCCCTTATCTTCACATGTATCTTGCCGCCCATCCTGCCTCTCAAGACCGTAATTGCCTGCTCAACCACCTCCTTCGAGGCCCCGTGAATGCGGCGCAGCTCCTGGTCCGTCAAACTGCTCCGCTTGCGAAAGGGGTACACCCGTGCGGCGAACAACACCTCATCCGCGTATGCGTTGCCGATTCCCGAGATGACCCGGCCCCGGGTGAGGATGCCCTTGATCTCGCCGCGAAAATGCGACAGCCGCGACTGAAAATCCTCATAGGGCAGGCCCTCGAGGACGTCTGGACCCTGGGCATCGAGCTGCGGGACCTGGCTGAGCTGCCCCCCAGTCACGTAGTACACTCTCCCCATCTGGCGGTCGTCGAGATAGCGCAGCTCATGCCCGTTGGACAGTGAGAGAACGATGGGAGTGCGCTTGAACATGCGGTCGCGAGGGGCGCAGTACTGAAAGGCCCCCGTCAGCATCGGATGTACCGCCAGCAAACGGTCTCCCGACAGTGATATCAAAAGGAATTTTCCGCGCCGACGGACCTCGTCGATCGTGCGGCCGACCACGTCCGAGGCCAGGTCCCCAGCGAGCGGTCGCAGAACGCTGGGCCTTACTATCCTGCCAGACAATACCGTCGAGCCTACCGCTTGCTGGTTGAGGTAGTCCTTGGCAACCTCCAGCTCAGGGGCCTCGGGCATTTCTCCTCCTCCAGGCGAGCGCACGATTAGTCTCCGGCGGGTAACGGCGCCTCTCCCCAGCGCGGTAATCACCGCTCGGCCGCGCCCGCCATGCATGCGGTCTACGCTACTATGCGACGATCTCTTACATACCAGCCTCAGGGCGAGCACCGGGTCCCGGCTATGCCGGTGGAGGCCCAGCCTGTGCCGCGCCTCAGTGCGCCGTGAAACCCCACCGCATCGCTCCAAGACAGGCGCGGTGCCACTGCGATGCCTCAGTTGAGGAGGATGCCGCCGACGGCGCCAAAATGCGTCTAAGGGAATCGACCGTCAGACACACGGTCGGATTGCTGGGTGGAGATACCGCATTATATTAGTAGCGGTCCACCCGCCCAAAAAGAAGGGTACCCGGCGTTTGAGCCATCCTCGCGAAGTTTATGCTTATTGTAACGCCCTGGGGTGATTGGCGTGAACGGCATCACGGTCCTCATAGTCGAAGACGAGCACCTGTTCCGCCAGTTGCTGATATCACAGCTGTCGGGCCACCCGGAGGTCACGGTGGTGGGCGACGCGTCAAGCGGCCAGGAGGCTATCGAGAAAGCCGACAGCCTCAAGCCCGATGTGATCCTCATGGACATCGAGCTGGGGAGCGGCCCTAACGGTATCGCAGCGGCAACCACTATCAGATCGGCCGAGCCGACCACCGGCATTGTGCTGCTATCTATGCACAAGGACCGGCAGTACCTCAGCGCAACGATTGCGGACCAGGCCGCCGGTTGGTCCTATCTGCTCAAAAAGAACGTCCGGGATGCGGAGATGCTGGTGCGGGCCATCAAGGGTTCGTCATGGGGAATGGTGGTCGTTGACGCGGAGCTTACAGATGAACTGAGGCCCAGAGCGGACACCCCTCTGGGCAGTATGACGGACGAGCAGCTCAAGCTCCTCGAGCTGTTGGCCCAGGGGTATACAGACGCCGCAATAGCTACAAAACTGCATTTCACCGATGGGGAGGCCGTGCAAGAGCGTCTGGAAGCCATCTACCAAACTCTGGGCATTGAGTCGGATGGGGCGGTGAAGCCTCGGGTCAAGGCGGTTGTCGCCTATCTGGGACAGTCTCGCAGCCGCTAAGTGGGCCGCGCAACGTCCAGTCGGGAGGAAGCGGGGGTGAGGTCCAGGCTGGCAGGGAGGGCAAGGCCGTCGGCATTCAAGGGGCGGGGGTGCAGCCACGTTTCGGGGAGCTTCCAGTGCCTTCGCGACAGGAGAAGAGCCTTGCAGTATGGCATTCCCTATAGGTGCTCCGTCTCCCCCTGACACTGGGCCCCAGCTGGTGTCACAAATAGGACACGCAGCGCGCGCGGTGGAAATTGCTCGGGACGTCCGATGATCAAGGTGATGATAGTAGCCCACATTTCCCAGATCAGCCCCGTGGGTGCGTTGTAATCCGGTAAGAGTGCTGCCTATTTGAGCCGCATACCTGGGCATTATGGGCAGTGTGGGTGCTAGACTGGCCGAGCTAGCGGGTCTAGTTCTGGATACCGCAATCTCGCTGGAGGCACCCAATGGGTGAAAGCTCCGACACCCCTTTGAAGCTCCAATTCGACCGCAGAGTCCGCCTGGATTTTCGTGGCGCTACCATCACCTCGGACGCCGGACTCCTGGCATGCCGCGAGCTTGATGCCGCTCTGGGGCTCACAGAGACAGCCAACGATTATATCCATGAAAGCCGCACCGGCCGCAATGTGCAACACCCGCTGTTGCCCTTGCTCAGACAATCGGTGTACAGCCGTCTTGCTGGCTACGAGGACACCAACGATGCTGAACGGCTGGCCCAGGACCCCGCCATGCGAGTCATCGTTGGACGGCGAGGCCCCGAGAGACAAGCAGCAAGCACCAATACCATGAGCCGGTTCGAGACGGAGGTGTTAACCGAAGAGGAGAACCTGGAAGGGTTGGCTCGTATGAACGCTCAGTGGGTGGATGGGGCTATGGCCCACACACCTCACCGGAGGGTGATCCTGGACATGGATAGCTCAGAGAGCCGGGCCACGGAGAACAGGAGGGTGCGGCCTACAACGGACACTTTGGCTGCGTGTGCTATCACCCGATCTTTGTCTTCAACCAGTTCGGGGACTGCGAGGGGGCCATGCTGCGCCCTGGCAATGTTCATAGCGCGCACGACTGGCGGGAAGTGCTGGAGCCCATCATGGCGCGCTATGAACGGACGGGAGTGCGCCGGTACTTCAGGGCCGATGCCGCCTTCGCCAAGCCGGAGGTCTACGAGTACCTGGAGGAGCAGCGCGTCCTCTACGCTATCAGGCTCCCCAGCAACGAGGTGCTTCAATGGGAGATCGCCCCTCTGTTGAGGAGGCCGGTGGGAAGGCCGCCGAGGAAAGCCATCATCTGGTACGACGACTTCTGGTACCAGGCGGGGAGTTGGGACCGCCCCCGGCGGGTGGTAGCCAAGGTGGAGTGGCACCAGGGTGAGCTGTTCCCTCGAGTGGGCTTCATCGTCACCAATATGTCGGCTGGCCCCGAGGGGGTAGTGCATTTCTACAATGGCAGAGGTACTGCCGAGCAGTGGATCAAGGAAGGTAAATACGCCCTGAACTGGACGCGGCTCTCGTGTCACAGGTTCGTTGCTAACCAGGTGAGGCTGTGGCTGTTTGTACTGGCCTACAACCTGGGCAACTTCATGAGAAGGCTGACTTTGCCAGAGTCAGTGAAGCACTGGTCACTGCGAAGTCAGAAGTGGCTCCGGAAATCTGAACAGGGGGATAAGTGGAATCGCTGCCTGATTGAGGGCATGATAGTGCTCTCGGAGACAGGAGCGAGAGATGAGCAGACGACCCGGCCGTAACCACTCGGCAGAGTTCAAGGCGAAGGTGGCTCTTGCCGCAGTGCGCGGCGACCGGACACTTTCGGAGCTGGCAAGCCAGTTCGATGTGCACCCGAACCAGATCACGCAATGGAAGACCCAGTTGCTGGATCGGGCGGCGCAGTTATTTGGGGCCGGGACAGGGCAGGCTGAAAAGCCGGTAGATATGAAGGTCCTTCACGCTAAGATCGGTGAGCTTGCGTTGGAGAACGATTTTTTAGAGGCCGCGCTCACGAAGGCGGGATTGCCGGGCGCAAGGCGATGATCGACCGCGATCACAAGCTGCCTCTCGCCCGCCAGGCAAAGGCAGTGGGCATCAGCCGCGGGAGCATCTACTACCGGCCACGGCCGGTGGGCGAAGCCGGTCTCGGGCTGATGCGCCGCATCGATGAGCTGCACCTTGAGTATCCGTTTGCAGGCAGTAGGATGATGCGAGGCCTGCTCCGCCAGGAGGGACTCTCCTCCGGGCGTAGACACATCGCCACACTGATGCGGCGGATGGGCATCGAGGCGCTGTACCGCAAGCCCAACACCAGCCGGCGACGGCCCGGCCATACGGTGTATCCGTACCTGCTGCGCGGGCTTGAGGTGAGCAGGCCCAACCAGGTGTGGGCAATGGATATCACGTACATTCCGATGGCCAGGGGGTTCGTGTACCTAGCCGCAGTGATGGACTGGCATAGCCGCAAGGTGCTGGCCTGGCGGGTATCGGTCACAATGGACACAGACTTCTGCGTGGAGGCGCTCGAAGAATCCCTGGGACGCCACGGCGCGCCGGAGATATTCAACACAGATCAGGGAAGCCAGTTCACAAGTGACGCCTTCACCGGCCTGCTGAAAGCCAATGGGATCCAGATCAGCATGGACGGGAAGGGAAGCTGGAAGGATAATGTGTTCGTCGAACGGCTGTGGAAGAGCGTCAAGTACGAGGAGGTGTACCTGAGAGCCTACGAATCGGTCCCGGAAGCCAGAACTGGCCTCGGGCGGTACTTCGAGTTTTACAATGCCGGACGGCCCCATTCGAGCCTTGGGGGAATGACGCCGGACCAGTTCTTTGACAGAGCGCCTGCCGAGTCCGCGGCGGCCTAACGCACGGCAGCGCGATTCCACTTATCAAACCGGGCAGCGCTGTTCAGACAAACGAGACCACCTCTGTGTTCAGACCAAGCTCATCAAGATGGGTGGACGTCTGATGCGGCATGCCAGGAGGTTGGTGTTTCAGCTTGCCTAGGTGGCAGTGTCCCGGGAGATATTCCGGCAAGTGTTGGAGCGTATCGCCGGGCTCCATCCAGCACCAGGGTAGCGATTATCCTTGAGGTCATCAGAGGTGAAGAGAGGCAACCAAGGGCGAGGTGCGTGCCCGGAGATTTGAAGGGAGTGCAAACGTGGTGAAAGCCACCTCCGCTGCCTGGGGCCGCTAACTCACCACGCCGAGAGATGGTTTTGTACGCTCGATGGGATGGTTGACGGCATCCGTGAGTGATACTAAGATGGCTCTCGTCGAGGATGGTACCTTGCTTGGACCCAGGCGGTTTGATATGGGTAATTCCGGCTCAAAGGTGTGCCCGCCATCAAGCTCGGTCAACCTTGATTCTCTCGTAAAAAGTCTGTGTAGGTTGAATTAGAACAAACGTACCCACACCTGGGTACAATATACAGTCTCTGTTCCGCACACTACCCCAACATACGGTAGCGCGCAGATGTGCTAAATCGCTGGAACTTCCTCAAAACGGGTTTTTACGAGGGAATCAACCTTGTCTGCTCGGCGCCGTCGGCGTTCATCACGTATAGCTCCTGCACTCCGTCGCGCCACGACCAGAAGGCGATTTTGCTGCCATCGGGCGACCATCGCGCGAGATCGTCGGTAGACTCGTGCTTTGTCAGGTTGGTGAGCCCGGAGCCGTCCGCGGCTATAGTGCAGACCTCCCAGTTCTCGTCCAGGAGACACCCGAAGGCTATGGTAGTCCCATCCGGAGACCACGCGGGCAGCACCCCGTCCGTTAGATATGTGTTCGAGGCGTCTTCCAGATCGGCTGTCCAAAGCTGGAGCTGGAGTTGAAGCCCTATCTTCATGTAGGCAAGCCGCTTACCGTCGGGGGACCACGGATTGTGCGACAGGAAGCCGCCATAGCCTGAGTCGACCAGCACTTGGTCCGTGCCGTCAGAATCGACCACATACAGCCCGGCATTTCCGCCAGCGACCGTGTCTGATGACAAGAAGCTGATGCGCACCCCGTCAGGCGACCAGTGGGGCCTGTACTGCTGGGACCCCGTGAACTGGGTCAGGCGGCGCTGGTCGGAGCCGTCACCGTTCATGACGTAAATCTCCGAGTCGCCATCTCGCTCGGAGCGAAATACGATCCGGCCGCCGTCGGGAGACCACTTCGGGACTCGGTCTTTCGCCGTGTTATGGGTGAGCTGGGTCAGAGCGGTACCATCTTGGCTCATTACATAAATGTCGTCATCCCCGTCGCGACGCGATTGGAACACGATGAGCTGGGGCTTCGGTGTCGGGGTAGCCGTGGGCTCAGGCGTGAGCGTGGCTGTGGGCTCAGGACTGGGCGTAGCCGTCGGCTCAGGCGTGGGTGTGGCCGTCGGTATGGGCGTGGGCGTGGGCGTCGGCATGGGCATGGGCGTGGCCGTAGCCGTCGGCTCAGGCGTGGGCGTGACCGTCGGTATCGGCGTGGGCGTGGCCGTCGGCGGTGGCGTGGGCGTGGCCGCCGGCGGTGGCGTGGCCTGAGGGGGCGCGGCAAGTACGCCGAGCGCCGGGAGCGCAGTGGGGGCGGTCGCGACGGCCGGCGCCGCCGTAGTCCCGACCTCGCCACAAGCCGCGGCCAGCACCCCAAACAGCGTAATACAGACGAGGCCGCTCCAGCCGTTCATTGGCGGGTCCCGATCAAGCTCCTCGAACCACAGGTGGTGGTCTTTGCTAGTTACTGGAGTAGGGTGACGCGCCCACGGCGGCGGCAGGGCTTTTGGCGAGCACGAGTGACGTGTCTATACTACCACTCGTCGGGTCCGCGTCGCCCACGACGATCCGGGCTCTCAACGGCGCGTAGAGGCCGAGCAGCAGCTCAAAGGTCGAAATAGGAGAAGGCGGGAGCTTTTCTAGGTCGGGTGCCTTTCTTGCTCCAGCCACTCGATCCATTTGCCATGGGCCTGGTAGTAGGCCAACAAAGTGCCGCTGTGGGTGCCGTCTCTATGCTCAAACACCTCGAGCTGTGGGCTCGGCTGGCCCCACTGCCACTCCAATGAGACCCGGAACACCTCTCGACTTGACGCGTGTTCTGACAGGAGTGAATAGAGCCGCCCTCGCTGGTCGCCCGAGAACTGGTTCAGCGTGTGCGAATGGAAGACGCACAGGGCGGCCTCTCGAGGTACATCTTTCAATACGTCTGGCAGGGTGACCACGGCATCGCCGGCTACGAGCCTGGGTGGCTCGTGGCGCGCGACGTCGACGGCCCTTCGCAGCAACTCGGCCCGCTGGCGGTCCTCTGGCCAGACTAGCGCCTGTAGCCACTGCGTTGCGTCGGAGTCCCGAACGTCCACGGGGTTCACGTCCAGTCCTACGCGAAACTCAACTTCGGGGAGCCGCGCAGGGAACGGGGGAAGACGGCCCCCACGCAATTCGCACGAGACCTGAACGAGCGACCCTAGATCACCATACCTGCCGGCGTCTCCGTAGTCATACCCGTAGCGGTCCCAGAGCAGGTTCAGGCCGGCGCTCGCCCCCACCTCGATAAGCGCCAGCGGTCTGCCTTGCGCCCTCTCCGCCACTATTCCGAATGCTGGGAGGAGGCACGCACAGCGGCCCACCTCGTTCGTCTGGAGGTAGCGAGTCGACACGAGTTCTTCGATCTCCCCTCGGTGCTCTAGACAGAAGGCCCGAAAGTGGGGATAGGGGTTCTCATCACTTTCGAAACTCCCTGAGAGGCTAGGGTAGAAGGCAGAAAGAGGGTGCTGCAACCCCTTGAGGAGCAAGAAATGGACTGCGCCGAACAGGAGGTTCGGGACCCACTGACCCTTCTGCGCGCCGGCCGCCAGGGCCAGCATCTCCTGGTCCTCGGCAATCCCTAGGGCAAGCCTCTCGTACATAGGGGCGTAGCCGGGATACTCCGACCGCGCAGCCACTTTGAAGCTCTCCGAGAGGGCTCCGTACCGCGTCTCCGCGTGTCCAGTGCTCAAGCCTGGACTCCTGCGGCCTCGACACCACTGAATGTCAAATCATCATTTGTCTGGTAGCTAGTCGTTAATGACACCTGTTTTGACATGTCCGGCGGGAGAGTCCAGAGAGGGTTGCCACCCTCTCTGGCAGGGGCTTGGGGATTCCCCCAAACCCTTAGGGCGGGCGGGTGGGAAAAAGAACCCTTCATTTCCCCAGTAACTAACGACTAGATGGCTCAGAAAGATCGTTTTCAGCGGGGAATGGGAGCGAACCGCCCCTTATCTGCGCCGTGGGGCAACCACCGGCTGAGGCCAGCGCCATGGGCGTGAACCAGGCAGACGCTCAGGTCACTGGATCCTGACGGCCTCAATCCCTCGAGACCAGGCCCCCTCAATGTGATAGAACTCGCGCTGCTCCGGCCGGAAAAGGTGCACGATCAGGTCGCTGAAGTCCAGCAAAACCCACCCGCCGTCGGCGGTGCCCTCCCTGTGGTGAATGCCGGCCCCCTGGGCCTTGAGCGCCTTTTCGATCTCCTGGGCGAGGTTGTTAAGCTGGCGTGCCGACTCCGCCGTCAGAATCACGAAGTAGTCTGCGAAGTGGCTAACCCCCCGAATGTCTAGCATGACGACGTCCGAGGCCTGCCTATCCGATGCCACATCGACCGCAAGGCGGGCGTACTCACCGGGCTTGAGTATGGCCTTAGCTCCCACTGTCTCACATTATAGGTTCGGTACGGGAATCCGGTCAATGGCGCTCCATAGCTTTGGCCAAACCCGACCACGACTTGCCGCTTGAAAGGGAGTGAACGCCTGCGGCCCGCCTCTCACCCCCGGTGGGCGCGCCCAGCACCCACGGCCCGAGCCCACCGGCGGCACCGCGGCCATAGCCAGCGGGGCGAGAAGGAGCATGGGACGAGAAGGAGCATGGGAATGGGACTGTAGTCCCAGGTACGGCGCATGCCGTATCATAGGTCGGTATTATGAAATCGCTGGAGGTCAACCACATGGCGAAATCAGGGCACACCCCGGGCCCCTGGCAGTACAACCCCCAGAGCGCAAACCGTGTTCTTGGACCAGGGGGACAGACGGTCGCCGCCACGTATGGAGGCAGGTTGGACGACGAGGAGCAGGTAGCCAACACTCGTCTGATCGCCTCCGCACCGGTGATGTACGACTACGTCGAGAAGAAGGCACTGGAGGGTGACCACGAGGCCCAGACCATTGTCGCCGGCGTCGAGAAGGGGGTAGACGCATCCTGAGTCCAATGCCACGGAGAACGCCGGGGGCGAGCGGGGGTCCGGCGGGCATCTGAACGCCAGGAGGACGTGGATGTACTGGAGAAAGCGCGATTCTAGGGACGTCGTCGCTGTCCAGGCTATTCACGATGGCACGGGGTCCATCAATACACGCCTGTTCTTCAAGAGAGCAAGCTGGCTTCCCGTCAGCGTCGCGGCGCTGGAGCTTGACCCCGAGGTCAGCGAGGGAAGCCACATCCACGCAGCGGACGGCGCGCTCGAGGAGCTGTCCTGCTTCCTGGAGGGCGTCGGGACTATGTGGTTGGATGGAGAAGACCTGGCCTTCGCCGCCGGTTAGGCTTCGGGCCCTCAGAACCGGCTTGACCGCTCCTTTTGGCCGCAGTAACATCGGCCTTGATCAGAGCTCAGGGCGTGGGTTGCCCCGATCGGGCTGATATGGGGAATTCCCGTTATAGTGCGTTCTGGGGACGCCCGCAGTCTGACATGGGAGGTCCGGGTAGACACTGCACGGCTTCAGCGGGGAGGGGGGTAGGATATCCCCATGCGTACGCTAATCTATGTCGTCCCTTACTGCCAAACAGCCATGTCCTATTGCGAGCTAGTGGTCCAACATCATTGAAATGAATACCATGATAGTCATTGTTCCTCTTGGGGGTTCAATCGTAACGTTGAACCGAGGAGGAACCATGATGTCTACCAAGAAGTACCGTATCAGACTGACTACCGACGAACAACAGGAACTCAACGCCTTGGTCTCACGCGGTCGGGCTGCGGCGTACAAACAGACCCATGCGCGCATTCTGCTGATGAGCGATGAGTCACGCTCGGACGGGGGAATGAAGGACGCGGACATCACCAGCGCGCTCGGTGTGGGACAGTCAACGGTCGAGCGAATACGCAAGCGCTGTGTGGAGGAGGGGGTCGAGTCTGCGCTGAATCGCAAAAAGCAACTGCGTCGGCGTCAAAAGAGACTGGACGGCGAAGGTGAAGCACGGTTGATAGCGATGGCCTGCGGGGAACCGCCGGAGGCGCGTGCCAGTTGGACCCTGAAGCTGTTGGCTGACCAGTTGGTCGAGTGTGAGATAGTCGGGACCATTAGCACCGAGACGGTTCGCCAGGCGCTTAAAAAAAAACGAACTGAAGCCGTGGCTGAAGCAGAGTTGGTGCATCCCGCCCGGTCAGAGCGCGGAGTTTGTGTGCGCGATGGAAGACGTACTGGAGGTCTACCAACGGCCGTACGATGGGAATGAGGTTCTGGTGTGCATGGATGAGACGAGCAAACAGCAAGTCAAGGAGACGCGAGTGCCGCGTCCCGCAGCGCCCGGCTTATCGGCGGCATACGACTACGAATACGAGCGCAATGGAGTGAGCAGCCTGTTCATGCTGTTTGCACCGTTGGACGGATGGCGCCGAGTCGAGGTCAGAGAGCGTCGCACGAAGGTGGACTGGGCGCATGTGATAAAGGAACTGGTCGACGAGGACTACCCTGACAGAGACCGGATCGTGCTGGTAATGGACAATCTCAACACTCACAAGCTGTCCTCGCTATACGAGGCATTCGAGCCTGCTGAGGCGAGGCGTATAGCTGAGCGACTGGAGATACACTACACTCCCAAACACGGGAGTTGGTTGAATATGGCGGAGATAGAGATCGGTGTGCTGGCTCGACAGTGCCTGGACCGACGGATTGCCAATCAAGACATCCTGCGCGGCGAGGTCAATGCTTGGCAGAATCAACGCAACCGGGATGTGATACGAGTGGATTGGCGCTTCACTACCGAGGATGCGCGCATCAAGCTAAAGTCACTCTACCCATCAATACAAAAACGTTGAACCACTAGTCCTCTTGCCTCGTAATGGCGATTTCTGCTAGATTGTGGAGAAGCTGACCGACGGCTAGGTTGAGAGGTCGGAGTCGGCGGCCGGTACTCTGAAATTCAAACGGTTTTGTAGGAGCGGATCAGTTTAGGAGGGAGATGTGAAGCACTGTACCTGTACTCCGGCTGAGGCTGCCGGGTTCACAGAAGACCCCTGGCACACTCAGCCGCATCCACAGCCCGCAACCCTCGTGACCATCGATTCCGACCCTTTCGTTGGGGAAACGCCCCTCACCGCGATACAAAGCTGGCTCACTCCGAACTCTCTTTACTACGCGCGCAACCACTTCGCCACCCCTTCCATCGACATTTCCGAGTGGTCGTTGCTGATAGACGGACAGGTATCACGTCCCATTGAATTAAGCTACTCTGATATCCGGGAACTGCCAAGCAGGACGTTGCCTGTGACGATGGAATGTGCCGGAAACAGCCGGGTGGACCTCAGCCCTCCAGTGCAAGGAAACAAGTTCCGTGGCGGTGCCGTTAGCACAGCAATATGGACGGGAGTGCCTCTGAAGACCATGTTGGAGCAATCGGCCCTGAGAGGTGTCGCCAAAGAGGTGCTGTTTGAGGGCGCCGACAAAGGCGAGCCGGAGCCTGGCCGCCCGGTCGTCCCGTACCAGAGGAGCCTGCCTCTCGACGTGGCGTTGCATCCGGATACGCTTCTCGCCTACGAGATGAACGGCGAGCCTCTTCCGGACGACCACGGTCGCCCTCTTAGCCCGAATCCACCGAAGGACACCGATGGACGGCGTGAGGAAAGCGGAAGGGGGGTGAGGGAGCTACAGGGGAAATAGCCTGGGTTCCATTTGGGGTAGGGAGGTCGGCGGACGGTCTTCATCGCCGCACAGGGGCCCCTATGGCCGTCTGCGGGAGCTGCGATGCGCGGGATGGCGAGAGAATACGCAGCAGGGAACTCTCTCGGACCGGGCTGGCACGAGTCTGCGGGGATCTTCGGTTGTCCGGTGGGTGGGTCGGTCGCCGACGGTGCCGTCAGGCCGGGAGTGGAATGGCTCGCAGCCGGGCCAAGGCGCGGCTGAACTTCTCAGCCCAAGGCCAGCGATCCGGAAGATGCAGGGTCAACCGGCGTGCCGAGCGGGTGAGCCGTCCGGCCAGGGAGAAGAACCGCCGCCGGAGGGTCTTGGTGGTGGCTATCCGCTCTCCCAGACCGATCCGCGCCGTCCAGCGGGCCAGGTTGTGGGCCATCGTCTGGACGGCCAGCCAGGCGCCGTTGGCGGCGAAGCGGCCCGAGGGGAGATGGTTCAGCCCGACGCCGTACTTGAGGTCGCGTATGGCATTCTCGATCTCGGCGTGGCGGCGATGGTCAGCCTCCAGTTCGAGCAACTCCCCGTCCCGGTCGGTGATGAAGCCATGATAGCTGTATTTGGCGAAGAGGGCCAGTTGGGAACCGGGCGTCGGCTTCACCCGCCGGACGATGAGCCGTACCGGCGCGGCGTCCGCCTCGGCCTGGAAGGGGGTGCAGGTGGTCTCGGCCACATCGGCGGCGCCGTCCATCCAGTAAGGAATCGGCGTCCAGGCATCTTCGGGTATCGCCTCGATGAGATTGTGCAGGCTTTTGTGCTGGCGGATGGTGATGGAGAAGCGGACATCCATCTTGCGGCAGACGGATACCACGCCATGAGTGTAGAACCCGCTGTCGGCCCGTAGCGTGAGTCGTCCGTTGGCCCCGGCGTAGCGCACCCGTCCCACCGTCTCCCGCAGGAAGCGGGCGGTGTTGGCCCGGCCCTCGCGCAGCCGGGACATCAGCACGTCTCCGGTGCCGGCGGCGATGGCCAGCAGCGGGTGGTAGCCCCGCTTGCCGGTATAGCCGTGGTGGCGGGCGCCCTCCTTGGCCAGTCCGTAGGTCTCGCAGATGGTGGAGTCCAGGTCAATGGTCAGGGGCCCGTCGCCGGGTCCCGCCCCGGCCTGCCAAGCCCGGGCCAGCAACTCGCGGCTCACCCGGTCGAGTTGACGGACGTGGCCCCACCGGAAGCTGCGCAGGAAGGTGCCCAGGGTGGATGGCGCCTTGACCGTGCCGCCCAGGGTGCAGGCCGTCCCCCCGGTGCGCAACACATCGGCGTCGTCAATGCAGTCGCCCCCAGCCAGCGCAGACGCCACCAGCGTCATCATCTTGTCGCTCGTGTTCGCCCGCCCCGGGGCATCGCCCAGGTCGAGGCGCTGCCGGACGAGTTCGGGCAGGCCGAGGTGCCGCGCCAGGGTGGCCGGAAGGAGCAGCCCGGCATTGGCCACCAAGCGGCGGTCGTCGAAGGTGATTTGGATCCGGTCGGGGTGGTTGCGTGGCAGCATCTACTGGGTGCTCCTTTTCCGGGGCCGTTTTTTTGCTACAAAACCATTATCCCAGAAGCACAGGAGCACCTTCTTGCCGCCTCAGGACGCTAACCCGACGCCCTCCTTCGGTGGATTCGGGCTTAGCCCCGGCGAAATGGGGCACGCGGTGGGGCGCGCTCTGGGCAAGCACGGGCTGGATGTAATCACATGTCTGGAGGGGAGAAGCGAACGCACACATGGACTTGCCCAGCAGGCCGGTATCCGCGAAGTCGGGAGCCTCAGGGACGTAGTCTTGGAGGCCGACCTGGTACTGTCCATTGTGGTCCCTTCACAGGCCGTAGCCGTCGCTGGAGAGATCGCCGGCGCGTTGCGAGCTACCGAGGGTGCGACCACATTCGCCGATTGCAATGCCGTCTCCCCTCAGACCGCCGAGATAATAAACGACATCATAACCAAGGCTGGGGGCCGCTTCATCGACGCGTCTATTATCGGCGGGCCTCCGGGCCGTGGCACGCCTCCTAGATTCTACGTCTCCGGGGCCCATGCCAGCATAATCATGGAGCTGAATGACAAGGGAATTGATGTGCGCAATCTCGGCGGTGCCGTGGGACAGGCTTCTGGCATCAAGATGTGTTATGCGGCGCTCACCAAGGGCACGTCTGCACTATACGCTGCGGTTCTAACCGCCGCCGAGGTCTTGGGGCTCTCAGCCGAGCTACGTGCCGAGTTCGCCAGCAGCCAGACCCAGGCGCTTGAGCGCATGGAATCCCAGATACCAGGACTTCCGGCTAAGGCATTTCGTTGGATTGGCGAGATGGAGGAGATAGCCGCTACGTTCGACCATGCAGGGGTCACGCCGTACATACACCAAGGTGCGGCGGATGTTTTTCGACTTCTGAGCGAGACCCCCTTCGCACTCGAAACACCGGAGACTATCGATAAGCAACGCACGGCAGTGGAGACGATTTCTGTCGTGGCCCAGTCCGCCGCCCACAGAGCTCCCGGGGTGTCGCATAAATGACGGCTTGCACGTCGGAGTGCTGCATGGACTTCTGAGCTCGCCCCTTCTCCCTCTCCCTGGCCGACCTCACTGCGTCTGATCAGGTCGGCTAGTGACCTAAACTTTCCTGTTTGTTGTCAATCGGCAGAGGCAGATGGCAATATCAAGCAGCAGTCAAATCTTGACGAGCGCACTGGGTAAGTAGGAGGGACCATGACGAACAGTATCGCGCCAGAGCTCACAGATATCCACCACACCAAGGTCTGCTACAGCAAGGAGAGGTTCTGCGCCCATACCAGCCAGTACGTCATTGGGAATTTCGGCAATGGCGAGATCGTGGTTATGCACGCCCACGCCCCCTGCACCTACGCGGACCGGCTCTCCCTGGGCCATAGCCTGTACCAGATGCGGGGTGTTTTCTTGCTGCAGCGATCGCTCGACCATGGAGAAACGTGGGACCGAGAGCACGATGTGGTCGTGTGGGATAACACCATGTCGGATAGAGAAAAGAAGGCCATTTACAGCCGCGCTGACGAGCCCGGCGTGGTACGCGAAGAGATCGACCTGACCAGCCCCGACTCAGTTGTCTTCTTCAAGCGCTCTCCTCTCGTGGAGGGAGATGACCCGAGCGCACGCCCGATTCACGCGGCCTATGCCTTTCGCTCGGCCGATCGTGGCCGCAACTGGGAAGAGGTGCCTACCCGCGTTCAACCGCCGCCGCCGTTCAAGTCGCTATTAGTGGACGCCATGCCGCCCATTGTTTTTCCCGACGGCACGCTGGCGGTATCAGGATCGGCTGGCGCCCACAATGGGGACATCCCCGGCCTGTACGGGTCGGATGACAACGGTCTTACCTGGGACTACATGGCCGAGATAGCTCGGGACCCGGACGAAGACGTGGGACGCATAGCCTACGACCGCTTGTTGCTTTTACCCAGTGGCCGCCTGCAATGTTACATGCTCCACCTTGTGGGCAGGAGAGACAATGTAATAGTTATGTCATATTCCGACGACGGCGGATATACCTGGAGCCGTCCCAAATCGCTCGTACGGTGGGGCCACTCGCCGTGGGCGTCGTTGAGCCGTCAACACGCCTGGTCAGAGGCCCGGCAGCACGGTGTCCGCTATCGTTCGCCCTGGCCCCTGCAACTGCGCGATGGACGCATTGTCGTGATCTTCGGTCGGAGAAGAGTCCCGTTCGGAATGGGCTTGATTGTCAGCGAGGACGACGGTGCTACGTGGTCAACCGAAGCGGTCATCCGGGCCGACGGCAGCGATGGGGACCTGGGTTACCCGGTGGCGACCCAATTAGATGACGGGCGCATCTTCACCGCCTACTACTTCATGGAGGACGATGGCAACAACTTCGGGGGGACGCGTCACATCGCTGGTAGCTCCTTCCGCCTCGCATAGTCTAGTGCTTCAGCCTAGACGAGTGTTGGCCCGCTGCTTGGGCCGTCCTATATCGTGCTGTTTTTCCCCCTTGTTTTTGTTGTTTATCCTTGAGAGCGTTGGTATTCAGGGCTATCACGTAAGGTGTGAAGTGTTGAACTGACTCAGCTCAGGCTCACGTTCCGCACCGGGTAGGCGGATCAGGCGGCCAACAACACGGATAGCCTCTGGCGCTGACCAGCCAGATTCGGGCGCAAGGGGGCTGACGGCCCCCCTGATTAGAACGATGATAACTTCTCTCCGGGGGCTTTGACTCTCGCGCGTTGGCCATGTCGGCGCCCCTGGTCTCCGCGCCACCACATCTGCATGCATCACCCTGTTTCGGTGGGGCCACGGACGACGACCATCAACGTGATGTCGTCAGACTGCGGCGCATCGCCCACAAAGGCGCCGACGTGCGCAATCACGCCATCCTGTATGTCCCGAGCCGAACGCCCCAGGTTGGCGCGAAAAACCTCCCGCTGCTTGTCCTCGTCGAAGAAAGCCTCTTGGGCGTTCTGCGCCTCGGTGATGCCGTCGGTATACAGCAGCAGCACATCGCCGGGGGCGATGTGAATGGTGCCTTGTTGCCATGTCGCGCCGTCGAGTATGCCCAGGGGCACGCCCGTTCTGTCTAGCTCCTGGACCGTATTCCCGTCTCGGGCATTCAGGAGATACGGAGGGTTGTGCCCGGCATTAGAGTACGTCAGCTCTCCTGAGGTTGGATCGAGGACACCGTAGAACACCGTGACGAACAGGCCGGCGTGGGTATCCGCCAGGATCCGGTGGTTGGCCGCAGCGAGCACCAGTCCGGGCTGAGCCTCGTGCTCGACGGCATACGTCCGGATGAGCGTGCGGCTCAGGGCCATGAACAGTGCTGCCCCCATGCCTTTGTCAGCCACATCGGCAATCAGTATTCCCAACCGCCCGCTCGGGAACGGGATGACGTCGTAGAAGTCTCCTGACGTCTCTCTGGCCGGCTCGAGCATTGCCGCCAGCTGCCATCCAGGGACGTCAGGCAGGGTGTTGGGAAGAAAGTTCGCCTGAATTTGCCCGGCCAGCGCGAGCTCTCGAGAGACGCTCTCGTGGGCCAGCTGCTGGGCATAGACTCTGGCCCCGTGCAGCGCCGAAGCAATCTGCGCAGCACAGGACTGGACGGCGGGCAGCAGGCTCGATGCGGCATCGGGGTCACGTTGGAGCGACAGGTGGATCCCGCCTATCGGCTCTTTCGTTTCCACGTCAAGTACGGGTGTTACCACCAGGGCATCGTCTGCTGCTCGCGTGTCCCAGGGCGGTACTTCTCCCGGTAGAAAGTGCTGTGCCTCAGACTGCGTGGCCAGCCACTCCCAGGCCAACGCTGCGACCGGTTGCCGATAATCTGGATGGGGGAGGAGGGTCTGATCGGGAAACATTCGGATCTCTAACTGGCTATGGGGAAACATAAGGGAAACATGCTCACCCAGGACTTCGGATAGAGTAGACGCGTCGGGAGGACCGTTGAGGATCGCGCGCTCTAGCTCCTCCAGCTTCTTCAGCTCCCGGGTTCGGCCGGCCACCTGTCTGGTCATCTGGTTGAACGCGTTGGTCAAGACCTCCAGCTCGCCCTCCATGTTGGCGGGGTCCATTTGAACGTCCAGGTTGCCGGCACCCACTTCCTCCGCCGCCCTGGTCAGGAGGTATCTTCAAAAAGTGTGTAAACAGTCAGGCGGTGTACCCTCTCTCTGAACAACACGGGCTCGAGGCCCAAGAGAGGAGATAGACCGCCCATGAGGAAGGAAAGCACTGAGAGTAGGTCGGAGTCAAGGCCGGAGTGGGAGCAGTTGGAGGATTGGGTGCGAAGCCAGGTCCAGAGGCTGATCCAGGAGTTGCTGGAGGAGGAGGTGACGGCGTTTCTGGGAAGGGCGAAGTCGGCGCTCAGATCCGACTCGGACTCAGATACCGGCTATCGGAACGGATACGGCAGAGCCCGGAGGCTTACGCTGAGTTCGGGAACGATACAGCTGAGGCGGCCGCGAGTCCGCGATACCGAGGAGCAGTTCGAGAGCCGGCTGCTGCCGCTGTTCGTCAGCAGGACCAGGAAGGTTGCTGAGTTGATCCCCGAGCTGTACCTGCACGGTCTATCCGAAGGCGACTTCGATCTGGCTTTGCGGGGGCTGCTGGGAGAGGACGCACCGGTATCGGCGAGCACGGTGGCCCGGTTGAAGGATAAGTGGAACGATGAGCTTGCCCAATGGCGCAGCCGGCCCCTCGATGACCTGGAAGTGGTCTACATGTGGGTGGATGGAGTCTACGTCAAGGCTGGTCTTGAGAAGGAGAAGGCGGCGGTACTGGTGGTGATGGCGGCCCTGAGCGACGGGAGCAAGGTGGTGGTGAGCGCTGTTCCCGGATACAGGGAGTCCACAGAGAACTGGTCCGAGGTGCTCAGGGACATCAAGCGCCGGGGCTTGAGCTGCCCGAGGCTGGTGGTTGGAGACGGACACCTGGGCATCTGGGGAGCTCTGCGCAACGTCTATCCGCAGGCGGCAGAGCAACGCTGCTGGAACCACAAGATCGTAAACGTGCTCGCCAAGCTTCCAAAGCGACAACAGGACCAGGCCAAGCTCATGCTGCGTACTATCCCCTACGCGCCGACTCGGACAGAGGCTGAGCGGCTCAGGACGGTGTTCACCAGGTGGTGCGGCGACCATTCCTACGAGGCGGCCTCAGAGGCCTTGGAGCGGGACTGGGACCGCATGGTCACCTTCTATGACTTCCCAAAGGAGCACTGGGGCACCTTCGCACGACGAACCCGGTAGAATCACCCTTCGCGGCCCTCAGGCTTCGGACCGATGCCGCCAAGCGCTACAAGAGGGTCGATCGGGCGATAGCGGTGATCTGGAAAATGTTGATGGTCGCCGAACAGCGCTTCAGGCGTCTGAAGGCCCCTGAGTTGATCGAAGACGTCTATCTCGGTGCACAGTATGCGGATGGAATCGCCATTGAATCAACGGCTGAGAAGGTCGCCGCCTGATGTCGTTTACACACCTATTGACGTAACCTCCTGGTCAGTCGCTGAATAGGCCTAATAACTTCCCAGACGGCCACCCCAATCGCCACGTTGATTACGAGCAAGGTGACAACCAATTGGACTATCGCCGACCTCTCGATCCTCAACATGGGTGCGGATACGACCGATTCGTCCACCGCCAGAACGGCTTTGATAAGGAGCAGGCCAAACAGGGTGCGCCGTCCCAATGCACCCGCTGGCACGATGGAGAATGCGACAAAACGTCCCGTGCCTTCCTCGACGACCACACCATCCGTCCCGTCAAGGACGTGTCGTACCACCTCCGCCGAGAAGTCGTCCGACATTAAGCCACCCACTCTGGCCTCGTCGCCGTGGGCAACGTACGCTCCGTCCTCCCCGACGAGAAACGCTACTTGAATTTCGTTGGTCGCGTCTGCGATCAGCTCCTGCAGCCGCCGGTCGTCGATGGATGACGATATCTCGTTCGCCAATAACGAAACCTGGCTGCCGGTGTCATCCTTCGCCAGGTTAGTGAGTTCCTCCGACACGTCCTGGCGAACAAAGAGCACAATCACCCCGATGGGAAGAAGGGATAGGAGTACAAACCAGATCGCCAGTTTCCAGACGAGGGAGTTCCTCAGCATAGGCAACTCACATAGTACGCGCCATGCGTGGTCTAATCGAGCATTCGTTCACACCTACCATAGCGCCCTCCCCCTCCGTTACTTAGAAGTGGCTCCGGAAATCTGAACAGGGGGATAAGTGGAATCGCTGCCTGATTGAGGGCATGATAGTGCTCTCGGAGACAGGAGCGAGAGATGAGCAGACGACCCGGCCGTAACCACTCGGCAGAGTTCAAGGCGAAGGTGGCTCTTGCCGCAGTGCGCGGCGACCGGACACTTTCGGAGCTGGCAAGCCAGTTCGATGTGCACCCGAACCAGATCACGCAATGGAAGACCCAGTTGCTGGATCGGGCGGCGCAGTTATTTGGGGCCGGGACAGGGCAGGCTGAAAAGCCGGTAGATATGAAGGTCCTTCACGCTAAGATCGGTGAGCTTGCGTTGGAGAACGATTTTTTAGAGGCCGCGCTCACGAAGGCGGGATTGCCGGGCGCAAGGCGATGATCGACCGCGATCACAAGCTGCCTCTCGCCCGCCAGGCAAAGGCAGTGGGCATCAGCCGCGGGAGCATCTACTACCGGCCACGGCCGGTGGGCGAAGCCGGTCTCGGGCTGATGCGCCGCATCGATGAGCTGCACCTTGAGTATCCGTTTGCAGGCAGTAGGATGATGCGAGGCCTGCTCCGCCAGGAGGGACTCTCCTCCGGGCGTAGACACATCGCCACACTGATGCGGCGGATGGGCATCGAGGCGCTGTACCGCAAGCCCAACACCAGCCGGCGACGCCCCGGCCATACGGTGTATCCGTACCTGCTGCGCGGGCTTGAGGTGAGCAGGCCCAACCAGGTGTGGGCAATGGATATCACGTACATTCCGATGGCCAGGGGGTTCGTGTACCTAGCCGCAGTGATGGACTGGCATAGCCGCAAGGTGCTGGCCTGGCGGGTATCGGTCACAATGGACACAGACTTCTGCGTGGAGGCGCTCGAAGAATCCCTGGGACGCCACGGCGCGCCGGAGATATTCAACACAGATCAGGGAAGCCAGTTCACAAGTGACGCCTTCACCGGCCTGCTGAAAGCCAATGGGATCCAGATCAGCATGGACGGGAAGGGAAGCTGGAAGGATAATGTGTTCGTCGAACGGCTGTGGAAGAGCGTCAAGTACGAGGAGGTGTACCTGAAAGCCTACGAATCGGTCCCGGAAGCCAGAACTGGACTCGGGCGGTACTTCGAGTTTTACAATGCCGGACGGCCCCATTCGAGCCTTGGGGGAATGACGCCGTACCAGTTCTTTGACAGAGCGCCTGCCGAGTCCGCGGCGGCCTAACGCACGGCAGCGCG
Organism: Dehalococcoidia bacterium; assembly: GCA_963665215.2. Taxonomy (GTDB): domain Bacteria; phylum Chloroflexota; class Dehalococcoidia; order Lucifugimonadales; family CAUZJF01. The sequence continues at coordinate 74,796 of CAXXWW010000013.1, forward strand.
ATTCCACTTATCAAACCGGGCAGCGCTGTTCAGACAAACGAGACCACCTCTCTTTCCACCCCTATCCCTCCCCGATTTTCAACGTCATCGGATGATAACTTTATCACCCAGCTCAGCCCGCATGCGCTCGACGACGAAGTCGACTGCTTCCGCGGCCGTCATGTCGCCGGACTCCACGGCCTGCATCCCCTCGAACCAGGCGCTGTTGTAAACACCCCAGTTGGGGTTGTTGGGTATGAAGGTGGTGAACTCTAGCATGTAGAGGACCTCGGCAAGTAGCCTGTCTTCGACAAAGGGCGCATAAGTAGCCTGGCTCTTCAGGATTCCCAGGTGAGTGCTGGCAACGGCGTGCCGCGTATTGGCCTCGTCGCTGGTGACAGCGCTGATCAGCTTGAAGGCGAGGTCAGGGTGCTTGGACTTGGCGCTGACCATGTAAGCCAGGGGATGGGTCAGCGTGACGGGTTTGCCGCCCTTCGTGGCCGCCGGGATCAACCCGAAGCCGAAGTTCTCCCACAGGAAGTCCTCGCCGCCACGGTCCTTGACAAATATCTCCGCCCATTCGGCCCATTGCCAAGAGCCGCCGACCCAGAAGAGGACCCTGTTGGAGTCAGTGATCTCGGTGTGCCACTCCGACCACTCGCGGCCGAAAATGTCGTTCACCAGCACCTTGGAACTCTGGGTGGCGTCCTCGAAGAACTGGAAGTGCTGCAGGCCCGCCGCCTTGTTGTAGACCAGCTTGCCGGAGGCCGAATCGATGGTCTCGCCGCCAAAGTCGTAGTAGAACGCCCAGAAGTCGGGGCCGTTGACCGGGCGGTGCCAGAAGCCAAACCCCTCCTTGACAATACCCTTGTCCACCGCCAGTTTGGCCGCGGCCAGCATGTCGTCGAGCGTGTAAGACCCGCCTTTGATCGCATCAGCCAGGCCATCGACCTGGGCATCGCTCAAGCCCAGCTCGCGCAGCAGCGGCTTGCTCCAGTAGAGGGGCCGCGCCTCGGCGTCCTGGGGGACGGCCCACCGCTTGCCCTTGAACGTGACGGATGGCCAGAGGCCGCCAATAACGTTGTTGTAGACCGCTGGCTGGCCAGAAATAAGGTCGTCCAGGGCGATGATCAGGTCGGCCTGCGCCCACTCGCCTATGTCCTCGTGGCCGGAAAGTATGATGTCCGGCGGGTTGCCGGCATCCGTGGACAGGACGAATTCCTGCTTGTACGGGCCCCACTCATTGTTGTCCTGGATGATGTTCAGCTTGATCTGCCTACTGTCCCCCGCCGCCAGCAACGCCAGGTTGACGTCCGCCACCGCAATCTTTAAGTTGTTGCAACGCCAGTCCTCGGTGGGCGGTTTGGCCCTGCAGCGCGCGGTCATGGTGACCTCCTGGACCTGGACCGGGACCTCCTTTATCACCTCTTTCTCGCCGCATGCCGCGGCAACGAGGCTGAGCAGCAGAGTGAACGCCGCCAGAAACGTCCATCTTCTCTTGCGTGACATTGATGCCTCCACCTTCTATGTGGGGTTATCCTTCAAGACTTCCCTTATCGATCTGCCCATATGCCCACGGGTAGACACCCCTCACACCAGATGCTTGAGGAGCGTACTCATCGATATCACTGGGATAGCCTTGGGAGGCGATTCCCCTTTCGGTCTTAGCGCCTAAACCCGAATCCACCGAAGGACGGCCTTTGGGACAGCCCTTGAAGAAGCTAGAGGGTGCTCCTCTGAATCTGGGATAATGGTTTTGGAACAGAAACCCGCCCGGAAACTAAGGAGCACCCAACAGATGCTGCCACAGAACAAACCCGACCGTATCCGCATCGTCTTTGACGACCATCGCCTGGTGGCCAATGCCGGCCTGCTCCTGCCGGCCACTCTAGCCCGGCACCTGGGCCTGCGGGAACTCGTCGACCATCACCTTGACCTCGGCGGAGCGCCGGGACGGGCGAACACTGGGGACAAGATGCTGACGCTGGTCGCTTCCGCGCTGGCAGGCGGCGACTGCATCGACGACGCCGATGCGCTGCGCGCTGGTGGGACGGTCGGTGTTCCAGGCTGCGTGGTCAAGGCGCCATCCACCCCGGGGACCTTCCTGCGCAGTTTCCGGTGGGGGCATGTCCGTCAACTTGACCGCGTGAGCCGCCAGTTGTTGGCCCGGGCCTGGGCCGCTGGGGCCGGACCCGGCGACTCGCCCCTGACGATCGACCTGGACTCGACCATCTGCGAGACCTATGGACTGGCCAAGGAGGGAGCGCGCCACCACGGCTATACCGGCGCCCGCGGCTATCACCCGCTGCTGGCCATTGCCGCCGGCACCGGCGAGGTGCTGATGTCCCGGCTGCGCGAGGGCCGGGCCAACACCGCCCGTGGCGCCGCCCACTTCCTGCGTGAGACGGTGGGGCGGGTGCGCTACGGCGGGGCCAGGGGACAACTCACGGTGCGGGCCGACAGCGGCTTCTACGCCCACACTGTCGTTGCCGCCTGCCGGGAAATGGATGTCCGCTTCTCTATCACCATCCGCCAGCGCGCCAGCCTGCGGGACCTGATCGAGGCGATACCAGAGGAGGACTGGACTCCCATTCCCTACTGGATGGACGGCGCCGCCGATGTCGCCGAGACGACTTACACCCCGTTCCAGACCAAGCCGGACGCCGCGCCGGTGCGGCTCATTGTCCGGCGGGTGAAGCCGACGCCCGGTTCCCAGCTCGCCCTCTTCGCCAGATACAGCTATCACGCCTTCATCACCGACCGCGATGGGGAGACGCTGGAACTGGAGGCCGATCATCGCCGCCACGCCGAGGTCGAGAACGCCATACGCGACCTCAAGTACGGCGTCGGGCTGAACCACATGCCGTTGGCGGCGGGTCTTCGCTCTGGTGGGACGGATCACCCGCTCGGCGCGCCGCCTCACTTTGCATCTCCCCCGGCGCTGGCCTTGGGAAACCCAGTTCAGTCGCGCCTTGGCCCGGCTGCAAGCCATTCCGTTCCCGGCCTGACGGCCAGCCTGCAACTGACTCAACGTCCCCGCAATCTCGCGCCACCCCGGTCGCGAGAGTCCCCTGCTGCGTATCCTCTCGCCATCCCGCGCATCGCAACTCCCGCATAGGGCCTTAGGGGCCCTGTGCGGCGACTGAAGACCGTCCGCCGGCCTCCCATCTACCCCAAGACCCCAGGCCATCTCCCCTGTAGCTCCCTCACCCACCCCCTTCCGCTGTCCTCACGCCGTCCATCGGTGTCCTCCGGTGGATTCGGGCTAAAAGGCCAGGTGCGGTTAAGCCCGAATCCACCGAAGGAGGGCGTCGGGTTAGCGTCCTGAGGCGGCAAGAAGGTGCTCCTGTGCTTCTGGGATAATGGTTTTGTAGCAAAAAAACGGCCCCGGAAAAGGAGCACCCAGTAGATGCTGCCACGCAACCACCCCGACCGGATCCAAATCACCTTCGACGACCGCCGCTTGGTGGCCAATGCCGGGCTGCTCCTTCCGGCCACCCTGGCGCGGCACCTCGGCCTGCCCGAACTCGTCCGGCAGCGCCTCGACCTGGGCGATGCCCCGGGGCGGGCGAACACGAGCGACAAGATGATGACGCTGGTGGCGTCTGCGCTGGCTGGGGGCGACTGCATTGACGACGCCGATGTGTTGCGCACCGGGGGGACGGCCTGCACCCTGGGCGGCACGGTCAAGGCGCCATCCACCCTGGGCACCTTCCTGCGCAGCTTCCGGTGGGGCCACGTCCGTCAACTCGACCGGGTGAGCCGCGAGTTGCTGGCCCGGGCTTGGCAGGCCGGGGCGGGACCCGGCGACGGGCCCCTGACCATTGACCTGGACTCCACCATCTGCGAGACCTACGGACTGGCCAAGGAGGGAGCGCGCCACCACGGCTATACCGGCAAGCGGGGCTACCACCCGCTGCTGGCCATCGCCGCCGGCACCGGAGACGTGCTGATGTCCCGGCTGCGCGAGGGCCGGGCCAACACCGCCCGCGGCGCCGCCCACTTCCTGCGGGAGACGGTGGGACGGGTGCGCTACGCCGGGGCCAACGGACGACTCACGCTACGGGCCGACAGCGGGTTCTACACTCATGGCGTGGTATCCGTCTGCCGCAAGATGGATGTCCGCTTCTCCATCACCATCCGCCAGCACAAAAGCCTGCACAATCTCATCGAGGCGATACCCGAAGATGCCTGGACGCCGATTCCTTACTGGATGGACGGCGCCGCCGATGTGGCCGAGACCACCTGCACCCCCTTCCAGGCCGAGGCGGACGCCGCGCCGGTACGGCTCATCGTCCGGCGGGTGAAGCCCACGCCCGGTTCCCAACTGGCCCTCTTCGCCAAATACAGCTATCATGGCTTCATCACCGACCGGGACGGGGAGTTGCTCGAACTGGAGGCTGACCATCGCCGCCACGCCGAGATCGAGAATGCCATACGCGACCTCAAGTACGGCGTCGGGCTGAACCATCTCCCCTCGGGCCGCTTCGCCGCCAACGGCGCCTGGCTGGCCGTCCAGACGATGGCCCACAACCTGGCCCGCTGGACGGCGCGGATCGGTCTGGGAGAGCGGATAGCCACCACCAAGACCCTCCGGCGGCGGTTCTTCTCCCTGGCCGGACGGCTCACCCGCTCGGCACGCCGGTTGACCCTGCATCTTCCGGATCGCTGGCCTTGGGCTGAGAAGTTCAGCCGCGCCTTGGCCCGGCTGCGAGCCATTCCACTCCCGGCCTGACGGCACCGTCGGCGACCGACCCACCCACCGGACAACCGAAGATCCCCGCAGACTCGTGCCAGCCCGGTCCGAGAGAGTTCCCTGCTGCGTATTCTCTCGCCATCCCGCGCATCGCAGCTCCCGCAGACGGCCATAGGGGCCCCTGTGCGGCGATGAAGACCGTCCGCCGACCTCCCTACCCCAAATGGAACCCAGGCTATTTCCCCTGTAGCTCCCTCACCCCCCTTCCGCTTTCCTCACGCCGTCCATCGGTGTCCTTCGGTGGATTCGGGCTTACGCGAGAGGCGCAAGAGAAACTGCCTCAGGAATCCTTAAGGCCTTCGCCTGGACCGCGATCCCAATCGTCACTCTGAGCATTGTGAGTACGGCTGGAGCGGCGTACGGTGTTTCCGATGTTCAATTCTGGCTTGGTTTTTACCTCGTCTGGTTTGGAGCTGCTGGCGTGTGGCTAGTAGCGACCATAGCGATGGCTGTTCTTTACGCGAGAGGCAAAAGAGAAAGCGCCTCAGGAGTCCTTGCTGGAATTGGGGTTGGGGTCCTCGCGTTAGGCACAACCGGCCTCGTAAACTTTGCCACGATCCAGGCCGGGTTTCAATAGGGCGATACGCTTCCTATGCCCGACCCCGGTGCAGTGGCTCGGCATGGCCGCCGTGCTGCTCAAGTGCAGAGACGAGGGAGGCGGCATGACGAAGACCAGTCTGGAACTTTTCGAGGGCTGTCTCCGTCTATATATACAGGACGGGTTAGATGCATCACACGACACAAGGGGAAGGAAATGAGCAGGATGAAAGGTCTCGCAGCAATCTTTGGCGTTGCGGTGCTGATTGCCGTCGTAGCGGCGTGTGGCCAGCCCCAATCGGCGACGCCAACTCCGACGGTCGCTCCCGTGGATACTCCCACGGCGGTGGATGGAGGAAAGCTGCTTAAAGCGTGTTTCGTAACGGAGATGGGGCCGCGGGAGAACCCCGTGCTGGTCGCCAGAGGCCTCGATCCGATACCCAGCGGGTTCGATGCGGGGAATCACGCGTCCTGTACGTTCGCCAGGCCAATCAGCGCGGTCAAGCTGGAGCTGCTTCGCGACGGAAAGACCGTTGTACAGCAGGTGATACCAATGAACGCGCTGACGACCGACGTCAGGTTTCCCCTATCTGAGACGCCGACCCAGCCCATCGGCGCCGATCTGGATACCGGGGGCTACGACCACCGAATCACGGCGGCCACCGAGGATGGCGAGGAGGCGGAGGTGCTCTTCAATGCTGACGCCATCTGGGTCCTCGACCCTGACTCCTCCCCCAAGGATCTTGCCCGGCGGGCCATGATAGCCGCGCGAGAGGCGTATGCGAAGGCCCAAGCCGTGCCGTATATTGGTCCGGCCGTGGTGGCCTTCGAGCCGGTCGAGTGGGGCGACGCCAGCCTGGGCTGCCCGAAGCCGGACGTGATGTACGCCCAGGTGATCACCCCGGGCTTCCGGCTGGTGTTCGAGTACGAGGGCCAACAGCACGAGTACCACACGGACCAGGACGGCTCATCGGTCGTGGGCTGCGGCGAGGCAACGACCCCAGAACCGGGGTCATTCGCCGAGCCCTCCACCTTCGATGACAGCGCCAATCTGGGCGCATGAAGCTGAGCTTGCCCAAGGCCAGAACCGGAAAGCAGCGTAGGCCCAGGCCGCCAGCAACATCGGCAACCCGTCTCCCCGTCCAATCCGACAACCACGTCTGCAGACAGAGGCTCAGCCGGAAAGTTCTTGATATCGTCCTGCTAGGCCCACCACAGGGAACGCAATTTGTGACCTCCAACGAACCTCCCCCCCACTGGGTCGGCAAAAGTGTGGATTGCTTCCGTAGCTCTTGGGGTCATGCGGAGGAGGCGCAGCGTCTGGGTCACATGGGCCCGCGAGACGCCAAGCTGGCGGGCGAGGTCAGCCCCGGACGCCAGCTGTCTGGAGATGATTAGGGGCTGCTACTCCTGAGCCAGGGCCATGGGGTTGGAGCGGAAGGCGGGGTTCGAACCCGCGACCTTCTCCTTGGCAAGGAGACGCTCTACCACTGAGCCACTTCCGCTCGCGTCACTGCCCACCGTACCGGGCGCCTACTCGCGTGGGTCGGCAGCGTGCCGAGGGCCAGAATCGAACTGGCGACACCAGCATTTTCAGTGCTGTGCTCTACCAACTGAGCTACCTCGGCGCCAGTCTCATGTTATTCGCGAGGGGCGTGGGAGTCAAGGTGACGGAGCGCGCCCGGCGGCCCAGGCTCGGGTGAATCGGGGACCAGTAGTCGGTCCAGGTGGGTCTGATCGTCAATTCAATGACAGTTCATGGGTAGTCGCCGTCTGGCTATGCGGCCCCGGGCTCGGTGAACGTGAGGGCGGCCGCCGGGTTGTTGACCAGTATCCTGCGTACCGCCTCCTCGTCATAACCACGGGCCCTCATTCTGGGGACGATGTGGGCCAGGATATAGAAGTAACCGTGGCCTCCATGCTTGAGCAACCGGTCCTTGGAGCAGATGTCGTGGGCCACCACGACCCTGTTGCCGAAACCTTCGGAGATGACCCAGGCGATCATGTCTATTCGCTGAGCGTCACTGGGCATATCGATGGTCGGTTTGAGGGCGTAGTACGACTGCTCCCTGCCGAACAGGTCCCACTCCAGGAAGCAGCCGCTCTCGGCGATGCGCTTGAGGATGCCGTGATCGTAGACTGTACGGTCAAGGTGTCCCATGATGGTGTGGCCCAGGTCCGCGCCGGACTCGCTCAGGACCTCTATGATCTCGAGGGGTGCTCTCTCGTCCCGGCCGGGATGTATGAGGAGCGGCGCTCCCGTGAGCCGCTGTGCCACTCCTGACGCGCGCAGGGCCTTCCGCTCGTTGTCGGTGAGAGGCCAGGAGCAGCCGACCTCGCCGATAATGCCCGCCCGGATGCCGGTGCCATCGACCCCCTCGGTGATGTCTTCCACGATCTTGGCGACGATGTCTTCTTCGCTCCTATCGTCCATATCGGCCGGGTGGTAGGGACCCGCGTAGTAGGAGGCGCCCATGATGATGTTCAGGCCGGTCTGCCGAGAGATGCGCGCGAGGGCGATAGGGTCGCGGGAGATGCCGATGCTGGTGGCGTCGACAATGGAGTCGCCCCCGTGCTGTTTATAGAGCGCCGCCTCCTGGATGGCGGTGTCCACGTCCAATACCCTCGAGTTGTCGGCGTTGGGGGCGGCGTAGTGCCTGATATATCCCAGCGTCTCCAGGGACACGGGCGCGTCGTAGATTGCCCTGGCGCCGGCTTCGGATGGGGTCTCCCGACCGTGCGAGAGGTCGATCAGCAGGTGCTCGTGCGTAAGAGTGACGCCCAGTTGCGCCGGACTAATTGGGCCGGTGACCGTCTGGACATGGCCGGCCTTAGCGCGCTTGCTCATCCCAAATGCCTCCCGGAGGAACTCGACGGCCCGGAACATGGTCCAAAATCATAACCCGGGGTACCGCCGTGGGCGCGATGCAAGATGCACCGGACGGACCCGGCGGAAGTGTACCACGGCGGCACTGGCCTGTCAGCGCAGCCGGATCTAAGGGGTTAGAGCGCCCGGTTCGTGCTACCCGCGCGCATGCACTGTGGGCGCCGATCCACCGCATGTCGTAGCAATGCGGCGGCGTTCATGGCGATATGAGTAGCAAAGGGCGCGTATTGGCAGGAGATGGGCACCGTGCCGGGGCTTGCGCCGCTTGGCTAGAATGGTGTAAATTATGGGCTTGTAACGGCGGCGATTGACGAGCAGGAGGGATCCATGGCATCCAACGGGAAGTCTAACGGGCACGCGCGGTCGCTGGTGGTGGTTCAGCTCTCAGGGGGGAACGACTATCTCAACACATTGGTCCCTTACGACAACGGCCTGTACTACGACTTTCGAAAGACGGTGAAGATTGAGCCGGACGAGGTGTTGAAGCTCGACGACGGATTGGGCTTCAGGCCCGGCATGGAACCCATAAAGAGGCTGTGGGACGAGGGCAAGGTCGCTATCATCAATGGCATAGGGTACCCGAAGCCTAACCGCTCTCACTTTCGCTCAATGGATATCTGGCACACGGCATTGCCGGAAGATGTGGGCACCGAGGGCTGGCTTGGACGGACCATCCGTGAGCTGGACCCCAAGGGAGAGAACGTTCTGACGGGCGTCAACTTTGGCCGCGGCCTGCCCCGCTCCCTGGGCTGCCGAGGCGTTCCCGTCGCGTCTGTAGGCAACCTGGAGACGTACGGGCTGTTCCCGGACATGAAGGACGAGGCGCTGAAGAAGTTTGCCCTGGACACCTTCGCAAAGATGTACGGGGGCGCCAGGGGTAAGGACGCCGTGATAGACTTTCTCGGCCAGACCGGTATGAACGCCCTAAAGGGGGCGGACATTCTAAGGACGGCCCCGGCCAAGTATTCCTCTGGGGTGGAGTACGCAGACAGTCCTATCGCCGAGAGTCTCAAGAGCGTTGCGCAGGTCATGTTCGCCGACCTGGGGACCCGCATTTACTACACCCAGCACGGGAGCTTTGATACGCACGCCGGGGAGCTGGACGCCCACTCCAAGCTGTGGAGCGAGGTAGCCAGCGCGGTGGGAGACTTCACCGACGACCTGAGGGAGCACGGACGCGAGGACGACGCGATCATCTTCATGTTCTCGGAGTTCGGGCGGCGTATTCGCGACAATGGGTCGGGCACTGACCATGGCTCCGGCGGACTGGCATTCGTTATCGGCAGCTCTGTCAAGGGCGGTATGTACGGGGCCTATCCCTCCCTTAAGGAAGAAGACCAGCTTGAGGGAGACCTACTCTTCAACAACGATTTCCGCCAGAGCTATACCGCTATCCTCCAAGACTGGATGGGGCTGGAGGCGGCGCCCATAGTAAACGGCCAGTTCGAGTCGCTGGGATTTATCGCCGGTTAGCTCAAACAGGAACGGTTGCTAGCTAAAGGGTATTGTCTTGAGTCCGCCCGAGGTTCGCCTCCGGCGGACTCAGGGTTCAATCGGCATGCATTCTCATACCTCGGCGTAAACTTCGAGCCGACGTGAAGCTCTCGATGAACAGCGCTACCCAGACCAGAGGTGCAGGATATGAGTAGCAACGAAATTGCGCTGATGGCCCATCTGATGCGTCGGGCTGGCTTTGGCGCGACCCGAGGCGAGCTTGAGTCTTATGCCGCCAAGGGGTATGAGGACACGGTTGAACGGGTGCTCGACGCCCCCGGCTCCCCGGCCATGACCGACGACCTGATCAGGCGCTATCACCACGAGCTGTCGGGCATGATGGGGCATTTCCACCCGCCGTCGTACTGGCTGTACCGCATGATCACGACGGACGCCCCTCTGCACGAGAAGATGGCCTTGTTCTGGCACGGCATCTTCGCCACCGGCTATCCCAAGGTCGTCCAGGGCAAGGTGCTTATGGACCAGATCAGGATGTTCCGACGCTACGGCGTGGGGAGCTTCAGGACACTGCTGGTGGCGCTGTCCAAAGACCCGGCCATGATCGCCTGGCTGGACAACAACGACAACCATAATGGGGCGATAAACGAAAACTATGGAAGGGAGCTCCTTGAGCTCTTCTCGATGGGTGTCGGCAACTACACCGAGCAGGATATCAAGGAGTGCGCCCGCGCCTTCACCGGCTGGACCATAGCCAATAACGATTACATGATAATGCGGTCGCAAAGGGACTCGATCTGGCCCTATGGCCGGATATCCTGGCATTTCGAGTATCACCCGGAGGACCACGACGACGGCGAGAAGGAGTTTTTGGGCGAGAAGGGCAGGTTCAACGGGGAGGACATCGTCGACATAATCTGCAAGCAGCCGGCCACAGCGCGGTTTATCTCCAGGCACCTGTACCACTTCTTCGTGGCCGACGAGCCCTCCCGTGCCCCAGTGGCCATACAAGCCGCCCAGAGACCCGGAGGCTATCGAGACGCTGTGCCGGGCCTACTTTGATAGCAACTACGACATCCGGTCCGTCCTGCGCGTGCTGTTCAACTCCGACTTCTTCAAGTCCGAGGAGTCTTGGTATGAGAAAGTCAAGAGTCCGGTGGAGCTTGTGGCAGGGGTGCTACGCCTTACAGGTGAATTCGACCAGGCGCGACGCCAGATACTCGAACGGTCCAAACAGATGTTGTATATGGGCCAGCAGCTTATTAACCCTCCGTCCGTGGAGGGTTGGCACCAGGGGACCGAGTGGATCGACACGGGAACGCTGTTGGAGAGGCTGAATTTTGCCACAGAGCAGTTTGGAGATACGGGAAGGCCCGGCGTCAAGGCAATGATCGGCAGGATACTGGCCGACCGTGGGGGCGTCATCTCACCGGATCGTCTGGTCCAGGGTTGTCTAGACCAGATGGGCGCGATCTCGGTCTCAGAGCACACGCGAGCGTCGCTGGTAGAGTTCGCCTCCAGGGATGGCGACATTCAGCTCAGCGATGCCGAGCCGGACGAGCATGCGCGGCAGAGAGTGGCCGGCCTCATGCAGCTAACGTCGGTTACCCCCGAATTTCAGCGCTCCTAGCAGAATGGCTATTCGCCTAGGCACTTTCTAGGGATGGGTATTAAGGTGGTGACCACGAGCGATACCGCACTCGGCGTCGATTATCTTGAATACAGCCACACCATCGGTCTATCGACCATGGAGGGCCGCGGATTTTACTATCCCTCGGACGCCGCCGTTGGGAAGGATGGCCGGCTTTTGGTGGTGAACCGCTCGTCGGACAGTGAAACCCGAGGGGTCAGGGTCACCGTGTGCAATATGGAGGGGGAGTACTTCGGCACCTTTGCGACATTTGGAGAGGATGACGGCCAGCTTGTCTGGCCGACGGCCATAGCGGTCGACGGCACGGGTCGGATATACGTGGCCGATGAGTACAATAACTGTATAGCCGTGTTCGACTCCTCGGGCGGGTTCCTGGCCAAGTGGGGAGTGCGGGGTGACGGCGCCGGGGAGTTTGACGGCCCGTCCGGGATGGCCTTCGACCGGGAAGACAACCTGTTCGTCGTGGACCACAAGAATCACCGGGTACAAAAGTACACCAAAGATGGTCGTTTCTTGACTGACTTTGGCTCAGCGGGAGATGGGGATGGCCAGCTCGACTTGCCGTGGGGCATCGCCGTTGGTCGAAAGGGGGAGCTGTACGTCGCCGATTGGCGGAACGACCGGGTCCAAAAGTTCTCCCACGATGGGGGATACCTGGCCCAGTACGGGGGCTCCGGCCGGGGAGACGGGCAGCTCAGCCGGCCGTCGGGCGTAGCGGTGGACGACGACGGCTACATGTATGTGGCAGACTGGGGCAACGAGCGGGTCCAGGTGCTCGACCCGGAGGGCGGCTTCGTAATGAGCCTCAGGGGCCAGGCGACGCTGTCCAAGTGGGCCGGGGACTTCCTGAACACCAACGTCGAAGAGGCCGAGGCACGGGCCAAGTCTGACTTGGAACCGGACATGGAGTTCGTCGTCGACGAGCCTCACGAGGAGTCGTCCCACATCGAAAAGTACTTCTGGGCTCCGGTGTCGATAAAGTACGCCGGCGGCGGCATTGTCTACGTGGTGGAGAGCAACCGGCACCGGATTCAGGTCTATAAGCGCGCAACTTGAGCCGGCCGAGGTGTAGTCGGTGCTGGGAACAGACCGGCGGCGCGTGCTGGTCCTGCCCCGCGGCTCAGGTGCCTGACCGAACGGGAGAGAAGAGATGAGTAGCCGGGCCGTTGAATTGATGGCGCATGGGCAGGACTAGCGTGAGGGGCGACGCTAAGCCGTCCTGGGAACGTCCTCCACCCCGCTGCTCGGAGTGAAAATACTTGGTATGGCCGCACCGGAGTAGCGCGTTATATTGATCCGTCAACCAGCAGGGAGGCGAAGAGATGAGCAGTCAAGACATTACGCTAATGGCCCACCTAATGCGCCGTGCGGGATTTTCCGCCCCACGAGACGAGCTGGAGGGGTACGTGGCGAAGGGGTATGAAGAGACGGTAGAGCAGCTTCTTCACCCGGGCGACCCTGGGAACCTTCCCGACGATGTAATCAGGCGTCTGCACGTGGACCAGTCCGAGCTGCGAGGGCTCAGCAGCGCGGCCGCCTACTGGATGTACCGCATCATCACCACGCAAAATCCGCTCGAAGAGAAGATCGCCCTGTTCTGGCACAGCCTCTTCGCGACCGGCTACTCGAAGCTCAACCAGGCCAGGGTGCTCCTCAACCAGATCGACATGTTCCGGCGGCACGGCCTGGGCAGCTTTGCAAATCTTCTGGTAGAGGTGTCCAGAGACCCGGCCATGATCATCTGGCTGGACAATAACGATAACCACAGCGGGGCCATAAACGAGAACTACGGGCGAGAGCTCCTGGAGCTTTTCTCGATGAGCATCGGGAACTATACCGAGGAGGACATCAAGGAGTGCGCCCGGGCCTTTACGGGCTGGACGCTGGGGAACGCCGAGTACATGGCGGTGCGCGCCAGCAAAGACTCCATTTGGCCTTATGGTCGGATCGCCTGGCACTATGCGTATCGTCCTCACGACCACGATGACCGGGAGAAGACCTTCCTGGGCGAGACCGGCCGCTTCGACGGCCAGGAGGTAATCGACATCATAGCTCGCAACCCAGCGACGGCGCGCTTCGTCTGCACACGCCTGTTCCAGTTCTTCGCCGCGGACGAGGTGGACAACGAAGGAGAGCAGGTGGTCGAGGCCATGAAGGACTCATACTTCGACTCGGGCTACGAGATACGCGCCGTATTGCGCACGCTGTTCAACACCGAATACTTCAAGTCCGACACCGCTCGGTTCGCGAGAGTCAAGGGCCCCGTCGAGCTCGTGGCGGGAGCCATTCGTCTGGCTGGCAGCTACCGTACCCCGACCCTCGGGGTCGAAAAAGTGGCGCAGCTCGCGGGCTACATGGGGCAGGGCCTGCTGGAGCCGCCGACGGTCGAGGGCTGGCACGAGGGCATGGAGTGGATAGACAGCGGCGCGCTGGTTGAGCGGGTCAATTTCGCGGCCTCGGAGCTCAGGAACGTGGAAAACGACGGGGTGCGCTCCATCATAGACCGGCTTGCCACCGCCAACGGCGGCGCGCTCTCGCCTGGTGAGATGGTTGAGAGCTGTCTGGACCTCATAGGGCCGCTCAGCGTCTCTGGGGACACACGCGCCGCGCTGACGAAGCACGTGGCAAGGCGGGGCGAGCTGAATCTTCAGGGCCACCATCGAGGGGATGAGTCCGAGCAGCGCGTGGGCGAGGTGCTGAGTCTTATCGCGTCGAGTCCTGAATTCCAGTTGGCCTAGCATCCTAAATGACGCAGCGAATTCGGGGGTCTGAGAAATGAGTGCACGGGCTACTACCGCGCGTCTTAATTTGCGATATGTGAAAACGATAGGGATCGTGAACAATGGATTCAGCGGTCGGGGTTTCGCGAACCCGGTCGACCTGGCCGTGAGCCGAGATGGGCGCGTCTTCGTGCTGAACCGGTGTGATCCGGGCAGAGGCGCCGCCATTCGCATCGGCATCAGCAACCTCGACGAGGAGTACCTCGGGGAGTTTGGGAACGGCTACGGCGATGGGGACGGGCAGTTCGTCCTGCCGACGGCAATAGCGTTCGACAGCCGGGAGAGACTCCACGTGGCAGACGAGCACAATCACCGGATCACCGTCTTCGACTCGTCAGGCGTTTACCTGAGCAAGTGGGGTGTCCATGGTAGTGGCGAGGGGCAGTTCAACGGCCCATCGGGGATTGCGTTTGACTCACAGGACCACATATATGTCGTCGACCAACACAACAACCGTGTCCAGAAGTACACGGGGGAAGGCGAGTACGTTCTTCAGTGGGGCGAGCAGGGCGATGGCGAAGGCCACTTCGACCTACCCTGGGGCGTGACGGGCGACTCCCAAGACAACGTGTTTGTCGCGGACTGGCGCAACGACCGAATCCAGAAGTTTACCGCCAATGGAGAGTTTCTTGCGGCGTTTGGGGAGTCCGGCGATGGTGACGGCCAGTTTCACCGGCCAACCGACGTGGCGGTGGATGAGGAGGGGTACATCTACGTGGCGGACTGGGGCAACGAGCGGGTACAGGTGCTCGATCGCGATGGAGGGTTTGTGGCGAAGCTCAGGGGCCAGGCGACGCTCTCCAAATGGGCGGAAGATTTTTTTGCCTCGAACCCCGACGAGGTGCGGGAGCGTGATAGGTCAGACCTCGTGCCGCAGCTAACCGCTGTCTTTGATACACCTTACCAGGTGTCGTCGCAGACTGAGCCATACTTCTGGGGGCCGGTCTCCGTTGCCCTGGACGGGGAAGGCCGTCTCTACGTCACGGAAAGCAACCGACACAGGTTCCAGGTTTACCAAAAGGGCCAGGCCCCTTAGGGGGAGAAGAAGCAATTACCTGGATCGACTCACACGTCCACCTGTGGACCCAGGACACCCACCGCTACCCTTTGGGTGAGGGAATGGACCTGAGCGGTTACGAGCCGAAGGAGTTCATGCCCGAGACTCTGCTTCGTCACGCCCGGCCGTCAAAGGTGGGCCGCATCGTACTGGTACAGATGGGGACCTACGGCACCGACAACAGCCTCGTTACCGACGCGGTGGAGCGTTTTCCGGACGTGTTCAGGGTGGTCGGTATGGTGGACCACAGGAGCTCCGACGTGGCCGCCGACATGGAGGAGCTGCTGGCCCAGGGCGTCACCGGTTTCAGGATCGCTCCTCAGCAGGAGAATATAGATACGTGGCTCCAGGACCCAGGCTACGAGGCCATGTTCACGGCGGCCGCCGTGACGGGTCAGGCCATCTGTCCGCTAACTCACCCGCCCGGGGTGCCCGACCTGGACCGGATGTGTGGCGAACACCCAGACACAACGGTGGTGGTCGACCACATGACCAGAATTGGGGAGCTCAAGCCTATCAACGACGCCGACATAGACCGGCTTTGCGCGCTGGCCAGGCATTCGAACGTCCACGTGAAGGTCTCGAGGTTCCATTCGCTGGGAGCGAAACAGCCTCCCCACGACGACCTGGCCCCGATGATCCGCCGGGTGGTGGAGGCATTTGGGCCGGAGCGCCTGATGTGGGGCAGCGACTCCCCGTATCAGGTCGTGAGCGAGTCTTATGAGGACTCGATCTCCCTGGTGAGAGACCGGCTGGACTTCCTCTCCGATGCAGACCGCAGGCACATTCTGAACGATACGGCGGAGAGGGTCTTTTTCTTCAAATAGGGATTGCAGGACGGGACGCTAGGTGAGTGGCCGGCGGGCTCTCAAGGGACCATCCACTCGCGGGCGAGCCGTGGATACCCCTCACTCATTTGAGCCAGCGTTTCCTTCGGTAAGAACGCAAACCTTCCCACTGCATCTGCCGCGACGCCGCCGTCGGGCAGCTCGACCCATCCCCGAGCCTCCAGGAAGCCACGGACCATGCGTGTCTTCCGCGAGAACGCTGTTACCTTTTGGCCAAGGGCGATGGGCCGGCGAAACCTCACGTCCATCCGCGCGGTTATGGTCCACCTGTTGTCTAGTAAGGATACCCTGCTCATCACCTCGTCCAAAAGCGCGCTGATGATTCCGCCGTGGAGATAGCCGGGAAACCCTTGGTGCTCGTCGCGGCCCTGGAAGGTGGTTGTGACGGTATCGCCTTCCCGGCGAAATTGGAGCTGCAGACCAGCAGGGTTTCGCGGACCGCAGGAGAAGCAGAGGCCGTAGTCCGTCTCGTCGTTCAGCGAGAGGCTCACGGGCGGTCCTCGCACGGGCCCGCCCTTCTCGGAGAGGATTCGACGCCCGCGTCTTGACCTACGAGTGGTGCTTCCGGAGTGGAGCGGTGGCCCACGGATTCAGCATCCTTGGTTGGTAGATGAGTTGGCTTTCGCCTTCCGCCTGGGCTTCGAGCGGGACCTCCAAGTTGCCACCGTCGCTCTCTGCCTGTCACCTCGCCATTCGAGCGACTATTTGCTCTTCCAGCGGAAGAAGGTTGCCTGTCTGTCCCTGGATATTGAGGCTCAACTTTGTACCGCCCCCAGACGGCTGAAAGCCTACAGTCGCCTCGATGGAAACGGGGCGCTGGGTGCTCTTGAACGCAAACATCTTGTTGGGCTCGAATTGGGTCACCCCCCAGGTTGACTCCGTCCGGCGGCCCAGAAATTGGCGGAACTCTCTAGCGGTCGTGCCAACTCCCACGGGGCCTTGGGAGGTAGGCGACCACTCCACAAGACCGGACTGCCACTTTGTGCCGATCTAGGGATTGACCGCGAAGTCCCGGACCTCATTCAAAGGTCGGTCGATGGTGAGGCTGTAATCCATGATAATCACCCTGGCTCCTCCTGACTTGATCTTTGTGGGCGACCCCTAGTTCCAGGGATGTGGCCTACCGTACCAGAACCTGCATTCGGGAGCAACAATCCCCGGTATGTAAACCCCCACGGCCAGACCCAGTGAAGGGGCTCCTATCGCGAGGAGGGCAGGGGATCGACGAGCAATAGCTGCGCGCCTTCGCGCCGGACTAGTGAGAACCTATCTTCGATTGAACCACAGAGGAAAGAGAGACCACGGAGATACGAAGATAGTCTATCGATCTTCTCTGGGTGCCCAGCCGGCGGCGATCACCAGCGTGGGTACTCGGATGCTGTAGCCCTGGTCAGGGACATCCGAGTCTCCGTGTCCGCGCAGGTCCAGCGCCAGGACGCGGTTGGGCCACACAAGAGAGGGGGTCTGCTCCCGCCACAAGAGGCGCTTGCAGGCCCATCCGTGCAGCAGAACGACGGTGGGACCGGCGCCGGAAACAGTGTAGGCGGTCCTCACGCCATTTATGGTTACGAAGTCATGCGCCAGCACATCCGCTCAGATTCGTGCCGATCCAGCTTGATATTAGGCGTGACGCTAGATACAATGGCTCCAATCTAGATTTGTGGGGGTTACCGATGGAAGCGTATTGCCTCAAGTGCAGGACAAAGAGGGAAATTAGAGGGCCAGAGCAGGTGACCCTGAAGAACGGGAGACCGGCGACCAAGGGTACATGCCCCGTTTGTGGGACAAAGATCTTCCGGATAGGGAAGGGCTCATAGCCGCCTAGCATTCACGTCTGGGATGGAATATCTGACGCACGCTAACCGGTCTCCATGAGAGGAACGCCGGCGCTCCTGCGAGGGGGTGCCCGGGGGGATGGTGCACAGATTATGCGGGTCGTCACACTTTTGGCGGTGCTGAGGCCGTCATCTGCAGTGAACGTCGGGAGACCAAAACTCCCCGCACCATCGATGCCGTCCTAATGGAACTATCTGTCAACCTCGTGGAGGGCCGTCGCACGTTCTCTCTTGGGGTTGGGCGGCCCCCTGCTCTGGCCGCCGAATAGCGCGGCGCGATAGCCTGCGAGGGTTGCTGCCCTGACAGGGACGGACAGCTTCGAGCTACGGACGACTCCGTATGAAACGATGCGGCCCTGACGCGAGTCTCCGACGCTGAACTTCTTCCGTCCGATGATGTTCGGCGCGATCCCACCAATGGGGGCGGGCCGAAGGTTCGCCGCTCCACGCATCGACCGCTGTGGTCTACTCGCCCCAAAGGGCGGCGGCGGCAGCCGATGCCGTTGAAGCCACCTTTTGGCACGATTACGTTTCGAAGGCCTCTCCGTCGTGCCATACTGGCTCGGCCTCCAGGTACTCCATAACTCTCCTGAACCACCGGTCCTGCTCGGGATCGTCAGCGTTGGCCGTGTAAGTGTCCTTGTCCTGAAACAGCCCGATTAGAATCCAGTCTTGCGGGTCGCTGTCCAGCTTGAAGACGTACCCGTTTAACGCCCCCGGCACCTTGGGCTTGCGTTCGGTGTTCCATTCCTTAATCAGTGCGAGCAACGCGTCACCGTGGCCTGCCTTAATGCGCATGTTTGCGACGGTACCGTACACGTTTTCACCTCCCTGATGCTGTAATGCTGTGGTAACTCCCGACTGGTGCACTTATATCACACTGGGCGCGGCGATTCCACGCTGGGTGGCGCTAATTGTCATGGCGCCAACACAGGGCGTCCCATCAGACTCATGCCTCGCCTGGATATGGCGTCCGGCCGGACCTGTGTCGAGTGTGTTGACCATGTTTTCGGGTCTTGGGACTGATGGCCGTCGAACGGGTCGCGGAGATGATGATCAACGCCGGGGAGCCGCGCGTGTTCAGCGTCAGCCGGTTTGAGTAGAGGTGGTTGGCGCTGCCGGGTGCACCCTTCCCTGTCCCGCACGCTCTTTTCTTTGAGGCGGAGCTCCTAGCGGGGTCACAACCGGGAACGCCATCCGGGCCGGGGTGGAAAGCTCCCTCATGAAGGCGGTGTAACCTAAGATGTTCCGGCTCAGCCACAGAGAGGACAGAGATCACAGAGGGATTGAAGTTGTGAATCTCATCTCCCTCTGGTTGCCGTGTACTCCGTGGCGAGTTTTGAAGGGGCTCTGAGTACGCAGACGGTGACCGGGGAGATGGTCATGGAGGCCGCTTTGGGGACATTTGACGGCAAGGCAGTGATAGTGACTGGTGGGGCTCTGGGAATTGGCGCCGGAACTGCAGCGGAGTTCGCTCGGGCGGGCGCCAGCGTCGCCATCGCCGACGTGAATATGCCCGCCGGCAGGGAGGTGGTCCGCCGGATACGGGAGGGCGGCGGCCGCGGCATCGTCATCGAGGCGGACGTCTCCCAGGCCATGGACTGCAAGCGCGTCGTCGACGAAACGGCGTCTGCGTTCGGCGGCGTCGATGTGCTGTTCAACAACGTCGGCATTCAGCCGCCGGAGTCCTACACCAAGGTGGAAGACACCCCCGAAGAGATGTGGGACCGGGTCCTTGCCGTCAACCTCAAGAGCCGATTCCTGATGGCGAAATACGCCATCCCCGAGATGCGCAAACGCGGCGGGGGCGTTATCTATCAGCTCCGCCAGCGTTCAGGGTCTGCAGTCGACGCTCGAGGTCCCCGCATACGCGGCTTCCAAGGGTGGGGATATCTCGCTCACCCGCCAGATGGCCCTTGACTACGCCCACGAGAACATCCGGGTACTCACTGTGTGCCCCGGCGGCGTTGATACCCCGCTGTGGCGCGGGAGTCTGACGGGCGACAAGGCTGCTATTCAGGCGGCGTTGAGGCGGTCGGGGCGGACCCATCCCGTCGGGCGCGTTGGACAGCCAAGCGACATTGCCAGCGTGGTGCTGTTCCTGGCCAGCGACGGGGAGTCGTTCATGACGGGTGAGTACATTTGTGTCGACGGGGGGCTGATGGCTAAGGGCGCGTGGGCGGTCAGTGGCGACGACTGGCAGGAGTAGTGACCAGTGGCGCTAGCTTTATGTCGGGCGCACCGCAGGATACACGACGCCGTGCGCCGCATAGCGTCAACAAGGTGGAGTTAAGCTACGAGTATAGGCGGAACGGAATGCACCTCAGTCCTCTCCCGTCGAGGGAGAGGAGGTAAGCATTGGCACTGCGAAACTAGCACCAGTGGTTATTTGAGGGCGATTACAGCCTCTTGTGTCTTGGTGACCTCACGCCCTCGAGCGGTCCTTACGGTGGCCGCGAGAGTCCAGGTGAGAGTGCCTCCTCCCGCGTGAGGCGGTAACTCGCGGTGAACGCCTAACTTAACGTCGTACCTGGCTGTCGAGCCCCCTTGCAGTCGCACGTCCTCGAGGATCACGACGGTGCTGTGGACGAAGGAGTTCACAAATTCCATGACCTTCTGCCTGGGGACATTGTCCACGGGAACGGATTTACTGGTCCTACTCAGGAGCCCCGCGACGGGAGGTGGGGTCTCAGACCAGGCGTAGGTCTCCGCGTACCGCTCCTCGCAGAGCAGATCAACCCGGCCCTGGGCCAGCTCAACATCCCGCCGGGGCCTCAGCTCCAGGACCAGGTGGAGGGGCTCGCCCAGCTTGTAGGGGCGGTCCTCGAAGGCCATACTGATTCGGACGGGGCTGACAATCCAGTCCGGCACCAACCGTTGCAGCATCACCTCGTCCCTCGATTATGTGCGGGCACGGCCGCATTCAGTATGCAGCGGCCGGGGCCGCGACCTCTACACGAGCGCTGTTACCCATTATCTGGCCGAGCATGTCCGCGCCGACGAGGTCGCTCCACGCTCGCATCATACCGCCGAGCAGCGTCGCAATATGTCGGGAGTGTAATGGCGGCTCGGACCGCTGTCAACGTCCGGCAACCGGCCGCCCGATTGCAGGAGTCGCCGCTGGTGATGAACTCCCAGTGTCCTGCCCCCCAGGGCGTTTCGTCTATTAGGTAACGGGGGCTAACTCGACCCTTGCCAGTCTGACCGCGACCCCTGTCATGTTGCGCTCGTGGATTCTAAGTAAGTCGCCGTGGGCCATCCCCCCGGACACCGTAAGCCCGGCGCCATGATAGCATTGCCGGGGGGTTTTTCATGGGGGCTCGCCGGGCTCGAGAGTGGCAGGCTGAGTCTGGCTGAGGCATTCGGCGTTCGCCCAAGCGGGATGCATAATATCCGGCATGACGATATCCTACACAGGGACGCTTTGCGCCGACTCTCAAAAACGCGCATTCACCGGTAGGAGGACGTACGAGCATGGTGGCAACCCATGTTAGCAAGCATAGCCATGGCCTGTGGCTTCATGGTGCGCTTTTCGCAGGGGCGCTGATGATCATATTGGGGCTAAGGTTCGCCGTGAGGGACAGTACGTTGGCCTTTCCGTGGTCCCTGCTCCTGTTTCTTGCGTGGATGCCGCCATATTTCTTCTTTGGCTTCCGGTTGATTCAGTGGTTGGGTGCTCGGGTGGAGTGGCGTATCGATCTAATCAACCGTGAGAAACACCGTGTTGAGCTCATCGTCTACCCCTCCCAGCTGCCGTCACTGGAGAAATATCTGGTTTTCG
The DNA here is from genome assembly GCA_963665215.2 of Dehalococcoidia bacterium. Taxonomy (GTDB): domain Bacteria; phylum Chloroflexota; class Dehalococcoidia; order Lucifugimonadales; family CAUZJF01. Next base: position 96,359 of record CAXXWW010000013.1, read on the forward strand.
TCGACGGCAAGGAGAGGGCAAGGCAGAGGGGAAGCTGGCGCCGGTCCAGCTTCCTGAGGCCGCGATGGCATCGAGCGAACCGGGTGGAGTTTCAGTTTGGCGAAGACCCGGTACATCAGGGAGTGGTTACGATAATGGTCGTGGCCCTATGGCCGTTTCAAATGCTATCCCTGGCGTTGGAGGTAGACGGCCGCTGGATGGCGGCGATGTAGGGAGCCTCGACGGCGATGTCGTTGCCATGAGGCCGTGGCTGGCGATGTAGTCCTTGCCCTGCAGGCTCATTCCAAGCCTTTGGGGGAAGAATCTGTGGCGGTCGGGTCCCGTTGCCCACCCGAGCAGGTCGTCATCCCAGCCCGGGTCTTCCGTCACCCCCCTCCCAGGACGACGGGTACTATGCGGTCCACGTCGACAAAGCGCCGATCGGGAACGACCGCGTGTCCTCGAAACCGCCCTCAGCCGGGCGTATCGTATGAAAGGTCCCAGTCGCCCAGCTTTGTCATATCCTTCGCGGGAGACGCCAGCGCTGGCTCGCCCTCACTCGTCCACGCCTCGAGCTCGTCCCTGTGGCCCAGGCGGCGGAGGGCGTCCCACGACGTGGAGTAGTCGGCGCGCCCGACGGTGCAGTCCCAGAAAAAGAGGTTCTCGACGCCTGCGGCATACAGGGCCGCAGCCCTCTTCCGATAGGCCTCGGGGCTCATCTGCCTGGGCATGATGTTCAGCGCGAGCGTGCACCTCGTCCCTGCCGTCAGCGAGACGAAGTACTCCGCATCCCGGACGTCGGTCCATCCCTCGGCCACGCTGTCCAGGTTCGGCGCGGACGAGTAGGGGATGATGGTGTCTACCAGCCCTTCGTCTATCCAGGCCTTTAGGTCCATGGCGTTGGCGAGGTTCTCCTGCTCGTTGCGCATCACGATGGCCGAGACTGCGATGCGACTGCGCCCCTGTTCCGTCGCGGCCGCGTCCATCGCCTCGCGGACCTCGCGGTGGAACTGGGTCAGGGTCCTGGCACGATAGGAAAGCCAGCGCGGGTCGTCGTCGTCGAGCCGTCGCGGGTCATCGCCGTACTCGGCCTTGAACCCCTCCACGACTGGAGGCTCGTACTCGACCAGAGGAGGCCGCCGGTTGTACAGGATGCAAATTCCGTCGATCGGGTACGTCGCCATCTCACGCAACAGCGAGACCACAAACCCCCGCACCTCGGGATAGGAGTATGACATCCGGGGAGTCCGGTTCCCGGCGCGGTCTACTCCACGCAGATCCGGGTGGTATTTGTAGAACGTCGGGCCGTGGCTGTTGTGGTCCCCCGGCGGGGGGTAGTGGAAGCCCGCGACCCTATAGCTGGCATGAAACTCCAGGCCGACGTCGTGGGCGTGCCCCAACGCCGCCTCGACGGGGTCGATCCCCTTCTCCCAGAAGATATTCCAGCTCTCACTGTGCATCCGGTCGCCCTGGCGCATGAAGTCGCCCACACCAGGGTAAATTCGCACCCTGCCGATCTTCGAGAAGTAATTCAGGGAGTCGCCGGAGCCGGCCTCCCAGTATATGCGGGAGAAGTCGGTGTCCCGGAAGCACTCGAGGTTACGGCGAATCTCTTCGGCGGTAGTCGTTCGGTGGGAAAAGTGAAAGCCGTGAGAGTCGTTGTGAGCGAACAGGCGGCTGGCATCGGTCCGTGCGCGGTCGGCCTTGATGGCATCCACCTCGGGGTCGCTGAGAGCCACGAGCTTGATGTAGGCGATACGCGTATTCTCGGACCGAAGCGAGCCCACGCCATCGCCCGCGGCAACCCGCCAGGCCGTCTGGCCGAACACCAGGTCCTGGCCGGTGATGTCGACGGCCCTCCAGAAGAGCTCCGTTATCCGCTTCGTCCTGTGCGCCGGCGTTACCGATTGGCCAGCCCTCTGTTCGTCCTCCATAGGCCGCATCGTCAGGACCGAAAATGTGTCCTCGCCGCTGAGCTTGAGCAGCAGCCCGACGCTCTCGCGGTGGTCCCCGAACACGCCGATGGATACGGCATGCCATCCGCGTGCGTTCAGTGGGTACCGGACCTCGGGCGCCGCGGTCTCCGGGCCGGCCATCAGCATGACGCCGGACATCTCGTCGGTGGTGTATTCGAGGGTCCGCCAGCGCCGTGGAGCGGGGTCGGGCGACAGCGCGTTCTGCGGCTGGCACAGGTCGAGATCGGTCAGGTATGTGGGCTCGCTGCTAAACACTCGGTCACGGAGGCTCTGGTCAACCATTATTGATTCCCTCGTAAAAACCCCTCGTCCTCCGGGGGCAATGGGAGGATAATGTGGGGAAAGGGCGTTGGGGCAGCGCCCGGGCGAGGGAGGGGAGCATGTTCCGAGCGCGAGACCCGCAAGAGAGCCTCTGGCAGTCCCAGTTCCTGGTGACGCCGAAGAAGGCTAAGCGCCTGGAGGGGAGTTGGGCCGAGGTTTTCCGAAACGAGGCGCTCCCCCTGATTGACGAGGAGCTCTTTGCTCCGATGTACTGCGCGGACAACGGCCGTCCCAACCGAGCGGTGCAGACCGTCCTCGGGGTCCACCTTCTCAAAGAGATGTTCAACCTCACCGACGGTGAAGCCCTGGAGCAGCTAGAGTTCAACCTGCTCTGGCACCACGCCCTGCGGCTGGACATCGAGGAGACCCACCTGCCCCAGAAGACCCTCCACAACTTCCGAGTTCGCCTGATGCAGCACGATGGTGGCCGGCTGGCTTTCCAGGAGACCACGGACCGGATCATCCAGGCGCTGGGCATACGCACCGGAAAGCAACGGCTGGACTCCACCCACATCATGAGCAACATCGCTACACTCACCCGGCTGGGCCTGTTCTGTGAGACGATGCGGTTGTTCCTGCGGGCCTTGCGCTGGGAGCACCCAGAGCTTCGCCCTGTGGTTCCGGAGGGCCTCCTGGGGCGCTATTTGAAGGAAGAAGACGAGGCGACCCACTACGAGGACGCCCACACGGGGGAGGGTCGGCGACGCCTTTCGGTCTGTGCCCGGGACCTCTACCGGCTGGTGGACCGGTTCCGTGGCACGACTGCTGCCCAGCTGGAGGAGTATCGGCTGCTGGAACGGCTGCTGCGGGAGCAGTGCCATGTGGGCAAACACCGGGACGGGCGCCCGGGGGACGATGATGACGATGCTGGGGAATGCAAGGTGCCCGTGGCCCTGAAGGACCCGAAGCAGGTGTCCGCCGACTCGCTGCAATCGCCCCACGACCCGGATGTGACCTACAGCGGCCACAAGGGGAAGGGGTACGAGGTGCAGGTGGCGGAGACCTGCCACGAGGAGAACGCCACCCAGCTCATCACCCACGTGGAGGTGACCCCCTCGAGTGGGAGCGACACCGACGTGAGCGTGCCGGTCGTTGACGGGCTCGCGGAGCGGAAGGTCCGACCGGACGAGCTCTTCGTCGACACGGCGTATGGGTCGGGCCGCAACGCCTTCGAAGCCTCGCGCCGGGGAACGGAACTGGTGAGCCCGGTGGCGGGGTCGGCGCCGGGGAACTCGCACGAAGGAGAGCGTGACGGACCACCGCCGCTCACCGCCGCGGACTTCCAGATCGACGTCACAGGGGAGCAGGCCACGGTGTGCCCCGCCGGCCACCCGTCCATCGAGGAGCACGAGTTGGAGGATGCGCCGGAGCGGGTAGAGGTCCACTTTGCCAGGACAACATGCGAGCCCTGCCCCTTGCGGTCCCGTTGCCCAGTGAAGCTGGACCGGCGTGCGGGGGACTACGTCCTCAAGGCGGACCTGGTGAAGGTAAACATCGAGCGGCGCCGGAGGGCCGAGGCCACCGAGGAGTGGCGCAAGCGGTATGACATAAGGGCCGGGATCGAGGGAACGAACTCCGAGCTCAAGCGCGCCCACGGGCTTGGGCGCTTGCGGGTGCGAGGGGGCCGTCGGGTGCGGCTTGCCGTCTACCTGAAGACGTTGGCGTGCAACTTCAAGCGGATGGTCCATGCACGCCTGGTGGAGATGGAGAACACGGCTCAGCGGGCGGTCGGGACGGTACCTGCGGTCGCGGCCGCATGAGGGCGCCGCTCCACAGCTTCCACCGGGTGCCCTGAGCCACGGAAGGGGTACCGCAACGGGATCACGCTTGTCCTGAGCGCGGCAGATGGTGCGGTGAGCCCAGCAGCCGGCATCCCGTGGCCTCCTGAGCCCAGCAGCCGGCATCCCGTGGCCTCCTCCCTTCCAGGCCCCTTCGCACGCCAGGGTTCATCTCAAACAGGCCTTTTTGCGAGGGAATCATTATTACCCTCACCTCGCTCCTCTCCTTGGGCTCGGTGGAGAGAAGGCTACAGTTGCTACCTCACCCAGTGGCGGAACAAGGGCTTGACGTTACCGGGAAGTCGATCAAACGCGTCGGCGGGGACGGCGGGTACCTGCGGCTGTTTCAGACCCGGCTCGTCCACCATGCGAGCGCGCTCATCGGAGCCGGGCATCAGGATGTTCAGGTTAAGCCACCATGGCGCGTAGCGAACGGCGACGCCAACCCGCGTACTGTCCGCCATGTTCGGAGCCGTGGCATGCCAGAGCCGGCTGTCGAACATCAAGATGTCTCCCGCTTCCCCGGTGGCTTGAACCTCGGTCGGATAAGGCGCCGTGGCGTCGGCGCCGTTGTCTCCGCTGGGGTTGTTGCTCGAGCGATGGCTGCCGGGCACCAGGAGCGTTCCACCCGTCACGGTGCTGAAGGGCGAGAGCATCCAGATAGTGGTCAGGTGCTGGACCACGTCGGGATAGGGCGCCGGTATATGGCCGGCGTTGCTCTGATTGAATGGCCAATCGGCGTGCCATACGCCACGGCTGTTGCCGGGCGTGTTGAAAATGGCCGTCGTGAAGGAGATCCGAACGTTGTGGCCGAATAGGGCTTTTGTCACGGCGAGAATGCGGCTGTCGGCCAGGTAAGGGGCGAAGGACTGATCGTACGAGATCAGGCCGAAGTTGGCGTCTACGCCCGTCGTCCTGCCCTTGGTGCCGGACTCGGCCACGGTGGCCTCGACACTGCCGCGGACTGCGTCTACTTTGTCTCGAGGTATCACCCCTTCGACGACGCAAAACCCGTCCATTTTAAGGTGCATCAATATTTTCTCGACGTTCACGAGGGATTCCCCCCTAAGGGTTTGCTCGGGTGATCCAACATCTGTCCACCGCAAAAGTTAACCCGGTGTGCGGTAGGAGAGATCCCAGTCGCCCAGCTTCCGAAGGCTTACCGTCCTGGGGCCGAGCTCCGGCTCTCCGGCCTCTGCCCAGGCTCGAATGTCGTCCTTGTGGCCGAGGCTGCGGAGGGCGTTATAGGACGTAGAGAAGTTGGACCTACCGACGTTGCTGTCCCAGAAAAACAGCTCCTCGCCCCCAGCGCGGTATACGAGGTCAGCCATGCGGCGAAAGTCCTCGGCACTCTGCTGCCGTGGCATGATGTTGAGCGCCAGCCTGCACCGGGTGCCGCTCGTGAGAGATACGAAATACTCGACGTCGGCGGGGTCCGTCCACGACCTGGCCATGCTGTCGAGATTCGGACGGGACGTATAGGGGACGATCAGGTCGACGAGCTCCTGGTCGATCCACGCCTTGAGGTCGAGGCCATAGAGCATGTTCTCCTGCGAGGTGCTCATGACGATGGCCGATACCTCGATCTTCCTCCGGCCCTGGCTCTTTGCCTCGTCGTCCATTGCATCCCGCACCTCGCGCATGAACTGTGTCATGGTACGAGCACGGTAGGAGAGCCAGCGGGCGTCGTCCCTGTCGAGTTGCCGGGGGTCTTCGCCGAACTCCTTTTTGAAGCCGTCCACAAGAGGAGGCTCGTACTCGACGAAGGGCGGGCGCCGGTTGTAGAGGAGACATATGCCGTCGACGTCGTACCCGGCGATCTCGCGGAACACGGATACCACGTACCGGCGCGCCTCCGCGAACGAGTACGAGATGCGCGGCGTGACCCCGCCGCCTCGATCGATGCTCCGCAACTCGGGATGGTACTTGTAAAAGGACGCGCCGTAGTTGAAGTAGTCCACGGGCGGTGGGTAGTAGAACCCGGTCATGCGATAGCCGGCGTGAAACTCCATGCCGATCTCGTGGGTGTGGTCGAGGGCGACCTGGAACGGGTCTACGCCCTCGTCTCGGAACACGCGCCAGCTCTCGGCAAGCTTGCGGTAGCCCTGGGGGCCGAAGTCCTCCAGGCCGTCGAAGGTGGACCGGCGGCCAATTTTGCTCAGGTACTGGAGCAGGTCGCCCCCGCCGGCCTCCCAGCACAGCCGGGAGAAGTCGGTGTCGCGGTACGGCTCGATGTGGCGGCGGATGTGCTCGGCGGTGGTGGGTCGGTACGCGAAGTGGACGCCGTGGGCGTCGTTGTGAGCGAACAGGCGCCGGTGGGCCCGGTCCTGGCGGCCCGCCTCGACGGCGCTCACCTCGGCGTCGGTGAGGGGCACCAGCTTGACGTAGGCTATCTGCGCACTGGGAGACTCGACCGAGCCTGTTCCACCGCCGGACGCGACCTGGTAGGATATCTGGCCGAACACTAGGTCCTGGTCGGTGAGGTCGACTATCCGCCAGAACATCTCCTCTATGGACAGCTCGTGGACCGCCATCTCCGAGGGGGCACGTCTCAGCATGGAGAAGGTGTCATCGCCGCTGAGTCTGAGCAGCACCTCGGAGCCCTCTCCGTAGTGGGGGAACACGCCGACAGAGACGGCGTGCCACCCGGAGACTTTGAGGGGATAGGTCACCTCCGGCGCGCCCGTCTCCGGTCCAGCCAGCAGCATGACGCCGGAGACCACGTCCGTCTCGTAGTCGAGCAACCGCCATCGCCCGGGCGGCGGCGACTGGGTTAGTGCGTCCGTAGGCTGGCAGCTATCAAGGTCCCCCAGGTAGACTGGGTCCCCCGACAGCCAGCGGTCGGCGAACTGTTCGGTGTCGCTCATATTGTCCCCCTGGGTCGTCTCCAGCCGCACCAGGGCTGCGAAACGGGCGATTGGGCGGCAGGATTTTGGCCGGGGTAGGGGGCAAGTTTCAAACCTGCCCCATACGGTAGGCTAGGGCGCCCTATGGAAAAAACCGAGCGTCTTGCCTGGCGCGGCACGATGCGCCTAGCAGCCCATCGAGGCCGCGCTTGAATTAAAGCACCAAACCCCGATATGTCAAGCTTGTGGATCGACTGCGAGCCGTGGCCGAGTGTTAGGAGGTTGCAACCTTCACAGAGAGTGACCTGACCTGTCATGCCGTACGCGCCATCGAGATCGGTAAGGTCCGGCGACTCCGTGGGGCGAAGGAAAACGCGGCTAGGTCGCCGACCAGCATCAACTCAGCGGCGTACTGTACGTTGAGGCTGTCGCGCTTGCTCTCGACAGGGCCTATAAGGACGCCGCGAGCTTCCAGAAGAGTCGCCCGCCCGGTTTAAAATAGCGGCGAAGGGCGTCTTGCCTGCTACTAATGCGGGAGGGACCGGCGGTCAGCTTTCGCCATGCGGCTCGGCCTGAAAGACTGTCGCCTCTCCTGTGAGCACTTCCTCGCCGCGCTGGTTTGTGACCGTAAACTCGATGTCCGCCTTCGGCCGCTGTGGGTCTACCGACCGCACTCTTGCCTCGGCCCGGATCGTATCGCCGATGTAGACAGGTCGCGGAAAAGACCAGCTCTGGCTGATGAACACCGTTCCCGGTCCGGGCATGTCCATCGCCACGAGCGCATGTAGCAACCCGGTGGTGATGCCTCCCTGGGCGATCAGCCTTTTGAATCGGGTCTGGGCCGCGAACGCCTCGTCGAAATGCAGAGGATTATAGTCTCCGGTGATCTCGGCGTACCCCCTGACCATCTCCGGCGTGACCGTCATCTCTCTGGCCGCCGTCTGCCCTGACGTGAGTTCCATGCATCACCCCATTGTTAATGTATCGGTGGAATGCTAGCGCCGGCCGTCTGCGAGCCTCCGGGCCTCTGGAAGGCTGCGCAGCCGCAGCATTGCCAGAGTGCCCAGGACCGGCCCGATGGCCAGGGCCGCGAACGCGAGTCCCCAGCCGGGGCCGGCCGCCAGTATGGGTACCAGCTTGATGCTCGCCGCGGTAAGAGCGAAGCCGAGGCCCGTCTGGAAGGTGAGCACCGTCCCCCGGTATGCCGGGTCGCACAGCTCGATGGTCGCCGTCGAGAACTGGGCCGAGTCCGCTATTACCGAGGCTCCCCATACCAGCGCCAATATGACGATAATTGGGGTCCAGCTGAAAGGAAGGAACCCGATCACTAGGGCGCAGCCCCCGCTCAGCACCATCGGAACGATCGTTGCAATGGTGCGCCCGTGGCGGTCCGAGGCGATTCCCGCCAGCACACTGCCTGCGGCCCCTGCCACGAAGACCGCGAAGGCCAGGACGCTGGCAAGCTCCAGACTCTCGCCAACCAGCGGCCTTGTGCCGAATACTGCCAGGAGATAGGCTCCGATCCAGGCCCACATAGCGTACAGCTCCCACATGTGGCCCAGGTACCCCACCAGTGTCAGCCTAAGCCCGAATCCACCGAAGGAGGGCGTCGGGTTAGCGTCCTGAGGCGGCAAGAAGGTGCTCCTGTGCTTCTGGGATAATGGTTTTGTAGCAAAAAAACGGCCCCGGAAAAGGAGCACCCAGTAGATGCTGCCACGCAACCACCCCGACCGGATCCAAATCACCTTCGACGACCGCCGCTTGGTGGCCAATGCCGGGCTGCTCCTTCCGGCCACCCTGGCGCGGCACCTCGGCCTGCCCGAACTCGTCCGGCAGCGCCTCGACCTGGGCGATGCCCCGGGGCGGGCGAACACGAGCGACAAGATGATGACGCTGGTGGCGTCTGCGCTGGCTGGGGGCGACTGCATTGACGACGCCGATGTGTTGCGCACCGGGGGGACGGCCTGCACCCTGGGCGGCACGGTCAAGGCGCCATCCACCCTGGGCACCTTCCTGCGCAGCTTCCGGTGGGGCCACGTCCGTCAACTCGACCGGGTGAGCCGCGAGTTGCTGGCCCGGGCTTGGCAGGCCGGGGCGGGACCCGGCGACGGGCCCCTGACCATTGACCTGGACTCCACCATCTGCGAGACCTACGGACTGGCCAAGGAGGGCGCCCGCCACCACGGCTATACCGGCAAGCGGGGCTACCACCCGCTGCTGGCCATCGCCGCCGGCACCGGAGACGTGCTGATGTCCCGGCTGCGCGAGGGCCGGGCCAACACCGCCCGCGGCGCCGCCCACTTCCTGCGGGAGACGGTGGGACGGGTGCGCTACGCCGGGGCCAACGGACGACTCACGCTACGGGCCGACAGCGGGTTCTACACTCATGGCGTGGTATCCGTCTGCCGCAAGATGGATGTCCGCTTCTCCATCACCATCCGCCAGCACAAAAGCCTGCACAATCTCATCGAGGCGATACCCGAAGATGCCTGGACGCCGATTCCTTACTGGATGGACGGCGCCGCCGATGTGGCCGAGACCACCTGCACCCCCTTCCAGGCCGAGGCGGACGCCGCGCCGGTACGGCTCATCGTCCGGCGGGTGAAGCCGACGCCCGGTTCCCAACTGGCCCTCTTCGCCAAATACAGCTATCATGGCTTCATCACCGACCGGGACGGGGAGTTGCTCGAACTGGAGGCTGACCATCGCCGCCACGCCGAGATCGAGAATGCCATACGCGACCTCAAGTACGGCGTCGGGCTGAACCATCTCCCCTCGGGCCGCTTCGCCGCCAACGGCGCCTGGCTGGCCGTCCAGACGATGGCCCACAACCTGGCCCGCTGGACGGCGCGGATCGGTCTGGGAGAGCGGATAGCCACCACCAAGACCCTCCGGCGGCGGTTCTTCTCCCTGGCCGGACGGCTCACCCGCTCGGCACGCCGGTTGACCCTGCATCTTCCGGATCGCTGGCCTTGGGCTGAGAAGTTCAGCCGCGCCTTGGCCCGGCTGCGAGCCATTCCACTCCCGGCCTGACGGCACCGTCGGCGACCGACCCACCCACCGGACAACCGAAGATCCCCGCAGACTCGTGCCAGCCCGGTCCGAGAGAGTTCCCTGCTGCGTATTCTCTCGCCATCCCGCGCATCGCAGCTCCCGCAGACGGCCATAGGGGCCCCTGTGCGGCGATGAAGACCGTCCGCCGACCTCCCTACCCCAAATGGAACCCAGGCTATTTCCCCTGTAGCTCCCTCACCCCCCTTCCGCTTTCCTCACGCCGTCCATCGGTGTCCTTCGGTGGATTCGGGCTTAATCAATTGGGACTCCCACTCCATCGTTGTGGCCCCGACTGGCCCTTGCCTGAGTCCCGTACGGTGCTATAATCTTCCCCAGGCACCCCAATGGCAACCGAGGCAACCGACATCCTCGAGGGACTGAACCCCAACCAGCGCGAAGCCGTCGAGGCCATCGACGGGCCCCTCCTCATAATCGCGGGGCCGGGCAGCGGCAAGACCCGCGTGATCACGCACCGCATCGCCTACCTGGTGCGGGTCTGCGGCGTGACCCCCCGCCGCATCGCAGCGGTGACCTTCACCAACAAGGCCGCCTACGAGATGCGCGAGCGTTTGTTCGGCAAGAGCGACGAAGACCCATCGGCCCCACTGCTCAACTGGGCTACCCGGGATCAAGGACTCACTGTTAGTACCTTCCATGCGTTCTGCGCCAGGGTACTCCGACGCGAGGGCACCGCCATAGGCCTGGAAGGTGACTACGTCATCTACGACAACGCAGACCAGGTCGCAGCCATAAAGCGCAGCATGCAGGATGTCGGCGTGGACCCAAAGGAGTTCGAACCAAGGGCCATCCAGTCCGCGATCTCAAGTGCCAAGAGCCAGCTACTCAGCGTCGAAGGCTTCGGGCTGGCGATGGGGAGCTACTTCGACGAGATCGTCCACCGGGTCTATGGGCGCTACGAGGAACTGCTATCGCAAAGCTCCGCCGTTGACTTCGACGATCTCCTCCTCAAGACGCATTTCCTGTTTCAGCAATATGCCGAGGTGGCCGAGAGATATCAGGACCGATACGTGCACTTCATGGTGGACGAGTTCCAGGACACCAACATCGCCCAGTACGCCATAGCAAGGCAGCTCAGCCAGCGATACCGCAACCTGTGCGTCGTTGGCGACCCGGACCAGTCGATCTACTCGTGGCGCAACGCTGATATAAGGAACATCCTGAGCTTTCAAAAGGACTACCCCGAGGCCAAAGTGATCGCCCTGGAGGAGAACTATCGCTCCACCCAGACGATTCTCGACGCCGCACAGGAGCTGATAGCCCCCAACGAGGAGCGGGTGCAGAAGGAGCTGTGGACCAAGAACGGTCGAGGAGTGCCCATCGTCGTCAGCGAAGGGTACGACGAGCAAGAGGAGGCGTTGCTCGTAATCAGGGAGCTGGAGAGGCTGGCCCGTGATGAGGGCTATACGCGCGGAGACGTCGCCGTGATGTACCGGGTGAACGCGCAGTCCCGGGCGCTGGAGGAGGCGTGCCTCCGCTACGGGGTGCCATATCAGCTTGTGGGGAGCCTCAGGTTCTATCAGCGGCAGGAGATCAAGGACCTGATCGCCTACCTCCGCCTGGTCGCCAACCCGGACGACGACGTGAGCCTGGCAAGGGTGGTCAACGTGCCGCTGCGCGGCATCGGCCGGCGCACGCTGGATGAGCTGACCAGGCTGGGGAGAGACTCCGGCGCGTCGATGTACGCCGCCATCCAAGAGGCCTCCCGACGCAAGGACGACGAGGGCCCGGCGGCGGCGCCTCTCCCGGCCCGTTCGGCCCGCGCGCTGACCGACTTCCGGGAGCTGATCGAAGGCCTGGCCTCTGACGGCGAAAAGCTGGACCTTGTCGCCCTGATCGACCTGGTACTGGAGCGCACCGGCTACAGGCGCTACGTGCAGGAGGAGGCGGAGCGTGGCGAGGAGCGCTGGGAGAACATCCAGGAGTTCAGAAACTCGGCCAGGGACTTCCTGGACCTGGACTCTCGAGACGCCCTCACTGCCTTCCTCGAAAGCGTATCCCTGGTGAGCGACATCGACAATCTAGGCGAGAATGTCGAAGCGGTGACCCTGATCACACTCCACCAGGCCAAGGGACTCGAGTTCCCAGTAGTATTCATCGTGGGCATGGAAGAGGGCATCTTGCCTCACGTGCGGTCGATGGACAACGAGGCCGCGATGGAGGAGGAACGAAGGCTCTGCTACGTTGGAGTGACCCGAGCCAAGGAGCGGCTGTACCTACACCGCGCCTTTCGACGGGGCTTTCGTGGCGGCTCCGAGCCGGGCGTGCCGTCCCGCTTCCTGGCGGACATCCCCAAGGAGCTTATCGTCGCTCCGCGCTCCACGGCGAGAGAAGCAGTGGGCTCCGCCGGATGGGCGTCTGGCCGGCGCCGAGCGGCTGCTGCAAGGCTCGCGTCCCAGGACGGTGGGACCGGGAATGGCGCCGGGGCAGCCCGACAGGCCAAGGACCGCCGGGAAACGGCGCCCAGGATGGCCCTCGCGACCGGGGACAAGGTCCGTCACGCCAAATTCGGCGACGGCATAGTAATGGACACCAAGCCGTCGGGCGACGATGTGGAGGTCACCGTCGTCTTCCAGGAGGGCCAGGGGTTCAAGCGCCTGCTTCTCAGTTTCGCCCCTCTGGAAAAGGTGGACTAGGGATCAAGCGGCGGTCACCCTATGTCCACCAACAGTCAGTGACCCGCCGTCAAGCCGTACCCCCTGGCACCTCAACCACCCTGGTTGCAATCGCCTCCATGGAGTGCATCTGTGGGAACGAAACCTAATAGCGTCACTAATCCAAACCCGACAGAGACCTACACGGCCAGTAAGACCGTGTCAGGTGTCAGCCTGCCAGCGGGGGCTCCACTACGCCTAACTGGCGGGCAAATGCTTGCAAATCCAGCGGCGGCTCCCTGGCTGAACCAGGAAGGTCACCCAGCAAATGCTGTCCCTGAAGGGCAGTCAGGGATACCCCTAAGAAAAATAGCGCGATGGATATTGGTTCTCGAAATTGAGGCCGGTGAGTCACTTGATCTAGCCAAGGTGCGGGATTATGCAGAAAAAGTAGCTCTGCCTCTGAGGTTGGGCACACCTGCCCCTGTACTACTGGATTCGTTGAAGGTGACACGTGGCCAAGCGAACCAGGTGCTGGTGCAAGGCGTCAAACAGGCAGCTCTAGAACCGGTGGGCTCGAATTTCTACGTGGAACTCAGCCAAAGCGACAGCGCCACATTGGAAGCAGCGTTGCCGCAGCTCACTTATCAGCCCCGTTACGCGCCTGCACTTGTGCACTTCCTCGACGCCTTTTACCAGGCAACCGACCCTGATGCCGGTCTCAAGTACTTGCTCGCTTTAGAAACACTGTTTGACCCGAACGGTCGGGCCAGAGGTCGTAATAGCAGGGTTGCCGGACGTTCTGCTACATTTGCCGCAGATTCACTTCAACGGAGACGTGCCATGCGAAAGGTTGTAGAGCTAGCATACAAACATCGCGGGACGCTCCGCCACGGTGAAACTAACGCACAGGAAATAGTTGCGGCGCAAGAATGGTTTCGATCAACCGGAACAGAATCTCTCCGAATGATCGCTTCATGGGCAATTCAGCGGGTTCTTAGACTCTCCGTAATCGAGCCTCAGTTCGATTTACCAGGCTACGTAAGGTTGATTCCCTCGTAAAAACCCCTCGTCCTCCGGGGGCAATGGGAGGATAATGTGGGGAAAGGGCGTTGGGGCAGCGCCCGGGCGAGGGAGGGGAGCATGTTCCGAGCGCGAGACCCGCAAGAGAGCCTCTGGCAGTCCCAGTTCCTGGTGACGCCGAAGAAGGCTAAGCGCCTGGAGGGGAGTTGGGCCGAGGTTTTCCGAAACGAGGCGCTCCCCCTGATTGACGAGGAGCTCTTTGCTCCGATGTACTGCGCGGACAACGGCCGTCCCAACCGAGCGGTGCAGACCGTCCTCGGGGTCCACCTTCTCAAAGAGATGTTCAACCTCACCGACGGTGAAGCCCTGGAGCAGCTAGAGTTCAACCTGCTCTGGCACCACGCCCTGCGGCTGGACATCGAGGAGACCCACCTGCCCCAGAAGACCCTCCACAACTTCCGAGTTCGCCTGATGCAGCACGATGGTGGCCGGCTGGCTTTCCAGGAGACCACGGACCGGATCATCCAGGCGCTGGGCATACGCACCGGAAAGCAACGGCTGGACTCCACCCACATCATGAGCAACATCGCTACACTCACCCGGCTGGGCCTGTTCTGTGAGACGATGCGGTTGTTCCTGCGGGCCTTGCGCTGGGAGCACCCAGAGCTTCGCCCTGTGGTTCCGGAGGGCCTCCTGGGGCGCTATTTGAAGGAAGAAGACGAGGCGACCCACTACGAGGACGCCCACACGGGGGAGGGTCGGCGACGCCTTTCGGTCTGTGCCCGGGACCTCTACCGGCTGGTGGACCGGTTCCGTGGCACGACTGCTGCCCAGCTGGAGGAGTATCGGCTGCTGGAGCGGCTGCTGCGGGAGCAGTGCCATGTGGGCAAACACCGGGACGGGCGCCCGGGGGACGATGATGACGATGCTGGGGAATGCAAGGTGCCCGTGGCCCTGAAGGACCCGAAGCAGGTGTCCGCCGACTCGCTGCAATCGCCCCACGACCCGGATGTGACCTACAGCGGCCACAAGGGGAAGGGGTACGAGGTGCAGGTGGCGGAGACCTGCCACGAGGAGAACGCCACCCAGCTCATCACCCACGTGGAGGTGACCCCCTCGAGTGGGAGCGACACCGACGTGAGCGTGCCGGTCGTTGACGGGCTCGCGGAGCGGAAGGTCCGACCGGACGAGCTCTTCGCCGACACGGCGTATGGGTCGGGCCGCAATGCCTTCGAAGCCTCGCGCCGGGGAACGGAACTGGTGAGCCCGGTGGCGGGGTCGGCGCCGGGGAACTCGCACGAAGGAGAGCGTGACGGACCACCGCCGCTCACCGCCGCGGACTTCCAGATCGACGTCACAGGGGAGCAGGCCACGGTGTGCCCCGCCGGCCACCCGTCCATCGAGGAGTACGAGTTGGAGGATGCGCCGGAGCGGGTAGAGGTCCACTTTGCCAGGACAACATGCGAGCCCTGCCCCTTGCGGTCCCGTTGCCCAGTGAAGCTGGACCGGCGTGCGGGGGACTACGTCCTCAAGGCGGACCTGGTGAAGGTAAACATCGAGCGGCGCCGGAGGGCCGAGGCCACCGAGGAGTGGCGCAAGCGGTGTGCCATAAGGGCCGGGATCGAGGGAACGAACTCCGAGCTCAAGCGCGCCCACGGGCTTGGGCGCTTGCGGGTGCGAGGGGGCCGTCGGGTGCGGCTTGCCGTCTACCTGAAGACGTTGGCGTGCAACTTCAAGCGGATGGTCCATGCACGCCTGGTGGAGATGGAGAACACGGCTCAGCGGGCGGTCGGGACGGTACCTGCGGTCGCGGCCGCATGAGGGCGCCGCTCCACAGCTTCCACCGGGTGCCCTGAGCCACGGGAGGGGTACCGCAACGGGATCACGCTTGTCCTGAGCGCAGCAGATGGTGCGGTGAGCCCAGCAGCCGGCATCCCGTGGCCTCCTCCCTTCCAGGCCCCTTCGCACGCCAGGGTTCATCTCAAACAGGCCTTTTTGCGAGGGAATCAAGGTTGGCTGATGAGGGGGATCAAGACGTGTTGAGAAGAATCGTTGAATTGCCGTTGTTTTGGGCCACCATGGGCCGACGGATAATTCAATTGGACCTTGCGCAATCCCAAATGGCGGGTGGATTGGAAGTGGAGTTCTTTCGAAACCCCGCGGACATCACTGAATAGCGAAAGCGAAGCGGCTAGGTCCGCATCTAGAAGCACCATCTGAGGAAGACGTACACTTAGAGTTCGGCGTGACCAGTTCTTAGATGCTGCACTCGCAAATCTACCGCACAGGAGTCAGCCGATGTCCCAGCGCTCGGTCATAACCCAGGATATGCGGGACGCCATCGGCGTGGACTCCGAGCCCGCGACTCACGTCGTCGAGATTGGGGCGATAAAAAAGTTCGCCGAAGCCATCGGAGACTCGAACCCAATCTACTCCGATGAGCGTGCCGCGCTTAAGACGCGCTACGCAGGCCTTATCGCCCCGCCAACGTTCCTGCGGTCGCTCACACCCGGCCCCCCGAGGGTGGCGCTCCGAGTCCCCTACCCTGACTTGCTGGACGGCGGCAGCGAGTGGGAGTATCTCGGCCCACCAGTGCGGCCCGGCGACAGGATCACGGTAACCTCTCGAATCGTGGACCTGAGAGAGCGGACCGGCTGGCTGGGCGCTATGCTGTTCAAAGTCCTGGAAACGAGGTATACGGACCAGACCGGCGCGGCAGTCGCGCTGGAGCGCAACACCATCATCCACTATCAGTCCTCCAAGGAGGAGGCTCCACCCTAGCCTTCCACTGCGCTGAGAAGAGCAAGCCTCCTCCCTCTTGACATGAGAGGTTGGGCGAGGGTGGGTCTGCGAAATCGCCCAACATAGAATCGACAGGCGAGAATACCATGTCGGAACAGCTCCACTACGAGGATGTCCACGAGGGCACACCCCTCCCAACGCTGGAGAAGACGCCCACCACCCGCCAGCTGGTGATGTACGCCGGCGCCTCGGGGGACTTCTACGAGATCCATTATGATCAGGACTTCGCGCGCGCGGCAGGCCTCCCAAGCGTTATCGTCCATGGGGCCCTGAAAAGCGCCTTCTTGGGGCAGCTGGTCACGGACTGGATGGGGGAGCACGGCACCCTTAAGAGGCTGAGCGTTCAGTACCGGGGGATGGACGTGCACGGCAGCCCAATCCACTGCAAGGGCGTAGTGACAAGGAAGTGGGTGGAGGAAGGCGAGCACCTGGTCGAGTGCAACATCTGGACGGAGAAGAGCGACGGCGAGAGGACCACCCGAGGTTCGGCGCTGGTCGCCCTGCCATCGAGGACCAGCTAGGGGGGCGTACAAGTCGAGTCCTGCTACCCGGCCCAGCGCAACAGGACTTCGAATCTTTGCGCCGCTCGCGGTGGGCCATTCAACGGGCTCACGCCGGCTTGTCGGACTATGGGCTGGGCAAGACCCCGCTGCAGAACAACCGCAGGCCTGACCGCACCACCACCACCTCTTGACATTTCGCCGGCGGTCACCCACAATTAACCCATACCCCCTGGGCGGGGGTCTGGCCAAGACTTTTACAAATCCAATCCGATATACCGAGGTCGCCACATGGTAGTAGAAACTCACTCGGCGCACGAAACGCTTCCCCTGGCCAAACGGGACGCCCTCAAGCGGCTGGCCTACGTTGAAGGCCACCTGGCAGGCATCCGCCGCATGGTGGAGCAGGACAAGTACTGCGTCGACGTCCTGAAGCAGACCTTCGCCGTGCGAAGGGCGATCCAGAAGCTGGAGTCGGTGCTGCTCGAGGGGCACCTCCACTCATGCGTCATCGAGGGCGTCAAGGACGGCCGGGAGGACCAGGTCATCGGAGAGCTGCTGGAGCTCTACGCCCTGTCGGACAGGAGGTAACGGTTGACCACCCGCGCCGTGCAACGGATAGAGCTTCCCATAAAGGGCATGACCTGCGCCTCCTGTGTTTCCCACGTGTCCAAGGCGCTGAGGGACGTTCACGGCGTGCGTGAAGCCGACGTCAACCTGGCAACCGAGAGGGCGACAGTGCATGTCGCCGACGATGGGGTCGTGACTTTAGACGAGCTCGCCGCGGCCGTGGAGGATGCTGGATACGGTTTGGGCACCGAGCAGGTCACCCTGAGCGTCGGCGGGATGACCTGTGCATCCTGCGTGGGCCACGTCGAGAGCGCGTTGAAAGCCGTCAATGGAGTGTCGTCAGCCAGCGTCAACCTGGCGACTGAGCGCGCCACTGTGCGGTACGTCCCAGGGGTCGCCGGCATCAGCGATCTGCGCCATGCCGTCGAGGAAGCTGGCTACTCTATCGTGGGCGTCGCCGGCGACGAGTACAACGGGACGGCGACCCCCCGGGAGCAGGCGGTGCTTAGGCGTAAGTTTGTGTTCAGCCTGGCAATGGCCGCGGCCATCATGGCGTTGATGGCCATTCCTCAGCTCAAGTCCGCCCTCCCCTTCCGAGTGGACTTTCTGCTGATGGCCCTGGCGACTCCGGTCCAGCTATGGGCGGCCAAGCAGTTTTACACAGGGGCCTGGGGCGCTCTCAAGCACGGCACAAGCAACATGAACACGCTGATCGCCGTCGGCACCTCGGTTGCGTACCTCTACAGTGTGGCGGCGACGCTGCTCCACGGGACCACTTTCTTCGCCGGCTATGGGGCGGAGACATACTTCGATACCTCCACGGCGATAATCGGCCTGGTCCTGGTTGGCAGATACCTGGAGGCCCGGGCCAAGGGCCGGGCCTCAAATGCAATCAAAGCCTTGATGGGACTTCAGCCCAGGACCGCGCTGGTGGTGCGCGATGGGCAGCAAATTACAATGCCCATCGAAGACGTTGCGCCAGGGGACCTGGTCGTGGTAAAGCCCGGGGAGAAGGTCGCCGTGGATGGGGAGGTGGTTAGCGGCGTCTCGTGGGTAGACGAGTCGATGCTGACGGGAGAGAGCGCACCGGTCGAGAAGCCGCCGGGAGCGCAGGTCTACGGCGCCACGGTAAACGGCACCGGCAGCTTTACGTTCAGGGCGACCAAGGTAGGAAAAGACACCGCGCTCTCCCAGATCATCCGCCTCGTGGAGGAGGCACAGGGGTCGAAGGCCCCCATCCAGCGAATCGCCGACCTCATCGCCAGCTACTTTGTACCCACGGTCATCGCCGTGGCGGCAGGGGTCTTCGCGGTCTGGTACCTGATTGGGCCCGCGCCCACGTACGTCTACGCCATGCTCACCGCCGTCGCCGTGCTGATCATCGCCTGCCCCTGCGCCATGGGCCTGGCGACGCCCACCGCGATAATGGTCGGGACGGGCAAGGCCGCCGAGCACGGGGTCCTCATCCGCAGCGCCGAAGCGCTGGAGCGGGCGCATAAGATTCAAGTGGTGGTGGTCGACAAGACGGGCACATTGACTACCGGCGTGCCCACGGTTACGGACATCGTGCCCGCCGATATAGACGAGGACGAGCTTCTCAGGCTCGCGGCCTCGGCCGAGCGGCCGTCGGAGCACCCTGTCGGAGAGGCGATGGTTACCGCCGCGACAGAGAAAGGCCTGGCTCTTGCTGAGGTCGGTGAGTTCAACGCGATTCCCGGACTCGGCATCGAGGCCAGAGTAGACGACAACGGGATCGTCGTCGGAAACATGGCGCTCATGCTACAGCGAGAGTTCCCGGTCAATGGCCTGGACCAAAGCGCCGCTGCACTTTCCCAGCAGGGCAAGACTGCAACATTCGTAGCGGTCGATGGTGAGGTAAAAGGGGTGGTCGCCGTCGCGGACGCGGTCAGGCCGGGGGCGAAGGAGGCGGTCACGGACCTGCGAGAAAAGGGGCTTCAGATCGTAATGCTTACCGGGGACAACCGCGTCACTACGGAGGCCATCGCCGACGAGCTCGGCATCGACCACGTCGTGGCAGAGGTCCTTCCCGGCGACAAGGCGAGCCACGTCAAGGCGCTACAGGGCGAGGGCAAGACCATCGCCATGGTGGGCGACGGAATAAACGACGCGCCCGCGCTGGCGCAGGCCGACGTCGGCATCGCCATCGGCACCGGCACAGACGTCGCGATGGAGGCCGCCGATATCACGCTGGTCAGTGGGGACCTGCGCGCAGTCGCAACCGCAATCGCGCTGAGCAGGGCCACGATGAGGACCATAAGGCAAAACCTCTTCTGGGCCTTCGCATACAACGTTGCCTTGATCCCGGTAGCCGCCGGCATTCTCTATCCCCTGTTCTCCGGAGGTGGGATGCCGGAGGCGCTGCGACCGGTCCTGGGTGAGTTCGGATTTCTCAACCCGATCCTGGCGGCGGGGGCAATGGCCGTCAGCTCGGTGACGGTGGTAACCAACTCCCTTCGACTACGGAGATTCAAGCCCAAAAAACGCCCAGGGTAAATTCGAACAGGCCACGGATTCTGAGCGCTCGGCGCCCCAGTGACCGTCACGATTGTGCGAACGGGAGGAGAAGATGCGCATACCCCTCTTGGGCAGGCGGCGCCCAACGGCCACCGACCCGGTGTGCCACATGGATGTTGACGTCAAGCGCCCACCAGGCGGGAGCTGGGAGCACGAAGGAGTGACCTACGCCTTCTGTGGACCCGGCTGCAACCGAGCGTTCCAGAAAGAGCCGCAGGCCTACCTTTCCGGCGACAAAAAGCTGGACATGGGCGAGTAGAGGACCGGGCTGGAGGTGGGGGTCAGGGAGTTGACCCGTACCCTCGGCACGCAGATAATGCCTGATTAGGGGCACGGCTCCCAGGCATTCTCGCGGGCGATACCACGCTCGGACAGGTCGTGGTATGGGACCCGATGCCGCGAGAGACTGAGCCATCGGTCTCGCGGAGACAGCGGTCTCCGGTACGGCGAAAAACGCCGAAGTGGCGGAACGGTAGACGCGGCGGTCTCAAAAACCGTTGGGGATTAAACCCCGTGTGAGTTCGACTCTCACCTTCGGCACCACATCAAGCGCACCGCCGCAATAGCCGTTTTGCCCACTATGGCCTTGGAAAGAGCCGTTTTCCGTAACTGCGGATTTGCTCAGCTCCCACCTGCTTCAATGGGTGAGGCCCCCCATACTGCTGGAACTCCGCCGGCGCCTCGGCGAGGCACCTTTCCGGCAGCCTCAGCATCACCGTCGCCACTGTCTCCAGCCAGACGCTGACGAAGTACTCGCCCCGGTAATACGCCAGCGTGTTGATGCCACCGAGGGCGGATGTGACCCATCATCCCTACGAAGCCTTGGACCAGTCTTAAAGCGTTTTCGCAGATTGCGGGACTATGACCAATCAACGACCAACACTCCACCCTCTGACTAACTTGCCAATGCTAAGATCGTGGACATCAGAATCAGGCGTCCCACGGAGTCAGGCGCCACGCTTTTGTCAGGCCCACGAAGATGTAGTCATGACCAATCTCGGTGGCACTCCGCAGGTCAAGCAGGAGCAAGAAGCGGCGTTGACCCGTATCGAGTGGTCGTCTATAATCGCGCCGAAGTAGGCACCCACCATCCTCGACAGCGAAGGAGACGAACCATGCTTAGAGCGGCATTTATAGGCGCGGGCGGAATGGCCAAGGCCGCTCACTACCCGACTGTCAATCGCCTGGACGATACGTCCATCGAGGCTGTCGCCGAGCTGGACGAGGAGCGGATGGCGACCGTCGTGGACGCATACAACATTCCCCGAGCCTTCGGCGACTACCGGGAGATGCTGGATTCGGTCGATCCCGACATGGTCTACGCAATCATGGGCGAGGCGTTCATCACGCCCATAGCCGTGGAGTGCATGAACGCGGGCAAGCACGTGTTCATCGAGAAGCCTGCGGGCGCGAGTCCGGAAGAGAGCCAACAGTTGCTGGAGGCGGCGACAGCCAACGACGTCTACTGCATGATTGGCTTCCAGCGCAGGTATGCCGCGGTCACCCGGGAGGCGATGCGGCTGGTGAAAGAGCGAGGCCCCGCGACGCTGGCGATTGGAGAGTATCCCAAGCACATGCTGGGGGCCACCGAGCTCCCTCGGACCCTCATCCCTCGGTCCATCATGTGGAGCGACATCTGCCACGCGGTGGACCTGGTGCGCTACATGGCGGGCAGCGAGGCCGTCGAGGTGAACGCCTTCCAGGACACGCGGCAGGCGATACGGCCCAACGACTACAACTCCCTGATCCGGTTCGCCAACGGCGCCGTCGGGATCGTCACCGCCAACCGCTCCTCCGGAGGGCGCACCCTGAGATCGGAGCTGCACGGCCTGGGAATCGGCTGCTTCATGCGCATCCCCGAGCAGCTGGAGATCTACCAGGACGGCGACGGACCGCAGACGCTATCAGGCGCCGAAATCGAAGGAGCGGAGATAGGTGATACACAGGCCTACAACGGGACCATGACGATGCACCAGCACTTCGCCGAGTGCGTCCGCACCGGCAAGACGCCGATCACCGACATTCGCAACGTGATTCACACGTCGCGGCTGGTCGCCCAACTCGAGGGCGATGGCGGGTAGCGCTCTTTCAGCCGTGAATTCAGGTCTTCGATAACTACCTCAAAAAGTCGTCCCCACGCGCGTGGGCGTGAACCACGCTCGTACATGGCGAGCCGGCTAACGTCGGGCCACCACCTCCCCTCTTTCCCGCACGACAGCCCTCGCAATATTAGAGCGAATTCGTGGGGGTGGCAGGGTGTTTGACAGAGTTCCGGAGTGTAAGTACCATCATCATCGCCAGGGATTGTCTGCTCTTTGGATTCACCGGTTTGAAAAGGGGAAATCTCGGCTTAGGAGAGATCACCATGAACCGTGCCACATCAGAACTCACAGATATCCACCACATCAAGCTCTGCTATAGCAAAGACCGCTACTGTGGTCATCCACGCCAGAGCGGTATCTTCAACTATGGGAACGGCGAGATCGCGGTGTTGCACTCCCACGCGCCGTCCGGGTACCAGGTCCGGGACGACATCAGCCATTCCTTCACCAGCGGCTACGCCAGCCGGGCGAAGATTCTACTCCAGCGGTCACTGGACGGTGGTGAGACCTGGCCGAGAGAAAACGACGTGGTAGTGTGGGATGAGTCGCGTCCCCTGGAGGAGAAGCGAGCGATCTTATACCGGGCCGACGAGCCTGGTTTGGCCCGCGAACAGATCGACCTCACCAGCCCGGACGCGGCGGTGTACTTTCCCAGCCCAGCGACGGGCCCGGCCAATGCCGACGGGCAACCAACCTCAGAATGCTTCGCCTTCCGGTCAGGGGACCGGGGCCGCACCTGGGAGGAGGTGGCCACGCGCGTGAGCAATCCGACTCCTGGGGCCATAGGGGGCGTTCATCGAGACGGCCATCCGCTGGTGCAGTTCCCCGATGGAACGCTCATGGGGGCGATGTCCTTTCACAACACTAGGCCCGATGAGATTCAGCGTCTGGGGATGGGTTCCGTCGCTGTCTACGGTTCAGACGACAGTGGCCTCACCTGGGGATACATGGGTGAAGTGGCGGGTGACCCAACTGGTGTTGGGCGGCCTACTTACGCCGGCCTAATTTTATTGCCGAGCGGCCGGTTGCAGTGCTATATGCTCAATATAGGTGGCATGCGTAACGCGATTCAGATGGCCCATTCCGACGATGGCGGATATAGCTGGAGCCAGCCGAAGCCAATTGTGGCCTGGGGCCAATCGCCTTGGGCGTCGTTGAGCCGTCAATACGCCTGGTCAGGGACCAGGCAGCACGGTGTCCACTATCGTTCGCCTTGGCCCCTGCAACTGCGCGATGGACGCATTGTCGTGATCTTCGGTCGAAGACAAGTCCCGTTCGGAATGGGCTTGATCGTCAGCGAGGACGGCGGTGCTACGTGGTCAACCGAAGCGGTGATCCGGGCCGACGCCAGCGATTGGGACCTGGGTTACCCGGTGGCGACCCAATTAGATGACGGGCGCATCTTCACGGCCTACTACTTCATGGAGGACGACGGCAACAATTTCGGGGGGACGCGCCACATCGCCGGCAGCTCCTTCCGCCTGGCATAGTCCGGTGCTTCGTCGCGGGGCATGCGGTTCGTCGAGGACGGTGCATTGCCTGGGCCCGGGCAGCTTGATATGGGTAATGTCGGCTTAGGCGAGCAGAATGGGATATTGTCAGGGTCATTGTAGTCCATTGGAATGCGGCTCCATTGCCTATGCTGTTCCGGAGGCACGCTCATGTGGGGTGGGATGAGACATAAGGCAGTACTAGCACTGGGATGCGTGCTGCTGGTCGCGGGCACCGCAGCTTGCTCTGAAGACGTGCATCCCACTGACCGAGGCATGACCTATCTTGAGCAAGGGGATGACAAGAAGGCCATTGACGCATTCGACGAGGCCATCAGGCAAGATCCGCAGGACGCCATCGCCTACTACAACAGGGGCGTTGCTCACAGCCGTCTTGCCCGGTTCGACACGGGTGGTGCAGCCCGGTGGAAGGGTGCTATACAGGACTTCGATGTGGCCATCAGGCTTAACCCACAGGCCGATGCCTACTACAACAGGGGTGTTGCGTACCGCAGCCTTGGCCAGTTAGAACGTGCGATTGAGGACTTCGGCGAGGCCATCCGCCTAAACCCCCAATACGCTGAGGCCTACTACAACAGGGGTGCGGGTTACGGGGCCATCGGTAAGTCAATAGAAGCAGAGCGGGACTTCTCGAAGGCCAAGGATCTCGGGTACCCCCCCTAGGACTATACTGCCCGCAGAGGCATGCTCATATGCTACTGCTTGGAGGATAAACTTAGAGGAGGGCCACTCGTGCGGGAGGTTCTGCGAAGTCTGGCACGTGTTGTATAATCAGGTGCGGCCGACTCTAACGCTGGAGGTGGGGCATGGCTGGTCTGGTGCACAATCGATGGGTCCGCTTGGCTTCGGGGTACGTGGTCTCGGCGGTCCTGCTCGCTGTCTTCGTCGTATTCCTGGCTTCGGCGGGGGATTCCTCCTCAGCAACATCGGTGGGGGACAGGGTGTTCTTGACCAGTGGCGGCACCGTCCATATAAGCGGCCACGTTGGGTGGATCGGGAGGCTTGATTCCCAAATCCCCGTGGAGATGACCCTCCCACTCACGACCGCCGAGGCGGTTGCGGACGGCTGGACCGACCCGATATTCTGCTCGTCGGGCCGGGGCCGCTACTTTCAGAAGGGACCGGCGGGAGAGGGCGAGCCCTTTTTCCTCATGTACAATGCCGAAGACCAGCTAATAGGCATGTACCAGTTCAGCAAGTACGAGATGCCTTCCCCATGGAAGCGCCTGGATGAGTTGCGGGGCGGTGGGGGTCTCAGCCTCATCGACTTCGAGCACTGGGGCCTGCTCGTGTATAACCAGGACCCCACCCGGGCATGTGGGGTGCTCGAGCGCGGGGGCCAGTATATAGGCTCGTAGCGCGGCAGCGGGCCGTTCCGGGGTGCCATTCGTGAGGGAGGTCCTGCGACGTCTGGCAAGTGTCGCATGATCAGGTGCGGCCGACTCTTATTACTGGAGGTGGGGCATGCCTGGCCTGGTGCAAAAGCGGTGGGTCCAGGAGGCATCGGGGTACGTTGTCGCGGCGGTCATACTCGCCGTAATCGTGGTATTCGTGACTTCGGCGGGGGATTCCTCGACCACGTCGGTTGGGGACAGGGTGTTCTTGACCAGTGGCGGCACCGTCCAGATAAGCGGCCACGACAGTGCGAAGCTTGGGATTCTGAAGTCTCAGATCCCTGTGGAGATGAGCCTGCCACTCACGGCCGCCGAGGCGGTCGCGGCCGGCTGGAACGACCCGATATTCTGCTCGTCGGGCAGGGGCCGCTACTTTCAGAAGGGACCGGCGGGAGAGGGCGAGCCCTTTTTCCTCATGTACAATGGCGATGACCAGCTAATAGGCATGTACCAGTTCAGCAAGTCCGAGATGCCTATCCCCTGGAAGCGCCTGGATGAGTTGCGGGGCGGCGGGGGTTTTACCCTTATCCCCTTCGAGCACTGGGGCCTGATCGTGTACTACCAGGACCCCACCCGTGCATGTGGGAAGCTAGAGGGCCAGGATACGGGGAAGGCGTCGGGGACAAGAGACAGAGGTAGGTCAGGGTAGGGGCCCCGGCATCGCCGGCAGACGCAGCCGTCTACGCGACCGAAGCAAGCGCTTGCTCGGCGAGCTCCGATGTATTTGCACTTCGGTCTGCGGATACACTGTTCACCCCCAAGACCCCCCTAAGTCACCCCCTGCTGCGCGCATGGCACCAGATAGGAAACGGGTGCTGGAGGCAAAGAGTCGCAGGTACGAAGTGTGTTCCGGCGGCTAGCAGCCGGTCGAAAACATGCTCGCATGGCCAGTGCTGGCCGCCACCCCCGCATGTACGGGTGTGCATGAGGGAAACGGGGTCAAGGGCGGAGAGCCTGTAGTAGATATTTTGCAGATAAGGTACTTGGGGACATGCCCTCTCCCGCAGGGGGAATTCTGGCCGGCATAATCACCCCCGAGGGTACCGTCGTGCCGGGCGGCGGGGAGATGGCGGTCCTGGAAGAGGTCGTCAGCCCCCGCCGCAGAGGCCCAGAAGCCTGCCGTCCGTAAGAGGCACGAGGTTGCCCCGGAGCGAGGGCGGCGCTACTCTCCTATCGCCAAGAGGCTGGCCGACGAGCACGGCATGGACCTGGGGCAGATGCGCGGGACCGGCCCTGGCAGGGGAGGTAACCGCCCTGACGGCCCGGGCGCGAGAGGGGAAGCTACCGCTCGATGATGCCCAGGGTGGCACATTTACGGTCAGCAACTCGGGCGCGCTGGGAAGCCTGTCCTCGATCCCGATTATCCTCTCTGCCGGAGAGTAACGGGCCGGGCATGGACCTGGACCAGTTCTGAATAGGAGGCGTCATGAGACCGGTCTTCATGGTGTCGGGAGGGATCACCAAGTTTAGCAAGGCCTCTCCTGACAAAGATTTCCGCTACATGGTGAAAGAGGCCTTCGAGTACTCCCTTGAGGACGTTCCCGGTCTGACGGTGGACCAGATCGACGGGTCCGTCTGCTCCTACTTCTCCGACCACTTCACCCGCCAGTTGAAGGCCGGCGCCATGGTCCAGGACTACCTGGGCCTATGCCCCAAGCCGAGCATCAGGGTGGAGGGTGGTGGGGCGACCGGAGGTCTCTGCCTGCAGACGGCCTGGGCCGAGGTCGCCTCGGGCAGAATGGACATAGCGGTAGCCTTTGGGTTTGAGACCATGTCCCGGGTGAACACCTGGAAGGGAAACGAGTTCATAGCCCTGGCCTCGGACACGAACTTCGACTACCCGCTGGGTGGGTTCTATACGGGCTACTACGCGATGATGGCGAAGCGCCACATGCACGAGTTCGGCACTACCGTGGAGCAGTTCGCCATGGTAGCCATCAAGAACCACCGCAACGCCGTCCACAACCCATACGCTCAGAGCCCGATGGAGCTATCAATCGACGACGTCCGCTCCTCGGCAATGGTCGCTACCCCCTTGACCATGCTGGACATCTGCACCATGTCCGACGGCGCCGCTGTCGCCATCCTGGCAAGCGAGGAGGCGGCGTCCAGGCTGACCGACCGACCGATCAAGATCTCGGGCGTCGGCGCCGGGACCGACACCATGCGCCTCGCGGACAGGCCCCACGGAAGTGTCCTGATGCTGCCCCATGAGTCCGAGGAGGAGTACAAGCACCTGAGTTGGCCCGGAGTCCACTCCTTCCGCGGCGCGCGGGCCGCCGCAAAGGCCGCCTACCGCATGGGGGGAATAGAGCATCCTGTCGAGGAGTTAGACTTCATTGAGCTTCACGATGCCTACACATCCTCAGAGGTCCAGACCTATGAGGACCTGGGCCTGTGCAGGTACGGCGAGGGCGGAGCCTTCATCGAGGGCGGACACCCGGCCCTGGAGGGGAAAATCCCCGTGAATCCCTCCGGCGGGCTCCTGGCGTGCGGACATCCCGTCGGGGCTACCGGCCTGATGCAGGCGGTATTCGCCTTCTGGCAGCTTCAAGAGACGATGGCGAAGCACCTGGGCAATGATAAGCTCCAGGTCAAGGACGCCAAGAGGGGTGCAATCCACAGCCACGCGGGCACGGGCACCTACATAACTGTCACAACCATGGAAAGGGGCTTTTGATGGCCAAGCGGAAGTTCAGGCTCCCCGAGACCGAGGAGGGGGCGGTCCTCTTCAATACGGACCCCATCATCCTCAAGAGCCACTATGAGATGGACTACATCCATAGCTACGCTCAGGACTCACCCTTTTTCGCCGGACTCGCCAGCGGCCGGCTGCTGGGCAGCCGGTGCACCCGGTGTAGGAAGGTCTACGGCACTCCCCGGGCCCACTGCATGGACGACGGTGCGAAGACCGAATGGGAGGAACTCCCTCTCAGGGGCAAGGTGCATAGCTACACGACATGCTTCTACGGGGGCCAGGAATTCCTTGAAGAGACCCCCTACACGCTTGTCCTGGTCGAGTTCGACACGGCGGACACCCTCTTTCTTTCACGGCTCGTCGGGGCCGGCGACTCGCAGGTGGAAATTGGGACGGAGATCGAGGCCCGGTTCCGCCGGAACAGCAGGTTCAACATTACCGACGTGTATTTCGTGCCCGTCGACGGTTAATTTCTGGGCCGCCTGAGGCGGCCCAAACCCTGACGGACCAGGGCCAGGCGGCCCCCGGCGCACGAGATGGCGGCGCCCACATCGTCACCGCACCAGTGGCGCCGCCGGCAGGTATTGAGAGCATCTCGAGAGTAGACCGGACACGTGAGCGCCCATGGACCTAGACCTTGGCGAGAACCAGCTAATGATCCAGAAGGCGGTGCGTGACTTTGCCGCCAGAGAGATCGCCCCGTACTCTGCTCAATGGGACGAGCGTGCGGAGTTCCCGGCCGGCGTCATAAGGGCGCTGGGTGAGCTGGGGGTCACGGGGCTCTTGCTCCCCGAGGAGTATGGCGGCGGTGGTGGGGATATGCTGTCGATGGTGGTCGCCCTGGAAGAGCTGGCGAAGGTGGACGCGTCCGTCGCCGTCACCATCGATGTAGTTGCAGGCCTCTGCGGGCAGCTCCTGGTCCGGTTCGGGAGCGAGGAGCAGAAGCGAAGGTGGCTGACCTCTCTGGCCCAGGGCGAGACCATCGCCGCCTTTGCGCTGACGGAACCTGACGCAGGCTCCGATGCCGCCGGAATCTCCACCAGGGCGGAGCTGGTCGACGGGCACTGGGTAATCAACGGCAGCAAGGTATTTATCACCAATTCAGGGACCCCGATGACCGCCTTTGTCGTGGTGGCGGCGGTAACGGGCCGCGATGAGGCGGGCAACAAGGAGTTCAGCACCATCATCGTTCCCAACGGCACCCCGGGGTTCTCCGCCGGGCCGCCTCACAGAAAGCTGGGCTGGCACGCCTCGGACACGCGGCCTCTCTCATTTGAGGAGTGCCGAGTTCCAGAGGCCAACCTCTTGGGCCCACAAGGGCGGGGCCTGGCCCAATGCCTGTGGGCCCTCGATGCCGGCCGGGTGGGTATCGCCGCGATGGGGGTTGGCTTGGCCGAGGCCTGCCTGCAGCTGTCCCTGGCCTTCGCGAAAGAGCGATATGCCTTCGGTGAGCCCATCGCAAAGCTTCAGGCCATCCAGCTAAAGCTGGCGGACATGGCGGTGGGCGTGGAACTCTCCCGCTTGGCCACCTACAGGGCTGCGGTACTGATGGACCAAAACAGGCCCTTCAAGAAGGAGGCCGCCATCGCTAAGCTCTACTCCTCCGAGACGGCCGTCAAGGTGGTGGACGAGGCCCTCCAGATTCACGGCGGGATCGGGTACATGGAGGATGGCCCGATCGCGCGCTTCTACCGAGATGCGAAGATCCTGACCATCGGAGAGGGGACCTCGGAGGTGCAACGACTGGTCATCGCCCGGGAATTGGGCTGCTAGACCGGAGCCCAAGCGGTGCTGCGAGACAGCGAGGCCGCGGGAGAAAGGCAAAATGGCACAGAGAGACGCGGTGGTTATCCTCGGGGCCTCCCGGACACCGATTGGGAAGCTAGGGGGCGTTCTGTCGGCCGTGGACGCACCCAGCCTGGGTTCGGCGGCCATCCGCGCGGCGATGGACCGGGCGAGGGTGGAGCCCCAGGAGGTCGAATACTCCATCATGGGCAACGTGCTGGCGGCTGGGCTGGGGCAAAATCCGGCCAGGCAGGCTGCCATAGGGGCGGGTATCCCGGAGACCAGCTCTGCTCTTACCGTCAACAAGGTGTGCGCCTCCGGGCTCATGGCGGTGGTCCTGGGAGCCCAGATGATCAAGGTAGGCGATCTGCGGGTGGCCGTCGCGGGCGGCATGGAGAGCATGAGCCGGGCCCCACACGTTCTTCAGGGGAGCCGACTTGGTAAGCGCCTGGGCAACTGGGAGCTGGTGGATACCACGGTCCACGACGGCCTGTGGTGCTGCTTCAGCGACCGGCCGATGGGCGACCTGGCCGAGTCCACCGCCTCCAAATTCAGCATCGGCAGAGAAGAGCAGGACAAGTTCTCCCTTTCAAGTCACAGGAAGGCGGTACACGCCTCCAGTAACGGAGTGTTTGGAGAGGAGATCGCCCCCGTTCTGGTTGAGGGTCGAAACGGCCCGGTGGAGGTGGAAACCGATGAGGGGCCCAGGCCCGACACCTCTCTGGAGGCCCTGGGGCGTCTAGTCCCGGCCTTCCCCCCTGGGACCACGGTCACGGCAGGCAACTCCGCCCAAATCTCCGATGGGGCCGCCGCTCTCGTCGTCAGCAGCGAGTCCCAGGCCCGGTCTCTGGGCGTCAGCCCCATCGCTCGAATCGATGACTACGCCTTCGTCGCCAACAATCCGGCACGCCTCTTCGAGGCACCAGCGCTGGCGATTGACCGGCTCCTGCAAAAAGGGGGGATCACCCTGAAGGACGTGGACCTTCTCGACATAAACGAGGCCTTCGCCTCCCAGGTCGTCGCCAACTCCAAGGCGCTGGAGTGGGACTGGGACAAGGTAAACGTGAACGGTGGGGCCGTGGCCCTGGGCCATCCCATCGGGGCCAGCGGGGCTCGCATCCTCGTCACACTTCTCCATGCATTGAAGCAGCGGGGCCTGCAAACAGGCGTTGCCGCGCTCTGTCACGGCGGGGGCGGCGGCGTGGCAATGCGGGTAAGCCTGCTGTAGTCACGCCTGGTCCGAGACCAATCGTCCCCGGCCTGCCCCCGGACCACTCATCCTTTCCGCCCGGCCAAGTACGCCCCTGCAGCGTAGGAAACCCTCAGGGATATGGGCTGCCCTGGAGTCCCACCGGTCTTGGCCTATGGACCGTTCGTAGCGGTGGCGCCAGCCGCCTCAGCCATGCCTGCCGCCAACTCACGACGCCGACAGATGGTTTTGTGAGCTTGATGGGGTGGTTGACGGCATTCGTGAGTGAAACTAACATGGCGTGGGGTAAGCGTCGCTAGTGTTCGCGATCACTGGAGCGACGGACAAAGCCGGTACCGGTTTAGTAAGGACACCCCGGAGGCAATCGATCAGTCCTCAGCAGTTATGAGGCCACGCACTTTTCCTCGGCGAAGCGCGTATCGTGCGAACGATAGCAGCCCCGAGAACTTATAGCCGTCGTCAACGTAGTGCTCGATCACATAGAACGCGTAGTAATAGGTCCTGGCAAATGCCCAAACTGCCACACCCAGGAGAAAGGCGACCTTGATGGTAGGGTGTTCGGGCACGAGAAGTGCCGATGCCAAGCACCCGATCAGGACAAAGAGAGCCCCCTTTACGTGGAGTAGCTTAGGATTTCGAATGTCAAACATGGCTCTCATCCTCGGATTTGAAATAAACGAGTTCGCATCGCTAACACGAAGCCTGGCCGGTGTGGACAGCTACCTCCATAGCCTGCAAGACCCTACGATCCGCAACTAAGCAGAGAGGAGAGGAACCGGCCAAGCCCAAATAGGATTCCAATTTTCGCCAAGTCTATTATGAAACTGAGTACGGACGGTGTATCGTCTTCGACAGAAGTCGGGGAGTACTCCAGCCTGTCCGTGAAACCGCGTTGCTCGCCGCAATTCCGGCAGGTCCATGGGCTGACCGAGCCATCTGGTGGAGCGATGATCCAATAGTGCAGGCACGAGGGCTTGGCACTGTCCTGACGTCCGATGTGTTCGGCGGCCCGGTACGCAACCACTAATTACCCCCATCTCCTGCCTGCCTTACGAGCAGTATAGGCCCCAGTGGTACTATCGGACATGGTGCTTTCGGGCGATATTATTGGGCTGTTATGGAACCTCGTATCGCCCATTTGGGCGTCCCGTCCCTCCGCGCCCCGACTAGGAATCGACGTTGGGATTCCCGAAATCAGGCCTCGCTCACAGTCGAGGCGAGTCAGTTGACTCCGGCCTGGGATGGAGGGTTATTGGAGGAGTTTCTGAGCTATCTCATCGTAACGAGGAGAGGTTGAGGCCTACGAGTCCCTCTTCACACGTCGGCCACACTGAGTTGCCCGATGACGCCGTCGTTAGTCACGGCCCCGCTCGTAAGCGATGGCGAGCGCTGGCGCTGGTGTCTCTCTCGACGATTTTGGCCCTATCGGTCTGGTTCAGCACCAACGCCATCGCTCCGGCGCTCGAGGGCGTCAAGGGTCTTACGGCCGACGACCTGGCATGGCTCACCATCAGCGTTCAGATTGGATTCGTTTTCGGGACCCCGGTCAGCTCGGTTCTCAATCTTGCCGACAGGTACAACGCCCGCAGCCTGTTCGCGACCTCGGCTGTCCTAACCGCCCTATTCAACCTGGCGGTCGTCCCCCTCGAAGGTTTCTGGCCGCTGCTCGCCGTCAGGTTTGCCACCGGAGCGTTCCTGGCCGGGGTATACCCTCCCGCGATGAAGATTCTCTCCGGATGGTTCCAACGGGGGCGAGGCATGGCATTAGGGTCGATGATAGCGGCCTTGACCCTGGGCTCGGGGTCACCTCACCTTCTGAGATCGCTGTTCGTCGACAACTGGGAGGCGACCATCATTGGAAGCACGTCATTAGCGATCTTGGGCGGCCTCATGCTGCCTCTGACGGTGGCCGACGGGCCCTATGAATCGGAGGCGGGGAAGTTCAGTCCGCGCCACATGATGGTGGTCCTGCGACAAAGGGGCCTTAGCCCGAATCCACCGAAGGACACCGATGGACGGCGTGAGGAAAGCGGAAGGGGGGTGAGGGAGCTACAGGGGAAATAGCCTGGGTTCCATTTGGGGTAGGGAGGTCGGCGGACGGTCTTCATCGCCGCACAGGGGCCCCTATGGCCGTCTGCGGGAGCTGCGATGCGCGGGATGGCGAGAGAATACGCAGCAGGGAACTCTCTCGGACCGGGCTGGCACGAGTCTGCGGGGATCTTCGGTTGTCCGGTGGGTGGGTCGGTCGCCGACGGTGCCGTCAGGCCGGGAGTGGAATGGCTCGCAGCCGGGCCAAGGCGCGGCTGAACTTCTCAGCCCAAGGCCAGCGATCCGGAAGATGCAGGGTCAACCGGCGTGCCGAGCGGGTGAGCCGTCCGGCCAGGGAGAAGAACCGCCGCCGGAGGGTCTTGGTGGTGGCTATCCGCTCTCCCAGACCGATCCGCGCCGTCCAGCGGGCCAGGTTGTGGGCCATCGTCTGGACGGCCAGCCAGGCGCCGTTGGCGGCGAAGCGGCCCGAGGGGAGATGGTTCAGCCCGACGCCGTACTTGAGGTCGCGTATGGCATTCTCGATCTCGGCGTGGCGGCGATGGTCAGCCTCCAGTTCGAGCAACTCCCCGTCCCGGTCGGTGATGAAGCCATGATAGCTGTATTTGGCGAAGAGGGCCAGTTGGGAACCGGGCGTCGGCTTCACCCGCCGGACGATGAGCCGTACCGGCGCGGCGTCCGCCTCGGCCTGGAAGGGGGTGCAGGTGGTCTCGGCCACATCGGCGGCGCCGTCCATCCAGTAAGGAATCGGCGTCCAGGCATCTTCGGGTATCGCCTCGATGAGATTGTGCAGGCTTTTGTGCTGGCGGATGGTGATGGAGAAGCGGACATCCATCTTGCGGCAGACGGATACCACGCCATGAGTGTAGAACCCGCTGTCGGCCCGTAGCGTGAGTCGTCCGTTGGCCCCGGCGTAGCGCACCCGTCCCACCGTCTCCCGCAGGAAGTGGGCGGCGCCGCGGGCGGTGTTGGCCCGGCCCTCGCGCAGCCGGGACATCAGCACGTCTCCGGTGCCGGCGGCGATGGCCAGCAGCGGGTGGTAGCCCCGCTTGCCGGTATAGCCGTGGTGGCGCGCTCCCTCCTTGGCCAGTCCGTAGGTCTCGCAGATGGTGGAGTCCAGGTCAATGGTCAGGGGCCCGTCGCCGGGTCCCGCCCCGGCCTGCCAAGCCCGGGCCAGCAACTCGCGGCTCACCCGGTCGAGTTGACGGACGTGGCCCCACCGGAAGCTGCGCAGGAAGGTGCCCAGGGTGGATGGCGCCTTGACCGTGCCGCCCAGGGTGCAGGCCGTCCCCCCGGTGCGCAACACATCGGCGTCGTCAATGCAGTCGCCCCCAGCCAGCGCAGACGCCACCAGCGTCATCATCTTGTCGCTCGTGTTCGCCCGCCCCGGGGCATCGCCCAGGTCGAGGCGCTGCCGGACGAGTTCGGGCAGGCCGAGGTGCCGCGCCAGGGTGGCCGGAAGGAGCAGCCCGGCATTGGCCACCAAGCGGCGGTCGTCGAAGGTGATTTGGATCCGGTCGGGGTGGTTGCGTGGCAGCATCTACTGGGTGCTCCTTTTCCGGGGCCGTTTTTTTGCTACAAAACCATTATCCCAGAAGCACAGGAGCACCTTCTTGCCGCCTCAGGACGCTAACCCGACGCCCTCCTTCGGTGGATTCGGGCTAAAAGGCAGCGGACAGATGTCTTTGGGGAGCCTTACGAGATCGAGGAGCAATTCCTCCGGCTGAGAATTCCGATTTCAGCGCATTCTCAGCTAGCCGACTATTTTAAGTTTGGCTCCTCAACCACCTGGATGGGCACAAGAGAGCCTGAATGGAAATTTGGGGACGGTGTTCTTATCCACGAGGTGGAAGCAACCGAGCAGGCCGTACAGCAAGGCGTCGAGGCCGTTCGGTTCTGGCTAGGGAATCGAAACAAGGACATTGAAGCGGGAAATGAGGAGATGAGGAGCGTCATTAGGCACGTGTGGGAGACGAAGCGGAAGCAGCTAGAAGACAGTACCGCTGCTACTAACTCACTTCTCGAGCAGCTGAATATACCTTTGCATCAAGACCCTCATGCCAAAGTTAAGCCTATTGAGATCAAAGCGCGCCAGCTTCGCACATTCAAAAAGAAGCCCCAGGCGACGAGCAGGCCTGTACCGACATTGAGTCATGAGGATGTAGTATCACTTGTCGACTTTGTCGACCAGTATACTCGGCAGTTCGAAGTGGCCCCTAGTGGTCCAACATCATTGAAATGAATACCATGATAGTCATTGTTCCTCTTGGGGGTTCAATCGTAACGTTGAACCGAGGAGGAACCATGATGTCTACCAAGAAGTACCGTATCAGACTGACTACCGACGAACAACAGGAACTCAACGCCTTGGTCTCACGCGGTCGGGCTGCGGCGTACAAACAGACCCATGCGCGCATTCTGCTGATGAGCGATGAGTCACGCTCGGACGGGGGAATGAAGGACGCGGACATCACCAGCGCGCTCGGTGTGGGACAGTCAACGGTCGAGCGAATACGCAAGCGCTGTGTGGAGGAGGGGGTCGAGTCTGCGCTGAATCGCAAAAAGCAACTGCGTCGGCGTCAAAAGAGACTGGACGGCGAAGGTGAAGCACGGTTGATAGCGATGGCCTGCGGGGAACCGCCGGAGGCGCGTGCCAGTTGGACCCTGAAGCTGTTGGCTGACCAGTTGGTCGAGTGTGAGATAGTCGGGACCATTAGCACCGAGACGGTTCGCCAGGCGCTTAAAAAAAAACGAACTGAAGCCGTGGCTGAAGCAGAGTTGGTGCATCCCGCCCGGTCAGAGCGCGGAGTTTGTGTGCGCGATGGAAGACGTACTGGAGGTCTACCAACGGCCGTACGATGGGAATGAGGTTCTGGTGTGCATGGATGAGACGAGCAAACAGCAAGTCAAGGAGACGCGAGTGCCGCGTCCCGCAGCGCCCGGCTTATCGGCGGCATACGACTACGAATACGAGCGCAATGGAGTGAGCAGCCTGTTCATGCTGTTTGCACCGTTGGACGGATGGCGCCGAGTCGAGGTCAGAGAGCGTCGCACGAAGGTGGACTGGGCGCATGTGATAAAGGAACTGGTCGACGAGGACTACCCTGACAGAGACCGGATCGTGCTGGTAATGGACAATCTCAACACTCACAAGCTGTCCTCGCTATACGAGGCATTCGAGCCTGCTGAGGCGAGGCGTATAGCTGAGCGACTGGAGATACACTACACTCCCAAACACGGGAGTTGGTTGAATATGGCGGAGATAGAGATCGGTGTGCTGGCTCGACAGTGCCTGGACCGACGGATTGCCAATCAAGACATCCTGCGCGGCGAGGTCAATGCTTGGCAGAATCAACGCAACCGGGATGTGATACGAGTGGATTGGCGCTTCACTACCGAGGATGCGCGCATCAAGCTAAAGTCACTCTACCCATCAATACAAAAACGTTGAACCACTAGGACTTATCAGAAGATGGGCGAGGAAGAGTTACGAGACCTGTTGGTAGGAATGATGAATGCGAACTACCCTGGCAGCACCACAGGCGAGACATTCAGCAAGCTCGGGAAGATAGATATTTCTATGCGTGTCGATTCTGGGAATGTTCTTGTATGTGAATGCAAGTTCTGGTCGGGAGCCAAGGCCTATGGCGGTGCGCTTGATCAATTGTTCGGCTACTTGACGTGGCGCCAGAGCTATGGGGTGCTTATTCACTTCTGTATGCTCAAAGACATGAGTAAGGCTGTGTCAGAAGCGGTCCGGGCTGCTAGCGGCCACGAATCATTCACAGAAGAGTCACTCGGTCATCAGTCCGAGACGCGATTCACAACCAGACATGTCCATCCGCAGGATACCGGCAGAGCGCTAGAGGTCTTTCATCTATTCGTCGATCTGAGCGTATGAGTTGGGGGTGAAGCGCTGTCGGGCACCTTGGCCTCCGCAAGGGTGCCTGCTTTACGGCGTGAACAGCGGCTCGGCCTTCGTGATGACCCGCTTCTCGCCGGCCAGGGCAGCCCTCAGGTACTTGGGGACGGAGAACATTCCCCGGTGGGTTATTCCGTCGTAGTAGCGGAGGTCGCCGCTTACGCGGTCCGCGATCCTTCGGTCCACCTCGTCCACGGACGGCACCGCCGGGTCCGGCCCCGTGGAGCCGACGACGAAGCCCCAGGTGGAGCCGAAGGAGGGGACGAACGCCTCGTACGTTGTGACGTGTGGGAACGCTGCGCCGATGGTGTTTGCCACCGCCGAAAAGCACTGCTTGTAAAAGGCCGGGCCGGTGGGACCGGCCTGGGCGACCATCATCCCCTGTGGCCTCAGGCGCTCCCTAAGGAGCTCGTAAAATTCGCGGGTGTACAGCAGGTGCGCGGGGCCCCCTTCCAGTGGGTCGGGCACGTCGATTATGGCCACGTCGAACCGCGAAGGGGTATCCTTCAGGTACCTGAGGGCATCGGCGGCGTGAAACTCCAGGCGGGGGTCGTCGAAGGCGCCTCGGTGGTGGTTCGGTAGGTGGCGCCGGCACAGCTCGACGACCTCGCCATCGATGTCGACCATTACCGCGCGGGTGACCGACCTGTGCGAGAAGACCTCGCGGACCGTGGCGCCCTCGCCGCCGCCAGCGACGAACACCTCCCGCGGGCCCGGGTGTGAGATGAGACAAGGCTGGACCAGCGCCTCATGATAGACGAACTCGTCTACCTCAGTCGACTGGGTCTTGTCGTCGAGGACCAGGGTCCGGCCGAAGCACGCGGTGTCCTGGATTGTGACCGACTGGTAGGAGGTCCTGCCGGTGAAGATGACCTTTCCGACCCGCTCCGCCTGCAGGAGGTCGGGCGTGATGTATTCATAGTGCCACTCCCCCTCGGGAGGCGGCGTGATCCGCTCAGACATTGGGCCCTCGCACTAGGCCGCCAGGCCCAGGCCGGCGAATATCGCCGGGAGGTCGACGTGCTCCCTGAGGAGCTCCGCAAACACCTCAAGCTTCGCCGGATGATCGAACCGAGCGCCGTTCTGCAGGGTTTTAAGTAACGCCATCGTGGTCAGCGTGTCGGACTGGACGACGACGATGGGGACCTCTTCGAGCTCGGCCTCGTATCTGACGTACTCGATCGGATCGATGCCCTGCGTGAGCAGCATGCATGCCGTATGCGTCGGCAGAGCCGCCATCTGGACGTCCGGGCGGTCGCCACGAACGACCACGGCCTTGTTATCCCTTGTCTTGAAGTACAGCTCGCCGGGGTCCATTCCGAGCCCGCCGACCAGGAAGTGCTCCACCAGCTGGTCGGAGAACTCCTCGCATACGATAAAGCGGCCGTCCAGGTGCGACGCCATGTGTCGGACGGTAACAGCGAGCAGCCTGCGGTGCTCTGGTATCACTCCCAAAGAAGGTAGCCCCTGCCCCTCCATGGAGGGTAGCAGTCTGGTGTTCACGTCGGTACTCTGGTAACGAGTCCGGCCGTTGATCACGATGCCGAGGAGGCGGTCTCCGTACAGCTCCCGCCACCCGGCCAGCTCAGAGGCGTCCAGTCCGGGCTCGAATTTCGCCGCAACCAGGACCCGGGCGTCCAGGGCTTCCGCCAGCTGCCTGGAGGCTTTGTTAGATATCGCCGGTGACCCCTCTACCAGGAGAACCTCGTTCTCCTCGAGAGCCTTGCCGGCAACCCCCTTGATGTCGCCCAGGAGCTTTGGGGTGAGGGCCCCTTTGGGCGGTGCAAAGTATTTACCGGCGGCCGGCTGCCCCAGCAGATGAGAGAAGACGTCCGCATCCGGGTCGGGCTCGTTCTTACCTACCGCAGGGAACGGCTTGAAGACGGCGGCCCGTTTGCCCTGGCGGTTCAGCTCGTAGGCCAGCGTCGAACACAGCGCCGTCTTTCCCGCGCCGCGCTGGCTGGAGGCCACGTAGAGCACGCTCATTGCCGAAAACTCTCGGGCGAGTCACGCATGTCCTGTCTCGCAGCGCCCTTCTACTCGGCCGGGGACCAACGGTCCGCCGACTCGACACGCTTAATAATGAATCATGTGGGACGGCTTTGCGGCAGGAATTATAGCAGAAGGATAGGCGGCACGCAGTTCCGATGCAGTTTTTGGGCGAGGATTCCGGGCACTCGGAGGGTCCCGACCGCCGCCACTCCTCTCTACGCCGATATGCTATCCTTAGCGGACTGACGTGCTCTACTTAATGGGGGGGAAGCCCGACAGACCGACCGGAACGCCGCGGCGGTCCTTGCTGGCAGCGATATTGCTGGTGGGGATCGCCCTCGGCTGCGCCGTAGGTGAGGGTGTGCCCGTCCTCGAACGACGTGCCCAGGACATCGAGAAGGGGATAATGTGCCCGGTGTGCCCGGGAGAGTCCATCGATCAGTCCCAGCATCCCCTGGCGGTCCAGATGAGGGGCATCGTATCGGAAAAGGTCGAAGAGGGCTGGACGGGGAAGCAGATCGAAGCGTTCTTCGTGGAGCGCTACGGACCCAGCGTACTTCTGGACCCGCCGCGAGAGGGGCTAAGCCTGATGGTGTGGCTGGCACCGCCGATAGGCCTGGCGCTGGCCCTGGGCGCCCTGTTCCTGGTACTGCGTGCAATGGTGAGATCGCCGGCCTCGGCAGCGGAGGGCGCCCAGGGCGACGTTGAACTCTCCGAGGCGGAGCGAGACGAGTACTTTCGCCGCATCGACGCTGCAATCGACGACGACCGGGGTGAAGGAACGGAGGAGACCACCGGCCGGTCCTCGAATTCAGGCGCGGGAAAAGCAATTTGATTGTCGATACGGGTAATCTCGCTCTGCTACTTGCTCTGCTGGTCACGTGCTACGTCGTGGTGGCATCGTTTCTTGGGGCGTGGCAGAGGATACCGGCCCTTATTCTAAGCGGCCGGTACGGCCTCTATACGGTCCCGGTCCTCCTTGCGATATCCTCGGCCGCCCTGGTGTACGCCTTCGTCAACAACGACTTCTCGGTGAGATACGTTGCCGAGAATAGCAGTCTGGCGATGCCCGTCAAATACACTTGGGTCGCGTTTTACGCCGGCAACGCGGGCTCTTTGCTTTTCATCGCCGGCGCCTTCTCCGTGCTCTCGGTGCTGGCGCTGTTCACTCTGGTCAAGAGGCTGCCGTACACGGCCCCATTCTCCACCGGACTCATGGCCTTGGTGCTCGCCTTTTTCTTGGGCGTCACTGTGTTCCTCGCCAATCCCCTGGAGCGGTTGCCGTTCGCTCTAGCGGATGGGGAGGGCATCAATCC
The DNA here is from genome assembly GCA_963665215.2 of Dehalococcoidia bacterium. Lineage (GTDB taxonomy): Bacteria > Chloroflexota > Dehalococcoidia > Lucifugimonadales > CAUZJF01. The sequence goes on from CAXXWW010000013.1 coordinate 136,331, forward strand.
CCTGCTAATCCACTTTGGGATGTTCATCCACCCGCCGATGCAGATGCTGGGGCTGATCTCGGTGGCCATACCATTCAGCATCGCCATGGGCGCCCTTCTGGCAGGGCGTGGGGGAAGAGACGAGTGGGTGAACGTCGGCAGGCTCTGGGGCATGGTGTCGTGGCTGATCCTGACAATTGGCCTACTGTTGGGGAGCTGGTGGGCCTACACGATACTTGGTTGGGGCGGATACTGGGCCTGGGACCCGGTGGAGAACTCGGCCCTCATGCCGTGGCTGGCGCTGACGGCTTTTGTGCACTCGATCATGGTGCAGAAGCGGCGCGGGATGTTCCGAATGTGGAACCTTGTCCTGGTCGCCGTGGCGTTCACGCTGGCCGAGATGGGCATGTTCATAAATCGGGGCGGGCCGGTGCCCTCGGTCCACTCCTTCGCCCAGTCCACTATGGGGTGGCTGTTCCTGTTCTTCATGGGGTTCACGTTGCTCGGCTCGCTGGCGGCGTTCGCCTGGCGCTTCGATACGCTGAAGAGCCGTGAGCGTCTCGACTCGCTGCTATCTCGAGAGAGCGCGTTCCTGGCGCAGAACGTTCTCTTTCTCACGGTGGCCTTCGTAACACTGTGGGGGACGATATACCCCGTAATTTCCAAGGCATCACAGGGCCTGACCATTACCGTCGGAGAGCCATTTTTCAACCGAGTGAACGGGCCGGTGCTGCTGGCGATCGTCTTTTTGATGGGCGTGGGCCCACTTCTGCCGTGGAGGCGAGCCAATATGCGGAACGTCCTCCGCGTGCTGAGATATCCCCTGGGCGTCGCGGCGGTGACGGCAGGCGTCCTGGCGATAGCCGGGATTCGCGCTCCGGTCGCCTTACTTGCGTTGGCGGTGTGCGCTATGGCGGTCACCGGAATAGCGCACGAGTGGGTCCGAGGGACCCGATCGCGGCACCGCAAGGGCGAGAGCTACCCCACAGCCTTCGGCCGGCTGGTGGCCGCAAACCGTCCCAGGTATGGGGGGTACATCGTCCACCTGGGCATAACGATGCTGGCCGTGGGCGCCATAGGGTCGTCCTTCTACGCCGTTCAGCGGGACTTCGCGCTCGTCCCCGGCGAGGAGGCGTCTCTGGGTAAGTACACCTTCCGGTACGTCGATTTCCAGGAAGTGGCGTATCCGGACAGGGACGAATTTACCGCCAGTTTCACCGTTCGTTCCGGAGGCCGGGAGCTGGGCGTCATGGAGCCCCGCAGGTCTTCCTACAGGGGCAGTATCTCCGCGACTCGCGCCGCGATCAGAAGCACCCCTCTGGAGGACTTCTACATCGTCCCATCCGAGTTCGGTGAGGAGGGCCAGGCGGTGTTTCGCGTCTACGTGAGCCCTCTGGTGTGGTGGATGTGGGTGTCGGGGCCGCTGTTTATCCTGGGGATGGTCCTGGCGGTGTCGCCCCGGCGGGAGCGTGCGACGGCGTTGGCTGTCGGCCTCAGTCGGGCCGACCGCGCCCAGGGCGTGACGGGCCGGCGCCGGCTAGGCTTAACCGCCACGAGGAGAGCTTGACGTGCTAGTGCTGATCGCCGTGCTGCTGGCCCTCATTCCTGCCCTTGCCATTTTGTACCCCTTTTTGCGCAGCCGGACCGACGATATCGTATTTGAGGACGAGGCCTCGACCTATTCCGCGCTGTCGATGCGGTGGGAGGCCGCGGTGGCCGGGATCAAGAACACCGAGCTTGAGCGGGCCATCGGGAACCTGGCCGAGGACGACCACCGCCAGCTCAGGGAGCAGTACATGACGGAGGCGGCGCTGGTTATGAAGGCGATGGAGCTGGAAGACCAGCAGGAGCAGGAGCTGATGGCCGGCCTGGAGTTGGAGGTCAGCCAGGTGCGGCGGCGGGTCCTTGGCGGAGACGGGCCTGGGGAGTCGCCGGGCGGGAATAGCAACTGAGGGACGCGGGATGAGCAAGGTCCGGGTGATGGCCGCGTCGTTGGCCCTGGTGGGGGCGGTAGGCTGGGGGGTGGGGATGCCGGTGGCCTATGCCCAGGAGCCGGAGGGGGCCCGAGTCGTGGAGGGCCGGGTGGTCAGCGGCACTGCTGGGGCAGGGGACATCGCCGGAGTGACGGTCGTATGGCACGAAGAGGGCGACAACCGGCACGAGCACCAGCAAGCCACGACCGACTCGGAGGGCCGGTTCACCTTCGGCGGAATCAAGTTCGACCCCGGCGTGATTTGCGGCGTCTCGGTGGACTACCAGGGCGGGCTTTACGGCGTTGACCTGGACCTCTCGGGTGCGTCACCGCCACCCGTTTCGGTAACCGTCTACGAGGCGACGGACGCCGACGATTTGCTGACCGTTACCAGCGCGTCCATACTGCTTGCCCAGGTTGACAAGGCTACCCAGACCGTCCTGGCACTAGAGATCGTGAGGATCAACAACCCAACGGACATGACATACGTGCCAGGGCCCGAGCCGATGAGCCTGCTGCGGTTCGGCCTGCCCCCCGAGGCCAGGGACCTCCGGGTAGACACCGGGCTGACGAGGGCCGACGTCCTCCAGGTGGACCGCGGATTCGCACTGACTGCGAGTGTGCCTCCCGGCCAGCACGAGGTGCTGTACGCCTACAACTTCCCCTATTCCGGCACAGAGGCCGTCTTCGCCCGGTCGTTTCCGTACGGGGCCGCCAGCGTGCGTGTGCTTGCGCCTTACGATGTGGGGCGGCTGACAAGCCAGGAGCTCGAAGGCCCTGAGGACGTCAATATTGGGGAACGCACTTACCAGCTCCTGAGCGGGTCCGAGTTTCCCCCCGGCTCCCGCATTTCATTTGACCTGCTGGACCTCCCGGAGGCCTCGGTCGGCGAGCGCCTGGGTCGGCGTATCGAAGGGTTGCGATTCGAGTATGCCGCCCCGGTGGGCCTGGGGCTGATGATGGCGGTCCTCATCGTCTACGCGCTGTGGCGCCGCCGCGCCGCGAGACCCGCGTATGCGTTCAGAGCGGGTGGCACAGGGATGCCGGAAGGGGAGCAGACCCGGCTGGTGCGGGAGATTGCCGAGCTGGAAGACAGCTTCGAGGATGGCGCGGTGAGCGAGGTGCAGTACCGCCGCCGCCGCGAGACGTTGACTGCGCGGCTGGCCGCCCTGGCCAGGAGCGGGCTGGCTAACCCGGGCTAGACGGTGTGTAGCTCTGGGCTCTCCTGCGGCTCTCGGTCGGCGTACTCCGTCGCCAGAATCCCCATTATGACTGAATCGAACCGCGAGCCCTCGTGAGGCCGGCTCTTGCGAAGCGTGCCCTCGTGCCTGAACCCAAGGTGCTCGCACATGGCGAGGGCCGCGGTGTTATACTCCGGCACGTCGACCCACAGGCGGTATAGCCCCCACTCTCCGAAACTCATCGCCAACGCCGACCTCATGCCGGCGGTCCCGTAACCCTGGTGCCACATGTCTTTTCGGCCGATCAGTACGGAGATATGCCCGTCGCCCAGGCTCTCCTCAATGGCGACGTGAATCTCGCCGACGTGCTCACCCTCCTGGGTGTAGATGGACAGGATTCGATGCGCTGGGTCCCCGAAGACGCGCCCCCACTGCTGGTCCGAGGCGGCCTCCATCTGCTCGGGGTGATAGCCCAGGTGAGCCGGGTCGCCGTACGAATAGCGGCCGAACCAGCTCTCCGAGACCTCCTCGTCGCTTAGCCACCGCGTGATGCGGGTTACGTCTTCCCGCGTCACCTCTCTCAACGTCACATTCTGATGAGGCATTGTGGTCCTCCCTCAAACTAGCGCCATTGCGGCTGGGTGAGGGTACGCGATGACACTATTATCTTTCATTTCCGTTCGGAAAACCACCTTGGGCGCCTGAGCCGCAGGGCCCTTCGTTTGTCGGAGGACCGCCTGAAGTTGGCCCTGCGACTGGCAGGAGCTTGACACTGGATTGGCTATTAATTGGCACCTTGAGTCCCAACGTGTCGGGTCGAAGGGTCCCGGGCAAATTCGGTGGTCTGACGCGAGTCAACGTCGACCACGGCCCACCGTCCAGATTCTGCCTAACTGCCGGAGTCCGGCCATATTCGCACGGTGCCGTAGACGCCGTCGTAGCCTGGCTCGATCGAGATGTCGCCGGAACGGACCCGGGCGACGCCCTCGGCCACCCTATCGCCGGAGACCCTTGCGATGTCCGAGACCTCCGCATCTGTCAGCACGGTGAGCTCGCTGCCGAACCGGGATACCAGGTCGAAATAGGCGGCTTGCGCCTTCTTGGTCTGTGGCCCGCACCGCAGGCTCTCCGAGATCACCTGGTGCAGGGCGACGAGTGTCCTGAACGGAGGCCGCCCGGTGTTAGACTGTGTGAAGCCGGCCTCGTCCACCCAGGTCTCGACGGACCTGCCCGCGAGCTCTTCCACCCGCTGCGACACGCCTGGTGTCAGACGGCGCCCGCACTTTGGACAGATGGCGCCGCTGCCGGCGACCTAGTCGGGGGAGTACCGCACGCCGCATTTTCTGTGGCCGGAGTAGTGGTACTTGCCCTCCTGCGGGAAGAACTCGATTGTATGCTCGACACTCCTGGTCTTTAGTGCATCGGCCAGGCCCTCGTAGCTCGGAACGCCCGGCAGGACCGTCAGCTCCCGGCCCAGTTTCGGCAGCGAGTGGGCGTCGGAGAAGGAGACGATGGAGACGCCGTCCAGGGACGGCACTCGCCAGTTCATGGCGGGGTCGCTGGATAGCCCGGTCTCCACGGCGTACACGTGACCCGCAAGGTCTCCGAAACACTCCTCCAGGGAATCGAACCCCGACCTGGAGCCGTAGAGCCCGAACCACGGCGTCCACAGGTGAGCCGGAATGACCATGCACCGGCTGTCGATGTCCAAGAGGACTCGCAGCAGGCCTCTGGGCGACGCCTGGAGAGTGGGGCGTCCGTCGCTATGCAGCTTCCCCCAGCTGTCAAATGCCCTGTTGATCCGGTCCACCGCCTGAAGGCTGGGAGCGAAGACCAGGATGTGGACGCGGCGGTGTCTTCCCTCCATGTCGGAGACGCAGTTCACCTCGGTGCCCAGCACGAAAGAGACACCGTCGTGCTCGAACGTTCCGTCGCCGACCTCGCGCAGCTTTTTTCTTGTCTCCCGGAGCCATAAGGGATGAGTGAAGTCTCCGGAGGCAAGAAGGTCGATGCCCTTGAGCTTGGCCCAGCGCGCCAGGTTGTCGAAGGTGAGCTGGCCGCTGGTGCCGCGCGCGTACGGGGAGTGAATATGGAGGTCCGCGACGTAGGACATGCCGCGATTCTACCAGGCATGGGCCGGAATAATCAGGTGCCGGAAGCGCCGTTGACGATGCACGGGTCTGAGACTACAATCAGTCTGGCTTTGCGCCAAGACAGGCATCGCCGAGGGTGAGCAGCGCCTCCAAGTGGCTGCGCATCCGGTCCGTGGGGGTGTTGCTTCCGATGTGGGCGGCCGGCGCCGCAGCGGCCTTGCCCTTGGTGGAAGGTGTGAGATGAGCAGGCTATTTATCCTAGGTTCGGGAAATCCCGTGCCATCCGCCGAGCGCTTCGGTTCCTCCTACGTGCTGCGAGTCGGCGACGAATACCTGATGTTCGATTGTGGGCCGGCCACGACCTACAAGCTGGTCAAGATGGGCATGTCTCCCACGCAGATCGACAACCTGTTCTTTACCCACCACCACTTTGACCACGACGTCGACTACCCCTGCTTCCTTCTCACCCGGTGGGACACCGGCTCCAGCCACGAGAACAGGCTGAGCGTTTTCGGGCCGGCCCTGACCGAGCAGCTCACCGAGCGGATATTGGACGAGCAGACGGGCGCTTACGCCCACGACTGGATAGCGCGCATCAATCATCCATTGAGCCTGAGCGCCTACACCAGCCGGGGAGGGGTGCTGCCGAGAGTGCCGCCCAGCCTGGATGCCACAGACGTGGGGCCGGGCCCGGTGACACATGGGAAGGGCTGGGAGGTGGTCAGCGCTCTGGCCGAGCACGTGGAGCCGTGGCTGGACTCGCTGGCATACCGGGTGGATAGCGACGAGGGTAGCTTTGTATTCACCGGCGATACGACACCCTGCGAGTCCGTCGCCGTGCTCGCAAAGGGGGCAGATGTGCTGGTGTTCTGCTGTGTGGGGATTGACGAGAAAATGCGTAAAGAGTCGTTGAACTACATGTGCGGGACGTCCGGGGCGGGCGAGCTGGCGGAGCGGGCGGGAGCCAAGAAGCTGGTGCTAGTGCACAACACAAGCGTAGGCGGCCACGGTGCCATGGAAAGGGCCATCGCTGACGTCGCAAGGGTTTACAGCGGTGAGATCATCATGGGCGAAGAACTGATGGAGGTTCCGCTGCAGGGGCTTTTCGTCCCGTAGGCTGCAACTCGACCCCAAGACCTCTTTTCTTGGAGAGGACGGTATGGCAGACAGGTATCATCGAGCGATCCTGGTAAGCTGCGAAATTCCCTGGAGCGAGAAAGCGGAGATCCTTGAGGGCATCACAGATCTCAAAGGTAAAGAGAGGTAACCAAGGGGAATTATAGCGAATTTTAGCCGAGGGTGGTAGAATAGCGCCATCCTGAAGGAGCGTGAAATGCCAATGGTGAAGGAAACCCGACATATATTCGAGGTGAAGGACATCATTGTTGTTCGTGTGCGGTGTAAGAGTTGTTCTAACGAGGTTGCCATGCGCCTCAGAAGTGACGAGACATTGCCTGACAATTGTCCCATGTGTAACGACCAGAAGTGGCTTGCCGGATCGCGAGGGGCCGGGCTCTTGAAAGCGTTACGTGCGGCCTTGGAAGATGATTCCAACACTGGTGGAACGATTTTCATGGAGATTGAGGCCGAATCCGGCTAAAACCCTTGACAAAGCCGCCCTGTTAGGCTAACATAGTCTCATAAAGCAAGTGCGAAAGGTGAGACGAAATGGTCAAGCAGAGCGGCCCCGGAAAGTCCTACCGCAAGGGAATCACCCTCATGGATGCGGTCCAGAAGTTCGACACGGAGGACAAGGCGGAGGCGTGGTTCGTCTCGCAACGCTGGCCCACCGGCATAGCCTGCCCTTTCTGCGGCACCCTCAACGTCGCCGTCGTTGCCAGCCGCAAGCCTCAGCCCTTCCGCTGCCGTGAGAAGGAATGCCGCAAGTCCTTCTCTGTCAAGACGGGAACCCTGCTACACAGTTCCAACCTGCCTCTGAGCAAGTGGGCCATTGCCTTCTTCCTGTACGCGACGAATCTCAAGGGCGTATCCAGCATGAAGCTGCACCGCGACCTGGGCATAGCCCAAAGCTCGGCGTGGTACATGGCGCACCGGATACGGGGAATGTGGACTGCTGAGGCGCACAAGTTCGCCGGCCCGGTTGAGGTGGACGAGACCTACATCGGGGGCAAGGAGCGCAACAAGCACGAGTCTAAGAAGATCCACGCCGGACGTGGGGCCGTTGGCAAAGCCGCCGTGGTGGGGATGAAGGACAGGGAGACGGGGCAGGTCGCAACTGCCGCCGTGGAGTCCACCGATGCGCCCACGCTTCAAGGGTTCGTCGAGGACAGGACTAAAGCAACGGCCCAGGTCTACACCGACGAGGCGGCGGCCTATCATGGGCTGGCCCGCCCACACGAGGCCGTCAAACATTCGACCAGGGAGTACGTCCACGGAATGGCGCACACGAACGGGATAGAGAGCCATTGGGCGATGCTGAAGCGGGGCTACGTGGGTGTTTACCACCAGATGAGCGTCAAGCACCTGCCCCGCTACGTTGCCGAGTTCGAGGGCCGCCACAATAGCCGCCCGCTGGACACCACCGAGCAGATGCGCATCATGGCGCAGGGCGCGGACGGGAAGCGCATGACATACGCGGAATTGATAACCTGATGGCCGCGCCGAACTTCGCTGACAAGACGATCTGGACGGGCGATAACCTGGACGTCCTCCGGGGGATGAACTCGGAGTGCGTTGACCTTATCTACCTGGACCCGCCCTTCAACTCCAACAAGGACTACTCCGCTCCTGTTGGGAGCGCAGCGGCTGGGGCGGCCTTCAAGGACACATGGTCGCTCTCCGATCTGGACGTGGCCTGGATGGGCCTGATCGCCGACGAGTGGCCCGCCGTCGCCAACCTGCTCCACACCGCCATGCTCACCCACGGCAAGGGGATGCAATCGTATCTCACCATGATGGCCGTGCGGCTGCTGGAGATGCGCCGTGTCCTGAAAGAGACGGGGAGCATATACCTTCACTGCGACCCCTCCGCTAGCCACTACCTCAAGCTGCTCATGGACGCGACGTTTGGTCAGGTGAACTTTAGGAATGAGATTGTTTGGTCGTACCGCCGCTGGCCGTCAAAGAGCTCATACTTTCAGACAATGCACGACGTACTCTTGTTCTATGTACGAGGAACTAATACGACCTTCAACGTGTCTTATGAACCGCCGAGCGCGAGCTACATCAAGCGATTCAAGGGTAAGACACAGGTACTGGACCCCGTCACCAAGACACGAAAAATCGTCGTGGATCAACCTACAAAAGGGCTGCCACAGCGGGACGTATGGGACATCTCGATAATTGCCGGTTTTGCTAAAGAGCGCGTGGGCTACACCACGCAGAAGCCCCTGGCCCTGCTTGAGCGCATCATCAAGGCGTCCTCCAACCCCGACGACGTGGTGCTTGACCCCTTCTGCGGATGCGCCACGGCCTGCGTAGCCGCCGATAGGCTGGGCCGGAAATGGATAGGTATCGACATATCCCCAAAGGCGGCGGAGCTTGTGAACCTACGTCTACAGCAGGCTATGGGCAGCCTGTTCCACCACGGCTACGTAACAGCTAGGACGGATATACCGAGGCGGACCGACATCGACGCGCCCATACCATACCGGCAGAACAAGCACGTACTGTTCGGTCAGCAGGAGGGACTGTGCAACGGCTGTGGGGTGATGTTCCCCTTCCGCAACTTCACCGTCGACCACATGGTGCCTCAGAGCAGAGGCGGGACGGACCACTTGGACAACTTGAAGCTGCTCTGCGGGGCCTGCAACTCCGTCAAAGGCGACCGGCCCCAGGAGCACCTGATAGCGCGGCTCAAGGAGATGGCGATATGAGCGACGACATGGCGGAGAAGAAACCCAGAGGCCGCCCAATGAAGAAGGGATACCCGCCCAGGATAGACGCGACGCCGGAAGAGATAGCCCGCACCGTACTGAACGCCGGGCAACCGAAGGCGCGTGTCAAGAGCCGCACCTATCGCTGCGAGGCCTGCGGGCGGGCGGTCTACTACCCGGAGACGCTGTACAGAGACGGGCGATGCCCCGAATGTCACGGTGCGGCCTAAATGCCGCGCCTCGGCTAAAATTCACTATAATTCCCTAACCAAGGGGGTGCAAACGTAGTGAAAGCCACCTCCGCTGCCCATCGAACACCAGTTCAGGACGACGCCGGATGGTTTTGTGAGCTTGATGGGAAAGGTGACGGCATTCGTGTGTGAATCTACCATAGCTCTCGTCGAAGATGGTGCGTTGCTTGGGTCCAGGAAGCTTGACATGGGGAATTCCGGCTAAAGACCGTGGGCATGAAATCTGAGGGCGCGTCAAGACGTGAGGTCACGGTTAGGTGGCGCCTTTGGGTGCTCGTAGCCGTGCTAGCCGCCCTCGCCACTACTTGTTCTGAGGCTCAGGCGCCCGCTGGGGGACCGACGACCGATCTCGCGGGGTACTTCGAGGCCCTCACCCAGACCACGGATCCGTTTTTCGGCACGCGGCAGCGGGCCGAGCTGGTCGACAAGGTGGCGGCCTCCACACCCACGTCTCACGAGACGTTCATCACGTCCCGGATCGACCTGGCCGAAGACCACCTCCGCTTCGGCGAGGCGCGGGAGGCTGCGGCACTGCTAATAGAGGCGCTGCAGGCGGAAGACCGGGACGACGAAGAGGGCAAGCACAGGACAAAGTTGCTGATGGACCTGGCGGTGGTCTACCTCAAGGTCGGAGAGCTGGACAACCGCCTCACTCCGGATGGAGCGCTCATCTGCACGTTGCCCCTAGACGCGTCGGTAGTCGATGGCAACACCTTCGGCTCTACCAACGCAATAAGGTATCTGGTCGATCTCCTGCAGACCGAGCCGGACAACCTAAAAGCCCGTTGGCTGTTGAACATCGCCAACATGACGCTTGGCACCTATCCCGACGAGGTACCCGGCGCATATCTGGTCCCCCGAGAGGTGCTGGAGGGAGGCTACGACATCGGGTGGTTCAACAATGTGGCCGCCTCAGCGGGGCTCTCCGCCCCGGACACCGCGGGCGGCAGCATCTTAGAGGACTTCGACAACGACGGCTACCTGGACATAGTCACGTCCTCGTGGGACCCGTCCGAGCCTATGAAGTACCTGCACAACGACGCCAACGGCCGGTTCACCGACTACACCGCGCGGGCGGGGCTTGCAGAACAGCTTGGGGGCCTGAATATCGTTCAGGCCGATTTCAACAGCGACGGCTGGACGGACATCTTCGTTATGCGTGGCGCGTGGCTAAACGATGCTGGGCAGATGAGGAACTCCCTGCTGCAGAACAACGGCGACGGCACCTTCACGGACGTGACCCACCGGGCGGGCCTTGCCGATCCGGCCTACCCCACTCAAACCGCAGCTTGGGGAGACTATGACAACGACGGGGACGTGGACGTCTATGTCTGCAACGAGTCCGAGGGCTTCCGTTTCCCGAGCCAACTCTTCAGGAACAACGGCGACGGCACCTTCAGCGACGTGGCCTCGCAGGCCGGTGTGACAAACTCGCTCTACTGCAAGGGGAGTGTCTGGGGAGACTACGACAACGATGGGGACCTCGATCTTTACGCCTCAAACCTTGGCGGCGATAACCGGCTGTACCGCAACAATGGGGACGGCGCGTTCACAGACGTGGCTATGAAGCTGGGTGTTCAGGAGCCGTATTTCAGCTTCGCGACCTGGTTCTGGGACTACGACAACGATGGGTGGTTGGACCTGTTTGTGGCGGGCTACGCCTCCGACATCGGTAACGTTGCCGCCAGCTACCTGGGCCTGGCCGCCCTGGATGGCAGCCCGGGTGCCTACCCCAGGCTCTACAGGAACGACGGGAGCGGCCGCTTCATCGACGTGACCGAGCAGGCGGGCATCGGCCGGGCGATACCGGCAATGGGGGCAAATTTCGGCGATCTGGACAACGACGGGCATCCCGACTTCTACCTGGGGACCGGGTACCCCTCCTTCGAGGCATTGGTGCCGAACGTCATGTTTCGAAACGACGGGACCGGAAGCTTTACCGACGTGACCTTCTCGGGCGGGTTCGGACACATCCAGAAGGGGCACGGAATCGCTTTCGGGGACCTGGACAGAGACGGAGACCAGGATATCCTTGCTCAGATTGGAGGCGCCTACCCGGGTAACCCCTTCTACAACGCTCTGTACGAAAATCCGGGGCACGGCAACCGATGGATATCCGTTCGGCTGGATGGTGTGGAATCGAATCGCGCAGGCATTGGCGCGCGGATCAGGGTCGACGTTGAAACAGAGACGGGGACCCAAAGCGTTCACGCCCGTGTCAACAGTGGAGGCAGCTTCGGCGCTTCCGCTTTGGAGCAGGAGATCGGGTTGGGACAGGCCCAGCGCATAGAGTCTCTGGTCGTCTACTGGCCGACCAGCGACACTTTCCAGGAGTTCCGGGACCTCCCGCTGGACACGCGGTATGAGATTCGCGAGGGCTCAGGGGACTACAAGGTCTTGAACGTACCCCCGTTTCGCTTCGAGAGCGACTTCTTCTTCGATTCGATTGGGCGATGACCCAGAGAGCCAGGACCATTTCACGGGTGAGCGTCCGAAGGTCCCCTTTGACACCAATCTTGCCAACGGGGCACACGGCAGCCAGGCAATTCCAGTTTCGACCAGTCCGGCCCGCTATTCCCGGCCGGCGTTGGTGTCCACGTAATCAGTGGGATGGGTCCGGCGAAGTCAGGTCTGCCGCCTCCGTCGGGACGCCCGATGCATCCGGCGGGGATGAAGTGTGGGTAGCCATGGGTTGTTAGTGATTTCATAATGAGGTGACTGCCCCCTTTGCTCAGTACGTCGCTCCCCAAGAAACGCCTGATCGGGCTCCTGCTATTTGCAGTGATCGTGGCCTTGGTTTTTGCCTTCAACCGCTTCCACAAACCCGGCCAGTCCACGATATTCGCCGACGTGAGCGCCAGCGCCGCGGTGGATTTTCGCCACACCGAGCATGATGGGGAGCTGATCCCCACGGGTGGAGGCGTAGTAGTGCTCGACTTTGACGGCGACGGATTTGAGGACATATATGTGCCTGTCTCTAATGGGAGCAACGCCCTGCTCCGCAACAAGGGGGATGGGTCGTTCGAGGAAGTTTCGGCAAGAGCGGGGGTCCAGGACCGGCTGGAGAGGGGTAACGGTGGATGTGCCGCCGACTACGACAACGATGGTGACGCGGACCTGTACGTGACCAACTATGGAGCGAGCAAGCTGTTCCGAAACAACGGGGACGCGACCTTTTCGGATGTGACGTTGAGCGCCGGCCTGGACAACACCGATGACTTTTCCCGGTCCACGGGTTGCGCGTGGGGAGACTACGACGGGGATGGGTACTTGGACATGATAGTAGTGCGTCATTTTGACGAGCCGGACTACTTGGAGATGCTGGCCGATAAAGACTTTACCGCGGGAGTCAGACACCTGGAGCTGTATCGGGGGAACGGCGACGGGACCTTCAGCAGTGTAACGTCAATATTGGGGGACACCTCCACGTCGGCCGGGTTGTACGGGGGTCCCGGTGGCAATGTATGGGGAGCCGGGTTTCAGCCCGGGTGGGTGGATTTCGACAACGACGGTGACCTGGACCTGTACGTGGTCAACGATTTTGGCGACCTGATACAGTCCAACGTCCTCTGGCGCAACGATGGTCCCGGGTCCGACGGCTCCTGGCAGTTCCTGGACGTTTCCGCAGTCTCGGGTGCGGGAGTGCCGATGAATGGGATGGGCCTGGCGGTGGGCGACTACGACCTCGACGGTTTCCTCGACCTCTTTGTGACCAATATGGCGGATAACGTGCTGCTGAGGAACAACGGTGACGGCCTGACATTCACCGACGTCGCCATCGACGCGGGCGTGGGAATGTGGATATTAGGAGAGGACGAGCGGGTTGCCTGGGGAGCGGTGTTTATCGACTACGATAACGATGGGGATGAGGACCTGTACGTGGTGAGCGGATATTTGAGGTTGCCGGGGAGCGAGCTGTACCAGCTTCCAACATATCTGGTGGAGCAGCCCAACGTGCTGTTGCGAAATGAGGGAGATGGGACCTTCGCGAATGTTTCGGTGTTGAGCGGCGCGGACGACGCGGGCGTAGGACGTGGAGGTGTCTATCTGGACTTCAACCATGACGGGTGCCTGGACCTGTACGTGGTCAACCTGGGACAGGAGGCCAGGCTCTTTCAGAACGTATGCGATACGAGCAATAGCTGGCTGATAATCGTGACCGAGGGCACGATCAGCAACCGGGACGGTATCGGGGCGCGGATAGAGGTGTCCGCGGGCGGGACCACACAGATCAGGGAGGTGTCCGGGGGCTCCAGCCAGATGGGGCAGAACATGCTGCCGGTCCACTTTGGCCTAGGCGGTGCGGGCCAGGTGGACACGGTGACGGTCAGATGGCCCAGCGGCGCGGTTCAGACCCTGAGTGATGTGGCCGTCAACCAGCGCCTCACGGTCACCGAGCCGCGGTGACCTGAGCGGGACGGACGCGGCGGCTAAGGGAGAGCGGCAACCGCGGTAATCTCCACCAGCATATCCTCGTCAAACAGCCCGCTTATGACCAGCAAGGTGTTGGGCGGGTAGTCGCCGTTGGGGAAGATCTCCGCAAACACCTGGGTGCGGGCGTCGAGGTAAGGCTGGACCGAACGCCGGCCCACCACGTAGGTGGTCAGCTGCACCACATCTGCAAAGGACGCTCCGGCACCCCTCAGGATCTCGCCTATGTTCTCGATTGCCTTCCGCGTCTGGGCAGCCGCGTCGCCCCGGCCCACCAGGGACCCGCTCGCGTCCACAGCCACCTGGCCGGCGAGGAAGAGCAGCTCGTCACTCCTGACCCGTGCCAGGTGGGAGTACGGGCCTAGGGGCGCGTGCACGCGGTCCGGGTTCGAGAGGGTCCGCTTCGACGGTGTCATGATGGTACTCCGTGTTTTTGCGCCTCAGCCAAGATTTCGACCCCGCTGGCGGGGATGGCAGTACATGAGTCCTGCCATCAGTTCTCTACGGGGTGAGCCGATGCTGCGCCAGCCTGGCGCGGCTAGGCTGTGGCTCCTGTCTCCCTCTGGTCCTGCCATGCCAAAGCGCGCCGCTCCAACGCCTCGACTTACGGGCTCTTCTCAGCAATATACCTTAAGCGGTCTCCTGGGTGCCGCTCTGCAATGGTCTGTTTGACGGCTCCGTACCCGGCCGCTTCCTTCGCTTGAGCTCGCAGGTAGTCACGTACCGCAAGAGATCGGCGCTCGTGCGGACCACCTGCCTCGCAGACGTGAACATGATAGTTTCGCGGGCGTGTCGCCGGCTTGCCGAAGAAATGGAAATCTGGGGATTCAGGCACCGGAACGAACAGGTAGCCAGTGCGTTCCAGCGGCCCCCGATAGGAGCCAACCGCCATAATGTCAGGGACGGAGACGTTGATGTCAATGATGGGCTTCGCGGGGAGCCCTGGGACCGAGGTCGATCCGACGTGGTCGACACGCACAGCAACAGAACCAAGCGCATCGCGGATCGCGGTGGCCTCACGCTCGAACTTTTTCCGCCAGGAAGGATCGTACTCGACCACCCGAATCGCTGGATCGTAGCTGGTATCTTGGGAAGGATGGAGCGGTCCGGCGCCCTGGTGCATTCTCAATTCCCCTTTGGTAGTGACCACCGGCCCCTCTAGCCGGCGCGGAGATCTCACCGCTCATCATTTGGGTTTACTACCCAGATCAGGCTCTGCATTCCTCTCGCCTTTGCGAGGGGAGAGGGGGTTAAGATGGAAGCTAAGCGTGTCCCACAGACCCCCCCTTCGGAATCTCTCGATCGAGCATGTCAGCAGAGCGAGACCGCCTCTAGAGGGCGGCGCCGATCTTGGCCTGGGCCATTAGCTGTCGAATGGCCTTGTGCAGCTCGGGTGTCACGGCGTCGTCGCGGGACGGGAGTCGAGAGGGTCCACCCCGCAGCCCGACCAGGTCCATCCACGGCTTCACGAACACACCTTCGCCGGCAGTGGCGCCGCGGACTGCTCCCACGATCTTGTGGTATGGGATCATGAACTCGTCGTACGCCCGCTCCGCCTCCACGTAGCGCCCCTGCTCCAGCAGGTCCCACACCCTCCAGTCCTGTTGCGGATAGAAGTTGGGGACATGACTTATGTAGGACTTGGAGCCGAGAATGTGGCCGTATATCACCATAGGCCCGTTGTTTACCACGGCGGCGCGGGGAACGAAGCGGCGGAAGCCCTCAACATAGTTGTCCATGCTGGGAGAGGCCCACTTGACGACGACGGTGTTGGGGATGTCCAGGAGTCTGTTAGCCACGTCGGCGGGCATGTCGTACTTGGAACCGCTGTACCAGTGGCTATAGGCTGCGAATGCGACCTGTGTATGCCGGGCCACCTCTTCGACCCAGGCGACCAGGTCGTCGCCCGTCACGGTGTAGTAGTAGGCGCCGCTCATCTGGACGACGTCCACGCCCACGTCCTCGCAGAGCTTGCACAGCTCGATGGTCTCGCGAATGTCCGTGCTCTGTACGCTGGCGATGATTGGAATCCGGCCGGCGGACACTTGGGCAATCGCCGTGATCACCTCCCTGCGCTCGTCCGGGGAGAGCACGGAGAAATCTCCACCGGAGCCGGCCGCGATGAAGATGGTGTTGCCCTGACGGGCCCCCTGGTCGATAATCCACTGCACGTTTGCCTTTGTGGACTCGGTGTCGAGGGAGCCGTCGTCCTTGAATATGGTCGCCAGAGGCACGCATACGCCCTGCATTCGTTGTTTTGCCTGTTCAACCGTTAGCATGACATCCTCCCTTCAGGCGTGTTGTGGCAGCCGGTCTGCCGGCACCATGGCTCCGCAGGTGCTCACGATGGTTGACGGCTCTTCCCACCCCCAAGGACTGCGATGCTTGGGGATCACGGTGGGGTCCGGTCGGACAGGCGTCCTCGTTGGGATTGCGGTTTCCCGAGGATGGCCTCGCGCGCCTCAGGATGCCGTCTCCCGGGTTGGGCCGGTCTCGCAAGGGCTACCCTCCATTACTCCTGAGTGTCTGCCTGCGATGCTGAGCATCCACCTTGGGCGGACTGGAGGACAGAATTGGGCCCCCCCGTATCAGACATCCGTCAGGCTACCGCCGCGGCCTGCGCCGCAGACGTCTTGACCGGCCAGCCGAAGCTGAGCAAGATCCCGCGGAGCTCTTCCATCTCGTCCTCGCTCAGGGGCTTGGAGGGCGGGCGCGACGACCCTACCGACTGGCCCATGAGGGCCATGATGCCCTTCTTCAATCGGGCCTGCCCTCCGGACCGGACGGCGGTCTTCTCATAGAAGGCTCGCAGCGGCTCGTTAACCGAGTCCTGAAGCGCCTGCGCCTCGTCGTATTGCTTGTCCTCTATGAGTTTCCAGAGCCGCAGGTCGTGGGCGGGGTAGGACTCGGCGGTGAGGTTGATGTAGCCCCGGCCGCCCAGCTGGTGACACCGGACCGGACTGTTTCCATTATCAATAACGTTGAAGATATGGGCGAACCTCCTCATCTCGTCATATGCAACGTCGTCGGGGTTGCTCCATTTGATGGAGACCACATGCTCAATGTCTGCCATCTTTACGATCGTGTCCACCTCAATCCGGCCTCCGGGCATCCAGTGGGTGTGGTACACCATGATGCCGATGTCGATGGCGTCGGACAGATCACCGTAGTAGTCCAGGAGGTCGTCCTGGCTCGGCAGATTGAAGATGGGCGGGCATACCTGAAGTGCATGCGCTCCCATGTCCTGCGCGCGCTTGGCGTCCTCGATGGTTCGCTTGGTGTCCTTGTAGTGGAGCCCGCAAACGATGGCCGCCTTGTCGTCCGCGGCCCGGACCACGGTCCTCAGCAGGTAGGGCCACTCGTCGTCTCGCAGCATGGGGCCCTCGCCCATCGCCGCGGCCACCTTTATCACCGCCTTGCCCTTTACCAGGCCGTTTTCGACCCAGCCCTGCGTGAGCTCGAACATCCGGCCGTAGTCCACCTCGAAGTCGTCGTCGAAGGCAGTTGGCACGGTGGCGATCGGGCCTTGAATCAGCTGCTTCAACTCTTCGCGGTTCATGGCGTGTCTCCCTTGTCGGCTTTGGCTTGCAGCCGGCGCTGAGTATCGATCGAAGCCGCAGGTTGCTAGGCCCCCCTGGAGCGCGGTAATTATAGTCCCGGCCCTGTGCATCGTCAACGAAGTCCTGTCGTCACGCGGGCGCGGCCGCCGCCGCCCCCTCGACCAGGCCCGGCACCGGCCAGCCGAAGCCCACCAGCAGCTCCCGGAGCTCGCGCATCTCCTGATAGGTGATTCCCAGCGACGGAGGCCGCATGTCGCCGACATCGTGCCCCATGGCGTTCATGACCGCCTTCTTGAAGCGGGCCTGGCCGCCGGACCGCTGGCGAAACTTCAGTTCCAGCTCCTTCAGGGGCGCATCGACAGCGTCGCAAAGGGCCTGGGCCTCATCGTACCGCCTGGCCTCCAGGAGGTCCCACATGCGAAGCTCGTGGGGAGGATATGCCACCGCGGCCTCGTCGAGGAATCCCACGCCGCCCCGCTTGTGAAAGCCCACCCTATCTCTGCCGTTCTCAATAAGGTTGAATTTGTGGGCCAGGCCCTCCATGGCCTCGTCCGGGCAACCCTCGAAGCTGCTCCACTTGATAGCGACGATGTGCTCGAAGTCGGCCATCTTGTGGAGGGTGTCCGCGTTGACGCCGCTATTGGGGAACCAGTGGTTCTGATAGACCATGACGCCGATTTCGATGGCGTCGGAGATCGCCTCATAGAACCTCAGAATGTCGGCCTGGTTGGGGTCGTTGAACATAGGTGGGGCGATCTGAAGTCCGATGGCGCCGAGGTCCTGCGCCTTTTTTGCGTCCTCTATGGTGCGCTTGGTGTCCTTGCCGTGGGAGCCGCTGATCACATCTATTTTGCCATCTGCTGCCTGCACTACGGTGCGCACCAGGGCTGGCCACTCGTCGTCGCGCAGCTGGGGACCCTCGCCCATTACCGAAGCTACTTTTAGCAGCCCCTTGCCCTTGACGAGTCCATTCTGAACCCACCACTGCGTCAGCTCGGCCATGCGGCCGTAGTCAATCTCGAAGTCGTCGTCGAAAGGGGTGACGGTTACACCGACGACCCCCCTGAGCAGCTGCCGCAGTTCCTCGCGTCTCATTGGTCCTCCGTATTCCGGTCTATCGGAGACGCCCGCGTCGGCTCGGTCTCTTGGATTTATCTTACGGTCCTACAGGGGCAAATAGACAGTCTGGCGGGACTGGGCGCTCCTGGTCACCGCCTCGGTGAACTCCATGTACCTGACGCCGTCTTCGAAGGTGGTGTGAGTAACAGGCTCCACTCCGCGGATAGCGTTGATGAACTCCTCCTCCACGCGCCAGCCGCCCTGCTTATCGGGCGGGATGGCTATCTCTTGAAGCGACGCGTCGCCCCTCCGCCCCCCAGAGAGCACCCCCGCTCCGGCGTCAAAGTGCAGCGTGCCCTCTGAGCCGAAGAACAAGAACGAGTCATGCGGCCCAAGCCCGGTGACCTCGCTCACTCTGATATGCATGACCGGTCCCGCCGCCATCTCACACAGCACCTCCACGAGGTCAGGTATGGTGACGACGCGACGGTCCCCGGAGTCGTCCACCCGGGTACTGCCGTAAACCCTGGTGATTGCCGTGACGCTCTTTGCGGGCCCGATCAACCGCGCGATACACTCGTACCATGCGCCCATCAGCATTATGTTAAATCCGCTCAGGTCCCGGTCATATCGCCAGTGGTATGGGCCGTTTCGGTCGATGAAGCCGTGGTTGGGAGCGCCCAGCATGAGCCCTGACATATCCACCGAGAGTAGGTCACCGAGGTACCCATCCCGCATAAGCTCTTTGACGGTGGCCTCCACCTTGTCTATAAATGGGGCCGGGACGACCTGAGTAACCAGGTCGGGCCTATCGCGGGAGGCGTCCAGCATCTCGTGTGCCTCGCTGGCGTCCATGGACAGACGCGCCTCTGTGAGCACGTGCTTGTCGCTGTCCAGCGCCGCGAGGACCAGCGTGCGGTGCATGTATGGCCAGGTGCCAATGCAAATCGCATTCGTGTCCGGGGCCGAGATGAGCTCGACCCAGTTGTCGTACACTTTTGGGATATCGAACTGGTCGGCCACCAGCTGGGCAGACTCCCGGCTACGATTGGCCACGCTGACCACCTCGACGCCGTCGATTGCCTGGAGCCCAGGTATGTGGCGGGACCTGGTGTTCCTGCCCGCGCCCACGATGCCTACGCGGATGGTATCGTCGCCCATGAGATGCGTCCTTTCTAGGTCGCCCGCTGTGCGTGACTCCCTCGCGGATTCTGGTGGTGTCCCCTGAGCCTAAGATTGTCGATCTGCGAGCGAGTCTGGGGCCGACAATGGCTCGCGCCAATCGGCGCTACAGCTCTGTCAGTGGCCAAACGAGGGCATCCACCGCCTCTCAGGATGACACGTTTTGAGTTACACATTGACAGGGCGCTAGCCAAGCGGTGGATACAGGAGCCGGCCCTGGCGCTCGGTGTATGCCCTGAACAGGTGGCCCCCGACGGTGGTCACATAAAGGGTGCGGAGGTCGGCGTCGCCAAAGGAGCAGTTGGTCGGCCGGTCAACGGGGACCGGGTGCATCTCCAGCACATCGCCCCTGGGGGAGAAGACGTAGACCATCGGGCCTGGGCCACCGCGCTTCCAGCCCGCCGTCGCCACGATGTTGCCCTCGGTGTCCAGGCACATGCCGTCGATGCCCCGGTCGGCGCCGAAGTCGTGGAGCAGTTCGTATTTTCCTAGCGTCCCATCGGGGTTGACCGGATAGGCGCGCAGGTGTCTCTTCTCATCGGGATTGCGGCCGCTCTGGGCGACGTACAGCGTCTGGTGGTCGAGGGAAAAAAGCAGCCCGTTGGGCCTCGTAGTGTCGAAGGTGACTCGGGTTATCGACCACGCGCCGTCCGGCCGTGCGTCCAGCCGGTAGACCGAGTCGTGGTCCAGCTCCTTGTTGGCCCGGTCCTCGCTCCAGGGGCCGCCGGCGCCCTCGTAGTAGGGGTCGGTAAACCACACGCGCCCCTGCAGGTCGATGGCCAGGTCATTGGGAATGTTTAGCTGCTGGCTCTCGAACCCATCGGCAAGGACCGCTGCGCCGCCGTCACGCTCATAGCGTACCACGCGCCTGGCCCCTCCTTCGCAGGCGTACAGCGCGCCGCTGGGGTCCAGCATCAGGCCGTTGCCGCAATTGGTGTCGGCGCGAAATACGGTGGAGGTCTTCGCCTGGGGGTCATACCGCATGATCCGGCTGGCCGGAATATGAGTGAACAGCAGGCCGGCGCCGTCCCACGCGGGGCCCTCGGTTGTGCCGCCGTAGGGCCCGTCCACAAGCTCCAGGTCCCAGCTCATCGGCGCCTCCGCTAGATCACTTCCTCCGACTCCCCGACGGCCTCGGCGAACACGGGCTGCACCCCCGCCACGGTCTCGCAGCAGAGGGCCATCACCCCCTGTGCTCCGGCGTCCAGCGCCATGGTCACGTATTCAGGGTCGGGGATGGGCACCCTGACGATGGGCGCCACGCCCGTGAAGCTGAAAGAGGCTGGGAAGGCGGCTATATTGCTACCGTCGCGAGGGGATTGCTCGATATCGTTGATGGCGTAGTCCAGGCCGAATTTCGCGATAGGCGTCGCCCGACGGGGGTTTCTGCTCATATACAGAGTGGCGCCGAATACCACGCCACCTAACTTTACCTTTGCCATGAGCTCCTCGCCGTTCATGTCGCCCCCTCGCGATCAACCCCAGGTAGACCGCACGCGGCATTGGAGTGCCGCGTGGTATCTTTCGCGCTCTACGTATTATAATCGTCTGGGGCCTCGACTATGCTACAGGTCTCGTGGCTCCACATCAAGGCCGGGAGGATGCCCGTCACGCGACGGCGGGAGAGGGGCGTCAACTCCGGCGCAGTGCGAGAGGGAGGGCAAGAAATGAGACTGGGAGCTCATGTGTCGGCAGCCGGCGGGCTGGGCAAGGCGATCGACAGGGCGCTGGAGATTGGCGCCGAGACGGTCCAGATATTTGCATCGTCACCGCGTGGTTGGGCCGTCAGGCCGCCGGGCGAGATCTCGGCGGTCGCCGCCTTCCGGGAAAAGGCGGCGACCGCCGAGATCTCGCCGACGTTCTTGCACGGCAGCTACCTGGTCAACGTGGGCGGCACACCCGACCTTGTGAAGAAATCGGTGGACTCGCTGGCAAATCACATGCAAGTCGCGGGCGAAATCGGAGCCGCGGGGGTGATCTTTCACGGCGGCAGCCACAAGGGTGCCGGGTTCGATGGCATCCTCAGCCGAGCGGCCGCTGCGCTGCAAGAGGTCCTCTCCAGAAGCCCCGATGGTGTCCGGCTCATTATCGAAAACAGCGCGGGTATGGGCGCCCACGTAGGCGCGTCCTTCAGCGAGATTGGGCGGCTGATGAGGGCGATCGACAGCCCTCGAGTAATGGTGTGCCTGGACACCCAGCACTCGCTGGCGGCGGGCTACAACATCGGTGATCCCGATGGTATTGAGGCGGCAATGGCGGAGCTCGACGGGGAGATCGGGCTCGCCAGGCTGGTGGCCGTGCACGCCAACGATTCCAAAACGGAGCTGGGTTCGGGGGTGGACCGCCATGAGAACATCGGGGAGGGGTATCTGGGGACTCAGGGTTTCGAGACCATCGTTGGCCACCCTGCCTTCCGCGACGTGCCCTTCATTCTAGAGGTGCCGGGCTTCGGCCAAAAGGGCCCCGACAAAGAAAACCTGGACCGCCTGAAGGACATACGCTCAAGGCTGGGCGTGACCCGTTGACTCCAGTGCGAAAGGATGGTCCGCGTCCACCCCAGACCCCGACGCATGAAACTGTGAGGGAATATGGTTGCACGGTGTCACGATCTTAGCCATATAATCGCGGTGAAACGCCGGAGATGGTCTATTCGCCAGGCCCAATGACGTGTATTCCACGCCCGCACGCCGGCGCCGGAGACGCCGGCGCCGGAGCAGGAAGCGAGGGGCCATAGACGTGGCACGCAATGGTACAATTTTTGGAGCGATGAGTGGAGGCATGGGTTGAGCGGCATTGATGAGGAGGCCCGCAGGGGGCAGTACCAGGAGTACCTCAAGGCTGAGTTGGAGGCGGCGGCGGTGTACTCCGCGCTGGCGGAAACGGAGAAGGATGCCGACCGGGCCGAGGTGTTCCAACAACTGGTCGTCTCCGAGATGCGCCATGCGGCCAGGTGGGCCCAGAAGCTGGGAGTCGACCTGCAAAGCCTGGAGCCCGGCTCCTTCGGTCTCAAGGTGCGTGTGGTGCAATGGCTAGCCAGGCTTCTCGGCACGGGCAGGGTGGTGCCCCTGCTCCTCAGGGGTGAGGCCAGGGAGATCAGCACATACGCGGCGGACCCCGAGGCGCGGGACCTAGTAACGGAAGAGCGCGAGCACGCACGCATGTTGCAGGGGCTGGCGAGGGCGGGCCCGCGTGACAAGACGAGGCACTCGCGAGGTGGTCTGGCCGGTGGCGGGGGGAGTCTTCGCGCCGCGGTGCTCGGCGTTAACGATGGCCTGGTCTCCAACTTCAGCCTGGTGATGGGTGTCGCCGGCGGAACGGGTAACGCCGATATAGTGCTCCTAGCGGGCGTAGCCGGGCTGCTTGCCGGGGCGTTCTCGATGGCGGCAGGGGAGTACGTCTCGGTGCGCTCCCAGCGTGAGATCTACGAGAACGAGATACGCAAGGAGCGAATCGAGCTGCAGGAGTGGCCCGAGGAGGAAGAGGAGGAGCTGGTACTCATCTACCGGGCAAAGGGGTTGTCTCAGGAGGAGGCCCGCCAGGTGGCCAAGCGGCTCATGGCCGATCCCGAGGTTGCGCTGGACACCATGGCCCGCGAGGAGATGGGGCTCAACCCGTCTCAGTTGGGGTCTCCCTGGGGAGCCAGCCTCAGCTCCTTCGTCGCCTTCGTCGTTGGGGCCATTTTCCCGATTCTGCCCTATATCTTTAACGCGGGCAACCTCGCATTCTCCCTCAGCGCGTTTCTCAGCGCCGGCGCGCTGGTAGCAGTTGGAGGTCTGCTAGCGCTGGTGTCGGGGAGAAACGTGGCTTGGGGGGCGCTCCGGATGCTGCTGGTCGGGGGCTCCGCCGCTGCCGTCACCTTTGGGGTAGGATCATTCATCGGGGTTTCTGTATCGAGGTAGGTGTGCCGGCAGAATCTAGGAGGAGAGCATGTACACTCCGATCAGGGTCGCCGCCGTTTCGATCAAACCGAAGAAGTGGGACAAGGCCAGCAACGCCGACAAGGTTGAGGCGCACTTCCGCGAAGCCGCGAAAGGCGGGCCGAATTTAATACTGACCACAGAGGGCGTCCTTGAGGGTTACGTTGTCATGGACGTCATTGAGCACCCGGAGCGCGCGCAGGAGATGCTGGACATCGCCGAGCCCATCGACGGCCCCTACATTCGCCGCTTCAGGCGGGTGGCGAAGGCGCTGAGTACCTGTCTTTGCTTCGGTTTCGCAGAACGGGTCGGGCACGACGTCTACAACACCGCCATCTTTATCGACGGCGAGGGCGAGATATGCGGCAAGTACCACAAGACGCAGCTCGCCGAAGGCGCGCACGCGACCTGGCACTTCAACCGCGTTGGGAAGGCTGTGCGGGCCTTCGATACACCCCTCGGTCGGCTGGGCATGCTTATCTGCAACGACCGGTGGAACCCGATGATCGCGCGCACCCTGGTACTTGACGGCGCCCGGCTACTGCTGATCCTCTCCTACGGCTCAAAAAGACGGTGGCAAAACCAGGCGGTGCTCGCCCGCGCACGGGAGAACGGCGTTCCCGTCGTCGAGGCGAATGTGGGGATGAACCTCATTATCAGCAAGGGAGAGATAGTAGCGTACAAGTGGGGCAACGACCGGATCACCTCCGCGGTCGTCGATATGCCGGCCGTGCCCTCCACTTACATGTCCCGTCGAAACGAGGCCCGGTACCTGGAGAAGCAAGGGCCGGAGATGGCGCGCCGATACCAGGAGACGGTGAAGCGGCTGAAGGGGCAGGCTAATCTGGTGGGACTGGCCGCCAGGGGTGAGCTAATCGCCGAGAGATCTCGGAGGTCCTAAGGCAACCACTCACAGCACAGAGTTCACGGAGGGGCCGACCTTGCACATCTCATCTCGGTTTGGTCTCCGTGTATATCGTGGTGAGTTTTGACAGGGGATTCGACGTGCGGTCCGACCGGCCTACGAACCGGAGGCCTCAACAACAGTGACCGTACCCCGCTTCGTAGCTATGTGGATCAGGCACGTGTATTTGAACGTGCCAGCCTTGTTGAAGGTATGGCGGACGGAATCGCCGGGGAGAATGGGTCCAGTGTTGACCCACCCTGGCGATTCTTCACTGTTCCCGGGAGTTGGTGTGATTGTGTGAAATCCTGATGTTTCCCCGTTGGTCCAGATGATCGTCGTGCCCACCTCGATTTCCAGGTTCACTTCGAAATTCTTGATGTCCACACGCAACACGACGGCGTCGGGCGGTAAGGGGACCGGTGTGGGCGAGGGGACGGGGGTGGGGACGGCAGGATTCCAGGCGCCGCATGCTAGCGCCGCCAGCGCCACAATCGCACACATCGCCAGATGCCGTCTTTTCATTGGTCCCTCTCTAGCTGTGTTTATGCCCCGGGTTCTCTCCGCGAGACCGGTCGGACGCACCGCCGGATGGGGCGTCCGTGGGATGCGGCGCAGGGCGCGACAGGGAGTGTAGCACGGCGTATCGAGCGGGTCAATCAAAGCCTGGGGCGAGGAATCGGCAGGGCGCGGCCGGCTGCAATGTCCTGCCCGGTCCTGGCCCTGTGAGATGCTTGAATCAGTCCAGCGCGGGCCTCACACGCCCTGGGCTGTCGAAGAGCGGGGTTCAAACACCAGCGGTTCTCTCACACCGCGCTCTGGGGCTACGTCAGACGAGGTGTTCCAAAACATATGATTGGCCCCCGACGAAACCGTAGAGGCAGGTTGCAAACCTGCTCTTACACAAGCCGATGTCCGCCGTGGGTTGAGTATTCCCGAAGAGGATAATGGCCGACCGGCGGCTCAGACGCCCGCCCTGCTTGCCCAAAAAACGACGACCGGACCCATGAGGGCCAAGGTCCGGCCGTCCATTGCCACGTACTCCGGCTGCGCTGCCCCTCAGCCGGCCCCAAAAGTCCTGGCTAACACGCGCCCGAGGCGTCTTGCTGTGCTGTGATCTTGCCTTTTGTGTCCCAGCAGTAGAACCACGTGGTAGACGTGATCGACATGTAGCCCCCAGTGCTCAGCGGGGAGGTACCGGTTGGGCCCGTCGGGTAGGTGGTCCAGTCATTCCTCGAGGTCGTCGCCTCAGCAGTGACCGACGCCTTGCCCTTGTCGGCGAGCATGGCGTCCATCGCGAGCTGTACGGTCGACTTCTCAGACGACTTCTGGCCCTCTTCTCCCTTGCCGCCGAACGATACCACCTGTGGGACGATAGCCGCGGCCAGCGCCACGATGATGCCCACGACAATGAGCATCTCGATTAGCGTGAAGCCCGACTCACTCTTCCTTACCCTGTCCATTACCTTGCCTGCAATCGCCTTCATATCCATAACCCCCTATGGGAATATTGCGTTGCTGGATCATGGCGGCCAGTCCCATGTGGGCACATTAGCCAGCACGCTTGAGTCGTAGGATAGGGCCTTGCCCCCTCATAATCCACCGTCCAAGAGTCACAAGGCCATGGTACTTTAAGGCACTTTCGGAGGTATGCCGGGACAGTGGAGCCTCTGCCGACGACCGCGTTGGGGTGGCCCGCCCAACGGCACCCTCGGCCGTGCCATAGCCGCTATTCGCCCTGCCCCTCCTCCGATTCATCGTCGGTCTCTTCTCCGGGAGGCGGTCTCGTGGTTGCCTCGATCACGAAGTCCAGACCTGCACCCCCGACTTCATCCGCGCCCTCCGAAAGTAGAAGGGGCGCAGTCGTCGAGGCTTCGGCCGAGTCACAAACGGCCTCTAGGAGGCCGAGCTCGGTTTGGCCAAAGACCAGCGTGGCCCCAGCCGAGCCGACTTGCTGGAGGCTCACGTCAACGAACAGGCCTGAGTTACAGATATTTGTAGCATACCGGACGGCGTCCGCGAAGGTCTGGGCGCGGCCGCTCAGCGTAAACTGGTCTTCCTTAGGTGCTAGATTGGATACGCTCACGTTGGGGGGCCGGCTCTTCTGGGTGATGGTCTCGATCTTATTGAACCACTCCCCGAGCTCGTCTATATCGACCTGAAGGCCGTCGAGCTTCAAGCTTAAGTCCAGCGTGAGTTGGCGCTTTTCTCTAGCTTTCCTCTCGAGACTGGCTACCGCTCCCGCCTCGAGCCGGTGGTCCCGCTCTTCGGTTTCCACCTTATCGAGCACCACCGATTTGACGTCCCGCTCATTTTCCCGCGCGTTCACCGTGGGCGTGAGCAGGACGGCAGCCACGGCGAAAATCGCCATGAGGGCGAAGACCGCGATGGCCCGCACCGGCAGCGGAGTTGGGAGGTGCCGCTCCGACAAGAGGTTGAGAGCGGCCAGGTTGTCACTGGTGGCCTTTCGCCACGGTCTGGGTCTACTGCGGTCCAGCAGGCCCAAGCCGACCGTTGTGGCGTATTCTGCCACCGGAAAACCCTCGGGAAGGTCCAGGGGTGGAGCGAGGGGAAGTACCTCCCGCTGCAACATCTGCCGGAGCTCATCCGCCAGTTGGTCGTCGCCTGTTACCTCGCCTGTGAGCACGAGTGGAAGGCGTTCATCCCCCGCACTGGCGCCCAGCGTCTGGTCGTAGCCCTCCATCTGCTCGACGGCCCGGGCCATGGCTTCGGCCCTGTCCTCTGAGGGCGATGTCGCCTCCGGGCTCCACACCTGGAGGACCACTTGTGGCACCCCATCGCGCACCAGGACCACCGACTCCCGGTCGCTGGCCAGGTGGACGATCATAGCATCTGAGACACCCGCTGCCAGCCCGAGTGCCGCAGCCTGCGAGTAGGTCGCAGCGGGGCCCTTTCCCGCTTCCTTCATCCTCCGCACGTGCGAGTCAACGACCTCCTTCTGAACGGCGATGGCCAATGCCGTTGCACTCTTTCCGTCCTTCACGGCGTGCCACTTGATATCGACCTCGTGCTCACCAAATGGGATGGCCCCGGTGACTTCACTAATCAACACCGGCTCCAGAAAGCGCCTGCGCAACGGCGGCAGCTTCAGGTGCCGGACAAGAGGGATGTAGAGAGGGAGGTCTGTTACGAGCCGCGCCGGCTTGGCTCGAAGCTCTTCCATCAGGGACCCGATGGCGCCAATAACGTATCGATCTTCATCGCTCTGGCCGCTGGAGTCGTCCTCTTCGGACACAGGGGCGTCTACGTCGGGCGCCTCATCAACGTCGGACACGGGGGCGTCTGCGTCGGGTGCCTCATCAACGTCGGGGGTGGGGGCCTGCTCTTGCCCCCGGCTGGCTGCCCGGCTCCTGGGCGGCGGACTGCAAAGCTGGGGCCCTCTCCTCATCAGCCTCAGCCGGTTGTGCGGCGCCATCGTCGGGAAAGGGGTCATCCTCCCTGGGGTCGACGGTGCCCCAAGCCACGATCTCCTGTCCCTCAAAGACAACCACACGTACTATGCCGGCCTCCTCGCTGAGTGCGAAGGTGCGCCGGCGCCGGCGCAAATCGAAATCTTCGCGTAGATTCCGGACCGCGCGGGACATCCTGGTGAGCAGGGGGAGGGATACCTGCGGGGTTGTCTCTACCTCTGGGGAGGGCGCCTCGGGCGCCCGGCTGCGCTTCAGCTTGAGTCCGAGTGCGATCCTGTGCATGAGCCCGGCGAGGCCGGTCTTGGAAGGAGCCGGCGGGGCGGCTTCAGCGGGCTCGACCTCCAACGGGACCGCGACTGATGGCGGGACGGGCCCCTCGGACAACTTCTCAGCTAGTGTGTCGGCGCCTATCTCCTCCTCCGCGGGCCTGACCGGGGCTGGCGCGGCTGGCTGCGGCTCACCCTGGCTGGGATCGGGCTTTACCTCAATCGCGGCGGGAAGCCGGAAGACGAGGCTAGTCTCCGCCGACCCAAGGCGAATCCGGTCCCCATCTTTCAGCAGATGTTCCCTGCCCCTCACCCTTCTGTCGTTCACGAACGTGCCGTTGGTGCTATTAAGGTCTCGAAGCCGGAAGCCGTCATCAGACTCAACTATCTCAGCGTGCTGGCGAGAGGCGCCCGGCTCGGTAACCACCACGTCGTTAGTGGGCTCGCGACCCAACGTAGTAGTTCCCCCGAGGCCTACCGTCTTGCCCTCATCCGGTCCGCCTTCGAAGGCGAGCATTGGCTGATCTGTCGGGTCCATCACCTTCGCTCCGTCGGTTCGTGACCGGTTGGCCGCAACATCGCTGATACCCTACTCATGCGGCAGTCGGGTCCATCGGACCCGGTAGCTGGCCAGGCAGCCGGAGGCCCGCCGGCACGAGTGGGGCGCACCCTTCCTCCAAGACTGGCTCTGGCGCCAGATAGAAAAGCAACACGGCCTCGGCCGAAGCAGCCCCTTGGAATCCGGCCAGATTGATGTCCAGGACCTAGAAAAGCAACGAAGCAGGGAATCCGGCCAGATTTGCGTGAAGCTTGGAGAGGGAACGGAAGATGTCGCTGTGAGAATCGCCGCTGAGGGTGATGTCTATAGCCTGAGTCTCGTACTGGAGCCGCTCGCCAATCTCGCAGTCCTGGTCACCGAGGACCATGGAGCTCAGCCTGATCCCAGTCTCCTGCGCGGCGGCGAATATGGTGGCCAGAAGCCCGTCAGTCCTGGGATAGCCCTGATAGCCAAAAAGGTCTGCCCACTCCTGGTAGAGACTGCTGCGGGACTCCAGCTCCTTCTCGAGGGGCTCTTTGGGGAGAATGGCGTTGCCATCTATCTGCTTCCGCAGCTTGGCAATCTTGTCCGTGGAGTCGCTCAGATCAACAGTGGCATTAACCTGAATGAGTATCAGCTCGACGAAGAAGTACGCCATCGAGATGGCGATTCCTATGCTCGACGATGAGGTCAACACCGACACGAACAGCGCTAGCATGACGTAGGGGGCCAATCCATAGACTGCCTTGGGGAACATCACCGTGACGGTGGACCACTGGCCTGAGTCCGCAAGTCCCCCACCATCGCCACTGATGAGCGAAGCGAGGATCAGGCTGCTGACCACGACGCTCAGGCCGACGATGAAGAACCCTGCGCCGCCTAGTAGGAGGAGCGACAGTACCTTCGCGCTCGGGAACTGCCAGCGGCTGACACCTCTGGTCAAAGCCGTCCTCACCGTGCCCCAGCCGTACTCAACCCCCATCGCGGACGCCGCCAGGATCATGATGAGGAGGATTCCGAAGGAGTTGGCAACGCCAAGGCGATTGGAGAGACTGCTCGGAAGGACGAAGCCCTCAAGGTAGAAGCCACGGCGCTTGGCGTACTGTTCAGCGGTCTGTTCGAGATCTTCTTCACAGCTCAGCTCACTCGCCCGTCTCTCCTCTACCGCCTCAAGGGCTCCCTGGCGGAACTCTTCCGGGATGAGCGCTAACTTGGAATCGACATTGTCTTCTACCGGAATTACCCATATCAAGCTGCCTGGGTCCAAGCAACGCACCATCCTCGACGAGAGCCATCGTAGTATCAGTCACGGATGCCGTCAACCATCCAATCAAGCTCACAAAACCATCTCTCGGCGTGGTGAGTTAGCGGCCCCAGGCAGCGGAGGTGGCTTTCACCACGTTTGCACTCCCTTCAAACTCCTCCGGGCGCGCACCTCGCCCTTGGTTGCCTCTCTCCACCTCTGATGACCTCAAGGATAATCGCTACCCTGGTGCTGGATGGAGCCCGGCGATACGCTCCAACACTTGCCGGAATACCTCCCGGGACACTGCCACCTCAGCAAGCTGAAACACCAACCTCCTGGCATGCCGCACCAGACGTCCACCCATCTTGATGAGCTTGGTCTGCACGCTTCGCAGTGACCAGTGTTTCACTGACTCTGGCAAAGTCAGCCTTCTCATGAAGTTGCCCAGGTTGTAGGCCAGCACAAACAGCCACAGCCTCACCTGGTTAGCAACGAACCTGTGACACGAGAGCCGCGTCCAGTTCAGGGCGTATTTACCTTCCTTGATCCACTGCTCGGCCGTGCCCCGCCCGTTGTAGAAGTGGGTTACGCCTGCCGGCGGTAGGTTGAGGTTGGTGACGACGAACCCGACCCTCGGGAATAGCTCACCCTGGCGCCACTCCACCTTGGCGACCACACGCCGGGGAATGTCCCAGCTCTGGGCCTGGTAAACGAAGTCGTGATACCGGACTACGGGCTTCTTAGGCGGCCTGCCCACGGGCCGCTTCAGCAGGTGCCGGATGTTTCCTTGTAATACCTCGTTGGCCGGAAGCCGCATAGCGTAGCCAGTGTCCCTTGACTCCAGGTACTCGTACACCTCGAGCTTGGCAAAGGCAGCATCGGCCCGGAACAGCAGCCGGACTCCTTTCTCCTGGTATCGCTTCACGACTGGCTCCAGAACCTCCCGCCACCGCTCAGCGCTGTGGACGTTGCCCGGGCGAAGCATTGCACCTTCGCAATCTCCGAAATGGTTGAACAGGAAGAGCGGGTGATAACATACGGACTCGAAGTGGCCGTTGTAGGCGACTCCCTCTTGCTGCCCATGCACCGGGCTTTCAGAGCTGTCCATGTCTAGGATAACTCGCTGGTGAGATGTCTGGGCCATGGCCCTGTCCACCCACTCAACATTCAGGCGCGCAAGCCCATCCAGGTTCTCCTCTTCGGTTAACACCTCAGTCTCAAATCGGCTCATAGTGTTGGTGCTGGCTGCCTGCTTATCAGTACCTTGCCACCCGACGATGACACGCATAGCCGGGTCTTGGGCAAGCCGTTCAGCGTCGTTGGTGTCCTCGTAGCCAGCGAGACGGCTATACACCGATTGTCTGAGCAAGGGCAACAGCCGGTGTTGCACATTGCGGCCGGTGCGGCTTTCATGGATATAATCGTTGGCTGTCTCTGTGAGCCCCAGAGCGGCATCAAGCTCGCGGCATGCCAGGAGTCCGGCGTCCGAGGTGATCGTAGCGCCACGAAAATCCAGGCGGACTCTGCGGTCGAATTGGAGCTTCAAAGGGGGGTCGGAGCTTTCACCCATTGGGTGCCTCCAGCGAGATTGCGGTATCCAGAACTAGACCCCCTAGCTCGGCCAGTCTAGCACCCACACTGCCCATAATGCCCAGGTATGCGGCTCAAATAGGCAGCACTCTTACCGGATTACGACGCACCCACGCGGCTGATCTGGGAAATGTGGGATTAAAGTAGTTCCATCCCCGATAGCCGTAAAACGACAACAGGGCCGCCGCTATGATGATCGCGATGACGGCCCAAAGATGGACCCCTTGACAGGCGGGCCCCATACCGAGCTAGAGACGTGGCCATTGCGCGCCTCGTTTGGCCCTAATTCCGAGCTACTGGACTGCCTAGGCCGCGCCGAGAATTGGCTTCAGGGTCGAGAGGGCCATGAACAGAACGAGCCCGCCGACGGAGAAGGTGGAGACAGGCTCCAGAATCGCCAGTATGCCGCCGATTTTGTCTTCATATTGCTTCTGGTACGAGTCCGCCAGCTCATTCATGACCCCGGGCAGGGTGTTGCTTTCCTCTCCGATAGACATGAGCTCAACGAACATCTGGGGAAGTATTGAGTGTCTCTTCAGCGCGGCGTCCATGCGGTGCCCTTGTATGAGGCTTTCGTTGGCGTCGTCCCAAGCCCGCTTGACTGCCTCGTTTTTGGAGGCGCTCATCCCCAGCCGTAGGGACGAAGGCAGGTCGATCCCCGCGGCCAGGAGCGTCGACATCACGCGGCAGAACCGCCCCAAGTCCCCGGCGAGCAGCACTCCCCCCAGGACAGGCGTGCGGATCTTCCCGTAATGCAGCCAATATTTGGTGAGTTCGAGGCGTCCCGCAATCTTGTAGGCGAATACGACCGCGAAGATGCCGATCATCAGGTTCACGATGTTGTCTTTCGCCCCCGACACCCCGCCGATCAGCACCCTGGTCATCAGGGGCACCTCAACGCCCATGCTGTTGAAAGTGTCAATGAGCGGTGGAAACGCCACGAAGACCATAAAGCCGAGCATCATCAGCGATGTCCCTATCAGGAAAATGGGCATCATCATGGCCTTTACGGCCTTGGCCTTGGCCTCGGCCGCCTGGGACATGATGTCGGCCAACTGTTGCAGAGCGGGCCCCAGTTTGCCGGTGTGCTCACCCACCTCGACCAGGCTGACGAAGACCTCGTCAAACACCTTTGGGTACTCGCGGAGGGCTATGGTGAAGCTCTCGCCCTGGCTGACCCTGTCGTGGACTCTCTGCAGGACCCTGACCATGGCCTTGCTGGCGCCCTCGGTCTGACTCATCTCAAGGACGCGCAGCAGGTTCGAGCCGCTGGCCAGCATGGTAGCCGCCTGCCGTGCAAAGGCGTCCACCTCCTTGGGCTTGACCGCGCCACTAAACCCGAATCCACCGAACCCGTATTCCCCATTTAGCTCAAACAAGTGATGCGGTAAATAGGCAACTTTCTTGCTTTTCTAGTCGTTACATGAATCTCTTAGCCGTATTTCAGATATAATACATGCAATAAGTTGGCTATTTCAGATAACTTGCGTACCGACATTGGAGGCACCCGATGGGTGACGGCGACAAGACCCCTCTCCGACTCCAGTTCAACCCCAAAGTCCGTCTGGAGTTTCACGGTGCCACCATCACTTCCGACGCCGGACTCTTGCCCATTCGAGAGCTGGATGATGCCCTGGGCCTTACCCCCATAGCCTCCGACTATCTCCAGGAAAGCCGTACCGGCCGCAACATCCGCCACCACCTGGTCCCTCTGCTCCGCCAGTCCATCTACAGCCGCTTGGCCGGCTACGATGACACCAACGATGCAGAACGTCTTTCCCAAGACCCAGCCATGAGAGTTGTCGTGGGCTGGCAAGGCTCAGACCGCAACGCCGCCAGGACCAACACCATGAGCCGTTTTGAGACGGAGACTCTGACTCAAGAGGACAACCTAAAGGGGCTGGCCCTGATGAATCCCCAGTGGGTGGAGCTGGCCATGGCTCACACTCCACACCGGCGAGTGATTCTGGACATGGACAGTTCGGAGAGTCCAGTGCATGGTCAGCAGGAAGGAGCCGCCTACAACGGGCACTTCGAGTGTGTCTGCTATCATCCCCTCTTTCTGTTCAACCAGTTTGGGGATTGCGAAGGAGCGACGCTACGACCCGGAAACGTGCATAGTGCCGATGGCTGGCAGGAACTCCTTGAGCCGGTGGTGAAAGGATACCAGAAGAAAGGACTGCGGTTGCTGTTCCGGGGTGACGCTGCTTTTGCCAAGCCGGAGCTATACGAGTATCTGGAACAAGGAAAGATCGGGTACGCCATCCGGCTTCCCGCCAATCAGGTAATTCAGGAGCAGATCCAACCCTTGCTGGAGCGTCCTACCGAATGGCCGTCCCGGGAGCCTATCGTCTCCTACCATGACTTTGCCTATCAGGCCCAGAGTTGGCACTTGCCCAGGCGAGTGGTGGCTAAAGTAGAGTGGCATCAGGGGGAGCTATTTCCCAGGGTTGGTTTCATCGTGACCAACCTGAGCTATCCACCCAAAGGGATAGTCCGCTTTTACAATGGCCGTGGCACGGCGGAGCAGTGGATCAAGGAGGGCAAGTACGCCCTGAACTGGACCCGGCTTTCCTGCCACAAGTTCGTGGCCAACCAGGTGAGACTATGGCTGTTCGTCCTGACTTACAACCTGGGCAACTTTATGAGAAGGCTGGTGTTGCCGGAGGATATGAAGCACTGGACTCTGACCAGTCTTCAGACCAGGCTGATCAAGACGGGTGGGCGACTGGTACGCCACGCAAGGAGGCTGGTGTTTCAGCTTGCCGAGGTGCTGGTAACCAGGGAAATGCTGACCGGGATACTAGAACGGATCAGCCGGCTTCGGCTGGCACCTGGCTAGCCTGCTTTGAGAGCACAGGTATTTCGGACAGTTATGGGGTCGTCCGGGGTAAATAGACCACCCCGAGGGAGACGCTTGGGCAGGGGCAGGCAATTCTAGACTTTTACGCTCGTCAGGGGGGTGGTTACCCTATGGGAGTGGGTCAGTTGAGTGAATCGGATGCAGTTGACGCCCTCAGGCTGCCCTTTTATAGTTCGAGCCATCCCACAGGGTCACATGGTTGGAGGAATCAGTTTGATCTGGGCAATCCCGAGTAACACCAGCAACATGGGTTAAATATATCCTTTGGAGATGTCATGGGAGCAATCTTGGACGCGTTGAAGGGCTTGAAGCTGTGGCAAATCGGGAGTAAGTTAGATGTGGGGAAATTCCAGTCGAACGCATGAGGGAGCACAATACGGACGGTCGCTACTTCACGCTGGAGGAGGCGCAAGGGCTCGTTCCGTGGCTGTCGGAGAAGTTTTCGGCTATTGCCCCTTTAAGAGAGCAAGCGAACAAACTGAACGCAGAGATCGAATCCTTGCTGGAGCGCATGCGCTCCAACGGCGGCAGCGAGGCGTCAGGACTGCTAGAGCGAAGGCGCCGCACACTGCAGGAGACGGCCGACCAGATAGAGCAGCAGGTCCGGCTGATCCAGCAGCCAGGCCTCATCGTCAAGGGCATAGAGCGCGCGCTGGTCGACTTTCCTTCCATCAGGGAAGGGCGCGAAGTGTACCTGTGCTGGCTGGAGGGTGAGCTGCAGATTAGTTTCTGGCACGAGGTGGACGCAGGATTCGCGGGCCGACAGCCGCTGTAAGAGGGCGGTACTATAACGCGCCCACGCTGCGTTCGTCCAGCCTGATCGCGCCAATGCTTGGCGCAGCGGTCCTCGCCCGCTCATCGGTCTCAACGCCCGCCCCCGCGGGGGCCGCCAAGGGGGCTTCAACGCAGGACCAGAACGACAGGGCCGTATCGTCACCAGCCATGTCCGGTACCATAACTATTGCGTTCGCCGGCGACGTTATGCTGGGCCGGCTAGTGAATCAGACCATCTCGCAAAGGGGTACGATCATCCCTGGGGTGACATGCTGCCCGTCCTGCAACAGGCGGACCTGTTCCTCATCAATCTCGAGACCACCCTCACCTCCCAGACCCGACCGGCGGACCCCGACAAGGTGTTCAACTTCAGGGCCGAGCCCACGGCGGCCGAGGCCCCAAAGACCGGCGGGGTGGACTTCGCCTGCGTCGCCAACAATCACATCCTGGACTTTGGCACAGAGGGGCTCAAGGAGACGCTGGCGATCCTCGATGGGGCCGGCATCGCCCATGCGGGCGCCGGACCCGACCTTGAATCGGCCCAGAGGCATGTCATCCTCACCGCGGATGGCCTACGAGTCGCCATAGTCGCCGGCTTGGCTCCGCCCGACCTGCTCCTCCAATTTATAAGGGACGCCGACTTCGACTGCTTCATACCGCCTAACCGCTACACCCTCACCGAGCAGACGGCGATCGACGAGTTCCTCCCGATGTGCCAGGAAAGAAACTTCTCTGGTTGCACTTCGGTCGAGGTGAGACTTATCAGCGTTAAAGGCTAAGCCGGGTGTCGGCCAGGGCGAACTCGACAGGGTGAAGGGACTGCCCGACGCCTTCTGGCTCATCCCAATGAAGTAGACGTACCGACCATCACTTCGTATTCGTCACCGTTTCCGGGTCCGCTTCTTCGGCTGTTTCGGGGGCATCTCGGAGGCCCAGCTCAAGGACCGGCTCACCCAGTCGCGGGCTTTGTCAGCCGAAGGACACCGATGGACGGCGTGAGGAAAGCGGAAGGGGGGTGAGGGAGCTACAGGGGAAATAGCCTGGGTTCCATTTGGGGTAGGGAGGTCGGCGGACGGTCTTCATCGCCGCACAGGGGCCCCTATGGCCGTCTGCGGGAGCTGCGATGCGCGGGATGGCGAGAGAATACGCAGCAGGGAACTCTCTCGGACCGGGCTGGCACGAGTCTGCGGGGATCTTCGGTTGTCCGGTGGGTGGGTCGGTCGCCGACGGTGCCGTCAGGCCGGGAGTGGAATGGCTCGCAGCCGGGCCAAGGCGCGGCTGAACTTCTCAGCCCAAGGCCAGCGATCCGGAAGATGCAGGGTCAACCGGCGTGCCGAGCGGGTGAGCCGTCCGGCCAGGGAGAAGAACCGCCGCCGGAGGGTCTTGGTGGTGGCTATCCGCTCTCCCAGACCGATCCGCGCCGTCCAGCGGGCCAGGTTGTGGGCCATCGTCTGGACGGCCAGCCAGGCGCCGTTGGCGGCGAAGCGGCCCGAGGGGAGATGGTTCAGCCCGACGCCGTACTTGAGGTCGCGTATGGCATTCTCGATCTCGGCGTGGCGGCGATGGTCAGCCTCCAGTTCGAGCAACTCCCCGTCCCGGTCGGTGATGAAGCCATGATAGCTGTATTTGGCGAAGAGGGCCAGTTGGGAACCGGGCGTCGGCTTCACCCGCCGGACGATGAGCCGTACCGGCGCGGCGTCCGCCTCGGCCTGGAAGGGGGTGCAGGTGGTCTCGGCCACATCGGCGGCGCCGTCCATCCAGTAAGGAATCGGCGTCCAGGCATCTTCGGGTATCGCCTCGATGAGATTGTGCAGGCTTTTGTGCTGGCGGATGGTGATGGAGAAGCGGACATCCATCTTGCGGCAGACGGATACCACGCCATGAGTGTAGAACCCGCTGTCGGCCCGTAGCGTGAGTCGTCCGTTGGCCCCGGCGTAGCGCACCCGTCCCACCGTCTCCCGCAGGACAGTGGGCGGCGCCGCGGGCGGTGTTGGCCCGGCCCTCGCGCAGCCGGGACATCAGCACGTCTCCGGTGCCGGCGGCGATGGCCAGCAGCGGGTGGTAGCCCCGCTTGCCGGTATAGCCGTGGTGGCGGGCGCCCTCCTTGGCCAGTCCGTAGGTCTCGCAGATGGTGGAGTCCAGGTCAATGGTCAGGGGCCCGTCGCCGGGTCCCGCCCCGGCCTGCCAAGCCCGGGCCAGCAACTCGCGGCTCACCCGGTCGAGTTGACGGACATGCCCCACCGGAAGCTGCGCAGGAAGGTGCCCAGGGTGGATGGCGCCTTGACCGTGCCGCCCAGGGTGCAGGCCGTCCCCCCGGTGCGCAACACATCGGCGTCGTCAATGCAGTCGCCCCCAGCCAGCGCAGACGCCACCAGCGTCATCATCTTGTCGCTCGTGTTCGCCCGCCCCGGGGCATCGCCCAGGTCGAGGCGCTGCCGGACGAGTTCGGGCAGGCCGAGGTGCCGCGCCAGGGTGGCCGGAAGGAGCAGCCCGGCATTGGCCACCAAGCGGCGGTCGTCGAAGGTGATTTGGATCCGGTCGGGGTGGTTGCGTGGCAGCATCTACTGGGTGCTCCTTTTCCAGGGCCGTTTTTTTTGCTACAAAACCATTATCCCAGAAGCACAGGAGCACCTTCTTGCCGCCTCAGGACGCTAACCCGACGCCCTCCTTCGGTGGATTCGGGCTAAAGGAAGCGAGCAACTGACTTATATCGAATGGTGATTATCCCTTGACGTCACGTACTCTATCTGATATCATAGGTGCATGAAGAAGTACACAATCAAAGAGTTTGACGTCCAATTCTCCACCGATGACGCCTGCTTGGACTTCCTTAAAGCCGCCCGCTGGCCCGATGGCATCACCTGCTTCACCTGCCAGAAGGTCACTCCCCACTACCGCATCACGGGCCGGAAGGTCTACAGTTGCGAATTCTGCGGGTCCCAGGTCTCCCCCACCGCCGACACCATCTTCCACAAGTCCTCGACTTCGCTCCGGTCCTGGTTCCACGCCATGTTCCTCATGGCTTCCACCAGGACGGGCATATCCGCCAAGCAGCTTGAACGGGAGATCGGCGTCACCTACAAGACCGCATGGCGGATGTTCAAGCAAATCCGCCAACTCATGGCCCAGGATGGTATCACCCTCTTCGGCGAGGTCGAGGTTGACGAGACCTACATCGGGGGCAAGCGGCCAGGGAAGCGGGGCCGGGGAGCCGCCGGCAAGACCATCGTCGCTGGCATGGTGGAACGCGGCGGGCAGGCCGTGGTCAAGGTGGTCCCCGACGTGAAGGCCAAGACCTTGCTTCCCATGATTCTGGAGCACGTCCCAGCCGGTCAGACCGTCTACACCGACGAGATGTTCAGTTACAACCGGCTTTCCAGCCTGGGCTATATGCACGATACGGTCCGGCACTCGGCCAAGCAGTACGTCGCCGGACGGGTCCACACCAACAATATCGAAGGGATGTGGAGCAACGTCAAGCGGGGGATTGACGGTGTGAACCACGCGGTCAGCCCCAAATACCTGCAAGGCTACCTAGACGCCTACGTGTACAGGTTCAACCATCGGAGCGACTCGGAACCGATGTTTGTTCAGCTTCTGGAGCGGGCTTCTTCGGTATAGGCTGGGCCGACTTGGTCAACAGCCGCTCAAAGGCCTTCTTGGTCAGATGCCAATTGTCCCCCGCCTTCTTGGTGGCTTTAGGCATATACCGACCTCCTTCCCCTGCAAGTGGGCCATAAGGTACTCCTGGGGCCGGTCCCCCCCCTTGATTCGGAGTCATTGGTCTTCCTCCATCAACTCAATCAACAGTGGCAATTGTCTCACCTGACGGTGTTCGATAATCTTAACCACTTCATACTCCGTCAAAAGGCCACTGTTGGTTCTCCATTGGACTGTGCGCATTTCACATACCAATATATCTTTCTTGGAGAACGAGACTGCGCCTTCGTCAATCTGTTCCAAGAATTGCACATCGCTGATAGTTACTGAGAATACGTTATTTCCGTCAGACAGCCTCCACTTGTTGTCCTCCTTGAAGACCACGCTGACTATCGATAATGCACGTCTCGACATTTCGTCGACTATTTTTTCCCTAGAATCAGGTACTGCAAACGCAGGAACATCACTCTCAGTGACTTCTTGTACGGTACGGCCTTTTTCGCGGAATGAGAATTTGTCGATGCCAGGTTCATTTAGGGGCTTTACCATATCCTCAATGTTGCGGCGAATGCTAGTCTCCCTATACAGTCGTAGCAGTCTTAGCCCGAATCCACCGAAGGACACCGATGGACGGCGTGAGGAAAGCGGAAGGGGGGTGAGGGAGCTACAGGGGAAATAGCCTGGGTTCCATTTGGGGTAGGGAGGTCGGCGGACGGTCTTCATCGCCGCACAGGGGCCCCTATGGCCGTCTGCGGGAGCTGCGATGCGCGGGATGGCGAGAGAATACGCAGCAGGGAACTCTCTCGGACCGGGCTGGCACGAGTCTGCGGGGATCTTCGGTTGTCCGGTGGGTGGGTCGGTCGCCGACGGTGCCGTCAGGCCGGGAGTGGAATGGCTCGCAGCCGGGCCAAGGCGCGGCTGAACTTCTCAGCCCAAGGCCAGCGATCCGGAAGATGCAGGGTCAACCGGCGTGCCGAGCGGGTGAGCCGTCCGGCCAGGGAGAAGAACCGCCGCCGGAGGGTCTTGGTGGTGGCTATCCGCTCTCCCAGACCGATCCGCGCCGTCCAGCGGGCCAGGTTGTGGGCCATCGTCTGGACGGCCAACCAGGCGCCGTTGGCGGCGAAGCGGCCCGAGGGGAGATGGTTCAGCCCGACGCCGTACTTGAGGTCGCGTATGGCATTCTCGATCTCGGCGTGGCGGCGATGGTCAGCCTCCAGTTCGAGCAACTCCCCGTCCCGGTCGGTGATGAAGCCATGATAGCTGTATTTGGCGAAGAGGGCCAGTTGGGAACCGGGCGTCGGCTTCACCCGCCGGACGATGAGCCGTACCGGCGCGGCGTCCGCCTCGGCCTGGAAGGGGGTGCAGGTGGTCTCGGCCACATCGGCGGCGCCGTCCATCCAGTAAGGAATCGGCGTCCAGGCATCTTCGGGTATCGCCTCGATGAGATTGTGCAGGCTTTTGTGCTGGCGGATGGTGATGGAGAAGCGGACATCCATCTTGCGGCAGACGGATACCACGCCATGAGTGTAGAACCCGCTGTCGGCCCGTAGCGTGAGTCGTCCGTTGGCCCCGGCGTAGCGCACCCGTCCCACCGTCTCCCGCAGGAAGTGGGCGGCGCCGCGGGCGGTGTTGGCCCGGCCCTCGCGCAGCCGGGACATCAGCACGTCTCCGGTGCCGGCGGCGATGGCCAGCAGCGGGTGGTAGCCCCGCTTGCCGGTATAGCCGTGGTGGCGGGCGCCCTCCTTGGCCAGTCCGTAGGTCTCGCAGATGGTGGAGTCCAGGTCAATGGTCAGGGGCCCGTCGCCGGGTCCCGCCCCGGCCTGCCAAGCCCGGGCCAGCAACTCGCGGCTCACCCGGTCGAGTTGACGGACGTGGCCCCACCGGAAGCTGCGCAGGAAGGTGCCCAGGGTGGATGGCGCCTTGACCGTGCCGCCCAGGGTGCAGGCCGTCCCCCCGGTGCGCAACACATCGGCGTCGTCAATGCAGTCGCCCCCAGCCAGCGCAGACGCCACCAGCGTCATCATCTTGTCGCTCGTGTTCGCCCGCCCCGGGGCATCGCCCAGGTCGAGGCGCTGCCGGACGAGTTCGGGCAGGCCGAGGTGCCGCGCCAGGGTGGCCGGAAGGAGCAGCCCGGCATTGGCCACCAAGCGGCGGTCGTCGAAGGTGATTTGGATCCGGTCGGGGTGGTTGCGTGGCAGCATCTACTGGGTGCTCCTTTTCCGGGGCCGTTTTTTTGCTACAAAACCATTATCCCAGAAGCACAGGAGCACCTTCTTGCCGCCTCAGGACGCTAACCCGACGCCCTCCTTCGGTGGATTCGGGCTTAGAGGGACATCATAAGTCTCATCATCGACGGTGAACTTGTAGAGTTCAGTGTTGATCTTCTCAACATGCGGGAGGTTACGTCAATAGGTGTGTAAACGACATCAGGCGGCGACCTTCTCAGCCGTTGATTCAATGGCGATTCCATCCGCATACTGTGCACCGAGATAGACGTCTTCGATCAACTCAGGGGCCTTCAGACGCCTGAAGCGCTGTTCGGCGACCATCAACATTTTCCAGATCACCGCTATCGCCCGATCGACCCTCTTGTAGCGCTTGGCGGCATCGGTCCGAAGCCTGAGGGCCGCGAAGGGTGATTCTACCGGGTTCGTCGTGCGAAGGTGCCCCCAGTGCTCCTTTGGGAAGTCATAGAAGGTGACCATGCGGTCCCAGTCCCGCTCCAAGGCCTCTGAGGCCGCCTCGTAGGAATGGTCGCCGCACCACCTGGTGAACACCGTCCTGAGCCGCTCAGCCTCTGTCCGAGTCGGCGCGTAGGGGATAGTACGCAGCATGAGCTTGGCCTGGTCCTGTCGTCGCTTTGGAAGCTTGGCGAGCACGTTTACGATCTTGTGGTTCCAGCAGCGTTGCTCTGCCGCCTGCGGATAGACGTTGCGCAGAGCTCCCCAGATGCCCAGGTGTCCGTCTCCAACCACCAGCCTCGGGCAGCTCAAGCCCCGGCGCTTGATGTCCCTGAGCACCTCGGACCAGTTCTCTGTGGACTCCCTGTATCCGGGAACAGCGCTCACCACCACCTTGCTCCCGTCGCTCAGGGCCGCCATCACCACCAGTACCGCCGCCTTCTCCTTCTCAAGACCAGCCTTGACGTAGACTCCATCCACCCACATGTAGACCACTTCCAGGTCATCGAGGGGCCGGCTGCGCCATTGGGCAAGCTCATCGTTCCACTTATCCTTCAACCGGGCCACCGTGCTCGCCGATACCGGTGCGTCCTCTCCCAGCAGCCCCCGCAAAGCCAGATCGAAGTCGCCTTCGGATAGACCGTGCAGGTACAGCTCGGGGATCAACTCAGCAACCTTCCTGGTCCTGTTGACGAACAGCGGCAGCAGCCGGCTCTCGAACTGCTCCTCGGTATCGCGGACTCGCGGCCGCCTCAGCTGTATCGTTCCCGAACTCAGCGTAAGCCTCCGAGCTCTGCCGTATCCGTTCCGATAGCCGGTATCTGAGTCCGAGTCGGATCTGAGCGCCGACTTCGCCCTTCCCAGAAACGCCGTCACCTCCTCCTCCAGCAACTCCTGGATCAGCCTCTGGACCTGGCTTCGCACCCAATCCTCCAACTGCTCCCACTCCGGCCTTGACTCCGACCTACTCTCAGTGCTTTCCTTCCTCATGGGCGGTCTATCTCCTCTCTTGGGCCTCGAGCCCGTGTTGTTCAGAGAGAGGGCACACCGCCTGACTGTTTACACACTTTTTGAAGATACCTCACATGCGGAGTCCGACCCCTCAAGGTTTTAATCAACCAGATTATGCCAGCCGTAGCAGTGACACTTCCACCAATCAGTAATTCTTTCAGGTCAGCAGCAGTCGAAATGAAGTCGCCTACTCCTGCTTGCAAGGTGTTTGTTGCGCCGACGTTTTGTATGACCTCAAAGGCAATTTCAAACGAGCCAGGGGAGGTGGCCTGCACATTAACGCTAATGGAGGCGTGGTCGCCATTGGCTATGTGATTGGCTTCATCAAAGAAACTACCAACCGCCATCAAAGCGGGTGCCAGGTCCCGGACATTCATGGAACCGTCCGCAAGGGATGGCCCCTCATATACTGCATTGAGATGAGCTTGTGTACTGTTAGGAGCGGTCACTACGGAGCCGATATTAACACATCTCAAGGCTTGCCACGCCTTAGCCTGTATCCACGTCAAGTGCCTAATCCCCGACAACTCAAACCCTCCATGCTACGTGACGTTAGGGGATAGTCGCCTATCGAATTGAGACGGCTTCTTGATGCGCAGGGGATTTAAGCCCAGGCTGATCAGCCCCTCTCGGGCCTCCGTCTCGTCTTCGGCTTCAACCTTGATTCCCTCGCAAAAAGGCCTGTTTGAGATGAACCCTGGCGTGCGAAGGGGCCTGGAAGGGAGGAGGCCACGGGATGCCGGCTGCTGGGCTCACCGCACCATCTGCCGCGCTCAGGACAAGCGTGATCCCGTTGCGGTACCCCTTCCGTGGCTCAGGGCACCCGGTGGAAGCTGTGGAGCGGCGCCCTCATGCGGCCGCGACCGCAGGTACCGTCCCGACCGCCCGCTGAGCCGTGTTCTCCATCTCCACCAGGCGTGCATGGACCATCCGCTTGAAGTTGCACGCCAACGTCTTCAGGTAGACGGCAAGCCGCACCCGACGGCCCCCTCGCACCCGCAAGCGCCCAAGCCCGTGGGCGCGCTTGAGCTCGGAGTTCGTTCCCTCGATCCCGGCCCTTATGGCACACCGCTTGCGCCACTCCTCGGTGGCCTCGGCCCTCCGGCGCCGCTCGATGTTTACCTTCACCAGGTCCGCCTTGAGGACGTAGTCCCCCGCACGCCGGTCCAGCTTCACTGGGCAACGGGACCGCAAGGGGCAGGGCTCGCATGTTGTCCTGGCAAAGTGGACCTCTACCCGCTCCGGCGCATCCTCCAACTCGTACTCCTCGATGGACGGGTGGCCGGCGGGGCACACCGTGGCCTGCTCCCCTGTGACGTCGATCTGGAAGTCCGCGGCGGTGAGCGGCGGTGGTCCGTCACGCTCTCCTTCGTGCGAGTTCCCCGGCGCCGACCCCGCCACCGGGCTCACCAGTTCCGTTCCCCGGCGCGAGGCTTCGAAGGCATTGCGGCCCGACCCATACGCCGTGTCGGCGAAGAGCTCGTCCGGTCGGACCTTCCGCTCCGCGAGCCCGTCAACGACCGGCACGCTCACGTCGGTGTCGCTCCCACTCGAGGGGGTCACCTCCACGTGGGTGATGAGCTGGGTGGCGTTCTCCTCGTGGCAGGTCTCCGCCACCTGCACCTCGTACCCCTTCCCCTTGTGGCCGCTGTAGGTCACATCCGGGTCGTGGGGCGATTGCAGCGAGTCGGCGGACACCTGCTTCGGGTCCTTCAGGGCCACGGGCACCTTGCATTCCCCAGCATCGTCATCATCGTCCCCCGGGCGCCCGTCCCGGTGTTTGCCCACATGGCACTGCTCCCGCAGCAGCCGCTCCAGCAGCCGGTACTCCTCCAGCTGGGCAGCAGTCGTGCCACGGAACCGGTCCACCAGCCGGTAGAGGTCCCGGGCACAGACCGAAAGGCGTCGCCGACCCTCCCCCGTGTGGGCGTCCTCGTAGTGGGTCGCCTCGTCTTCTTCCTTCAAATAGCGCCCCAGGAGGCCCTCCGGAACCACAGGGCGAAGCTCTGGGTGCTCCCAGCGCAAGGCCCGCAGGAACCAACCGCATCGTCTCACAGAACAGGCCCAGCCGGGTGAGTGTAGCGATGTTGCTCATGATGTGGGTGGAGTCCAGCCGTTGCTTTCCGGTGCGTATGCCCAGCGCCTGGATGATCCGGTCCGTGGTCTCCTGGAAAGCCAGCCGGCCACCATCGTGCTGCATCAGGCGAACTCGGAAGTTGTGGAGGGTCTTCTGGGGCAGGTGGGTCTCCTCGATGTCCAGCCGCAGGGCGTGGTGCCAGAGCAGGTTGAACTCTAGCTGCTCCAGGGCTTCACCGTCGGTGAGGTTGAACATCTCTTTGAGAAGGTGGACCCCGAGGACGGTCTGCACCGCTCGGTTGGGACGGCCGTTGTCCGCGCAGTACATCGGAGCAAAGAGCTCCTCGTCAATCAGGGGGAGCGCCTCGTTTCGGAAAACCTCGGCCCAACTCCCCTCCAGGCGCTTAGCCTTCTTCGGCGTCACCAGGAACTGGGACTGCCAGAGGCTCTCTTGCGGGTCTCGCGCTC
Source organism: Dehalococcoidia bacterium (assembly GCA_963665215.2). Taxonomy (GTDB): domain Bacteria; phylum Chloroflexota; class Dehalococcoidia; order Lucifugimonadales; family CAUZJF01. The sequence continues at coordinate 181,300 of CAXXWW010000013.1, forward strand.
GGAACATCCTCCCCTCCCTCGCCCGGGCGCTGCCCCAACGCCCTTTCCCCACATTATCCTCCCATTGCCCCCGGAGGACGAGGGGTTTTTACGAGGGAATCAAGCTTGACTGTATTTCAGGGCCAGAGTAGCATCAGCCCAGAACGCGGGCTGGCCAGGTCAAAAGGAAATAGACTGATACGAGGAGCCATGAATGCAAAAGATCGAAGCCATCATTAGACCTGAGAATCTTACTGCAGTGAAGGACGCTCTTGTTGAAGCGGGGATGGCGGGCATGAACGTAGTCCATGTTACCGGTCATGGACAGCAGAGAGGGGTTGTGGCAGGCGGGCCCCGCGGTGTCGGAACGCGAGTGGTGGACATGTTGCTCAAAGTGAAGGTGGAAGTTGTTGTCAGCGATGGGAATACCCAAAAGGCGATTGACGCCATCATCGGAAGCGCGAAGACAGGCAACATCGGCGACGGTAAGATATTCGTAACTTCAGTGGACCAGGCAATCCGAGTCCGCACCGGGGAGCAGGGCGACGAAGCGCTATAGGACCGGAATGCTCATCGCGGCATAGAGCGCAAGTTGGCCGGTGCCCGCTTCTTCCGTCTCTCGGGAGCCTCAAGCTAATAGCTGGGCTTCCGGGTTCAGTAGATGAAATACTCTACGAGCTTCTGGGCGCTTGTTTGGGATTGCCCTCAAGGCGGACGTCGGTCTTACCTTCCAGCCGGTATGAGGTTATCAGGACAGGGGGATGAGCCCTTGTTGGCGTCCACTAGCCCAGCGACCCTAGACAGCAACTCTTTCTTCAGTCGTACTTCGTCAGCCGTACCGACCGGCGACTCGCTTTCCTTTCCTGACTCCCAAAGAATCTGCCGCCTAGCTTCGGACCGGTCGCGCTACTGCGCGTAAACTATAAGATAGGGCGTGCTGGCGGATGGGTCGTCGAACCCCGGGTATAGAGTCGCCCCACCCGCCCGGTCCTGAATCTCAAAATAGTAGAGTAGGTCATAGGGCGAGTCGGTGTAATCGCCTGGAATGGTCGCCGTATAGTCGCCTCCACCGTTGGCCATGGGCATTTCCTGGACGAACTCGGCCTGGTTGAGGTGCCGGTAGAACAGGTTCACCGCCCGGGGGTCCGCAGGCGCCTCCACCCGAAGGTCCAGTTTGAGGGGCTGGCCCTTGCGGAAGGCCTTTGGGGGAGTGTGAGAGCACCTGTGGTCCTCCTCAGTCAAGTCGATTTCCAGGGGGTTGTCCGCTCCCTCGGCAGGGTAGGAGACCGTCTCTTTGGACCGAAGCGTGGCCGTCATGTAGTACTGTAGCGGGCCGTCGGATGCGCTGCCCACCGGCGGTCTGGCCGAGTAGACCGGCGAGCTCCCGGGTCGCCGGGCCATATCGGTCTCGCTGAAGTGCTGGGATGGGTCCGTACGGTGATGAAGCGTGACCCGGTCAACGCCACCCCAGCCCTTTACGGTCGTCGTCACCCGTACATCCTCGGCCCTCTGACGCCTCAGCGGTACGTGGGCGAAGGATACTGGCCCGGCGGCATAGTCCTCCAGGTAGCCGCGCTGGACCCCCTCCATGTCCCTCAGGTCTTTGACGATGGCCTCCTCGCGGTCTGCCCAATTGCCTCTGACCTGAGGGTTCTTTCCAAAGGGCAGGTCGTCTATGTAACGGCCTTTGGTTTGGCGTACGATCTGCCTCCACTCCTCCAGGGCCTGGCTGTAGGCTGAGACGGCGTTGGTGAGGGACTCGTAGTCGCCGGTCTTGTAGTAGAGCTCGTAACGGGTGGCGGCGGTTAGCTTGTGGCTGAAAAACCGTCCAAGATGGGCCTGCACGCTGACATCCAGGAGTATCCATCGAAGCTCTGGGTCGGCGGTATCGGCCACCTGCTCTGCCTTGTCCAAGGCTGCTGTGGCCTTATCGGCGTACCCCTGCAGCCAGCGGCTGACCTCCAGGGGGTCGTACCTTCCCCTGACCTGGCCGGACGTGTAGTCATCGACATAGTCGACCACCCTGTAGAAAATCGCCGTGTCGAGGGGCTCAACCGTCCTCTCGTTGTGGGGCGTCGGGGAGTCAAGGTAGAGCTCGGACTCCGAGGTTTCGACGATGGGGTTGTTGGTGTAGACCTCGGGCCAGAAGATGGTGTTGTTAGCGGAGGGCATGTGGCTCATGGTAAGCAGCGGCAGGGTCTTGCTGGCGAACCTGAGGGCCTCGGCTATATGGGGCGCCGCCTCGGCGCCGAAGCGTCTCCTCAGCTCTCTCAGCCACACCTCTGGCGAAGTTTTGGGATTGTACATCAAGCGTCCGAACAGCATGAAGGTATACCAGTACCGCTGGAAGCCCCACTCGTAAAACTTCTGGCTGCTGTCGGCGAACAGGTTGCCGTGCTGCAGCCCAGGCCAGTTTGCCCCTGCAATGCCCCCGTATGTCAGCGGTTCGTTAAACTCCAGGCCGACGCTCCCGGCGATAGTGCTGTTCCCGGTCAGAGTTTGGACGTAGTCGGGGTCGCCCCAAAGCAGGATCTTCTGTGTTCCCAGCATCCAGAGGCGGACTATGTAGTCGTAGTCCCTGGGCCTGACCAGCACGTCGGCATAGCCGTACCGGTTGAACCTCCTGGACATGTCCATCCCCTCCATGGAGCCGCCTTTCCTTGGGATGAGCTCCGTGGTGCGAATCTGCGCCTGGTGGTATGGGAGGCCCAGGTGCTCAGCCGTGAACTTGGAGGAGACGGTGAGATCAAGGCCCTTGTCCAGGACGTTATTGATCAGGTCGAAGGTGATGCCCTTGACCCGGAGGTCTACCTTGACGGGGCGACCGGCCTCGGCAATCCCCTGCAACACATTGTCCCAGAAGGTCGGATCGTCCTCGCGAATGCCGGCCTCGACGTTGATGCGCAGGGCGACCCCGTCGATGTCGGGGCATTGCGCGAGGAGGTGCGCAACCGCTTTCCGGCAGTAGGCGCCGAGGCCTGCCTCGTCGATCCCCTCAATGGGGTACGCGCCCTTCGGCTCGTCCCAGCTGGGGGTCCATGCGGTTGTCGAGTGGGTCCACATGCCCAGGTAGAAGTCCAGGCCGTACTCCCCGGCCTTTGACGAGATAGCCTGCAAAGTCGCCAGGTTCTTGTCCCGCTCCTCCGGACTCACGCCCTGCGCCCTCACGTTATATCCCGGGACATCCACGAAGAAGGGGTAAGCGATCCTGAAGTAGTCGCCGTTGCCGAAGCAAAGATTAATCCGGTTGAACCGGTTGGCCAGAAGCATGGCCATGTAGCCGTCCCAGTGGTCCACGGAGTGGAACCATTTCATGTCCGATGCATCGTTGACAAAGAACTTGATTATGCTGCGTACCGCCAGCTCGGGGTGCTCCATCGCGTCGGACACTCTTGCCAGGGGGTCCTCCTCAGGCCTGGCCAGCTCGACGGCTGCAGCCGCCTCGTATAGCGCGTAGGCCAGTCCTCGGTCGTCCCTGCCGTAGATGGCCAGGGTATTCTTTCCCTCACGCTCGCCCAGGTGCTGGATGCAAAGGGACTCGGGTGCGGTGGGGGGGGCAACGCCTCTAGACTCCAGGGTCTCGCGAAGCCGCGCGTTCTCGGGGCCACCCGCGATGATGCGCCATCGCTCCCCCCAGTCGTACACGCCGTCGTCGCGCGGCGTCACAGGCCCTCGAGATTCCAGAGCGGAGATCAGCTTCTGGCGGCCATGGTAGATTGGGCCATTCAGGTGGCTGGACATAGGCTTGGACCTCCGAGCGTTGCGTTAGGGGCTATTGCTCGTGCATTATAGCCGGATTACCCATGTCAAACCGCCTGGCGCCAGGCAACGCGCCATCCTCGACGATAGCCATGGTCGTATCACTGACGAGTGCCGTCAATCAGCCAATCAAGCTCACAATGCCATCTGCCGGCGTCGTGAACTGGCGTTCGATGGGGAGCGGAGGCGGTTTTCACTATTGCGGAACGTCGACCAGCGTCGAGCCGGCCTGGTGGGAGTTCAAGAAGCCGACCATGATCTGGACGACCCAGCGCCCGTGTTCGCCGGTGCTGACACCCTCTCCCCCGTTCTCAACAAGGTTGATGAGCTCTTCATAGGCCGCCACGTAGTTCTCCGACTGGTAGTGGTGGGGGATCAAGTCCTGGCTCAAAGTTTCGCCGTTGGATCCACGCGTCAGCACCCTCGCGACGCCGCCATTCATTTGGAATTCGATCTGGCCCTTTGGACCGGTGATCTGCATCGTCGACGCAGGCACGACAGACTTCTTAGAACCCGCGTAGAACGACCGGACACCGTTTTCGTGGATGACGAATCCACTTGCACCCGGCTCGCTTGCGGGGTCCCTGCCACCCTGTCCTCTATATACATCCCAGTCGTCGAAGCCGTCTTCCAGCTTCGCCCAGACCTGTTTGGGAGGTGACTCGGCGAAGAAACCGATGCCATCGATGATATGGGTGCCATTGCGGAAGAGCATGGCGCGCGGTCCCCAGTGGGACGCGACTATGGTATTTATGGGGCCGATGGCGCCTGAGCGGACGGTCTCACGGACCTTGTGATATTGGCTCATCCACCGGCGTGTATGGCCCACGCTCAGATGCACGCCGTTGTCCTTGCAGGCCTTGAGCATGCGATTGGCGTCTTCCATGCTGGTCGCGAGCGGCTTTTCGCATATGATCGCCTTGACGCCCGCCTCGGCTCCACCAACGACCATACTCCCGTGGGTTGCGTCACCCGTGCACACCGTCAGGATGTCGAGGTCTGCCTTGTCCAGCATCATGTTGAAATCGGTATAGGGCTGGGCGTCCGGCCAGGTACTCCCCCAGTTAGACTTGAACTGGGGGAGCAGGTCTTGTGCCATGTCGCAGTAGGCCACCACCCTCGTACGAGGCACCAGGGCGAGACAAGCGGCATGGGAGGTAATTATCTGTCTGTTAAGAGGGCGTGGTGGGGGTTCCTTTACTGGCCCTGCCGCAATTCCGCCCAGCCCGACAATACCGACCCGATAAATCTTGTTTTCCAATTTCGTCTCCTGGATTTTTGATTACCAATGGGCCCCTTCGCCGGTGTGTGCCCCTCGTGTCGGACGCTTCGATATGTGGCAATGAAGAGAATTCGGCCCGTCCGTAGAATCAAGCTCATAATATACGACACGAATCCGCGAATAGCTACAGGTGTAGCAACGGTTGCAGCGACCGAAACCCCATCCAGTTACCAGGATTGCATTAGTTAGGCGAGCAGAATAGGATATTCACAGGCTGATTGTAGGCCAGCCTATACTGTTCCGGAGGTACGCTCATGCGGGGTGGGATGAGACATAAGGCAGCACTCGCACTGGGATACGTGCTGCTCGTCGCGGTCACGGCAGCTTGCTCTGCAGACGTGAATGCCAATGACCAAGGCATGATCTATTTCGAGCAAGGTGATTACAAGAAGGCCATCGAAGCATTCGACGAGGCCATCAAGCTAGACCCACAGGACGCCATCGCCTACTACAACAGGGGCGTCGCTTACAAAAGTCTTGGCCAGTCCTCCCAGGGACAGCAATCCGGTGTCCAGCTACGTCTTGGTCAGTACCGGAGTGCCATACAGGACTTCGATGAGGCCATCAGGCTCAACCCACAGGCCGATGCCTACTACAACAGGGGTGTTGCGCACCGCTATCTTGACCAGTTCGAACTTGCGATTGAGGACTTCGACGAGGCCATCCGCCTCAACCCCCAACACGCTGAGGCCTACAACTGGAGGGGTGCGGTTTACGGGGCCATCGGCCAGTCAATAGAAGCAGAGCGGGACATCGCGAAGGCCAAGGAGCTTGGAATTGGAGGCTAGTAGCCATACTGCCCCCGGAGGCGCACCCAGGAGGGGCGAGCAACATGACAACACCCAGTTGTCCCATGCGTTGCCGGCACCTTGGCAAGGGTGTTTGTGTTCCAGATGCTGTTGCCAGTTGGCGACGGCACCGCCCTGCCCGCCAGCTCACGCACGATTGTATGCATTCCCATCCGATACTCTGGATATAGAGTATAGATCAGTCTGCCGTGGCGGCGTGAGCCCAGTCCCTGGAGCATCTTCGTAGCAGAAACGCTCCTTCACCGTACTTGGGGAGAGGTCGTGGAAGAGCTTTATCCCCAGGTGCTGGGTGAAATTCCCGATTCGGAAGCTGTAGCGCTGGATCAAGACCGCTGGATACAAACCACACTCTCCGCCGGCCTTGCGTGGCCCGGACGGGCCGAACCCGCGAAGTGAAGGAACACCCATGAAAGCGATTGTAAACACAAAATACGGGCCACCGGATGTTCTTCAGCTCAAAGAGGTGGAAAAACCTACTCCCAAGTACAATGAAGTACTGATAAAAATACATGCGACAACAGTAAACAGAACGGACTGCGGCTTTCGAAGGCTGCCCCCTTTTTTGCTAGTGGTCTCCCCCTTTTTTCGTAAAAAGTCGATTGAATTAGAACAAACGTACCCATAGTGGTCTACCCCAACATACGGTAGGCAGATGTGCAAAAACTTCCTTTCAAAACGGGATTGTTTAGTGGTCTCATCAGGCCAAAAAGAACGATACTTGGGACTGAGTTTGCTGGGGACATCGAAGCGGTAGGTAAAAATGTAGAACGATTCAAAAAAGGTGACCAGGTTTTTGGGCATAGTGGCGACAAATTTGGCGCTCATGCCGAGTACATATGCCTGGCCGAAGAAGATCCGCTAGCAACAAAACCGGAGAATATGAACTATGAGGAAGCTGCGGCAGTCATCGACGGGGCAACACTTGCGTTGAATTGCCTTAGTAAAGCAAATATTCAAAGCGGACAAACAGTCCTTATCAATGGCGCTTCTGGGTCGATAGGTGAGGTTACGTCAATAGGTGTGTAAACGACATCAGGCGGCGACCTTCTCAGCCGTTGATTCAATGGCGATTCCATCCGCATACTGTGCACCGAGATAGACGTCTTCGATCAACTCAGGGGCCTTCAGACGCCTGAAGCGCTGTTCGGCGACCATCAACATTTTCCAGATCACCGCTATCGCCCGATCGACCCTCTTGTAGCGCTTGGCGGCATCGGTCCGAAGCCTGAGGGCCGCGAAGGGTGATTCTACCGGGTTCGTCGTGCGAAGGTGCCCCCAGTGCTCCTTTGGGAAGTCATAGAAGGTGACCATGCGGTCCCAGTCCCGCTCTAAGGCCTCTGAGGCCGCCTCGTAGGAATGGTCGCCGCACCACCTGGTGAACACCGTCCTGAGCCGCTCAGCCTCTGTCCGAGTCGGCGCGTAGGGGATAGTACGCAGCATGAGCTTGGCCTGGTCCTGTTGTCGCTTTGGAAGCTTGGCGAGCACGTTTACGATCTTGTGGTTCCAGCAGCGTTGCTCTGCCGCCTGCGGATAGACGTTGCGCAGAGCTCCCCAGATGCCCAGGTGTCCGTCTCCAACCACCAGCCTCGGGCAGCTCAAGCCCCGGCGCTTGATGTCCCTGAGCACCTCGGACCAGTTCTCTGTGGACTCCCTGTATCCGGGAACAGCGCTCACCACCACCTTGCTCCCGTCGCTCAGGGCCGCCATTACCACCAGTACCGCCGCCTTCTCCTTCTCAAGACCAGCCTTGACGTAGACTCCATCCACCCACATGTAGACCACTTCCAGGTCATCGAGGGGCCGGCTGCGCCATTGGGCAAGCTCATCGTTCCACTTATCCTTCAACCGGGCCACCGTGCTCGCCGATACCGGTGCGTCCTCTCCCAGCAGCCCCCGCAAAGCCAGATCGAAGTCGCCTTCGGATAGACCGTGCAGGTACAGCTCGGGGATCAACTCAGCAACCTTCCTGGTCCTGTTGACGAACAGCGGCAGCAGCCGGCTCTCGAACTGCTCCTCGGTATCGCGGACTCGCGGCCGCCTCAGCTGTATCGTTCCCGAACTCAGCGTAAGCCTCCGGGCTCTGCCGTATCCGTTCCGATAGCCGGTATCTGAGTCCGAGTCGGATCTGAGCGCCGACTTCGCCCTTCCCAGAAACGCCGTCACCTCCTCCTCCAGCAACTCCTGGATCAGCCTCTGGACCTGGCTTCGCACCCAATCCTCCAACTGCTCCCACTCCGGCCTTGACTCCGACCTACTCTCAGTGCTTTCCTTCCTCATGGGCGGTCTATCTCCTCTCTTGGGCCTCGAGCCCGTGTTGTTCAGAGAGAGGGTACACCGCCTGACTGTTTACACACTTTTTGAAGATACCTCCGATAGGTACCGCAGCGGTGCAGCTTGGCAAGTATTATGGAGCAGAGGTTACAGGGGTATGCAGTACCGTGAATTTAGAATTGGTGAAATCTCTGGGAGCCGATAAGGTAATTGATTACACGAAAGACGATTTTACCAAGAATGGTCAAACGTATGACGTAATTTTTGACGCGGTCGGCAAGAGCTCATTTTCAAGCTGTAAGAGCTTGATGAAGCGAGGCGGGATCTATTTTTCTACAGAACTGGGCTTTTTAGTTCAGAATCCGTTCCTAGCATTGTGGACTTCAAAAATCGGCAGCAAAAAAGTCATGTTTCCAATTCCAAAATACACTAGACAAGATGTGCTCTTTTTCAAAGAGCTTATTCAGGCGGGAAAGATAAAAGCGGTCATAGATAGACGCTATCCGTTGGAACAAAAGAAGTGGCTCCGGAAATCTGAACAGGGGGATAAGTGGAATCGCTGCCTGATTGAGGGCATGATAGTGCTCTCGGAGACAGGAGCGAGAGATGAGCAGACGACCCCGCCGTAACCACTCGGCAGAGTTCAAGGCGAAGGTGGCTCTTGCCGCAGTGCGCGGCGACCGGACACTTTCGGAGCTGGCAAGCCAGTTCGATGTGCACCCGAACCAGATCACGCAATGGAAGACCCAGTTGCTGGATCGGGCGGCGCAGTTATTTGGGGCCGGGACAGGGCAGGCTGAAAAGCCGGTAGATATGAAGGTCCTTCACGCTAAGATCGGTGAGCTTGCGTTGGAGAACGATTTTTTAGAGGCCGCGCTCACGAAGGCGGGATTGCCGGGCGCAAGGCGATGATCGACCGCGATCACAAGCTGCCTCTCGCCCGCCAGGCAAAGGCAGTGGGCATCAGCCGCGGGAGCATCTACTACCGGCCACGGCCGGTGGGCGAAGCCGGTCTCGGGCTGATGCGCCGCATCGATGAGCTGCACCTTGAGTATCCGTTTGCAGGCAGTAGGATGATGCGAGGCCTGCGCTCCGCCAGGAGGGACTCTCCTCCGGGCGTAGACACATCGCCACACTGATGCGGCGGATGGGCATCGAGGCGCTGTACCGCAAGCCCAACACCAGCCGGCGACGCCCCGGCCATACGGTGTATCCGTACCTGCTGCGCGGGCTTGAGGTGAGCAGGCCCAACCAGGTGTGGGCAATGGATATCACGTACATTCCGATGGCCAGGGGGTTCGTGTACCTAGCCGCAGTGATGGACTGGCATAGCCGCAAGGTGCTGGCCTGGCGGGTATCGGTCACAATGGACACAGACTTCTGCGTGGAGGCGCTCGAAGAATCCCTGGGACGCCACGGCGCGCCGGAGATATTCAACACAGATCAGGGAAGCCAGTTCACAAGTGACGCCTTCACCGGCCTGCTGAAAGCCAATGGGATCCAGATCAGCATGGACGGGAAGGGAAGCTGGAAGGATAATGTGTTCGTCGAACGGCTGTGGAAGAGCGTCAAGTACGAGGAGGTGTACCTGAGAGCCTACGAATCGGTCCCGGAAGCCAGAACTGGACTCGGGCGGTACTTCGAGTTTTACAATGCCGGACGGCCCCATTCGAGCCTTGGGGGAATGACGCCGGACCAGTTCTTTGACAGAGCGCCTGCCGAGTCCGCGGCGGCCTAACGCACGGCAGCGCGATTCCACTTATCAAACCGGGCAGCGCTGTTCAGACAAACGAGACCACCTCTAAATTCCCGAGGCTCATAGCTATGTTGAAAAAGGGCAGAAAACGGGAAATGTAGTAATAACTGTGCAAGGTGAAGTGTGAAGGGAAAGGGTGCAAGAGGCTCTGGCTTTTATTGTGTACGGTCTGGCCGGGTTCTATCCGGCCTGTGTGGTGAACAGAGCCGGTACAGGTGCCGACGGGCGCGACAACGGAGCATGAGCTCTGTGGCTTGCGACGTCTAGCAGGCTGATCCGCCTGGGGCGGATGGGGTGCAGATGCGGAGAAAACCCCTTTGGCGGGAGCCTGAGGGTGTGCCTCATCCGCCTGCGGCGGCCCTCTTCCTGGCCGGAAAGGGGGCCAGGGAGATGGTCAAAAAGGGTTATCAGCGCCCTGCCAGAATCGACGCACAACAAAGGAGCCTGGAATGCACGGGGCCGACGTCATTGCGGAAATCTTGAAGAGGGAAGGCATAGAGTTCCTGGCGTGCTTTCCCGCGCAAAACCTGATCGACGCCTGTGCCAAGGTGGGGATACGTCCCATTCTGTGCAGGCAGGAGCGCATGGGACTGGCCATCGCCGACGGTTTCAGCCGCACCACCAACGGTAAGAGGATCGGCGTGTTCGCCATGCAGCAGGGACCGGGCACGGAAAATGCCTTTCCTGGGGCGGCCCAGGCGTTCTCGGACAACGTACCCATCCTGCTGATACCCGGGGGAGAACCCACCAGCAGGAGCTTCGTCAGTCCCGGGTTCAGCGCGGTGGACAACTACCGCAACGTCACAAAGTTGTTGGGCCAGGCCAGCCACGTGGAGCGGATCCCCGCGCTGATGCGCCGGGCGTTCTACCAGCTGCGGACCGGCAAGGCCGGCCCAGTGCTGCTGGAGATTCCGCGCGACATCTGGTTCGCCGAGCTCGAGGGGGAGCTGGAGTACACGCCCGTAAGGGGCAACCGGACGGCCCCGGACATCGGTGAGTTGAAGGAGACCGCGCGCGTGCTGCTCGACGCGGAGAGCCCGGTCATTCATGCGGGGCAGGGGTGTCTATACGCGGAGGCGTGGGACGAGCTACAGGAGATAGCCGAGCTGCTCCAGGCCCCGGTGATGACCACCTTGCCAGGCAAGAGCGCGTTCCCCGAGGACCACCCTCTGGCATTGGGCGCGTCCGCGGTGTCCACGACCGGGCAGGCGTCGCACTTCCTTCAGAAGGCCGACCTTGTCTTCGGCATCGGATGCAGCTTCACGCGCACCAACTACGGGCCCAAGGTCCCGCCTGGAAAGGTGATAGTCCATTCCACCAACGACCCGAGCGACGTCAACAAGGAACACGAGGCAGACTACAGCCTCATCGGCGACGCGAAGCTCGTGCTTCAGGGGCTCATAGCCGAGATCAAGGCGCAGACCAACGGCGAGGGGCACCGCAAAAGCCGCGACGTGGCCCCGGAGGTCCAGAACGTCAAGAGGCGGTGGCTGGATGAGTGGACGCCCCAGCTCACGTCGGACGAGGTGCCGATTAACCAGTACCGGATCATCTGGGACCTTATGCACCACGTCGACCGCGCCAACACCATCGTCACCCATGACGCCGGGAGCCCGCGTGACCAGGTAGTGCCGTTCTGGGAGAGCGTGGCGCCGAGGACGTACATTGGGTGGGGAAAATCCACTCAGCTTGGCTACGGGCTTGGACTCATCATGGGGGCCAAGCTGGCGGAGCCGGACAAGCTGTGTGTCAACATGATGGGGGATGCCGCGATAGGAATGGTCGGCATGGACATAGAGACCGCGGTCAGGAACAAGATCGGCATCCTGACCATCGTGTTTAACAATGGGATCATGGCCATCGAGCGAAAGAGCATGCCCTATTCGGCGGAGGCCTACGATACCCTCAGGCAGGGAGGAGACTACGCCGGTGTCGCGAAGGCACTGGGTGCGTGGGCGTTGCGGGTGGAAAGGCCCGACGATTTCGTACCCGCGTTGAAGCAGGCCATCGACGTCACCAGAACGGGACAGCCGGCGCTGCTGGACTGCATCTGCAAGGAAGGCTATGACTTCTCGGTCTACCCCTAGCGCTCATGACCGGCAGGACGTCTTCCAGACCTGTTGCTGAATCCATAATATCGATTGCCCGCCCACATCTGCATTCGCGCTCGCGGCCGGACTCGCGGCGGTAGCCTTGGAATGCTCGCAGCCGGCGCCCTTGGACGTCGCCTACCTCTCGGGCCGCATTCCCCCCCATTCCAAGAGGGACGGAGACAACGAAGCATACGTATTGCGGGCCGACGGCACCGGCCAGGTACGAATCACCGACAGCTCCTGGGTAGACCGGATCCCCTCGTGTCGGCCGTAGACAGCCTCACCGACCGGCGCTCTCCGCGAGTCTGGCAAATACCTCCCGCCACGTGTCGGGGTCGCCCCGGCCGTAGCCGTCCCGGTAGACGATGGCCCCGCGGTCGTCGATAGCGATCTTCGTGGACTGTGTAAGCACGCGGAAGCTGCTCAGCATATTGGGGTCGGGAAGGGCGATTGGCCACGGGTACCCCTGCTCCTCCCGGTACCGCTCCAGCCCGTCCAGGCTCTCAGTCGGGTCTGTGCCCACAGCGTAGAACCGGACCTGGTCGGCGAACTCGGGGTACACCTCCTTCATGCGCCGCAACTCGGCGCGACACACCGGTCACCAGGTCGCGATGAAGAACAGGAACACCGGCCTGCCCTCCCGTTTCAGGTCAGCGGACGAAACCTCGGACTCGTCAAACAGGTGTAAGGTGAACTCGGGGGCCTCATCTACGGAGGTCGCGCTCACCGGGGCTCCGGCGGCCGGCGCGCCGCAAGCCGTACCTATTCCGAGAAGCGCCGCCGCCACGACGGCCGCGAGCAGGGTTAACGGCGGTGCTACGGTTGCTTTCACTTCTCTACCTTGTTATCAGTATTCGACCGGCGCGTGCACTGGTCTCCGTCGGGTGCTGGTGGTGAAGGGGCGCTCACGTGGAGGCATGGCCTCTACGGACCGCGCGGCCGGGCAGGGCGCCGGTGTTGCGGCCGCGTTCAATAACGACCTGCCCGTTCACGATAACGTACTCGATGCCGGTAGGGTAGCGCTTCGGGTCCTCTCGTGTCGCGTGAGTCTTCACAGTGTCCGGGTCGAAGACGACGATGTCCGCCTTGAACCCGTCCCGCAGCAGGCCGCGGTCGGGCAGGCCCAGGCGCTGCGCGGGGAACGATGTCATTTTCCTGATCGCCTCGGGGAGCCGCAGGTGCTTTTCGGCGCGGACGAACTCCGCCAGGACGATGGGGAAGCAGCCGTAGCTCCTCGGGTTGGGGTACTCGCCAAACAGAATCGAGTCGCTGGCGATCATGCCGTACGGGTGGGACACGAACGCGGGCAGCGTATGAGGGTTGGTGCCCAGGCCCACCGTCGAGATGCCCAGGTTTTCGTCCACCAGCAGGTCGAAAAGGGCGTCTGCCGGGTCCTGCCCGCGCATCTCCGAGATATCCGTCAGGAGCCGGCCGTCGTAGAGGCGGTGATTGGGCTTAGTGAAGTTGGTCAGCCAGTTATTTTGAAGCCGGTCTGGCGGTATCTCACGCTTCATCCTGGCGCGGTCGTCGGGGTCCTTGAGGGCCGCCATCAGCCGTTCGGGGCCTCCGTCCTTGGCCCAGGACGGCAGCTTGACGGTAACGCTGGTGCCGGAGTAAGGGTACGTGTAGCAGTCGAAGGTGACGTCAAGGCCATCGTCTCGGGCGCTCTCCACCAGGCCCAGGTAGTCCAGGTGGCTCCCCGCGCCCTGAGCGCTCTGGCGGTAGTGGGTCAGGTGAACGGGGACGCCGCTGCGCCTCCCGATCTCCAGCGCCTCCTCCCAGGGCGCCAGCAGCCCCTTCGACAGGAGACTCGCCCTGGTGTGCGTGTGGTAGAAGCCGCCCATGCGGGCCGCCACCTCCGACAGGGCCACCAGCTCGCTCGTGTCCGCGTATGAACCCGGCGGATAGTCCAGGCCGGTGGACAGACCCCAAGCGCCCTCCTCCATAGCCTCTCTGACCACCGACTGCATGTCCTTCAGCTCCGCGCCGGTCGCCGGTCGGTCGTTCCAGCCAACTGCCCAGATGCGGGCCGGCGAGTTGCCCAGGATGTACGCTATGTTGACCGCAACCTTGCCGTCATACTTGCCCAGCAGGTCGGCTACGGTCAGCCAGTCGGCCGACATGGGTGGATAGCCGTTGAGGCCTGAGTCCAGCCAGATGTACCGGCGCAGCTCCTCCCGGCTCCTGAAGGGCGCGTGGGAGATGCCGTCGATTCCGATTAGCTCGGTCGTGACGCCCTGGCGCACCTTAGGGTCGTGGTGGGGGGCCCCCAGTATGGTGAGGCCCGCGTGAGAGTGCAGGTCGATGAATCCCGGGCAGACCACGTGTCCGGCGGCATCGATGACCCGTGCGGCCTCCAGGTGCGAGGGGTCTCCGCGATGGATGACTACCCGTTCGTCTTTGACGAGCACCGCGGCGTAAAAGCCCGCGCTACCGCTGCCGTCGATAACAAGTCCGTCCGCGATCATCAAGTCCAACATCGTTCCCTCGCGTTGCATCAGGCTCGCCGTCGTGCGGCCCGGGCCCATTCTTCTACCCTGCGTGAGATTCTACGTGCTACGGGCCCCCACAGTCCAGGAGGCAGGTACATGAGGCTGATATTCGTCGGGTGTGAGTGAGTACGCGGGCAATACGACGCTCGCCAACTAGTGGTTCAACGTTTTTGTATTGATGGGTAGAGTGACTTTAGCTTGATGCGCGCATCCTCGGTAGTGAAGCGCCAATCCACTCGTATCACATCCCGGTTGCGTTGATTCTGCCAAGCATTGACCTCGCCGCGCAGGATGTCTTGATTGGCAATCCGTCGGTCCAGGCACTGTCGAGCCAGCACACCGATCTCTATCTCCGCCATATTCAACCAACTCCCGTGTTTGGGAGTGTAGTGTATCTCCAGTCGCTCAGCTATACGCCTCGCCTCAGCAGGCTCGAATGCCTCGTATAGCGAGGACAGCTTGTGAGTGTTGAGATTGTCCATTACCAGCACGATCCGGTCTCTGTCAGGGTAGTCCTCGTCGACCAGTTCCTTTATCACATGCGCCCAGTCCACCTTCGTGCGACGCTCTCTGACCTCGACTCGGCGCCATCCGTCCAACGGTGCAAACAGCATGAACAGGCTGCTCACTCCATTGCGCTCGTATTCGTAGTCGTATGCCGCCGATAAGCCGGGCGCTGCGGGACGCGGCACTCGCGTCTCCTTGACTTGCTGTTTGCTCGTCTCATCCATGCACACCAGAACCTCATTCCCATCGTACGGCCGTTGGTAGACCTCCAGTACGTCTTCCATCGCGCACACAAACTCCGCGCTCTGACCGGGCGGGATGCACCAACTCTGCTTCAGCCACGGCTTCAGTTCGTTTTTTTTTAAGCGCCTGGCGAACCGTCTCGGTGCTAATGGTCCCGACTATCTCACACTCGACCAACTGGTCAGCCAACAGCTTCAGGGTCCAACTGGCACGCCCCTCCGGCGGTTCCCCGCAGGCCATCGCTATCAACCGTGCTTCACCTTCGCCGTCCAGTCTCTTTTGACGCCGACGCAGTTGCTTTTTGCGATTCAGCGCAGACTCGACCCCCTCCTCCACACAGCGCTTGCGTATTCGCTCGACCGTTGACTGTCCCACACCGAGCGCGCTGGTGATGTCCGCGTCCTTCATTCCCCCGTCCGAGCGTGACTCATCGCTCATCAGCAGAATGCGCGCATGGGTCTGTTTGTACGCCGCAGCCCGACCGCGTGAGACCAAGGCGTTGAGTTCCTGTTGTTCGTCGGTAGTCAGTCTGATACGGTACTTCTTGGTAGACATCATGGTTCCTCCTCGGTTCAACGTTACGATTGAACCCCCAAGAGGAACAATGACTATCATGGTATTCATTTCAATGATGTTGGACCACTAGGTGGCAGGGTGGAGAGGCCGCACCCTCTGGGGTGGCCGCACCTTTCATGAGCACTTCACCATCCCGTCACCAGAGCTTGAGGGCGGCGACCGAGACCTGCTGGGGAACGAGACGCCGCGCTTCAGGGAGATGTTCCAGCGGTACCAGATCGAGTGCCGCTTGCAACATGGCTTCTACGACGACCACGACCACATGCTGGCCGGCTTCCACGTAGGGGAGGCGGTCTACGCCCGATGTACTATGGCTACGGCGGAAAGGGAGAGTACGCCGAGCGCGCGACCTGGGGGTGCCTCGCAGGTTTCCTTTTTGAGGGTGCGTTGGGCGGGATAGGAGTCATCTAGTCCCGCCGCTCGATGATAGCCACCGGGTCCATGCGCCACAGCTGCCACAGCACGACCGCGACGCTGAAGACGGTCACGGTCACGGGTATGGGGGTTGTGAACAGAAGGACGCGGGGCGTCATAATCGTGAGCGGCGCCAGGCCCTTGGGGTCGAAGAGCGTTGCGTTAAGTACAGTGTAGATGCCCTGGGACAGCAGGATGCCCAGCGCCCATCCCACAGCCACCGTCACTACCGCCTCCAAGAAGGTGCGCACGGCCAGGAACCCCTTCGTGTAGCCCAGCGCCGCCAGCAGCCCGAACTCGTTGGCCCGCTGCATGAAGAATATGACGTTCAGAAGTCCGAGGGCCAGGGAAAGGACCACTATGCTAATCCCGTTGAGGATCCAGAGTATCATGTTGATGTTGGCCAGCTCCTCGTCCAGCTCCTGCCGGGCTTCTGTCCGGTGAAAAGCGCCTACCTCGCCTCTGGGTAGGTTGTCGAGGAACGCCTCCAACTCAAGGTCCTTGCCTTCCGCAGGCCGTATGGTGAGAACGTGGGGGCGGTTCGCCACCTCAGGGGGGAGGTCGGGATCGGTCAGATAGCGCTCGCGAAAGTAGGAACGGTCGCCCACACCTCCTGTAACGGCGTCGCTGGCCAGGGCCCCTACGATCAGCCACTCGCCTCGAAGCCAGTCCCTCTCGTCCGCCTCTTCGCCTACGCGGCCCCCCACCTCGAGGCCGCGGTTGCGCAGGATATTCTTGGTAAGGGCGAGCTCGTTGGTGCCGGTCCTCGGCCACCTGCCCTCGGTCAGACGCCACCCGAGCCTGTCAGCAAAGGCTTGACGGTCCGTCTCGGAGAGGTAGTAGATGGGGCGCCCTTCGGAGCCGAATATGCCCTGAGTCCGGGTCGTGCTGCGCACTACCTCGTAAGTCTCGGCAACAGCAGGATGGTCCTTAACCTGGCGCAGAATGTCGTCGCTCAGGCCGCTGCGCTTAATGGAAAAGACGACGGCGAACTGATCGTAGTAGGCCAGCTCCCGTCTCTCGTCTTCGAAAAGAGACCCGGTAAGGGCGCCGGTGACGGAGATGGCCAGGACCGCCAGGGCTATGATACCCGTCACGGGCGCTACCTTCCGTTTGTTGTTCAGGTAGTAGGTGACTATCGAAAGGGCTTTCATGACGTTAACGCATACGCTCCAGCTCGCCGTCCCACATCCGGTACAGGCTATCCGCTTTCTGCAGGATGGTCTCGTCGTGGGAGACGACCACAAGAGCGCTGCGGTCGCGGGCATCGGCGAGTAGTTCCATCACCACGACTCCCGTGCTATGGTCCAGGTTCGCCGTGGGCTCGTCGGCCAGGAGGACCAGAGGACCGTTGATCAGCGCGCGGGCGATGGCCACACGTTGGCGTTGCCCTGCCGACAGCTCGTAGGGCTTGCGGTGCTCCAGGCCGTCCAGCTCAAGCCGCGCCACCAGACTTCGGCCTCGCTTGCGACTCTCGGAATTGTCCTTTGAAGCGCCGACTACGATATTCTGCAGCACGTTAAGGTAGTTGATAAGGAAGTACTGCTGAAAGACGAACCCGAAGTGACGCCGTCTCAGCTCCTCGCGTGAGACTCCCGAGGAGTCGATTGGACGCCCTTCCAGGTAGACGTGACCCTCGACGGGCGGTCGGATGCCAGAGAGCGCGTAAAGCAGCGACGTCTTCCCCGAGCCCGACGGGCCCAGGATACGAACAAACTCGCCGGCATTGATATTCAGGTCCACGTGCTTGACGGCGTAGACGACGTTCCTGCCGTCCTGGTAGGTCAGGGTGACGTTCTCGGCCCTCAGGGTTGCTTGGGGCGTCGCTGTTGTGTCAGCCATCGTTCTCGACTAGTGTTCCAACCTAGGAGTTCGCTGGATTATCCAGCTAGATCAAGGCCTGTGGTCCGACAAAGCCTGGCCTGTCTGACACACTTGCACGTGTCTGTGCCGGACGTTCTCTGTGGGGGTAATTTCTCATCCAAACGGGAATTCCCCATATCAGCCCGATCGGGGCAACCCACGCCCTGAGCTCTGATCAAGGCCGATGTTACTGCGGCCAAAAGGAGCGGTCAAGCCGGTTCTGAGGGCCCGAAGCCTAACCGGCGGCGAAGGCCAGGTCTTCTCCATCCAACCACATAGTCCCGACGCCCTCCAGGAAGCAGGACAGCTCCTCGAGCGCGCCGTCCGCTGCGTGGATGTGGCTTCCCTCGCTGACCTCGGGGTCAAGCTCCAGCGCCGCGACGCTGACGGGAAGCCAGCTTGCTCTCTTGAAGAACAGGCGTGTATTGATGGACCCCGTGCCATCGTGAATAGCCTGGACAGCGACGACGTCCCTAGAATCGCGCTTTCTCCAGTACATCCACGTCCTCCTGGCGTTCAGATGCCCGCCGGACCCCCGCTCGCCCCCGGCGTTCTCCGTGGCATTGGACTCAGGATGCGTCTACCCCCTTCTCGACGCCGGCGACAATGGTCTGGGCCTCGTGGTCACCCTCCAGTGCCTTCTTCTCGACGTAGTCGTACATCACCGGTGCGGAGGCGATCAGACGAGTGTTGGCTACCTGCTCCTCGTCGTCCAACCTGCCTCCATACGTGGCGGCGACCGTCTGTCCCCCTGGTCCAAGAACACGGTTTGCGCTCTGGGGGTTGTACTGCCAAGGGCCCGGGGTGTGCCCTGATTTCGCCATGTGGTTGACCTCCAGCGATTTCATAATACCGACCTATGATACGGCATGCGCCGTACCTGGGACTACAGTCCCATTCCCATGCTCCTTCTCGTCCCACGCTCCTTCTCGCCCCGCTGGCTATGGCCGCGGTGCCGCCGGTGGGCTCGGGCCGTGGGTGCTGGGCGCGCCCACCGGGGGTGAGAGGCGGGCCGCAGGCGTTCACTCCCTTTCAAGCGGCAAGTCGTGGTCGGGTTTGGCCAAACCTATGGAGCGCCATTGACCGGATTCCCGTACCGAACCTATAATGTGAGACAGTGGGAGCTAAGGCCATACTCAAGCCCGGTGAGTACGCCCGCCTTGCGGTCGATGTGGCATCGGATAGGCAGGCCTCGGACGTCGTCATGCTGGACATTCGGGGGGTTAGCCACTTCGCAGACTACTTCGTGATTCTGACGGCGGAGTCGGCACGCCAGCTTAACAACCTCGCCCAGGAGATCGAAAAGGCGCTCAAGGCCCAGGGGGCCGGCATTCACCACAGGGAGGGCACCGCCGACGGCGGGTGGGTTTTGCTGGACTTCAGCGACCTGATCGTGCACCTTTTCCGGCCGGAGCAGCGCGAGTTCTATCACATTGAGGGGGCCTGGTCTCGAGGGATTGAGGCCGTCAGGATCCAGTGACCTGAGCGTCTGCCTGGTTCACGCCCATGGCGCTGGCCTCAGCCGGTGGTTGCCCCACGGCGCAGATAAGGGGCCGTTCGCTCCCATTCCCCGCTGAAAACGATCTTTCTGAGCCATCTAGTGGTACGAACTCTTTGAAATGAGGGTTAGCCTGGATTGGCGAGACCTCACGGCAACAGTGAGTCCCTTCCCGTCAGGGGGAAGGTTAGGATGGGAGCGTCGCGCAGTATTCTCGTTACCCTTCATTGCTAGGATGTCGGTCTACTAGTCGTTAGTTACTGGGGAAATGAAGGGTTCTTTTTCCCACCCGCCCGCCCTAAGGGTTTGGGGGAATCCCCAAGCCCCTGCCAGAGAGGGTGGCAACCCTCTCTGGACTCTCCCGCCGGACATGTCAAAACAGGTGTCATTAACGACTAGCTACCAGACAAATGATGATTTGACATTCAGTGGTGTCGAGGCCGCAGGAGTCCAGGCTTGAGCACTGGACACGCGGAGACGCGGTACGGAGCCCTCTCGGAGAGCTTCAAAGTGGCTGCGCGGTCGGAGTATCCCGGCTACGCCCCTATGTACGAGAGGCTTGCCCTAGGGATTGCCGAGGACCAGGAGATGCTGGCCCTGGCGGCCGGCGCGCAGAAGGGTCAGTGGGTCCCGAACCTCCTGTTCGGCGCAGTCCATTTCTTGCTCCTCAAGGGGTTGCAGCACCCTCTTTCTGCCTTCTACCCTAGTGGTCCAACATCATTGAAATGAATACCATGATAGTCATTGTTCCTCTTGGGGGTTCAATCGTAACGTTGAACCGAGGAGGAACCATGATGTCTACCAAGAAGTACCGTATCAGACTGACTACCGACGAACAACAGGAACTCAACGCCTTGGTCTCACGCGGTCGGGCTGCGGCGTACAAACAGACCCATGCGCGCATTCTGCTGATGAGCGATGAGTCACGCTCGGACGGGGGAATGAAGGACGCGGACATCACCAGCGCGCTCGGTGTGGGACAGTCAACGGTCGAGCGAATACGCAAGCGCTGTGTGGAGGAGGGGGTCGAGTCTGCGCTGAATCGCAAAAAGCAACTGCGTCGGCGTCAAAAGAGACTGGACGGCGAAGGTGAAGCACGGTTGATAGCGATGGCCTGCGGGGAACCGCCGGAGGGGCGTGCCAGTTGGACCCTGAAGCTGTTGGCTGACCAGTTGGTCGAGTGTGAGATAGTCGGGACCATTAGCACCGAGACGGTTCGCCAGGCGCTTAAAAAAAAACGAACTGAAGCCGTGGCTGAAGCAGAGTTGGTGCATCCCGCCCGGTCAGAGCGCGGAGTTTGTGTGCGCGATGGAAGACGTACTGGAGGTCTACCAACGGCCGTACGATGGGAATGAGGTTCTGGTGTGCATGGATGAGACGAGCAAACAGCAAGTCAAGGAGACGCGAGTGCCGCGTCCCGCAGCGCCCGGCTTATCGGCGGCATACGACTACGAATACGAGCGCAATGGAGTGAGCAGCCTGTTCATGCTGTTTGCACCGTTGGACGGATGGCGCCGAGTCGAGGTCAGAGAGCGTCGCACGAAGGTGGACTGGGCGCATGTGATAAAGGAACTGGTCGACGAGGACTACCCTGACAGAGACCGGATCGTGCTGGTAATGGACAATCTCAACACTCACAAGCTGTCCTCGCTATACGAGGCATTCGAGCCTGCTGAGGCGAGGCGTATAGCTGAGCGACTGGAGATACACTACACTCCCAAACACGGGAGTTGGTTGAATATGGCGGAGATAGAGATCGGTGTGCTGGCTCGACAGTGCCTGGACCGACGGATTGCCAATCAAGACATCCTGCGCGGCGAGGTCAATGCTTGGCAGAATCAACGCAACCGGGATGTGATACGAGTGGATTGGCGCTTCACTACCGAGGATGCGCGCATCAAGCTAAAGTCACTCTACCCATCAATACAAAAACGTTGAACCACTAGCCTCTCAGGGAGTTTCGAAAGTGATGAGAACCCCTATCCCCACTTTCGGGCCTTCTGTCTAGAGCACCGAGGGGAGATCGAAGAACTCGTGTCGACTCGCTACCTCCAGACGAACGAGGTGGGCCGCTGTGCGTGCCTCCTCCCAGCATTCGGAATAGTGGCGGAGAGGGCGCAAGGCAGACCGCTGGCGCTTATCGAGGTGGGGGCGAGCGCCGGCCTGAACCTGCTCTGGGACCGCTACGGGTATGACTACGGAGACGCCGGCAGGTATGGTGATCTAGGGTCGCTCGTTCAGGTCTCGTGCGAATTGCGTGGGGGCCGTCTTCCCCCGTTCCCTGCGCGGCTCCCCGAAGTTGAGTTTCGCGTAGGACTGGACGTGAACCCCGTGGACGTTCGGGACTCCGACGCAACGCAGTGGCTACAGGCGCTAGTCTGGCCAGAGGACCGCCAGCGGGCCGAGTTGCTGCGAAGGGCCGTCGACGTCGCGCGCCACGAGCCACCCAGGCTCGTAGCCGGCGATGCCGTGGTCACCCTGCCAGACGTATTGAAAGATGTACCTCGAGAGGCCGCCCTGTGCGTCTTCCATTCGCACACGCTGAACCAGTTCTCGGGCGACCAGCGAGGGCGGCTCTATTCACTCCTGTCAGAACACGCGTCAAGTCGAGAGGTGTTCCGGGTCTCATTGGAGTGGCAGTGGGGCCAGCCGAGCCCACAGCTCGAGGTGTTTGAGCATAGAGACGGCACCCACAGCGGCACTTTGTTGGCCTACTACCAGGCCCATGGCAAATGGATCGAGTGGCTGGAGCAAGAAAGGCACCCGACCTAGAAAAGCTCCCGCCTTCTCCTATTTCGACCTTTGAGCTGCTGCTCGGCCTCTACGCGCCGTTGAGAGCCCGGATCGTCGTGGGCGACGCGGACCCGACGAGTGGTAGTATAGACACGTCACTCGTGCTCGCCAAAAGCCCTGCCGCCGCCGTGGGCGCGTCACCCTACTCCAGTAACTAGCAAAGACCACCACCTGTGGTTCGAGGAGCTTGATCGGGACCCGCCAATGAACGGCTGGAGCGGCCTCGTCTGTATTACGCTGTTTGGGGTGCTGGCCGCGGCTTGTGGCGAGGTCGGGACTACGGCGGCGCCGGCCGTCGCGACCGCCCCCACTGCGCTCCCGGCGCTCGGCGTACTTGCCGCGCCCCCTCAGGCCACGCCACCGCCGGCGGCCACGCCCACGCCACCGCCGACGGCCACGCCCACGCCGATACCGACGGTCACGCCCACGCCTGAGCCGACGGCTACGGCCACGCCCATGCCGACGCCCACGCCCACGCCCATACCGACGGCCACACCCACGCCTGAGCCGACGGCTACGCCCAGTCCTGAGCCCACAGCCACGCTCACGCCTGAGCCCACGGCTACCCCGACACCGAAGCCCCAGCTCATCGTGTTCCAATCGCGTCGCGACGGGGATGACGACATTTATGTAATGAGCCAAGATGGTACCGCTCTGACCCAGCTCACCCATAACACGGCGAAAGACCGAGTCCCGAAGTGGTCTCCCGACGGCGGCCGGATCGTATTTCGCTCCGAGCGAGATGGCGACTCGGAGATTTACGTCATGAACGGTGACGGCTCCGACCAGCGCCGCCTGACCCAGTTCACGGGGTCCCAGCAGTACAGGCCCCACTGGTCGCCTGACGGGGTGCGCATCAGCTTCTTGTCATCAGACACGGTCGCTGGCGGAAATGCCGGGCTGTATGTGGTCGATTCTGACGGCACGGACCAAGTGCTGGTCGACTCAGGCTATGGCGGCTTCCTGTCGCACAATCCGTGGTCCCCCGACGGTAAGCGGCTTGCCTACATGAAGATAGGGCTTCAACTCCAGCTCCAGCTTTGGACAGCCGATCTGGAAGACGCCTCGAACACATATCTAACGGACGGGGTGCTGCCCGCGTGGTCTCCGGATGGGACTACCATAGCCTTCGGGTGTCTCCTGGACGAGAACTGGGAGGTCTGCACTATAGCCGCGGACGGCTCCGGGCTCACCAACCTGACAAAGCACGAGTCTACCGACGATCTCGCGCGATGGTCGCCCGATGGCAGCAAAATCGCCTTCTGGTCGTGGCGCGACGGAGTGCAGGAGCTATACGTGATGAACGCCGACGGCGCCGAGCAGACAAGGTTGATTCCCTCGTAAAAACCCGTTTTGAGGAAGTTCCAGCGATTTAGCACATCTGCGCGCTACCGTATGTTGGGGTAGTGTGCGGAACAGAGACTGTATATTGTACCCAGGTGTGGGTACGTTTGTTCTAATTCAACCTACACAGACTTTTTACGAGAGAATCAAGGTTGACCGAGCTTGATGGCGGGCACACCTTTGAGCCGGAATTACCCATATCAAACCGCCTGGGTCCAAGCAAGGTACCATCCTCGACGAGAGCCATCTTAGTATCACTCACGGATGCCGTCAACCATCCCATCGAGCGTACAAAACCATCTCTCGGCGTGGTGAGTTAGCGGCCCCAGGCAGCGGAGGTGGCTTTCACCACGTTTGCACTCCCTTCAAATCTCCGGGCACGCACCTCGCCCTTGGTTGCCTCTCTTCACCTCTGATGACCTCAAGGATAATCGCTACCCTGGTGCTGGATGGAGCCCGGCGATACGCTCCAACACTTGCCGGAATATCTCCCGGGACACTGCCACCTAGGCAAGCTGAAACACCAACCTCCTGGCATGCCGCATCAGACGTCCACCCATCTTGATGAGCTTGGTCTGAACACAGAGGTGGTCTCGTTTGTCTGAACAGCGCTGCCCGGTTTGATAAGTGGAATCGCGCTGCCGTGCGTTAGGCCGCCGCGGACTCGGCAGGCGCTCTGTCAAAGAACTGGTCCGGCGTCATTCCCCCAAGGCTCGAATGGGGCCGTCCGGCATTGTAAAACTCGAAGTACCGCCCGAGGCCAGTTCTGGCTTCCGGGACCGATTCGTAGGCTCTCAGGTACACCTCCTCGTACTTGACGCTCTTCCACAGCCGTTCGACGAACACATTATCCTTCCAGCTTCCCTTCCCGTCCATGCTGATCTGGATCCCATTGGCTTTCAGCAGGCCGGTGAAGGCGTCACTTGTGAACTGGCTTCCCTGATCTGTGTTGAATATCTCCGGCGCGCCGTGGCGTCCCAGGGATTCTTCGAGCGCCTCCACGCAGAAGTCTGTGTCCATTGTGACCGATACCCGCCAGGCCAGCACCTTGCGGCTATGCCAGTCCATCACTGCGGCTAGGTACACGAACCCCCTGGCCATCGGAATGTACGTGATATCCATTGCCCACACCTGGTTGGGCCTGCTCACCTCAAGCCCGCGCAGCAGGTACGGATACACCGTATGGCCGGGCCGTCGCCGGCTGGTGTTGGGCTTGCGGTACAGCGCCTCGATGCCCATCCGCCGCATCAGTGTGGCGATGTGTCTACGCCCGGAGGAGAGTCCCTCCTGGCGGAGCAGGCCTCGCATCATCCTACTGCCTGCAAACGGATACTCAAGGTGCAGCTCATCGATGCGGCGCATCAGCCCGAGACCGGCTTCGCCCACCGGCCGTGGCCGGTAGTAGATGCTCCCGCGGCTGATGCCCACTGCCTTTGCCTGGCGGGCGAGAGGCAGCTTGTGATCGCGGTCGATCATCGCCTTGCGCCCGGCAATCCCGCCTTCGTGAGCGCGGCCTCTAAAAAATCGTTCTCCAACGCAAGCTCACCGATCTTAGCGTGAAGGACCTTCATATCTACCGGCTTTTCAGCCTGCCCTGTCCCGGCCCCAAATAACTGCGCCGCCCGATCCAGCAACTGGGTCTTCCATTGCGTGATCTGGTTCGGGTGCACATCGAACTGGCTTGCCAGCTCCGAAAGTGTCCGGTCGCCGCGCACTGCGGCAAGAGCCACCTTCGCCTTGAACTCTGCCGAGTGGTTACGGCCGGGTCGTCTGCTCATCTCTCGCTCCTGTCTCCGAGAGCACTATCATGCCCTCAATCAGGCAGCGATTCCACTTATCCCCCTGTTCAGATTTCCGGAGCCACTTCTGACTTCGCAGTGACCAGTGCTTCACTGACTCTGGCAAAGTCAGCCTTCTCATGAAGTTGCCCAGGTTGTAGGCCAGTACAAACAGCCACAGCCTCACCTGGTTAGCAACGAACCTGTGACACGAGAGCCGCGTCCAGTTCAGGGCGTATTTACCTTCCTTGATCCACTGCTCGGCAGTACCTCTGCCATTGTAGAAATGCACTACCCCCTCGGGGCCAGCCGACATATTGGTGACGATGAAGCCCACTCGAGGGAACAGCTCACCCTGGTGCCACTCCACCTTGGCTACCACCCGCCGGGGGCGGTCCCAACTCCCCGCCTGGTACCAGAAGTCGTCGTACCAGATGATGGCTTTCCTCGGCGGCCTTCCCACCGGCCTCCTCAACAGAGGGGCGATCTCCCATTGAAGCACCTCGTTGCTGGGGAGCCTGATAGCGTAGAGGACGCGCTGCTCCTCCAGGTACTCGTAGACCTCCGGCTTGGCGAAGGCGGCATCGGCCCTGAAGTACCGGCGCACTCCCGTCCGTTCATAGCGCGCCATGATGGGCTCCAGCACTTCCCGCCAGTCGTGCGCGCTATGAACATTGCCAGGGCGCAGCATGGCCCCCTCGCAGTCCCCGAACTGGTTGAAGACAAAGATCGGGTGATAGCACACGCAGCCAAAGTGTCCGTTGTAGGCCGCACCCTCCTGTTCTCCGTGGCCCGGCTCTCTGAGCTATCCATGTCCAGGATCACCCTCCGGTGAGGTGTGTGGGCCATAGCCCCATCCACCCACTGAGCGTTCATACGAGCCAACCCTTCCAGGTTCTCCTCTTCGGTTAACACCTCCGTCTCGAACCGGCTCATGGTATTGGTGCTTGCTGCTTGTCTCTCGGGGCCTCGCCGTCCAACGATGACTCGCATGGCGGGGTCCTGGGCCAGCCGTTCAGCATCGTTGGTGTCCTCGTAGCCAGCAAGACGGCTGTACACCGATTGTCTGAGCAAGGGCAACAGCGGGTGTTGCACATTGCGGCCGGTGCGGCTTTCATGGATATAATCGTTGGCTGTCTCTGTGAGCCCCAGAGCGGCATCAAGCTCGCGGCATGCCAGGAGTCCGGCGTCCGAGGTGATGGTAGCGCCACGAAAATCCAGGCGGACTCTGCGGTCGAATTGGAGCTTCAAAGGGGTGTCGGAGCTTTCACCCATTGGGTGCCTCCAGCGAGATTGCGGTATCCAGAACTAGACCCGCTAGCTCGGCCAGTCTAGCACCCACACTGCCCATAATGCCCAGGTATGCGGCTCAAATAGGCAGCACTCTTACCGGATTACAACGCACCCACGGGGCTGATCTGGGAAATGTGGGCTACTATCATCACCTTGATCATCGGACGTCCCGAGCAATTTCCACCGCGCGCGCTGCGTGTCCTATTTGTGACACCAGCTGGGGCCCAGTGTCAGGGGGAGACGGAGCACCTATAGGGAATGCCATACTGCAAGGCTCTTCTCCTGTCGCGAAGGCACTGGAAGCTCCCCGAAACGTGGCTGCACCCCCGCCCCTTGAATGCCGACGGCCTTGCCCTCCCTGCCAGCCTGGACCTCACCCCCGCTTCCTCCCGACTGGACGTTGCGCGGCCCACTTAGCGGCTGCGAGACTGTCCCAGATAGGCGACAACCGCCTTGACCCGAGGCTTCACCGCCCCATCCGACTCAATGCCCAGAGTTTGGTAGATGGCTTCCAGACGCTCTTGCACGGCCTCCCCATCGGTGAAATGCAGTTTTGTAGCTATTGCGGCGTCTGTATACCCCTGGGCCAACAGCTCGAGGAGCTTGAGCTGCTCGTCCGTCATACTGCCCAGAGGGGTGTCCGCTCTGGGCCTCAGTTCATCTGTAAGCTCCGCGTCAACGACCACCATTCCCCATGACGAACCCTTGATGGCCCGCACCAGCATCTCCGCATCCCGGACGTTCTTTTTGAGCAGATAGGACCAACCGGCGGCCTGGTCCGCAATCGTTGCGCTGAGGTACTGCCGGTCCTTGTGCATAGATAGCAGCACAATGCCGGTGGTCGGCTCGGCCGATCTGATAGTGGTTGCCGCTGCGATACCGTTAGGGCCGCTCCCCAGCTCGATGTCCATGAGGATCACATCGGGCTTGAGGCTGTCGGCTTTCTCGATAGCCTCCTGGCCGCTTGACGCGTCGCCCACCACCGTGACCTCCGGGTGGCCCGACAGCTGTGATATCAGCAACTGGCGGAACAGGTGCTCGTCTTCGACTATGAGGACCGTGATGCCGTTCACGCCAATCACCCCAGGGCGTTACAATAAGCATAAACTTCGCGAGGATGGCTCAAACGGCGGTACCCTTCTTTTTGGGCGGGTGGACCGCTACTAATATAATGGGTATCTCCACCCAGCAATCCGACCGTGTGTCTGACGGTCGATTCCCTGAGACGCATTTTGGCGCCGTCGGCGGCATCCTCCTCAACTGAGGCATCGCAGTGGCACCGCGCCTGTCTTGGAGCGATGCGGTGGGGTTTCACGGCGCACTGAGGCGCGGCACAGGCTGGGCCTCCACCGGCATAGCCGGGACCCGGTGCTCGCCCTGAGGCTGGTATGTAAGAGATCGTCGCATAGTAGCGTAGACTGCATGGCGGGCGCGGGAGCGGTGATTACCGCGCTGGGGAGAGGCGCCGTTACCCGCCGGAGACTAATCGTGCGCTCGCCTGGAGGAGGAGAAATGCCCGAGGCCCCTGAGCTGGAGGTTGCCAAGGACTACCTCAACCAGCAAGCGGTAGGCTCGACGGTATTGTCTGGCAGGATAGTAAGGCCCAGCGTTCTGCGACCGCTCGCTGGGGACCTGGCCTCGGACGTGGTCGGCCGCACGATCGACGAGGTCCGTCGGCGCGGAAAATTCCTTTTGATATCACTGTCGGGAGACCGTTTGCTGGCGGTACATCCGATGCTGACGGGGGCCTTTCAGTACTGCGCCCCTCGCGACCGCATGTTCAAGCGCACTTCCATCGTTCTCTCACTGTCCAACGGGCATGAGCTGCGCTATCTCGACGACCGCCAGATGGGGAGAGTGTACTACGTGACTGGGGGGCAGCTCAGCCAGGTCCCGCAGCTCGATGCCCAGGGTCCAGACGTCCTCGAGGGCCTGCCCTATGAGGATTTTCAGTCGCGGCTGTCGCATTTTCGCGGCGAGATCAAGGGCATCCTCACCCGGGGCCGGGTCATCTCGGGAATCGGCAACGCATACGCGGATGAGGTGTTGTTCGCCGCACGGGTGTACCCCTTTCGCAAGCGGAGCAGTTTGACGGACCAGGAGCTGCGCCGCATTCACGGGCCTCGAAGGAGGTGGTTGAGCAGGCAATTACGGTCTTGAGAGGCAGGATGGGCGGCAAGATACATGTGAAGATAAGGGACTTTCTCCAGGTGCATAACAAGGGCGGTACGCCGTGTCCTCGGTGCGGCGGCAACATCAGCCAGATAACAGCCAACCGCCGTATCACCAGCTTCTGCCGTAATTGCCAGCCGGGTTTCCTGTTGAGGAGATAGGGATTGGAGCTGGGAGGGTGTGCCCCAGCCGTTGTGCCGGTGGCGGCACGTGCGTGGAGAGTGGAGGCGCGCCGCTTGTACACACGACCGCCATTTGTTATATTCCTACCGCCTGATGCGACGGTCTCGTGCAGGATGGAATGTTCGACCACGACGTCATCATTATAGGAGCGGGCCTGGCGGGGATGCGGGCGGCCATGGCGGCACGCGAGAATGGCGTCGACGTGGCTGTCATCAGCAAGGTCCACCCCGTTCGAAGCCACTCGAACGCTGCTCAGGGTGGGATCAACGCAGCCCTTACCGAGCGAGGCGACCCCTGGGAAGAACACGCCTTCGATACAATCAAGGGCAGCGATTACCTCGCCGACCAGGACGCCGTGGAGATAATGTGCCGGGAGGCCGGAAGCGAGGTCATCGCCATGGAGCACATGGGGGTGATCTTCAGCCGGGACGAAGCCGGCCGCCTGGGCACCCGCGCGTTCGGGGGACAGCGGCACGCGCGCACCTTCTTCGTGGCGGACTTCACGGGCCAGGCGATGCTCCAGGTCCTCTACGAGCAGATCATGAAGGCCAGCGTCAGGGTCTATGAGGAGTGGTTCGTACTGTCGCTGATCGTTGAGGATGGCGAGTGCTGTGGGGCGGTGGCCATGGACATCAGGTCGGGGGAGGTCCACGTGATCCGGGCCAAGGCCGTAATCATGGCCGCCGGCGGTCTTGGCAGGTTATTCGAGCCCAGCACCAACGCCCTTATCTGTACGGGGGACGGCATGGCCCTGGCGTACCGCGCCGGCGCTCCGCTGATGGACATGGAGATGGTCCAATACCATCCCACCACCCTGAAAAGCAACGGCGCACTCATGTCAGAGGGCGCCAGGGGAGAGGGCGCTTACCTCATCAACTCCGAGGGCGAGCGTTTCATGGAGCGCTATGCTCCCAGCATGATGGAGCTAGCCTCGCGCGATGTCGTATCCAGGGCGGAGCAGACCGAGATAAACGATGGCCGCGGGGTCGATGGCTGTGTCTTTCTGGACTGCCGCCATCTGGGAGAGAAGCTCATCAAGGAGAAGCTGTCCCAGATCAGCGAACTGGCGCGCGATTTCGCCAACGTGGACATGGCGCGCGAGCCCGTTCCAATACGGCCGGGGATGCACTATCAGATGGGCGGGATCAAGACGGACGTACAGACATTGACACCCCTGCCGGGGCTGTATGGGGCAGGGGAGGTCGCCTGCGTGAGCGTACACGGCGGCAACCGGCTGGGGGCCAACTCTCTGCTGGACACCCTCGTCTTCGGACGCCGCGGTGGCGAGCAAGCCGCCGAGCGCGCCAAGAAGCGACCTCAATCAAATATCACGGAATCCGCGGCTGACATGGAGCGGGCTGTCATTCAGGAGATGCTGGACAGGGACGGCGGCGGCGAGATGTTCGGGAAGATCAGGCTGGAGCTGGGCCAGACCATGAACTACCACCTGGCCGTGTTCAGGGACCAGCAGGGGATGGAGCTCGCGTTGGCCAAGACCGGGAGCTGAGGGAGCGTTACAGCCGCGTCATGGTTCCCGACAAGGGAAAGACCTTTAACACGAACCTCATATTCACGCTGGAGCTCGGCTTCATGCTCGACTGTGCGGAGAGCATCGTGTTAAGCGCCTTGGAGCGAAAGGAGAGCAGGGGCGCGCACAACAGGACCGATATTACGGACAGGGACGATAACAACTGGCTAAAGCACATTCTGGTCAGCCAGGGGCTTGAGGAGCCCGCTATCGAGCACTCCCCGGTCGTGATCACCCGGTGGGAGCCTCAGGC
>CAXXWW010000014.1:0-348857 GCA_963665215.2 Dehalococcoidia bacterium
CATATTCGCTCTGTTCGACGCCCCCGTGGCCATAAAGGGCCCCGAGGCCATTTCATCCAAAGCCGACGGGCCCGACGATGTCGGCAAGCCTCTCCAGATGGGCCCGCCCGCAGCCAAGATCAGATTCGACGCGGTCAGCTTCGGGTATGAGGGCGGACGCAGGCCCGCCCTCCAGGAGGTCTCATTCACACTTCGCGCCGGCGAGACCCTGGGTCTGGTCGGTCCCAGCGGCGCAGGAAAGACGACCGTCGTCTGGCTCCTGCTCCGGTTCCACGATCCGCTGCGGGGACGCGTCCTGATGGGTGGCCGCGATCTACGGGACCTGCCGCTCGAGCTCCTCCGCCAGCAGGTCTCGGTCGTGACGCAGGACACGTACCTGTTCCAGGGAACGGCCGCAGAAAATATTCGCCTGGGCAGGCCCGACTCCATCACGGAAGAGCTCGAGGCGGCGGCCCGTGCGGCCAACGCCCACGAGTTCATAACCGCTTTGCCGAAGGGCTACGACACCTACATCGGCGAGCGCGGCGTCCGGCTGTCCGGTGGCGAGCGCCAGCGAATCGCAATCGCCCGTGCGTTGCTGAAGGCGGCTCCCATCCTGGTACTGGACGAAGCGCTCTCCAGCGTGGACGCCGAGAACGAAGCGGCAATTCAGCAGGCGCTGGACCGGCTCATGGCAGGGAAAACAACTCTCGTCATAGCGCACCGGCTGTCCAGCGTCGTTGGGGCCGACCGAATACTTGTCCTCGACCGGGGACACCTGGTAGAGTCAGGCCCCCATGCCGAGCTGGTGGCCGCAAATGGAGTGTACGCTCAGCTAGTGGCGAACCAGCAGGCGAGGCCGGAGCAGGACCTGATCGCGACCGCACTCCCCACATCGTCCGGCGACGGTGCCCTCCCCGAGAGCGACCGGAGTGCGGGGAGCCCAATAACCCGATTAAGCGAGGACTCGACGCCATCGCCGGTCGCCGGTGCTAACAGCGCCCTGGCTGCCTGGGGCAGGCTCCTTGGGCTTGTGCGCCCTTGGTGGGGCAAGCTATCGCTGAGCCTTCTGCTCGGCTTGACATACCACGGATCGACCATCGGCGTGGGCGCCATCAGCGCCCTGCTGGTGGGGAAAATCTGGGAAAACGGGGATATTGGCCTGACGCTGATGTTCCTGGCAATCTTTGTGCCCCTGGCGGCTTTCTCCAGATGGGGCGAGGCCTGGGCGTCCCACGACCTGGCTTTCAGACTTCTCGCCGAGATGCGCATCGCACTGTACGACCGGCTGGAGCCCCTGGCGCCCGCCTACCTGGTGCGGCGGCGGTCCGGAGACCTCACGAGCATCGTGGGCGGCGATATCGAGACCGTCGAGTACTTCTTCGCACACGTGATTTCGCCGGCCCTCGTGGCGGTGTTGGTGCCCGGCGGCGTGCTGATCACCCTGGCATTCGTCGCCTGGCCGCTTGCGCTTGTCCTCGCACCGTTCCTGCTGGTGGCCGCGGGGAGTCCCTTCTTCGCTCAGAAAAGGTCGGAACGGCTCGGAGGGGAGCTCCGGCGTGATCTGGGCGATCTGAACGCCCACATGGTGGATGGGATTCAGGGCATGCGGGAGATCGTGGCCTTCGGCGGCGGACGCGCGCGCCTCGAAGAGACGGTCCGCATGGGCCGGACATTCGCCTTCCGCCGCGTGCGGTTCCTGAAGGAGCAGGCGGCCCACGTCTCCTTCATCGAGGCTCTGACGGCTCTCGGCGGCCTGGCAGTGATGACGACCGGCGTCTGGCTGGTGGTACAGGAGCAGATGCCGCGGCCCCAGCTCCCTCTGGCGACCCTGCTCGCCCTCTCTTCATTCTCCCCCGTCTCGGAGCTCGCCAGGACCCTTAAGCAGCTGATGGAGACCCTCGCGGCGTCTCGGCGCGTATTCGAGATCCACGACGAGCCGGTCCCCGTACAGGACGGGCCGGGGGTGACGGCCGAGAAGCCATTCGGTCTTAACGGGGCCCCTTCCATCGCATTCCAACGTGTCGGCTTCTCTTACGGCCCCGGTCAGCCACAAGCCCTTCAAGACGTCTCCTTCACGGTGGGTACGGGCCAGACCGTGGCCCTGGTCGGACGCTCGGGTGCAGGCAAGTCCACCTGTGCCAACATGCTCATGAGGTTCTGGGACCCACAGGCCGGCACTATCCGGCTTGGAGGTCACGATCTACGGGAATACGAGCTCGACAAGCTGCGCGACCATATCGCGCTGGTGTCCCAGGACACTTTCCTGTTCAACACCACCATTCGTGAGAATCTGCGCATGGCCAACGAGGACGCCTCCGAGGCCGATATCGAGGCTGCCGCACAGCTCGCGAATGCATCTGAGTTCATCCACGCGATGCCCGACGGCTACGATACCGTGGTGGGGGAGCGTGGTATGCAGCTATCGGGCGGGCAGCGCCAGCGCATATCCATAGCGCGGGCCATGATCAAAGACGCCCCGGTTCTTGTGCTTGACGAGGCGACCTCACACCTGGATGCGGTCAACGAGCAGCAGGTGCGAGAAGCGCTGCGCCGGCTTATGAAGGGGCGCACAACGCTGGTGATCGCCCACAGGCTCTCCACGGTCAGGGACGCCGACCACATCGTGGTCCTGGACTTAGGGCGGCGCGTCGAGGAGGGCACGCATCAGCAGTTGCTGGAGAACCGGGGACTGTACGCTCAGCTGGTCTCCACCCAGCTCGTCGGCGCTCCTGTGGGTGACGCCAACAACCCGGCGGACTGAGTTCCAAGAGCACCTACCGAATCTCACCGCGGAGCACGCGGAGACCAGAGAGATGTGAGATTTACAAACGTGATTCCTCTGTGCTCTCCGTGGTAAGTTAGAACGTCTCAGCACCTTCCGCTGTTCAGGGCGCGCGCACACACGACACAAGAAGCACCGGCTGCCAGGACCTACAACGTGGCAAGCGTGGGGATGGCGAACTCACTTGCGATATCCTGAATCCACTGGACTACCTCTCTGTGCAGCGGTATCCCGTTCGCCCTGCGCTCCTGCTCATCCTCGTACTCGGGAAGTCCGGGATATAGCACGCGGTCGTGACCCGGCGCCGGCTTGGTATTTTTCAGCGTCTGAAGCATAGCGTCCATGTTGTCCTTGAACGCGTCGAGGTCGGTGAACGCCACCACGTTATACGCGGCGAAGTAATGTTTTCCTTTTGCGCCGCCCGGCATCATGTTTGGGAGAGCTCCTGAGAGGAGCGTCGCCAGTATCTCAGCCATCATGGCAAAGCCATAGCCCTTGTGTGAGCCCTGCTCTCTGCTGGTGCCAAGGGGAAGCAGGGTATACAGTTCGTCCGCCATCACCGAGGTCTCCTCCATGATGGGACTGCCATCCACGTCGGCGAGCCAACCCGGCAGGAGCTTGGCATCAACCCGTTCGGCCAGCCTGACCTTGTTGCCCGCAATCGAGCAGGTGGCCGCGTCGAACAGGAAGGGGGCCTCCCTCCGGGCAGGAGCAGCGATCGCTATGGGGTTCGTGCCAAACATGGGCTCCGCGCCGAATGTCGGCACCACGCGGCGGCCGCCCGCCGTCATGCACATGCCGATCATGTCCTGCTGGGCGGCCAGCATCGCGTGGTGGCCGATTGCGCCCGAGTGGCCGGCGTTAAACATGTTCACCACCCCGACTCCCACCTCCCTGGCCTTGTCGATGGCGATCTGCATAGCTTTCGGCCCGAGTATGATAGCCAGCCCGCCGTCAGCGTCGATGGTGGCCGTGCCCGGGGCCTCCCGGACGATTCGCCAGTCGGCCCGCGCCTTCAACGACCCATCCTGGTAGTACTTCACGTAGTAGCGCAGCATGTTAGAAACGCCGTGACTCTCCACCCCGCGCAAGTCCGTGGTCACCAGCACATCGGCCGCCAGAGCGGCGTCTTCAATTGACTCCCCCATCTTCTCGAAGATCGCCGTCACCGTCTCACGAAGAGACTCGTGGGTCACCCGGACCTGGTCTACGGGCGGCACCTTAAAGCGTTCGAGCATTTCCTAAACCTCAGAGTTGCTGGTAGTCAATGACGAATCTTCGGAACACACGACGGGGATTGTAACACTTGTACGAAGTACAGGCACAATCGGGGAGTTGCCGGAGCCGAGCGGAGAGATGGGTCCCGGTCAGTTGCCGTCCGGCACGAAAATCTCCGTATCGGGATGGAACTGGTACCAGCCGAACCAGAAGGACATGTGCGAGGGCAGGCGCCTCAGCCTCTGGGTCGAGTCGGCCGAGCTGACCAGGTAGTCCTCCGTCACCTCCCAGACAACACCGTCGGAGTCTACCAGCGCCGCCGGCGCCTCAGCGCCCGCCGGGTCGTCTCCGGCAGAGGCGAATCGCCGCTCCCCCCGCTCGTAGGCGCGGGCCGCCTCCGAGATGGAAGATGCTATAACTACGAGCCCAGTACCGCCAAGCACGTCGTTCACGACCCGCTCGCTCTGCAACGCCGCCACCGGGTACGCCTTGGAGGCATCCCCAACGGTCAAACCGAGCACCACTTCCTTGGTCTCCAGGGCATCGCTCCGTAGCCAGACGGGGAACATGGTGTCGGGGCTGCTGAAGTAGTCGTTGTAGGCCGCTCGCTTGTCCTCCTCGGGCCTGTAGAGCCCAGGCAGGAAAACGCCGGTCTGAAGCGAGAGCACAGTGGTGTCGGAGTGCTCGGCAAGCCACTCGCCCCAGGTGGTCAGGATAACGGGAAAGAATGGCAGCCTGATGCCGCTGTCCGCCAGCGGTCCGATTATCGGCTCGCCGGTAAACTGGTGCCAGAGGCTCAGGGTGGCCCGGTCGTACATCACCTTGTTACTGCGGTACAAGAGCCCCGACGTGCCGAAGGTGGTGGGCTCTCCGTTTATCTTGGCGGAATACACGATTCCGGTGCCACAGAGCGTTCAATAGGCCAGGGCGATTGGCTCACCCCCCAGCACGTCGTTGGCCATCTCGTGGGGATTGAGGATACGCAGGGGATAGGCGCGATGTTCGCCGTTTATCGATGCCCCGAACACACGCTCATCGGGACCTAGGTAATCGGCCTCAGACGCCGGAATGTTCGGGGGGTCCTGAAGGTC
The DNA here is from genome assembly GCA_963665215.2 of Dehalococcoidia bacterium. GTDB lineage: Bacteria > Chloroflexota > Dehalococcoidia > Lucifugimonadales > CAUZJF01. The sequence goes on from CAXXWW010000014.1 coordinate 5,074, forward strand.
TGGGATGCCATCTACTGCAACCCCTCCCCACACCAGTTCCGTAAGGTCTATTCGAGCGGTCTCCTCGGCGGATTGCAGAAGCACCTCGTAGCGCGGGTCTATCAATTCTGAGAGCAGGTTTATCTTCCAACCCGCGTATCCGGGGGGGGGAGGGTATTCCGACGCGTGCTCGCCATGCCATTCCGTCCATCCGCGTAAGCCGTCATTGTCCCTACCAAAGTCCTGCCCCGAGAGCTGGCGCAACGTCGAGACCGCCTCATCCCTCAAGTCTTGCCTCCTCAAAAACAAAAGCAGCTCCAGCAGGACGGGTACCTGTGAGATGTCATCGTTAAGTCGCGCCTGCCCCATCGCCTCCAGCGCGATCTCGCGGGGATGGTTACGCCCCGAGAATAGCTGGTACATGTTGGACCGGGGGTCGTATCCCACGGCAGCCGTGACTTGTGACGGTACCGCCTCCGGGGCCGGGTCGGGGGTCGAGGTCACGGGCGGAATCGCCGTGGTTGTCGCCGGCGCGCCGGTAGATGGAAACGCTCGCGCCGCCTGGGCCGTGTCCGGGGTGGCCGTCGCAGTCGGAGACGTTGCGGGCGCCCTACTGGACGACGCGCCACACCCCAAGGACAGGCCCGCCACGATGAGCACGACGGCGAGTCTGTCGCCAGCGCCAATACCGTTGAGAGATGTCATTTAGCCCGAATCCACCGAGGGAGGGCGTTTGGTTAGCATCCTGAAGTGGCCAGAGGGTGCTCCTCTGAATCTGGGATAATGGTTTTGTAACAGCAAAACAGTCCCAGAGAAGGAGCACCCAATAGATGCTACCACGCAACCACCCCGACCGGATCCGTATCGTCTTTGACGATCACCGCCTGGTGGCCAATGCCGGGCTGCTCCTTCCGGCCACCCTGGCGCGGCACCTCGGCCTGCCCGAACTCGTCCGGCAGCGCCTCGACCTGGGCGATGCCCCGGGGCGGGCGAACACGAGCGACAAGATGATGACGCTGGTGGCGTCTGCGCTGGCTGGGGGCGACTGCATTGACGACGCCGATGTGTTGCGCACCGGGGGGACGGCCTGCACCCTGGGCGGCACGGTCAAGGCGCCATCCACCCTGGGCACCTTCCTGCGCAGCTTCCGGTGGGGCCACGTCCGTCAACTCGACCGGGTGAGCCGCGAGTTGCTGGCCCGGGCTTGGCAGGCCGGGGCGGGACCCGGCGACGGGCCCCTGACCATTGACCTGGACTCCACCATCTGCGAGACCTACGGACTGGCCAAGGAGGGCGCCCGCCACCACGGCTATACCGGCAAGCGGGGCTACCACCCGCTGCTGGCCATCGCCGCCGGCACCGGAGACGTGCTGATGTCCCGGCTGCGCGAGGGCCGGGCCAACACCGCCCGCGGCGCCGCCCACTTCCTGCGGGAGACGGTGGGACGGGTGCGCTACGCCGGGGCCAACGGACGACTCACGCTACGGGCCGACAGCGGGTTCTACACTCATGGCGTGGTATCCGTCTGCCGCAAGATGGATGTCCGCTTCTCCATCACCATCCGCCAGCACAAAAGCCTGCACAATCTCATCGAGGCGATACCCGAAGATGCCTGGACGCCGATTCCTTACTGGATGGACGGCGCCGCCGATGTGGCCGAGACCACCTGCACCCCCTTCCAGGCCGAGGCGGACGCCGCGCCGGTACGGCTCATCGTCCGGCGGGTGAAGCCGACGCCCGGTTCCCAACTGGCCCTCTTCGCCAAATACAGCTATCATGGCTTCATCACCGACCGGGACGGGGAGTTGCTCGAACTGGAGGCTGACCATCGCCGCCACGCCGAGATCGAGAATGCCATACGCGACCTCAAGTACGGCGTCGGGCTGAACCATCTCCCCTCGGGCCGCTTCGCCGCCAACGGCGCCTGGCTGGCCGTCCAGACGATGGCCCACAACCTGGCCCGCTGGACGGCGCGGATCGGTCTGGGAGAGCGGATAGCCACCACCAAGACCCTCCGGCGGCGGTTCTTCTCCCTGGCCGGACGGCTCACCCGCTCGGCACGCCGGTTGACCCTGCATCTTCCGGATCGCTGGCCTTGGGCTGAGAAGTTCAGCCGCGCCTTGGCCCGGCTGCGAGCCATTCCACTCCCGGCCTGACGGCACCGTCGGCGACCGACCCACCCACCGGACAACCGAAGATCCCCGCAGACTCGTGCCAGCCCGGTCCGAGAGAGTTCCCTGCTGCGTATTCTCTCGCCATCCCGCGCATCGCAGCTCCCGCAGACGGCCATAGGGGCCCCTGTGCGGCGATGAAGACCGTCCGCCGACCTCCCTACCCCAAATGGAACCCAGGCTATTTCCCCTGTAGCTCCCTCATCCCCCTTCCGCTTTCCTCACGCCGTCCATCGGTGTCCTTCGGTGGATTCGGGTTTAGGCCGTCCACTAAAATCTACGCCGGATGAGGAGATGCCGGATTCAACCGGGTGGCAGCCCCGGCGCTGGAGCGAAGGTTATTGACGCCCGGACCTTCGTGAACGCGCTCTGTACCAAAGACCGTGACCCGGCCAAGCAAAAATGTGGGCGGAAGTATACAACCGGAACATCAGCCGCCGCGAGCCACTGCGGCGAGCCTAACGGGTAGCTGCGGGACAGGGCTACGTTATGGCCTGAACGCGATCACCCCTCGCCCGTCTTCTCCGCTGGCCAGGGCGGCGAACCCCTCATTTATCTGCTCGAAGGCGTAGCTGCGGGTGATCAGACTACCGATATCTAACCTTCCCTTGAGGTAGAAGTTCACCAGCTTCCCGAATGTCTCGTGCGGGCTTGCAGAGCCGTAGTAGCTGCCGACCAGCGTTTTCTGTTGGCGGACCATGTCCACCATGTCGATGGGCGCCGTCTCACCGACCGCGGCGAGGCCGATCAACACCGCCGTACCGCCCTTGCCAACAGCCTTGACCGCCTGTGCGATGGTGGTGGCACTGCCGAAGCTGTCGAAGGCCATGTCGACTCCCCCGCCAGTCATCTCCTTGATCGCCTCGACTGCGTCCACCTCGCGGGCGTTCAGAACATCGGTCGCCCCAAACTTGTACGCGAACTCCAGCTTGTGATCGAATATATCCACCGCAATGATCCGGCTTGAGTCGAACAGCCGCGCCCCCTGTATCACGCTCAGACCGACGCCACCGCAGCCTAAGACGGCCACCGTCATTCCCGGACTTGCGGCGGGACTGTTGATGACCGCACCGACGCCTGTCGTGACGCAGCATCCAATCAGCGCCGCGACGGAAAACGGCACCTCGTCCGGGATGAGGCTGCACGCCTGCTGGGGTATCACGATCGACTCGGCGAACACTCCCAGCTTCCCCATCTGATGGACGTCCGTGTCGCCGTCGTGCAAACGCACCGTGCCATCAAACTGCTTCACCCCGGTCTCCATGTTTGTGTCGCAGAGCTGGGGGTTACCGGTTCGGCAGGGCCGGCAGTGGCCGCAGTTGGACACAAACGAGAGGATGCACCGGTCCCCCGGCTTGACTCGCGTCACGCCCTCTCCAACCTCGATCACCGTCCCCGCCCCTTCGTGGCCCAGCACCACCGGGAGCGGCAGGACGGCGTTGCCCGTCATGACGTGGTGGTCGCTGGCGCAGATGCCCGCGACACCGGTCTTGACACGTACCTCGCCCGCCTTGGGCGGGTCCTGGCGGACCTCCTTTATCTCCAGTGGCTTATTGGCTTCGTACAGTAGGGCTGCTCTCAATTGACTCCTCCGTGAGTTCTACATGGTAAAGGCGCAGGCGCGTCTTGCGCGCGGCGGCGCGGATGGCCGGTCCAGGCATCGAAGCGAAGCATCGGCAACCAGTAGGGGTGCGCTGTCGAAGGCGACTACCCTTTCGTACCGCGGGCGTGGATAATATATGTACCAGTGAGTAACTAGTCAAGATTCCGGTACCCGGCGTCGTACCCCGTTGCCATCCTTTGAACCGGCAAGAAACGCACTCTGATATAATGGGCGCAGGGTTGTGAGTTCCGATTCAGTCCCTATGTTATGGAGGGTGCAGGGCTCGATGGTTGGGAGCCCCCTCCTTAGCACAAAGCCAACTGCCCCTTGTCCCTCAGGCCAAACCTCGCACGTCAGGAGAGCAGTGCGGGGTTGCACCCCTTACCGGACAACCCAATACTAATGAAATCCCACCTGTGTCCGGCGTGACACTCTACCTGACATCCCGCGGCAGACCAACGCTCCAAACGACCGGTGCGTGAGATGAGCAAGGACCTGAGTTCCGACAAACGAAATCTATCCGGCGACTCCCGCTCGTACATATCATGGGAGGAGCTTGACGGCGGCGGCCAGGCCCATGCCGGCGGCATCCGGGATTACTCGTCCCTGAACGACCAGGAGTTGCTGATTTTGATTGCCCAGCATAGTCGAGATGCTCTGAGTGTTCTCTACGATCGCTATGCCGGCGCTGTCTATTCCTTGGCCGCGCGGAAGCTTCAGGACGCCGGGGCGGCCGAGGAGGTAACGCAAGACACCTTCTTCAATATCTGGCGTCGTGCCTCAAGCTACCGACCCGAGAGGGGGAAGGTAACGGCCTGGCTGTTCAGTATTGGTCATAACCGGATAATAGACGAGCTCAGGCGGAGGCGGAGGCGCCAGGAAAAGCTGGTATATCAAGATGTAAGCCTGTTGAATCAGCCGGCCGACGAGCACGGCGACCCCACCTTGTACGCGGCGAGGGAGATGCAGCGGAGCAAGATCATGGAGGCCCTGACCTCCTTGCGCTCGGAGCAACGCGAGGTGGTCCTGCTGGCCTACTACGGCGGTCTGACCCATTCGGAGATCGCCCATCGATTGGAACAGCCCCTGGGAACGGTCAAAACCAGGATGCGGCTGGCATTAAAGAAGCTCAGGGACGTCATGGGCCCGCAAGCCCATGAGTGGGCGGACCATGGACTGTAAGGAAGCTAAAGAACAGATCGTACCCTATATTCTTGGGTCCCTGGAATCTAGCGAAATGTTAGGGATAGACCGCCACGTTGCCGCTTGTCCGGACTGCATTCTCAGGCTGCGCCAGGAAGGCGCCATTGTCGCCGATCTGGCGTACGCCGTGCCCCAGGTCAAAGTGCCGCCAGGGGTGAAGCGTCGACTCTTTGCCAGAATCCGCCTCGACTCCCTCGACGAAAAGCCATCGAGCAAGATCCAGGCCTGGTCCAGTCTACTGGCGGACCTGGGCCTCAGCCTGGCGGCCCGCTCGGGATTCGCCGTCACTTCACTGCTAGTGGTGATTATGGTACTGGGCGGGATCTGGTTCAACAGCCGTCTCAACCAGATCGCCGGGGAGAAGGAGGCCCTCGCCGCTCAAATTGCGACGGTGACCGATAGCGAAGCGGAGATGATGGAACGGTGGAAGGCCCAGCATGATCTGATTCAGAAGGCGGCGGCCCCAGGCACCACGGTCAAGACACTCTCCGCGAGCAAAACTACGGTAAGCGCCAGCGCGTTTATCGTGGTCGAAGCAGCGGGGATGAAAGGAACCCTGACCGCCGTAGACATGCCACAGCTTCCGGCAGGCAAGGTCTACCAGGTGTGGCTCGTCAAAGACGGAGGCATCTATAATGCCGGTGCTGTCTTCACCGTGGACTCGACGGGGTACGGCCAGGCCGATATCGTGCTCACCGCTCCCCTGAGCGAGTTCGATGCCATGATAATCACAGTAGAGAGTGAGGGCGGCAGCGCCGACCCTACCAGCGAGAGCGTCCTCAAGGGCGATTTGTGAGATTATGTGGTAAACTAGGCCGCCAGAGACTTTGCGTAGCGGCTCGCTTGTGATAACGTATTAGACAGGCAGGGTCTATGACCTTTTCTGTCACAGGAGGGAAAGCACCTAACATGTCCAGGTCAAGTTTGATCATTGTGATGGCACTGGTTCTGCTCATAGCCGTGCCTGCCGGTACGGTCGTGGCCCAGGTTCCGGTGCAAATATCTGCGGATGTACTCGAAGGGGAGGGCACCGCGGTTATATGGGACGATGCCGCATTGAGCGACGCCATCACCTTCACCATGACGGGGGTTACGGCTCCGGCGGCCGGCACAGCCTACGAGGGGTGGCTGGTGTCAGACGACGGGACCGTCAAGCTCAGCACCGGAATAATCACCGTGGAGGCTGACGGCTCGGTTGACAGCACCTTCGACAGCAGCTCCGAAGGAAACACCGGCCAGAACCTGATTCACAACTATGACAAGGCCTTGATTACGGTTGAGCCGGTCCCTGACGCCGATCCCGGCCCCTCCGGCGCCGTCGCCTTCAGTGCGCAGATCCCGGCGGGCGCCATGGCCCATATCAGGCACCTCCTGACCAACTGGCCCCCCGGAACTACAGCGGGGATTCTGACCAATCTTCAGACCAATCTAGAGGGGGCCATCCTCCACACCAACCTGGCCAAGAACGCTGATACCCTCGACCTCAAGCGGCTCCATACCCACCACGTGATAAACGCCATCGAGGGCGAGGGCGGCGATAACTACGACATCTCCTCTGGAGACCCCGCCGGTGACGGCATTGGTGTTCTGGCCCATGCTGCGCTCCGCCTGCACGCCGGATTAGCTGAGGCCGCGGCCGTGGACGACGCGACCATCGCGCTTCATGCGGCCCTGGTTGAGGCCTACGGCGCCAACGCCGAGCTATGGGCCGGGCTGGCGAGGGACCAGGCCCTGAAGGTACTCGCGTCCAATCTCAGCTTGGCGGACATCTACCTTGGACCCGGAGCGGACACGGTCCTCACACTGCTGGAGGCCGCCTTGAACGGGATCGAGGGGGGCGCCGGTGGGACCAAGCAGGCTTACGTCGAGGCTCAGCTCATGGCAACATACGTGCTGGAGGCGGGTGCCGCGACCACCGTCGGTGCATCGGCGCCTGGGACCGTTGGTGATCCGAGCATCCCGTTGCTGGCCCAGATCGCGCTGATAGCGTCCGTGATATTCCTGGGAGCCGGCGGACTTCTAGCCCTGAAGGGTAGGCGCTCCCGCGCGGGGGCCTAGATCCCACACAGAGTCAAGAGGCGAGAAGCCCCGCCGAATCATCGGCGGGGCTTCTCATGCTAGAGGAGGCCGGCCCCTTCAAGTGCAAGGCCTCGACGCCCTCCGACCTTCGGACTGAGACTGGGGGCCCACTACCCTCTACTTCGCGAGTGCATGCGATGCACAGCGCTCGCGCCGCTCAAGAATGGGGACCACCACGTCCTTGACGCCGGTGATACCATCATACTCAAGCTGACCTGGTACCAGCCGGGACCCGTCGGACAACTCATGGAGGTATTCCAGGTGCGCGGCTTGGAGTAGACGATGTCCCTGGGTTCGAGACCTTTGGCCTTAGCCGCCCTTGCCGCAGCCCTCCTGGTGTCAACGGGGTGCAGCCGCGCCGACACGGCAGAGCCTACACCCACTCCGCTTCCGACCCCCACGCCCACACCCACCACAAAACCCTTCGACGCGGAGGCAGCCCTCAGGCAGTCCGGGCAGGTCATGCAAGCCCTCGCGTCATTTCACTTTCGCCTTCACCACGAGCGAGGGAACCTACAGCTCCTCCCCGGTCTGCTCATAGACGAAGTGGAGGGAGATATCGTTAACCCAGACAAGATCGCCGTTTCTCTCGATGGGAGGTATGGTACTGGGTTTGCCATCAAGGCCAGCCTGATAACTCTGGGTGACGCCAGCTACATGACCAATCCGCTGACGGGGCAGTGGGAATCGGTCGCCGCCAACGTCAGTCCGCTCGGATTCTTCAACCCCGCCAGGGGAATCGGGGCCATGATGCTGAGCCTGGAGGAGGTCCGGCTCCTGAGCGACGGCGAAGGGGTCTACACCCTGAGCGGCGACCTGCCCGCGGAGGCCCTGGCCCCGCTCCTGGGCTCGACCCTGAAGGACACAATGGTGAAAGTAGAGCTGACCATCGACGCCAAGGCATTTTATCTGCTCAGCGCAAAATTCTCCGGGCGGGTGACGCCACCGGACACCGACGACATTGTAAGGATCATAACCGTATCTGCATTCAATGAACCCGTCGACATAGTGGCCCCACCCTAGAGGCGGTCTCGACAGGCTGCTTCACGATGGTGAGGTGGCTGCCTTTGACAGACCGGGCACGGCCCCGGGCGGTCATGTGGGATAACCTACCCTCGGGATGAGGTGCCACGCGCCCATCAGGGCATGGGGTCGCTCGGCGGCGGGCCTTCCGCAACACTTCTCATGCCTCCCTACACAAGCGCGAACGTAAAGACGCGAATACCACCCTACATAGCGCTGGTTCCGGTCTGCGCCGGCGTCTTCATCGCGGCAGACGACCAGACCGTCGTCGTGACCGTCCTGCCCCAGATCATGCTGGACATGAAGGTCCAGGTCACCGAGCTCAGCCGCGTATCCTGGACGATCACCGGCTACCTGCTGGGTTACCTGGCGGCCATGCCTCTACTCGGGAGGCTCTCAGACGTATGGGGCCATCGCCGTTTGTTCATCATCTCCATGGCGCTTTTCATGATTGGCTCGGTAGCGGTAGCCCTCACGGAAAGTCTTTCCTGGCTCATAGCCACCCGGGTGTTCCAGGCAGTGGGCGCAGGGGCCCTGGTCCCCATCTCCATCGCTATAGTGGGCGACCTCTTTCCGGCCGGTCGAAGGGCGCTGCCCATTGGTCTGATCGGGGCGTCCGCGGAGGCGGGAGGCGTCATCGGGCCCCTCTGGGGCGGGATCATTATCAGATTTCTTGACTGGCGATGGGTCTTCTGGATCAACATACCACTGGGGGCCGCGGTGCTACTGCTACTGGTCCTGCTCTTGAGGCCCAGCCCCAGGTACAGGGCCAGCGTGGACTACATCGGCGGAGGCCTGATTGCTCTCAGCCTCGCATCGCTGACCCTTGGGCTCTCAAGAATCGACACCCTGGACCGGGTCATGGTGGGATACCTGGCCTTGTCCGCGGCGTCCCTCGCCCTCTTCGTCTCTCGCCAGCGCTCGGTGTCGGAACCACTGTTGCCAACAGCGATGTTCAGGGGCTGGGCATTCAGTGCCGCCAACGGCACCCACTTGCTCGTGGGCGGCGCGCTGATCATCGGTATGGTAACGATCCCCTTGATGGTCAACACTGTCATGGCCCTCACCCCGTTGGATGGCGGTTTGTGGCTGGTCCGGCTGACCGCCGCCATACCGGTAGGAGCCGTGCTCGGCGGACTGGCATGCCAGCGGCTGGACTACCGGGTACCCACTATCCTCGGCCTTTCTCTGGCGGGGCTCGGTTTCGCCTTCATGAGCGGCTGGGACACCCAGATCGCCGACCCCTGGTTGACCATACACCTGGCCACGGCCGGTTTTGGATTCGGGCTACTGATAGCGCCGATTGCCCTGGCCGCGACGGAGTCGGTGGGCGAGGAGAACCGGGGGACCGCCGCCGCGACGGTCACCGCGATGCGGATGGTCGGGATGACCCTTGGGATGGCTGCGCTGACGGCCTGGGGATCACAACGCTTTCAGGGACTGGCCGCCGGTATTCAGCTGCCCTTCGGAATGCCCGGAGAGCCGGCTGCCCAGGCACAGCAGCGCCTCTTTGAGTTCGACGCCCAGTTGACCACCGCCGGCGTTACGCTCTTTAGCGAGTTCTATCTGATTGCGATGGGCGTCTGTCTGATCGCTCTGCTTCCCGCGGCCCTCATGGCGTGGCAGCAGCGCCGATAATTTTTGACGGGCTCAAACCTGAATGGCCCTGTGGCGCATCTAACGTGCGGGTAGCCGTATTTGGACTGCGGGAGAGGTGCAATGGCGTCGAAAGTCAGGGCGAAGCGTCAGCGGTCGCGTGGTGCACCCGGTCGCGGCGCGCGCGTGGCCCTCCGGGGCGGGTCTGGGACTCTGATCATAGCCGTGATCGCGGTCGCGGTTACTCTGCTGGTCGGCTATGGAGTGTACTCCGGAATCCGGGACTGGGGCAAGGTCTCTGACTTCGACGTCGAGGTCTACCAGGGACAGGACGTGCTCGGCGGCTCCAACATTAGGTTTTCAGATCTCTTGGCCCAGGGAAAACCGGTCGTACTCAACTTCTGGGCCAGCGACTGCCCTCCGTGCCAGTTTGAGATGCCGGCCATGCAGCGTGTGTACGATAGGCACAGCGACGATGTCATCTACCTCGGCCTCGACGTGGGCATATACAGCGGCCTGGGCACGCGCCAGAGCGCGATTTCCCTGCTCCAAGCGCTGAACATCACCTACCCCGCCGGCATCCCACCCGACGGGGGGCCGATGATCGATTACTCGATTACCAGCATGCCAACCACGGTGTTCTTCGACTCCCAGGGCCAGATATTCCAGAGGTGGGCGGGTACCATCAGCGAACGCCAGTTGGAAGACATCGTGAATGAGATGCTGAATCAGGACGGGCCCGGTCCCACATAACGACACTCAGACGCTGCGCGGTGGGCGTATAGGCTGGCTGCCAGCCGGGACTATACTTTGGAGTAGGCCGGGGTCGCAGTCTGCGTCCCGTCGGGCAGGTCATCGACCGTGAAGTCCCCGAAGAGCAGCGGCGCCTCCTCTCGAAGTATCTCCAGCACCATTATCGCCAGACGGCGTATCTCCCAGTCCGCAAACGAAGCGCCTCGCATCTGAATGAAATGCCTCCACGCCCTCACATTCGCCGTGACGAATATCTTGGTCTCGGTCGCGTTTGGGAGCACTGCCCTGGCAGCTTGCCTCACGGCCTTACGCCAGTCTCTGGTGTATGGGAACGCCCGTTTAGGTATATTCGCCTCCAGAGCAGACACGAGCTTCTTATAGCTCTCGGCGGCAGTCTCCAGCGCACCTTCAAGCTCCCGCCTCATCTCGTCGGTCGCACCCATTTCCTTTGTGAGGGCGGGAGGCACCACGAAGGGGCTGTCGGCCTCATTCACGAAGCGCTGCGACCTCTGGCTGTAGGCGAACCCGGCTCGATGCCGGACCAGCTCGTGCGTCAACGCCCGTGAAACACCTGTGAATACGAACCCGTAGTTCACATGCTCGAACACGCTGCCGTCTCCCATCGAGAGCAGGTTGTTTATGAAATCTGTGATATCACGCCTGCCCCGGCCAAAGCTCATGTAGCACAGGCGCGCCGATATCTCCACCACCGCCGCCGACTCGTCGCTCCCGGAGCGGATGCTGTCCGGAATCGGGGGAAGGCCCTCGTCCTCCAGAAAAGCGGCAACCTGCTCCCAGTCGACACCCGTACGCGTCACCAAATACACCTTTGGCGTGGACAGATAATCCATGACAATAGTCCTCTCGAAATTCGCTCCAAGCGCTAGATGAGGGTATCACGCCGCCCCCTTTTTAGACTACTCCACGGATTGACACCGATTTTGTTGCCCTGTAGTCTGCCTACGCGGAGCGCGCAGTCCGGGCCGGCTCTTTCCCATAGGGACGGCGGCATGGCCGGACACCGGGCTTACCGGGCGAAATGGCGTCGGACTATGGAGGCATCTAACATGGACCTGGGAATCAGCGGGAGAGTCGCCCTGGTGACAGGTGGCAGCAGAGGCCTGGGAAGGCAGTCGGCGCTGGCGCTGGCCGGCGAGGGGGTCAACGTCGCCATTTGCGGCCGCACTCAGGACACTATAGACCGGACAGTGGACGAGATAAGATCCCTGGGCGTGTCCTCGATAGGGCTTGTCGCCGATGTCTCAGACGCCTCCGCCGTCGGGCCGCTCCACGGCCAGGCGGCGGAGGCCCTCGGCCCCATCGACATCCTCGTGAACAACGTTGGTGGCAGCAGGTCGCGGGCGGATATACTGGAGCTGTCCCTGGAAGAGTTCAAGAGCACCTTCGACCTCAACCTGTTCGGCGGGTTCCAGCTCATGAAGCTGGCCATCCCCCATATGCGGTCCCAGCGCTGGGGCCGGATCATCAACATCGCCTCGATCTGGGGCCGGGAGTACGGCGGCACTATCTCCTACATGTCTGCAAAGGCCGCGCTCATCGGCGCGACCAAGCACGCGGCAATAACCCTCGCGAAGGACGGCGTCCTGGTCAACAGCATCGCGCCGGGCTCCATCGCCCACGAAGGCGGGAGCTGGGAGCGGTTCCAGAACGAGAACTCTCCCGAGGTGGTGCAGGAGTTCATAGACCAGAACCTGCCCATGGGTAAATTCGGCTGGCCCGAGCCCCTGGGCGACCTGGTAGCGTTCCTGGCCTCGGAGCGGGCCGGTCTCATCACGGGCGCATGCGTGCTCATCGACGGCGGCCAGAGCTACTCGATGATCTAGTCGTTAATGACACCTGTTCTGACATGTCCGGCGGGAGAGTCCAGAGAGGGTTGCCACCCTCTCTGGCAGAGGCTTGGGGATTCCCCCAACCCTTAGGGCGGGCGGGTGGGAAGAAGAACCCTTCATTCCACCGGTAGCTAACGACCAGGAGACGCCCCCATTGATGATGAGCGTTGCTAGAAACCCTAGACAACCTTCATCCGGGCGTGTGGGAGCACGGCCGGGTTCACCAGGTTGTCGGGCTTCTGGCCCTGGAACACGTGCACGACCTCTCCCGCCGCGCGCTCCTCCAGCTCCAGCACCGCCTCCTGAGAGAAGAACGCCGTGTGCGGGGTCACGATGACGTTCTCGAGCTGCGCCAGCCGGTGGTCCAGGGGCGGCGCCAGGTCCACAAGAACGTCCAGGCCCGCCCCCGCGATCGAGCCTGATGTGAGCGCATCGTAGAGGGCGCTCTCATCGATCAGCGGGCCCCTCGCGGCATTGATCAAAAAGGCCTCGGGCTTCATTAGCTCCAGCTCCGCCCTGCCGATCAAGTCCGTTGTATCCGGCGTGAGCGGAGAGTGGAGCGTGACGAAATCGGACTCCTTGAGTAGCTCGGGGAGGTCAACCATCCTGGCGCCGTGCTCGGCCACAGCGTCGGCCGAAAGGTACGGGTCGCTGACCAGCACCTCGAGCCCGAAAGCCAGCGCCCTTGCGCAGACGGCCCGCCCTATCCTGCCGAACCCGAGCACGCCCAGCTTCTTGCCTCGCAGCCGCATGATCCTCATCCCCAAGCCTTCGCTCCCCCACCCCTCGGTCTTGGTCGCCCTGTCGAACAGCACGATGCGCCGGTTCCATGCCAGGAGCAAGCCCACGACGTGGTCCGCGACCTCCTCCACGCAGTAGTCAGGCACGTACGTCACGACGATGCCGAGCTCCGTCGCCGTGTCGACGGCGATGTTGTCCACGCCCACCCCATACCGGCTGACCACCACGCACCTCTCGGCGGCCCGCAGCACCCTGTCGGTCACCTGCTCGAAGCATGTCAGGATGCCGTCCACGTCTTTGGCCAGCGAGGTCAACGTCTCCTCGCTCCCGTCGGGCGCCACCACCAGCTCGGCCCCGGCGGCGGCGAGCACCGTTCTCTCGGGCTCGACCGAGGGCCACACGTAGTCGGTCACCAGGACTTTTTTAGTCATCGGCCGTGCCCTTTCTGACAACTGCCGGTGTTGCATTTAGCTGCCAGTCCAACACCAACTGCGTCCACCGTTTGCCCACCACGAACTCGCCATTAGATGTGACGTATTTGGTATCCCGCGGATACGCTCTTATACGCAGACCGTTGGTGGATGGGCGGCCGGCCAAGTCCCAGGCAGCCATTTGTTCTATCAAGCGCTCAGCGAGCGCATCACCCCGCCCATAGCTTCGTATCAGCAGTTCGACAGGTGGGGACTCGTCGGGCCGACGCATCATGACGCACAGGCCGTTGTCACCCGAGACCCCGACCGTCCCGCGTTGGTTCGACCAACGCCAGAGGTAAGGCAGGCGGCCTCTGTCCGGCGACTCACCCTCAACATTCAGTTCGCAATAGGTGGGCTCGTGTAGGGCCAGCCACAAGCACGCGCCTGACCGTATCTCCCTAGGCGCGACACGGACCTTGGTCGACACCTCTCGGCTTGGCCCCATCAACCAACTGTAGATCATGTCGGTGTCAATGGTGCGACCGTCGCCGATCTGGATGTCGAAGCCCAGCTCGGGACCCAGCCTGACATGGGTGTCTGGTTCGACAAGGGCGCCGCGTAACCATACGAAGCCGGTCTCTGCGATTGACACACTAGTCAAATGATCGGCGGTCTTCTCAAATGCGACTGATTTCTGATAGGGGCCCGCTATTGACAACGGCAAAACTAACCGACCGCCAGCTATCAACTGGTCCTGCCATGGAGGAGCGATATCCCAGGCGCCCACTGTCAGGATGACCCTATCATAGGTCGCCATGTCGGGGTACCCGAATCCTCCGTCCGCGCAGACTACCTGCACGTCGTCGAAGCCTGCCGCCGATAAATGTATCCGTGCGCCTGCCACAAGGTCCTCATCTATCTCGACCGTGACGACCTGCCCTGTGGGGCCTACGATATGTGCTATCAAAGCCGCGTTGTAGCCGGTCCCTGCGCCAATTTCCAGGACGCCCTGGCCCGGATGCAAATCAAGCTGCTCCAGCATAATCGCCATCATGCTCGGGGCTGAAGCAGCGCTAGCCGGCTGGCCTTTGACACGCTTTGTGTAGATTGACTCGTCGCTGTAGACGCTCTCTAGTGGCATATCAGTTACAAACAAGTGGCGCGGCACCGCACGGAAGGCCTCCTCGACGAGTGGGGACTGGACCGTCCCTTTGCTCTTCAGCTCGTCTACGAGCCTCTGGCGCAGGGCGTAAGCGTCTGTGCTGTTGTCGTTGGGTGAATTTGCGTCCATGTGCCTTACGCTCCGCGAAGTAGACCTCAGCCCGGCAGCCCCTTGCCACTCACCACAAGTAGGGTAATAGCTGGTCGCACATGGTTCTTCAAACACCCCCATCCTGACCGTCCCCCGCTAGCAGGGGAAGGGAAAAAGAGGGTAACCGGGCTAATTCTTCATCGGGTTGAACATGCACCCCTCAACGAATATATCGAAGAAGTCGGCGGTGGTCTCCAGCTCCACGTGCTCGATACGCCGGGCCATCTGCTCGGCCACCTGCCGCATCCCGGCAGACATGAGCATGATGGTCGCTCCCTCCAGCGCAGCGTTGCCCACCTTGACTACCCTCTCGGCCGGCACGTTGGCGATGAACCCTATGTCGACCGCGTTTTTTACGTTGACGTAGTTGGCGAACCCTCCCGCAAGGTAGAGCCTGGCTATCTCGCCGGCCGGCACCCCGTAGCGACGCAGAACGATCCACTGGCCGCAGTAGTTCGCCGACTTGGCCTGCGCCAGCGCGCTGATGTCCGACCTTGACATGGACATCCCCTTCTCCGGCACGAAGTAGAACTCCCCGGCCCCGTCATCGAACACGCCCAGCTCGTTCATCTTGCCGGTGCGGCGCAGCTCAGACAGAAGGTCAACCAGGCCTGAGCCACAGATCCCCTGTGGCTCCACGCCGCCTATGGTGCGGTACGTGACATCGCCGTTGGCTATCTCCACCGCCTCGACGGCGCCGTCGTACCCCGGCATGCCGTAGGTGATCTGACCCCCTTCGAAGGCAGGTCCCGCGGGACAGGAGGCCGCCAGCATCCGGTGCCGGTTGCCGACGACGACCTCGGTGTTGGTGCCCACGTCGACAAGCATCACCACCTCCTCTTCCTCGTCCATCCCAACGGCCAGGAGGTCCGCCGCGACGTCGGCCCCAACGTGGCAACTGATAAGCGGCCCGCTGTAGACGTTGGCCCCGGGGAACACCCGCAGGCCCAGGTCTTTCGCATTCACGTTCAGCACAGTGGTCTCTCGCTCGCCTCGCTCCATTTCGAGCTCGGTCAGCGACTTGTAGGGCCGCTGGCCTATAGACTGCACGTCCAGCCCGAAGAAAATGTCCCTCATCGTGGCGTTCCCCACCACTACAATCTCGTAGATACGCCTGCGGTGGAGCCCCAGCCTGCGGCACATGTCGCCGATCTCGAAGTTGACGGAGGAGAGCATCACCTGCTGGAGCTCGCCGTGAAACTCGCCACCGTCGTAAGAGATGCGGTGCATGATGTCGCTCCCCCCAAACATCTGGGGGTTCTCAAACGAGGCGGTGTAGGCTATCTCGCCGCTCTCCAGGTCCACGAGATTGATCACGACGGTCGTGGTACCGGCGTCGATGGCGAGGCCGTACATCTTGCCGCGGTAGGAGTCGAGGCGGTCGCCCTGAAAGTAGACGGCGTCGCCCCGGCGGACCGTGAGCGGATCGGGCCTGATCTGCCGCCGGATTGAGTGAGTAAGAATCCTGGGCTGGCGGCGCAGCACCGCGAACTCGACATCCGCGTTGGGGTCGACAACCACGGCCTGGCAGGCGAGCCGGTAGCTCTCGCGCAGAAACTCTTCGGAGGCGCTGGCCGGGCTCAGCGCCTGCATGCCGCGCCTGATCTCCACGATACACTCGTGGCACTCACCACTCCTGCCACAAGAGGTGGGGACCCTCACCTTCAGGCTATCGGCGTAGTCGAATATCGTCCTGCCAGCGACAAGGTCAAGGGCACGGCCGCCGTGGTGGAGTGGTGACATAGTATCGAGGGGAAAGGGCCTGGGGAGAGCGCTAGACTTCCCACGCGCTGCGGTAGTCTAGATTGTCGCTCCCTGTGCAGATGGGCAGCTCGCCGGGGACTTCCGTACGGAGCTGGTTGCGGCAGCCGAAGCCGGCGGTGCAGCGGTCCTGCACGTTCTTGTAGGGGCACCGCCAGGCCGAGACCACGGTTGCGGTATCCGACATCTCCTTGAAGATGCCGTGGAGACGCAAGATACTAGCCTGGTAGCGTTCTCGGTCAACCTGCCGGTTCATTCCGACGTCTCCAATGCCTGGCTGGCGGCGGACTCGGTCGGTACCGCGCCGTCCAAGCCCAAAAGCTGCTTCGCCATATCGACGCAGGCGATGGCGTTCTCGCCGTAGCCGTCGGCGCCCATATCCTCCGCGAACTCCTGTGTCACCGGCGCGCCGCCGAGCATTATCTTTACCTGCTCTCGGAGTCCCTCGTCCTCAATCGCCTGAATGGCCCGCCCCATATTGGGCATCGTGGTGGTGAGAAGCGCTGACATTCCGACCACCTGCGCCTCATGCTCAATCACCGCGTCGATGAACTCTTCAGGCTTGGTGTCCACGCCCAGGTCATGGACGACAAAGCCGGACCCTCTGAGCATCATGATACACAGGTTCTTGCCGATATCGTGGAGGTCTCCCTTGACCGTTCCCATGATCACGGTGCCGATGGGCTCTATCCCCGCTTCAGACAGTATTGGCTCTATGTGCGCCATACCGGCCTTCATCGCCCTGGCCGAGATCAGCACCTCGGGTACGAAGATGATGTTGTCGCGGAACTTGATGCCGACGATTGCCATGCCCGAAATGAGCCCGTCGTCCATCACGGTGTTGGCCGAGAACCCCTGCTCCAGCGCCTGTACCGTCAGCGCGTCGACCCGCTTGTTGTCCCCAGTGATTAAAGCAATGGCAATCTCTTGCATCAGAGGGTCGGCGTCCTCGAAGAGCTCTCTGATGTGCTTGATCTCGAAGGGCTTGGTTATATGAACCATCTCCTTCTCCAAGCCCTCATTCACTATCGGCATAGGTACGCTCCGTTACGTCTAAAATCCGTGCAACCCAGTCATTATTCTAGGCCGGTCTATGTTTGTCAATTTTCTGCAGGCTGGGGTTCTGACCACTCTCACCCCAGCCTGCCCTCGCGGAAAGCCATGATGAAGTCGGTGCAGAAGTCATCCCGGCCCAGCAGCATGTTCATTGCGAGCTTGACCGGCTCGGACTCGGTGTCCAGGTCGAATACTGAGCCGAGTTTCGTCTGTATGGGGTCGATGATACCGCTGTCTATCCCCGCATCCAGCGCAAGGTATATGAACGCATCGTTGATCAGCTTGCGCTTGGGCAACCCGAAGGAGACGTTGCTCAGCCCCCCGCCTATATGAACTTCGTTGCCGTACGTCTCTCTAAGGCTCCTCACGGCGTTCATATAGTGGTTGCAATTTTGCGAGTCGACCGAGATGAGAAAAACGATGCCATCGATGAACACGTCCGTCAAAAGCACTCCCTTGGCCCGGACGGGCTCCATGATGGCGTTGATGTTGGCGACCCGCTCGTCGGCGTCCTGGGGCATGCCAGTGGCGCTGGTTGCCATGACCTTGATCCTGGCGTTGTGCTCCAGGGCCATGTTCAGCACATCCAGACGCTCGAATGCCACCGAGTTGACCAGGGGGCGGCCTGCTCTCCCGTCGTACGCCGCCAGCCCCTCGGCGATGATCTCCGAAAGAGAGGAGTCCACGCACGGCGGCACAGATGACACCTCCTGCGCCGTCTCGACTGTCCACCTCATGCACCTCTTTTGTACATCAACGTCATAATCGACTTCGTCGACGTTGATGTCGAGGTAGCTGGCACCCGATCTCACCTGGCGGCGTACCTCGTATTGGATGTAGGCCGCTCCCTGCTCCCGCTCCTCAGGATCGTCGCTGATTCCCTTCTTCATCGCGATCATGAAGTGCTTGATCTGGCCCTGCTCGTACGGCTGCGTCTTCTTGAACCACTCGGGAACGGTAAGATAGCGCTGCTCTCCCGACTCGCCCTTGAAAGGCACTGCCTCCGTCCCCTCGTCTTGCGTGACCGCCCGGCGGCCGTTACGAAGCACAACGCGGGTCGCGTGAATGTTCTCGCCTATGATCGTGAACTGTTCCGGCGAACTGATTACACGGGGCATATGGACAACACCATCTACCTTTACGTTTCTGGGCTAGGTCCTAACCGCCTCCATCGCGCCTTTGGCTACTGGGCTTCGGCGCCAC
Source organism: Dehalococcoidia bacterium (assembly GCA_963665215.2). GTDB lineage: Bacteria > Chloroflexota > Dehalococcoidia > Lucifugimonadales > CAUZJF01. The sequence continues at coordinate 23,817 of CAXXWW010000014.1, forward strand.
CATTGTGCTCCTCGCACCAGTCCTTGACCGCCTTTGGGATCTCCAGGAGGTTCTCCAGCTTGGTGGCCAGCGGGATCGCGCACTCGGGCGCTATCATGCTGACCCCGGCGTCCATACAGCGGTAGACCTCCTTCCTCACCTCCTCCGGACCTCGGGCGTACAGCGTCTCAGGGTTGTTGATGTTCCCCACAAGATTGATGCGCCCGTCGACTATATCCATCGCCTTCTGCGGATCGTTCTTGGAGTCGAAGTGGAAGGCCGCCATTCCGTTCTGCGCTATGTAATCCATCCGGTCCAAAGTGTTGCCGCAGATATGGAGGATGAGCGGAACGGCGAGCCGCTCAACCATCTCCTGGTGGATCTCCAGCAGGAACTTACGGTAGTACTCGCCGCTGACCAGGTCGCCGGTGGCATGGTCGGGGAAGGTGAGCGCGTCGGCCCCCGCGTCTATCTGCGCCTGGCCAAACAGGACCGATATCTCCTTCAGGCGGTGCAGGCACCGCATGGTCAGGTCCGGGTCGTCGATGGTCATTAGCAAGAACGGCTCGACACCGAAGACGTGGTACGCCAGCGTCCACGGGCCCATGGTCTTGCCGATAATCGCCACCTCGTTGCCAAACTCCTCCTTGAGCATATGGATGGACCTGGTCACCGCCAGGTTGTCGGGATGCTCCAGAAATCCAGGCGGTATCACGATGTCATCGAGGCCCTTCCAGATTGGGTTCATCATGCGGACAGTCGGCCAGTTGTCCTTCTGCTCCCACTGCATCTCGCAGCCCAGGGCAGACGATTCTTGGATGATAGTGAAGTACGGCATGATGGAGTCGAACCCCAGCTCCGTGTACCCGGTCGCCGCCAGGCGCGCATTGAGCTCCGGATCGCGGCACGCGTCGGGGAAGGGAGCGTCCACCAGGTCCATCAGCTCCACCGTCGCCACGTTGGTGGGATTGGAGATGGGCGGCCGGTCCACGGGATTCCCGGCCAGGGCGTTCAACACCCGCTCGCGAGGCGTCATCGTCTCGATAAATGCCATGTCTGCACCCCCTTTATCCACTGCTTACCAGCCAATAGCCAGTGGGCTCATAGCCTCCTCGCCAGCCATTGGACCCCCCGGCGATCACTGTGCGAAATTGCGGAACGGTGTAGGCCTCAGCGTCATGGCCCGACTGGAGGCATCGGCAGGACCTCGCTTCCCGCGCCAGCGTCGTCCAGGGCGTAGGTCTCATCCACCATCTCCCATGATGTCAGGCCCTTGGTGATTGGATGGTCCGCGCTGGGCTCTATTCGCAGCCTCTGGTCCTTAAATCCGGTGATAGCCGCACGACTCTCAATTGCGCAGATCTCGGACCAGGGCCGCCAGTCCGGGGCCCACCGGCACTTCCTACGTCGGCGGCGTGAATCCGAGGGTCCCGGTGGTCATCTGACCACGCAGGGCGGCCGCGTCCATTGTGTCCTCAACCTGGCTAACGTTTCGCGCGTAGGGCAGCACCAGTTTGGCGAGCCCATCATGGCGATTACCGCACGGGAAGGAGACCAATTGGTCGCCCGCCTTCTCCATCTCCCCGTATCGGATGAGCCCCGCCGTCACGGCCCTGAGACGCGCATCCAAGTTTGGCGCCTCCCCCTCTGCGGTGACGCGGTAGACCCACCGGGAATCCTCCGCAACGGCCTCCACGTCCAGCATGAGAGGCGACCTCAAGTCTTTCACGGGGCCCTGCGGCAATGAGTAGTCAGGCGCCTTCTCCACGGCCTGCATCGTCAGAAACTTGACCGGGCGGGCGTGGACCTGCCCGCAGGGAAATCTCGCCTGGCTCTGTGTGCCCGCGACCGCTTCCATGCCACCCAGAGCCACGAGCTGACTGCGAATCTTGCCGATCCTCTCATCCACTCCTGGCTTCTGACTATACGTCCACAGTGTGAAGGTGCCTTCCTTGAAGAAAAGGCTCACGCTGATCTCGTGGAAATTGGGGTCCATCGTCACCAGCTCCAGGCACTTGCCGTACCTCTCGACCACCTGGGCCACTTTGACTCGCTCGATGGTCCTGCTCTCGGCCATTGCGTCACCACCTCCCTTTCGCACTGATCATCATACCTGCGCCGGTCCCCCTACCGCCTCCAACAACGCCCGGATGTGCATGGGCGTGGTCCCGCAGCAGCCCCCAAAGATATTGATTCCAATGTCGGCAAGGGACCTGAACCGCTCGGCCATCCAGTCCGGCGTCTCAGGATACACTATCTGGCCCTTCCTGATAGATGGCATTCCCGCATTGGAGTGCACCAGCAGATATCCATCTGTAGCGCTGCGCATTTCCCTGGCCAGCTCGATCATGCCCTCTATCCCGTTGCCGCAGTTGGCCCCCACGATATCGGCCCCCGCATCCCGTAACTCCTTCACGGCGCGCTCGGGGGTCACGCCCATCATGGTGAAATATCCCCTGGGCCCCTTGTCGAAGGTCATCGTGGCCATGACGGTGAGGTCCGTGTTCTCTCTGGCCGCTTTTATCGCCAGGGACGCCTCCTCCAGCGCGGTCATCGTCTCGATGAGCACGGCGTCGGCGCCACCTTCCGCGAGGGCCGTAATCTGCTCGATGAAGGCATCGAGCATCTCGGCCTCACTGACCTCTCCCAGGGGCTGCAGGAACTCGCCCACCGGCCCCACCGAGCCGGCCACATAACGGCCTGGAGGCGCTACACTCCGGGCGTGCTGGGCGGCCAGCCGGTTGAGCTCGCCCGCCTGGTCTTCGTGGCCGTACTTTTTGAGCATGAACCTGCTACCGCCGAAGGAGTTGGTTAGCACCATGGCAGCGCCCGCTTCGAAGTACTCGGCCGCCATACCCCTGACCAGCTCGGGCCGGCTCGCGTTCAGCTCTTCAGGGCACCCACCCGGTTCCAGGCCGTGAGACTGCAAGTAGGTCCCCGTCGCGCCATCCGAGATCAGCTGATCGCCGCTCTTCAGCCGCCCCAGGATGGACTGCGGCTCATCCTCCGTCTGTTTCATCGCCTCTCCAGTGGTCGATTGCGCCGGGCCGCGTGTCCCGCAGGCCGGACCGGTGAAGGTCGCGAACCCTGGCCACGAAGTCCGCCGGAAACCCCTTGTTGAAGCCCTCCGCCACTGTGACGGCCGCCTCATCAGCGGCCCCATCCACCTCGGAAAACGGGCCCCACTCGAAACCCATCACATAATCGTCGCTGCCGCTGCTGCCGTCGAACATCGAGACCGCGTCGATCCCCTGTTGGAACCTGTCGTCCAGGGGCCTGGACACTCGTCCCGATTCGTCCTCCGCCTGCACCTGCACCGGAATCTCCTTCCAGTACATTACTCGCACCTTCGCCATAGTCCCTTCGTCTCCATCATCCCTGGAAGATATACGGGTCCCCACTGGTGTGGACTCCGATGGGCGCCCCTCGCGACACACGGGAGAGCTACATTATATCCAGGATGGTGAAAAAGGTCGAATCCCGTCTCCTGCATACCCGGCACGAGGAAGACCTGCTCTCTGCCTGCCCGCCCTCTTCGTCGGCCGGCCCTGAGGGCGAGATCCATGATACACCGGGCGCGCGGACTGTTTTTTGGGCCCTACGTTTGTCGATGGTCTACGATTATGTCAGTAGTTAACAGGTCAGGGAAAATGTCAGTTCATGAAAGGATTGACATTGACCCAGAAAGAACAGGCAAGGCTCCAAGTGCTCAACGGTATCCTGGAAGGTCAGATATCAGTGGATGAGGCGGCAGAGGTTCTGGGAGTGAGTGAACGCCACGTTTGGCGAATCCTGGCGGAGTATCGGAAGGAGGGTGCCGCCGCACTGGCTCATGGGAACCGAGGTCGCCGAGCGAACAACTCCATCCCGGAGGAGGCTAGGACTCAAGTTGTGGCCCTGGCACGCACACGGTATGCAAGAGTAAATCATACGCACCTAACCGAGCTCCTGGCAGAGCGGGAAGAGATCGTCTTGGGGCGCTCTACGGTCCGGCGTATCCTGGTAGGCGCCGGCATGGCTAGCCCCCGTCGACGTCGACCCCCACTGCATCGGGTCCGTCGCCAGCGCATGAGCCAGGAAGGCATGTTGGTGCAAGTAGATGGCAGCGTTCATGCCTGGCTAGAAGAACGGGGCCCTCGATGCACCCTGCTGTTGGCAATCGATGATGCCACCAGCACCGTGCCCTACGCACTGTTTCGCCATGAAGAGGACACTCATGGCTATTTCCTCCTCATGCAAGAGCTGATCCGGCGTTGTGGGGTTCCTTTGGCCCTGTACAGTGACCGCCACGCCGTCTTCAAGTATGTACCTGGCTCGCATCAATCGCCTGCGCCGACCCAATTCGGTCGTGCGATGGCAGAGCTTGGGGTGGAGCAGATCTTCGCGCGTTCTCCGGAGGCGAAGGGTCGGGTAGAACGGGCCAACGGCACCTTCCAGGATCGGCTGGTGACCGAACTACGTCTGGCTGGGGCCAGAACCATCTCAGAGGCCAACCAAGTCCTGTGGGCTTTCTTGACCCGCTTCAACAAGCGATTCGGGGTGCCACCAGCACAGTCCACCAACGCATATCGCTCTCCAGATCCGGACCTGAACCTGGCAGGCATACTGTGCTTCAAGCATAGCCGCAAGGTGGCCAGAGACAACACAGTCAAGTACAACTGGCATACCCTCCAACTGCTTCCTTCGAGCGAACGGTCCACTTACGTTGGAGCGCACGTGGTGGTCCAGGAGCGATTGGACGGCAGCTAGTGGTACGAACGTCTTTGAAATGAGTAGAGTGACTTTAGCTTGATGCGCGCATCCTCGGTAGTGAAGCGCCAATCCACTCGTATCACATCCCGGTTGCGTTGATTCTGCCCATTGACCTCGCCGCGCAGGATGCTTGATTGGCGATCCGTCGGTCCTGGCACTGCCTCACGCCAACTCCCGTGTTTGGGAGTGTAGTCTATCTTCCCGTCAGCTATACGGGGGTATAGCGAAGTGTTGAGATTGTCCATTACCAGCACGATCCGGTCTCTGTCAGGGTAGTCCTCGTCGACGAGTTCCTTTATCACATGCGGATGAACAGGGAGGAGCGAGGCAGCTATTCTCGTTACGCCTTCATTGGAGTCTGATACGGTACTTCTTGGTAGACCGGATCATGGCAAGCTAGTAGTGTGCTATCAAAACCAAATCGTCCCTACCCAGGAAGCGCCACCGCGTCCTGGTGTCCTCCGGACTCTGAACGCCACTCGAGGTCTTGGCAGCGTCACCGTGGAGAACCTCGCTGCAGGCATGGACACCAACGGGATCGGTGGTCACGAGCGAGAAGGACTGGGAGCGATGACCGCGATCGGCCGGGGACTCGCCGCAGGGAGATTGACCACGGATCGCGAGAGTGAAGCCGTCCACCCTAAGGCTCAACCACCCAGACCGCCGACGCCTCGTCAGCGAGCCCGTTGGAAAGCAGTGCAGAGGGCCAAGCGTCGAGGCCTTTCTCTTCGGGCAATCGCCCGGGAATTGGGCATATCCCGCATCACCGTCCGAAAGTACGTTGAGGCTTCAAGTCCACCTGTCTATCCGGACAGGGAGCTCGCTGCTCACTCTTGATCATGTGGAACCGCCTTCGGTCCATAACAACCGGCCTGTGGGTAAGTGGGCAATCCCGCCAAGGTTATCCATTTATCCGCGGGCTGCTCCGCTCGGATCGAGTCACCATCACTGCCACCCACGGTGTCACACGAAGCTGGAGGTGGGGGATTTCTCAATCATCGAACTGGATAACTATTGGCTTGACACAGCAACCACTGACATAATCGCCGGTCCATTACCCTGACATAATCGCTGGACGTCGACACTACGTTGACAGGGCAGGGCGCCTGGTATAGGGTCAAATTTCGAGGCCAAAACACCTGAACTAGGTCATCGAGCAGGGACTGGAGTGGTGAGGTCTACGAGGAGGCCAGGGCCCGGGAAGGGGTGGCCGTCAGTGGCGACGACGATTGACCCACCTCCCGCGAGCCAGCGCAAGCCCAGCACCGACGGGGAGTAATCATGGCAGATAGCGACCTTGCCTTCGTGCCGGCCTCGGACCTGCGGCGACTCATCGCCGACAAGCACGTGTCCCCCGTCGAGGTTACAGAGCTCTATTTGAGCCGAATCGATGATCTGGACTCACAGCTAAACACATACCTGACCCTGGCCGGGGAAAAGGCGGTCCGCTCGGCGAAGGCCGCCGAAGAGGCCGTGATGCGTGGGGACTCACTGGGGCCGTTGCACGGGCTGCCGATATCCATAAAGGACCTTGAGTTTACGAAGGACATCCGTACAACCGGCGGGTCCCTGGTCTACAAGGACAGGGTACCCGACGAGGACTCGGTGGTCGTCGAGCGGATCAGGCGGTCGGGCGCCATCATCCTGGGGAAGACCAACACCTCCGAGTTCGGGATCCTGGGCGCCACGGAAAACCGGCTGGGAGATCACTGCCGCAACCCATGGAACACCGGGCGCACTACGGGCGGCTCCAGCGGAGGCGCTGGCGCCGCAGTGGTCGCCGGGCTCTGCTCGCTGGCCACGGGCAGCGACGGCGGAGGGTCCATACGGATTCCCGCCAGCTTCTGTGGCGTGTACGGCATCAAGCCCACTCAGGGAAGGGTCCCGCGCTTCAGTGGCGCGGCGGCTCCCGCCGTTGCCAATCAGTTCAGCCAGTCCGGGCCCATGAGCCGTACGGTCCGAGATTCGGCCCTGCTCCTGCAGGTCCTGGCGGGGTACGACCCCAGGGACGCTTCTTCCCTTCGTGATACGCCCCCGGATTTCGTCGCAGCCGCGGACAAGGACATTAAGGGCCTCCGGGTCGCGTGGAGCTCCGACCTCGGGTACGCGGCCGTTGACCCGGACGTCGTGGAGCTCTCGAAGCGAGCTGCGCTGGTGTTCGAGGAGCTGGGCTGCTCGCTGGACGCGGCCGACCTGGCGATGGAGTCACCATATGACGCCTTTTGGACCCTGTTCAGCGCAAACGTCAACGTCTCCTATGGTCACGTGCTGGAGGAGCGCCCCGACGACGTGACCTGGTACACCCGAGACTGTCTCGAGAACGGCGCCAAGGTCACCGGGTCCGATTACGCCAGGGCGCAGGGACAGCTCGACCGACTCAAGGCCACGTTTGCTGACCTGTTCCGCCGGTACGACCTGCTGCTCACCCCGACCATGGCCGTAGTCGCGTTCCCGGTGGGGCAGTATCCCAGGGAGATAGCCGGACGGAAGGTCGACTCCTTCTGGGGATACACGCCCTTCACATTCCCAATAAACATGGCCGGCCACCCCGCCGCCAGCATTCCATGCGGGTTCTCTCCGGACGGCCTTCCAATAGGGCTGCACATCATCGGGCGCAAAGACGACGAGGCCACGGTGATAGCCGCATCGGCAGCATTCGAGCGCGCCAGGCCTTGGATACAGAAGCGCCCCCCCGTCTCATGACGCGTTGGGCCGGCCGCTCGCCCCGCGGCATCCGGACCCCTCCACGCGACGGCCCAGCGGCGGCTTACCGGTCCCGGGCCTGGTGACCAAAGCGTCCCACTATGTCGCCCTCCCCGTTGACGACCAGGGCATATGGGAACTTCACCGTGGTGGTGCAGGCGTGGCCGGGAGAGGCCAGCACCATATCGCCGACGTCGAGTCGCTCGCCGTTCAGCTTGATCACCCCGTGCTCCTCGCTCTGGGCCAGCAGCTCGGCGCGGTCGTGCCCCACCACCTTGAAGCGCAGCGGCGTCGGCTGGTCGGGGGCGACCGCCTTGGAGCCTATGTCCACCGTAACCGTATCCTGCTCCACGTCGCGGTCCACCACCTGCCCCAGCACCACCGCCGCGACCTTGAAGCCGAGCTCCTCCATGGTGGCGTTCCGGGAGTCCCAATAGACCCAGGTGCCGGGTGAGACCCGTATCTTCTCCTCCTCCAGGTACAGGTGGAAGGTCCATGAGCCTGCCACGACGTTGTCCTTGACCTCAAGTCCCTGTTTCGAAGCGCGATCCCAAAGGTCGTGTATGTATTCCAGGCTCTTGGCAACCGACGCCTTACGCTCCTCGAGGTCGGGCTTGTACAGGGCCTGTCCGTCGAACACGTGCACGCCGATGACGTCAAGGGCCGGAGTCCTGGCCACCTGGGCGTAAAAACGTCCCGCCTCCTCTCCAGGCTGTACGCCTGTCCGCCGCATCCCAGTGTCCAGGTCGACGTAGACGCCGACCTCCACGTCATGGGCCAACGCCGCCTCCGATAGCGGCTCCAGGTGCCCGGGAGTGCCGACGATCGCCTTCACATCGATGTCAGGGTACCTCTGCTTCAGGGCCATGAACCGGTTGATCTTCTTTGGGTGAAGGAGCGGATAGGCGAAGATGATCTCGCTCACCCCGTTTTCCGCGAGAAGCTCGGCCTCCCTGAGGGTGGCGCACTTGAAGGAGGTCATGCCCGCCTCCATCTGCAGCCTCAGCACCTCGGCAGACTTGTGGGTCTTGATGTGAGGGACCACACGCCGGGGCGACCCGCAAATGCGAATAACCTCTCGAATATTGTGCTTGACCAGGTCCTGGTACACCAGGAGTGCCGGAGTCTCCACCTCATCAGGGCGATTGAGTCGGTACCCACCGACTTCCAGGGCGGCTTCCATGGTGGATGCGGCAGTGACGCGTTCCATGTCACACTCCTGAGGGGCTGGTTTAGCGGACGACGGAAATACTAACATACCGGTCGAGGGGACGTCCCCCGAAGTGGTCACAGGGCGTGCGGGGACAATCACCTCGAGATTGGCGACCCTCGTCCTCGGCTGATTAGCCCTGAGTTGGCACGGAGGCGTGCCGCCGTCGCGCGTCCTTTGGCAGACCCTCGGGGGCAACTGGTCAGCCGGAAGTGATGGCGGGTTTCACCACACATTCTCTGCAGACCGACTCGGGGATCAGCCCCCAGCGCATCAGGTGATTGAACACATAGCAGCCCGCGCAGAAGCCGGCAAAGGCCTCCAGAGACGCGAACACCGCCAGGACAGCCAGCACGCCAACTGCGGCCGGCATGGACCCCACGGCGAAGATCAGCACGAGCGCCGTCATGGAGAATGCGAGGCCGACCGACTGAGCGAACCGCTTGGGCGGCCCGGGCACGGGCCGGGGAGTAATCCCCGAGCGAGGTGCCAGGACCCGCGTTGCCAGCAGCCCCATGGGACTCAGGGTCGGCCCGGTCAGGACCCTGGCCAGGAACCCATAGGCCAGCGCCACGGCCAGCCAGGGCTCGCCGGTGAAGATGGTGGCCAGCGCCAATGCCAGCACCATGGCGGCTACCATCCGGGCGGCCACCTCGTTGACCGGGTTGGGAAAGCTGAATATCGATGCAAGAGCGCTCGTCGTCGAGCCCGTCCTGATCTGCTCCGTGTCTTGTGCCACTCTCATCTCCCCGATAAGCTGAAATTGTCACTCGCTGGTAGTGCGGGCCCGCAGCCGGGCCGGCGCGCACAAAAAACCCTCGCCGGGCTCGACGAGGGTCTACATCTATCTGACTGTTTGGCCTTACGGGCGTGCGATACCTACCTGTGGATGTACCCCCTCGGTTCTAGCCGCGTACACGTGCAGGTCATCGTCGCCATATCCTAACTATACTACTCCGTCGCCTGACAGTCAAAATCCGTCGCGACTCCCGCCCTCGCCGGTGAGTGCCAGCTGCGGCTCAGAAAGTTAAATTGTCTGAGCTGTCTCGGGGCTCGTAGCCAGGGACTTCGCGCGCACGGCTGATGTCGCGAATCGCCCAGCGATTATTGGAGACGACATCAAATATCTCTCGAAGGGTGTGTGAATACGACCCTCATACCCTTCGACAAGCTCAGGGCGAACGGAGTTTTCCGTTCGTGGTGAGCCTGTCAAACCACAGTTTCACATACTTCTCACACACCCTCTTACCGGAAGGAGTCCGGCGAACCAATACACCTGTCGACTATCTGAACGCAGTCCCGATTACTGAGCCAGCTCGACGCCTGCACTGGCCATCGGAATGGAGCGCCCACCGCACCGACCCAGCTCCGCGTGTTATACAATGAGGCCACGTGCCCGTCCGGGCGAGCCCGGGAATCCCATGCGCACGACGGGCGTGGCGACAGCAGCAGGCAGTAAGGAGACTCCGAACTATGACGACGTCCGATATTACCAGCGAGTTGCATCAGGGCTCGATGGAGCGGCCCTACACCGGCAGGCCCGTCATATACGCGACCCAGGGCATCATCTCCAGCGGCCATTACCTGACCTCGATGGCCGGGATGAGGATGCTGCTCAGCGGAGGCAACGCCTTCGACGCGGTCGTGGCGGCTGGGTTCGCCGCCGCGGTGGTCGAGCCTGTCGCATCCTACTCGCTGGCGTGTGAGGGCGTCTTTATGCTGTACCACGCCTCCAGTGGTGATCTCCTGGCGCTCAGCGGTCAGGGGACCGCTCCGGCCAGGGCCACCGTCGACTTCTACCGGTCGCAGGGGCTGGACTCGATTCCCACCGGGCCGGGCCCACAGGCCCACCTCTCCTTCACCGTGCCTGGAATAGTCGACGCATTCGTGTCCCTGCTTCAGCGATACGGGACCAAGACCCTGGGTGAAGTCCTGGCACCCTCTATCAACTATGCCGATCACGGTATCCCCAACTACGAGCACATGATCAACGCCCTCAAGTCGCCCTCAACACGCGAGCAGTTTGACCAGTACCCACCAGGTGGAACACCGGTCTTCTACCCGAACGGCGCACTTCCGCAACCGGGCTCCCTCCTGGTCCAAAAGTCTCTCGCCGGCACGCTGAAGATTATGGCGGACGCCGAAATGGCGGCGCCGGGTCACCGTCAGGACGGCCTCCGGGCCGGCCGCGACGCTTTTTATCGGGGCGAGATCGCCCATACCATTGTGGAAGGCGCTCAGAGGATGGGCGGAATCCTTGAGCTCGACGATCTTGCCGGCTACCGCGCCAAGTTCGACGAGCCGGTGAGGACGACCTTCGCAGGCTTCGAGGTCTGCGGCGAGCCGACGTGGACGCAGGCGTCCGTGCTGCTTCAGTCACTCAACATCCTGGAGCGCTTCGATCTGAAGGCCATGGGACACAACTCACCGGCATACATCCACACGGTTGTCGAGGCGATCAAGCTCGCCTTTGCCGACCGCCAGGCCTACTACGGCGACCCGGACTTCTCCTCGATTCCCATCGAGGGCCTGCTGTCAAAGGAGTACGCCGCCGGCCGCTCCAGCCTGATCGACCCCGACCATGCGTACCCCGAGCTCCCGCCTCCAGGTGACCCGAGGAATAAGGCTCCCAAGCTTGTTGGAGCCCGGCCCGACGCGTCCGTTCCAGCGGGCGGCTCGGAAGACGCGGGCCATGCCGCGCAAGAGGGCACCACGCATCTCGCGGTGATCGACCGGGAGGGGAACATGGTATGCGCGACGCCCAGCGGCGGGTCCTTTGGCAGCTCTGTCTTCCTCCCGGAGCTGGGCTGCACCCTCAGCACGCGTATCGAGATGTTCAACTTCGACGAAGGCCACCCGAACGTGCTCGTGCCCGGGAAGCGACCCCGGACAACCCTGGTGAACTACCTGGTCCTCAAGGACGGCGTGCCCACCATGACCTTCGGCTGCCCCGGAGGAGACTATCAGGCGCAGGCAAACCTCCAGCTCATGCTGAACACGCTGGTATTCGGTATGGACCCTCAGCAGGCCATCGAGGCGCCCAGGTTCGGCACCGACAGCGTCACCAACTCCTTCTACCCCCACGTGTATTACCCCGGTCAGCTCTCCATGGAGGCGGGATTCCCCTCAGCCACCATCGAGGCCTTGAGCTTGATGGGGCACAAGATGGTCCCCGCTCAGGTATGCGGGATGGGAGCAACGGTGACCCGTAGAAACGCCGAGACCGGGGTACTCAGCACTGGCGCCGACCCCCGCAGGGCCAGCTACGCCATCGGCTGGTAGCGATGGGCTGGGCGCCAGCGCGAGCCAGGCTCCACCAGCCTGTGGATCATGTCCCAGCCCAGGGGATAATCCCCAGGATTTTTCAGCAGTCAGCCGACGGGCCGCACCGGTGGCAAATGTGGCGACCCCGACACCAGTCGAGTCCGTCATCGGGCCGGCCCACGGAAAGTGTATCGGGGGCGTGAAGAGGCAGCCGCTCGTTGTCCGTCTACAGGCCCGCGACCTTGTCCAGCATATACTCAAATGCGGGGACGATATCGCTCCCAGCCAGCAGGACCGCGATTCCCCCCAGCGACAAAAACGGCCCGAAGGGAATCGAGTCCTTCCGGCCCTTTCTGCGGGCGAGCAGCAGCGCGATCGCCACCACCCCTCCGACAACCACAGCCCCGTACAGCGCGACCACCACCCCGGGGTAGCCAACCAGCAGCCCAATAAGCCCCGCAAGCTTCACGTCTCCGCCGCCCATGCCGCTTGGGTAGGCCAGCGCGATCAACAGGAAGAAAAGCAGGGCGCCTACGCCCGCCACCAGCGAGTTGGCCAGAGAGCCCAGAACACTGGAGTCGCCCAGAAACGTCCTGTCTATACCTAGCTGCGGCCACCAGGGAGAGAGAATCAGCAGAATGATAACGCCCGGGAAGACTATTCGGTTCGGAATCAGGCCGCGTTCCAGGTCGATTACAGCCACCACAACCAGTAGCGCCACTGCCGCGCTCAACACTACGAACGCCGGACCCAGGCCGACCCGGAGATAGACCGCGATGAACAAGAGGCCGGTGACCACCTCCACCATCGTAAGGCGGGCCGGTATCGCCACCCCACAATGCCGGCACCTACCCCTGAGCCAGAGGTAGCTGAGGACCGGCACAAGCTCGATGTTGGACAGTGGCTTCTTGCAGGCGGAGCAGTGAGACCTGGGGGTGACGAATGATTGGCCCTCGGGCAGCCGGTCGGCCACCACGTTCAGGAAGCTGCCCACCGAGGCCCCAATGGCGAGGACCATAATGGCTAGCAATTCAGTCCAACTCCCGCGGCGGGATACGCTCCTGTTAGAAGTTTAGCCTGCTGGAAGGGGAGCTTAGAGAGGGCCCGCCATTCCACGTGGGCTGGTCCCGTGGGCCGAATTACAGGTTGTCCGGCGATCGCCAGGAGTCAGCCGGCCCATCCGGGCCACGATACTTGCGGCTTCAACCGGTGTCAACCCTGCCGGGCCTGAATTATCTCATGATGGGCAGCCCTCCGGCCGGCTCCGGACACCCTGTGACTTGTCGACTGCCTTCGCCTGGGGGAGGAGTATGGGATCAGGCCTGGCTGATACCTTCAGAACCCTGCTAGACGGGGTAGCCTCCTGTGGGCAATAGATGGCCGCGAGGGGCTCCGGCAGGGCCAGGGCCGGTATAAAAGGGACCTGGCACCGCCAAAAGCGCCTCGAACCGAACCGCATTCTCTCTTGGCCTCCCTACCACAACTCTAGTACCATACTGTTGAGGTTGGGTCCTTCGGCCCCAGGTTGGACTGAGGCGGACTCCGACGCCACGGCGACTAGCGTGGGACACCGGCCTCCTATCAGCGACGCCCAAGCTGCACCATCTCACGAGGCGCGCAACCGTGACGACACCCCCCCAGTGGCTCCCGCTCTCGCTCGCGCCCCGGTCTAGCGAGGCTCCGTGGTGGAGTGCGCTGCCTGTCAGACGGATGGCGGTGGTGCTATACGCGTCGCTACTGTTCGTTTCGAATATTGCCTGCACCGTCAGCCTTCCGCCGGTGGTCTTTTCCTCTGACCGGGACGGCAACCTGGAGATCTATACGGTTGACCTAGAGGGTGGCGGCGAGCAGAACCTTACCGGCACAATGTTGGACGAGTTCTCGCCGGTGGTCTCGCCCGATGGGAAGATGATCGCCTTCCTGTCGGGGTCCGGCGACTCCGTAGCCGTCGAGGTCATGGAGCTGAACGGCTCGTCGCGCCAGCAGCTTACATCGGCCTCCGGCTTGCACGGCAGCCAGCGATGGGCGCCGGATGGCGACCGCATCGCCTACGTCGCCCAGATGGGCCAAAACAGCCTGATCTACGTGGTCAACGTCGACGGGTCGCAGGTTATGTTGCTCACCCCCCTCCCTGGAGACCAAGTCGGCAACTGGTCCCCCGACGGCAAATCGGTCGTCTTCGCCGTCCGCCAAGAGGCGAGCCAAGGCATTTACGTCCGGAACCCGGACGGAGTCAACGAGTTTCGTCTCACCGATACTCCGGACTTCAGCCCCGTCTGGTCTCCCGACTCCAATAAGATCGCCTTCCTCTCCGAGCGAGACGGCAACCCGGAGATCTACGTCATGAACGCCGACGGCACCGAGCTTGCGCGGATCACCGAAACCGATGCTTTCGAGTACCGTCTGTCCTGGTCCCCCGACGGCAAGCGGTTGCTCTTTGTCTCTGAGCGGGACGGCGACGCCGAGATATTCGTGAGCGACCTCGACGGCGGCGACCAGGTGCCCCTCACCAACAACGAATTCCGAGATGACGAGCCCGTTTGGTCCCCCGATGGAAGGAAGATTGCGTTCGTTTCGTACTTGGACGACGACGCGGAGATTTTCGTCATGGACTCCGACGGCGACAATCAGAGCCGCCTTACCAGCAACGAATTTCAGGACACTAGTCCGTCCTGGTAGGGGCCTTCCACCGTCCGCGCCCACAGGCATTTGCCCGCCGGTCGTGCCGGCCTCCCGGATTCGTCCCGGCAATCCTCTCGGCAACTGTTGGATAGCCCCGACATGCCCCGTACGCTCACAAGCAGGACTCTGGAGCGTGCGGGCAAGGATCAGTCCTTGTTGGCCCTTCGTTGCCGCTGATATAATAGCCGTGTTTCCGGCGCGATCAGCAGCGTACCACCGAGGCCCCCATGAAGGCACAGACCACACCCCGCAGCGCTACCGCAAAGCCCCGCCAGACCAGAGCATCGGCCGCCTATCGCCGCATCGTGGTGAAGGCCGGGACTACCCTTCTCACGCATGGTGGCGACCGCCTGAATCTACAGGTCATGGCCACCCTGGTCGAGCAGATGGCACAGCTTCGCTCCAGCGGATTCGAGACGATACTGGTCTCCTCGGGCGCCGTTGCAGCGGGCCGCCACGCCCTGGGTGTCTCGAGTGAAGGTAGGAACGTCCCTTACCGGCAGGTGCTGGCGGCGGCGGGCCAGGGCCGTCTCATGCACGCATATGAGCAGCTTTTCGACTGGCACCAGGTCCCGGTGGCTCAAGCGTTGCTCACCCGCAGCGACTTCAGTGAAAGGCTCGGGTACCTGAATGTCCGTAACACCCTGCTTTCACTCTTGGAGTTGAGGGTGATACCGATAGTTAACGAGAATGACGTGGTGGCGGTAGAAGAGCTGGCTGGCGAGGCGTTCGGGGACAACGATAGCCTCTCGGCGCTGGTGGCAAACCTCGTTGACGCAGACCTCCTTGTGATGCTTGGAGAGATGGAGGGCCTCTTTACAGCTGACCCGCACGATGACCCCGACGCCCGGCTCATTCCGACGGTGGACCACCTGGATGGCGAGGACCAAGTCCTTGGTGGAGCGCCGTGGGGCGACAAGGGACGCGGCGGCATGACGACCAAGATAGAGGCCGCCAGGCTGGCGACGGCCTCGGGGGGCGACGTCGTCATCGCCAGTGGCCTGGAGAGGGATGTCTTGCCGCGACTCGCCCGTGGAGAGCGCATCGGCACCTTCTTCCCGGCCTCCCGCACCAGGATGGAGAGCCGCAAGCGGTGGGTGCTTACCGGACTGTCCAGCGCGGGCGAGATCGTCGTTGACGACGGCGCCGCCAAAGCCCTCCTCCACGACAACCGCAGCCTCCTTCCGGCGGGCGTCAGACAGGTGCAGGGGTATTTCGAGCGCGGCGAGATAGTATCTATCGTAGACTCGCGGCACGGCCGGCTGGCCGCCGGCATTACCAACTACAGCTCCGACGACCTGGCCAAAATCAGGGGCGAGCACTCACGGCGCATCGAGGAGCTTCTCGGCCATCAGTATGGCGATGAGGTGGTGCACCGCAACAACATGGTGATCTTGCAGGAAAACCCGGATGCAGACCGTCGCGGATGAGCTCGCCATAAATGGTAAGAGAGCGCGGGAGTCCGCCCGCGCGTTGGCAAGGCTCTCCGGCCAGGTGAGAGAACTGGCGCTGACCAACACCGCCGAGGCCCTGCAGGCGCGACGGGATGAAATCCTGTCTGCCAACGATTTGGACCACCAGGAGGCTCGCAGCGGAGGCTTGAGCGATGCGGCCCTGGGCCGGCTTTTGCTGGACGAAGAGCGTCTCGACGCTATGGCCGACGACGTGCGTCGCGTCGCCGCTCTGCCCGATCCAATCGGTGAGACCTTCGACATGCGCTCCATGCCCAATGGCCTGCGGGTGGGCAGGCGACGTGTCCCTCTTGGAGTCATCGGCGCTATTTATGAGAGCCGGCCCAACGTCACGATCGACATCGCCGTGCTTTGCGTCAAGTCCGGCAATGCTGTGATCCTGCGCGGTGGAAAGGAGGCTATCCGCTCCAACAAGGTGCTGGCGGCGCTCGTGCGGGAGTCTATAGCTGCCGCTGGCGTGCCTAAAGACGCCGTGCAGTTTGTCGAGTCCACAGACCGGGCCCTGGTGGGTCGGATGCTCGAGATGAAGGAGTACATAGACCTGATGATCCCCCGCGGAGGGGCGGAGCTGGTGCGACGCGTCGGTGAGGAAGCGACCATGCCCGCCGTGACCGGGGGAGTCGGGGTTTGCCATCTGTTTGTGGACCGGGCGGCCGAAGTAGATATGGCGGTCGCCCTTGTGCGCGACTCCAAGGTCTCGCGGCCCTACGCGTGTAACGCCGTGGACACGCTGCTGGTACACTCCGGCATCGCGCCGGCGTTTCTCCCTCGTGTGGCGCGCGAGTTGACGGGCGCCGGGGTTGAGCTCCGCTGCGATCGGCGTGCCCTGAGCATTCTGGGGCAAGTCGAGGGTCTGAGAGTAATACCGGCCACCGACGAAGACTGGGGAACCGAGTACCTGGCCTTGACCGCGGCGGTCAGAATCGTGGACTCCGTTGACGAAGCCCTTGGACACATCGATACCTACGGCTCAGGACACACAGAGGCGATAGTGTCAGAGGACTACTCTGTCGCGATGCGGTTCCTGGACGAGGTCGACGCCGGGGTGGTCTTGGTGAACGCCGGCACCGTCTTTAACGACGGCGGCCAGCTGGGGCTGGGCTCGGAGGTGGCTATCAGCACCAACAAGTTGCACGCCAGAGGACCCATGGGACTCAGGGAGTTGACTTCATACAAGTGGACAGTGCTGGGGGCAGGGCAGGTACGGGGCTAGCACCGGGCCACTGAAGACGCGGTAGAGGTGGGGAAGAATGGTTAAGTTTTACTTTGAGCGGGAGTGCAGAACGCCGAACTCCGAGTGCTTCACCGTTTTGAAGGAAGAAGATGCGCTGGGTCGGGTTGACATCCACTTCGCCGACTCAGTGGTCCACGCAACTCTCAGCATCGCCGAGAGCCTGACCGCCGAGGAGATCCAGGACCTTATCGACACCATCGATGAGGAGCTGCTGGACTCGGTCGGGATAACCAGGCAAGAGGTCATCGTCCACGTGCACCAGGGAAGGGACCTCGGGGTATTCAGCACCCGCAACTTCGACGGCAATGGGGGCCACCACGGTAACGGCGGCCACCAGTAGGTTGACTAACCGTCGGGCTGGGGCGCGACGATGATCAGCCGGCCGGCATCGGGTGGTGCGGACCCGCTCTCAGACTAGCAGTGTGCCGTCCGCTCGTGTTCGGCGATGCGCCTCCTCACCACGTCGACCAGGTCCAAGGGATCGTGCACGACCCAGGAGTGTTCCAGCACCTGGCTCGAATGAAGACCGTTGAGGGTGAAGGGCGTGGCCACCGCGACGACGTTCATCCCCGCGGAAACGCCTGCCCGCACCCCGTTGGGAGAATCCTCCAGTACGAGGCAGTCCCGCGGAGGGACGTTGAGCCTTTGCGCAGCCAGCAGATAGATCTCCGGCTCGGGCTTGGGCTGTTTCACATCTTCACGGGCCAGCACAACGTCGAGCGAATTCTCGATGCCCAACGCCCGCAGGACGTGAAGCGCTTCCTTACGGTACGACATGGTCGCCAGGCCCGTTCGGCAGTAAGTATCTCTAGCCGCCCGCAAGAGGCCAAGGGTGTACGGCCACCGGTTGTCCCTGATGACCTGCGGGTCGGCTACCATCCCGTCGTATATCGTCTTGCGCATGGCCGTGAGGACTTCCCACGTCTCGGAAGCGTGATACTCCTCCAAGAGCGGTCGCAGTTCCGCCTCGAGTCCAAGGCTTTCCAGGATGTAGCGTGAGGCGACGTCCCTGGACGCGCCCACAATGTCCCGGTACGCCTCGATGGCTCCAGGGTCGGGCTCCGAAAGCCCACGCAGGCGCTGGACAGCTATCGCATACGATCTGGCCTTCAGCTTCTCCGACTGCACCAGAGTACCGTCGAGGTCGAAAATGATCGCCTGTATCACAGCACACCTCGAACCATCGATTCATCTCCGGACCCAGAACGTCAAAGCTGGAGCGCGCCGAACGCTCGCTGCACGACCTCAGGCAGGGCCGGATGGACGTAAATGGACTGGGTGATAGCGTCTGTAGAAAGGCCCATTCGCATCGCGTTGACTACCTCCTGTATCAGCGTAGAGGAGGTATCTTCAAAAAGTGTGTAAACAGTCAGGCGGTGTACCCTCTCTCTGAACAACACGGGCTCGAGGCCCAAGAGAGGAGATAGACCGCCCATGAGGAAGGAAAGCACTGAGAGTAGGTCGGAGTCAAGGCCGGAGTGGGAGCAGTTGGAGGATTGGGTGCGAAGCCAGGTCCAGAGGCTGATCCAGGAGTTGCTGGAGGAGGAGGTGACGGCGTTTCTGGGAAGGGCGAAGTCGGCGCTCAGATCCGACTCGGACTCAGATACCGGCTATCGGAACGGATACGGCAGAGCCCGGAGGCTTACGCTGAGTTCGGGAACGATACAGCTGAGGCGGCCGCGAGTCCGCGATACCGAGGAGCAGTTCGAGAGCCGGCTGCTGCCGCTGTTCGTCAACAGGACCAGGAAGGTTGCTGAGTTGATCCCCGAGCTGTACCTGCACGGTCTATCCGAAGGCGACTTCGATCTGGCTTTGCGGGGGCTGCTGGGAGAGGACGCACCGGTATCGGCGAGCACGGTGGCCCGGTTGAAGGATAAGTGGAACGATGAGCTTGCCCAATGGCGCAGCCGGCCCCTCGATGACCTGGAAGTGGTCTACATGTGGGTGGATGGAGTCTACGTCAAGGCTGGTCTTGAGAAGGAGAAGGCGGCGGTACTGGTGGTGATGGCGGCCCTGAGCGACGGGAGCAAGGTGGTGGTGAGCGCTGTTCCCGGATACAGGGAGTCCACAGAGAACTGGTCCGAGGTGCTCAGGGACATCAAGCGCCGGGGCTTGAGCTGCCCGAGGCTGGTGGTTGGAGACGGACACCTGGGCATCTGGGGAGCTCTGCGCAACGTCTATCCGCAGGCGGCAGAGCAACGCTGCTGGAACCACAAGATCGTAAACGTGCTCGCCAAGCTTCCAAAGCGACAACAGGACCAGGCCAAGCTCATGCTGCGTACTATCCCCTACGCGCCGACTCGGACAGAGGCTGAGCGGCTCAGGACGGTGTTCACCAGGTGGTGCGGCGACCATTCCTACGAGGCGGCCTCAGAGGCCTTGGAGCGGGACTGGGACCGCATGGTCACCTTCTATGACTTCCCAAAGGAGCACTGGGGGCACCTTCGCACGACGAACCCGGTAGAATCACCCTTCGCGGCCCTCAGGCTTCGGACCGATGCCGCCAAGCGCTACAAGAGGGTCGATCGGGCGATAGCGGTGATCTGGAAAATGTTGATGGTCGCCGAACAGCGCTTCAGGCGTCTGAAGGCCCCTGAGTTGATCGAAGACGTCTATCTCGGTGCACAGTATGCGGATGGAATCGCCATTGAATCAACGGCTGAGAAGGTCGCCGCCTGATGTCGTTTACACACCTATTGACGTAACCTCTCATGACCGTCAACGAGGTGCGCCGCGAGATGAACCTGCCTCCGCTGGAGGGAGGAGCTTAGGGACTGGGGATTAGGGGTTGGGTAATGAGATGAAATCAGGAGGAGGCCTTTGAGAGACAGGATGAAGGCGATACGCTGCGACTACGACGGGCTGAAGATGGCCGAGGTCAAGGACGGCCACCTGGTCCTGCGCACGAAGCACCACGGCGAGACCCACATCAAGATCGTGGCGCTGGCGGAGCTCGGAAGTGAGCTCAGGTACCCGGATGTGCCAATTTCCGCAAGGCGTCAGACTTGAAAGTAGGCACCTGAACCCAGCACATGCTCGAATATATATACCCACGGTGGCCTCCGTGTTCACAGGATCGCTTTAGTGCTAAAATAGAACACCAGAGCGGAAGCGAAGTTCACCAGCGATAGTTATTGGGCAACTTCTCCTGCTCTGACTTCGGGTGGCATCGAGGTAGGCGCAGTGGAGTTCGACACCTCTCAGGACGCGTACGAAGCCTTGCGCGACATCGTCTCAGAGCGGACGAGCAGTGTCGTTGCCTGGGTTGGATCAGGACTAAGTGTACCGGCCGGGCACCCAACCTGGCCTCAACTCAAGGCGAGGGTGGTGAGTGCCTTGAGAAACAAACCCACCTCTCTGGCGGAGGCAGACGGGGACAAGCTTCGGATCTCGGCGGAGAGAGTTGAAAAGGAGAAAAATAGCTGGCTCGCCCTCCAGATTGGCCGTCGCACTGTCGGAGCCACCACGTACCGAGAGGTCATACGTGAAGCCCTGCGACCCGCGATAGATGCCCCTGTGCCCGACGCGTACCGTTATCTGTGGAGGATTCGAATCAGTGGTCTGTTGAACCTGAATCTTGATCGGCTTGCGACTAAGGCCTTTGCGTCGGTGTTTCCAAATAGGACTCCGATCGAGTTCAATGGTGGCCAAGCCGCTGGACTGACCCACGTCCTAAAGAGCCCGCAGCGCTACATCGTTAACCTACATGGAATAGCGGAGGATGCATCGACTTGGGTATTTACTAAAACTGACCTTGAGGGTCTTCTCGCCAACGAAGCTTATCGGACCTTCATACGGAGCTGTCTGTCCACGAACACGGTAGTTTTCCTGGGCATCAGCGCCGATGATGTGGCGGTTGGAGGCCACCTCGAAACCCTTTCAAGGCTCGGTGTTGATACAGGTGCGCATTACTGGGTGACAGACAGAAACGACTTGGAAACAGATCGCTGGGCAGAAAAAGTGGGAGTAAGGGTAATCAGATACTCCGCTTCGGATGAGGTCCACTCACCGCTGCACTTTCTTTTCGATGACCTGCTCGGATTTGTGCCCGAGGATGACACCCACACCGCCCCACCAGTTGTCATAACGGAGTTGCCTGTATCCACCAAGGACCTCCCAAGCCCACGCAAGCTACTTCGCGAAGACACTGAGAGCATTCGGCGGATGCTCAATGTCCGCGCGAAAGAGATTCTCTCGGATGGAGGGCCTCTGGGTTACGAGGAATATGACAGGTTCTGCCGGGAGTACGATGAGGCAATTTATCGCGCCTGGTACACTAGCGCGGAGCCCGGGTGGAATCGCCTCTTAGGTTATACGCTGGTGAAAGACGTTGCAAGCGGAGCATTTGGTAGGGTCTACCGATCAAAAGCCGCAGATGGACGCGATGTGGCGATCAAGGTGCTGCGAGAAGACATTCGCCGCGATCCTGGGCTCTTGCATGCTTTCGACGCGGGGTTCGCTCGATGCACATCTTGAGCCAACGCGGAGTCGAAGGAATGGTCGCGTATAAAGAGGCGTCTGAGATCCCCGCCTTCGTCGTAATGGATTGGGTGGAAGGGCCGGACTTGGGGCAAGCCGTTGCAGCCAAGCAGATTAACGACTGGTCCCTCATCCTTAGGATCGGTGTGGACCTGGCATCTATAGTCCGCCGCGGCCACCTCCTGCCCGAGCGGGTTCTCCATCGGGACCTGCGACCATCCAACGTGATGCTCGAAGGGTTCCATACCGCTCCTGACACTTGGAGAGTGGTGGTGCTCGACTTTGACCTTTCTTGGCACCAGGGAGCGCCCGAACAGTCAATCGTGCCTGGCGGGAGTATGGTTGGATACCTCGCTCCTGAGCAGCTGGAGCAGATACTCGGTGTGTCGACACGCCATGCCTCCGTTGACTCATTTGGGTTGGGTATGACACTTTATTTCATGATCTCACAACGCAATCCACTCCCCGATCAGCAGAGGTATCAGGACTGGTCTCGTGTTGTGAACCAAGTATGATTCCCTCGCAAAAAGGCCTGTTTGAGATGAACCCTGGCGTGCGAAGGGGCCTGGAAGGGAGGAGGCCACGGGATGCCGGCTGCTGGGCTCACCGCACCATCTGCCGCGCTCAGGACAAGCGTGATCCCGTTGCGGTACCCCTTCCGTGGCTCAGGGCACCCGGTGGAAGCTGTGGAGCGGCGCCCTCATGCGGCCGCGACCGCAGGTACCGTCCCGACCGCCCGCTGAGCCGTGTTCTCCATCTCCACCAGGCGTGCATGGACCATCCGCTTGAAGTTGCACGCCAACGTCTTCAGGTAGACGGCAAGCCGCACCCGACGGCCCCCTCGCACCCGCAAGCGCCCAAGCCCGTGGGCGCGCTTGAGCTCGGAGTTCGTTCCCTCGATCCCGGCCCTTATGTCATACCGCTTGCGCCACTCCTCGGTGGCCTCGGCCCTCCGGCGCCGCTCGATGTTCACCTTCACCAGGTCCGCCTTGAGGACGTAGTCCCCCGCACGCCGGTCCAGCTTCACTGGGCAACGGGATCGCAAGGGGCAGGGCTCGCATGTTGTCCCGGCAAAGTGGACCTCTACCCGCTCCGGCGCATCCTCCAACTCGTG
Source organism: Dehalococcoidia bacterium (assembly GCA_963665215.2). Lineage (GTDB taxonomy): Bacteria > Chloroflexota > Dehalococcoidia > Lucifugimonadales > CAUZJF01. The sequence continues at coordinate 46,706 of CAXXWW010000014.1, forward strand.
CTCCTCGATGGACGGGTGGCCGGTGGGGCACACCGTGGCCTGCTCCCCTGTGACGTCGATCTGGAAGTCCGCGGCGGTGAGCGGCGGTGGTCCGTCACGCTCTCCTTCGTGCGAGTTCCCCGGCGCCGACCCCGCCACCGGGCTCACTAGTTCCGTTCCCCGGCGCGAGGCTTCGAAGGCGTTGCGGCCCGACCCATACGCCGTGTCGACGAAGAGCTCGTCCGGTCGGACCTTCCGCTCCGCGAGCCCGTCAACGACCGGCACGCTCACGTCGGTGTCGCTCCCACTCGAGGGGGTCACCTCCACGTGGGTGATGAGCTGGGTGGCGTTCTCCTCGTGGCAGGTCTCCGCCACCTGCACCTCGTACCCCTTCCCCTTGTGGCCGCTGTAGGTCACATCCGGGTCGTGGGGCGATTGCAGCGAGTCGGCGGACACCTGCTTCGGGTCCTTCAGGGCCACGGGCACCTTGCATTCCCCAGCATCGTCATCATCGTCCCCCGGGCGCCCGTCCCGGTGTTTGCCCACATGGCACTGCTCCCGCAGCAGCCGCTCCAGCAGCCGGTACTCCTCCAGCTGGGCAGCAGTCGTGCCACGGAACCGGTCCACCAGCCGGTAGAGGTCCCGGGCACAGACCGAAAGGCGTCGCCGACCCTCCCCCGTGTGGGCGTCCTCGTAGTGGGTCGCCTCGTCTTCTTCCTTCAAATAGCGCCCCAGGAGGCCCTCCGGAACCACAGGGCGAAGCTCTGGGTGCTCCCAGCGCAAGGCCCGCAGGAACAACCGCATCGTCTCACAGAACAGGCCCAGCCGGGTGAGTGTAGCGATGTTGCTCATGATGTGGGTGGAGTCCAGCCGTTGCTTTCCGGTGCGTATGCCCAGCGCCTGGATGATCCGGTCCGTGGTCTCCTGGAAAGCCAGCCGGCCACCATCGTGCTGCATCAGGCGAACTCGGAAGTTGTGGAGGGTCTTCTGGGGCAGGTGGGTCTCCTCGATGTCTAGCCGCAGGGCGTGGTGCCAGAGCAGGTTGAACTCTAGCTGCTCCAGGGCTTCACCGTCGGTGAGGTTGAACATCTCTTTGAGAAGGTGGACCCCGAGGACGGTCTGCACCGCTCGGTTGGGACGGCCGTTGTCCGCGCAGTACATCGGAGCAAAGAGCTCCTCGTCAATCAGGGGGAGCGCCTCGTTTCGGAAAACCTCGGCCCAACTCCCCTCCAGGCGCTTAGCCTTCTTCGGCGTCACCAGGAACTGGGACTGCCAGAGGCTCTCTTGCGGGTCTCGCGCTCGGAATATGCTCCCCTCCCTCGCCCGGGCGCTGCCCCAACGCCCTTTCCCCACATTATCCTCCCATTGCCCCCGGAGGACGAGGGGTTTTTACGAGGGAATCAAGGTTGGCCACGCCGAAGTTGGGGACCTTTGCCCGCAGGCGGTGCCTTCCCTCACAGCGGACCTCCGGGCCCACGATACCTTCCACGATGTCGACTAGCTTAGGGTGGCTGAGTATGCGGAACATCTCCGGCCCCACAGTCGGCTGAGGAAGAGGGGCCCCTGGGGAGCCTACGAACTCCCAGTAGGCCTCGGGGTCGTCGTCCACTATCTTGATCAACCGTGTCTTGAACCCCTCATCTTCGTAGAGGGACTTTATGCGGCCGTCCGCATAGTACTCCCTGGCGACCCTGTCGACCGCCGCTTCAAGCTCTTCGGCGACGGGGTGGACCTCCTCGGGTTCGAGCAGGGATTTCAGCAACACGTAGCCCTGCTCGTCATACTCTCGCCTCTGCTCCTGCGTCAGTCCCCCCACGTCGCTCTCCTTTCCGAGACACGCTTATCGGTTGCGGCCCAGCCGCGCCACTTCCTGGGCGCACCAGCCTTCGATGCCTAGTACTAAACCGACATTTCCCATATCAATCTGTCGACGTCCAAAGAAAGCACCATCCTTGACAAGGTTGATGATAGGGGCACTCTGGAACCCTGTCAATCACCCTATCGCGCCCCCTGGACTACCCGTTGGCGGATCAGGACCCTTTTTGGCGAATCTATTCCGTCAGACATAGATCCGACTCCACCCGTCAAGTGTGGCGAAGCACTAGACTATGCCAGGCGGAAGAAGCTGCCGGCGATGTGGCGCGCTCCCCCGAAATTGTTGCCATCGTCCTCCATGAAGTAGTAAGCCGTGAAGATGCGCCCGTCATCTAATTGGGTCGCCACCGGGTAACCCAGGTCCCAATCGCTGGCGTCGGCCCGGATGACCGCTTCGGTGGACCACGTAGCACCGTCGTCCTCGCTGACAATCAAGCCCATTCCGAACGGGTTCCTTCTTCGACCGAAGATCACGACAATGCGTCCATCGCGCAGTTGCAGGGGCCAGGGCGAGCGATAGCGTACGCCGTGCTGCCTGGCTCCTGACCAGGCGAATTGACGGCTCAACGACGCCCAGGGCGAGTGGCCCCACCGTACGATCGATTCGGGACGGCTCCAGGTATATCCGCCGTCGTCGGAATATGCCATCACTATTACGTTGTTTCTCCCGCCCGTAAGGTGGAGCATGTAACATTGCAGGCGGCCACTGGGTAAAAGCAGCAAGCGGTCGTAGGTTATGCTTCCCAGGTCTTCGTCCGGGTCTCGAGCTATCTCGGCCATGTAGTCCCAGGTAAGTCCCTTGTCATCCGACCCGTACAGGGCCGAGACCCAGCCTCTGCCCGAGTCCCCATTTTGGGAGCCTGCTACCACCAGCGTGCCGTCGGGAAAAACAATGGGCGGCATGGCGTCCACTAATAGCGACTTGAACGGCGGCGGCGGTTGAACTCGGGTAGGCACCTCTTCCCAGTTGCGGCCACGATCGGCCGAGCGGAAGGCATAGTTCGCGTAAATCGGGCGTGCGCCCGGGTCTTCTCCCTCCACGAGAGGAGAGCGCTTGAAGAAGACAACTGAGTCGGGGCTGGTCAGGTCGATCTCTTCGCGTACCACCCCGGGCTCGTCAGCGCGGCTGTAAATGGCCTTCTTTTCTCTATCCGACATGGTGTTATTCCACACGACAACATCGTGCTCTCGGTCCCACGTTTCGCCATGGTCGAGAGATCGCTGCAGCAAGAAAACACCCCGTTTCTGGAACAGGCCATGGCCCAGGGACAGCCGGTCCGCGTAGGTGCAGGGGGCGTGGGCATGCATAACCACGATCTCGCCACTGCCGAAATTCCGAATGACGTACTGGCTGGTATGTGCGCAGAACCTCTCCTTGCTGTAACAGACCTTGGTGTGGTGTATATCTGTGAGTTCTGGCGCGACATGGTTCATCATGCTCCCTCCTATTTCTCGCTCAGTGCACCAGGGTGAGGTCATCCCGGAAAATAGGGGGTGGCCCTACCCCAACCGGTCTCCTGTGCGTCATTGACAAATCATTAGACTATGCCAGGCGGAAGAAGCTGCCGGCGATGTGGCGCGTACCCCCGAAATTGTTGCCGTCGTCCTCCATAAAGTAGTAGGCGGTGAAGATGCGCCCATCATCCAGTTCGGTCGCCACCGGATAGCCGAGGTCCGAGCCGCTGCCATCATCGCGTACGATAGCCTCGGCCGACCAGGTTGCCCCGTCATCCTCGCTGACGATCAGGCCGATTCCCGAAGGCGACTGTCGCCGCGCGAACAGCACCACAATCCGCCCATCTCGCAGGCGCACCGGCCACGGTGAACGATAGAGCCAGCCGTTCCAGCGGTCCCCCGGCCGGTGCCGGGCGGCCCAAGGGGAGTGCCCCCAGGCCACAATCGGCTGCGGCGCGCTCCAGCTGTAGCCCCCATCATCGGAGGAGGTCAGCTCGATATCGTTGCGGACGCCGTCAGTGCGATTGAAGTAGCACTGCAGCTGGCCGCTGGGCAGCAAGAGTAGGTTAGCGTAGCCAGGCCGGCCCCAGGTGGTCGGGTCGCGCACCACTTCTGCCAGATATTTCCAGGCGATGCCGTGGTCGTCAGAGCCATAAAGTGCGATGATGGCGTCGTTGTAGTCGCGGAGGCTCCCCGTGTTGCGGTTGTCAACCCACGCTGGCACCACCAGCGTGTCGTCCGGAAACCGGACGGGAGTTTGACCATCTATAGCCACGAAGTTGTGGCCGGGTGTCGGCGACACCCGCGTCGGTACCGTCTCCCAGGTGCGGCCGCGGTCGCCGGAGCGAAAGGCGAAGCACTCCAGCGTGGGACGTCCTTCAGTGTCGTCCGGGCCGGTGGCCTGGCGAGCGAAGGAGGCCACCCCGTCGGGGCGGGCGAGGTCAATCGTCTCTCGCGCTACCCCTGGCTCATCGGCCCGCTGCACAATTGCCCGCCGCTCCGCCAGGTCCAGGCTGTGGTCCCAGATGACTACCTCGTCCTCTGGTCGCCAGGTCTCGCCGTGGTCCAGCGACCGCTGAAGCAGGACCTGCGCCCGGCCCATGTAGTTGTTATGACCATGCGCGATGTTCTCGCGGCTCTTATAGCTGGCCGGCGCATGGAAATGTGCCACCGCAATCTCGCCGCCGCCAAAGTTGCGGAACGGCAACTGGCGGGGATGGCCGCAGTAGCGGTCCTTGTTGTAGCAGAGCTTCATGTGGCGCACGCCCGCAAGCGGTGGAGCGGTTCGGTTCATCAGTTGTCCTCCCTGGCCCCGCCTATAACAACCGACCGTGCCGATGCACAGAGGACGGCACCTGGCTCCCGGGAACGTGGATCTGTCTACCCCAGCGGGCGCTCACTAACACGCTCAAGCACGCGGTGGAATGGAGCTCACGGATCGTGCGATAAAGGGAGTCCTTCTGTTGCGCCTATTCTACGGGGAATAGATTATATCTGAGGGATACACCTTAGACGTGCTCAGGGCAGGCCAGCAGCCTGCTAGGCGTCTTGCCCCAGCCAGCGACTGCGCACCGGATAGAGGCTCAGCGACCGGTCTTCCAGGGGCAGCTTGACCGGCACGCTACCCAGGAGGGCAGACCGCTTGGCCGCAATCGCCACCTCCAGCGCCTGCCGGAGATCGTGGCCCGATATCCACAGCTCGCTGCCGGTCGATACCGCCGCAAGCAACGAGCGGATCAGCCCATCCAAAGCACCCTCTGCGTCCTCGCGCGGCTGCCACGGAGTATCGACGCGGACTCTCGCACCGGTGTCGTCGAAGCCGACAAATACCTCTGGGGAGGCGAAGGACTCCGCCCTTATCAGGGCGTGATCGCTCCAGACCTGCACCCCACCGTCGAAACCGCCATAAGGTGTGTCCGTGCCGAAGACGGGGCACTCTATGCCGTTGCTCAGGCTGAATAGCCCGTTGATGGTAATGCCCTCGTCGGTGTCGCCGGCCAGCGCCTCCACGGGCTTGCCCCAGGCGATAACCTTCGTGGCCTCCGCGTCCGCCAGCAGCCGGAGGACCGACACATGCTGGTTGCCGCCGCCGGAGATCTGGGTGCCGCCGCCCCAGTTGTGCACGCTGGCGCCGACTATTTTGCCGTACTCGCCGGCGCGGACCCCACCGGCGACTTCCTGGACCTCTTTTATGGCCCGCTGAACGCGCCCCCCGGCCAGCACCACACCGCGGGATTCACACGCACCCACCATCTCGTCCACGTCCGAGAGCACCCCGCCTATGGGCTTTTCGACCGAGACCCCCTTCACTCCCGCTTCGGCACAGGCTACGACGACATCCTTGAAGTACTTCGTGGGGGTTACGACGGAGACGATGTCGGGTACGGTGTCTCTAAGGAGTGCTTCCACGTCGGCATAGGCAGCCTTTACGCCGAAGCGCTCCGCGACGTACCTCCGTCGTTGAGGATTAGACTCCACGATTCCCACTATCTCGGTGTCGTGGTACTGGGAATACGCCTCCACGTAGTACTCACCCATCGAACCACACCCCACAATGGCTACCCGGTGCTGGACCTCAGTCACGGCGGTACTCTCCTTGCTAACGGGCTCAGTGAAGCGACACGCTCAGAAATGGCGGCCCTCCGGTTCCAGACCCAGGAAGAATTGTCCCGCAGTCTCATAGTGGGCCATACGGCCCTGGAGCTGCTGAGTAATGACATGCGCGTCCTGAAACCGGCGCTGAATCGGGTTGTCTGTGAATATGGAGTCGGAGCCGCACACGTTGTAGGCGATGTCAACCACATCAGCAGCCATGCGAATGGCGTGGGTACTCGCCAGTCGTAATCGCAAGCGTTCCTCGAGGTTCAGGCGGCGAATCTTACAAGCGCTCTCCCAGGCTGCGGACGCAGCTTCGAGGAGGAACGCTCGTGCGGAGCCCCACACTGCCTCTGCCTGGCCGATCTGCCTTTGCACAACGGGCTTATCTCGAAGAATGTCTTTATCCAAGCCCGGCCTCTTGCCGCCTGCGACCTCAATGGCAGAATTCAGCGCCGCGCGGGCGACACCAAGGGCTACGCAGGCGAATCCCGATGGGAAGAGGAGAGCCGTTCGCATCACATACAGCGGACCGCTTTCGCGAGGCTTGTCAGACGGGTCGAAGGTTCGGATACTGGGAACAAACAGGTCCTGAACCTCGAAGCTGAAACTACCAGTACCACGAAGGCCATTGACCCGCCAAACGTCTACCAGGTCCACCTCGTTCTTCGGCACCAGCAGTAACCGAACATCCTTGTCGTTCGTCGAAGCCTCTTTGTCTCGGTCGAGATGCTGGATAGGAGCCAGAGCGGCCACCCAGGTGGCATGGCGGCAGCCGCTGCTGAAATTCCAGCGTCCTGTCAGACGATAGCCGCCATCGACAGGCACGGCCTCGGCGAAGGTCGGAGGGCCATTTGCCACCACCGCTCGCTGATTGCTCCAGACCTCTCGGGCCGTTTCCTCAGGCATGGTGGCTGCGCTGGTCGCGAAGACAGCGTTCTGGTTGACGCACCAACCGGTGCTGCCATCTGCTTCAGCGAAGGTCTGTATGACGCTCAGATACTCCATGAGGTCGATCTCTGCGCCACCCAGGGTCTTTGGCACGAGCATACGGAAGAAACCTTTGTCCCCGATCTCATTAGCCAGCTCTATCGGTAGCTCTCGGTCACGCTCGATGCGGTCTGCAGCAGCTACCACACGGGGCGCGAGCTCACGAGCGGCGTCGAGAAAAGAACCTACATTATCTTCCGCTAATACCATTTCTCACGTTGCAACACGATTTCGGGATGACCATCCCATCTGAGTCCATGATATCAGGTCGGCCATGATAGCTGAACGTGGGGATACCGGAGTGGCGCGAGCGTGGCCTCGAGACCGTCGCCAACTCCGCAGAAATGAGATATCCTCACTGGCTAGACGCGGTCCAGCCGGATTGCCAAAATCGCCGAAAGAGGGCCTTCCCATGGGCGGTCTAGGGCTTTCACTCCGGTACCGGACACCGTTGGCCGTCATTGGTGGGAATTGGCCCGAGTGCGAACAAGCACAGACGAAGGAGGCATTGACATGGCAGGATCGTTCGAAGGAAAGGTCGCCCTGGTGACCGGCGCTGCCGCTGGCATTGGCAGGGCCTGCGCACTGGCGTTCGCCAGGGAGGAAGCGAAGGTCGTAGTCGCCGATGTGGACGTCACAGGGGCCGAAGAGACGGTGCGCAGGATCAAGGAGGCCGGTGGCGAGGCCATCTTCGTCAAGACCGATGTGTCGGTCGCGGCCGAGGTCGAGTCGCTGGTCGACAAGGCCGTGGAGACCTATGGCCGTCTAGACTGCGCGCACAATAACGCCGGGATAGAACGTGAGTACACTTTCCCAGACCTAAAGCACACCGAAGAGACCTGGGACCGGACCATCGACGTCAACCTGAAGGGCGTGTGGTTGTGCATGAAGTACGAGGTACCTCAAATGCTCAAGCAAGGGGGTGGAGCTATCGTCAACACTTCGTCGATCGCGGGGTTGATCGCCGTAGTTGGGCAACCCGCATACATCGCCAGCAAGCACGGCGTAATCGGGTTGACGAAAGCAACCGCTTTGGAATACGCCAAAGAAGGCATCCGGGTCAACGCGGTATGCCCGGGCTTTATCGACACGCCGCTTATGGCGCGCATCTACGCGCAGCATCCTGACCTGAGAGGATCTGCTGCCGAGGCGGTGCCGGTCGGACGGGCCGGGGCGCCGGAGGAGGTTGCCGAGGCCGTCGTGTGGCTATGCTCCGATAAGGCCTCGTATGTTACAGGGCACCCCATGGTGGTGGATGGCGGCTACGTCGCCAAGTAGGGGCGCTGAGGATCACCGACAGGCGATCACCGGCCCGGCCCGGGCCGGTCGCTTCGCGGGCAAAGTAAACCGAGATTTCCCATATCAAGCTGCGGGCGCTCTAAGAACCACAATCCTTGACGAGGGTGATGGTACGGGCGCCTTATAGCGCTGTCAGACGACCTACCATCCCCAGGAGTCCGCCCTAATATTGATTCCCTCGTAAAAACCCGTTTTGAGGAAGTTCCAGCGCTTTAGCACATCTGAGCGCTACCGTATGTTGGGGTAGTACACGGAACAGAGACTGTGTATTGTACCCAGGCAAGGGCACGGTTGTTCTAATTCGACCTGCACAGACTTTTTACGAGAGAATCAATATTGCGTGGGATGACATGTAATAAAAAGAGGGGGACCCGACCCTAGCCGGCCCGTCATTGCCGCCATGTTCGCGGCAATGGCCGTGATGCGAGGGCACAGCGAGGGACGCTTGACCAGCGTCCAAGCCTTTAAGCAAGGTATGCAGCTGGATGCGCCGATACATAGAGGTATGGCCTTTATCTGTCTTACACACAGAGGGTCGTATATTCGACTCCTGCATCGCCCACCACCCCATCCACCGCAAGACGAAGCGACTCCGGGGGTGTGATACAGCGGCCCCGGTCTTCTGTGAGCTGTCGAAATGGTCACCGGGACTGAAACGTGTTACACTGGTCGTGACTCCGCTATCAAAAGGCAAAATCGTTCCGCTTCTGCGTTTCTCCAGCTCTGTTTCACAGCTCTCGACTCGCATGCGACGCTGCCGGTGATGAGGAGATCCAACACACAAGGAGCGCTGCATGAACATTTATGTAGGCAATCTTTCGTTCGACGAGACCGAAGCTAGTCTGGAGGCAGCCTTTGCCGCCCATGGCGAGGTGACCTCTGCCAGGATCATCACGGACCGCGAAACGGGCCGGTCCCGTGGATTCGGGTTTGTGGAGATGGGCGACCAAGCGCAGGCCCAGGCCGCAATCGCGGCGCTGAACGGCACCACCCAGAACGGACGCGAGCTGACGGTGAACGAGGCTCGACCGCGAGAGGACCGGGGCGGTTCGAGAGGGGGCTTCGGCGGCGGCGGCGGCGGCGGCGGCGGCGGCGGCGGCGGCGGCGGCCGCTGGTAAACTAGCACCGCATCAAGACCTGGCCACTTCGCTCTCCAGTTAAAAGCGGACACCATGAGCAGGCGGCCTGGATCGTACGCACCTAACACGAGGCAGACGTGGTCCAATATCGGGTCTGCCTCGTGTTATTCGTGATTGGATGTCCTTGAAAATCTTCGCGCGCGCGAGTGCTACGGCTCAGCTTTGTGCTGAACCCCACTGCGTTTTTCAACTCCATTCCACACGTACACGGATTCATCGCACCAACCATCACGTAGCCACGGGCGACCAATTCGGAGGCCTGTCGAGCCGTCTTCGATTTTGACCACACGATGCTTCATCGGATAGAGTTACCCGGCAGAATCATGAGCACCACCTCAACCGAGACCCACAAAAGCAGCGCCGTCAAGCCCGCGGACTTCGACGCCTTCTGGGAGGAGACCTTCTCAGATACGGAGAAGGTCCCTATCGAGTCGCGTCTCGAGCCGGTGACTATGCGCTCGACGCCCGAGGTCGAAGCCTTCGAGGCCCACTATAGGAGCTACGGCGGCCTGGAAATAGCCGGCTGGTACGCCCGTCCTCGCGCGGCCGACGGTCCTCTACCGGGACTGCTCTTGGTGCCGGGCTATGCCGGGGAGCCTAAGTTCCCAAGCGCCATTGCGGCCATGGGCTACGCCGTCTTCTCGGCCGCGCCGAGAGGAAAGCTCCGGAGCAACGCCGTCATCAATCCCGGCTACCCCGGCCTGCTGACCCACAACATCGACGACCGCGACACCTACGGATACCGCGGGTTCTACATGGACGCCCTGCGGGCCTTCGACTTCCTGGCCGCGCTGCCCGAGGTCGATACCGCCCGCATTGGGGTGCGTGGCTCGAGTCAGGGAGGCGCCCTCACTCTCTTGGTTTCGTCCTTGAGGGCCGGCAGAGTAAAGGCTGCCTCGGCGGGCGCGCCGTACCTGTGCTCGATGATGGACGCGGCCTCGCTCACACGCTCCTATCCTTACGAGGAGATCAACGACTACTTCCGCCTCTTCCCCGACCGGCGTGAGAGGGTCCGCGGAGTGCTCGACTACTACGACCTCCACAACTTCGTGGACGGGATCACATGTCCGATCATAGTGAACATCGGTCTGAAGGACGACGTGTGCCCGCCCGAGACGGGCTACGCTGTCTTCGATGCGATCGGCAGCAGCGAGAAACGGCTATACACCTACGAGGACTGCGCGCACGAAGCCGGCGCGGCTCTAGGTCATGAGAGCATCGTGATGGACTTCATGGCCGAGCACCTGAAGTAGCCGATATGACTGAGACGCCGACGGGATTCGACGAGTACTGGCAGGACGTGACAGCCGAGGTTTCGGCGCTGGCAGGCGGCCCGGTCGAGGTCGAGGAGCTTCTCCTCCGCACCAACGAGGTCGCGAAGGCCTACGGGGTCAAGTTCTCCGGGATAGGTGGACACCCGCTCTTCGCCTTTCTAACGGTGCCCAGAGGCGATGGGCCGTTCCCTGCGCTGATGCAGGCGCCGGGCTACGGCAGTGTGGTCACGGTCCCGGGCTACGAGCGGCGTGCTCGCTACGTCGTTCTGGCCCCATGCCACCGCGGCCAGCGGCTGTCGGACAGCCGCTACTCGGCGGCCTACCCCGGCCTTCTGACCGACGGCCTTCCCGGGGCCGCCACCTACCGATGGCGCGAGATCGTGGCCGACTGCCTCCGCTCTCTCGACGTGTTGAAGGAGCGCCCCGAGACCGACGCCTCCCGGATCGCCGTCGCGGGCAACGACCTCGCCGCCATCACGGCGGCGCTCCGGCCTGAGGTCGGCCACCTGCTCCTCAGCGGCCTGCTCTTCCGTGGCGCCTCGACAAGGATCCAGGAGCTCGCGGGGTACCCGGAACAGGAGTTCTACGACTACGTTCAGAGCTACCCCGAGCACGCAGACCAGGTCGCAAAGACACTGGCCCTGTTTGACCCGCTCGCCTTCGCGCCGCGTATCGAGGCAGAGACTCTGCTGACCTGTGGGGAGGGCCAACGCCCGCTCCTTGCGCCACTTGTCGACGCGCTTGCGGGCGAGGCCAAGCTAAAGGTGAACACGGGGCGCAGCTACCTGGACCGCGAGTACGAGGAGAGCTGGCTGGCGGAGCGGATGCGGGCCTGACGCGGGGGCGGGTCACAAACCCGCCCCCGCGTGGGACTAGGGGGACCGGCGCTCTCTACAAAGCGTGCTCGTCGAGGAGACGTCGGGCGATGACGAGCCCTCGCAGATTATCATCAGCGGCGTCCCGGTAGTACCGCTGTATAGGAGACAATCGCGGCTGGTCGGACACCGTGGATGAGAGAGACGGATGTATTCACGTCGGGAGCGGAAGGGTACCACACATTCAGGATCCCATCTCTAGTTGTCGCCAACGACGGCACCCTGCTGGCCTTCTGCGAGGGCAGAGTCCACGGTTCCCACGACTACCAGGCCCTCTACGTGCTCCTGAAGCGAAGCACGGACAACGGCGTCACGTGGGAGCCGATGCAGACTCTCGTGGGCGACGGCGTGCGGACCCACCACAACCCCACCGCGGTGGTCGACAGGGAGACCAACACAGTTTGGCTTGCGACCAATATAGACGCTCACCAGACCTTCGTGATGAGCAGCACAGATAGCGGCGCCAGCTGGTCGGAGCCGATGGAGATAACCGGCGGAGTAGTGTCGCCAAACATGAACTTCTATGTGGTCGGCCCCGGACACGGGATCCAGCGCAAGGACGGCACTCTGGTGATACCCGGTGACCACGGCAGCAGCAATCGACGTGACACGATCTTCACTCACTCTCACGTTATCTACAGCGATGACCACGGGGCTCACTGGAAGCTTGGCGGGGCCACGGTCGGGGGAAGCGACGAGTGTGAGGTCGTCGAGACCCGCGACGGCTCGCTGTACATGGCGATCCGCAGCCAGGACCGCGGGCAACAGCACCGCCTGGGCGCGTGGAGCAAGGACGGAGGCATGACCTGGTCCGAGCCCGTGGAGCTGGTTGACCTGCCCGACCCCAGGTGCCAGGCAAGCATCGTCCGCTTCACAGACCAGAACAACCATGATAGAAATCGTATCCTGTTCTCGAACGTCGCCAGCACCACCAGGGACACGATGACCGTCAGAGTCAGCTACGACGAGTGCAAGACCTGGACCTCATCCAAGGTGCTCTACCCTGGGCCCGCGGCCTATTCCGATCTGGGCATCTCGTCTGACATGAGCATCTGCTGTTTGTACGAGAGGGGAGCATCTGGGCCGTACGAGAGTATACGGTTGGCCCAGTTCAACCTCGAGTGGCTGACCGACGGCGCCGACCACGTCGAATAGGCCGTAACGAGGGCGCCCCGGTACCCTGGGCAAAACACGCCGTGGCGAAGGCCCATGACGAGCGCCCCATTCGCCCCTTCGCGCCGTTCCGTTATCAGGAACGCCATCGGCGTGCGGCAAGTTGGACGCAAGAGGTACCCGTCGTGAAGGTGTCAGGCTGAGCCTCTACGAATTATTCGATATTTCGTACTGGGGGTCGTAGCTACCCCGACAGGTGGGGACCATGCTCAGACTGAATTATGCAAGGCGCTCGGTTGACGGCGTTCGTGAGTGACACTACCATGGCTCTCGTCGAGGATGGCGCGTTGCTTGGGTCCAGGCGGCTTGATATGAGGAAACCCGGTTTAGAGGTCAGAGACGCATGGCGACAAGCAAAACGCTGAAAGCGGCCCTGATAGGTCTTCGGCACGGCCACACCGGGAAGTTTGTCCCGGAGATGACCGGATATATAAGCACCTTCAAGCACCTGGACGGGGTCGAGGTGGTGGCCTATTGCGAGGACACCGACACCTCGCTTCTCGACCCTGCCAGGGAGGCCCACCCGAGCGCCCACCTGTACGACAGCGTAGACGACCTGATAGCCAAAGAGGAGTTCGACCTGGCCGCGGTCATCCTGCCCCCAAACGAGGTCCCTCCCGTGGGCATAAAGCTGGCCGAGGCCGGCAAGCACTTCTACATGGAGAAGCAGTACGCCCGAAAGGCGACTGACCTGGCTGAGCTGGCCCGGGTGGTGCGGAGGACCGGGGTCAAGGTGATGCCGGGGTACCCTCACCGGTTCAACCCGGTCTGCCAGGACCTCAAGAGGACTATCGACTCGGGCGTGCTGGGCAGGCCTCTGGACATCGAGGTGAGGTTGATCACCGGCCAGGTCCGGCCCGGCATGCGGGACCCAAAGATCTTCGTGTACACGGACAAGGAGGAGGGTGGCGGGATCCTCCACATGCTGGGCGGCCACTATCTGGAGGTGATGCGGTTCCTGATGGGCTGCGAGATAAGGAGTGTCCAGGCAATGACCGGCCGGCCCGTAGGCTATATAGACGAGCCACTAGAGGACGTGGCCATTTGCGCGTACGAGTACGAGAACGGCGCCTTCGGCAGCATGCACGCCGGCTATCTTCAGAGCGCCATGGGCGGCTATGATACGGCCCTCGTATACCGCGGCACGGAGGGCGAGGCCAACTGGACTCCCATCGGTTCGCCAAGGCTGACGGTGAAGAGCGCGTCGCCTGAGTGGTCGGGGTCGCCCGAAAAGACGATCGAGTACGAGCTCGCTCCAGGGCCCCCAGGTTACGCCAGCAGCGCGTGGATGTTCGGCTGGCTGCAAGGCTTCATATACGACGTACAGGCCGGGCGGGAGCCGTCCCTGACCATCGAGGACGCGCTGCACGTGCTCCAGTCCATCGACGCCTCGTATGAGTCCGCGCGCACAGGCAAGCGCGTCGAGGTCAAGTACGGGGTCTAGGGAGCAACACGTGGGTGTGGCGGCGGGCATCTCGGCCGAAGTTGATGGTATCAGCTCTACTCATCCCTGAACTCAAGCCTTACCCCCACCTCCTCTAATTTTCCGAGATTTTCATCTATGCCCATGTTCTCAACCGCGGCCGGGCCGGTGTCCGTAGCCAAATCAATCGGATGACTGAGGGGATCAGGCCACCAGTAATTGGTCTCCGCAGCGGGTGCAATAGGCGCCGTCGGGCCGGTTCTTGTTCCCGCAGTGGCCGCAGAAGAGTGGTCTTGCGCCGGACTCAACAATTACACCGCAGAACCGACAGAATCGACTCGTGATGCGGATCAGCTGGTCGCAGGAAGGACACAATACCTCTGGGTAATTGCGGCGGTACCTGAATGGCGAGATTCGCTGCCCCCACTTGAAGCGGCCGAATGCCCAAACGCCGCCTCCGATGACCAGCGCCACCGCTCCCGGCGGAAACACGAAAGCTGCGATGTTAAAGGTGGCGTGGGCGACAGAAGCGAGTGACAGACTTGTCACGACTAGGCCGATTCTGCTGTAACCCGATGTGTGGTGCACTCCCAAGGCGTAACCCCAGATGCTGCCGAATACCAGATGTGCAACTGTCGACAGCGGCGCCCTTACTATCATGACTTCAGGACCGTAAGTAACTACGTATGCCAGGTTCTCCAAGGACGCGAACCCGAGGCTGGCCGCGGCGGCGTAGACCAGACCGTCCATCGGTTCGTCGAAGTACAGTGAGCGGTAGGATTTGAGGCGAACCACCGCGAATTTGCACGCCTCTTCTATCGGCCCGACGACCAGCAGCATCGCTGCGGTAATGCCCAGAATGGCGCTTTCTCCGAACTCGAAATCGGCGAGAAATATCGCCTCTAATATAACGGCCGGGATTGTGGAGAGGCAGCCCAGGACGAAGGTCAGGGCGATGAGCCTACGCGGCTCAGGCCGGTACACATCTTGCCTTGTGAAGAACCAGAGCCAGAACAGCCCGGGCGTGATTGCCACGAGTGCGAAGCCTACAACGGCCAAGATGACCCGCTATTCATCTTCTGATGCTTCTCGTCTTGCCGCTTTGTTGTCTGCCGGACCAGCGCTATGGAAAGCACCGCCCAGCAGATTCCCGTCGCGTCGCCGAGCAGTGCTATCTCACCAATAGATCCGCCGGATGCTTCGGCGAACCCCGAAACAAAACCGAAGAAAAACTGTGCAATCCAACTTGCCCACCACCATGGCAACAACGCAGAGACGGTCTCAGTTTTCCAGTCGAAGGTTGCATCCCTAGACGTACTAGGAGTGCTGCCTTTCCAAATCTCGACCATCACCTGATAGGGACGGAAGAACAACATTATTGGGATGAACCACCAGGCGACAGCCCAGCCGGGGGAGAAGCGCTGACCCAGCGCGCCGAGCGAGTGTAGGTTCCGCGACGAGGTATCTTCAAAAAGTGTGTAAACAGTCAGGCGGTGTACCCTCTCTCTGAACAACACGGGCTCGAGGCCCAAGAGAGGAGATAGACCGCCCATGAGGAAGGAAAGCACTGAGAGTAGGTCGGAGTCAAGGCCGGAGTGGGAGCAGTTGGAGGATTGGGTGCGAAGCCAGGTCCAGAGGCTGATCCAGGAGTTGCTGGAGGAGGAGGTGACGGCGTTTCTGGGAAGGGCGAAGTCGGCGCTCAGATCCGACTCGGACAACGATACCGGCTATCGGAACGGATACGGCAGAGCCCGGAGGCTTACGCTGAGTTCGGGAACGATACAGCTGAGGCGGCCGCGAGTCCGCGATACCGAGGAGCAGTTCGAGAGCTGGCTGCTGCCGCTGTTCGTCAACAGGACCGGGAAGGTTGCTGAGTTGATCCCCGAGCTGTACCTGCACGGTCTATCCGAAGGCGACTTCGATCTGGCTTTGCGGGGGCTGCTGGGAGAGGACGCACCGGTATCGGCGAGCACGGTGGCCCGGTTGAAGGATAAGTGGAACGATGAGCTTGCCCAATGGCGCAGCCGGCCCCTCGATGACCTGGAAGTGGTCTACATGTGGGTGGATGGAGTCTACGTCAAGGCTGGTCTTGAGAAGGAGAAGGCGGCGGTACTGGTGGTGATGGCGGCCCTGAGCGACGGGAGCAAGGTGGTGGTGAGCGCTGTTCCCGGATACAGGGAGTCCACAGAGAACTGGTCCGAGGTGCTCAGGGACATCAAGCGCCGGGGCTTGAGCTGCCCGAGGCTGGTGGTTGGAGACGGACACCTGGGCATCTGGGGAGCTCTGCGCAACGTCTATCCGCAGGCGGCAGAGCAACGCTGCTGGAACCACAAGATCGTAAACGTGCTCGCCAAGCTTCCAAAGCGACAACAGGACCAGGCCAAGCTCATGCTGCGTACTATCCCCTACGCGCCGACTCGGACAGAGGCTGAGCGGCTCAGGACGGTGTTCACCAGGTGGTGCGGCGACCATTCCTACGAGGCGGCCTCAGAGGCCTTGGAGCGGGACTGGGACCGCACGGTCACCTTCTATGACTTCCCAAAGGAGCACTGGGGGCACCTTCGCACGACGAACCCGGTAGAATCACCCTTCGCGGCCCTCAGGCTTCGGACCGATGCCGCCAAGCGCTACAAGAGGGTCGATCGGGCGATAGCGGTGATCTGGAAAATGTTGATGGTCGCCGAACAGCGCTTCAGGCGTCTGAAGGCCCCTGAGTTGATCGAAGACGTCTATCTCGGTGCACAGTATGCGGATGGAATCGCCATTGAATCAACGGCTGAGAAGGTCGCCGCCTGATGTCGTTTACACACCTATTGACGTAACCTCTCCGCGACGCGCGATAGATCCATAACAAGGACGCAATCGCGGTCGCAACGGTAGCCAGGCCATAAAAGTCCTGCACGCTGTCAAGGCTCTCCTCAGCCTCGGCTAGCTCAGAGAAGAGCATGAGTGCCCCATCCTCAGCTGTCTAAGATCGAGAACCTCAGCCGTCGTGTACATACTTGTGGCAGCGGCAATGACCGTAACAACCAGCAGGGCCGACGTCCAGAATGCGCGAGTGCGTGGAGGTATCTTCAAAAAGTGTGTAAACAGTCAGGCGGTGTACCCTCTCTCTGAACAACACGGACTCGAGGCCCAAGAGAGGAGATAGACCGCCCATGAGGAAGGAAAGCACTGAGAGTAGGTCGGAGTCAAGGCCGGAGTGGGAGCAGTTGGAGGATTGGGTGCGAAGCCAGGTCCAGAGGCTGATCCAGGAGTTGCTGGAGGAGGAGGTGACGGCGTTTCTGGGAAGGGCGAAGTCGGCGCTCAGATCCGACTCGGACAACGATACCGGCTATCGGAACGGATACGGCAGAGCCCGGAGGCTTACGCTGAGTTCGGGAACGATACAGCTGAGGCGGCCGCGAGTCCGCGATACCGAGGAGCAGTTCGAGAGCCGGCTGCTGCCGCTGTTCGTCAACAGGACCAGGAAGGTTGCTGAGTTGATCCCCGAGCTGTACCTGCACGGTCTATCCGAAGGCGACTTCGATCTGGCTTTGCGGGGGCTGCTGGGAGAGGACGCACCGGTATCGGCGAGCACGGTGGCCCGGTTGAAGGATAAGTGGAACGATGAGCTTGCCCAATGGCGCAGCCGGCCCCTCGATGACCTGGAAGTGGTCTACATGTGGGTGGATGGAGTCTACGTCAAGGCTGGTCTTGAGAAGGAGAAGGCGGCGGTACTGGTGGTGATGGCGGCCCTGAGCGACGGGAGCAAGGTGGTGGTGAGCGCTGTTCCCGGATACAGGGAGTCCACAGAGAACTGGTCCGAGGTGCTCAGGGACATCAAGCGCCGGGGCTTGAGCTGCCCGAGGCTGGTGGTTGGAGACGGACACCTGGGCATCTGGGGAGCTCTGCGCAACGTCTATCCGCAGGCGGCAGAGCAACGCTGCTGGAACCACAAGATCGTAAACGTGCTCGCCAAGCTTCCAAAGCGACAACAGGACCAGGCCAAGCTCATGCTGCGTACTATCCCCTACGCGCCGACTCGGACAGAGGCTGAGCGGCTCAGGACGGTGTTCACCAGGTGGTGCGGCGACCATTCCTACGAGGCGGCCTCAGAGGCCTTGGAGCGGGACTGGGACCGCATGGTCACCTTCTATGACTTCCCAAAGGAGCACTGGGGGCACCTTCGCACGACGAACCCGGTAGAATCACCCTTCGCGGCCCTCAGGCTTCGGACCGATGCCGCCAAGCGCTACAAGAGGGTCGATCGGGCGATAGCGGTGATCTGGAAAATGTTGATGGTCGCCGAACAGCGCTTCAGGCGTCTGAAGGCCCCTGAGTTGATCGAAGACGTCTATCTCGGTGCACAGTATGCGGATGGAATCGCCATTGAATCAACGGCTGAGAAGGTCGCCGCCTGATGTCGTTTACACACCTATTGACGTAACCTCAGTGCGTGGTGAACGATAGACATACGCCGATGCGAACGAGGTGCCAGATCTAGGTTGTGGATTGTCATCGAGGGGTAGGCCACACTGGAAACAGTACTCGGAGCCCGGCTCGTTGGCGGCGCCACATCGAGGGCATCCGAGACCGACCGACCGAGGTGGTGTGAGCCCGCGGGACTCAAGAGAGGGCCCTTCTCGCACCCCGTGGCCTTCAGTCAGACTCAAACCGCAGTTGCTGCAGAACAGGCTGTCCGGCGTGTTGAAGGTCTGGCACCAGGGGCATGCAACTGCGACCCGCTCTCCGCAGTGGTTGCAGAACTTGGCCTGCTGTACGGTCTCACGGCTACAGTTCGGGCAGATCATCATGTCCTGTGGACTGGAGCATGAGTACTCTTGCCGCTCACTGTAGGTGGAACATCACGTTATTGCAATATGGGGTGCTGCAACGACGTACCTGGGGGCCAGGAGTCACCAATGCCCCAAATGAGCATGCCTCTGGGGGCAGTATAGCCTAGGGGGGGGTGCCCGAGGTCCTTGGCCTTCGCGAAGTCCCGCTCCGCTTGTATTGACCTACCGATGGCCCCGTAACCCGCACCCCTGTTGTAGTAAGCCTCAGCGTATTGGGGGTTGAGGCAGATGGCCTCGTCATAGTCCGCAATTGCACGGTCGTACTGGCGCAGCTTGCCGTGCGCGACACCCCTCTGAAGCTCCAATACCATGAGTGCCTCCATCTAGTTGAGGCGTTTGAGGAGCTCGCGCGGCGACGCCTCGAACCCGCGCAATCGCCTGCCTGGCGTTGTGGTAGACTGTCGGCATTACCGATCGGGGAGGCACCTTGATCAGGAGCCTCGACGGCATAGCCCCCAGGGTACATCCAACCGCGTTCGTCAGCGAGTTCGCATACGTCATTGGCGACGTGGAGATAGGGGAGGGCTCCAGCATATGGCCGGGAGCTCATGTGCTGGCGGACGGCGGGACGATTATCATCGGCAAGTTCACCAGCGTCCAGGACAACTCCGTGATCCACGGCGAAGCCGGTGTCCTCATTGGGGAACGAGTAGTAATTGGGCACCTGGCGTCGTGCGACGCCAAGCGGGTCGCCGACCGTGTGCTGATAGGCAGCGGCGCGAAAGTCCACGGCGGCGTAGAGATCGGCGAGGACAGTTTGGTTGCATCGGGTGCGATAGTGCCTGAGAACATGATCATCCCTCCTCTCTCGCTGGTCGTCGGCGTGCCAGGGCGGATCAAGGGCACGGTCGCGGAGCGCCACACCAAGACCATCAAGTCGCTCTGCGACAGCTACATTCACAAGACTGAACGGTACAAGAGACAGGGGAACCTTGAGTCCGAGCGAAAGTAAAACTTAAGGTCCTTTCACCTTCGTGTCTTGCCGCTCACCGTTTGTGTATCAGGAGAGGCGTGAGTCTTGGGACTTTCCAACAAGGACGTTCTCGACAGGATCGGCAAACGGCGACGCGAATGGGAGGATGGCGAGCTGAAGCAGGCCTTGGCCAGGTCGCCTGAGAGGCGAGAGCAGTTCCGCACGCTTTCCGGCATTGAGGTGGGCGGTCTCTACACGCCGGGGGACGTGCGTGAACAGGATTTCGAGGCCCGTATCGGCTTCCCAGGGGCCTACCCCTTCACTCGCGGAGCGTACCCCACCATGTACCGCGGCAGGCCATGGACGCGGCGCCAGATCGCCGGGTTCGGTACGGCCCGCTCCACCAACGAGCGGTTCCGCTTCCTGCTGGACCATGGACAGACGGGCCTGAGCACCGACTTTGACCACCCCACCTTAACCGGATACGACTCCGATGATGATCTGGCCGAGGGGGAGGTGGGACGGCTGGGCGTGGCCGTCGACACCATTGCCGACATGGACGAGCTGTTTAACGCGATTCCCCTGGACCATGCCGGCATCTCCTTCACCATCAACCATCCAGCCATCACGATACTTGGTATGTTCCTGGCAGTAGCCGAGTCCCGCGGGGTGTCATGGAATGCCCTCCGGGGGACGGTGCAGAACGACTCCCTGAAGGAGTTTCATGGGCAGAAGACATTTGCCCTGCCGCCTCGGCCGTCACTGAAGCTTACCACTGACGTCGTGGAGTACTGCACCAGGCACGTCCCCAACTGGTACACGATCTCCATCTCCGGTTACCACACGCGGGAGGCCGGCGCCGACGCGGTGCAGGAGCTGGCCTTCACCTTGTCCCAGGGTATGGCCTACGCGGAGTCTGCGATGGAAAGGGGGCTGGATGTAGACGAGTTCGCTCCGAGGCTCTCGTTCTTTTTTGGGTGCCATAACGACCTGTTTGAAGAGGTCGCCAAGTTCCGCGCTGCCCGCCGAATGTGGGCGCGCATAGTGAAGGAGCGTTACGAGGCCAGAAACCCCGAGTCCATGCGAATGCGCTTCCACACCCAGACCCTGGGCTCAACCCTTGTTCGAGAAGGGCCCAAAAACAATATCACTCGCGGCGCCCTTCAGGCCCTGGCCGCGGTACTCGGAGGCACCCAGTCCCTTCACATCAGTGGCTACGACGAGGCGTACGACATCCCGTCAGAGGACGCCATGAGGGTCTCTCTGGCCACGCAACTGGTAATCGCCCACGAGACGAACGTGGCCAACACGGTTGACCCCCTTGCGGGCTCATATTTCGTAGAGTCACTGACCAATAGCGTGGAGGAGAAGGCCTGGGAGTACATCAACAAGATCGACGAGATGGGGAGCGGTAGCATGGTCGACGGGATGCTCAACGCCATCGAGACGGGCTACATCGAAGGGGAGATCGCCAACACGGCTTTCGAATACCAGCGGGCGATTGAGAGTAAGGAGCGGCTCATAGTGGGAGTCAACGACCACCCGGCTGAGGCGGTCGAGCCGGCGGGGGTGTTCGAGTTTGACCAGCGGGAGGAAGAGCGTCAGCTCGTACGGCTGAGAGAGGTCAAACGCACCCGAAGCAATGCCGACGTAGAAAAGGCACTGTCCGATATCAAGCGAAAGGCGGAAGCCGACGAGAACCTCTTCCCACGTGTGCTGGTCGCGGTGAAGGCGTGTGCTACGGAGGGGGAGGTGATGGGAGCGTTGCGCGACGTCTACGGGGAGTACGTTGACCCGGGTGTCTTCTAGGCGGCTGCTGAACAAGGGGTGTGCAGAGGGGCGTAGCCCCGGCGCCTGTCCTGAGCCTGCCGAAGGGCCGGGTGTGTGAGGATGTCGCTCACATACACATATTCACCTTTTTTCCTGGAAAAGGGGTGGAGATGAGATGACGCAACGCGAGGTCCCCATCAAGGTGATGGTCGCCAAGATCGGCCTGGATGGCCACGACCGTGGCATCAAGGTCATCGCCCGGGCGTTGCGGGACGCCGGGATGGAGGTGCTCTACCTGGGCATGCGGCTCACCGGCGAGGCCATCGCCAAGGCGGCCCAGGACGAGGACGTGGACGTGGTGGGTATCAGCGTCCTCTCGGGTGCCCACATGCGTCTCATGCCGAAGCTGGTCGACACGTTCAAGACCTATGGCATTCTGGACGACGTGCTTCTGATTGTGGGCGCCACCATCCCCGATAAGGACGTGGAGCCGCTCCAACAGATGGGTGTGGACGGGGTCTTCCCCGTCGGCACCTTTACGGAGTCCATGATCCAGTTCATTCGGGACCGCGTGCGTCAGCCCTAGAGCATCGAATGAGCCTGTCTACCGCCTTTGTGGGCGGTTCGGAGTGGTTGAATTGCACTACGAGGTGAAATCGAGCTTTTCAGATCGCGATTGACGACATCAGCGGGTGCTCGTAGAGTCGGTGCTATCAGGCGGGGGACCGCTCAGACATAAAGGGGAAACATGGTTGACCCCCAGCTGCTGGATGAATGGCTCGGCAAGCTACGGGAAGGAACACTGGCGAAGGCAGACCTGCAGCAGGCCGTGGCACGCCTGAAGGAGGACGGGGCGGCCTCACGTCCCCAGCGACTTCTGTACCTCCAAACGCAGACCACGGCGGTCGACTCGGCCGTCAAAGGCATGTCCGTCGTCGAGAATGGGAAGGTGCACGAGACGGGTGCGGACCTAGCGCCGTTTTCAGCTTCAAGTACAGTTTGGGCCATGTCATCGAAGATGATGCTTAGCTGTGTGACTTAGCTTATGGGAGACTGGTTGTTGAAGATGGCCGGATGTGAACTTATAGCCATCTGGGAAATATCGGTTTATATAGGATCTTCCGGATGAAACGATGAGCATAAAGATAGGCAACTCGCCGGAATCGTGGGGCGTTGTCGGCCCGGACGACCCGGACCAGACGCCCTGGCATCGGTTTCTGGATGAGGTCACCGAGGCCGGCTACGAGTACATCGAGCTGGGGCCCTATGGCTACCTGCCGACCGACCCGGCCGTGCTCCGCTCCGAGCTCGAACATCGAGGCCTAAGTGTGACTGCGGCCGGTCTTCTCAGCCCTCTTGAAGACCCGTCCGCCTGGCCGGACCTCAAGGAAGGGGCCCTTCGCGCTGGAGACCTGGTAGCCTCGTTGGGCGGAAGCTTCTTTCTGGTGGTCGACGGTTTCATCACCGGCGACGCAGGAAGGAGAGCGGACCCCAAAGAGCGTTTGGCTGAGAGCCACTGGAGCCGTCTGATCGAAACGACTCACAAAGTCGCCGAGCTTTTGCACCACCGGCTAGGCTTGCAGCTCGCGTTTCACCCCTGCGCCGACACGCACGTGCAGTTCGAGGACCAGATAGAGGCGTTTCTGGAGGAGACCGACCCGAAGCGAGTCTCCCTTTGCCTGGACACGGGCCACCACGCCTACCGGGGTGGCGACCCGGTCAGCTTCATGCGCAAGCACCATGAACGCATACCTTATCTGCACCTGAAATCGGTGGACCCTGCGTTGCGAAAACGGGTCAACGACGAGAACATACCCATGGCTGAGGCGGTTAAGATGGGTGTGATGTGCGAGCCTGACAGAGGCGCGGTAGACTTCAAAGCCTTCGGCGATGTGCTCCGCGAGGTGGGATACGACGGCTATGCCGTGGTGGAACAGGACACGCACCGGCCGCCGCTGGACGTGCCGTTCCAGATCGCGAAGCGAACGCGCGACTACCTCCGCCATGTTAATGTCGGGTAGCTGGGCAGCTTCCTGACATAAGCAACCTCGACGCCCGGATACTGTTTGTCGGGGTAGACCTCGACTTCGAGCGCAGGTTCTTTTTCCAGACCGTCGGTCGCTTCAACGTAGAATTGTGTGCGCGGTCACGACCATCCCAGCCGGCGGCGTACAGAGGAGGTTGCCATGAAGCTTGGCGTGATTTCCCAGAATCTTGAGCAGTTCGGGTTCGAGGAGGGCCTGCAGTACGCCGAAGACCTCGGGGTCCGTGCGGTAGAGGTTGGAATAGCCGGGCTCTGGGGTCGGAGCTACTGTGACCTGGACAGGCTCCTTGCGGACAAGGGTGAGATCGAGCGCTGGCACCAGGCCTTTGCGCGCCACGGCCTGGAGATCAGCGCCATGGGCGCCCACGGCGCCCCGCTTATGCCCGACAAGCGAGTGGCCCAGCACTACTCGCAGGAGCTCAAGCGGGCCTTCGAGTTCAAGGAGGCGGCCGGAGTCAGGCGGATGACCCTGCTGGCCGGCCTGCCTGAAGGAGCCGAGGGGGACACAGCCCCTAACTGGGTTACCTTCGCCGAGTGGCCCTTCCTGCGCGACACCCTTGACTGGCAGTGGGAGAAGCGTCTGGTGCCCTACTGGCGAGAGCACGGCAAGATCGCCGAGGATCACGGGGTCACTCTCTGCTTCGAGATGCACGGCGGCGACATGGTCCACAACCCCATAGCGCTTAAGAGGCTACGGGAGGAGGTGGGACCGGTCGTGGCGTGCAACTTCGACATCTCCCACATGTGGTACCAGGGTATCGACCCTATCGAGGCGGTCAGATACCTCGGTCCGCTGGTCCAGCACGTCCACGTGAAGGACACCATCATCCACAAGCACAACTCTCGGATTCGTGGGCTCATGGACCCGGGCACCACGGAGCAGCCTGAGACGCGCGCCTGGACCTACACGCTGGCTGGGTGGGGCCACGATGCGGCGACGTGGCGCGAGTTCGTCACGACGCTGCGCCTGATCGGCTACGACCACGTGCTGTCTATCGAGATGGAGTCCGAATATATCGAGGTCGACGAAGGCCTGCGGAAGTCGGTCGAGTTCCTGAAGCCCATCGTGCTGGAAAAGCCTCCCGGCCCGAAATGGTGGGAGATAGCCGGGATGAAGAGGGCCGGCGGCCTCGATCAGAGCAAGAAGGGAGGATGACCATGTCGGTGCATCTCGAATGGGTGGGGCATGCGTGCTTCCGTCTCTGGGAGGACGGCGGCCCCGTCATCGCGACGGACCCGTACACGCCGTCGTCCCTCGGGCTGGTCAATGACGATGAGGTCGGCCGACGTATTCAAGCTGACACCGTCATCTGCAGCTCGCTCACAGACATCGCCCACTCCAACTACGGGCTGGTCGAAGGCTCTCCTGACGTGATCAACGCCTTGGACGTGGCGAGAGGGGAGAGGGAGGCCACCATCAGTGGCGAGCCCGTGATCGCAGTCGAGGCGGCCGAGTCGCCGGACCATCCCTCGGGTCCCGACGATAACGCCCTTTACGCCTTCAAGGTCGGCGGCCTCTGGTTCCTGCACATGGGCGACGTGGGTATCGGGCTCGACAGCGACGAGATCGAGCCCTTCAAGGGCCGGTGCGACGTTCTCCTGGCCCTGGTGGGCGAGGCCCTGACCCTCAGGCTGGACGACCTCGACCCGATAATCGACTACCTGGAGCCGACCTGGGTGGTGCCCATGCATTACAACCTGGCGCCGGTGACGGGCTTCGAGCCGAACATCATGACCAAGGTCGACGGGTTCATCCGTCGGCGCGCACACGACCCCGTACTGTATGCCCGCCACCACACGGTGACCTTTCCCCTGCTCACCGCCGGGCTTGGCCGGCCCATTATCGTCGTGCGGGAGCCGTCAGGCTACCGGCCGACGTCCGAGTGAGCTCATCCAGTTTATTATCACTTATCTGCTTGGCTCAAACCCACAGCACAGATGCTGCCTTCTACATGCCAGTCGCGCGGTGCTCACAAATGCTCGGGGTGCTGACCTGTGGCTCGTGCGCGGTTAAAAGCTCCCGGCTCTCTTTGGGCTGCGGCGAGAGAATTCCGGTTTACTGCTCTACACTGGGGGAGTCAATTCCTAGTTGACTCAAAACAAAGGTTACGGAATAAGGTATCGGTGCCTCGGAAATCATGCTAAGTTAGCAACCGCTGCCGTGGCAGGCCCGGGCTCCCCGTCCGCAACGCCGGTCTTCAGCCGCAGCTAACTTCGAGGAGGGGTTGAGAGTGAAGAGGTATCGCGCCGCGGTGATCGGATGTAGCCGTATGGGCGGGTTCCTCGAAAATGAGTTGGTGGGCTCGCCCACCGTGGTGCTGCCCTTCTCACACGGGGCCTCGTTTTACGCCAGTGAGAGGGTGGAGCTGGTGGCCTGCTCCGATCTGCGCGCGGACGTCATGAAGGAGTTCGGAAAGCTCTACCATGTTCCAAAGGAGCGGCAGTACGTCGACTACCGGGAGCTGATAGAGGTGGAGCGGCCGGAGATCGTCGGCGTGGCCACACAGCCCGAGCACCGGGCCGAGATCGTCATCTACGCGGTAGAGCACGGCGTCAGGGCGATCTACGCCGAGAAGGCGATGTCGGCGTCGCTGGACGAGGCCGACGCGATGGTCGAGGCCGTCGAACGCAATGGGGTGGCCTTCAACCTGGGCACCAACCGGCGCTGGGACCCGGGCTATGACAAGATGAAGGAGGTCATCGACAGCGGTCGGCTGGGCGCCCTCAAGACCGTTATCGTCTACGAGAACGGCGCGCTGTTCAACACGGCCAGCCACTACTTCGACCTGGTCCTGCGCCTCAATAGCGACCGCCCCGTGGCCTGGGTCCAGGCGCACCTGACCGACGGCGACCTGACGATTGACGGCGACAGGTTGATCGAGGACCCCGTGGGGCACGGCATCATCCAGTTTGAGGACGGTGTGACAGCCTACGCCCTGCAGACCGGGCGTAGAAACGAGGTCGAGGCCATCTGCGAGCGAGGTGTGCTCACATCGTTGAGCGACGGGCTCAACTGGCAATTGCGCCAAGACGGGGTAGATTACAGGGGCCGGCCGGCGCTTGTGCCGGGGCGGTTCCCTCGCTACCAGCGCGCCAGCACGTCACGGAGGATCGTCGAGGACCTGGTGAACGCGTTGGACACGGGAGAGCCGACCAGGGGCGGCGTGCGTGTGGCCCGGGCCAGCACCGAGCTGATCTTTGCGTTCATCGAGTCCCACCGGCGCGGTGGAGCCAGGGTGGAGCTACCGCTCCAGGGATGCACGCTCAGGCTCGACCGCGACCGCGCTCCCCAGTCTCCCAGATACGAGCCCCGCTGAGAACGCACTTCGGCTTCGGCCAGGCTGAATATCGGCTCGCGCACCAGCATGTCCCGGAAATTCTGGTCGAGCTCAATGCTGTTTCTGGGTATGAATGCGAATAAGTCTTATGCCCTGGTGATTTGGCTCACGTCGACTACGTACATCTGACGCGACCGGTGGTCTCGACCGCTTTCGTGTGCCGAGTCTATGCACACTTGCGTACCGTCGCGATTCCAACGGGGGTGCAGGTCGCAGCGGAACGGTCCGCTCAAGTCGGGCGGCAGGTAGAACCTGCCAACATCGAAGCGTCGTCGGTCCGAAACACGGTACAGCATCAGAGTCTGCATTCGGTCAGTATCGGGGTAAGTGTCGTTTAAGATCCACTTGCGGTCGGGCGAGTAGGAGCAGTGTCCGTCCTGGTCAAGGACTCCTCCGCCTATGACCTCCGCCGTACCGGCCTGGTCGTCTAACAGGTAGAAATGGTCTCCCTGTTCATTCGTGCGAGTCCATGCCAGGATGGTATGGTCGTCGCGCCAGTCAAAGTGCGAGACCATGCCTGTATCGGACAGTAGCCGGATGTCACTGCCGTCGGGATTGCTCGTATATAACCGAGTCCTCCTGGTTTGCTCCTGGTCGGGTGGGCGCCATCGGTGTAGAAACAAGAACCGTGTGGCCGAGGGGTTGAACTGCAAGTGGTTGAACCAGTGATGCGCCTCGCTAAACGTTTCGTCGGGGCGATCGCGAGATGCCCATTCCAGGGAGACGATGAGACGGTGCACCCCGGAGTCGAGGTCCATCCAGTAGATTCCGGCATCGGCAGGGGCCGATTCGTCTGGGTGCCTCTCGGGCATTGCCATGTAGCCGTAGCCCGGGCGAAGCCGGTTTACCCGGTCGAAGTCGAGCGAGACCGCCTGTTTCCCATCCCGGCTGATTGCGTAGACCGGCAGAGGAAGTCGCCGCGCCTTACCGTCGTGGATATCGCGGATAACAGACAAGTATTTTCCGTCGTCGAACCCATTGTAGATGATCTCCCGGTCGGGAGCCGAGCCCAGCCATTGCAGCATCGTCCCCTGTTGCCAGCCCCAGGCGATCGTAGTATCCAGCGGCACGTACCTGTTCTGCTCTTGCAAGTCCACCATGCCGACTGTCACGGGCTCGCCGGGTTCCGGCTGCCGGTGAACAAAGTCGATCTCCGAGGCAAGCAGATACCGTCCCGTCTGGTCCCATGGGCATTTGTCATAGTAGCCAAAGAAGTGGTGCTTTGGCCCGCGTGTCACCGGCGTCGCAGACAGGAATCCCGGGTCAGCCGCGTGTGTCACAGGTTTTCCTCTCCGTCTTGGACCCGCGAGACCCAGCGTTCCACGCCACGAGACAATGGGTCCCATTTTCCCCGTCCACGCTGCCCGAGAACCTGTTCTACGGGCACCCTGTAACGGTTGTGGGTGTTTGATGGTGCGGGCCCGGGGCCCGGCTACCTGCGCCGGCTGCCAGCACTAAGGCCACTCGGGGGCGGGATGACCGCACCGGCTCTGTGGCGGGCTCACTCTACACGGGGTGTCCGCCAAGGGTCAAGTAAAACTGTTCCCTCAGTCAGTCAGGCGGGGAGACCATACGGCATGAGATAATCGGCGTGTGAAACCTAGTCAAGTTCCCTGGACCTGGCGTCTGATCTTCTTCTGGGCTGTCTTTTGTCTCGCCTCCGAGCAGACGGCTTCGCTTCAACGTAGGTGGCATAAACTGGAGATAGAATCGCAAGGAGATATAGCATGGAGACGACCTCTCTGGGAAAGACAGGACTCAAAGTCAGCCGCTTGGGTGTGGGTCTGGCGGAGATAGGGAGGCTATCGACCGACGACGTGGGTAAAGCGGGAAGGATACTGGGTGGCGCGCTGGACGGAGGCATCAACTTCTTTGATACCGCGGAGTGCTACGGTAACAGCGAAGAACTCATTGGCAAGACCATTGCCCATCGTCGGGACGAGATTATCCTCGCCACCAAAGCAGGCCATCTGTCCACCGGGTCTTCGGGTCGGCCCTGGACCGGCCAGACAGTAAGGGACGGCATCAACCGCAGCCTGGTGAAGCTCAAGACGGACCATGTGGACCTGGTCCAGATACACGCGTTTGATATCTCGGCGCCCCCGCCGGATGAGGTCATTGAGGCGGTGATGGACGCAAAAGAGTCCGGGAAGACCCGCTTCATCGGCTACAGTGGGGAGAACGAAGACGCGGAATGGGCGGTTCAAAGCGGGCTCTTCGACACTCTGCAGACCTCGTTTAGTCTAGTAGACCAGCGGGCTCGCTACAACCTCTTCGAGGAGGCCAGGTCCAGGGGAATCGGCATAATAGCAAAGCGGCCGGTGGGGAACGCAACGTGGGGCAGAGCGGCTGCGGCAAAAGGCGACGCAGGGCTGTCCGGGACTAGCCTCGAGCGGCTCAAGCGGGCCCAGGCCATGTTGGAGATGGGCCCAATAGACGGCGCGCCGCAGGACCATATTGTTCTGGCACTAGGCTTCGTTCTCGCCCACGAGGACGCGCATACCGCCATCGTCGGCACCCGTAGCCCGGAGCACATGCTTGCCAACATCACAGCTGTAGAGACGCGCCTTCCCTTGGCGGAAGGTGTGGTAACGGAGCTTCACCGGCGTTTCGACCTGGTTGGTAGAGAGTGGCGTGCCATTGACTGATTCACCATGGGCCGCCTGAGGAGATACCTAGAGTCTCACGATTCCACTCACCAGGTGCTTCAAGTGATAGCTTCTACCCCAACGTGGTCCCCTTCCCAGGGGTCGCCCCGACGTAACCGTTAACGCTGCCGCCTTGACCCCTGAACCCAAAGTACTGGCCTAGCGCAGCTAATCCCTACCCCCGTGCCACTGTCCCCCTGGGCTATACTGGCCCCAGAGCTGGCGGTGTGTTGAGAGAACAGTGGAGGGATACTGGATGTTTGAAAGAAAGCCACGGCTGCAAGGTAAGGTCGCGATCGTCACCGGTGCTGGCTCGAGCGGACCGGGTGTCGGCACCGGCAAAGCTATCTCGACGTTGTTCGCCCGAGAGGGATGTAGTGTTCTGCTCGTGGACCGGGAGGCGTCCCGGGCGGAAGAGACCCTTTCCGGCATCCAGGAAGAGGGCGGGGAGGCGTCAGTAATCGAGGCCGACGTCACCAAATCTGGCGACTGTGGGAAGATTGTGAAGGAGGCGGTTCAAAGGTACGGACGTCTGGACATCCTCGTTAACAACGTCGGCATAACCCTGTCCGGCACGGTCGTCGATGTGGCCGAAGAGGTCTGGGACCAGGTTCTGGACGTGAACCTGAAGAGCATGATGTTATCTAGCAAGTACTCCGTGCCGAAGATGCAGGAGGGGGGTGGCGGGTCGATCATCAACATCTCGTCAATACTTGCCATTCGCTCGGGGGGCGGTTTCGACAGCGTTCCGTACATCGTATCCAAGGGCGGGATCGTCTCTCTGACAATCTCGCTGGCCTCCACTTATGGTGCAGATAACATCAGGGCCAACGCCATATTGCCTGGATTTATCTACACGCCCATGGTCGCAGGAAGTCTGACCGAGGAGGCCCGAGACCTGAGGCGGCGTACGGCCCCTCTGGGCACGGAGGGGACCGCATGGGACGTCGCCTGGGCCGCGGTCTATCTGGCCAGCGACGAGTCCCGATGGGTGACCGGCATAGCCCTGCCAGTGGACGCGGGCGTGACGATCACCACCCCTCTGACCATGCTCGACCGGTTGAGGTAGCCTGGGCATCACCCTTGTTCTTTGCCAGGACAACGGACATCCAGGCCCAAGTAACTCCTGGTTTGACGTGTCCGGCGGTCGAGTCCAGAGAGGGTTGCCACCCTCGGCGCCTGCCCTGAGCCCGTCGAAGGGGCAGGGGCTTGGGGATTCCTCCAAACCATTAGAGCCTGCGCTGAGCTTGCCGAAGCGGCGGGCGGGTGGGAAGAAGAACCCTTCGATTAACCCCGAATCCACCGAAGGACACGGATGGACGGCGTGAGGAAAGCGGAAGGGGGGTGAGGGAGCTACAGGGGAAATAGCCTGGGTTCCATTTGGGGTAGGGAGGTCGGCGGACGGTCTTCATCGCCGCACAGGGGCCCCTATGGCCGTCTGCGGGAGCTGCGATGCGCGGGATGGCGAGAGAATACGCAGCAGGGAACTCTCTCGGACCGGGCTGGCACGAGTCTGCGGGGATCTTCGGTTGTCCGGTGGGTGGGTCGGTCGCCGACGGTGCCGTCAGGCCGGGAGTGGAATGGCTCGCAGCCGGGCCAAGGCGCGGCTGAACTTCTCAGCCCAAGGCCAGCGATCCGGAAGATGCAGGGTCAACCGGCGTGCCGAGCGGGTGAGCCGTCCGGCCAGGGAGAAGAACCGCCGCCGGAGGGTCTTGGTGGTGGCTATCCGCTCTCCCAGACCGATCCGCGCCGTCCAGCGGGCCAGGTTGTGGGCCATCGTCTGGACGGCCAGCCAGGCGCCGTTGGCGGCGAAGCGGCCCGAGGGGAGATGGTTCAGCCCGACGCCGTACTTGAGGTCGCGTATGGCATTCTCGATCTCGGCGTGGCGGCGATGGTCAGCCTCCAGTTCGAGCAACTCCCCGTCCCGGTCGGTGATGAAGCCATGATAGCTGTATTTGGCGAAGAGGGCCAGTTGGGAACCGGGCGTGGGCTTCACCCGCCGGACGATGAGCCGTACCGGCGCGGCGTCCGCCTCGGCCTGGAAGGGGGTGCAGGTGGTCTCGGCCACATCGGCGGCGCCGTGCATCCAGTAAGGAATCGGCGTCCAGGCATCTTCGGGTATCGCCTCGATGAGATTGTGCAGGCTTTTGTGCTGGCGGATGGTGATGGAGAAGCGGACATCCATCTTGCGGCAGACGGATACCACGCCATGAGTGTAGAACCCGCTGTCGGCCCGTAGCGTGAGTCGTCCGTTGGCCCCGGCGTAGCGCACCCGTCCCACCGTCTCCCGCAGGAAGTGGGCGGCGCCGCGGGCGGTGTTGGCCCGGCCCTCGCGCAGCCGGGACATCAGCACGTCTCCGGTGCCGGCGGCGATGGCCAGCAGCGGGTGGTAGCCCCGCTTGCCGGTATAGCCGTGGTGGCGGGCGCCCTCCTTGGCCAGTCCGTAGGTCTCGCAGATGGTGGAGTCCAGGTCAATGGTCAGGGGCCCGTCGCCGGGTCCCGCCCCGGCCTGCCAAGCCCGGGCCAGCAACTCGCGGCTCACCCGGTCGAGTTGACGGACGTGGCCCCACCGGAAGCTGCGCAGGAAGGTGCCCAGGGTGGATGGCGCCTTGACCGTGCCGCCCAGGGTGCAGGCCGTCCCCCCGGTGCGCAACACATCGGCGTCGTCAATGCAGTCGCCCCCAGCCAGCGCAGACGCCACCAGCGTCATCATCTTGTCGCTCGTGTTCGCCCGCCCCGGGGCATCGCCCAGGTCGAGGCGCTGCCGGACGAGTTCGGGCAGGCCGAGGTGCCGCGCCAGGGTGGCCGGAAGGAGCAGCCCGGCATTGGCCACCAAGCGGCGGTCGTCGAAGGTGATTTGGATCCGGTCGGGGTGGTTGCGTGGCAGCATCTACTGGGTGCTCCTTTTCCAGGGCCGTTTTTTTGCTACAAAACCATTATCCCAGAAGCACAGGAGCACCTTCTTGCCGCCTCAGGACGCTAACCCGACGCCCTCCTTCGGTGGATTCGGGTTAACGCGTGACTTGCGGCTAGCCCGTTGACCGGTCGCGAAGCCGCAGGAAGTGCAGGTCGATGCCTGGGCCGCCAATAACCGCGCTGGCACCCAGCAGAATGTTGGCCTGCACGGTTGTCCTCTGATGCCCTGTGGGCATAGCCTCTCTGATAAAGGCCCGTTAGATTGGGCCCCACCAAGGAAGGCCTGTGAGGCATGGGACAGACTAAGCTTGACGGTACGCGGCTGATTGTTCTGCTTATCGGGGTGTGTCTGGGTATGACCCTCGTCGCCACCGTTTTCGTGTGGTCGGAGTGGAGCCCATTGATGCGTGTCATGGTGCTGACCGCCGACGCCCTCTGGATGGCGGGAGCTTCCCGGCTGGTCCTGACCAGCGACAGGCGGCGACCCCCCGGCGCCTTGTAGGACCGCCGCAGTGCATTGTGGTCAGGGGTGCTGCCACCCCCCTCAGCCACAGGTATGGGATCTGGTCTCTACAGGCCGCCTCCAACTTGCGGGACGAGCGCACCCCGGTCATTTCCCTCACACGAGTTGGATTCCCCGCCGCCTGAGCTAGGTGGCGATACTCCAGGCTGCCCCGCCGGTGCGTGGCACGGTCTTCGCTGTGCACCAACTTTACGCCCTCCTCTCCCACTCGTATACTTGGTCAGAGCTCGCACGGACCAGCAACTCGAGGCGTCATTCGGGCGACAGGGATATACGAAGGGCTGAGAGATCGAATCGCGTGACAGGAGGCTACCGTTATGGGGAGCGGCGCTGGGGCGAAGGTGAGATGGAGCAAGGTGATCTGCAAGGAGCCAGGAGACTACATCGGATGGCCCAGCATTGGAATGAAGGCGGACGGTGAGCTCATGGTGGTCTTTTCGGGTGAAAGGGATGCCCATGTCTGCCCCTACGGCAAGACCCAGTTGGTGAGGAGCCAGGATGGAGGGGAGAGCTGGTCGCCGCCTGAGACTATCAACAACACGCCGCTGGACGACAGAGACGCAGGTATCGTGGTGATGCGCTCCGGCACTATCGTGGTCAGCTGGTTCGCGGGTGCAGGATGGAAGTATCCGGAAAGATATCTAGAGCGCCATGGGGCCGCAGTGGTAGACCAGTGGCGACGCCACTACAACAAGATAGGTCAAGAGGTCATACGACAATGGGACGGCCACTGGACCCGCCGCTCGACGGACGGAGGACAGACATGGGAGCCGCCAGTGAACAGCATCGCCACCGCGCCTCACGGCCCTATTGAGCTCCACGACGGCAGGCTCCTGTTCGTTGGCAACGCCGAGCTTGACGGCGAGAGTTCCCTGGTGTCGGTGGAGTCCACCGACGAGGCCCGCTCATGGCGTCTCATAGGCACCGTCCCGGTGCCGGAGGAGGACGCTGAGGACCTGACCTACTACGAGCCTCATCCGGTGGAGCTACCGGACAATCGGATCGTCTGTCTCTGGCGGTACCAGCACCGGGAACAATCTAGACAGGACTCGCACATGCGGCAGACCGAGAGCGGCGATGGAGGGAAGACATGGACTGTTACCCAACCCACGCCCATCTGGGGCTACCCTCCGCACCTGATACGGCTCCACAGCGGTGACCTGCTGGTCAGCTATGGTCACCGCCGGCCTGCCTTCGGACAGCGCGCCTGTATCAGTTACGACGGAGGGCAGACCTGGGACATCGAGGACGAGATCGTACTCCGCGACGACGCTCACAACGACGACCTGGGTTACCCGGCTTCGATTGAGCTTGAGCGGGGAGAGCTGCTCACCGTCTACTACCAGGTGGACGAGGTCGGAGAGAAGACCAGCCTCATGGCCACCCGCTGGTCACTCAACCAGTCCTGAGCCTCTCGGAGTGACGGCATCGTCGAATGGGTTTTCAAGCACCGTGCCAGGAGAATCGCCATGTGGAGTCAAGACCAGCACTAGGACTCGGAGCACATGACGCCCGCGGAGCGGCTCCAGCAGATGCTGCGAGGCTTTGACGTCACACAGCTCATCTACGTCGTCGCGAAGCTAGGCGTTGCGGACCACCTCGAGGACGGACCCCGGAGCAGCGGGGAGCTGGCTCGCGCGGTGGGCGCAGACCCTCGGGCACTCTACCGTGTGCTGCGGGCCGTCGCATCCATCGGCATACTCGCCCGGAGGGGCCGTGACCGCTTTGAGCTCGCGCCCCTGGGCGAGCTGCTCCGGACGGGGCCGCCAAACTCGATGCGCGACTCTGCCATCATGTGGGGTGAGGAGTGGTCGTGGCGGGCCTGGGGCGCGCTGCTCCATAGTGTGCAGACGGGCAGCACCGCCTTCGAGCACGTGGCCGGCATGGGCCTTTTTGAGTATCTGGAGAGAAACAGGGGGGCGGCGGAGATCTTCAACAATGCCATGACCCGGGGGTCCGAAGCGATGGTCGATGAGATAGTCGATGCCTACGACTTCTCGGGAATAGCGAAGATCGTGGACGTCGGGGGTGGACACGGTGCCTTCTTGGCAGGCCTCCTGAAGGCGAACCCGCAGATAAGTGGCGTGCTCTTCGACGTGCCCTCAGTGATCGAGGGCGCGGGGGACCGGATAGCGGCGGCAGGGGTTGCCGACCGGTGCGAGCTCGTTGGCGGCAGCTTCTTCGAGTCGGTGCCCCAGGGTGGCGACGCCTATATCCTCAAGTGGATCATCCACGACTGGGAGGACAGCAAGGCCGTGGCGATTCTCCGGAACTGCCGGAGCGCCATCACGGAACACGGCAGGCTTCTGCTTGTCGAAAGGCTGCTCCCTGCCGCCGATGAGCCGTACTCCCAGCTGCGGGGCGACATAACGATGATGGTGTTGCCGGGCGGCATGGAGCGGACTGAGGCCGAGTTCCGCGCGCTGCTGGAATCTGCGGGATTCAGGCTTTCAGAGGTAATCGAGAGTCCATCGGAGCTCAACGTGCTGGTGGGCACGCCCATCTAGCCCCGCAGGGGTAGGCCCACAGAGAGGGTGCGCCCCCAGACGGCGAGGCCGCCCGACGCATGGGCCGGCGGCGATCGGGATTCCGGCCGTGGCGGACACAAATTCATCCGGTGGAGAGGCTGTTGACAGAAACGGATCACGCACCCAGAGTACCCCCTACCGACGACTGACCCCCCGCCCTTGGCGCGGACTCATTCACCTCGACCCGGTCCGGCTGAGAGGGACCCGCCGGTGGCGAGGCCTGGAGGCCCGCAGGTCGCTGCTTTGGGGCTGCGCATCTCGACACCGCGTCTGCCTATACGCGTATGTAACCCGATCTGGACTTAGCACCGTTCATCGCGCCGTCTTTCGGAGCGAGCGCTCTGGAATGGGGCGTCCTTGCGTAGATGCCACCGGGCGGGTAGAATCAGGCTCACCAAAATTGACTCCCTTTCACAGGTAACAGAGGCGCACGAGAACCCGTCGGGGGGACACTTCTATGGCTTTCAAGTTATCGGAAAACCACATAGTTCAATTCCAGATGCAGGGATATACAGTCTTCAATCAGATCATTCCAACGTCTCTCATTCGGGATCTCCGCAAGGCCAGCGACAGCGCTCGAGAGATCGCTCGCCAAGAGAGTGGGCCACAGATCCAGAGGCTACAGCCCGTTGACAGTTACGATATCGTCCAGAAGCCGTTTATCGACTTCGGCGAGCTGCCGGAGCTGGTGGATGCGGTAGCCGGGGTCCTTACGCCACGTCACCGGCCTTCTTCCGGCACAAAAACCCTTGGAATCCTCCTGGAACCCGCTGAGATGCCTTACTGCACCCCGTGGCATCGAGATGTGGACGTCTCGAAGGTCAACAGCGTTTTCGATGACATCAACTACTTCAATCAGATCAACTGCCCACTGTACGAGGACAGCTCCCTATGGTTCGTACCAGGCAGCCATCTGAGACGGGACGATCTCCCTCGGGAGAGCGAGCTGTTTCCCAGCGAGCGGCCGAGAGGGATGATCGATTTCCCGGGCAGGTCCGCGGAGGAGCGGGAACGTCTCTGCCTCGAATACACCCGCAGTATGCCCGGCGCCATCCAACTGCACCTGGAGGCAGGCGATTACGCCCTATATAGGCCCACAGCCTGGCACATCGGCAACTACGTTCCATATATCAAGCGGGCGACCCTGCACGATGCTGTGTCCACGCCCGAGTACGACGAATTTCGAAAAGGGGCGACGACCAGCAAGGACGGCGAGAGCTCATGAGATGCATCGCCGAGCTATGTCTCCAGTCTAAACACTGGCCAGGAAGGGTTCACTAATCAGATCTTAGGGGCAGGGGCTTGGGGATTCCCCCAAACCCTTAGGGCCGGTGGGAAGAAGAAACCTTCATTTCAGAAGTAACTAACGACTAGGCTGCGTGTTGAGAAGGCGGCAGACCTGGATAGGGGTCACGGGACCGGCGACGAGGCCCCTGTTCGTGGCGCGAGCCGGGTGGGGGAGGCCCATAAATGCCGAGGTCGGCGGGAGGAGGGCTAGCCGGTGGCGGAAGAGAGCAACTCTCTCTGGCCTGCGTCCCCCAGGGCGGCCGTGTACATACAGCCGCTGTCGCCGTCGCAGATGCACTCGGCTCGCTGGATATCCAGGTCCAGCATGGAGGAGATGAGGTGGAGGTCGAAGTTGCACACCGAGTCGTTCTCCAGCGCGACACACCTGAACGGGCAGTTGAGGAGTCTGATCCTCAGGGTGCCCTCCTCGACGTCCGCCTCTGGGGAGAAGTCTGCCTCCCCAAGGTGGCGCATCAGGGTGTCCAGACGATACGCCAGGTCCTTGCCCGCTAGCTCGCCGTCGTACGTCCGGGTCACGTTAGTGGAGAGCCGTCGAAACACCAGCTCCAGTATCTGCTGTCCGTTCTTTGCCGAGATGTCTCCGGCGGTCATGCCGGACAGCTCGTGGACCATCATCCCCAGTAGCTGGTCGTAGTCTTTGGGCAGCGCCTCTTGGCCGCCGTCCGTCAGGTAGAAGGAGTACTCCGGGCGGCCGGTTTTCTTGCGGACCTCCTCAAACGCCACCAGCCGGTCGCGCTGCAAGATATCCAGGTGCCGCCTTATGGTTGCGGGGGCCAGGCCGATTGTCTTGGCAAGCCCGTCTACGGTATCGTGATTGTTTCTCTGCAGCAATTGCAGAATTCGAAGGCGCGTGCCCTCCATTTGTTCTTTATACCGCCTTTAGAAGTGATCCCTGTAAAGTATAGGTTGCCGCTGCTCGGTTTGTCAACGTACGTGGCGTTGAAAAGCTTTTTTTGCTACCATGCATGAAAAGCTTGACGTGTAAGGGCATTTCACTATATAATATGGTGCTGTTCGGAGGCCTACCCGCGGCGGGCAAGTGGTGGAACAGTAGGGGTCACTGCGGGTTTTCGGCAGGAGTTGGAGCGACGGACGGACTCGACGTCGCGGGGTGGAAGAGGCCGGCGAGGGAGGTGGAGCGAATTGGTAGATCTCAAGGCTTGTCCCAGATGTGGCGGCGACGTGCACAGGTTGAGAGACACGTACGGCCAGTACACGGAGTGCCTCCAGTGCGGGCACGTCGCTTATATCGTCGAGGTCAGGCGAAGCTTCGACTGGATGAAGGGAAAACAGAAGCCGCGAAGGCCAAGGAAGGCCGCAAGAAAAAGCGACGCCGCATAGAGGTCGTTGGCCGGCCACGGAAGGTGGAGTCTGCTTGCCCACGCGTACGGGGGGCGGCGACCGGCCCTGAGTCGCGGCGCCGGCGCCTTCGTGAAAGGTGGGCGACTGCGGGTGCAAAAGTCGCTTGACTTCCCAGAACCCCCGTGCTAGAGTTCTGCATCTAATGCCATGACACACGCGTTCTAGACAATGTATAGGTGAAGGTAAAAAGGAGTGGAAATGTCGCTATCGAGTGGGGGAGGTGCGGTTGAGCCGGAGGTCTTGGATGCCCCGACCTGTCGGCATGAGTGGCTGATCGATTCGCTGGCCGGACCGTCGAGCAGGGGCGTTTGCCGCCTCTGCGGCGAAGAAAGGCACTTCCAGAACTACATCGAAGGCTCCTCCTGGGGATACGACAGGTCGCTAGACCCGCCGGCCGGTGGCTCCCGCATCCCCACCAATGGGATTGCTCGGAAGGAGAAGGTCCTCGACGAGGAGTAGCCGGAACCGAGACCGTCTGGAGGAAGGAAAACAGTGAGACACGGCTGTCCTACGGGTGGCCGTGTCTCTTTTGGTCCCCGCAAGATTCGGCCCCCGGGCTAGCGGAACAGGTCTGCTGACCGGTCACGGAGCAGGGGGCCGACACCGCCCGTGGCAGAAGAGTATGGGTAGCCCCTCACGATGGCCACGGGGGTCCCGCTGGCCTTGGCCATGACCAGTTCGCCCGCGCCCGCCAGCTCGTCGGCCACTGCAACCCTGGTGACCTTGAGGGTTTTGCCGGAGGTGTCGCGAGTGCCCCTGTAGTCTTTAAAGGGGTCCATGCCGGCGACCCCGATGGCGAAGTTGGCGTGCCCCTCCCGCCATGCGCGCCCAAACGTGTCCGAGATGACCACGGCGACCGTGTGCCCGGGGGACGCGCGTCGCAGCTCTTCTCGGATGCCGCGCGCCGAGGCGTCGGGGTCTATGGGCAGGAGCGACACCACGTCGTCCCCTGGCACGTTAGACGCGTCCACGCCGCTGTTAGCGCACACGAAGCCGTGCCTTGTTTCCGTTATCAGTATCCCCCGGACCGGGTCCATCCTGACGATGGCGCGGCTCTCCCGCAGCACCAGCTCGATCAGTCTCGGGTCGCGGCCACTCTCCTCGGCCATCCGGAGCGCCAGGGGCGATGGCTCCACCGTGCTCAGCCGGACCAGTCTCCCCTCAGCCTTGGAGACGATCTTCTGCGTGACTACGAGGATATCTCCCTCCTCCACCGGCGTGCCCTGCGCCACTGACGCTTGGGCTATCAACTCGCCAACTCGGTCGTCGGGCCGGACCTCCGGTATGCCGGACACGCCGATGACCTCGACACGCGGTGGGCCTCTTTCATGCTTTGTGGCGGCGATGGGTCCCATGACGGACGGGTTATAGCACGGCGTCATCGGGGTGTCAACGCGCGGCCGGAAGCCGTGTCCCCGGCGATGATATACTTTAGGCCCCAGACTGGATAATGGGCTGGAGGCGTCGGTGACGGTTCTGAGGAGCCTGCTGTTCGTGCCGGGGAACCGGCCCAGGATGCTTGAGAAGGCGCTGGGTCTGTCCCCCGACGCCTACATGCCGGACATGGAGGACGCTGTCCCGGCGGGCGAGAAAGAGAGCGCCCGCACCGTCACGGCGTACTTTTTGCCCCGGCTTGGGGCGGCTGGTCCTCTCGTTATCCCTAGGGTCAATCCCGTGGACTCCGGCCTATTGGAGGACGATCTCGTCGCGGTGGTGGGCCCCCACATCTACGGGGTGTCGGTGGGCAAGACCGACGGTGCCGATCAGGTCCGTCGAATATCCGACCTGATCGACGCGCTGGAAAAGCGGGTCGGGCTGGAGGTGGGCCGCACCCGGCTGGTGCCGTGGATCGAGTCTGCCATGGCGTTGGTAAACGCCTACGAGATCTGCAGCGCCTCGCCCAGGGTGGTGGCGGTAGCCTTCGGCGCAGAGGACTTCACCAATGACATGGGCATCGTGCGCACTGGGGATGACGTGGAGATCGGGTATCCCAGAAGTGTGGTGTGCGTGGCGGCCGGGGCTGCCGGCGTCCTGGCGTTGGACACGCCCTATTTCAAACTGCGCGACCTGGACGGTCTGAGGCGTGACGCCCGTGCCGCCAGGAGATACGGCTTCCGCGGAAAGTTCGCCATCCACCCAGACCAGATCGACGTCATTAACGAGGCGTTTGCTCCGTCCGCCGAGGAGATAGAGCACGCCCGTAGGGTTGTGGCAGCATTCGAGGAGGCCGAGCGGTCGGGGCGAGGCGCCACGTCCCTGGACGGCGAGGTCATCGACGCCCCGGTGGTCAAGCGGGCGCGAAACCTCCTGGGGCTTGCGGGGATGGTCTCGAAGCACCCGCCGGTGGGAGAGTGATGTTGGCCCAGGACCGGATTCAGCTGGAGGGAATGGTGTTCCACGGCTTCCACGGCGTCAATCCTGCCGAACGGGAGACGGGGCAGCCCTTCGTGGTGGACCTGGATGTGCACACAGACCTGCGCCCCGCTGGGCTGTCCGACGACCTCCAGGACACGGTCAGCTACTCCGCCCTGTACAGCTTGGTCAAGCAAGTCCTGGAGGGCCCCCCCCGGGACCTGCTGGAGTCCGTGGCGGAGAACATCGCACGGCGTGTCCTCGATGAGTACGACGTGGACGCGGTCAGGGTCAGGGTGAAAAAGCCCGAGGCGCCGATCAAGGGCGCCATACTGGCCGGCGCGGCCGTCGAGATCTTTCGAGAGAGGGTCTAGGAGGCTGATGACATACGGGGTTTGGGGGGGGCGAAGCCCCGGCGCCTGTCCTGAGCCTGCCGAAGGGCCGGGAGTCTGAGAGCCTGCCCTGAGCATAGTCGAAGGGGTGCCCCTCAGAAATGATTTGTCCCCCCTTCCTGGCCATGTATGGACCGGACACATGGTGGACGGGTGTTCGGAGACATGGTGGACACATTTGAGTATGTTAGGCATCGTGCCTGAGGTCAAGCTGGGCGATTTGATGAGTGGCGAAGAAGACGTTCCAGACTCCATCGTCAGTTGTCGGCCGAATAGCCACTGGCATGCCCTTGAAGGCCTTAGGTACCTTGAAGATACGGCCAAACAACTGGAGCCTACCTTTGTCGTGAACACGGCGTACCAGGTCGGTTGGTTCGTACTCCAAGGGTGGAAGGACCTCGGGAAACAGTCTTTGGCTCACTTGGTACTTGGTGGCCGGAGTAGCAAGGTCAAGGGCGTCATGGGGCCGCTCCAAGTTGTAGATGTCCCGCCACAGGTCGAAGGCTCTCTGGCAGTGCGCCAGATCAGTGAAGCTGCTCCCCTGCAGCACTTCAACGGTCATGGTTCGGTGGAAGCGCTCATCTTTTCCCTGTGTCTGAGGGTGATAAGGGCGTCCATGACTGACTCCGATGCCCAACCTCAGCAGCCAGACTGTAAAAGGTGTGTAGGGGTGGTCTTGGTCATGGCCCCACGGGGAGCCATTGTCCATCAACATTGTGTTGGGCAGGCCGTAGCGCCGGAAGATAGCCGTCAGGCGCTGTTGCACCATCTCTCCCTGCTCGTTACCGCAGGCCTGCAGCCCCAAGGCAAACCGAGAGTGATCGTCCAGAACAGTCAGAGGGTGGCAGCGTCCTCGGGTAAGGGGGAAGTGGCCTTTGAAGTCCATCTGCCCCAGGTCGTTGGGTGCCTGGTGTTCAAATCGCTGCCAGGAACGGTGCTTGGGCCCCTCGGCGGGGTCAATGCGGCCATGACGACGCAAGATCGCCGTGATAGTACTGGGGGCCGGCATGTCCGCCTCAAACACATCCCTGCGGTCCAAAAGCCACCGTCGCAGCTTACGAGCTCCCCAGGCCGGATGGGCCGCACGGGCAGACAGCACCGCCTGCTCAACCTGCGATGGGGTACGTGCAGGCGAGTAGTGAGGCCGCCGCGGCAGCTCGACCAGGCCTGCCTCGCTCCCTTCACGGAAACGCCCAAGCCACTTGTATCCAGTCGTAGGGCTGATCCCGAAGCGACGGCAAAGGCCCCTTTTGTTGGTGCCTTCAGCCTGCGCCAGCTCCACGAACTCTCTCCTCTGAGACATAACGGACATCTCCTTCCATGGCATGACCACCTCCTTGTAATGAAGTCATGCCTATTATGGTGTCCACCATGTCCCCGAACATGTGTAAGCTATGTCCCCGGTCTATACATGCCAGGAAGGGGGTCAGGGGGATGGTCGAAAGGGCTTTTCAGCACGCCGCTAGGAGCGCGGGACCGGCGGCCCCCCACGCGGATTCGGGCTCGGGCGATGGCCGGTCACAGGACCATGGGCAGCGGCCGGAACTCCCGCTTCACCAAAGATTACATCGGCTACTCCGACCCTCTCGCCGTATCTGAACAAGGCCCCACCCTTCTTTCGGACTACCTTCGATCCGTCGGCCAAGCGGTACTCCTGCTCCGCCTTATTGTACAAGACGCGACTCGAGACGCGACTCGAGCCGGATACCTCCGGGGCCACACCACCAGGGGCATTCGGTTTTCGGGCCTTTGCCCAAAACGGCTGTGGTTCGACAAGCTCACCACGAACGGAGAGCGTCCTTCCGTTCGTCCTGAGCCCGTCGAAGGACCTACGTACGTCAATAACCGAAAGACCCTGCCACCTCACGGTTTCGGTTGCATCCGCCAATGGCGTGTGCAAGACTGATTTTGATGGGTGGGCCCCGCCCGAAGGCCCCGCGCACACCGGCCTGTGACGAGAGGGCTCAGTGAAAAAGCGTAGGAGAGTACCCAGCGACGGCAGGCCCAGGACCGTTGGCGAGTTGCGCGAGAGCGGCTACCGGGTCTTGAGCGTGAGGGAGGAGCTGCGCAAGAACCTCATCGCCCGCATCGAAAGCGACGACAAGATATTCCCGGGCATAATCGGCTTCGACGAGACCGTCATCCCTCAGGTGGAGAACGCCATCCTGGCAGGCCAGGACCTGATTCTCCTGGGCGAGCGCGGACAGGCCAAGTCCCGCATCA
The DNA here is from genome assembly GCA_963665215.2 of Dehalococcoidia bacterium. Lineage (GTDB taxonomy): Bacteria > Chloroflexota > Dehalococcoidia > Lucifugimonadales > CAUZJF01. The sequence goes on from CAXXWW010000014.1 coordinate 89,938, forward strand.
TCAGGCAGATGGTGACGCTCTTGGACGAGGAGGTGCCCTTCATCTCCCGCTGCGAGGTAGTGGACAACCCGTTCAGACCTGTCTGCCGGGCGTGCAAGGACAGGGTGGCCGGCGACGGCGACGGCGTTGAGATCGAGTGGCTGCCCAGGGAGAGGCGGTACGGCGAAAAGCTGGCGACGCCGGATGTCTCCGTCGCCGACCTGATCGGCGAAATCGACCCCATCAAGGTCGCCGAGGGACGTTACCTCGCCGACGAGCTGACCATACACTTTGGCCTGATACCCCGGACCAATCGCGGCATATTCTGTATCAACGAGCTTCCCGACCTCTCGGAGCGAATCCAGGTGAGTCTCTTCAATCTGATGGAGGAGCGCGACATCCAGATCAAGGGCTACCGCGTCATGTTGCCGCTGGACGTCTACCTGGTGGCCACCGCCAACCCCGAGGACTACACCAATCGCGGCAGGATTATCACCCCGCTCAAGGACCGGTATGGCGCCCAGGTCCGCACCCACTACCCCTTGGACGCCGAGCACGAGACCGCCATCGTGGAGCAAGAGTACCGCCGCTTCCCCGACACCTCTGAACGGGTGGCGGTGTCGCGGTACATGAAAGAGGTGATAGCTGAGATCACCCGGCTGGCGCGGCGTAGCCCGGAGATCAACCAGAGGTCTGGGGTGAGCGTGCGCGTGTCCATAACCAACTACGAGACGCTGCTGGGAAGCGCGTTCAAGAGGAGCCTTCGCCACGGCGAGCCCACGTGTCCTCGCATCAGCGATCTACCCGGCATCCAGGTCTCGACCGCCGGCAAGATCGAGTTGGAGAGTGTGGAGGAGGGGCGTGAGGCCAGGGTGGTGGATGACTTGATCGAGAAGGCGGTGCTGGATGTCTTCGGCCGCTACTTCAGCGACGGCGATTTCGACGAGCTGCTGGCCCGTTTCGAGGAGGGGCTGGTCGTGGAGGTGGGCGTCGATATTCCCTCCTCGGCGTACGTAGACGAGCTGGGCCGCCTGGATGGCGTGGCAGACGCGATACAGCGGCTGGAGCCCGGAGATGAGCCCGCCGCCATCGCCTCGGCGGTGGAACTGGTGCTGGCGGGCCTGCACCTCAATCGGAGGCTCAACCGCCACTTCACCGGGGGAACGTACCGCTACGCGCGATAGCAGTGTCAGGCGTCGCCGCCCGCCGCCGCGCACACTCCAGAAGCCATCTCTCCCTCCCACTAAAGTACCCTTTACCCCTTACCCCATCCCCCATCCCCCATCCCCTACTCCCTCACCCTTGCCTCGTAGAGGTTGCTGTCCAGCTTGGTCAACGTGAAGGAGTCGGGCAGAGCCTGGCTTCTGAAAGTGAAGTAGACTCCTGGGCCGCCGCCGTTGTGCTCGACGATGCGCTTCAGAGCGCCGGTGGCGTCCCTCCCCTGCAGCGCGGGGACCCGCTCGGGGAACATCCGGTGAATGTCGCGCAGGTACCAGTCGAACTGCAGAAGGCGCACGGCTATTATCGCGACGTCCCGCTCCGGCCTCTCGACGTATCGCATGTACCACAGTGAGAACACATTTTTCTCCTGCATGCTTAGCACAACCGAGCCGTCGGGCGCCGCGTCAAGGATACCTGTGGCTCGGTCGTGAGCGGTGCGGTCGTTGCTCAGGTCCTGTGAGCTGTAGTTCAGAATCACCGACGTCGCCGGTAGCAGGAAGAAACCCAGGATGCTCAGCACCACGACCTGGTGAGAAGCCTGCAACCGGATGCGCCACCTGGGCGGGTCTCCGTCGCCTTGGGCGAAGTCCCGCACCCAGGTTGCCATGATCCAGAAGAAGCCGACTCCTATCCACACCGAGAACAGCAGAAACACCGGGATCATCAAGACCTCGAAGTCCACGGAGTTGTACATGACGGCGTAGATGCTAATAAGCGCCATCGCGGCCAGCGCGGCGACGAAGAACCTCGAGGCCCGCGAGCGTAGCGGGCCCACCGCCATAAGCCCAAAAAACAGCCCCAGCGGATTGAACTGAGAGAAGGTGAGCTCCAGGGTGGAGACCAGGCGCGAGACCAACGTCGCCGCCGGGACGCCGAAGACGTACTCCTGGTAAGGGCGGGCGGTGAGCATCCAGATGAATCCCCTGACGGTGCCGGCGTCACCCCAGTTCACCGGCGGCGCCTGGGCCGCGCGGATAGGCAGGTAGGCATAGATGGCGATACCCAGTATGAACGGCCCTATCATCCATGGCGATGCAAGCCTTCTCAGCCCCACGGCCGGCCAGATCCAGTAGAGAAGGGGTATGGCGACCGCCAGGAGGGTGAGATGGTTTCCAAGGCCGACTCCCGCCAGGAATCCGAACAGGGCCAGCCTGACCTCGGTCGAGGACGCTGCCCTTGCCCGGTCCGATGGAGGGGCGAGCGCGAGGCCGGTCGCGAGCAGAAGCAGGGCTCCCGCGAACAGGGCGTTCAGCGCGTACACCTCTGTGATTATCGCCTGGGACCAGAAGAGCGGGGACGCGGCGAATACCGCGCTCCCGAGCGCCGCGCCGGTCATCGCCAGGACCGCAGGCGCATCCGGCTTGATAGAGCGGCACAGGCGCAGCGCCGCCCAGTACACGGTGAAGACCGCCGCGGCGGCCAGCACGGCCGAGAGCAGATTGCCGCGATAGGCGAAGTCCCCCACCGGCACCAGCGCGGTGAAGGACCTCAGCAGAAGGGTATACGTGGGGTAGCCCGGCGGGTGGGGTATTCCCAGGGTGTTGGCCGCCGCCAGCAGCTCTCCCCCGTCGGCGCCTTTGCCGTTCCACCCCCACGTCAGCGTGGGCGCCAGAGTCAGCAGGTAGAGCGTCAGGGAGGCGGCGCAGAGGGCCGCCCCTGCCAGCACCGCCGGCGAGCTTATGCTCCTCCTCAGCTTTGCAATCGAGCACATTTCAGTGGAATGTCCGGGAGACGAGTGGCCTGGGTGCGCAACGGGGAGCTTCCGGGCCTTACGGGAGAGACACTCGCGCGGGCAGATACCTCTTGGGGAACCTGGCTGCCAGGGAGTAGAGGGGGTCCACCATGTCGCCGCCGTGGGTGACCGGGGACCCCGTGGAGACGGGCTCGCCATACGGGCCTATGACGTAGGCCCACCTATTGGCCGTGGTGGCGACGGTCTGCATGGATGTACTCCCCAGTCGCGGTGTGGGCCCATTCTATCGCCGGGCGCAGCCCATCACAAGGAGCGGGGCGGGGCGCCGTGCGGCTCGAAGCGCCTGTCCCCTCTGTTAACTCAGGACGGCTTGACACAGGTTTCGGGTTGTCACTATACTTAGGCCGACGCGAGTAATAGTCAAAGGCTGAGAACAGGAGTAGTACGCTTCCAGCGAGGCTCAGAGAGCCGGGGCAGGTGAGAGCCGGTGCCTGCGCAGAGGCGGAATGGACCTGGGAGCCTCCATCCGAAAGCCCTTCGTCCCGGGGACGAAGCAGTGAACAGGCCGGGAAGAGGGCCGTAGGCGTGGACGGAGGGGCACCGTTACCAGAGCCCAGGGCATAGAGGGCTTTTCCAGAGTCGCCCTCCTTGCCTGACTGAGATGCCGCCGAACCGTGATGTCATTGTGGTCCGGCGGTGAATTAGGGTGGCACCACGGAATGAGCCCGTCCCTTTGCGGACGGGCTTTTTGTTTGGCGCGAGCCCCGGCGTGGTAGGCCGTTGCACGACGGGTCTGATTGGCGCGAGAACGTGGTGGTACTGGCCTGGCGGGAGGGTAGGGCCCACGGGAGCGCGCCTCCGCTGCACCGCGCTTATAGCTCGCCGCGAGAGAGGACTGGAAACAGATGAAGGCCGAGCAGATGACTGGACCAGACGCAACGGAAACGCGCGAGGCCGGCAAGAGGCGCGTCTTCAGCGGCATACAGCCGTCGGGCGACGTCCACCTGGGCAACTATCTCGGTGCCATCAAGGGCTGGGTCCAGCGGCAGTCGGAGAAGGAGAATTTCTTCTGCATCGTGGACCTGCACGCCATCACCGTGCCGCAGGACCCGGAGGAGCTGCGCAGCCAGACCCGCTCGCTGGCGGCCATCCTCTTTGCCGCCGGCCTCGACCCGTCCCAGTGCACCGTCTTCATTCAGAGCCACGTGGCGGCCCACGCGGAAGGGTGCTGGCTCCTGAACTGCGTCACCCCCGTCGGCTGGCTGGAGCGGATGACGCAGTACAAAGAAAAGGCCGCAGGCCAGGAGAGCGTCCCTACCGGCCTGCTGGACTATCCTGTGCTCATGGCGGCGGATATCCTCCTCTACGACGCCCATGAGGTGCCCGTGGGTGACGACCAGAAGCAGCACGTCGAGCTTGCGCGGGATATCGCGCGGCGGTTCAACCATCTGTACGGCGAGACCTTCGTGGTGCCTGAGCCCGTTATCCCCGAGGTGGGGGCCAGGGTGATGGGCCTCGACAATCCCTTGGTGAAAATGTCCAAGTCCTTTGCCCACGTGCGCGGCCACGCTGTCGGCCTTCTAGACGCCCCCGGGGATATCGAGCGGTCCTTCAGGCGCGCGAAAACCGACTCCGGCAACGAGATCCACTTCTCCGAGAAGGCCGAGAAGGCCGGCGTCAACAATCTGCTGGGCATCTACAAGGTGGTCACCGGCAAGAGCGAGTCCGACGTCGAGGCGGACTTCGCCGGCGCAGCCGGGTACGGCGAGCTGAAAGGCAGGGTTGCCGAGGCTGTCGTCGCCGAGCTGACGCCCATTCGCCGGCGCTACGAAGTTCTCATGGAGGACTTGGCCGAGCTGGACAGGCTGCTGGCCGGCGGCGCCGAGAGGGCGCGTGCCGTCAGCGAGCCCAAGCTGATGGAGGTGAAGCGCCGCGTCGGACTCGTCCTGCCAGGCGTTCCGTAGAGATTGAGGCCCCCGGCGGGCTTCTCATTTATGGAGGGTGTGTGTCCATCAGATCAGATTACTGAACCCTTCCTGGACAGAGCCTGTCCTGAGCCTGCCGAAGGAAAGGGGGTCAGAGGGATGGTCGAAAGGGTTACTCAGGACCCTGCCAGTGCCCTCGCGGCTTGGAGTGAGAGCATAGAGATGTACCAACCTCCGTTGGAGGAGTTCAAGAAACTGGCCGGCCAGGGCGACCTGGCGCCCGTGTACCGCGAGATCAATGCGGACATGGATACTCCGGTTTCGGCATACCTCAAGGTCGCCCGGCCCCCTTACTCCTTTTTGCTGGAGAGTGTCGAGGGCGGGGAGCGGTTAGCCCGATACAGCTTCATCGGCACCGAGCCCTACCAGGTCATAAAGACCGGCCCAGGAGAGGAGCACGGTGCCGTAGACCCGCTGATGCCCGTCGAGAAGGCGCTGGCCCGAATGAAGGTGGTCCGCGCCCCCGACGTGCAGCGGTTCAGCGGCGGCGCTGTGGGCTACCTCTCCTATGAGGCGATCGACTACTTCGAGCGTCTGCCGTCGCCGGAGTCTGACCCTCTGGGACTACCTGAATCGGTGTTCATGCTGACCACCACCTTCCTGATATTTGACCACGTTAGCCACAAGATACGCATAGTGAGCCACGCACGTCTCGACGGCGACATCGAGCGGGCCTACGCCGAGGCCACTGAGCGTATCGATGAGCTGGCCGGGCGGCTGGCCGTGCCCGTAAATAGGCCACAGGGAGCGCCGGCGGATGGGGTGCGCTCCGGAAGGGTGGCCTCGAACATGACGCGGGAGCAGTACGACGCAGCGGTCGGGCGGATCATCAACTACATCTACGCCGGGGACTGTATTCAGGTGGTCTACTCCCAGAGGTTCAGCCGTAAGACGGACGCCCGCCCCTTCGATATCTACCGCGCCCTCCGGGGGATCAACCCGTCCCCTTACATGTTCTTCCTCCATCTGGGGGATTTCCATGTGGTGGGGGCGTCGCCGGAGATGCTGGTCCGGTGCGTGGACGGCCGCCTCGACTATCATCCCATCGCGGGCACCCGGCCCAGGGGCGCGACGCCGCAGGAGGATGCGGCCCTGGAGGATGAGCTCAGGAGCAGCGAGAAGGAGCGCGCGGAGCATATCATGCTGGTGGACCTTGGCCGCAACGACGTCGGCCGGGTAAGCGTGCCCGGAAGCGTGGCGGTCACCCAGCTTATGGAGGTCGAGCGCTACTCCCACGTGATGCACCTGGTGTCCCACGTGACGGGAGACCTGAAACCCGAGCTCAGCTGCTACGAGGTGTTGCGGTCTTGCTTCCCGGCGGGCACCCTCTCGGGCGCGCCCAAGATACGAGCGATGGAGATTATCGCGGAGCTGGAGCCGGACAAGCGCGGGCCCTACGGCGGCGCCGCCGGCTACTTTACCTTCTCCGGCGACATGGACACCGCTATAATGCTGCGCACAATGGTAGTCAAGGACGGCGTCGCATATGTCCAGGCGGGTGGCGGAATCGTGGCCGACAGCGATGCCGGCGAAGAGTACGAGGAGACCGTCGCCAAGGCCCGTGCCCTGATGCGGGCCATCGACCAGGCGGAGGAGGGCGCGTGAGCAGGGAGCGCGACCGTCCATGACTGTCTCCCTGAGTCCCGATTTGTCGGGACGAAGGGTCTGGGGCGGTCAGAGGGGAAGAATCATCTTGGTTGCCTGGCGGGCTGTTGGAATACGGGGTGTGCAGAGGGGCGAAGCCCCTTTGCCGGGAGTCTGAGGGTGTCCCTCAGATATGGTTTCTTCCCCCTTCCTGGCCAGGAAGGGGGACAGGGGGATGGTCGAAAGAATTCTTCAGCACTCTGTTCGGGAGTGCAGAGGGGGTATAGCCCCCGGCGCCTGTCCTGAGCCTGCCGAAGGGCAAGGGGTATGGGGGAATCACCCTAACCCCCAGCGCGGGTGGGCGGGAAAAAGGAGAAGGCAGTGCTCCTACTCATAGACAACTACGACAGCTTCACCTACAACCTTTACCAGTACCTATCCGAGCTGGGCGCCCAGGTGTATGTCGTGCGGAACGACCAGACCAGCATCGAGGAGATCGGCCGCATGGCGCCGGAGAAGATCGTCGTCTCGCCGGGACCGTGCACTCCCGAGAAGGCCGGCATCTCGACCGAGGTGGTCCGCCACTTTGGAAGCCTAACCCCGACTCTCGGTGTCTGCCTGGGCCACCAGTGCGTCGGCTACAGCTACGGGGGGGACGTGGGGCCGGCGGGGGAGATAATGCACGGCAAGGTGTCTTTGATACACCACGACGGCAGGGGGCTGTTCAAGGGCTTGCCGGACCCGTTCGAGGCGATCCGCTACCACTCCCTGGCCGTCCACCGCGAGGGCCTGCCCGAGGACTTGGAGGTGACCGCCTGGACCGACAACGGTATCATCATGGGCGTGCGGCACAAGAGGCATCCCGTCGAGGGCATCCAGTTCCACCCCGAGTCGATCATGACCAGGGTGGGCAAGGACATCCTGCGCAACTTCCTGGAGATGTAGGAGGTTACAGGTGGCGGTGCGCCATGACGCTCAGCGCCGTTCCATACGGTTGGAGGGCTACGACTACTCGCGGCCTGGGGCCTATTTCGTGACGCTGTGCACGCACAACCGCGAGTGTCTGTTCGGAGAAATCGCCGACGACACCATGCTATTGAATTCATACGGCCAGATCGCAGAGGAGGAATGGCTTCGGAGCGCTGAGATACGGGCAGAGGTGGAGATGGACGTGTTCGTGGTGATGCCCAATCATGTTCATGGCATCGTCTGGATGAAAGAACGCGGTGCTGTGGATGCCGCGCAGTGGGCGCACGGCCGTGCGCCCCTACGGCGTCAACGAAGATCGCTAGGTTCATTGGTCGCTGGCTTCAAGTCCGGCGTAACCAGACGCGTAAACGCTTTACGTTGCTCGCCGGGTGGACGCGTCTGGCAGCGCAACTACTACGAACGGATTGTCAGGGACGAAGGCGAACTGGAGCGCATCCGTCAGTACATCATTGATAACCCGATTCGCTGGGCGCTCGACGACAACAATCCCGCCAACCTCAACCGGTAGGGGCGCACGGCGTGCGCCCTCGGTCGGTGCTGACCGTCGTGGACAGCGTTGGATACGGCACGCCCCTGATGGTGAGAGGCACTGCCGAGCTGGTCGAGGAGGGAGCGGCGGAGGCCACGGTCAGGATGGCGACGCGGTACGAGGGGGAAGAGCGAGGCAAGAGAGTCGCCGCGGAGCTTATCGCCTACGCCCAGGGGATCGGGCGCCCGCGGGTGATAATCCGGATCACGCCCGAGCGGATACGCCACGGAGAGGCATAGTTCTCCCTCCCCTTGTGGGAGGGAGCTAGAGGGAGGGGGAGCTTCACCCTCACCTAACCCCTCCCGCCAAGGACGTGGGATACGCTTCGAGTCCAGACCGTCATGTCTGGCCGAAGCTGGCGGCAGATACTCGTTGCAGGACAGGCAATTACAACGGAGGACCCGATGATGCGCGAAGCGATTGACGCCCTGGTGAGGGGCGAGTCCCTGTCCATGGACGCCGCCGCCCAGGCGATGAACGAGATAATGAGCGGGGAGGCGACGCCCGCCCAGTTCGGCGCCTTCGTCACGGCCCTGCGCCTGAAGGGGGAGACTCCCGACGAGGTCGCCGGCATGGCCCGGGTCATGCGGGACAAGTCCCTGCATGTCAGCGTCGAGGGGCCCCTGGTCGACACCTGCGGCACCGGTGGGGACGCGTCCGGCACGTTCAATATCTCCACCACCGCCGGTTTCGTGGTGGCGGGCGCCGGCGTAAAGGTCGCCAAGCACGGCAACCGCGCCATGTCGGGCTCCTGTGGCAGCGCCGACGTCCTCGAAGCTCTAGGCGTGAAGATCGACCTCGGCCCTGAGGAAGTCGAGAGGTGCCTGGAGGAGGTCGGCTTTGGGTTCATGTTCGCCCAGGTGTTTCATCCGTCCATGCGGTTCGCGGCGGGCCCGCGCAGGGAGATAGGGATTCGGACCGTGTTCAACATCCTGGGGCCGCTGACCAATCCCGCCGGGGCGAGGGCGCAGCTCATCGGGGTGGCCGATCCCGCCGTCGGCGAGATCATGGCGACGGTGCTGGGCAGGCTCGGCAGCTCTCACGCCCTGGTCGTGTACGGGCTCGACGGCCTCGACGAGCTAACCCTGGGCGACGCAACCCGGGTCTGGGAGCTTAAAGACGGTGATGTGTCGTCGTATACGGTCACGCCGGAGGAGCTGGGCTTTAGCCGGGTGTCGCGCGACGAGCTTCATATCGGCGGAGCCGAGGAAGCCGCCGGCATGCTGCGAGGTGTGCTGCAAGGCTCGCAGGGGGCCGCCCGTGACGTGGTCCTCGTCAACGCCGCCGCCGCACTACTGGCCGCCGACAGGGTGGCCACGCTCGTCGAAGGGGTTGCCGTGGCCGAGGAGTCCATCGACACTGGCCGCGCAATGGGCGTGCTGGATGCGCTGATACGGTTGAGCCAGAGGCTGGGATAGCGGCCCTCGATAATCGCTCTGCATGGAGGATATGGGCCATGAGAGGGAAGCTGGAGAAGCGACCCTACGGGAAGACGGGCGAGCAGGTGAGCGTTCTCGGGCTGGGGGGCGGCTCCTTGGCGAAATACTCCCACGAGGAGGGAGTCGCCACCGTTCGCAGGGCCCTCGAGCTTGGTATTAGCTACTTCGATACCTCCCCTTTGTACGGGCGCGGTGCTTCGCAGCTGGTCCTGGGCGAGGCGCTGGAGGGCCGGTCCGAGAGGTACCTCCTGGCGACCAAGGTCGGCCATTTGTCCGCTGCGCCAAGGTTCCGCTCGCGCGACGCGATAAGAACGCAGATCGACGAGAACCTGCGGCTGTTGCGCCGCGACAGCGTCGACATCCTGCAGGTACACGAGGCTGACTGGCACTGGTGGTGGACCGACACGCCTCAAGAGAAGATGCGAGCACCACTCGATCCCGGCTCCGATTATGACGGCTCGCCGGTCTTGGACGTGCTGCGAGAGGCAAGGTCGGAGGGGCGCTGCCGCTACATCGGCATCACCGCAAACGACTCCGATAAGCTGGGGCAAGTGCTGCGCCGCGTGGACGTCGATACGTGCCTTTCGGCCTTTGGCTACGACATGCTGCGGCGAGGCACACGTCGCGACGTAATGCCCGTGGCGCGCAAGGCACGCGTGGCGATGATACTGGGTGGGGTCCTGTCGGGCCTTCACGATACAGCCGTGCACCCGGAATGGCTGACGACTCCGCCCCCGTGGATGACGCCGGAGATGCGTGTCGGTTTTGAAGGGTTCTACCAGGTCCAGAGACAGTGCGGCCTCTCGCTAGTCGAGCTAACCCTGCGGTATCTACTCGCCGATCGGGACGTGAGCACGGTGCTGGTGGGCGCCGCCAGCCCGGCGGAGATCGAAGAGAGCGTCGAGGCCGCGGCGAAGGGTCTCCTTCCCGCGGAGCTTCACGATTCCATCGAGGCCCTGGGCACGCCTGTCTGACCGGACGCCCACAGGCCGGAAAGATTGGGACCGGGTCGCGTTTTTGGGGGTCGTCGCACGATGAGTTCTCCGGGGGGCAACACCCCCGACATCCTGAAAGAGATAGTCGCGGCCAAGCGTCGGGAGGTGGAGCGCCTCAAGCAGGAGGTGGCGCTCCCGGAGCTCGAGAGGCGGATCGAAGGACAGCCGCCCCCGCTCAACCTGTCCGGCGCCCTCATGGGCGACTCCGTGCGCGTCATCGCCGAGGTGAAGAAGGCCTCGCCCGCCAGGGGGCTCCTAAGGCCGGGCTTCGACCCCGCATCTCTGGCTAAGGCCTACGCCGGCAACGGGGCGGCGGCGGTGTCGGTGCTCACCAACGCCGACCACTTCCAGGGGACAATCGAGGATATGTCGGTGGTGCGCACCGTCGCGGGCCCTCTGGGGCTCCCGGTGCTGCGCAAGGAGTTCATCTTTGATCCCTACCAGGTGTACGAGTCCCGCGCATTTGGGGCCGACGCCCTGCTGCTGGTTGTCAGCATACTGGCGCCGCGCACCCTGTCGGAGTTGCTGAGGCTGTCCCAAGGCCTCTGGATGCAGTGCCTGGTGGAGGTGCATGACGAGGAAGAGGTGAAGGTCGCTCTGGACGCCGGCGCCGAGATAGTCGGTATCAATAACAGGGACCTCCGCACCTTCGTGGCCGACTTGGGGGTCACCGAGCGGCTGGCCTCTCTCGTCCCGCCGGACAAGATAGTCGTCAGCGAAAGCGGCATCCACAACCGGGAGGACGTTCTGCGTGTAGAGAGGGCTGGCGCCCGCGCCGTCCTGGTCGGCGAGGCGCTGGTCACCGCTCCGGACCCCGGGGCGAAGCTGCGGGAGCTGCTATGACGAAGCTCAAGATATGCGGGCTCCGGGACCTAGACAGTGCCCTCGCGGCCGCCGAGGCCGGCGCCGACTTCCTGGGTTTCAATTTCGTCCCTGGGGTACGCCGGCAGCTTTCCAGCGAGCGTGCAAAGGCCATCATCATCGACTATCGCCGTAGGCGTGGAGAAAACGGCCCGCGGCTGGTGGGCATCTTCGCCGACCAGCCTCTGGACGAGGTCAACCGCACGGTCGAGGGTTGCGGACTGGACCTGGCACAGCTATGCGGCGACGAGCCCCCTGAATACTGGCGCGGACTGTCGGTGCAGGTCATCAAGCAGATAAAGGTCCGTGACCGCGACCCCCTGGAGGAGGTTATTCCCGAGACGTTGCGTCGGGTGGGGCAGGTGGTCGCCCGCGGGCACCTGGCCATGCTGGACAGGCACGAGGCCGGCTCGCTCGGCGGCACCGGGCGCACCTTTGACTGGAGCATCGCGGCCCCCGTCGCCAGGCGGCATGAGCTCATGCTGGCCGGTGGGCTCACCCCGGAGAACGTCGGCCGGGCAGTCGAAACGGTGGCCCCATGGGGTGTGGACGTGTCCAGCGGAGTAGAGACCGGTGGCGTCAAGGACGTGGGCAAGATCGCGGCCTTCGCCCGGGCGCTCAGAAGGGCGGACGAGCGCGACAGCAGACCCGTCTAGGCACTGCGCTCATCTCAAGAAGCGTTTTCAGCGGGGCTCGTATCTGGGAGACTGAGGAGCGCGGTCGCGGTCGAGCCTGAGCCTGCACCCCTCGAGCGGGAGCTCTACCCTGGCCCCGCCGCTCCGGTGGGACTCGATGAACGCAAAGATCAGCTCGGCGCCGGCCCGGGCCACACGCACGCCGCCCCTGGTCGGCTCGCCCGTGTCCAAGGCGTTCACCAGGTCCTCGACGATCTTCAGTGACGTGCTGGCGCGCTGGTAGCGAGGGAATCGCCCGGGCACAAGCACCGGCTGGCCCCTGAAGTCTACCCCGTCTTGGCGGCGCAACTGCCAGATTAGCCCGTCGCGCAACGATGTGAGCACGCCTCGCTCGCAGATGGCCTCGAACTCGTCTCTACGCCCGGTCTGCAGGGCGTACGCTGTCACACCGTCTTCAAACTGGATGATGCCGTGCCCCACGGGGTCCTTGATTAACCTGTCGCCCTCTATGGCCTGGTCGCCGTCGGTCAGGTGAGCCTGGACCCAGGCCACGGGGCGGTCGCTATTGAGGCGCAGGACCAGGTCGAAGTAGTGGCTGGCCATGGTGAACAGCCCGCCATCTTCATGGACGATGACGGTCTTGAGGGCGCCCAGCCGGCCGCTGTCGATGACCTCCTTCATCTTGTCGTAGCCCGGGTGCCAGCGCCGGTTGGCGCCCAGGTTAAAGGCCACCCCATTGCGTTCGACGGCTTCGACCATCGCGTCGGCCTCGTCCAGCGACGCCGACATCGCCTTCTCGGCGTAGATCGCCCTGACGCCGTGCTCTACCGCGTAGATGACGATCTCGGCCCGGTGCTCGGGCTGTGTGGCCACGCCGACGATCTCCGGCCGCTCCCTATCTATCAGCTCCCGGTAGTCGACGTACTGCCGCTCCTTTGGAACATGGTAGAGCTTCCCGAACTCCTCCATGACGTCCACGCGCAGGTCGGAGCAGGCCACCAGGTCCACCCTCTCACTGGCGTAGAACGACGCCCCGTGTGAGTAGGGCAGCACTATGGTGGGCGAGCCCACCACCTCGTTATCGATGAAGCCGCCCATACGGCTGCATCCGATCACCGCGGCGCGATACCTTTTCACTCTCAACCCCTTCTTGAAGTTAGCTGCGGCTGAAGACCGGGAGCGTGGCCGGGAGCCCGGGCCTGCCCCGGCGGCGGTTAATACGCTAGCACAGACGGATACTCGGCTCAAACATCGCATGCCGGCTCCCCGTCGGACCCCGACGATTTTTCCTTGACAGCCCGGCGACAGATGCCATAGTCTGTCCGAGCGGCTTCAATCGCCCATTCCTCAGGAGGTACACTTCGATGGCTTACGAGTTTGACCACGTACACCTCAAATCGGCCGATCCGGGGGCGACGGCTGACTGGTATGTCAAGGCCTTCAACTTCAAGATCGTCAGCGACGCCGTGCGGACTTACGGGGACCGGTTCGTCCGGTGCGAGACGCCCGATGGCATCGTGGTCAACATCTCCGGCGCCAGGACCGACGAAAAAATGGGCGATGGCGACGCCGGCGCGCACTGGGGCCTGGAGCACTTTGGGATCAAGGTCGACGACATGAATGCGGAGATCGAGCGCCTCACCGGGCTTGGGGCAGAGCTCATGGAGGGCCCTATAGACGTTCCCAACGGGCCCCTCATCGCGTTCATAAAGGCCCCCGTCGACGTCCGCATAGAGCTGCTCCAGTGGGACAGATGACCGTTGGGGGATGCGGCAGCCCCTGCATCCCCAAGTGTTTCTCGTCCCCCGGATGTTGGGGTGGGGCGAACCCGCTCGACGGATAGGCTGGGACAATGGGGAGAGAAGCTAGAGGGCCGCTCGCGAAACTCCCGATGCTCTCCAGGATGGTGGGGGCGGGACTTCTGGACCGGCACACATTCGAGGAAGTATCTAACGACAACTCCGTTACCATTCAGGCGGTGGCAGTCGTGGCGCTGGCCGCGATGGCCATTGGGTTTGCACTCGGCCCTGGGTTGACGATCCCCATAGGGTTCGTTATTTATTGGGTAAGCTGGTGGGGGGTCTGGGTATTCCTGTTCTATCTGCTGGGCCCGGCGTTGCTCAATGTCTCGAATTCCGACGCGCTACTGGGCCAGTTCGGACGTGCCACGGGTTTTGCGCAGGCGCCCGCGGTCTTGATCGTTTTCTATGGCGTCATTCCAGGGCCTGTACAGACCCTGCATCTGGTCATATTTATCACAGTCGCCCTGTGGTGGTTCGCGGCCCTCACTGTAGCGGTCCGCCAGGTCCTAAAATTACGGTCGGGTCTCCGGGCCGCCGCGGCAGCGAGCACATTTATTGTCCCGACGATCCTCATAGACCTCTTTATCTCCTGAGGCAGCCGTGCCCCCCTGGCCGGTCATCGAGGTCGCTCGAGGCGTCCGCGGTCTGCGAGCGCGTGGGCGGCCACGCCTGCTTGGTGCCTTGCCCAGCCGCCGGATAGGGTGCATGCGTAAGGAGGCAGTGGGCTCAAGATGTCGGAGAGCTGCATCTTCTGTAAGATCGACGCCGGGGAAATCGAGAGCGATATTCTGTACCGCGACGACAGTTGCTTCGTCATCAGGGACATCGCTCCCAGGGCGCCCATTCACCTGCTGGTGGTCCCGCGCCGGCACTTCACACATCTCGCAGCGCTGACCGCTGAGGACTATCCGATGCTCGGGGGGATGTTCAGTGCCGCCCGGGAGATGGCCGCGCGGCAGGGCGTGGCAGGAAGCGGATACCGCCTCATTATCAACCAGGGTAGCGACGCGGGCCAGCAGGTAGACCATCTCCACCTCCACCTGCTGGCGGGCAGGCCCCTTGGCGGGATGGGATAGGGCCGCGTGGCAGAGCTCCCCCGCGGCGTATCAGAGAGGCTCCTCCAGCTACCCATGGGGCTGCGCGACCATATACAGAGAGCGCGCCGGGTCGCTCGGGACCTGGCCGTGCGGCATGGCGTCGACCTGGAGCCCGTAGATTTGGGCGCCGCTGCTCACGACGTGGCCAGGTCGATGAAGGGCGCGGCGCTGCTGGCAGAGGCACGACGCTACCGGCTGGAGGTCCACCCCGTCGAGGAGAAGCTACCGCTCCTCCTGCACGGTGCGATCGCCGCGCACTGG
Source organism: Dehalococcoidia bacterium (assembly GCA_963665215.2). Lineage (GTDB taxonomy): Bacteria > Chloroflexota > Dehalococcoidia > Lucifugimonadales > CAUZJF01. The sequence goes on from CAXXWW010000014.1 coordinate 105,009, forward strand.
CTCGAACGGGACGACAGCATCTCCGACCACCGCGTCCTGGAGGCGGTCCGGTGGCATCCCACGGGCAAAAGAGGCATGGGGCCCGTGGCCAAGGCGGTATTTCTGGGAGACAAGCTGGACCCCCAGAAGGTCAAGCGCTACCCGTACCTGCGGCGGGTCGCGGCACTGGCCGAGGAGAGCCTCGACAGGGCGATACTGGAATACCTCGACCGGCAGATTGTCTACCTTTTCAAACAGGGGTCCCTTGTCCATCCGGAGTCCATCGAGCTGAGGGATGGGCTGACGGTCGCACTGGGGTGAAGAGGTGCCGCCGTCTTCGTTTCTTCTCGTCTGCCTGTCACGCCAGCGTCCCGTCTTACAGATTTCTTCACTAGTTCGAGGCGCTTGTTCTGGGTAGGGGCCAAAGGCATCGGACCGGCACCTCGACGAGCCTCTGCCTCGGGGCTTTTCCGGGTATAATAGCGATTAACAAGGGCATTCCAGACGTCCACCAGGGGTTAGTTGATCATGGTAAATGAAGAACGCGCTGCAGACGGGCAGGTCGCTGTACTGATCGACTTCGAGAACGTCTCACTGAACAAGATCCAGGGGCTGTTCGACGAGATATCCGACGTGGGCCGCATAATTGTGAAGAGGGCCTACGCCGATTGGTCCGACGCCAGGAACAGGCACCGGGACCAGCTCCTTGAGCTCGGCGTCGAGCCCATCCAGCTGTTTCACTCCGGGTCGGGCAAGAACTCCAGCGACATCCGCCTGGCGATCGATGCGATCGAGCTGCTTCACCAGTCTCCGGTAGACACCTTCGTAATCGTCTCCTCGGACAGCGACTTCGTCCCCCTGGTCAGCAAGCTGCGGGCAGCGGGCAAGAAGGTTTTCGGCGCGGGACGCAAGGCCGCGGCGTCTCGCACCCTTGTAATATCATGCGACCGCTACTTCTACCTTGACGAGGGCGATGCGGCGGCCCCGGCCGCCCGCTCCGCGCGGCAGCAACCTGCCGGTACCCTCATTTCCCGCGCGGTAAAGGCCGCGATGGACGCGCAGGGGAGGGTGATCGGAAGCCGGCTCTACCAGACCCTTCAGCGACTGGACCCCAGCTTCGACTTCCGAGTGCTCGGCTACTCGACGTTCACCAGATACCTCGAGGCCTCTCCCGAGGTGCACGTCGTGAGGCCGAGTGGAGGGGGGGAGCCCTCCGTCGAGCTGGCAGACCAGTACCTTGAGCAGGCGAGCGGTCCGTCCGATCCTGCGGTGTGGGGGCCAAGTATAGACGCGGCCTGGTCAAAGAGGGCCCCGGTCTCGGGGCAGTCGATCCCCGGACATTCCGCCGCCGCCGATGCCTCAAATGTCTTGGGAGCCAAGAAGCTTGGCGCCTCGCGCTACAAGACGCTTCAGAGACTGCTGAACGCCAGCGATCAGCTGCGCGCGAGATGGAGTCGCGACGGCAGCACGATCATCCGGCGGTAGCCGCCCGCCCGCCTTCTTCCATGTGAGCAGGTGTCCGCTCGGGGCGGTCTCGCAGTTCATGGTCGCCGGGCCCCCTCATTGCGAGACAATGGGATACCGCGGCCATCGTGGATAGCTCTTAACGTCTGTGCTACCGTGATATAAACGCTCCACGCAAATCGTAGGCCATTATCGAGGCACAGCACCACCGCATGCCCCGCGCATCGCGGTCTCGTATGTGGCGATGGGAGGTGCGGAGCAGCGAACAGGAGGCAGCGATGAAGGCGGTCGTTCTTTACGAGCAGAGCACACCTCTGGTGGTTGAGGAGATCTACCTGGAGGACCCGAGGGCGGGAGAGGTCCGAGTCAAGCTGGCGGGCGCGGGCGTGTGCCACAGCGACTATCACCTCATGGACGGACACATGACGGTGCCCAGATTGCCGTTCGTGATGGGGCACGAGGGTGCGGGCACTATCCTGAATGTGGGGGTGGGCGTAACGAGCCTGGCGCCTGGAGACCACGTTATATTCTCCCTGGCCGGCCAGTGCGGCCACTGCCGCAACTGCACCGTGGGCCGTCCCGGTCTGTGCGAGACGTACGATCGTGAGCCGGTCATGCCCGATGGCACCACACGGTTTGCCAGGGATGGCGCGCCCTATTATCACCGCTGGGGCACGTTCTCCGAGGAGACGGTGGTGCTGGCCGACTCTGTCGTGAAGGTACGCGCCGACATGCCGCTGGAGAAGGCCTGCCTGATCGGTTGCGGGGTGATGACCGGCGTGGGAGCTGTGGTCAACCGCGCCAAGGTAGAAGCCGGTAGCACCGTAGCCGTCTTCGGATGCGGCGGCGTCGGCTTGAACGTCGTCCAGGGCGCCGTCCTGGCGTCGGCTTCGATGATCATCGCCGTGGACCGGCTAGACTTCAAGCTGCAAAAAGCGGAGGAGATGGGGGCGACACACTACGTCAATGCCGACAAGGAGGACCCGGTCAATCGGGTGAACGAGCTGACGAAGGGCGGCGCCGACTACGCCTTCGAGGTCGTGGGCAGCCCTGCGCTCCTGCGGCAGGCGTTCGATTCCGTCAGGCATGGAGGCACAACGGTTATGGTGGGAGTGCCGCCTGACGGAGCCGACGTTGCGGTGAACGGCCGCGAGCTGTTTCGGGACAAGACTCTGATGGGCACATTCTACGGCGCCGCCCGCCCCAGGGTGGACTTCCCCTGGCTAATGCAGCTATACATGGATGGCAAGTTGAAGCTCGACGAGCTCATATCGCGGTACCGTCCGCTGGCGGAGGTAAACGAGGCGTTCGAGGACATGAACCGGGGCGTCACCGCGCGGACCATTCTGACCTTCGACCAGTAGCGGACCCCGCCTCCGCGCGGAGGCGAGTTTCGGCTGTCACCGGACCGCAGCGGCAAGGCCTCCGACCCACCCGCCGAGTATGACGCTACAGCTCCACTGGGGTGTCCGAGCGAAGATGGAAGACCTTTCGGACGGCCCTGTCTCCCAAGTCCGCAGCTGCGGTCGAGACCCATGGTGGGCGCTCTGATAGAATAGTCCCAAGACTGCTCAGACTGGTATTAGATGCCGTCCCTTTACGTGGTTGCCACGCCCATCGGCAACCTGGAAGACCTGACGCTGCGGGCCATCAGGGTCCTGGGTGAGGTGGGCCTCATCGCCGCCGAGGATACCAGGGTTACCCGCCGGCTGCTCGCCCGGTACGACATTCATACCCCCCTGACTGCCTACCACGAGCACAACAAGCGCTCCAAGCTGCGAGTACTTCTCGACGAGCTGACTCGGAAAGACGTCGCGCTGGTCTCGGACGCCGGCATGCCCGGTATCAGCGACCCGGGCCCAGAGCTGGTCCGGGCGGCCGTGGCGGCGGGTGTGGAGGTGGTCCCGATACCCGGGGCATCGGCCATAACCTCGGCTATAGCCGTGTCGGGGCTGCCCATCACCGAGTTCGTATACCTGGGATTCTTGCCCAGGCGGGGGGTGGAGCGTCGAAGGCTCCTGGAGTCGCTGGCGGCGGAGGGGCGTGCGCTGCTCGCCCTTGAGACCCCTCACAGGTTGCTCGCCGCCCTCGGCGACATCCGGGATACACTGGGGGACCGGCGGATCGCCGTGTGCCGGGAGCTTACCAAGCTGCACGAGGAGGTCTTTCGTGCCTCGGTCTCGGAGGCGATCGCGCATTTCGGCGAGCCAAGGGGCGAGTTCACGCTGGTGATCGAAGGATTTGTTGGCGGCCTGAAGGAGCCTCCGATTCAGGAGGCGGAGGCGAGGGCGCTCCTCGCACGGCTGCGGGCCGACGGCGCTCGCGCGAAGGAATCGGTGGCCCAGGTGGCCGAGGCCAGCGGCCTATCTAAACGCGCGCTTTACCGTCTTTGGCTCGACACGAAAGGGCGTACCACCGGGGACGCGGAAGACCCACGCTAGGAACCCGGTTGTGATAACATTCACTCATATGCCGCCCATGACGACCCGCGAAGAAAATGTCTGAGCGCATCCTGGTGGCCGTGGCGTGGCCGTACGCCAACGGCTCCATCCACATCGGCTACGTCGCGGGCGTCGCCGTGCCCGCCGACATCTTCGCCCGCTACCACAGGATCAAGGGCAACGAGGTGCTGATGGTATCGGGCAGCGACTCCCACGGCACCCCCGTGACCCTTGAGGCGGAGAAGCGAGGCGTCTCGCCCGAAGAGGTATTCGGACTGTATCACTCCGAGTATCTCGACAACTGGGAACGCCTGGGCATCAGCTTCGACCTCTTCACCTCGACTCACACGGACAACCACACCGCGGTCGCGCAGGACATGTTCCTGAAGCTGGTGGACAACGGCTCCATTTACAAGGGCGAGATGACGATGCCCTTCTGCGAGACCGACAGCCGCTTTCTGGCCGACCGCTACGTGGTGGGGACGTGCCCCCACTGCGGACATGAGGGGGCCAAGGGCGACCAGTGCGATAGCTGCGGCCGCACCCTGGACCCGCAGGAGCTCATCGACATGGTGTGCCTCCTGTGCGGTAACGTGCCCGTGTTCCGGGAGTCCGAGCACTTTTTCCTGAGGCTCAGCGCATTCGAGGACCGGTTGCTGGAGTGGGTGCGGCCGCAAGAGCACTGGAGGCCGAACGTCCGCAACTTCTCCATAGGTTACCTGGAGGGCGGTCTTCACGACCGGGCCATAACCAGGGACATCGACTGGGGCGTCCCGGTCCCCCTGGAGGGGTACGAGGGAAAGCGCATGTACGTCTGGTTCGAGGCTGTTATCGGTTACCTATCCGCTTCCATGGAGTGGGCCAAAGCCTCGGGTGACGAGGGCAAATGGCAGGACTTCTGGCAGAGGGACTGCCGCGCGTACTACTTCATGGGCAAGGACAACATCCCTTTTCACACCGTCATCTGGCCCGCCATGCTTATGGGATACGGTGGACTGAACCTCCCCTACGATGTGCCCGCCAACGAATTCTTGAACCTGGAAGGCCTGAAGTTCTCGACCAGCCGAGACTGGGCTGTCTGGCTGCCCGATTACCTGGACACCTACGAGCCGGACCCCCTGCGCTACGTTGTCTCCGCCAACATGCCCGAGACCAGCGACTCGGACTTCTCGTGGCGCGAGTACGTGCGAAGCAACAACGACGAGCTGGTGGCCACCTACGGCAACCTGGTGCACAGGGTCCTGACGATGACGCACCGATATTTCGACCACCGGGTACCCGACCCCGGACCTCTGGACACCCTGAGTGCGGGACTGCTGGACGAGGCGGGCCGCCGCTTCCATGAGACGGGGGCCAATATCGAGGTGTGCAGGTTTCGTACGGCCCTCAGCTCCGGAATGGCCCTGGCCCAGGCGGCCAACCGCTACATTGAGCAAAAGGCGCCCTGGCGTGCGATCAAGGACAGCCGCGAGGATGCCGCCACGACCATCTGGACCTCCCTGTCCGTGGTCAACTGTCTGAAGACGGCGTTCTACCCGTTTCTCCCCTTCAGCTCCGAGAAGCTGCACCGGATGCTCGGTTTCGCCGGCAGCGTCAAGGACCAGGGGTGGTCGTGGCGGCCGGATATGATGACGGCGTCTCAAGAGCTGGCCACCCCGGAGCCGCTGTTCGCCAAGCTTGACGAGGCCATAATCGAGCGGGAGACCGAACGCCTGGCCCGATGAGGCCTACTCTCCGGAGGACCGACAAGTTGGCAGCTATTCCCGCATTTCAAGGCACTGGTGAGAGTCTCGGACGGGCCAATCAGATAATCGGTGGCCCCGGCCAGGGCAGCTCTCAGAGCCTTGCAGAGCTACTCGAGCGCGTACACGAGCCGGTCCGGGAGCGATTGGACCGCGTCAGCGCCAGTCTCCTCACCCTGAGAGAGGGTGAGTCGCCCTATCTCACGGACATGCTGGACCACGTTCTGACGACGACGGGCAAGCAAATCAGGCCGGCCCTTACGCTGCTCGCCTCCAATTTCCACCCCAATGACGGACGTAAGCCCGAGACCATTGCAGCGGCCGTAGAGCTGCTGCATATTGCGAGCCTGATCCACGATGACACGGTGGATGACTCCGACACCCGCCGCGGCAGGGCCACGGTCAGCAGCCTGTGGGGACGAAACTCGGCCGTTCTTCTGGGCGACTACCTCTTCGCGGCCGCAGCCACCTTCGTTTGTGACACCGGAAGCATCAGGGTTATCCGGCGGTTCTCCGATACCATAATGCAGCTCGCCACCGGCGAGCTGAACGAGTTGGGGGTGGCCTACGACACAAGGCTGATAAGAGACGATTACCTGCATCGTATCTACAACAAGACGGCCTCCCTGGTTGCCACGGCGGCTGAGGCCGGAGTCGTGCTGAGCGGCGCGCCTGAGCCCGTGGTCCGGGGGTTGAAGTCGTACGGCCACAACCTTGGCATGGCCTTTCAGATAGTGGACGACATCCTGGACTTCGACGCGACCCGCGAAGAGGTAGGCAAGCCCGTGGGCAAGGACCTCGCCCAGGGAATAATGACTCTTCCATCCATCATCGCGATAGAGCGCTACCCCGATGACAACACGATCCCCGCCTTTTTCGAGAGGCCGGGCGATGCCGCTCTTTTGAGGCGCGCCGTGGGGCTGGTCCAAGACCCCGCCATCATCGAAGAGTCGTACGAGGAAGCCGCCACGTACTGTCGCCGGGCGCTGGATAGCGTGGCCGAGCTAGAGAGAAACCCATCCCTGGGCGCCCTGGAGGATCTCGTGTACTACGTGATGGGCAGGCGCAGCTAACACCCCGGAGTGCGGTCTAGACCGTCCGGGGTGCCGGGCCTCGCTGACCCGTTGCGTGTCTCACATGATGGCGCGCGCCCCTAGCCCAGCGTGAACACCAGGACGCTGGCCACCAGGTAGAGGGCCACCAGGCCCACGCTCTCGTAGGTCCAGTATCTCCTCGGCCTCCGCCTGGGCCGGACCGCCAGGGCCGCGATGACGATCAGCGTCATGGCGATGGCCAGCGCTCCTGTCAACGAGTGGATGTGAGAGATGGTCCCCCAGAACACCCCGTCGGTGTACACCACGTCGTCGACGAACAGCACAAACCCCATATTGAAGAGATTGCTCCCCAGTACGTTGCTTATCGCCAGCTCCGGCGCGTTCAGCCGGATGGCCGCGAAAGAGGTTGCCAGCTCCGGCAACGAGGTGCTGAATGCCAGGAACAGCGTGCCCATGAAACTGGCCTCCCATCCCATCTCCTCGGCCAGGCTGTCCCCAGTATTTGCCAGCGCCACCGCGGCCACGACTATCGTCCCGGCCGCTATCACGTAGACCAGCACCGCCCTCGACACGGTGGCGTCGGCGTACAGGGCGGCCGGCTGCTCTGCCGCGCTGTCCTGGCGTTGCGGCGAACCGTGGCGGAACGTAGCGTACATCGCCGCCATGAATATCACGAGCAATGCGACCGACACCGGGCTCAAGCGCAGTCCTGCGATAGACAGGACCGCGCCGTCCAGGAAGACCGCTATCGAAGCCAGCGCGATGATCGCGACGGTCATTGCTCCCAGGAGGATAGAGGTTGTGCCCACCGCGTTGAGGAGTGGGCCGTTACGCCAGTAGAAGTCCAGCAGGCCGATTATCAGAAGGTTGAAGAGGTTGCTGCCGAAGGCGTCGCCGGCGGCTAGGTCCGGGGCATCCACCAGCAGAATCGAGCTGACGCCGGTGCCCAGCTCGGGGAGCGAGGTCGCGGTCGCCAGCAGAACCACGCCTATGAAGGACCGGCCCAGCCCGGTCTTCTCCGCTATTGTGTCGGCGGACTTCGCCAGAAACCCGGAGACCAGCAGGATAACGGCGGCGGCGGCGCCGAGCTGGAGCCAAAGAAGGGCAAGGGGCATCAACTACCTCGGGCGCTGCCACGTCGGCGGGGCCGGCGCAAACGAAGGAATATTCGGGGCCAAGAGCCGCGCGCCGTTTATTATACATGTATTGATGCGGACCAGCCGCGGGCCGAATGTCGCCCGTCCCGGTTGCGACGGCCTGGGGACGTTCCATTTTTGGGGTTACGCACCCCCATGGGGGGCTGGGGCATCTAATCCAGTAGAAACAGCGTTGCGTAGATGCATCGCATGGCCCTGCTGAGTGGACCCTTGTCCCTGCCTTGGCGTCAGCGGCTCCGGACTCAGGTCGGTCAAAAGGGGGGGGCATCGTCCGATTTGCCGAGGCAATATCGATAGTCCTGGGGATGACCGGCGGCTGCCGCAAACCATATGATCCCACATTTCCCAGATCAGCCCCGTGGGTGCGTTGTAATCCGGTAAGAGTGCTGCCTATTTGAGCCGCATACCTGGGCATTATGGGCAGTGTGGGTGCTAGACTGGCCGAGCTAGCGGGTCTAGTTCTGGATACCGCAATCTCGCTGGAGGCACCCAATGGGTGAAAGCTCCGACCCCCCTTTGAAGCTCCAATTCGACCGCAGAGTCCGCCTGGATTTTCGTGGCGCTACGATCACCTCGGACGCCGGACTCCTGGCATGCCGCGAGCTTGATGCCGCTCTGGGGCTCACAGAGACAGCCAACGATTATATCCATGAAAGCCGCACCGGCCGCAATGTGCAACACCCGCTGTTGCCCTTGCTCAGACAATCGGTGTACAGCCGTCTCGCTGGCTACGAGGACACCAACGATGCTGAACGGCTGGCCCAGGACCCCGCCATGCGAGTCATCGTTGGACGGCGAGGCCCCGAGAGACAAGCAGCAAGCACCAACACCATGAGCCGGTTCGAGACGGAGGTGTTAACCGAAGAGGAGAACCTGGAAGGGTTGGCTCGTATGAACGCTCAGTGGGTGGATGGGGCTATGGCCCACACACCTCACCGGAGGGTGATCCTGGACATGGATAGCTCAGAGAGCCGGGCCACGGAGAACAGGAGGGTGCGGCCTACAACGGACACTTTGGCTGCGTGTGCTATCACCCGATCTTTGTCTTCAACCAGTTCGGGGACTGCGAGGGGGCCATGCTGCGCCCTGGCAATGTTCATAGCGCGCACGACTGGCGGGAAGTGCTGGAGCCCATCATGGCGCGCTATGAACGGACGGGAGTGCGCCGGTACTTCAGGGCCGATGCCGCCTTCGCCAAGCCGGAGGTCTACGAGTACCTGGAGGAGCAGCGCGTCCTCTACGCTATCAGGCTCCCCAGCAACGAGGTGCTTCAATGGGAGATCGCCCCTCTGTTGAGGAGGCCGGTGGGAAGGCCGCCGAGGAAAGCCATCATCTGGTACGACGACTTCTGGTACCAGGCGGGGAGTTGGGACCGCCCCCGGCGGGTGGTAGCCAAGGTGGAGTGGCACCAGGGTGAGCTGTTCCCTCGAGTGGGCTTCATCGTCACCAATATGTCGGCTGGCCCCGAGGGGGTAGTGCATTTCTACAATGGCAGAGGTACTGCCGAGCAGTGGATCAAGGAAGGTAAATACGCCCTGAACTGGACGCGGCTCTCGTGTCACAGGTTCGTTGCTAACCAGGTGAGGCTGTGGCTGTTTGTACTGGCCTACAACCTGGGCAACTTCATGATAAGGCTGACTTTGCCAGAGTCAGTGAAGCACTGGTCACTGCGAAGTCAGAAGTGGCTCCGGAAATCTGAACAGGGGGATAAGTGGAATCGCTGCCTGATTGAGGGCATGATAGTGCTCTCGGAGACAGGAGCGAGAGATGAGCAGACGACCCCGCCGTAACCACTCGGCAGAGTTCAAGTCGAAGGTGGCTCTTGCCGCAGTGCGCGGCGACCGGACACTTTCGGAGCTGGCAAGCCAGTTCGATGTGCACCCGAACCAGATCACGCAATGGAAGACCCAGTTGCTGGATCGGGCGGCGCAGTTATTTGGGTCCGGGACAGGGCAGGCTGAAAAGCCGGTAGATATGAAGGTCCTTCACGCTAAGATCGGTGAGCTTGCGTTGGAGAACGATTTTTTAGAGTCCGCGCTCACGAAGGCGGGATTGCCGGGCGCAAGGCGATGATCGACCGCGATCACAAGCTGCCTCTCGCCCGCCAGGCAAAGGCAGTGGGCATCAGCCGCGGGAGCATCTACTACCGGCCACGGCCGGTGGGCGAAGCCGGTCTCGGGCTGATGCGCCGCATCGATGAGCTGCACCTTGAGTATCCGTTTGCAGGCAGTAGGATGATGCGAGGCCTGCTCCGCCAGGAGGGACTCTCCTCCGGGCGTAGACACATCGCCACACTGATGCGGCGGATGGGCATCGAGAGGTATCTTCAAAAAGTGTGTAAACAGTCAGGCGGTGTACCCTCTCTCTGAACAACACGGGCTCGAGGCCCAAGAGAGGAGATAGACCGCCCATGAGGAAGGAAAGCACTGAGAGTAGGTCGGAGTCAAGGCCGGAGTGGGAGCAGTTGGAGGATTGGGTGCGAAGCCAGGTCCAGAGGCTGATCCAGGAGTTGCTGGAGGAGGAGGTGACGGGGTTTCTGGGAAGGGCGAAGTCGGCGCTCAGATCCGACTCGGACAACGATACCGGCTATCGGAACGGATACGGCAGAGCCCGGAGGCTTACGCTGAGTTCGGGAACGATACAGCTGAGGCGGCCGCGAGTCCGCGATACCGAGGAGCAGTTCGAGAGCCGGCTGCTGCCGCTGTTCGTCAACAGGACCAGGAAGGTTGCTGAGTTGATCCCCGAGCTGTACCTGCACGGTCTATCCGAAGGCGACTTCGATCTGGCTTTGCGGGGGCTGCTGGGAGAGGACGCACCGGTATCGGCGAGCACGGTGGCCCGGTTGAAGGATAAGTGGAACGATGAGCTTGCCCAATGGCGCAGCCGGCCCCTCGATGACCTGGAAGTGGTCTACATGTGGGTGGATGGAGTCTACGTCAAGGCTGGTCTTGAGAAGGAGAAGGCGGCGGTACTGGTGGTGATGGCGGCCCTGAGCGACGGGAGCAAGGTGGTGGTGAGCGCTGTTCCCGGATACAGGGAGTCCACAGAGAACTGGTCCGAGGTGCTCAGGGACATCAAGCGCCGGGGCTTGAGCTGCCCGAGGCTGGTGGTTGGAGACGGACACCTGGGCATCTGGGGAGCTCTGCGCAACGTCTATCCGCAGGCGGCAGAGCAACGCTGCTGGAACCACAAGATCGTAAACGTGCTCGCCAAGCTTCCAAAGCGACAACAGGACCAGGCCAAGCTCATGCTGCGTACTATCCCCTACGCGCCGACTCGGACAGAGGCTGAGCGGCTCAGGACGGTGTTCACCAGGTGGTGCGGCGACCATTCCTACGAGGCGGCCTCAGAGGCCTTGGGGCGGGACTGGGACCGCATGGTCACCTTCTATGACTTCCCAAAGGAGCACTGGGGGCACCTTCGCACGACGAACCCGGTAGAATCACCCTTCGCGGCCCTCAGGCTTCGGACCGATGCCGCCAAGCGCTACAAGAGGGTCGATCGGGCGATAGCGGTGATCTGGAAAATGTTGATGGTCGCCGAACAGCGCTTCAGGCGTCCGAAGGCCCCTGAGTTGATCGAAGACGTCTATCTCGGTGCACAGTATGCGGATGGAATCGCCATTGAATCAACGGCTGAGAAGGTCGCCGCCTGATGTCGTTTACACACCTATTGACGTAACCTCGGCATCGAGGCGCTGTACCGCAAGCCCAACACCAGCCGGCGACGGCCCGGCCATACGGTGTATCCGTACCTGCTGCGCGGGCTTGAGGTGAGCAGGCCCAACCAGGTGTGGGCAATGGATATCACGTACATTCCGATGGCCAGGGGGTTCGTGTACCTAGCCGCAGTGATGGACTGGCATAGCCGCAAGGTGCTGGCCTGGCGGGTATCGGTCACAATGGACACAGACTTCTGCGTGGAGGCGCTCGAAGAATCCCTGGGACGCCACGGCGCGCCGGAGATATTCAACACAGATCAGGGAAGCCAGTTCACAAGTGACGCCTTCACCGGCCTGCTGAAAGCCAATGGGATCCAGATCAGCATGGACGGGAAGGGAAGCTGGAAGGATAATGTGTTCGTCGAACGGCTGTGGAAGAGCGTCAAGTACGAGGAGGTGTACCTGAGAGCCTACGAATCGGTCCCGGAAGCCAGAACTGGCCTCGGGCGGTACTTCGAGTTTTACAATGCCGGACGGCCCCATTCGAGCCTTGGGGGAATGACGCCGGACCAGTTCTTTGACAGAGCGCCTGCCGAGTCCGCGGCGGCCTAACGCACGGCAGCGCGATTCCACTTATCAAACCGGGCAGCGCTGTTCAGACAAACGAGACCACCTCTGTGTTCAGACCAAGCTCATCAAGATGGGTGGACGTCTGATGCGGCATGCCAGGAGGTTGGTGTTTCAGCTTGCCTAGGTGGCAGTGTCCCGGGAGATATTCCGGCAAGTGTTGGAGCGTATCGCCGGGCTCCATCCAGCACCAGGGTAGCGATTATCCTTGAGGTCATCAGAGGTGAAGAGAGGCAACCAAGGGCGAGGTGCGTGCCCGGAGATTTGAAGGGAGTGCAAACGTGGTGAAAGCCACCTCCGCTGCCTGGGGCCGCTAACTCACCACGCCGAGAGATGGTTTTGTACGCTCGATGGGATGGTTGACGGCATCCGTGAGTGATACTAAGATGGCTCTCGTCGAGGATGGTACCTTGCTTGGACCCAGGCGGTTTGATATGGGTAATTCCGGATGATACGAATATGTCAGAAGGAGGCGCCAACATATTGAATCGGTTCCTAACTGCACAGAATGAAGGGGGGTTCTAGTGAATGACGAAGAGCTGTGGCGCCGGGCGGTCGAGCGTCTAACGAGCTTTAATCGAATCCTCAGAGGGATTAGCTCCGACGTATACTTGGATACCAGTTTTCGACGGATGTCCGATGAAGTGAAACATCTGCTTCCCCACGATAGGGCCAGCATTGCGTTCGCAAGCCCTGGACGGGAGATTGCCGTTGTCTACGCCACCGCCGGCCAGAGCGACGGTCTCGGCGTAGGCACGGTGATTCCTCTTGCTGGGTCGTGTGTTGGCAGCGTAATCAAAGATCGTGCGGCTTTCTACAAGACCGACATAGAGATGGAGGAGGACTTCACCGAGAAGCGTTGGCTCCTGGCCATGGGAATTCGCTCGTACATTACAGTCCCCATATTGCAGGGTGACACGTGCTCCACAAGTCTCAGCTTCGGCAGCTTTCGGGTTGGCGAATACGGAGATGCCGATATCAATCTGGCGAAGGAGATCTCTCACCAGGTTGGCGATGCCATAGTAAGCGCTCGCGGTATTCAAGATATTCTAAACCTCAAATCGGGCCACCGGCAGAATGGGCGGGCAGACATGGACCAGAGTACGCCTCTCACGTCGCGAGAGTTACAGGTGCTCAGGCTTGTCGGTTCAGGCGCCCGCGATAAGGAAATCGCGGCGGACCTGTCGTTGAGCGCCCGCACTGTCAGGTATCACACTGAGAACATCTATCAGAAGCTGGGGGTCCGGACTAGGACACAGGCCACGCGCGTTGCTCTTCAGCGCGGGCTTATCGAGATATAGGCGCTTCATTCCCGGGTAGGTTGGCAGAAAGGCCAGACTCATACCTGGCCTTTCTTCATGTCAAATACTGGCGTAATTGCCGTTGGCTAAAGGCTGGCGTCCATATATATTGGAAGCTACTAGAATGGGCCCGCCGCCTAAATGACTCCAGACGAACAGAGCGCCTCCTCACCCTCCGCCAGACATCGGTCGGTGACGGCCCGACCGATGAAGAAGAGTTGGAGGTCCGGGACAAACTCTACCTGCGCGCGCCACTGGAAATGCCTGGACGCCAGTAGTCGCTCCTGATTTCCCCCACGCCTGTGTTTTTGGGCGCCCAGACCTCATGGGAGTCGTGGGGAGATTTGGCCGGTGGGCTGCTAGTCACTGTCCTCCTGGTAGCCTACCTCATCAGTATGAAAAACAACGCTGCCGAGATCGAGAGACTCGCGGCCCAGCTAACAAAGTCAAACGAAGATCTGGAACGCGAAATCACCAAGCGCGCGCTGGCAGTGGAGGAAATCCGGCGCCTCGCTCTGGCGTTGGCGACCGCCAGCGACGGGGTATTGATCACGGGGATGGATGGCCGGATTTCCTTCGTCAACCGCGCGGCAGAGAAGATGCTTGGCTACGCGCCGGGGGTGATGCTTGGGATGAACGCTCTCGACATTTACCCCGAGTCGTTACGAGAGACTACCGAGACTACCGCCCGCGAGATATTCGAGGCGACAAGGAACGAAGGCTCCTGGACCGGAGAGGTCTCTTTTCCCAGTAAGGCCGGCGAGGAGCTCCGTGTCAGGCTGAGCACAGCGCTCATGAAGGGCGATGAAGGGCATCTTCTGGGCATGGTGGGCATCGCGACCGACGTTACCGAGCGAAGGCAGCTGTAGGAGCAACTTGTCCAGGCCCAGAGAATGGAGGCTATCGGTAGGCTCGCGGGCGGTTTGGTCCACGACTTCAACAATCTGCTGACGGTGATCATGCTCTATTCCCACCTAGGGCAAACTGAGCTGCAAGTTGGAGAAGGCCCCGTGCGCGCCAGCTTTCGGGCAATCCAGAAGGCAGCCGAGCGCGCCTCTGAACTCACGCATAAGCTGCTGTACTTCTACCGCCACCAGGTCGTCGAACCGAAGGTCGTCAGTCTCAGTGACCTGATTCTCGACATGGACGGGATGCTCCGCCGCCTCATAGGGGAAGACATCGAGCTGGTGACCCTGCCCGCACCGGACTCGGGGATGGTCCGCGTCGACCCTGGTCAGATCGAGCAGTGCTTGACCAACCTCGCCGTCAACGCCCGGGACGCGATGCCCAATGGTGGAAAGCTCATCATCGAGACGTCCAATGTGACGCTCGACCAGGAGTACGCCGGGTGCCACCCCGGGGCGAACACCGGAGAACATGTTGTGTTGAAGGTCACCGACACCGGTATCGGCATGACCGAGGAGGTCAAGTCGCACATCTTCGAGCCATTCTTCACCACCAAGGGAGTAGGTGAAGGGAGCGGTCTGGGACTGTCCACCTGCTATGGCTACGTTTCCAAGTTCGGAGGGTACATAGCCGTCAAGAGCAGACTGGGGGAGGGGTCCACTTTTAGGGTCTACCTGCCGCGCGTTGATGAGCCAGCCAGCCAACCCCCGGTGCGTGACAAGTCGGACCAATTACCAATTTGCACCGAGACGGTGTTCCTGGTCGAAGACGAGCCCATGGTGCGAAGTATGATAACTCAAGTGCTACGTGCGCGGGGCTACACCGTCGTGGAGTCGACAAACGGCGGCGAGGCTTTGAGGGTTGCGGAGGAGCGCGGCGGCGAGGAGATCCATCTGCTATTGACCGACGTTGTCATGCCTCTCATGGGTGGCAGAGATCTGGCTGAGCGACTCAGGACGCAACACCCGGAAACAAGAGTGCTTTTCACATCGGGCTACACGGATGAAGCCGTCGTGCGCCTGGGCCCACTCGAGAGCGGCACCGATTTCATCCAAAAGCCTTTCACGCCAGCGACCTTGGCTCTGAAGGTTCAGGAACTCCTGGACCGGTAATGCACCATCAGCATTTGACACTCGTCGCATCAAACCGCCCTATTACGATGGCTACCCTCGTACTCAAGCGCCGCAGTGTGGGTCTGGGAGTAGTGGAGACCGCGATGGGTCCGGATCGGCGATACCTGTGGACGTCGCAGTGCTGGGGTTGGCGAACCCCACCGGATTGAGTCTAGATGACCCAGGATATCGACACTATTTGGCAGTGCCTCACCCCTGCCGAGAAGTGGTCCTTGTTAGCGTATCGTATCTACGCCACCAAAGCTGAGGCTGCCAGGCAAACGGGTAAGAGTGTGAAGTGGTTGGAGCGCTCTCAGAGGGCTCACCCTGCATTTCGGCAGGCCATGGACTCTAGGGGGTGGCCGACCGACGAGTTGGAGCGGCGGATACTTCTGGAGCTGTTCAGCGAGGCGTTGATAAGGCTGTGGGGGAGATGATCGACTCTGGCGAGCTCAAGCCCCGCGAGCAAATCAGCGCTATGAAGACAGCCCACCAGATAGCGAAGGGCGTGGTCTGGCACTTGCAGGCAGGGGTTTCAGGCCACCCCTGGCAGATCGGATAGCACAAAAAGCACTGGGTGGCCTACCTCTCGCAGCCGATGCCATCCCCGCGCCGTCTCGCGGGTCAGTGCGCGGCGTGGCTGCTCACCAGCAGGTCTGCCCGGGTTCCCCACTTGTCCAGAAATCGGCGGTAGTTCTTGCGGCTCAGCTCGTCCCGTTCGCCCTCGGCCATCTCGCTCCAGATGCGATGCTCGTGGAGCCGCACCGGCAGGTCCGGGTCGGCCACGATTCGATAGCCCCTGTCCTTGAAGTGGAAGCTGTAGTCCAGGTCTAGGTTGCGGTAGAAGCGGAAGCTCTCCCGCATCATGCCCACGTCGCTAAGCCGGCTGCGCCTGAATGCGAAACAGTACGCCTGCATTGCGTCCACGTCGCCGGACTCCCCCTCGCCCTCGTGAAAGTGGTGCAGGTCGTCGGTGCGGAGGCCGAAGGGCCCGGCCACCCCGACGGACTCCTCTCCAAGCCGGTCGACCAGAGGGCCGAAAACATCTCCCAAGACCTCCACGCTGGTGTCCAGCATGACTACTGAATGGCCCCGGCACTGCTTGAGGACGACGTTCTTGGCCGCGCCCTCCCCGAGGACGTGGTCTGCGTGCACCGTGCGGATTCTTGGGTCCCGGGCCGCGGCCAGCTCCAGCCACTCTCCCGTGCCGTCGGTGGAGCCGTTGTCCAGGGCGACCACCTCCACCGAGCGGTCGCCGGCCCACCGCAGGGCGCTCTCGATGCACCGGCGTACGTCGTCCACGTAGTTGCATGCAACGACGCCGATGCTGAGGTCGACGGTGTCTGGCTCGTCCAGCAGGGAGGCCA
The DNA here is from genome assembly GCA_963665215.2 of Dehalococcoidia bacterium. Taxonomy (GTDB): domain Bacteria; phylum Chloroflexota; class Dehalococcoidia; order Lucifugimonadales; family CAUZJF01. The sequence goes on from CAXXWW010000014.1 coordinate 121,821, forward strand.
CCTCGGCTGTAGAGGAGATGGTGCGCCATACCTCCTCGCGTCTCTCCCACGCGGTTTTCGGCCGCACACGCGTGCCCTTGCGCGTGTCCTCCACCACATTACCGGCCCTGGCCAGGTCGTCGCGCAGGGCGTCGGCGTGATCATACCTGCCCCGGTCTCGAATCTCGGCCCGCCGCTGTACCGTGCCCATGACCTCGCCATCGACGTGGTAGCTATCGGACACTTTGTCCAGGCCGAGCCCGAGTATCCGGTCGTAGCTGCGCAGCACGTCCAGCTTGAGCCGGCCCGGGAGAGCTGAGCGCACCAGGGCCCACGTCACGGCCAGGGCGCCCGGCATGCCCAGGTTGTCGTCGACGCGCTCGACGAAGCGTCGCTCCCACTGGCGCCGGACTTCCTCGCGGCCCTCGGGCAGGTTGGGAAGTGCCTCCCACTCCCAGACCCGGTTTCTGAGCCGGAGCAGCGCCCGCTGCGCGGCCTTCAGGGAGGTGAACGTGAAATTCAGCCTTGTGTTGTAACGGGCGGTGAGACAGAGGTAGCGGAACGCCAACGGGTCTATGTCGCGCTGCTCTATATCGGCCATGGTGAAGGAGTTGCCGGTCGATTTGGCCATCTTTACGCCGTCGGCTAGCAGGTGCTGGCCATGGACCCACAGGTTGACGACCGGGTGGCCGGTAAATCCCTCGCTCTGAGCGATCTCGCCCTCGTGGTGGGGGAAAATGTTGTCTACGCCGCCCGTGTGGATGTCGAACCGCTGCCCCAGGTACTTGATCGACATGGCGGAGCACTCTATGTGCCAGCCGGGGAACCCCTCCCCCCATGGGCTCGGCCACTTCAGGTCTCGTCCCGGCTCGGCAAGCTTCCAGAGGGTGAAGTCGCGTGGGTCTCGCTTCAGCGGGTCGGCCTCGATGCGGACGGCCTCCAGGAGCCCCTGGTCGCCGGTGTTTCCCGACAGGGCCCCATAGCCGGGGAACTTGGAGACCTCGAAATAGACGTTGCCCTGGACCTCATATGCATAGCCTTGCTCCAACAGGCGGCCCACGATCTGAAGCATCTCCTCGATGTGGCCGGTGGCCGTGGGGTAGTGCTCCGCGGGCGTGATGTTGAGTTTGCGCTCGTCCGCGTGGAAGCGCTCGGTGTAGGTCTGGGCGATCTCCATCGGCGTCATACCCGCGGCTGTGGCTGCGGCGATGACCTTGTCCTCTCCGCGCTCCAGCATCTCCTGGCGCATGTGGCCGACGTCGGTGATGTTCTTGACCTGCTTGACCGAGAGGCCGTGGACCTCTAGAGCGCGGCGAATCCAGTCGGCCATGAGGTACGAGCGGAGGTTGCCGATGTGGACGTCGCGGTATACCGTGGGGCCGCAGGTATACATCGTGACCACCCCGGGTTTCAGGGGGTCTACCCGCGAGAGACCATTGAGCATGGTGTTGTATAGAGTCAGCATCCGTGCTCACTCCGGGCCCTTCAGCGACGCGACGCAGGCAATTCTACTATCGCCCGACCCTCCGCCACAGGCGGATGAGGGACCCACAGTCCGGCTATCAGGGCGATGATATGGTCAGTACCCTCAGGAGGTTGGTGCCGCCGGTTACCCCGATGGGAAGCCCTGCCACAAGTACGACCAGGCTTCCCTCCTCGACTCCGGCCACCTCCTTCGCCTTCTCCTCACCCAGAGCGAAGAAGTCATCGACGCTCCCAAGCTCCGGTATGGTTACAGGAGTGACTCCCCAGCAGAGGGTGAGGCGCCGCTGGACCGCCTCGCTGGGAGTCAGCGCCAGGACAGGCGGCATCGGCCGGTATTTGGACACTCGTGCGGCCGTGCCGCCGGACTCGGTGAAAGCGACAATCAGACTCGCGTTGAGTTGCTGCGCAGTCTGGCACGCGTCGTAGCTGATGGCGTCGTCCGTCTGGGGCTGCAGCTGGAGCCTCTTTTCGACGATGATGCGCTCGTAGGGGAGGGCGGCCTCGGCCGCAATCGCGACCTCCGCCATCACCTTCACCGCCTCAACGGGGAATTGGCCCACCGACGTCTCCCCGGACAGCATGATGGCATCAGTGCCGTCGTAGATCGCATTGGCCACGTCGGTAACCTCGGCCCTGGTGGGCACCGGTGACCTTGTCATAGACTCCAGCATCTGTGTTGCGGTTATCACCGGCTTGCCGCTCAGGTTACACTGCGCGATGAGGTCTTTCTGGATGATGGGAACCTGCGCGAGACGCACCTCGACCCCCATGTCCCCCCGTGCGACCATGATCCCGTCGCTGGCCTCAAGGATGCTCTCGAAGTGGTCCAGCGCCTCAGCCCGCTCGATCTTCGAGATTATGAGCGCGTCAGGCGCGCTCTCTTGCAGCATCTCCCGTACCAATTGCACATCGGCGTCCACCCTCACCATGGACAGGGCCACGAAGTCGGCATCTTGCTGGGCGGCAAACTCCAGGGCCCGCTTCGCCTGCTCGTCGGGGAAATGCTGAGACGAGGTAATGCCCGGTGTAGCGACACCGCGCCTCTCCGTGAGCCTCCCGCCCCGAATGACCTCGCACTCAACGTCCTGGCCGTGTACGGCCGTGACGCGTAGCTCCATCAGGCCGTCGTCCAGAAGCACGGTGCCGTCGACGGTGGCGTCGCGGTGAATGCCCGGTGGTGTTACGGCCACGACCCGCTGGGTCCCCGTCAGGTCCCGGCTGGTCAGGGTCAGCTTGTCGCCGCGCTTCAGGTTCAATACGCTTGTGCCCATGGGCCCGGTCCGGTATTTGCTCCCCGGAACATCCACCATGATTCCCACCGGGATACCTAGCCGTTGGGACACCAGCCTGACGCGCTCCACCGAGACCGCGTGCTCCTCCAGGGTTCCGTGGGACAGGTTCAGCCTGGCGATGCTCATGCCGCTTTCCACCAGCTCCCCCACGACCTCGTCAGACGCGGTTGCGGGACCCAGCGTGCAAACTATCTTGGTCTTGGGCCTCGTCGTTGGCATTAGAGGCGCCTCATGGCCTTTGCGAACGGTTAACGTCCCCACACATATCCAATTATGCCGCATCGACAGGCCAATTTCATCCCCATGGCGGCAATTTTTGAACGCGATGGGTACGGTGCCACCAGATGAGATGCAAAAACCGGCGGGACGGCGCTACGGGATGGCCCGACCCCGTCCGCAGCTTATGTGCCGTCGGGGCTGTTCGGTTACAATGGGGAAGCCGTCCCGGACCTGGGGCGCTCTCCGCATGCCGGCGATGGAGGTGTGCTCGATGTCGTTCGTCAAACAGCTCTATGACCTTCAGCAGCTTGATTTGAAGCTCTCCGATGCCGAGAAGTCGCTGGCAGAGGTGCGTCTCAGGCTGGAGGACGAGTCGGAGCTCACCTTGGCCAGAGAGCGCGTGGACCAGGCCGGTGCCCGACTGAAGGAGTTGACGGCCGGCCGCCGGGCCGCCGAGCAGACGATTGCGCAGCTCGGTGAGAGGCTTCAGAGGGTGGAGTCCCGGCTCTACAGTGGCGCGGTCACCAACCCGAAGGAGCTCGCCGCCGCTGAGGAAGAGCGTGCCTTCGTACTGCGGCTGCGGCAAGAAGAGGAGGACAAACTGCTGGAGCTGATGGTCGAGGCCGACGATGTGCAGTCGGAGGAGCGTCAGGCCCAGGAGACGCTGGCACGGCTCGAGGCCGAGAGGCCGGCCGAGGAAGCAGAGCTGCTTCGGAGGCAGGAGAGTATGACAGGCAAGCTTGCTACTCTGGGCCAGGAGAGAGACCAGATCACCCCGCAGCTCACCCGAGAGGTGCTGTCCCTCTATGACTCGCTGCGGAAGAGTAAAGGCGGCCGGGCCATCGTCAGTGTGGAGCGGGGCATGTGCCAGGGCTGCCGGATTTCCCTTACGACGTGGGAGCTGCAGCGGGCCCGGAGCGCCCACGGCATCACCCAGTGCGGAAGCTGCCGGCGTATTCTTTACCTGGTCTGAGGAAGGCCTTGCGTGCCATAGGTTACTCTACAGTCGAGGACGGCGACGAGGGCACCCTCGCCGAGACTGAGCGCGCCTTTCATGAGTACTGCAGGCTGAACCTACACCAGCCTATCAAGGCCTTCATATCCGTTGAGCAAGATGAGGGTGGTAGGGGCGTAGGGTACCGCCGCATGATGGACTACATGGTCCAGTCCGAGGGTGAGTTCCTGGTCGTGGTGCCGGGCGCCAGGGTCCTTGGTGCAGACCTTGAGTCCGTCGCCAGGTCTATCGTCGAGCTCGACGGGCTCGGGGCCAAAGTTGCCTGCGTCGATGAAGAGTTTCCCGACCCGATGCAGAACGCCTTCCACACCCTCGGCATCAAGGGTGTCTCCCGGACGCGTAGCCGGCGGATCAAGGAGTCGATGCGCGCCCGCGCATTGCAGGGCCAGGCGCTGGGCAGGCCTCTATTCGGCTACCGTATCGGCCCTGAGGGGCTACTGGCCGCGGTCAAGGGGGAGGCGGCCGTGGTCGAGCTCATCTTCCGCCTATACACTAAAGATGGACTCGGCCTGCGGCTCATCGCACAGCACCTCAACGAGCGAGGCATCTCCACGAGGCGTGGCGGCAACTGGAACGTGGTAAGTATCCGGGACATCCTGAGAAACCCCGCGTACACCGGCACCTACTCACGCTACGGTATGCGACGGCCGAATGTCCACGAAGCAATCATTCCGGCGGAGGTGTTCCGCGCCGCCCAAGACCTGATGAAATCCCGCCGTCCCTCGGGCAGGGTGGTGAGCTCTGAGCCGTTTCTGCTGTCCGGCAGGGCCTATTGTGCATATTGCGGGAACAAGATGATGGGCGTCACCCGACGACAGTCCTGGAGGCGGAAGGATGGCCGCCGGGCCAGGGGCGTCTACCGCTACTATCAGTGCCAGTCGAGGAACAATCTGAGCCTCTGCGACTATCACACATGGCGCGCGCCGCTGCTGGAGAGCACCGTTCTGAGCCAGCTCAAGTACGCATTGGCGGCGAATGCGCCGCGGACTCTCGGCGGCGGCGACGAATCGCCCGGGGGGCAGGCTGGGGCCACGCGAGAAGGAAAGGTCAGAGACGCTGAGCGCCGCTTCCTCGCGGCGATGAAGCGGTACGCTGCCGGCTCCCTCGGCGTCGCGGGCCTTGCCGAGTACCTGAACGGTCTGGACGGCGCCCGTCGATCTGCCGCGAGCGTCGAGCGCCCGGCGGACGTCGAGGCTACCCTGGCCAACTGGGAGTCCATCGAATTTGAGACCCGCCGGGCCTTCCTCGCCGATCACGTGGCCCGCATAGTGGTGGAGGACGACAGCGTACAAATCGAGGTCTGACGGGGGTCCCTCAGCGGGCATCGCGTTTGGCGCTCCCGGTCCCGCCGGCCTACGTGTTGCGGACCACGGCCGCCGGCGCCGAGCCCTTCGCGGGACCAGCCCGCCCGCAAACTGTTTGTCGACGCCTGCAAGGCGCCAGGGTCTTAGCAGGCTGCTGAAATATGGGGTGTGCAGAGGGGCGAAGCCCGGGCGCCTGTCCTGAGCCCGCCGAAGGGCCGGAGTCTGAGAGCTTGCCCTGAGCATAGTCGAAGGGGTGTCCCTCAGATCTGATTACTGAACCCTTCCTGGCCAGGCCTGTCCTGAGTCTATCGAAGGAAAGGGAACCAGGGGGATGGTCGAAACGGTTTCTCCGCAGCCTGTCAGTGGCGCGTGGGGGGTACAAGAGGTGGCGGCGGTGGCACTGTGAGGGTACAATTGGTACAGCGCAAGGTGGCCGGGCGGCCGCCGTCCCCCTGGTTTCCTCGAGTCGTTCCTCGGAATGGCTCGCGGCGGCGAGCGGAGAGGGAGGAAAGTCCGAGCTCCTCCGGGTAGGATGCCCGCTAACGGCGGGGCGGGGTGACCCGACGGAAAGTGCCACAGAAACATACCGTCCGCCTCTGGCGGATAAGGGTGAAATGGCGAGGTAAGAGCTCACCGCTCCGGTGGTGACATCGGAGGCAGGGCAAACCCCATTCGGAGCAAGGCCTAGCAGGGGACTAAGGGTACCCGGCCCGTCCCCGGGTTGGCCGCTTGAGCCAGGCGGCAACGTCTGGCCTAGATAGATGGTCGCCGCCCGGCCCCTCATCGGGACGAAGTCCGCCCATGGCGGATGTAAACCAATGGCGGCCCGGGCCCAGAACTCGGCTTACAGGCCACCTTGCGCTGCCCTCAACCGGCATTACCCAACTATGACGAGCAGGTCAGGGCAGGGCGGGGGTTGACCCTACTCTCGGGCCAGGCATACGCGGGCCCCGTCGACGCTGGATAGGCTTCGGACCACTCCGGCTTTCAGCATGGCAACGTCGCCGGAGAAAAGCTCGACCCGGAAGCCGTCGATGGACAGCGCGATGGTCCCGGTCTCCACGAGCCAGTGCTCGTTTGCGGGTAGCTCAGACTCGGCGACTCCATCACCTGCGCTGAAATTCGCGTGCCGTAGCTCGCTGAACGGGCACCGGGTGCCGGGATTTGCCATCGGCCCACTGTTGTCCTCGCCGGGTACGACAAAGCCGGGGACCGTGGGGACGGGAGGGCCCTCCACCTCGACCAGGATGTGGTGCACCCGTTTCTGACGGTCCATTCGTGTGACGAGCGAGACGGTGTCAAACTCGGTGAAACACTGAAACCTGTGCACCGAGCCCATAGGTGTATAGACAGTCGTGTTAGGCGTGATTTCGAAGCTCTGTCCGTCAATCCACGCCTCGCCATGACCGGTGGCGAACATCCAGATCTCGTCGGCGTCGTGATAGTGTGGCTCAACGCCGGCCCCCCTATTCTGTGCAGGGTGGTAAATGAAGGAACCGAGGGCTGTCCACCTCGGGGATGCGTCCTGCCCCCAATAGTCATTGTTTGAATCCTTGGAGATGATCCAGTAGTCGGTGTTCTTGATTCTCACGGAGACCTCCCTCCCGCCCTTGCCTGGCCACGTGGGAATAGACAAGAAGCTAGGTCGTCATCTTCATATGAAATGCCGGCTTCTCAAGGATGAGCCGTCCGCTCCGATGGCCATTGTACGGTCACCCAGGTACGCAGTCAAACACGCAATCGGAGCTTGAATGAACGGTTGACGGTGTTGGTGAGTGCCACTACCATGGCTCTGGGCGAGGACTGTTCACTGCTTATGATCGAGGAGTTATTCGGACCCGGCGACACGCCTGAGACCTCGGTGTACGATAGGAGCTCGCATCGTCGATAGGTCTAGCTGGGGCAGGGGGTACAGGCCATGAAGGCGGCCGTTTATAAGGGGAAGCAGACGTTAAGCGTGGAGGAGATACCGACGCCGGAGCCGGGCCCGGGAGAGGTGTTGGTGAAGGTCAAATACTCCGCCATCTGTGGCACAGATGTTCACGCCTTTCTGTACGATATGCCACCGCCGGGGACGGTGATGGGTCACGAGTTCTCGGGCGCCGTAACGCAGGTTGGGCCAGGGGTCTCGGCTTGGCGAGTAGGCGACAGGGTCGTGAGTGGCGTCGGAGCGCCGCCTCCCGGCAAGGGGCCCGGTTACCTCACCAATCCACGCTTCAACTACCGCACAATGGGGTTCCCCGCCGGGCAGATACGCGGTTACGCGGAATACGTGCTGATGGAGGAGTGGCAGCCCACCAGGATACCGGACGGGGTGGATGACAGGGTGGCCGCGCTAACGGAGCCGTGCGGCGTAGCCGTCAGGGCGGTACGACATTCCGAGCTTCGTTTGGGAGACTCCGTGGCCGTCCTGGGCGCCGGTCCGATCGGCATGTTTACCATTCAGGCGGCCCGGGCTGCCGGCGCCGGGACTGTGTACGTTTCGGAGCCGGCGCCGGCCAGGAAGCAGGCCGCCCTTGCCCTGGGGGCCGACGCCGTCGTCGATCCGACGGCAGAAGACGTGGTCGCCGGGATGGAGTCGCTCAACAGCGGAGAGGGGCCGGACGTGGTCTTCGACTGCGCCGGAGTCGGCCCCACGTTGGACCAGGCGTTTAACATGGTGCGCTGGCGGGGGCAGGTGGTCCTGGTGGCCGTGCCTTGGGAACCCATGCCCGTTTTGCCGGTCGACTGGATGGCGAGAGAGGTTAAGCTTCTGACAACGTTTGGCGCCATGACCGAGGACCTGCGGATAGCCCTGGAGCTTCTGCGGTCCGGCAAGGTATCGGTCGAGGCCATGGTGTCGGAGGCGGAGTTCATACCGTTGGAGGACATTCAGCAGGCGTTCGAGGCGCTGGCGAAACCGTCGACCCAACTGCAGATGGTCGTCAGGTTCTGACCGATGCGGAGGGATGGGAGTCGTCCGTTGGCTCTGACCCTGGCCGCGCTCGTCGGAAATGAAGATGGCGCCTGGTGGAGCATTGGGCGCTATGGCGCGAGGCCCAGGTGCCGGGGCGCTGGCCCATGTACCACGTCAACCCACAGACGGTCGGCTAGCCGGCTTCAACTCTCAGAAGATCATCTGGTCCCTGTGTGCTGGGTCAAACTCGTCGCCGCCGACCCAGCGGGAGGGTACTGGATAAAGCGTTAGCGACCTGTCCTCCAGGGGCAGCTTGACCGGCACGCTGCCTAACTGCACCGACAACCTCGCAGCGATCGCCACCTCCAATGACTGACGCATGTCGTGCCCCGATACCCACAGCTTGCTGCCCGTCTCGAGCCTCGCCAACAAGGACCGAGTCGTGCCGCCCACGTGGACGAACTGGCCCCATTCGAATGGAGTGAGGGGCCTCTCGTCCCTTACCCTGACGCCGTTGGCGTCAAAGCCCTTGTATGCCTCGGGCGGGTTCGCCCATCTCGTGCGGACCATGGAGTCCTGGCTCCAGACGTCCGTGCCCCGGTGAGGGGGACGACCTTCATCGGGCAAAGGGGACGGCGCCCCGAATACTGTACACTCCAGGCCGTTGGATAGGCGGAATCGGGCGTTGGTGATGAGACCTTCGTCGCTGTTCCTGGCCACCACCTCTTCAGACCAATAAGGCGCATCCCTGTGCGTGCCCCACGCGACAACCTCCTCGATCTCGGCGTCTGCCAACAGGCGCAGCACTGAGATATCCTGACAGCCACCGCCTGAGATCTCGGCTCCCCACCCGATTATGCTGGCCCCTATGAGCTCACCGTAATCTCCGGCACGGAGCCGACGGGCCAAGTCTTGTATCCCAGGCAGCGCCCGCAGCATTGCACCGCCGGCGTAGACAACGCCCCGGGACTCGCACAACTCCACCATCTCATCGGCGTCGGACAGCGTCGCCGCGATGGGCTTATCGGTAGACAGAGCCTTCACACCCACCTCCACGCAGGCGAACACCGCCTCCTTGTAATACTTGGTGGGCGTTACGACCGCCACGATGTCCGGCACCATGTCCTTCAAGAGGGCGTGTACATCCGGGTACAGCGCCTCCACGCCGTATTTCTCGCCCACCGACTTTCGGCGCTCAGGGTTGCGCTCGGCGATTGCCACGACTTCAGTATCCGGGTACGTGGTGTAGACATTGGCATAGTTTTGTCCCAACAAGCCACACCCAATTATGGCCACGCGGTGTTTGACGTCGCTCATGCTTGGACCTCCACTCTTTGATTTCAAACGAGAGTCTACCATAAGGGTATACTGACCGCGAAATAGTATTCCCGGCTCCAAGGAGGACCTGCCATGCCGAAGCCCCGTATGATGTTCTACCACGATGGACGTCACCAGCTAATCTACGCTTACGAGCCGCCGATGCCAAAGGAGGAGTACGAGTCCCCCGTAGACGAGCTTGCCGGAACGTCAATCGACGCGCTGATGTTCTGCCTTGGGGACGGGCGGACCGTTCTCCACGACACCAAGGTGGGCGAGCTCTGGGGTCACAATGTGGATAAGTGGCCCAACCTGGGCTTCCGGCGCACGAAACAGATCGCAAAGCAACTCATAGACGAGGGAAACGATCCGCTGCGCGTGATCTGCGAACGCGCCCACGCCATGGGCATGCTGATATACCCCACGTTGCTGGTCCAGCAGGGCAGGCTGACCGCTGGCGGGGAGGAGGGGCGTACCTCCAACTTCCGCCTGGAAAACGCGCACCTGGAGATCGGCGCTAGGGGCGACCTGGATCCCAGCTTTTCCGGAATCACGTGTTCGGACTATAAGCACCAGGAGGTGCAGGACGAGAGATTTGCCCTGATCGAGGAGACCCTTACAAACTACGATGTAGACGGATTCGAGCTCCAGTTGCTCCGCGCTCCCGCGTGGTTCCACTACTTCCACCCCGACGAGACTGAAGCCGGCCGGCCGATAATGACCGAGTGGGTGCGGCGCGTCTACGAGGCTGTCAAGAAGAGCGGCCCCGAGCGGGAGCTGGCCATACGGATTCCCGCCGACGTAGACCTCTGTCTGTCCCGGGGGGTGGACCCCCAGGAGTGGATCAGACAGGGCATCGTAGACGTGATCATCGGCGAGACGCTCGCCGGCGGAGCGAAGATCGACCCGGTCCTCGATCTGCGCCCGCTGGTAAAGGCGGCAGAGGGCTCGGACTGCCGCATCCACGCCGCGATCCAGAGCCATCTGGGGTCGGACCGTCTGGGGGAGGCGCCCATCGCGATGATCCGCGCGATAGCGTCGAACTACTACGCGCAGGGCGTCGATGGGCTCTACCTGGCATTCTGGATCTACAACTGGCCCTACAAGGCGTCCTTCTACGAGAAGCTGCGCGAGCTGCCCAACCCGGAGGTGATGGCGCCCAAGGACAAGTACTACCACATACCAACAGCCGCGCCCGGGTTTCCCGATCCGGCCATGTCGTCGGAGTTCTCGGTTCCGCTTCCGGCCGATCTGAACTTGGGCGAGCCCGTCAAGCTCGACCTTACCATCAGCGACGACTTGCCCCGGTGGGACCGTGTCGGCAGGGTGCACGAGCTGCTCTTGCGGATGCGCGTGACTCAGACGACGGGGGTCGACCGGATCAGCGTCAAGCTGAACGAGAGGGAGTTGCCTGAAGACCGGATGCGCAAGATCAACCGGCAGGCATTCTGGACAGCGCCATACTACGTGGTGGTGGACAGCGTCTGGCACGTCTACCGATTGGACACGGACTTCTGGCCTGTCATGGGCCCCAACTCGCTGGAGGTGACCCTGACCGAGCGGGACCCTGAGGTGGCGCACATCCAGGTCCGGCTGCGGGACGTGGAGCTGGAGGTGAAGTACCTGAAGGGCAAAAACTGGTACCGGGGGTTCGTGGACGCCGACCTGGGCGAGTATGACCAGGGTCCGGGGGTGGTCGAAGAGTAGGAGTCGCTGGCGGAGTGTTGCGGGATTCCCCCTCTCCGCGGGAGCCTGTCTTCAAAGTCCCTTCTCCCTTGGCGGGAGAAGGCTAGGATGAGGGGGTGGCGACGAAAGTCGGCATATGGATTCACGGTGTGGATGATTGCGGCCGCTAGTCGGACCACCCTCACCTGAATCCTCTCCCTTCGAGGGAGAGGAAGGAACAGATTGCCTTCAAAGGCCAGTTCTGAGACTGCGATGATGAATCCCGGGCCACCTCGGCTCGGGCCTGACCCTTTCTGAGACTGGCATCATGCCTTCAGCCTGATCTGTCGACTCGATTCGAGGTGGCGCCAGAAGTGCCCTCGGCAAGGCGAGCAGTGACCTTATAGGAGCCTGGCCCCACGCCCCATCGCAGTCTTGTCCGCTCACCTGGCCGGCGCGCAATCCTCCGGGAGGTAGAAATGATAGGAGTCGTCGGTCATAAAGGTAGTCGTGGTGTTGAGCTGGTCGTCGGAGTCGACACCCACCAGGATGAGCATGTGGCGGTGGCCATTGACCGTCAGGGGGTCCGCCTAGGGGAGCTTCACACAGTGGCGACCACCCATGGGTATTTGGAGCTCGAACGGTGGTCCCGGGGCCTGGGAGAGATTCATGCCTTCGGGATTGAAGGCACCGGTTCCTACGGTGCCGGAGTCGCCCGATTCCTGACCAGTAGGGGCCATACCGTAGTGGAGGTCAACCGGCCCGACCGGTCAACCCGCTATCGGAAGGGGAAGAGCGATCCCACTGATGCGGAGATGGCAGCGCGTGCCGTGCTTGCCGGAGTAGCCGATGCCACTCCCAAGTCAGGTGAGGGTGAAGTCGAAATGATCCGTATGTTCAAGAGCACCAAGGACTCGGCCGTCAAGGCTCGCACCCAGGCAATCAACCAGATGAAGGCCCTGGTTGTCACGGCCCCGGCCCGGCTTCGTGAGCACCTCACTGGCCTCACCGCTGGTGCCCTTGTCACCCGGTCCAAGAGCTTCCGGCTTGGTCGTATGGAGGGTCCCACCGCGGCGGCCAAGTATGATTCTCTCGTAAAAAGTCTGTGTAGGTTGAATTAGAACAAACGTACCCACACCTGGGTACAATATACAGTCTCTGTTCCGCACACTACCCCAACATACGGTAGCGCGCAGATGTGCTAAATCGCTGGAACTTCCTCAAAACGGGTTTTTACGAGGGAATCAAGTATGCTCTTCGCTCCCTTGCCCGTCGCTACCGTCAACTCGGTAATGAGATAAAGGACCTGGAGGCCGAGATCCAACGACTCACACGGACGGCAGCCCCAGCCCTGGTGGATGGCTTCGGCATAGGACCAGACACGGCGGCGACCCTCCTCATTGCTGCCGGGAGTAACCCTGACCGCCTCCACTCCGAGGCTGCCTTCGCCTCCCTGTGCGGTGTCAATCCCATCCCTGCTTCCTCCGGCAAGACCAACAGGCATCGGCTCAACCGAGGCGGCCACCGCCAGGCCAACGCGGCACTCCATCGCATTGTTGTCGTCAGACTTCGTCATGATGAGCGGACCCAGGCATACATGCGTCGTCGCACCACCGAGGGAATGAGCAAGGCTGAGGTGATCCGCTGCCTCAAACGCTATGTCGCTCGCGAGGTCTTCTCCGTCCTACGGAACTCAGCCCTATCCCACAGCACTCCTTGACATCTATAGGAGCATCAGGCTCAAAGGGAGCAGGGATCAGTCGCCACCCCATCGAGGGAGTCGAGGTTTTTGGGTCCTCTGGACTCCACAGATTGATACGGGTAAACTCGACCAAAATAGTGCGGCCCTGCCGCTAAAAAGGGGAAGTCTGATTATGGAATCGTCCGCGCCGACGGAGAGCGAGGTCCTCGGGTACATGGAGTCCCTCAGGAACTGGGGACTCTGGGGAGATGAGGACGAGCTGGGGACACTGAATCTCATAACGCCCGAGAAACGGGTCGACGCCGCAAGGCTGGTTACTGATGGTGTCACGGTGAGCTGCGCCCGGCCGGTAACGACAGATATAGACGCTGATACTACGTTTCAAGTAGTCAGGCACATGGTGGACAGCGGTGAAGGACGAGACTCCGACTCACCTGACAGGGCACGCACCCGCCGCGGAGCGGCCGAGTTCATCGGCATGGTGTTCCATGGGAGCAGCGTCACCCACGTTGACAGCCTCTCTCACTACTCGTGGTCCGGCGAGATGTACAATGGAATACCGGCCAGCAGGGTGACGTCCCGGGAGGGCGCCCAGGCGCTCTCGGTGGAGGAGGCGCACCAGGGGGTCGTTTCCAGGGGAGTTCTGCTGGACGTGAGCGCGGCCCGCGGAGGCGACTGGTTGGAGCCGGGCGAAGGCGTCATGCCCGAGGACCTGGACGCGGCGGAGCGGGCGGCGGGAGTCGCAGTCGAGCCGGGTGATATTCTGCTGGTCCGCACGGGAAACTACCGCCGCAGGCAAGAGCTGGGGCCGTGGGACCCCGACTCGGAAGGTATGCCGGCCTGCCACGTGGCGTGCGCTCCGTGGTTCCACCAGCGGCGGATCGCCATGTTGGGCACCGATACCCCAAACGAGCTGAGGCCCAATCCCTATCAGAGCCTCTCGAGTGCTTTTCACACGGTGGCGCTCGTGGCTATGGGGTTGTGGCTGATCGACAACTGTGATCTTGAAGGGCTGGCCGAGGCCTGTGCACAGCGGTCTCGCTTCGAGTTTCTGGCCACGGTGAACCCGCTGAGGCTGCGCAACGTCACCGGCTCGCCGGTCAACCCGGTGGCCGTGTTCTGAGGTGGCTGGCCACACCGACAGGGACACCGCCGCGAACAATTTGAGCACTGAAGGTGTTGGTGCGTGATTGCCATCGTGGCTCACGTCGAGAATGCGTACCTTGCTCGGGCCCAGTCAGTTTGAGATGGGCAATTCCGGCCAGAGCTTGCTTGACCAGTCTGTCGTTTGGCGAATTCGCAGGACTTGAAGCGGTCCCTCTTGTTTGCAAATTTTGATGGGGGCTTACCACAGTTTCATTCGGCCGAAGCACTGTCATTCTTGCTTTGTGCGCCAAGGTACGGTCAAGGCGAAGGCACGCCATGGCACCGCCGGGCAGGGGTGTGTCAAGGAGGAGCCATGACCTGGAGCGTATCCGCGGGCTTGGAGGGCAAGGGGGTAGTCGTCACGGGAGCGGCAGGCGGTATAGGCCGAGCGGTCGCGGCAGCATTCTCTTCGGCGGGAGCCAGAGTGTGCGCCGTGGACCTCGACCAGCATGCGGTAGATGAGGTCGTCGCCTCTCTCGAGGAGCCGGGGCGTCATATTTCGATCGCTTCTGATCTTGCCGACCTGGCAACCCACGAGCCGCTGTTAAGCAGGGCGATGAAGGGGCTTGGTCGCCTGGACGTGCTCGCCCATGTTGCAGGGGTGCTTCGACGCCGTGGCAGCATCAGCGAGGTCACGGAGGACGACTGGGATGCTCAGCTGGACACCAACCTGAAGGCCGGGTTCTTCCTGAACCGTGCCGCTGCGGGGCTGATGCGGGAGCAGGGACGAGGCGGTCGCATCATAAACTTCACCTCCCAGGGGTGGTTGACGGGCGGGTTCGGCGGCTCGGTGGTCTACGCCGCCAGCAAAGGAGGGATAGTCTCCATGAGTCGGGGGCTGGCCAGGAGCTTTGCCGGCGACGGGATCTTGGTCAACACGGTCGCACCCGGCGCCGTGGACACCCAGATGATGAAAGGCCTTTCTGAGGAGGACCTCCAAGCGTTCGTTAGCCAGATCCCACTTGGGCGGCTAGCGCAGCCAGAGGAGATCGCCGGCGCTGTCGTTTTCCTTGCCTCGGACCACGCAGGATACATAACCGGCGCGACGATCAACCTGAGCGGCGGCCAAATCATGTATTAGCGAATCTGTTATCGTGCTTCCAGGCGGAAGAAGCTGCCGGCGATGTGGCGCGTCCCCCCGAAGTTATTGCCATCGTCCTCCATGAAGTAGTAGGCCGTGAAGATACGTCCATCGTCGAGTTGCGTGGCGACCGGATAACCCAAATCCCCGCCACTCGCGTCGTCGCGAACGATCGCCTCGGCGGACCAGGTTGCCCCGTCGTCCTCACTGACGATCAGCCCGATGCCTGCGGGCCGCTTGCGCCGCGCGAATATCACCACGATCCGGCCGTCACGCAGGCGCATCGGCCAGGGAGAGCGGTAATGCACCCCGGGGGCACCCCACCACGCGCTTGGAGGCGCCACTGCCTTGAAATATGACCCATCCTCTTTGACCGGAAGATTATAGAGGGGAGAACGAAAGCCGCCGGGCCATGCCGGATAGATGTATTCATCACTCTTCACAACTGGCGGGTCTGGCTTGCGCCGAGCCGCCCAGGGCGATTGTCCCCACGCCACAATTGGCTTCGGCTGGCTCCAGGTATAGCCGCCATCGTCGGAATGGGCCATCTCAATCGCGTTACGGATGCCGCGTAACCTGAGCATATAGCACTGCAGCCGGCCGCTGGGCAACAGGAGCAGCTGTTGGTAAACGAGCTCCCCCAGGCCTATTGCGTCGCGGGCCACTTCGGCAACGTATTCCCAGGTGAGGCCATTGTCGTCGGAACCGAAGACAGCCACGACGAAGGGCGCGTTCGGCGTGGGGCCGCAGCAGTACATTGCACCCATGAGCGTGCCGTCAGGGAATTGCACCAGGGGATGTGCATCTCTATAGACGGGCCCTCCATTGGGGTTGGTGACGCGGGTCGGCACCGTCTCCCAGGTGCGGCCGCGGTCCCCTGACCTGAAGGCGAAGCATTCTAAGCTGGGGCGCCCGTCGGCGCTATATTTACCGTTCAGATCGCTCTCGCCCTCGATTATTACCCGCCCAGTCGCTGTGCGGGTAAAGTACACCGCCGCGTCCGGACTGGTGAGGTCGATCTGCTCCCGGGCCACACCGGGCTCGTCGGCCCGATATAAGATCGATCGCTTCTCCTCCAGGGGACGCGACTCATCCCACACCACCACATCGTTTTCTCTCGGCCAGGTCTCACCATGGTCCAGAGACCGCTGGAGTAGAATCTTTGCCCGGCTGGCGTAGCCCGTCGTGAAGGAGTGGTCAATGTCTGCCACAACTTGGTATCGGGACGGCGCGTGGGAGTGGAGCACCGCGATCTCGCCGTTTCCATAGTTATAGATACCGCTTTGGCGCGGATGGCCGCAGTAGCGGTCCTTGCTATAGCAGAGCTTGATATGGTGCATTTCTGCGAGTTCTGGTGCGACACGGTTCATGTTGATCTCTCCTAAACTCATGATTGTGCTACGCATGTGTGGGCCGACGTGCCAGAGGGGACCAGGGCTTGGCTATTACAGAGCAGCCCGGAAGGCCAGCGACCGCGACCGCGGAGATGAGTAGATTCCTGCTGCGACGGACCTGGCCAGGTATGCCTCGAGTGACGAAGCACTAACTATGCCAGGCGGAAGAAGCTGCCGGCGATGTGGCGCGTCCCCCCGAAATTGTTGCCATCGTCCTCCATGAAGTAGTAGGCCGTGAAGATACGTCCATCGTCGAGTTGCGTGGCGACCGGATAACCCAAATCCCCGCCACTCCCGTCGTCGCGAACAATTGCCTCGGCGGACCAGGTGGCCCCGTCGTCCTCACTGACGAACAGCCCGATGCCTGTGGGTCGCTTGCGCCGCGCGAATAGCACCACAATCCGGCCGTCACGCAGACGCATTGGCCAGGGCGAGCGGTAATGCACCCTGAGCCCACCCCACCACGAGCTCGGAGGCGCCACTGCCTTGAAATATGACCCATCCTCTTTAACGGGAAGATTATAGTAGTGTGAACCAACAGGCCATGCTGGATAGACATATTCATCACTCTTTACAGCTGCCGCGTCTGGCATGCGACGACCCGCCCAGGGCGATTGTCCCCACGCCACAATTGGCTTCGGCTGGCTCCAGCTATAGCCGCCATCGTCGGAATGGGCCATCTGAATCGCGTTACGCATGCCAAGTTTACTGAGCATATAGCACTGCAGCCGGCCGCTGGGCAGCAGGAGCAGCCCTGGGTATGTGATGGCCCCCAAACCCGTTGGGTCGCGGGCCACTTCGGCAACGTATTCCCAGGTGAGGCCATTGTCGTCGGAACCGTAGACAGCCACGGCGACGGAGTCGCTTTGCTCGGAAATGTCCTCTGCGGACATGGGTTCGTGACAGCTCGCCACACCCATAAGCGTACCATCGGGGAATTGCACCAGCGGATGGCCATGTCTAACGACGTACCCTCCATAGGGTTCGGTGTTGGCGCGCGTGGGCACCGTCTCCCAGGTGCGGCCCCGGTCCCCTGACCTGAAGCCGAAGCATTGTAAGGTGGGTTGCCCGTAGGCATTTGCCGTGCCAGTCGCTGCGTGGGCAAAGTGGACCGCCGCGTCCGGGCAGGTGAGGTCGATCTGCTGCCGGGCCACACCAGGCTCGTCGGCCCGGTATAAGATCGCTCGCTTCTCCTCCAGGGGAAGCGACTCATCCCACACCACCACATCGTTTTCTCTCGGCCAGGTCTCGCCGTGATCCAGGGACCGCTGGAGTAGGATCTTTGCCCGGCTCCAGGGGCCCGTCCTGTAGGAGTGGGAAATGTCGGCCACGACATGGTACCGGGACGGCGCGTGGTAGTGCAACACTGCGATCTCGCCGTTCCCAAAGTTGAAGATACCGCCCATGCGCGGCCAAGAGCAGTAGCGGTCCTTGCTATAGCAGAGCTTGATGTGGTGCATATCTGTGAGTTCTGGTGCGATGCGGTTCATGGTGATCTCTCCTGAACTCATGACTGTGCTACGGATGTGCGTGCCGGTAGTACGTTCCGGCAGGGCCGGCTTGAGAGTCCAGCTCCTCGCCGGCGTCGTCTTGAGGGCGGTAACCCAGAACGCTCTGCGCCGTCTCGATCTCGTGAATGCGTAGGCTGTTGCCGGACATGCCGTAGACGATCTGATATCCGACTGACTGGGGAGCGTCGATGCTGCGCTCGATAAGCTGCGCGGCGTCTCGATGGCTAAGCCACATGGCCAGTCCCGGGTATGATCGGCGCTGCCAGCCCTCCTCCATCAGGACCCCACCGATGCGCAGGGCTATGAACGAGATGCCGTACTTGTCGAAGTACAATCTCCCGATCGCCTCGCCGAACGTCTTGCTGACCCCGTATAGACAGTCGGGACGCAGCAGGTCCGTCGTTAGCTGTGGGATCGGCCTCGAGACCTCGTCAATGCGGCCCTCGAACACTGCCTTATACGGGTCGTCCTTCTCCGGGTAGTAGCCCACCACATGGTTGGTGCTGGCGAAGACAACCCTGCGGACGCCGGCCTCCCTGCACGCCTCCAGGACGTTGTAGGTCCCCACGATGTTGTTTGGCAGCACGGACTCCCACGCCGCCGAGCCGCTGCCGTCGGCGGCCAGATGGACGACAGTACCCACCCCGTCGAAGGCGGGACGCATCGCCTCGCGGTCCGCCAGATCGGCGACGTGACTCTCGACCCCTTCGACGGGCACACGGTCTAGGCCGCTCAGCTCATACTTCGAGCCCAGGTCCCGTCGCACGATGCCACCTATGCCGCCAGCGATGCCGGTCACCAGGACTCTTCTTGTCACGTCGACCTCCTTCACTGGTCTGCCGCCACGACATCCGCACGGCAGATGGCGGGCTCCACTCGCCTGTCAGAGCCGTTGTCGGCCAGGGTGTTTCATGCCTACCCATCAATGTACGCGTGCAATAGATCCATGTGCAAGTCACCGGCGAATCCAAGGGTCCACCTCCCACCTGCTCCTTCGTTCGCCCGTGGCGGATCAGGGCGAGTCTCCCCTCTGGAATCCCCTCATGAGCAGCTCTCGCCACGCCATTTCCATAGCGTTGACATATGAGCTCGAGCTTCTCGACGACAGTCTCCCAACTCATGGGGCATCAATCGGAGCCCTCGCACTCCGTCTTCCAAGCGGCGAGGCCCCCACCCACACGTGCGCAATCAGGAGACGTATTAGGGAATAGGGTGCCGACGCCTTATGCCGGCCTGGGTAGGGGCAGGTTTGAAACCTGCCCCTACGGTACGGTTTCGTCGTGGACGCACAACACGTTCCCCAACACCTTGTCTGGTGTCGCACTATCACCGGTGGCGGCCCATTGACCGGGCCGTGAGGGAGCCGGTATCCTGCCCTCAGCAATCAAGCGCAACACCAGATCCTAATCAAGGAGGACACGTCATGCGCAGGGCCAGAGTCGGAGTGATCGGCACGGGCTGGTGGTCTACGCAAGCGCACATCCCCAGCCTTAAGGGCTACGAGAAGGTCGATCTGGTAGGTCTGGCCGACCCGAACCCGGCGAATCTCGCGAAGGCGGCAGAGTATTATGAGGTCGATTACACGTACGAAGACTATCGGGAACTGCTCTCAGCCGGGCGCGTCGAAGGGGTCGTGATCGCAGTCCCCCATGCGTTCCACTATGAGATAGCCCGGGACGCCCTCGATGCCGGGGTACACGTCCTGGTCGAAAAGCCCATGGTCCTCAAGTCCACACAGGCCTGGGACCTGGTGCGGCGTGCCGAGAGCAACAAGGTGGAGCTAATGGTCGGCTACACGTTTCATTTCACAAGGCATGCCGCTGAGGCGCGAAGAGTCGTCCAGTCGGGAGCGCTGGGGGACATTCGGTTCATATCCGGGCTTTTCGCCTCCATGGCACAGTTCTTCTACCGCGGAAACCCTCAGGAGATGGACCGGGTGTTCAACTTTCCCGTTACCGGGCCCGGGGAGACATCTTATTCCGATCCCAAGATCTCAGGTGGCGGCCAGGGACAGACGCAGATAACCCATGCCATAGCCACGGTCTTCTGGGTCACCGGGCTCAGGTGTACGGAGGCCTTCGCGTTTATGGAGAGCTTCGATCTGGCCGTCGACCTCGTGGACGCTGTCAGCTACCGAATGGACAACGGTGCCGTGGGAACGATGGGGGCCACCGGTAGCGTTATGCCGGAGCAGCCTCAGAACCAGGAGTACATATACTACGGGTCGGAGGGGATCCTGAGGCAGGACGTCATAAACGGAAAGCTGGACTACCATCTGAATGACGGGACCTCAGTAGACTTACCAGATGCGAGTGCAGACGAGATCTACCCGCTGCACCTCCCTGCCAGGCGCCTTGCGGACCTGGTCCTGGGCGAGGGTGAGAACCTGGCGCCCGGCAGGATCGGGGCTTATACTGTTGAGTTCCTCGAGGCCGCCTATCGGTCGGCGGAGTCCGGCCAGCCAGCCAAGATCGACACTACGGTACCCTAGTGCGACACCAGACAAGGTGTTGGGGTACGTGTTATGCGCCTATGACGAAACCGTACCGTAGGGGCAGGTTTCAAACCTGCCCCTACCCAGGCCGGCATAAGGCGGCGGCGGCCCGCAGAACAGGACATGCTGTCCTCCCTGTCACAGTAGGCTCTAACTAACCCCGTGTCCGGGTTTTTCATCGAAACACCAGAGTGCCTTCAACACGACGTTTCGTTTGTCATTCTGGAGGAGTTCTTCCGTGGAAGGACGACTGAGGGATCTAGGGCGGAACTCATTCACAATACCGGGCTTGCCGACTAAATGTCTTAGATTCTTCCCCGACGAGTCGGGGTCAGAATGACAGGCGACCAGGGCACTGATGTCGTCACACCACGGCCGGCCCAGGACGAACAGGCTTGGTGCGTCACCACGGTAGTAGACGCGCAGATGGCGGAGAAAACCTGCAAATCGGGTTAACTGGCCCAGACCCCGCGGTAAGCCTGCCAGCGCAGCGACGTCACGAAGTCAGCATCGGTGTCTCACACAGCGGCCTATCAGATGCCGGCTAGAAGCGGTAGAGCCGCTCCGCGTTGCCTGAGAACATGGCTATCTGCTCGTCCTTGCTGAAGTCGGCGATGATCTCTGCATAGGCGTCTATCAAAGCGTCGTAGGTGCTGAAGAGCCTGTCCACCGGCCAGTTGGTGCCGAAGATGCATCGCTCTGGACCGAAAGCCTCGATGCAGTGAAGTACCCACGGCCGTATGCTATCGACGGTCCAGTTCCAGTCGACCATCCCCAGGCCTGAGATCTTGCACAGCACGTTCTCCGCCTCGGCCAGGGCGGAAATCCCCTTTTGCCAGTTCTTGAAGTACTCGTCGGTGCGCTCTTTAGGGAACCCGGTGTGGTCGCAGACCGCCCTTATGTTGGGGAACTTGAGGGCCAGGTCCCGCGTCTTATACATGTCCTCCCACTCGATGTTGAAGCTGTGGACGAGGTTGAACTTCTCCAGGAGGGCGTAGCCTCGCTGAAAGTCTGGATCGTCCAGGTGCTCGGCCGCAGAGAATTCGCGAATCCCCCTGGTGTTCGGGTTCTGGCAGTGGCGGGCGAGCTCCTCTTCCACGTTGGGCATTCTGAGATCGCTATAGACTACGATGGCCAGCGGAAACCCCGTCCGATCGACGGCCTGTTGGATCCACTCGGTCTCCTTGACCGGGTCTTCTAGGCCTAGAGCCGCCTGTACGTGGACCGCTTTTGTCACGTTGGCGTGGCGGGTCTCGGCGATATAGTCTTCTGCCACAAAGTCGCCGGTCTTTAATTTGTCCCACTGCGGGCCTATTTGGGGGTGAGTCGAATCAGGCTGCAACGCAGCGTAGTAAAGGTCGGGGTGCTGGAAGACCCAGAAGTGGATGTGAGTGTCGACGAACTCTAGGTTGCCCATTATCCTTCTCCAAGTACGTGATGCACGTAAGTGGAGCCTACCGTAGTGGACGGGCTGGGCAACGAGTGCTCAGCCCTCGATCGTTGCCAGGGCCTTCAGGTATCGGGCGGTCGCGCGCGCGAACTCCTCTGTCGAGGTCGGCGGCGTGGCGGCCTGATGCAGGGTCACGTACCCAGCGTAGCCCAGTCCCTCCAGCGCCGCCATGATGGCGGGGAAGTCGATACCCTCGCCGCCCCACATGGAGACCTGGTCGGACCTGACCTCTCCGCGGCACCAGGTGGTGGCCGTGGACCGGCCGCCGGGACGGACAATCGAGTTCTGGAAATAGACGTTGAAAAGGTGTGGTGAGAAGCGCTTGATCGTCTCCAACCCGTACTCCTCTCCGCATGTCGCCAGGTTTGCCGGCTCGTATATGACCCCGAAGTTCCTCCGGCCTACTCGTTCGATCACATCGAGGCTCGGCCCCACCTGCTCGAAGAGGCTGGCGGTGTGGCACTGATGGGCCAGCCTCATGCCCCGCTCGCCGGCCTCGTCGCATGCCCGTTGCGCCCAGCGCACGTCTTCCTCCGTCTTCATGCCGATGCGAAGGAGGTCCGCCCCCAGGGCGTCGGCCAGGTCCAGATAAGGGGTGATGTTTCGCAGTGCGTTGGGGGCCTCGTCCGTGTTTTCGGGAATCGGGAAATCACCCGTTGCCATGGATACCGCCAGGCCCATTTTGGACAGCTCGTGCCGCTTCTCTCGTACGACTTCCACAGGGGTATGGACACCTATCTGCGAAGCCCTCATACACAGGGCGCTGTAGCCCTCGGCCGCTGCGAGCCCAGCCAGCGACTCAAGCGACATCGCCGGCTTGCGCTTGTCATCTCGCGATTCGGCCACCCTGACCGACAGTGAGAGCTTCATCGTACTTCCCGGGACCGAGCCCGTAACGGGCAGTCTCGATGCACTCTACGCGTTCCCACAATGCGCTACCGCTCCTTGGACACCGCGGAGAGGAGGCCGCCTGGCCTTCACCGGCACACTCAGCCACCTACGCGGCCGCAGCGAGCGCCTGCTCGGTGATCTCCAGTGTGTTCGCATAATTCAGGCGCATCGTGTTCGGCCGCGTGTCACCGGGGAGCTGGAAGTGGGTGGCGACGGCGATCACGATGTCCGTGTGGTCGCGGGCAAAGGTGCGGAAGAGCGCTGCATAGTCCACGTCGCCGGTCCCTATCGGTCCGTACTTAAACTTGAGGCCCGGCCCGTCCTGCACGTTGAGGTCCTTCAGGTGTAGGCTGGTGAGATAGGGCTTGAGATTCTGGTAGCCCGTTGTCACCGTATCCAGCTCCCCCGAGTTGTAGTTGTCCGCAGGACCCCACTTGCACTTCAGGCGCGGCGACCCCACGCGCTCCATGATCCGGCGGAAGTTGCCGCTGGTGTTCGTGTAGTTCCAGGGCATCATGCCGATGCCAATGTCGATGTCCTGGCGTTCGGCCAGGTCCGCTACGATGCCGAACGCCTTGGCCAGCTTTTCCATCTCGGCCGGCGGGATCTCCCCGCCCCCGCTGGCGTACCGCTGCCGCCAGGTAGGGCTGACCCGCTCGTCGCCCTGATACTCGCCCGGCCAGGCGAACCCGTGCACCAGCACGTTGGGCGATCCCACAATCTTGGCAAAGCCAATCCCCCGGCGCACGATGTCCAGGTCGCGTGCGAACTCGGGGTGGGTAGCCAGGTCCGCAAGTTCGATCCGGTCGATGTGAATCTGTTTGAAAGCGGGCGGTCCCAAACCGACGGCATGGGGCTGCAACCCCCTCGCGTCGAGCACCTGCCGGCAGTGGGCGGCATGCGCCTCGGTCAAGTCGTCAGACTCGACGGAGAACTCCGCGTAGTCCGCGCCCAGCTCCTGGGCTAGCTCCGCAGCTTGATCAAACGGCAGGCCGGTCTCGCGCAGGGACACTGCCATCTTGAACGTGTAGTTGCCCATGCTTCGCTGCCTCCTAGTTCTGCACTGTCTGAGGCCGGCCGGTGCGGACCGCCTCGTCCAGGGCGTTGCAGATAGACACGGTGCGCACTCCGTCACGAGCGTTGCACAGGGTGTCCCCATCCGTGCGAATCGCCTCCACTAGATTGCCCAACATCGCCGAAAAGATTACACCTTGGCGCCGCTCTTCCTCGGGGAACTCCTTCATGTCCACATAGTCGATATCGCAGCCACCGAAGTCCACGCGGCTGGTGTGCTCCGAAAACACCGCGCTGCGCTCGCCATCCCACACCTGATGGAACCACTTGGAAACGAAGGGGTTTTGCCCCTGGTCGGTACTAATTACCGTCGAGAGGCCGCCGTTCTCCCACAAGATGGTACCGACCAGACCATCCGGGTAGCCCTCGGTGCCCTTGTCCTCGCCGAAGACGCGGCCCTCCGCGTAGACCCGGTCCGGCGGGCTGTCCATCAGATAGGAGATCAGGTCGATCGTATGGACCGCGGTGGCGACGAGCAACCCACCGCCCACGTCAGACCTCCAGAGTCGGTGCCCGACGGCGTTTTCCATCGCAAGCTGGCCGTGGCTGATGCGAGGATGGAGGATCAGCTCCCGCACCTTCTGGGTCGTGGGCGCTATGCGGAACTTGTGGTTCACTACCAGCTTGACCCCAGCCTTGTCCACCGCCTCGGCCACCTCGATGGCCTGGGCGCGGGTCAGGCACATCGGCTTCTCGACCAAAATGTGCTTGCCGGCCCGGGCCGCGGCCAGCGCCAGCGGGTGGTGGGAATCGTGGAGCGTGGCGATCATCACCAGGTCAATGCTGTCGTCTCGCATGATCGGCGCCGGGTCCGTCGTGACCAGGCCGCCGCCGCCGAGCTCGTCGCGGAGCCGCCGCGCTGACTCTTCGATGACATCACAGAAGGCGACGACCTCCAGTCCCAGCTCCCGCGCCCGACGCGCATGGTTACTCCCTGCTCCGCCACATCCGAAAAGCGCTGCCTTCATCGCTGCCTCCTAGTTCTGCACTGTCTGAGGCCGGCCCGTGCGGGCTGCCTCGTCCAGGGCGTTGCAGATAGACACGGTGCGCACCCCGTCATGGGCGTTGCAGAGGGTGTCCCCATCCGTGCGAATCGCCTCCACCAGATTGACCAACATCGCGGAAAAGAGCACGCCATGGCGCCGCTCTTCCTCGGGGAATTCCTTCAGGTCCACGTAGTCGATCTCGCAGCCACCGAAGTCCACTCGGTTGGTGTGGTCCGATAACACCGCGCTACGCTCGCCATCCCAAACCTCGTGGAACCACTTGGAGACCGAGGGATTGAACCCCTGGTCGGTGCTGATCACCGTCGAGAGGCCGCCGTTCTTCCACAAGATGGTACCTACCAGCCCATCCGGGGAGCTCACGGTGCCCTTGTTTTCCCCGAAGACGCGGCCCTCGGCGTAGACCCGGTCCGGCGGGCTGTCCATCAGATAGGAGATCAGGTCGACGGTGTGGACCGCGGTGACGACGAGCAACCCACCGCCCACGTCAGACCTCCAGAGTGGTAGCCCGCTGGAGTTTTCCATCGCAAGCTGGCCGTGGCTGATGCGAGGGTGGGGGATCAGCTCCTTTGCTTTCTGCACTGTGGGCGCTATACGAAACTTGCAGTTCACGACCAGCTTGACCCCGGCCTTGTCCACCGCCTCGGCCAGCTCGATGGCACGGGCGCGGGTCAGACACATCGGCTTCTCGACCAGCATGTGCTTGCCGGCCTGGGCCGCGGCCAGCGCCAACGGATGGTGGGAATCGTGGTACGTGGCGATCACCACCACGTCAATGCTGTCGTCGCGCATGATCGTCGCGGGGTCCGTCGTGACCAGGCCGCCGCCGAGCTCATCGCGGAGCCGCCGCGCTGAGTCCTCGATGACATCACAGAACGCGACGACCTCCAGTCCCAGCTCCCGCGCCCGACGCGCATGGTTGCTCCCGGCGAAGCCACAGCCGAGGAGCGCTACTTTCATCGCTGTCATGATTCTCCGCGCATTCTAGAAGGTCCCTAGCAGCCGTTTGGCAAGCGGTGCCCGTGATCAACTCACATGGCCGGGGGCGCCGGCGCCAGTCCGGCGTCAACCGGAAGGCGTTCGGATGGCCTTCCTTCGCTCCTCCCGGAAGATCGTCTGGTCCCGGCGGCCTGGGACAGTCTCGTCGCGGCCGAGCCAGCGGTTGGGGCGCGGGTACAGCGTGTGTGACCGGTCTTCCAGGGGCAGCTTCACCGGCACGCTGCCCAACTGCACCGACAGCCTCGCAGCTATCGCCACCTCCAGTGCCTGGCGCAGGTCGTGCCCCGATATCCACAACTTGCTGCCCGTCTCCAAGCTCGCCAGGAACGAGCGGATGGAGCCGGTCAGGTATCTGAACTGGCTCCACCGGTAGGCGGTATACGGCCTCTCGACCCTTACTCTTTCGCCGCCGGCGTCAAAGCCCTGGTATATCTCGGGCGGGTTCCCCCATCTCGTGCGGACCATTGAGTCCTGGCTCCAGACGTCCGTGCCCCGGTGAGGGGGACGACCTGCATCATGCAGAGGGGCCGGCGTCCCGAATACTGTACACTCCAGGCCGTTAGTTAGGCGGAAACGGGCATTGGTGATGAGACCATCGTCGCTGTTCCTGGCCACCACGTCTTCTGACCAATAAGGCGCATCCCTATGCGTGCCCCACGCGACAACCTCCTCTATCTCGGCGTCTGCCAACAAGCGCAGCACCGAGATATCCTGACAGCCGCCGCCTGAGATCTCGGCTCCCCACCCGATAATGCTGGCCCCAATGAGCTCGCCGTACTCTCCGGCACGGAGCCAGCCGGCCACCTCCTGCAACTCGTTCATCGCCCGCAGGAGGTTGCCGCCGGCGTAGACAACGCCCCGGGACTCGCACACCTCCACCATCTCGTCGGCGTCCGACAGCGTCGCCGCGATGGGCTTGTCGGTGGACACACCCTTCACGCCCGCCTCGGCACAGGCGGTCACCGCCTCCTTGAAGTACTTGGTAGGAGTTATCACCGCCACGACGTCGGGCACCATGTCCCTCAAGAGGGCATCTATGTCCTGGTACAGCGCCTTGACGCCGTACTTCTCCCCGACCGCCTTGCGTCGCTCGGTGTTGTGCTCGGCGATGGCCACGATCTCTGTGTCGGGGTAGGTTGAGTAGGCGTCGGCGTAGATCTGCCCCAAATTGCCGCAGCCGACGATGGCCACGCGGTGCTTGACGTCGCTCATGTTTGACCCCCGATCTTAGACGCCTGACAGGAGTTTATCATAAGGGTATACTTACCACCGAATCGCGGACCCAGCAACAAGAGACCCGCCATGCCAGAGCCTCGAACGATGCTGTATTACGACAGATGTCACCCGCGGGTCTACATGTACGAGCCGCCCATACAGTAGGAGGAGTACGACTTGGCCGTTGACCAGTTGGCTGGCACATCGCGGACAAGTGGCCCAACCTGCTCGAACAGCAAGAGTGGCGCGTCCAGATCCAGGACGACGCCGTGACCTTCGAGATCGCCCCTTACCGGGCGCGCTCTTTACTCAGTAGCGCTCGCGTGGGCGTGAATCGAATGGCCGGCGACTTCTTCAGGCCAGAACATCCTGTGCGAAAACGAGGAGGATTCCCATGCAGCCCAGCATTAACCTCGCGGTGATCGGCCTCGGCGCGCGGGCCGTCGGCATGGTCAAGATATTCCTGGAGGTCTATCCCGACTTCAAGCTGGCCGTCGTGGCCGACCCGGACGAGCAGGGCGCTCGAGCTCGCCTGGCCGATCGCGGGATTGATTCGAACGGCACCCTGTTCGTGACGGACGTAGATACCCTGCTGCAACATACGAACGGCCTGGATGCCATACTCGTCGGCACCCGATGCGACCTGCACACTCCGCTTGCGGTCCAGGTCGCACCGACCGGACTGCCACTCTACCTGGAGAAGCCCGTCTCGGTGTCGTACGAGCAGCTCGCCGCGCTGCGGGACGCCTATCGCGGCCGGGAGAAGTCGGTCGTCGTCTCCTTCGGATTTCGGGGCATGCCGCTGTTTCAAGCCTTTCTGGACGTCGTACGCAGCGGGCGGCTGGGCACGATAAATCAACTCCAGGCGATTAACAACGTGCGCTACGGCGGCATGTATTACCGCCGTTTCTACCGCGAGCACGACATCTCGGGCGGCCTGTGGCTCCAGAAGGCCACCCACGATTTCGACTACATCAACGCGGTGCTGGGCCGGCCCCTCATGATTACCGCCATGATGACGCGCAAGGTGTACGGCGGCGACATGCCCCACGACCTGTGGTGCTCGTCGTGCGACAAGGCCGAGACCTGCCTGGAGAGCCCTCAGGGCGTGGCGCGGCGCGGCGACCACGGCGGAATGGGTACCGGCGACCATCCCTGCGCCTTCGGGGACCGGATAATGAACCAGGACGCCGGCTCGGCCCTGATCATGTACGAGGGCGGCGTCCACGCCAGCTACACCCAGAACTTCGTGTCGCGCCGGGATACGGCGACGAGGGGAGCGATAGTCACCGGCTACGAGGCCACGGCCTCATTCGACATCCACACCGAGAAGGTGCGTGTAGTAGACCACCATCGTGACCGCGTGGACAACATCGAAGTGAAGCGGCCCGGCGGCCATCACGGCGGCGACCAGGTGCTGGCCCGGAATTTCGTGGACGTCTGCCTGGGCCGCGCCGAGTCCCACGCCGACCTCAGTCGGGGGCTGCTGAGCGCGGCCATGTGCCTTGCGGCCCGTGAGTCGGCCCATCGCCAGACCTGGCTCCCTATCCCCGACGTCCGCTCCGACGAGTTTCCGTCGGTGGCCGAGCCTGCCTACACGACGCCCGCGGATCTAGAGCCGGTGTTGTCATCACAGCCGAGGATGTAGGTCCTCGTTCGCCCCGAGTAGTCCTTCCACGGTGGAAAGACGTATCGAGGGGAGCCCGTCGAAGGGCCCGGGCCGGCGTGGATAGCGACCGAGGCCGGTCTTGGGCCCGCGGCGCCGTACGCAGCGCATGTTAGTCTACCCGTCGACCTGCTGCGGGCGCCGGTGGAGATAAATCTGCTGCACCGTCCTCTTTACGTCCTGGTGGGAAAGTGGGGTGGGCAAACGGCCTGGGGCCTTGAGGCCATGGCCGCGTTGGCATCTCAGTGCGACATCTCCCACACGCCCATGTACTCTCGGGGCGGGCGTTACGTGTCAGAGGTTAAAACGGGGCTCAACGTAGCTGTTTTCCTTGGCGTAAACCTGTAGCCGGCACCGAGTGCTGTCAACGACGATGACGCGGTCCTTCTCGTCGATCGCGATACCCCTTGGCCGATCGAATTTGCCCAGCGGGGACATGTCTTCGACTCTGCGGAACGCCGTATTGACTTCGGTATTGGCCTCCAGGATCTGTCTGCCCCACCGCGAAATCTCCATCGCGTCGCCGTAGAGGGCCGTCAGTATCTCGCCCGTGGCGTCGTAGATTTGTACTCGCTTGTTGCCCCAATCGGTCACGTACACGTCGCCCTGGCTGTCAACGGCCACATCCGCCGGGTGGTTCAACTCACCTACATCCGAACTGGAGCCGATGCTCATAAGGAACGAGCCGTCGGGAGCGAATTTCTGGACACGGTTGTTCCCCCAGTCGGCTACATAGATGTCACCCTTGCCATCTATCGTGACCCCCCAGGGTCGGTCGAACTGGCCTTCAGCGACGCCGGCGCTGCCCCAACCGCCGAGACTGGCGCCGTCGCGCGCGAATTGCTGGAGTCGGTGATTGAATGTGTCGACCACGTACAGAGTATCATCGCTGTCGAAGGCAAGGCCGGATGGGCCGCTGAACTGGCCTGGGCCGGAGCCTGCCCGTCCCCAGGAGTCCAGCTTCTGGCCGTCCGCGCTATAGACGCGAATCAAGTTGTCGTACTCGTCCGAGCAGTAGAGGTCGCCCTGGCTATCCAGGGCAAGTCCCGCGGGCCAGGTAAAATGGCCCGTCGCAAACTCGCTTATGAACTCCTCTTCAATGGTTAGCTTCGTGATCCTGAGCCGGTCTTTGGATTTTACGGAGTCCATAGTTGCGAACTGGCCCCTGCTCACGACGTAGAGGATACCACCCGGGGCGACGGCAACGTCCGTGGGGTGAAGAAAGCCTTCGCCCTCGGTGGCGAAGGCCCCCAGAGAGTGACTGAAGCTCCAGGTCCGCCCGGACACGGTCGTGGTCAGCATGCTTAACCTTGGATGAAGCCTGGATGCTCGAACCGGCCGTTTGTGATAGGCGCGGCGTCGAGGCCCAGCCAATCTTCGACGATGTTGGAGTAGGCGCCTCGGAAGTCCAGATTCGAGACCATGTCGCCCTCGTAAAGCGCCGCCGCCCTGGTCTCAGGGTACTCTCCATACGAGCCACCCTTGACCCTTGGGCCTATGGCAAACGCCACGCCGGCAGCCCCATGGTCGGTACCAGAGCCGTTGTCGCGGACTCTGCGACCGAACTCGGAGAACAGGAACATTACGACGTTTTCGTCCGCACCATGCTCTCTGAGGTCAGACCAAAAGTCGGCGATTGCCTCGGACGCTTCGTTCCACAGCTTGGCGTGTGTGACGGCCTGTGATCCATGCGTGTCGAAGCTGCCATGCTCTGTGTAAAAGATACGAGTCCCCAGGTCGGCCAGATGGATCATGGCGATGTCGCGCAGGCTACCGGCGATGCTGTTCGAGGCATATTCGACGCCGGAAGAATATGGCGCCAGAGCCGACTTCAAGACGTCGACCCCGTTGAGGAGGTCTGTACCAGTTCGGCTCAGATAGTCCATTACCACGCCAGTGCCCACAGCCGGGGCGTACATGGCGGCAAATCGCTCCAGCATCTTCGCGCGCCGCGCCTCCTGCTCAATCCCCGTCAGCAACCCGTAGGTTGAAAGGTTGGCAACGGACGACACAGAAGCGCCGGGGGCCGCCAGTGCTCGCGGCAGACCCTGGCCGATGTTTACTGCCGTCACGGGGTTCTCGCCCTTGGGATCAAGCTCTCGAATTACCTTGCCCAACCACCCCACGCTTGTCATATTGTCCGGCTCAGCGGTGTGCCAGATGTCCATTGACCTGAAGTGGGACCTGGAGGGGTTCTGGTAGCCGACGCCGTGAATAATCGCCATGTCTCCCCGAACGTAAATCTCCTTCATCTCGCCCATGGACGGGTGAAACCCAACCTCGTCGTCCAGTTTGAGGACTGCAGACTCCGGTATTCCCAGCGCTGGCCTGCTGTCGTAGTAGTTGGGATCGGCGTAGGGGATAACGGTGTTCATGTAGTCGTTGCCGCCGGTGAGTTGCAGCACCACCAGCACAGGGGCCTTGTCTGTTGTAGTCATGGCATTCTCCCTATACGCTCAGAGGCCGTTGCAGAAGAGATTAGCCTAACTGGTACTCTCTGGTCGAGGCGATTAGCGCGAGGGTATCCCCGACGCGGCGGGATAGGTCGGCATAGCCTTCGTCGGTAGCCCAGCTCAGCGGCCCATCGCTCTCGGCGTGAGCCTCCAGCTCAATGCGTGTAGAATCGTCAACCTTGAGCGGACCGATCAGGTCGAGGCACCGTTCGACAAACGTATGAGGCGTGATTGAGGTACCCTCGGAGGCCACTCGCTTGATGATGTCCTGGACACCAGGTAGGTCGGTGTTGCTGACGCGGTCAACTACGAAGTTGATTCGCTTGGCCAGGGTACCGCTGTTGATCCACCCCTGGCCGGTGTGCCAGCCTTCGACGCTGGGTGGATCGATGATGCTTTGCCCCATATAGCCCGGCTCTTTAGCCACCGGCTCTATTATGGGAAGTCGAGGGTCAGGCCCCTCAAGGTCGCGGGTGAGCCTGATAGTGCCTACAAACACCTCGATAGGGCTTTTGACCTTCTGGTACATGGCTTCCTTGAAAAAGTCCGAGTTGAAGAGCGTCTGCAGCACTGGCCACATTTCGTAGCCAGAGTCGACCAACGCATCGGACAGCGTCCGGACTGCCTCCGGGTCCCGCGGAGGCTCAGTGGGCCACAAGGGGACCGATGGCTCGTCGGCTACGAAGAAGTTGTACAGGTGCCGGGCGATGAACCTGTGGCACGCTGGCTGCTTGACGATAATGTCTATGATGTCCTCGCCATCGAAGCGCCCCTTTTGGCCAAGGAAGGTCTTCTCTGAGAAGTCATGGTCTTCGGGGCGGTAGGCGAATTGCCAGTAGAAGCGCCCATAGGGTGAGGTCGGGATTTTGGCGCTGATGGTCCAGCCGGTGAAGGCGCGGGAGCACTCTAACACGTCCCTCTCGCTATAGTTTCCCACGCCCAGGGAGAACAGTTCGAGCAGCTCGCGCCCCCAGTTCTCGTTGGGAGCGTCTTTGTGGTTCAGGTTGTTGTCCAGCCAGAAAATCATGGCCGGGTCTTTAGCTAGCCGAACAAGCAACTCCTTGTAGCTGCCCATGCCATGATCGCGGAACATTTTGACCTGAGCGATCATATGGTTGGGCGCGTCGACTTTGGCGTCTCCAGTGGCGAACAAATGATGGTAGAAGAGCGCCATCTTCTCCTGGAGGGGGCGTCTGGTGTGTATCAAGTAGTAGAGCCAGTGCGTGACGCCCTGGACATGGCTGAATGCGACCTCGGTCATCGGGAGGTAACGGTAGAGCATATACTCGTCCACCTCAGGTTGCCCCTCGGGATGCACGAGTTCCTCTACGGTCGCCTCATAGCCTTGCTCCGCGCGGCGCTCAAGCTCCTCACGTGTGGCCCCAAAACCGGCCCGCCGCATGAGATGGGCCATCAGTGCAATCTCTTTGCTGCTCGCCATACTCGGCTCCTTGCCGCAGCCCTACACCAGGTGCACAGTTGGATTCAGGGCCGGCGGACCGGATACAACCATGTCAGTGCTCCACACGAGACCACAGACACCAAATTCGCGAATCGTTGCGCTCGTGGGTCGATTATGCTTGACCGACATTTCCCCCGACATTTCCCATATCAAGCTACCTGGAGCCAGGCAACGCACCATCCTCGACTAGAGCCATGGTAGTTTCATACGCCAATGCCGTCAACCATCGCGTCAAGCTTACTAAACCATCTGTCGGCGTCGTGAACTGGCGTTCGATGGGCAGCGGAAGTGGCTTTTACCAGGTTTGCAGGGCACGCACCTCCCCCTTGGCTGTCCCTTATCACCTCCGATGACCTCGAGGATATTCGCTACCCCGGTGCTGGATGGAGCCCGTTGAAGGCTGCGAACCCGGTGCAGACATGCCAAACACGGTCTCGGGAGCCATATGGAGACCGCAAATCGAAAGACCATCCTTCTGGGCGTCAGATCGCGATTGACGGCATCGGAGGCTGGTGCTATGGTTCAGCCCATCACCCTCGCCCCTCTGAGATGGGAGTTGTCGGCGCATCCTTGACGGAGCCATAGCAGGCTGATCCGCCGGCGGCGGATGGGGTGTCCCTCAGATCCTATTACTGAACCTTTCCTGGCCAGGAGGGGCTTTGCACCCAAAGGTGGAATGCGCAGGCGTGGTTCGACAGGCTCACCACGAACGGAGCTATAAACCAACCGTTCGCCCTGAGCTTGTCGAAGGGCAATTCACACGACCGCGCCACTTCTTGTGCAAAGCCGCCAGGAGGGGGCTAGGGGGATGGTCGTCCGCCTGAGGCGGATCAGCACCCTGCTTGAGAAATGGAAGGATCGGTCCGATGAGCCTCGTATCTGAGACCGTGGAGACGAGGGTTGAGCACAAGGTCGCTGCGGCCTTGAAGCGCAACGGCGTGCCCTACGTCTTTGGCATGCCAGGAGGCGGGAGCTCCATCGACCTGATCGAGGCCTGCCGGGGAGAGGGCATCCCCTTCATTCTAGTCCAGCACGAGACATCGGCGGCCCTGATGGCGGTGGTGTGCGGCGAGCTCACTGGCTCCTGCGGCGTGTCCATCTCCATCATGGCGACGGGAGCGGTAAATCTGGGTGGCGGGGCCGCCTACGCCTACCTGGAGCGGCACCCGTTGCTCTGCATGACCGAGTGCTACGGGCCAGAGCAGGCGCCGTTGATGTCGCTTCAGAAGGTCGACCACGCGCAGGCGTTCGCGGCCTACTGCAAGGACTCGGTCACCCTGGGCGCCGGCGAGCCCGGCCGCCAGATAGACGAGGCGATACGACTCGCCTTGACCGAGAGGCCGGGCCCGGTCCACATCGACTTCCCCCTCGACGTGGGCCCCTCCGGAGAGTCTTACACCAATGCCGGCCCGGGTGAGCCGGCCTTGTCGACCATTGACGGCGACCTGGACGCCATCGCCGACGCGATCAATGAGGCCAAGCGGCCCATGCTGATCGCTGGGCCGGTGGTGCTGCGCCAGCACGCCGGGAAGAACCTGCTCCGCCTGGCGGAGAAGCCGCAGATGGCGGTTATGGTCACCTCGAAGGCGCGAGGGGTGGTCCCTGAGGACCACCCACTATACGCCGGCGTGATGTCCGGTGTGTACACGGCCGGCACGCTAGAAGAGCGTATCGTCGCCAGGAGCGATACGATCGTGGCGGTCGGCCTGGACCGCATGGAGCTGCTGAGCCCCTGGCGGTATGCGCAGACGCTCCTGGCGCTCGACGCAATCAACGTCCCGCCAGAGGAGGCCGTTGGCCGGCCGGCGTTCACGGCCGCGGGTCCGCTGCCGGAGTTGTTGGACTCGCTGACCGACGGCTTGCGAGAGCGACGGGCGTGGCATGCGCCCGAGATTCGGGAGTATTGGGACGAGGCGATTCGTGTCCTCGGAGCTGGGGATACGGACCTGAACGCGGCCGCTGTTCTGGCCCATGCGCGCCGGGCGGCCCCGAACGACGCCATCGTGACAACCGAGGCCGGAGTTTACGGCAGGGTCAACCTGTACGCCTGGAAGGTGTACGAGCCCGGCACATACTTCGACTCAAGCGGCGCGAACACAATGGGATTTTCCATACCGGCGGCCCTGGCGGCATCCCTGGTGAAGCCCGACCGGAAGACGATCTGCCTCGTGGGCGACGCCGGCTTTCTGATGCGGGCCGCCGAGCTGGAGACGGCGGCGCGACTGAATCTCGCTCCCACCATCATCATCTTCGAGGACGGCACTCTGGGGATGATCCGCATCAAGCAGCGGTCAAAGGAGTACGCCCGAGACGGGGTGGACCTCGCGCAGACGGACTTCGTCCGCCTCGCCGAGAGCTTCGGCGGCACCGGGTGGGAGGTGCGCACCCTGGAACAGTTCGACAGCGCGTTCGGGAGCGCCCTGGAGTCGGACCGGCTGAGTGTGATTGACGTCCGCCTGGACCCTGACGTCTATGCCGGGCACATCAAGCCAATACGTGGGCTCTAGCGGGTCGTCACCGGCGGCCATGACGATGGGCCGAGGAGAGGACATGTCGTCCTGAGCCCCTTCGGCGCTGCTCAGGGTAAACTCCGGGAGGAATCTGGGGTCAGGCCGCTCGGAGTGGGACTTCTGCAGCCCTTCATTCCCATTACGAGCTTACGGTCAGGCTCCATCCCACGGAGGTCAGGTTCGGAGAGGGGCACCGGATCCGTCTGGACCTCTCCAGACCGGACTTCCCTAACTTCGACCGCCACCACAACACGGCGGCCGACTTCTGGTCCGTCGACGAGCTCCGTGTGGCACGTCAGACCGTCTTCCATGATCGAGAGCATCCGTCGAGGCTAATCCTCCCCGTCGTGGCCTAGCCACTTGACAACACCCCGTCGGTGGACAGGTCGTCAGGACAAGTGGACCCAGTGTGGAGGACGCTGACCGTCACTCCTGTTGCATCGCCAGTCAGTGTCCGGGTTCGAGCCTTGTCCACCCATATGCCTGCAGCACCCCGAATATCCCGAGGTCTCGCAGTCCCTCCTGGCCGGCCTCAGTGCCCGAACCGCTCGTCCCGCCAGGAGTATAGTGGCTCCCAGTCGAAGAGTCGTTTCGCTCTGGCGGTCTCTATTGGCGCCTCGAACTCCCCGAGCTGCCTTCTCATGGGAACGGTGGGGTACACCTTGGCGATGGCCTCAGCCGTAGGTATGCCCAGCATGGTGTCCCGTGCATTGAGGAAAAACCGGTGGTGCCCCTTCCAATCGGCCTCGACGGCCATGCGGCAGGCGCGGGCGGCGTCCTTGAGGTGGAGGTAGTTCCAGAAGGAGGAGGCCCTTTCGCCGGTATCCATGATCGGGTGAGCGCGCAGCTCCCGCATGCGCTGGTCGTCCCACATGCCGTTGAAGCGCATGCTGGCTAGCTGCATGTGGGGGTCCCTCCGGGCGAAGGCGTCGGCCACATGCTCGCCCACCCATTTGCTCACGCTGTAGGCATCCCTGACCCAAGTGGGATGCTCCTCGTCGATTGGGAAGTACTTAGGGGGAATTAGCTTGCCACTCCTGTGTACCGTCGTACCCAGGCCCCCAATGGCGTTATACGACGAGCCCAGCACCACCTTGCCCACTCCAATCTGCTCCGCTGCGCGCATGACGTTCCACATCGACATGGTGTTGGCGGCGAAGACCAGCTCTTCTATGAAACCGACGTTCGTTGGCGCGGCCGCCAGGTGCACCACCGCATCGCACCCCTCCAGGGCCGAGACCACCTGGCCGTAGACGGTCACGTCAAACCGGACGAACTCAACCCTCGTACCCCAATTATCCCGCATGCTCGCGGCCGTCTCGCGGGAGGCGCCCCACGTACCGCTGTGGCTCAGGTCTCCGGGCCTCGCTGTGTCGGCGTTCAAGACATCGTAGTCGCGGCTCACCAGCTCGCTGATGACGTAATGACCCACCATGCCGCTTCCGCCGGTCACCATGACTCTCATTGGGCGTAAGTCTTTCGCGCCGCTGAATCTCGCGCGGCTCTCGGCACGTGAAACGTGACATGGCAGAACTCTATGTTGAAATCCGGTGTACCACGGTGTGGTATAGCCCCCTGCACCTTGGTGGTAGAGGCCAGATCTCCCTGTGGACGCATCAGTTCATATGGGAGCCGCCGCTGACGTTTATGGCCTGCCCGGTGATGTTCCTGGAGTAGTCGGAGGCTAGAAAGGCGGCCAGGTATCCCATATCCTCGGGCGTCTGCTCCCGTTTGAGGGGAGTGTTCTCTCGGACCGTCTTGTCGAACACCTCCCTCGGTGATAAACCTTCGTTACCCTCAAGCAGGATGGAGCGTCGGTGAGATATCCGTTCCCACATGGGCGTCCAGATAAGGCCTGGGCAGATGGCGTTCACGTTTATGTTATGCGGCGCCAGTTCCAGGGCCGAGGACTGCGTAAAGCTTATTATCCCGGCTTTAGACACACCATAGGCCGGGCTGAAGGGGCCGCCTCGCCTGCCGGACACCGAGGAAACGTTGATGATCTTGCCATACTTCCTCTGCTTCATTTGGCCTGCCACGGCGTCGGTGACTCTTACCATCCCTTTCACATTGACCTCGTAGCTTAAATCCCAGTCTTCTTCGGTGGTCTCTTGCCGCTGCTCCCAGCCCGGCGCACCGACTATACCTGCGTTGTTCACGAGGATGTCTATCTGGCCAAATCGGTCGATGGTGTCCTGCACCATGCGGTTGACCGAGTCCTGATCGGTCACGTCCACGCCGGATGCCACGGCCTGCCGGCCCCCGGCCTCAATCTCGGTGGCGACGTCTCGCGCCTCGTCTTTGATGATGTCCGCGACGACGACGTTGGCCCCGCTGGAAGCGAGGACAAGAGCGATGCCGCGTCCGATTCCCCGCGCGCCACCGGTCACGATTCCGGTCTTCCCCGTGATGTCCATTCGTAGCCTCCTTGAGTGAAGAGCCGGACTCGTCTACAGTAGTGGCTAGGATTGCAGCATCATGATCGGCTACGGGCACATGTAGGGCGACGACTGGGTCCTCCGGTGCTTCCCATTTGTCTCCTCCATGGCCTCCAATACCACAGCGGGAGAGCTAGACCCGCCCAGGACGGTCCGGTTGCCCTGGCAGTTGATTATCGGCCGGACTCCCAACTACTCGTACACGTCGGTGGTCGATGCCCCTGTCATTGCTGCCTCCTTCGTCGCCCGCTTCTGTGTACCGCCATCGGTACTCCGGCCCGATCAAATAGCCCACGCAGCTCTCCGATGAGTTCCACGGAAGGTCTGACCGATGGAGGACGGGGATGACCGGGCGGGAGCCCCACTGCTACTATCATACCCTTGATACGAGATTGCCCCTATCCATGGGCCCGCGTGCCACACAAAGGCAATCCCCGGCGGGTGATATTCTAGAGGCCCGCTTCGACACCGTCAACGGCCTCCAGTTGACCGGATTTGAGGGGACGTATTAGAATCGGGAGGAAGGCGCCACGCAGGAGCGTAGCTCAGTCGGTAGAGCAGCGGTCTCCAAAACCGCAGGTCGCAGGTTCGAGTCCTGTCGCTCCTGCCACTCTCCACCCCATAACGAAGGGGCTCCCGTCGGTAGAGGGAGCCCCTGGCCTTTAATGTCTGAGAGCTCGTCTACTTCAGCCAGGGGCAGTAGACCAGGCCGGCCTTTATGGTGGTCACGTGGCTCAGCTTCTTATCCGCCGTGACCGACCTGCCAAGGGCGTCGGTGAGAATGAACCGGCCTTCGTCTAACCGCAACAGGGTTACGTCGGCCTCCGCCCCCACACTTAGGGTTCCAAGCCCTCCGCCAACTCCCATCGTTTGGGCCGTTGCCTCCGTGCTAAGCCTGATTACATCGGAGATGGACATCCCCAGCCATACGAACTTGGACAGGACGCTTACCTCGTCGAATACTGGACCTTCGATGTTGTAAACATGGAGGTCGCTGCTGATGTTGTTGGGGTAGAACCCCTGGGACAAAGCCCTCTCTGCCACGTCGAACGAGAAGCTGCCTGCGCCGTGGCCGATGTCGAAAACGACGCCCCGACGCTGCGCCTCGACGATCGCGGGAATGACCCTTCCGGCGTCATCCAGCACGCCCTGCGGGTGACCCGTAAATGCGTGGGTGACCACGTCCTTGGGGCGGAGCAGGTTGGTTAGCTTCTCCAAAGAGGTCTCGGACCCACCGATATGGACCATGACAAACCGGCCAAGACCCTCGGCTGCCTCGAGAGCTCGCTTTAGCGAGTCCACATCGTGTTTTCCTGTGATATTGCTGGAGAGCCGGACCTTGATACCCAGGATCAAGTCACGGTTGGCTCGACCGACTCGAATAGCCGCCCCAACATTGGCCCAGCGCAGGTCCTCCAGCTCTCCGATGTCGTTGGAGATCATTCCCATCGTGGATATGTTCAGCAGAGCAAGGAGCCGGGTGTTGCATCGCTCCAAGACGTACTTGCGGAATGCCCCGAAAGTATCGGCCCCAGAGGAGCCGGCGTCCAGCGCCGTTGTCACTCCCTTGCTCAAATGGGCGACGTCAGGATCTACACCGTAGTGGCTAGCTCCCCAGAACGAGTGGACGTGTAGATCGAGTAGGCCGGGGACGACGATCAGCCCGGCGGCATCCAACACCTCCGCAGCCTTGCTCTCAGCAATTCCAACGCCCAGCGCCGCGACCTTGTCACCTGAGAGAGCCACGTCCCGTACAGCGTTCAGTCCCTGGGATGGGTCTATCACCGTGCCGCCTTTGATTAGAAGGTCGTAGGTCATGTCACTCGATACTCCCCATATCAATGTGCGGGCGTCCAAAGAACACGCAATCCGTGAACTTGGTGATTGTACGGCCACCCAAAAACGCAGTCAATTACGCAATCGCAGCCTGGTTGGATGGTTGACGGTACTGGTGGATAACCATACCATGGCTCTCGTCGAAGATGGTGAGGTGCTTGGGTCCACGCAACTTGATAAGGGGATTTCCGGTTCACATATTCTCCAATAGCCAGCTGAACTGAATCGCCCCAATGTCAAAAAAACGCGAGGAGCATGTGGAAAAGCCGGGACCATTTCGTGTGGCGGCAGTGGTTACCTCGTATCCACCTAACAGCCACGCCAGCGTCATCGTCACCAAATTCTTGCGTGGCTTTCCTACCGACGAGGGTTTGATCGCACCCCGGACGGCGCTCGCTTCCCTTTACATCGACCAGATACACGCCAATGACGTGGGCCGCCAGATCGCCCCGCAGACCAACCCGCGAGCGACCCACCGGGGCCTCCATCGGACCCTGGCCAACGTCGGAGCCCGGCGCCACACCGGGCTCCGAGTCTATTCCCATAGCTCGTGACGGCCGGGAGTCGCGTAACGGACTGGCGCGGAAGGAGGGCTGACCATGGCAATACTTGGCGCTACCTTCCCTCCTTCCCCTGAGCTATACTAGTGGTCCAACATCATTGAAATGAATACCATGATAGTCATTGTTCCTCTTGGGGGTTCAATCGTAACGTTGAACCGAGGAGGAACCATGATGTCTACCAAGAAGTACCGTATCAGACTGACTACCGACGAACAACAGGAACTCAACGCCTTGGTCTCACGCGGTCGGGCTGCGGCGTACAAACAGACCCATGCGCGCATTCTGCTGATGAGCGATGAGTCACGCTCGGACGGGGGAATGAAGGACGCGGACATCACCAGCGCGCTCGGTGTGGGACAGTCAACGGTCGAGCGAATACGCAAGCGCTGTGTGGAGGAGGGGGTCGAGTCTGCGCTGAATCGCAAAAAGCAACTGCGTCGGCGTCAAAAGAGACTGGACGGCGAAGGTGAAGCACGGTTGATAGCGATGGCCTGCGGGGAACCGCCGGAGGGGCGTGCCAGTTGGACCCTGAAGCTGTTGGCTGACCAGTTGGTCGAGTGTGAGATAGTCGGGACCATTAGCACCGAGACGGTTCGCCAGGCGCTTAAAAAAAAACGAACTGAAGCCGTGGCTGAAGCAGAGTTGGTGCATCCCGCCCGGTCAGAGCGCGGAGTTTGTGTGCGCGATGGAAGACGTACTGGAGGTCTACCAACGGCCGTACGATGGGAATGAGGTTCTGGTGTGCATGGATGAGACGAGCAAACAGCAAGTCAAGGAGACGCGAGTGCCGCGTCCCGCAGCGCCCGGCTTATCGGCGGCATACGACTACGAATACGAGCGCAATGGAGTGAGCAGCCTGTTCATGCTGTTTGCACCGTTGGACGGATGGCGCCGAGTCGAGGTCAGAGAGCGTCGCACGAAGGTGGACTGGGCGCATGTGATAAAGGAACTGGTCGACGAGGACTACCCTGACAGAGACCGGATCGTGCTGGTAATGGACAATCTCAACACTCACAAGCTGTCCTCGCTATACGAGGCATTCGAGCCTGCTGAGGCGAGGCGTATAGCTGAGCGACTGGAGATACACTACACTCCCAAACACGGGAGTTGGTTGAATATGGCGGAGATAGAGATCGGTGTGCTGGCTCGACAGTGCCTGGACCGACGGATTGCCAATCAAGACATCCTGCGCGGCGAGGTCAATGCTTGGCAGAATCAACGCAACCGGGATGTGATACGAGTGGATTGGCGCTTCACTACCGAGGATGCGCGCATCAAGCTAAAGTCACTCTACCCATCAATACAAAAACGTTGAACCACTAGTGCTAAGTCACACCTGATTTGGTTTGCCCGGCGGGAGAGTCCAGAGAGGGTGCAACCCTCTTTGGTAGGGGTCTGGGGATTCCCCCAATACCCTCAGGGCTGGCGGGTGGGAAGACGAACCATTCATTTCACCCGTGACGGAGCACTACCGATGAAACCCCTCACCCCAGCTCTCGATACGATGGCTGAATCTATGAGGCACTGAGATTATGGCCGATACAAAGCGCGGGGCAGACCTGGTGGTCGAGGCACTTTCGGCTGCCGGCGTGGAGCGCATTTTTACTCTCTCCGGCAACCAGATCATGCCGTTGTTCGACGCCTGCATCGAGCCTGGCGTGGAGCTGGTCCACGTACGTCACGAGGCAGCGGCCGTGCACATGGCCGATTGCTGGGGCCGTCTAACCGGCGAGCCCGGGGTCGCGCTGGTCACGGCCGGCCCAGGCATGGCCAACGCCTTGTCCGCGCTGTACGTGGCGCTTATGGCTGAGTCGCCCATGATTCTGTTGAGCGGGCACGCCCCACGCGGCCAGGCGGAGCTCGGCGCCTTTCAGGAGATGGCTCAGTCCGAAATGGCCGGCCCTGTATCAAAGGCGTCATGGACGTCGAGCCAGGCCTCGCAGCTCGGACATGATGTGGCCCGTGCCTTCAAGCTGGCCCGTTCGGGGCGTCCAGGGCCCGTGCATGTTAGTCTACCCTTCGACCTGCTGCAGGCGCCCTTGGAGGACACCGGGCGCCTGGCACCTGCGCCCCGCGAATTCGAGCGGGAGGCCGGGGCGGCAATCGGTGACCCATCGAACCGGCGCATTCTCGACGCCCTGGAAGGGGCCAAGCGGCCGATGATAGTGGCCGGGCCGGCCATGATGCGCGGCG
Organism: Dehalococcoidia bacterium; assembly: GCA_963665215.2. GTDB lineage: Bacteria > Chloroflexota > Dehalococcoidia > Lucifugimonadales > CAUZJF01. The sequence continues at coordinate 164,075 of CAXXWW010000014.1, forward strand.
CCGCGCCCGAGGGCCTCTCCTCTTTGGCCGACTCAACGGCGAGTCCGGTCATTAGCATGGAGAGCCCGCGAGGGATCAACGATCCCAGCCTGGGAGCGCTGTCCGAAGTACTTTCAGAGGCCGACCTACTTCTGCTGCTTGGGAAAAAGCTGGACTTTACCCTTCAGTTCGGAGGTCCTCCCGGGATTAGCCCGGACTGCCGGTTCATCCAGGTAGATGAGGAGGAGTCCGTCCTCCAGAGGACGCGCCGCCTGCTCGACGGTTCGCAGCGTCTGATCGCTGCGCAGCGCGCCGATCCCGTGGCGGCCGCCCGGGACCTCGCTCGATGGGCCGCCCGAAGAGAGTGGCCTGACGATGGCTGGCGGCGGAGAGTCGAGGAGGCGGTCCAGTACCGGCCGGAGGCGTGGAAGAAGCAAAAGTCCCCCGAGGACGGACCGCTCCACGCCATCGAGGTATGCCGGGCCGTCCAGGAGCTACTGGACGAGGACGAGGAGGCGGTGCTCATCTCAGACGGCGGCGAGTTCGGGCAGTGGGCCCAGGCGTGTATCTCGGCCCCTCATCGAGTGATTAACGGCACCGCCGGCTCGATCGGCAGCGCGGTCCCTTTCGCGCTGGCGGCCCGGCTGGCGTTTCCGGCCTCGCGCATCGTCACCATACTGGGGGACGGGACATTCGGCTTTCACCCGGCCGAGTTCGACACAGCCGTGAGGAACGATCTTCCGTTCGTGGCCGTTGTGGGAAACGACGCCGCATGGAATGCCGAGTTCCAGATCCAGCTAAGGGACTACGGCGAAGGCCGGCTGGTGGGATGCGAGTTGCTGCCGTCTCGCTACGATCGGATGGTCGAAGCAATTGGCGCCTACGGCGAGATGGTCTCCCGCCCGTCCGAAATGAGACCCGCCCTGCAGCGCGCCATGGCGTCCGGCAGGCCGGCCTGCGTCAATGTAGCTATCCAGCGTGCGGCTGCGCCCGTCGTTCGCCGTGGTGCCAGTGGCGGCGAGTCCGCACCTTCAGGACACACCGGACACTAGCAGAGCGCCCTGGCATCACCGGCCACAGCAACAGCGAATTCAGCCGCGGCGTCTCGGCCGCCTGATACAGAACACTGCCGCTTACGTCCAACCCGGTCATGGACCCACTCATACAGGATCACGCTGTTCAGGGCTCCGTCCGGCACCGGGGTAGTCCGCCGACGGCGGATCCTTGAGGTCATCAGAGGTGAAGAGGGGCAACCGAGTGCGAGGTGCGCGCCCTGCAAACGTGGTGAAAGCTGCCTCCATTGCCCAGGGTTCACGGCATCCGTGAGTGATACTTACATGGCTCTCGTCCAAGATGGTGAGGTGCTTGGGTTCAGGCAGCTTGAAATGGGGAATTCCGGTATAATCCCAGCGGCGCTGATATCTGACACAGGAGAACAGCGCCGTTCAAGATAGCACAGGTGGTCGATGATGGCAGACACAGGCAAGCTACTATGGTCCGGAGAGCACTGGATCGCTTACCTGCGGGAGTCCGACGGGAACACCAATAGCGCCTCCATCGGGATCTACCACACCCGGTACAGCCCAGCGGGAGAGGGGAACGTCGCCCTGATCAGCGTCCCGGGAGACGACGGGCTCCAGGCGATCGTCACCGACGAGCGGGATGTCCTCGACTTCACCATGGAGCGCGTCCGCGCCGCCGCTCCCGATGACCCATTCAACGACCTGGACCTGCCTGTGCTCGAAGGGAAGCTGACTAGGGGAGGCGACGTCGGCAACGCCCCCTACTGGGTGCTGGAAGCGGGGGAGTTCAGCATCGTGGTCAGTTGGAGCGGCCTGGTTGAGCCTTTCATCATGAGAGGCCGTGCTCCGAACGAGAAGGGCACGGCCGTGGCATTCTCCGTGCTGATGTTCGCGGAGAAGGGTGCGATCATCGTCAATGGGGTGCGAGCCCCCGGCGAGCCGTACATCAGGGACGGTTGGCGGCAAGTCACGGGTCCCGGCGGCCCTGCCAGCTCATTCTGCTTTGCGCTGGCGGAGACATACACGACCCAGTCGCCGGCCTAGTCCCAAGTCACCCCTGGTTTGACGTGTACGGCGGGAGAGTTTAGAGAGGGTGCGACCCTCGGCGCCTGCCCTGAGCCCGTCGAAGGGGGAGGGGTCTGGGGATTCCCCCAAAACCCTCAGGGCGGGTTGGCGGGAAGAAGAACCCTTCGTACGCGTGACTTACAACTAGCGCTGTTCCAGCCCTCACGGTACTGGCTGCTACGCGTGCCTGAGTATCTTCCAGCCACAGGAGGACGGTGTCGACGATCAAGCTCGCCTGCAACTCGCTGATAGCCCTCGAGGGAGGGTCGGACCCGTGGATGGACGCCGAGGAGTTCATCGAATTCGCTCACGAGCTGAGACTCGACGCGGTCGACTTCCAGCTGGACCGTGGCCTGCGATCACGTGACCGAGAATACCTGCGAGGCCTGAAGCTGGCGTGCCTGAAACGCGGTTTGCCCATCGGCTTTCTGGGGATCGGCAGTGGCTTCATCGACTCGGCGACGCTGCCCGGTGTCGGTGCCGTCGGTGTCCCGCTGCGGCCGGACGATTTGCGCCGTCGCATCGACGAGGCCAAGGCGGCGGTCGACGACGCCGCATTCATGGGTGCGCCGTTGGTGAGGATCTTCGGCGGCAGCATCCCCGAGGCCACCGAAGGCCGGGACGCGCTGTGGTCCGAGATGATCGTCAGCTACCAGGAGGTGGCGGACTACGCGGCGGGCCTGGGCATCTTCATTGGGCTGCACAACCACCCGCCGGTGGACTCTCCGACCGGCGAGGACATAATACGGATCCTGCGTGACACTGATCGAGAGAGCTTCACCTTCATCCTGGACACGGGCCGGTGGAAGGGCTCGCCGGGCACCCCGCCGATGGGCGTGTCCGACCCGAACGTGGACATCTACCAGTACATGGAGCAGACGGCGCCCTATGCCTCGTACGTGAGGGCGAAGATATACAAGATCGACGGCGGCCGGGAGGAGTGGATCGACTACGAGCGTGTGATCGCCATCCTCCGGGCGGTGGACTTCAACGGGACGATCTCGATCGTCTACGAGGACCAGGGCAACGCCTGCGGTCCGCGACAGGCCATCTCACTTGCGGTCGCGCACCTGAGGGACGTGATCGCGGCCGGCTGAGCTTCAGGGGCTGATGGTGGAGCCTCAGGGCCGCGCGGGTCGTCTATACGAAGGGCGGTTTGGATGAGAGCTCCCGCCACTCTTCGCCGCATAACGAAGGGGCTCCCGGAAATCCCGGGAGCCTTCTCTTGTGCTCTGGAAGGGCCCGTCATGACAGCGTTGACTTGTGAGTCAGACCGTGCCTAGAATCCAGCTTCATCATCGTCTGTTGTGGTTATAGAGGGTGTGTGAATACGACCCTCATACCCTTCGACAAGCTCCCCTCGATACGTCCCGACTCGTCGGGACTACTCGGGGCAAACGGGCAAATACCGCTTATGGTGAGTAGGCCGCAGGCCGTATCGAACCATCGTGGTGAGCCTGCCTGTCCTGAGCGAAGTCGAAGGGTCGAACCGCAGTTCCACATACTTCTCACACACCCTCTTAGAGTCTGCGCTGGCCAAGACCTCACTATGCGCCCATCTGGGCTTTCTGTTAACATCCTGTCCGGTGCGGGCCGGCCTGCGAATCGCAAGGGGATCGCCATGAATCGCCAGAATAAGGCAGGGGCCTCCGGTGCGGGTGCGTCGAGTGCCGGTACGGCGGATGAGGGGCGCGATAGCCGGATTGCAGACAGGACTGCCGGACGCGTCTTCAGTGCACTCCCGTGGCCGCAGCGGCGGGCGATCCGCGGATGGTGCATGTACGATTGGGCCAACTCGGCCTTCGCCACCAGCGCCAGCACCGCAATTCTTCCGGCCTATTTCGTCGTCCTGTTCAAGGACGCCTTCGGCCCGGAGGTCCAGGTCCTTGGCTTCACGCTCACGGGCAGCTCCATGTGGAGCCTTGGCATCGCCGTCTCAACCGCCGTCGTGGCATTCACCAGTCCGGTCCTGGGCGCCATCGCCGATCGCGCCGCGATTAAGAAGAAGCTACTGTGGGTCTACACGGTGGCCGGGGCGGTCGCCATTGTGCTCAGCTTTGTCTCAGCATACACGGGTGCTGCCTGGGCGTGGGTGTTCGGCTCCTTCCTGATCGCCAACATCGGGTTCGCCGGAGGGAACGTTTTCTACAACTCTCTTCTGCCCCATTTGGCGCCGAAGGACCTGCTCGACGAGATCAGCTCCCGTGGCTACGCCTATGGATACATTGGGGGAGGTCTGCTCCTCGCGGTCCACCTGGGGCTCATCTTCGCTTTCACGGGGACCGACCACATCGACCTCGTCACCCGGCTTGCGATATCGTCCGTCGGGCTCTGGTGGTTCGGGTGGGCGCTCTGGACCTTCAAGACGGTGCCGGAGCCGCAGGTCTCCAATCCCGTCGACGGCCTGAAACTACGGAGCGCCGCCAGAATGGCATTCATGGAACTGAGACGGACATTGGGTGAGCTGACCCGCTTTCGCATGCTCGTCCTCTACCTCGTTGCTTTCCTGCTATTCAACGACGGGATCCAGACGGTGCTCACCGTGGCCGGAGCGTACGGCCCCGACACTCTGGGAGTACCCCTTTTGTTCAACGCCGTAACGATCCTCATCGTGCAGATCGTTGCGGCGTTCGGGGCTATCGGGTTCAGCAGGCTGGCCGACAGGATGGGTACCAAACCGGCGCTTGGCGTAGCCCTGGTTGGATGGTGCCTGGTGATCATGCTTGCGGTCGGGTTTGCCCCGCTACAGCCCGAGACCCACGAGGACTTTGATTACCAGCTCGCGTACACCCCGGCTGGCGTATACGACGTCAGCCGGGCGCCGGATATCTCGGGCGGCGAGGCAGACGCCGAGTGGACTGAGGCTTTCGGCCATCTGCTCGATGAGACCAGCCTTGGCAGGTCGAGGGCGGCCGAGCTCGTTGAGGCCGTCGCCTCTTCTGACCTGTCCCGCTTCAGCATATCTATCCGCGGCGGCCCCTTGGATGGCACCCAGGGGACCGGTCCCCATCACCCCGCCGATCTGACCCGGGGCCCCATCGACTGGTGGCCCCGCACCCTTCGTCAGTTCGTCTGGGCGCCTTTGGGGATATCCGTGAACTTCCAGTGGCTCATTCTCGGTCTGATCGTAGGTCTGGTGATTGGCGGCAGCCAGGCCCTCAGCCGCAGCATCTTCGCCTACATGACGCCGGAGACCAAAAGCGCCGAGTTCTTCGGGTTCTTCGGATTTGTCGGCAAGGTCTCCGCGGTGTTTGGACCGATGGTCTACCTGCTCTTCACTGGAATCTACGACGCGCGGATGGCAATCTTGGCGGTCCTCGGGTTAATTCTGGCCGGCACCGTGATACTCCGCTGGGTCGATGTGGAGGAGGGCCGGAGTGTGGCGACGGAAGAGGAGGGCCGGCACCGGTCTGAGGTTGCCGGAACGGGCCGGGAGTAGGGGCAGGTCACGCTCGGGGCCGGGCAGCCGGGCGGTGCCGGACTTATCGGGACTCAGGGTGGTCTCTGCTAGGGTTAATCTGATGACCTACTGAGTACACCGCTGTATATTCCGGCTGCGCGGTCGGCCGCCGGACTGGGAACAGGGCGCTCAAATTCGCCGAGGACCAACGCCCTCCGGGCGTGCTAGAGGTTCCAGCTCTGCTCTACGGTCTGGACGGTGTAGGTGACGCTCTCGGTGGCATTTACGACGTGCGCCCACACCTCGTTGTGGATGGGACGCTGGGTCCACGCGGCGCGCTCGGCCTCGGAGTTCCAGAAGGAGACCACCTCGTAGGCGCTTTGTGGCTTAGTCGCCTCCAATGCGGCCAGCTCGTCGTCGGGGAACGGCTTGACCACGGCGGCACTCAAGAAGCCCGGCTGCTCCGTCATCGCCTCGATCCACCTGTGCCGGATGGCCGATTCCAACTCCTTCGCCTTCCCTGTTTTGGGTGTCAGATAGACGTTCAGTGAGATCATTTGCGCCACCTACACGTTGAGTTTGAAGAATTCCTTGGCCGTCCCACCCAACACCATCGCCTCGTCCTCTTCGCTCAAGTCGAGCGCCTTAAACGTCTCGATCTGGATGCGGGCGTTGGGCGGGAGGTCGGTCCCGAGCATAACGCGGCCCGCGCCGATGGCCTGTACCATGGCGCCGACATTGTAAAAGGTGCACCACGAGGGCTCCAGGTAGACTTGAGGGTAGGCCTTGGCCACCTCCGTTGCCTCGTCACTGAAGATGCCGTGGCCCGCGTGGGCGAGGACCACCGGGACCTGCGGAAACGCCTGTAGCTGGGGTATTGCGGCGGAGGGCGCCGCGAAGGGAATCCCCGGCCCCGTGTGAATCATGACCGGAATGCCGAGCTGGCTGGCGGAGTCGAACACGGTGGTGCCGTCGGCTCCCGCCGGGTGCATGGCATGGCCGATAGTATGAAGCTTCACGCCAGCGAATCCCAGGTCGTTCACGCAGCGGCTCAGCTCGTTGAAATAGTCCTGGCTATCCTGGTGGGGATTGATGCTGGCTATTCCGAAGATACGGCCCGGATTCTTCTTGGCGAGCTCCGCTATCCTGTCGTGCGTCGCGCTGGCCGAGTTGGCTCCCGGATAAGGCTGGACCAGGCTGATGTCTATGTCGTTGTCGTTCATGCCGCGGAGTAGGTACTCCTCGGAGTTGTCGAGGCCAAAGACCCGGCACTCACCGAGGTGGCTGTGCGCGTCTATAACCGGCATGATCCCCCCTTCTTGACTGCTATTGCAGCGTGACTCTGCGAGGATTCTACCGGTCATTCTGAGGAGTGTCAACGAGGGCCGCCGTGACGATGGCCGGGGCCGGCCGCGCGTATACCAAGGAGCCCATCAACAGAGCCGCAAGTCCCAGGAAGAAAAACAAGCCGGCGACGTCGGTGACGGTGGTGATGAACACCGCGGAGGATACGGCGGGATCTACACGCAGCCGCCGGAGCAGTAGCGGCGCGCTGGCGCCCGGTAGCGCGGCCGCTGCCGGGCGGACGGCCCGTCCTGGGCGCGCACTCCAACAAGCCTAACAAGAGGAGGCACGGTTGACATGATCGACGAAGGCGGATTTTCGGAGGGGCTGCGAATGGTGTGTGGGGCCTGAGCCCCTGTGTGGAAGGGGCATCGGAGTTAAGGCGGCCCCGGGGTGCCGGGCCTGATGGGCTGGTCTGGGCTGAGGTATCTACGAAGGGTCGATTGAGATGCCGCCCAGGCGATGACGTCAGCCTGCCTTGGGGGCGAATCGCGGCTGTCCAGCGCTATTGGAAGGGGCCCATTACCGGCCCAACGGCCTTGTCGGCGTCCTGTTGGTCGTGTGCGGGCTCGTCCCGCCTCCCACAAGATTCTACGCAGCTCGTGGACTCGGTCCGGCCGTGAGAGGAACTCCTGCAAGCCCAGCTCTTCAGCCACTGCCTCGGCGAGAGCGGAAACGTACTCGGCCAGTCGGCTGTCATCTACGCGGCGAGCACACAGCAGATCGGGAAAGTCACGAGGCTCGATGTTGATGGCGACTCTTAATGCCTGCATTGCCTTCCCGGGCTAGGGAATTCCCTCCACTCCGACCTATCTCTCTCCTGCGAGCCGGCGGGCCTGTTCCAATCTGGCGTCAGGACGATTCGACGCTCGGGCGGCGGCCCCCCACCGAGACATCTCCAACGGTGCAACGGCCGCTGGCGAGCAAGTCCCAACGAGTCCATTTTGAACGATGATTAAACAAAAGTCAATTTTTTGGCCGGCGTTTAAGAGCAGCCGCATTCGCGGGTTAATTGATATACGAATCAAAGTTCATGAGTTGCAACACAGGAATCATGTAGTCACACCGACCGCCTAGATGTTACGAAATAAGGAGGGCTTCGGCGATAAAGTTGACAAACTCGTGTGATTCCGGTACTGTTTCGTCAAACGAGTCTGGAAGAGCAATTCTGTTGACAGGCGTCGCGTGTGACCGACCGAAGTAGGGGTTCGGAGGACAAGGATGTTGCCCGAGGTGGCCCTGCAGAACGTTTCCAGGGACGATGTCGACCGCGTCGCTTGGTGGCTGGAAGATAGAGAGCTCTCATCGAGGTGGTTCGGGCACTACGGCTGTGGCGATCCCATGCACCGCGGCTACGACCCTCGCCACATGATCGAGGCGAGCCAGTGGGAGTGGGACGGCGTATTCGGCGACTCCGACCGCCTCATATTCTCGATATATACCCCGACAAAAGAACATATCGGCGAGTGCCAGATGGTGATGCAGGCGGACGGCGGCGCGGAGCTGTCCGTGCTCATAGGAGTCAAGGACCTGTGGCACCGGGGTTACGGCACATCGACGGTGATGGAGCTGCTGGACAAAGTGTTCGGTGAGTACGGGGTGGACCGCGCGTGGGTGAATGTGCCGGAGGACAACGCCGCGGCACTGGGCCTGTTCGAGAAACTGGGGTTCGCGCGAGAGGCGACGCGTGAGCTCTGCACGCGCCCGGATGGGTCCGCACTGAACGCATGCGTTCTTACCATCGACTCGCCGCTTCGACGCGACCCGTGGCGGGAGAGCCCCCCGGTGGTGACCCTGGCCGGGTTGCCGGGAAGCGGTTCGGAAGCGATAGGGGCGGAGGTGGCGCGAATCACAGGTAGCCGCTTCATGGATTCCGAGATATCCGAGAGGCTGCGCAGGCGCCTTCGTTGCAGCCATGGGGAATTGGAGTCACTTGAGGCGAGCCACCGGTCCTACTGGACCCGGCTGCTGAGGGCGATCGTCATCCCAATGGAGTGGTCGGCGTCCTACGACGTGGGCTACTACTACTTCAGGCCGGAGCCCAAGCTAGACGCCGATGTCCTGGAAGAGCATGTCACCAAGAGAGGGTACGTTGAGGGGCTGGCCGCCGTTGTAAGGCGTATCGCAATGGAGCGAAACGTGGTGCTTCATGGGCACGGCGCACACCTGTACGTCCCCTCCAACGTGGGTGCCCTCAAGGTATTTGTGACTGCATCGCTGGAGTTCCGACAGCGGCAGGTCGCGGTGGAGCGGGGGCTGAGTGGGGACGAGGCCCAGCAGTGGCTCCAGCGAAGAGACAGGGATGTGGTCTCGATCTTCAAGCACCTGTACGGAGCCGATCTGATGGACATGGGGCAATACGACCTCGCGGTAAACGTAGACCGGCTTGCCCCTCAGGCGGCCGCACAGATGGTCGTCGGGCCCCTCCATACGGCGGCTCGCGGCGCGGTCCCCGTAACAGCCCCCGGTTAGGCCGCAGGCGCCTGCTCGACCCGTCTGTCGGCGTGGAACTCAAACGTCTCGCATGGTGCGCCCGCCGTCGCGGTTGATGTGCTTCCCCTCAGGTAGGCCGGCTCGTGCGACTCGCATCCTTAATCGCCGGGCGCCTGGACGCGAGGCGCGGCTCGCGAGCGGCTCACTAAAAAATCCCGCTAACTCTGTCCCACGCGCTCGTCGGAGGGCGGGAGTACTCCGCTCCTCCACCCGTGGGTCCGCTCAGCTCACCGCCCGCACGAGGGAGGCGACGGCCTGGCAGTCCTTGCAATCGCGGGACCCGGCAGGGGGGCTGTCCATACGGCCTATCTTCGAGGCTTCCCGCAGCAGACGGGGAATCAGGTCATCGGGTCTCACCTGCACGGGGACCACGGTGGCGGCGAGGGCCATGGAGAACCCGGCGTCGTCAACGACCTGGGGCTTCCTGGCCGTCCGTTCGTCGGTGACGGGCTCCATGTAGACGAGAGCAAGCTTTGTTACCGGCGCCAGCTGAAGGCGCTGGCCTATGTAGGCATAGGCGTTGAGCTGGGCCTCGTAACCCGTAATGAGCCCGGCCTGCCCCGCCGTGAATCTGGCGGTCTTGTAGTCGACAATTGCGTAGGAGCCGTCGGCCATTTTGAATATGCCGTCGGCCTCGCCCCTGAGGGTGACGCCTGTATCCTCATCCACGACCTTGAACCGACTCCAGTGCGGCGGAGGTATGTAGGACTCGACCTCGCCCAGCTCCCCGAGCCACGTGGGCAGAGAGCCTGACCGGTCGAAATAGCCATGGACGATCAGCTTGTTGTACCTGTCTATGGTACTGAAGATCCCTGGGAAGCTCTGATAGGGGAGCGCCCTGACGTGCAGACGGACCCATGCGCATCGCGCGCAGAACTGGTCGTAGGCATACCTGGATAGCTCGGTCGCCGACACGGTCAGTCCCACCTGCACCTCCTACCGGCACGCGAATGGTGACCGTGTCCGCGCAATGCTGGCATGGAAGGACTGCGCCGTCCGCCGGCTCGCCGCCGCCCGTCCTTGGCCAAAAGTGTAACATACCGTGGCACATCGACTGGCAGGCTGATGAAATATGGGGTGTGCAGAGGGGCGAAGCCCCGGCGCCTGTCCTGAGCCCGCCGAAGGGCCGGGAGTCTGAGGGCGTCCCTCAGATATAAAATCTCCCCCCCCCTCCTGGCCATGTATAGACCGGGGACATAGCTTACACATGTTCGGGGACATGGTGGACACCATAATAGGCATGACTTCATTACAAGGAGGTGGTCATGCCATGGAAGGAGATGTCCGTTATGTCTCAGAGGAGAGAGTTCGTGGAGCTGGCGCAGGCTGAAGGCACCAACAAAAGGGGCCTTTGCCGTCGCTTCGGGATCAGCCCTACGACTGGATACAAGTGGCTTGGGCGTTTCCGTGAAGGGAGCGAGGCAGGCCTGGTCGAGCTGCCGCGGCGGCCTCACTACTCGCCTGCACGTACCCCATCGCAGGTTGAGCAGGCGGTGCTGTCTGCCCGTGCGGCCCATCCGGCCTGGGGAGCTCGTAAGCTGCGACGGTGGCTTTTGGACCGCAGGGATGTGTTTGAGGCGGACATGCCGGCCCCCAGTACTATCACGGCGATCTTGCGTCGTCATGGCCGCATTGACCCCGCCGAGGGGCCCAAGCACCGTTCCTGGCAGCGATTTGAACACCAGGCACCCAACGACCTGTGGCAGATGGACTTCAAAGGCCACTTCCCCCTTACCCGAGGACGCTGCCACCCTCTGACTGTTCTGGACGATCACTCTCGGTTTGCCTTGGGGCTGCAGGCCTGCGGTAACGAGCAGGGAGAGATGGTGCAACAGCGCCTGACGGCTATCTTCCGGCGCTACGGCCTGCCCAACACAATGTTGATGGACAATGGCTCCCCGTGGGGCCATGACCAAGACCACCCCTACACACCTTTTACAGTCTGGCTGCTGAGGTTGGGCATCGGAGTCAGTCATGGACGCCCTTATCACCCTCAGACACAGGGAAAAGATGAGCGCTTCCACCGAACCATGACCGTTGAAGTGCTGCAGGGGAGCAGCTTCACTGATCTGGCGCACTGCCAGAGAGCCTTCGACCTGTGGCGGGACATCTACAACTTGGAGCGGCCCCATGACGCCCTTGACCTTGCTACTCCGGCCACCAAGTACCAAGTGAGCCAAAGACTGTTTCCCGAGGTCCTTCCACCCTTGGAGTACGAACCAACCGACCTGGTACGCCGTGTTCACGACAAAGGTAGGCTCCAGTTGTTTGGCCGTATCTTCAAGGTACCTAAGGCCTTCAAGGGCATGCCAGTGGCTATTCGGCCGACAACTGACGATGGAGTCTGGAACGTCTTCTTCGCCACTCATCAAATCGCCCAGCTTGACCTCAGGCACGATGCCTAACATACTCAAATGTGTCCACCATGTCTCCGAACACCCGTCCACCATGTGTCCGGTCCATACAGGCCAGGAAGGGGGCCAGGGGGATGGTCGAAAGGGATTTTCAGATACCCGCTAGTGGTTCAACGTTTTTGTATTGATGGGTAGAGTGACTTTAGCTTGATGCGCGCATCCTCGGTAGTGAAGCGCCAATCCACTCGTATCACATCCCGGTTGCGTTGATTCTGCCAAGCATTGACCTCGCCGCGCAGGATGTCTTGATTGGCAATCCGTCGGTCCAGGCACTGTCGAGCCAGCACACCGATCTCTATCTCCGCCATATTCAACCAACTCCCGTGTTTGGGAGTGTAGTGTATCTCCAGTCGCTCAGCTATACGCCTCGCCTCAGCAGGCTCGAATGCCTCGTATAGCGAGGACAGCTTGTGAGTGTTGAGATTGTCCATTACCAGCACGATCCGGTCTCTGTCAGGGTAGTCCTCGTCGACCAGTTCCTTTATCACATGCGCCCAGTCCACCTTCGTGCGACGCTCTCTGACCTCGACTCGGCGCCATCCGTCCAACGGTGCAAACAGCATGAACAGGCTGCTCACTCCATTGCGCTCGTATTCGTAGTCGTATGCCGCCGATAAGCCGGGCGCTGCGGGACGCGGCACTCGCGTCTCCTTGACTTGCTGTTTGCTCGTCTCATCCATGCACACCAGAACCTCATTCCCATCGTACGGCCGTTGGTAGACCTCCAGTACGTCTTCCATCGCGCACACAAACTCCGCGCTCTGACCGGGCGGGATGCACCAACTCTGCTTCAGCCACGGCTTCAGTTCGTTTTTTTTTAAGCGCCTGGCGAACCGTCTCGGTGCTAATGGTCCCGACTATCTCACACTCGACCAACTGGTCAGCCAACAGCTTCAGGGTCCAACTGGCACGCCCCTCCGGCGGTTCCCCGCAGGCCATCGCTATCAACCGTGCTTCACCTTCGCCGTCCAGTCTCTTTTGACGCCGACGCAGTTGCTTTTTGCGATTCAGCGCAGACTCGACCCCCTCCTCCACACAGCGCTTGCGTATTCGCTCGACCGTTGACTGTCCCACACCGAGCGCGCTGGTGATGTCCGCGTCCTTCATTCCCCCGTCCGAGCGTGACTCATCGCTCATCAGCAGAATGCGCGCATGGGTCTGTTTGTACGCCGCAGCCCGACCGCGTGAGACCAAGGCGTTGAGTTCCTGTTGTTCGTCGGTAGTCAGTCTGATACGGTACTTCTTGGTAGACATCATGGTTCCTCCTCGGTTCAACGTTACGATTGAACCCCCAAGAGGAACAATGACTATCATGGTATTCATTTCAATGATGTTGGACCACTAGGCTATAATGCTGACCGCGAAGCCGGTCCGTAAGGCCCCGACAGGAGGCCCCCATGCGCGCCATTGACATGCACGCTCACGTCCCAAGGCAGCCCGGTCTGCCAGACTTCGGTGTCGAGGAAGGTCTACGCCGCTATTTCAGAGTGAAGGAGGTCCCTGGAGACGCCGACGAGATGGCCGCCAAGTACAGGGAGTGGGATATCCTTGCCGTGGTCTTCTCGGTGGACACCGAGACCTCCACCGGCGAGCCGCCCGACACCAATGACTACGTGGCGGATTTTGCTCGGAGTCACCCGGAGCAGTTCATCGGGTTCGCCACCGTCGACCCCTGGAAGGCGGAAGCCGGCGTCCAGGAGCTGGACCGCGCGGTCACCGAGCTGGGGTTGAGAGGCCTCAAGCTGCACCCGATACACCAGGCGTTCTTTCCCAACGACGCCCGGTTTTACCCCCTCTACGAGAAGTGCGGCGAGCTGGGGGTCCCGGTCATGTTCCACACCGGGTTTGCCGCCGCGGGAGCCGGAATGCCGGGGGGCGCCGGCCTGAAGCTCAAGCATAGCGCGCCCATCCCAGGCATTGATGACGTGGCCGCAGATTTCCCCGACCTCACGATAATAATGGCCCACCCGTCGTGGCCCTGGGTCGAGGAGCAGATCGCCGTGGCCCTCCACAAGCCCAACGTCTACCTGGACCTGTCGGGCTGGGCCCCAAAATACATCCCCGAGGTCCTGGTCCGCGAGACCAACACCCGCCTCCGCGACAAGGTGCTCTTCGGCTCCGACTTCCCCTATCTGCCGCCCGACCGGTGGCTGCGGGACTTCGAGGAGCTGCCGATACGCGACGAGGTGCGTCCAAAGGTGCTGCACGAGAACGCCCGGAGGGTGCTGGGGCTTCAGGAGGGCTGACAACCCGGCCCGTCGGGGCTCCCGAGGGCGGTCCTATCGCAGCGGCTGCCGGATGCTTGGCCCCGCGGCGCGCCTCTCCACTGGGCTATGGGCTTGCCGCACCCTCCACCGCCGCAAGGCGGGCGGGACCGCCGCCAGCAAGGCGGCCTCCAGAACGGTCGACGCGACTATCCACAGCGTGGCGTCCAAAAAAAAGCTCTCGGGGAACATGGCTAACAGGTAGCTGCTGGGGCCAAGCTGCCAGAAGTCGTTGCTGAAGCTCATGAGGTGGAACGCCAGGAACAGCTGCTCGAAGCCCACCAGGGACACCAGTCCCACGGCCAGGACCAGGCCCAGTGTGAGGAGACCGCCAAAGCTCGCGTAGCGCGCGAGTCTGGGCAGGAATCGCCGGCGGACGGCCAAGATCCCGATGAGGGCGAAGGCGGCCAGATATGCGCCGGTAAGCTCCTGGACCCGGTAGAGGCCCTTGACCAGCCCCTTGACATCCTTCATATGGGTCACCTCGCGGGAGTCGTATATGCTCCGGCGAATGCCGCCTATGGCGACCCGTACGTCGATGTACTCTACGCCGTTGTTGAAGTAGTCCCTGATCTGCTCTCCCGCTGAGAGCAGCTCGCTCCGCTCGATGCCGGTCCGCGTCGTTATGTCGTACTTGTCGAAGCCGTAGCTGTACAGGATGGGGGCGTTGATCACCCAGCGCACATTTGTGGTTATCAGGAATATGGGGACTGCGGCCAGAAATAGGGCAACTGCGAGGGGTCCCAAAAGGCGCGTTAATGGCTTCAATTTCGGAGTGGCTCTCGCGGGTCCTGCTCCAACGGGAGAGCCCAGAGGGGGCAGGCCCATCTTGTGGGGACTGTTACAGCGCCCGGATTTCCATTGGAGCGGGATGGCCCGCCTCAAGGGAATCATAGGCCCGGCATATTCGCCTTGTCAATCCAAAAGGCGCCGCGTAGAATACGCCACAGCCCCTGTCTGACATGCCGCATCGGACTGGTCCGGCGAGGGGAGGGCGACCATGGTCATCGAACGGATGGACGCTGAGCTGCTGGAAGCCCGCTACCAGAGGATACGCGCCTTTCTGGAGGCAGAGGACCTCGGCGCCCTATTGGTGTACTCCCCCGCGGCGGAGCACAAGTGGGGCCAGACGGGGCACGTCTCATACCTCACCGGGTGGGCGAACCACGATAGGATTGGAGACTCGGCTGTTGTGGTGCCGGCGGACGGCCCACCGGCGCTGCTCTTCGCCGGCCTCCCGTTCATGAAGGAGCAGATCGCCGATGTCTCGCCGATCGAGGACGTTCGGATGGTCCAGGCGGTAGACCCCAACGCCGTCGCGGTGGCGCGTCCCAAGGGAGTCCACGCCGGGTCGTGGCTGCGCGATTTCGCCGGTGAGACGCTGGCGGTCCTTCGCGAGAGGGAGATCTTCGAGAAGGACATCGGCGTCGTCGGCGTCGAGAACATGCCGGTGCCCTTCTTAGAGGCCCTGGCCAGGGGGTTCGGCTCCAAGCTCAGGCGCACCGACGACATCGTGGCCGAGATGCGGGCCGTCAAGGGGCCCAATGAGCTGGAGACCATGAAGCACGCCGTCCACCTTGGCGACCTGGGCTTCGAGACCATGCTTGAGGTGGCCAGGCCGGGCATGAGGGGGATAGAGATCATCGCGGAGATGGAGCGGGCGGCACGCAGGGAAGGCGCGGACCACGCCAAGTACTGGATGGCCTCCGGTCCGCCGACCACCTGGGACGACTCGCGGCTCGACATCAAGCCCCATGAGCGGGTGCTTGGAGAGGGCGACCTGATGGCCGTCTGCTCCTACATCGTATACAGGGGGTACTGGAGTCACGGGCAGCGAACGGGGACGCTGGGCACGCCCTCGGAGTCGCTGTCGCAGATGTTCGCTATCGCCCAGGGCGCGCAGGACGCGGGCATCGCCGTCATCAAGCCGGGCGTGCCCGCCGGGCACATCGCCAGGGCGGTAAGGGAGAAGGCGGCTGAGAGCGGATGGGAGCTTCAGGGCGGGCGCGTCGGGCACGGCATCGGCCTCGACTACAGCGAGCGTCCTGTGCCCGCCGAGACCAACGAGATGCTCCTTGAGGCCGGGATGACCATCATACTGCACTCTGCGTTTTCGCTGCCGGGCTCCGGAAAGCTTTTCGTGCCGCTGGGCGACCAGCTCCTCGTGACGGCCGACGGTGCCGAGTTCCTCATGAAGTTTAGCCGTGACCTGTTCCTCATAGAGCTGTGATACACGATGCCAGATACGAGATTCGTAGCCACGGCGCCGATTGACAGCGTAGCCATCGATATTCTGGAGGAGGTGGCGCCCGTTGAGATATCGCCGGCGGCCGACCAGGAGACGATAGTCGGGCTCCTGGCCGGCACCATCGGCCTGGTGTGCCGCGGCCAGACGCAGATCACCAGACGGATCATCGACGCGGGCAAGGATCTGCGTGTGCTCGGACGCCCGGGCGTTGGGTACGACTCGGTAGACGTCGGCGCGGCCACCGCACGCGGTATCCCGCTGGTCTACGCCCCTGTGGGTGGGTTTGCCGTGGCCGAGGGGGCGCTCGCTCTTCTTCTGGCGCTGGTCAAGCACGTCCCCCTGGGCGACGAGATCGTGAAGACCGGCCGGTGGAGTCGGCGCTACGAGTTCCACACCGGTGACATGACCGAGCACACCCTGGGCATCGTCGGCCTGGGGAGGATCGGACTCCGCCTGGCCGAGCTGGCGAGGCCTTTCGACATGAAGCTTCTGGGCTTCGACCCTTACGTCGATGAGGAGCGGGTGCGTGGGCTGGGAATCGAGCCGGTGGGCCTCGACGAGCTGTTGCGCCGCTCCGACTACGTATCCCTGCATGTGGCCCTGAGTGACGAGACGCGGGGCCTGATCAATCGTGAGCGCGTCAGGGGTATGAAGAGCGGCGCCATCCTGATTAACGCTGCGCGAGGCGGCGTCATCGAAAGCCTGGACGTGATTGCCGACGCTCTCGAGAGCGGCCGGCTTGGCGGCGCCGGGCTGGACGTGTTCCCCGACGAGCCCCCGGACCACACCCACAGAATTTTCAGGCACCCGCGGTGCCTCTGCTCGCCCCACATGACGGGGCTGAGCGAGCTGGCCATGGAGCGAATCTTCCGGTCGATGGCCGGCGACATGGTGGCCGTGGTGCAGGGGCGCCGGCCCAGGTACTGCGTGAACCCCGAGGTTTTTGGGTAGCCAGCCTTTACCTCTCCCAGATCGTCTTGTCCCGTCGCCCCGGGTCTGTGTCGTTGCCGCAGAGCCAGCGGTAGGGCCGCGGGTAGAGCGTCAGGGAGCGGTCCCCCAGTGGCAGCTTCGCAGCTATTACCGCCTCCGGCGCCGGCCGCAGGTCGTCCCTCGATATGCATTGAATGTACTTCTGACTCAGGACGCGAGAGGGCCGTGCAATGAGCAACTCCCCTCGCCCACAAGGGTTTACCATAGGGTATACTTACCGCGAAAACGAGAATCCCCTGAGGAGGGGCCGGCCGTGCCTAAGCCTCGTATGATGTTCTACCACGACGGGCGTCACCCGCTGATATACATGTACGAGCCGCCTATGCATAAGGAGGAATACGAGGCGGCCGTCGACGAGCTGGTGGGCACCCCCATTGAGGCGCTCATGTTCTGCATCGGTGACGGGCGCACCGTGTTGCACGACACCAAGGTCGGCGAGCTGTGGGGCCACAACATGGACAAATGGCCTCATGTGATCTTCCGGCGCGCCCACCAGAACGCCAAGCACCTGATAGAGGAGGGGAACGATCCCCTTCGCGTCATATGCGACCGCGCCCACGCCAAGGGCATGCTGCTGTATCCCACTCTGCTGGTGCAGCAGGCCAGCGGCGAGCGAGGCGTCGATACTCGCGGCTCGAACTTTCGCTTCGACAATAAGCATTTGGAGATCGGCGCCGCAGGTGACCTGGATTCCACCGTCCCCGGAATCGATGGTCTCGACTTCAAGCGTAAAGAGGTCCGGGACGAGAGATTCGCGCTGATCGAGGAGACCCTGACCCGCTATCCTGTGGACGGTTTCGAGCTCCAGTTGAACTATCGCCCCTACTACTTTCACCCCAGGGAGGTAGATGCCGGCCGCGGGATAATGACCGAGTGGGTGCGCCGCGTCTACGAGGCCGTCAAGAAGAGCGGCCCGGAGAGGGAGCTCGCCATACGGATCCCGGCCAGCGTAGAGGGCTGCCTCTCGGTCGGGCTGGACCCGCGGGAGTGGATCAGGCAAGGCATCGTGGACGTTATTATCGGGCAGACGTTCTCCGGAGCCGACCTTGTCGACCCGCTTGCCGATTTTCGCCCTCTCGTGGAGGCCGCCAAGGGGTCCGGCTGCCGTATCCACGCCGCCATCCAAAGCCATCTCGACTCGGACCGCCTGAGCGAGGCGACCATCTCGATGGTTCGTGCGACGGCCTGCAACTACTGGGCACAGGGCGTCGACGGGCTCTACCTCGCCCACTGGTTCGGCAACTGGCCCTACCCGGCGTCCTTCTACGAGAAGCTGCGCGAGCTGCCGAATCCTGACGTGATGGCGCCCAGGGACAAGTTCTACCTCATACCGACGGGCACGGGCCGCTACCCGGCGCCTTCGCTGGGGCCGGGGCTCACCATGCAGCTTCCGGTCAATCTGGAGGTGGGCAAGCCCGCACGGCTCGACCTGACCATCAGCGACGACCTACCGCGGTGGGGCCGTGTCGGCCGGGTGCACGAGGTGCTCTTGAGATTCCGAGTAACCGGCGCGACGGAGTTGGACCGCCTCAGCTTCAAGCTGAACGGCAGGGAGCTGCCGGGGACGCTCCTGCGGACCATCAACCGCATGTATCTGATGAGCTCGCCTCGCTACCGGGTCGGCGGCTACTGGTTCATCTACAAACTGGACAGCGACCACTGGCCGCGACAAGGGCATAACACCCTCGAGGTGACCCTAAATGAGCGCGACCCCGACGTGACGGCCCAGATCGAGCTACGCGACGTGGAGCTGGAGGTGAAGTACCTGATGGGCAAGAACTACCACCGCAGCTTCGTCGACGCGGATCTGGGCCCATACGAGCACCGCAATGAGTAGGCGTCGCTGGCCCTGCTATGCACTCTACCCCTGGCATGCGGAGGCACAGTTAAATGGATGTTAGCGGCAAGGTGGCGATCGTGACCGGCGGCGGCCGAGGCATAGGCCGGGCGATAGCCCTGGAGCTGGCGCGGAACGGCGCTGACGTGGCCCCCACCGACGTCAATGTGGCCGATGCCGAGAGCGTGGCCGCGAGCGTGGCCGAGATGGGTCGCGCTTCGCTGGGGACCGCCGTCGACGTCACCGACCAGGGGTCGGTCGAACGAATGGTCCGGCTTGTCATCGACCGCCTCGGCCGCATCGACATCCTGGTGAACAACGCCGGGACCATCGGCGCCGCCGGCTGGGAGGAGCGCGCCGCGCCGGACGATGCAGACTGGGACATCATCTACGCGGTAAACGTCCGGGGAATGGCCAGGGTCACTGACGCCGTCGCCAGCCACATGAAGGAGCGGCGCTACGGCAAGATCGTCAATATCGCGTCCATCGCCGGCCGGACCGGCACTCTGACCAGCACTCCGTACGGCGTCTCCAAGGCCGGGGTCATCAATCTGACGCAGACATCGGCCCTGGAGCTAGCGCCCTTCAGCATCAACGTAAACGCCATATGCCCTGGGCTCCTCTGGACTCCAATGTGGCAGCGGATCTCCTACCGGTGGAGCATAGACCCGGAGAAGGCCAAGGGCCTCTCTCAAAGGGAGATCTTCGACCGCGCAGTAAAGGAGCGCGTCCCGCTCGGTAGGGAGCAGACCCCGGAGGACTTGGGACACCTGGCCACCTTCCTCGCTTCTGACTACGCAAAGAATATCACGGGCCAGGCCATCAACGTCAGCGGCGGCTCCCACATGAACTGACGGCGGGTGAGACGGCCATACCCGCCCCGGCGGCCCGCAACCGTCGGGTATGCCGTGCCGGGAGAGGTCTCACGTCCGGGCTGGGCGGTGTCGGGCGGGACGCGGCAGGATAACGCGGTCCGGGGTGCACGCCCAATACCCGGTATGCTGCGCCGTTCCCCCCTTGTTTGACGTCACCGACACCTATCGAGAGCTGGAGCGCGGCGGGGTGGTCGCCGCCGCCCTACCGGTGGGAGCAATCGAGCAGCAGGGCCCGCACCTGCCCTTGTCGGCGGACTGGGCGCGGGCCGACGTGACGCCTCATCCATGGGCTAAACGGCCGGTGGACAGCGTGGCGGGATCGTGGCTATAATTGTGAGCGGTGGCCCATCGTGTGGCGCATCACGGGATGCTGCTGCGGTCTTCGCCGGCAAGGTGGGCCTGGCATCGCATTGCGGGGGTACAGCGCCGAGGTGGTGGAATTGGTAGACACGCAGCGTTGAGGGCGCTGTGGCCGTAATGGCTGTAGGAGTTCGAGTCTCCTCCTCGGCACCAAATAACCTAATACCTCATGTTTCGTATCTGAACAGGGGCGCCGTTTTCGGCGTCCCTTCCGTTTTGCCGACAATTTGCCGACATTGAGTCTAACTCTCAGCTCTCATAGCCTTCCCGAATGCTTCCGCTGCCCTTTTCTGCTGACCTTCGAACAGGTGTCCGTAGATATCAACCGTGGTCTTGATGGAAGCGTGCCCTAGTCGGCGACTAACCAGCATCGGGCTTTCGCCCTGGTCAAAGAGTGCAGAGGCGTGGAGGTGCCTGAGTGCATGTAACTTCCTTTCTGGAACTCCGGCCCGTTGAGCGAGTGATTTGAATGCCCTGGTCAGCGCCAGCGGAATGATCTGGTTGTCGATGTCGTGACCGCGTATCCAGTCGACTGTAGGGCTTGCGGTTACAACAAGTGGTGGCGGAGGATACGAGGCGGCGGGGAATGGGTCTGCGGAGTGTGCCATCCCGCGCCGGACCTGGAGCCGGAGCAATACCAATGAAATGGCTCTCCTGCTGCCTGGCGGGGACAAGTCGCGAGCACCGACATTTGATGTGCCTATCCCATAACGGGAACCAACCACAGAAATGAGCCTATCAGCAAGGCGCAGACGAGCACAGCGTTTCAAGCAAACTCGTCAGAGTCAACAGCCGGCCCGTAGAGCATCTCTAGGAGGGCGAACCCGGCTGGATGCCCGTGAGGGGTTCAAACAGCGTTTTGCCGCGCTCTTGCCACGCCTTGTCGGGGGAGAGATGAGCCAGCGGCAGGCAGCACATGAGCTTGGCATCTCTGCACGGTTACTCATGCGGTATGTCGACTCGTCCGGGCTTTATCGAACGATGTTAATGAGATAAGAGTGTCAATCCGCGCGATTCCGTTGACATGAAGGCGCGCGTCAAATCGCGAATAGCACCAGAAGGTGGGAATATCCTGCGACGGCGAATAGTAGTTGCAAGTACGTGACTATGTAGCAGGAATACCGGGTCACAACCGACGCGCTGACGTATTGGTCAGTTCGGTCGTTGGCCACGGGTTTAATACTGGGCGTGATCTGATAGACGACGCCTGCTACTCCCGCCAATATGGAAGCCGCGAGCAACTGCACTGTTGTGACCTCTTGGGGTGATAGAGGCGTATCAGACAACTTGAAGAAGCCCAAAGTGACACCCGTGACCGCTATGACGACCTGGTTGGCCATCCTGAGACTATCGAAATACCGCTTGGGGTATTTCCCACTGATATCGCACCTCCGTAGCCTGATCACCTCACCAATCAAATTCGGTACTAGGATCATGACCACGACAGCAACCATCGGTACAAAAATACTCCAAAACAATGAGAGATCCATAATCAGCATTGTAAGATCGAAAATGAGGATGGCGCCCAGTATTAGGGCGCCAAGCCCAAGTACAACCAAGTGCATCGCATAGACCGTTAGCTTATCCAACGGGATAATCAAGCTCGTGTGTGACTTCTGATAGCGCTGCTGTAATATTCCTAATTTGATGGGCAGTGAACGGGCCCCCCTGACGAAACACCATCAGGCCCAATCTCCAGCAAATAGCCTCATAGGAGATGATGCTAAGCCCATCCGTAATCAGCGGCTCTTCCGTGCCACTGTCCCGCATGATGGGCCTCAGCCGCTCCAAGCCTTCAGCCATACGATGTCGCCAAAGTAATCCTTGATTCCCTCGTAAAAACCCGTTTTGAGGAAGTTCCAGCGATTTAGCACATCTGCGCGCTACCGTATGTTGGGGTAGTGTGCGGAACAGAGACTGTATATTGTACCCAGGCGTGGGTACGTTTGTTCTAATTCAACCTACACAGACTTTTTACGAGAGAATCAATCCTTGTTCTTGCGATTCGAGATTTGGATCTCCAAGAATCGTGTCGGTGTAGATTTCCAATTTCGTCACATCCCCGGCAAATGCGAATAGGTGGTCCGCAGGTATATTTCCTTCGACCCTCATTGCGTCAAAAGACAACATCGCGGGCTGCGCCACTACGCACATCACATCGCAGTTGGGAGGTATCTTCAAAAAGTGTGTAAACAGTCAGGCGGTGTACCCTCTCTCTGAACAACACGGGCTCGAGGCCCAAGAGAGGAGATAGACCGCCCATGAGGAAGGAAAGCACTGAGAGTAGGTCGGAGTCAAGGCCGGAGTGGGAGCAGTTGGAGGATTGGGTGCGAAGCCAGGTCCAGAGGCTGATCCAGGAGTTGCTGGAGGAGGAGGTGACGGGGTTTCTGGGAAGGGCGAAGTCGGCGCTCAGATCCGACTCGGACTCAGATACCGGCTATCGGAACGGATACGGCAGAGCCCGGAGGCTTACGCTGAGTTCGGGAACGATACAGCTGAGGCGGCCGCGAGTCCGCGATACCGAGGAGCAGTTCGAGAGCCGGCTGCTGCCGCTGTTCGTCAACAGGACCAGGAAGGTTGCTGAGTTGATCCCCGAGCTGTACCTGCACGGTCTATCCGAAGGCGACTTCGATCTGGCTTTGCGGGGGCTGCTGGGAGAGGACGCACCGGTATCGGCGAGCACGGTGGCCCGGTTGAAGGATAAGTGGAACGATGAGCTTGCCCAATGGCGCAGCCGGCCCCTCGATGACCTGGAAGTGGTCTACATGTGGGTGGATGGAGTCTACGTCAAGGCTGGTCTTGAGAAGGAGAAGGCGGCGGTACTGGTGGTAATGGCGGCCCTGAGCGACGGGAGCAAGGTGGTGGTGAGCGCTGTTCCCGGATACAGGGAGTCCACAGAGAACTGGTCCGAGGTGCTCAGGGACATCAAGCGCCGGGGCTTGAGCTGCCCGAGGCTGGTGGTTGGAGACGGACACCTGGGCATCTGGGGAGCTCTGCGCAACGTCTATCCGCAGGCGGCAGAGCAACGCTGCTGGAACCACAAGATCGTAAACGTGCTCGCCAAGCTTCCAAAGCGACAACAGGACCAGGCCAAGCTCATGCTGCGTACTATCCCCTACGCGCCGACTCGGACAGAGGCTGAGCGGCTCAGGACGGTGTTCACCAGGTGGTGCGGCGACCATTCCTACGAGGCGGCCTCAGAGGCCTTGGAGCGGGACTGGGACCGCATGGTCACCTTCTATGACTTCCCAAAGGAGCACTGGGGGCACCTTCGCACGACGAACCCGGTAGAATCACCCTTCGCGGCCCTCAGGCTTCGGACCGATGCCGCCAAGCGCTACAAGAGGGTCGATCGGGCGATAGCGGTGATCTGGAAAATGTTGATGGTCGCCGAACAGCGCTTCAGGCGTCTGAAGGCCCCTGAGTTGATCGAAGACGTCTATCTCGGTGCACAGTATGCGGATGGAATCGCCATTGAATCAACGGCTGAGAAGGTCGCCGCCTGATGTCGTTTACACACCTATTGACGTAACCTCAGACATCGCCCGTCAATGTGTATCTTCCCGGCCTTACTCGGGCGCTCGGTATTCATGCCTTGTTGTTCTGATCATCGGCATTGTGCTCATTAGAGCTGGCAGACGAAAACATCCAGGACTAGACTGACTCTTGGGCAGAGCTAGACCGATCAAAGGTAGCAGGACTCGACGAAAGGAATCCTGACATGAGAAGGCCTACCCTCACGCTCGCCCTAGCATTGCTTCTCCTATCGGGGTGTGCTTCTCCCACGCCTACTCCAGACTCGCCCAACTCGAGGGAGGCCGCATTCATAGACGCGATGCGAGACTGGCATCAGCGCTGGCAGGATGCGACCGGCCAAGACGACCTCGGCGGTCCCCGTAATGACGTTGACTGGTTCGACATCACCGGGACGGGACCGCTCTACTTGATACGCGAGGACTTGGACAGAAAGGTGAGAGCCAAATGAACACAGAAGCTGTGGGGTGAATTTGACGAATACAGGGATGCTCATTACCTGTACCTGTATTGGAACGCCAAGGTCAATTTGGTCGATGCGCAGCAGTCTGTCAAGAACCAGGACTACAGCTATCGCCGAAATCTAGCAGTTCAGTTGGAATCTCTTGCCCGTGATATTCTCCGGAGAGAACGGATACATTGGGAAATCAAGTTCGCCCTTGCAGGTGAACCGACCGAATCGGCTTTGAACTAGAGACGCTATCCCCTTGCCAACCAGATAACTAAGGTGCGTCTGAAAGGAAGTCCTTAGGCCGGCACTGCGCTATTCAGAGCGATCAGGTGTTAGAAGTGGCTCCGGAAATCTGAACAGGGGGATAAGTGGAATCGCTGCCTGATTGAGGGCATGATAGTGCTCTCGGAGACAGGAGCGAGAGATGAGCAGACGACCCCGCCGTAACCACTCGGCAGAGTTTAAGCCCGAATCCACCGAAGGACACCGATGGACGGCGTGAGGAAAGCGGAAGGGGGATGAGGGAGCTACAGGGGAAATAGCCTGGGTTCCATTTGGGGTAGGGAGGTCGGCGGACGGTCTTCATCGCCGCACAGGGGCCCCTATGGCCGTCTGCGGGAGCTGCGATGCGCGGGATGGCGAGAGAATACGCAGCAGGGAACTCTCTCGGACCGGGCTGGCACGAGTCTGCGGGGATCTTCGGTTGTCCGGTGGGTGGGTCGGTCGCCGACGGTGCCGTCAGGCCGGGAGTGGAATGGCTCGCAGCCGGGCCAAGGCGCGGCTGAACTTCTCAGCCCAAGGCCAGCGATCCGGAAGATGCAGGGTCAACCGGCGTGCCGAGCGGGTGAGCCGTCCGGCCAGGGAGAAGAACCGCCGCCGGAGGGTCTTGGTGGTGGCTATCCGCTCTCCCAGACCGATCCGCGCCGTCCAGCGGGCCAGGTTGTGGGCCATCGTCTGGACGGCCAGCCAGGCGCCGTTGGCGGCGAAGCGGCCCGAGGGGAGATGGTTCAGCCCGACGCCGTACTTGAGGTCGCGTATGGCATTCTCGATCTCGGCGTGGCGGCGATGGTCAGCCTCCAGTTCGAGCAACTCCCCGTCCCGGTCGGTGATGAAGCCATGATAGCTGTATTTGGCGAAGAGGGCCAGTTGGGAACCGGGCGTCGGCTTCACCCGCCGGACGATGAGCCGTACCGGCGCGGCGTCCGCCTCGGCCTGGAAGGGGGTGCAGGTGGTCTCGGCCACATCGGCGGCGCCGTCCATCCAGTAAGGAATCGGCGTCCAGGCATCTTCGGGTATCGCCTCGATGAGATTGTGCAGGCTTTTGTGCTGGCGGATGGTGATGGAGAAGCGGACATCCATCTTGCGGCAGACGGATACCACGCCATGAGTGTAGAACCCGCTGTCGGCCCGTAGCGTGAGTCGTCCGTTGGCCCCGGCGTAGCGCACCCGTCCCACCGTCTCCCGCAGGAAGTGGGCGGCGCCGCGGGCGGTGTTGGCCCGGCCCTCGCGCAGCCGGGACATCAGCACGTCTCCGGTGCCGGCGGCGATGGCCAGCAGCGGGTGGTAGCCCCGCTTGCCGGTATAGCCGTGGTGGCGGGCGCCCTCCTTGGCCAGTCCGTAGGTCTCGCAGATGGTGGAGTCCAGGTCAATGGTCAGGGGCCCGTCGCCGGGTCCCGCCCCGGCCTGCCAAGCCCGGGCCAGCAACTCGCGGCTCACCCGGTCGAGTTGACGGACGTGGCCCCACCGGAAGCTGCGCAGGAAGGTGCCCAGGGTGGATGGCGCCTTGACCGTGCCGCCCAGGGTGCAGGCCGTCCCCCCGGTGCGCAACACATCGGCGTCGTCAATGCAGTCGCCCCCAGCCAGCGCAGACGCCACCAGCGTCATCATCTTGTCGCTCGTGTTCGCCCGCCCCGGGGCATCGCCCAGGTCGAGGCGCTGCCGGACGAGTTCGGGCAGGCCGAGGTGCCGCGCCAGGGTGGCCGGAAGGAGCAGCCCGGCATTGGCCACCAGGCGGTGATCGTCAAAGACGATACGGATCCGGTCGGGGTGGTTGCGTGGTAGCATCTATTGGGTGCTCCTTCTCTGGGACTGTTTTGCTGTTACAAAACCATTATCCCAGATTCAGAGGAGCACCCTCTGGCCACTTCAGGATGCTAACCAAACGCCCTCCCTCGGTGGATTCGGGCTAAATGACATCTCTCAACGGTATTGGCGCTGGCGACAGACTCGCCGTCGTGCTCATCGTGGCGGGCCTGTCCTTGGGGTGTGGCGCGTCGTCCAGTAGGGCGCCCGCAACGTCTCCGACTGCGACGGCCACCCCGGACACGGCCCAGGCGGCGCGAGCGTTTCCATCTACCGGCGCGCCGGCGACAACCACGGCGATTCCGCCCGTGACCTCGACCCCCGACCCGGCCCCGGAGGCGGTACCGTCACAAGTCACGGCTGCCGTGGGATACGACCCCCGGTCCAACATGTACCAGCTATTCTCGGGGCGTAACCATCCCCGCGAGATCGCGCTGGAGGCGATGGGGCAGGCGCGACTTAACGATGACATCTCACAGGTACCCGTCCTGCTGGAGCTGCTTTTGTTTTTGAGGAGGCAAGACTTGAGGGATGAGGCGGTCTCGACGTTGCGCCAGCTCTCGGGGCAGGACTTTGGTAGGGACAATGACGGCTTACGCGGATGGACGGAATGGCATGGCGAGCACGCGTCGGAATACCCTCCCCCCCCCGGATACGCGGGTTGGAAGATAAACCTGCTCTCAGAATTGATAGACCCGCGCTACGAGGTGCTTCTGCAATCCGCCGAGGAGACCGCTCGAATAGACCTTACGGAACTGGTGTGGGGAGGGGTTGCAGTAGATGGCATCCCAGACCTTCAGGACCCCCCGAACATTCCGGCGTCTGAGGCCGATTACCTAGGTCCCGATGAGCGTGTGTTCGGGGCATCGATAAACGGCGAACATCGCGCCTATCCCCTGCGTATCCTCAATCCCCACGAGATGGCCAACGACGTGCTGGGGGGTGAGCCAATCGCCCTGGCCTATTGAACGCTCTGTGGCACCGGAATCGTGTATTCCGCCAAGATAAACGGAGAGCCCACCACCTTCGGCACGTCGGGGCTCTTGTACCGCAGTAACAAGGTGATGTACGACCGGGCCACCCTGAGCCTCTGGCACCAGTTTACCGGCGAGCCGATAATCGGACCGCTGGCGGACAGCGGCATCAGGCTGCCATTCTTTCCCGTTATCCTGACCACCTGGGGCGAGTGGCTTGCCGAGCACTCCGACACCACTGTGCTCTCGCTTCAGACCGGCGTTTTCCTGCCTGGGCTCTACAGGCCCGAGGAGGACAAGCGAGCGGCCTACAACGACTACTTCAGCAGCCCCGACACCATGTTCCCCGTCTGGCTACGGAGCGATGCCCTGGAGACCAAGGAAGTGGTGCTCGGTTTGACCGTTGGGGATGCCTCCAAGGCGTACCCGGTGGCGGCGTTGCAGAGCGAGCGGGTCGTGAACGACGTGCTTGGCGGTACTGGGCTCGTAGTTATAGCATCTTCCATCTCGGAGGCGGCCCGCGCCTACGAGCGGGGGGAGCGGCGATTCGCCTCTGCCGGAGACGACCCGGCGGGCGCTGAGGCGCCGGCGGCGCTGGTAGACTCCGACGGTGTTGTCTGGGAGGTGACGGAGGACTACCTGGTCAGCTCGGCCGACTCGACCCAGAGGCTGAGGCGCCTGCCCTCGCACATGTCCTTCTGGTTCGGCTGGTACCAGTTCCATCCCGATACGGAGATTTTCGTGCCGGACGGCAACTGACCGGGACCCATCTCTCCGCTCGGCTCCGGCAACTCCCCGATTGTGCCTGTACTTCGTACAAGTGTTACAATCCCCGTCGTGTGTTCCGAAGATTCGTCATTGACTACCAGCAACTCTGAGGTTTAGGAAATGCTCGAACGCTTTAAGGTGCCGCCCGTAGACCAGGTCCGGGTGACCCACGAGTCTCTTCGTGAGACGGTGACGGCGATCTTCGAGAAGATGGGGGAGTCAATTGAAGACGCCGCTCTGGCGGCCGATGTGCTGGTGACCACGGACTTGCGCGGGGTGGAGAGTCACGGCGTTTCTAACATGCTGCGCTACTACGTGAAGTACTACCAGGATGGGTCGTTGAAGGCGCGGGCCGACTGGCGAATCGTCCGGGAGGCCCCGGGCACGGCCACCATCGACGCTGACGGCGGGCTGGCTATCATACTCGGGCCGAAAGCTATGCAGATCGCCATCGACAAGGCCAGGGAGGTGGGAGTCGGGGTGGTGAACATGTTTAACGCCGGCCACTCGGGCGCAATCGGCCACCACGCGATGCTGGCCGCCCAGCAGGACATGATCGGCATGTGCATGACGGCGGGCGGCCGCCGCGTGGTGCCGACATTCGGCGCGGAGCCCATGTTTGGCACGAACCCCATAGCGATCGCTGCTCCTGCCCGGAGGGAGGCCCCCTTCCTGTTCGACGCGGCCACCTGCTCGATTGCGGGCAACAAGGTCAGGCTGGCCGAACGGGTTGATGCCAAGCTCCTGCCGGGTTGGCTCGCCGACGTGGATGGCAGTCCCATCATGGAGGAGACCTCGGTGATGGCGGACGAACTGTATACCCTGCTTCCCCTTGGCACCAGCAGAGAGCAGGGCTCACACAAGGGCTATGGCTTTGCCATGATGGCTGAGATACTGGCGACGCTCCTCTCAGGAGCTCTCCCAAACATGATGCCGGGCGGCGCAAAAGGAAAACATTACTTCGCCGCGTATAACGTGGTGGCGTTCACCGACCTCGACGCGTTCAAGGACAACATGGACGCTATGCTTCAGACGCTGAAAAATACCAAGCCGGCGCCGGGTCACGACCGCGTGCTATATCCCGGACTTCCCGAGTACGAGGATGAGCAGGAGCGCAGGGCGAACGGGATACCGCTGCACAGAGAGGTAGTCCAGTGGATTCAGGATATCGCAAGTGAGTTCGCCATCCCCACGCTTGCCACGTTGTAGGTCCTGGCAGCCGGTGCTTCTTGTGTCGTGTGTGCGCGCGCCCTGAACAGCGGAAGGTGCTGAGACGTTCTAACTTACCACGGAGAGCACAGAGGAATCACGTTTGTAAATCTCACATCTCTCTGGTCTCCGCGTGCTCCGCGGTGAGATTCGGTAGGTGCTCTTGGAACTCAGTCCGCCGGGTTGTTGGCGTCACCCACAGGAGCGCCGACGAGCTGGGTGGAGACCAGCTGAGCGTACAGTCCCCGGTTCTCCAGCAACTGCTGATGCGTGCCCTCCTCGACGCGCCGCCCTAAGTCCAGGACCACGATGTGGTCGGCGTCCCTGACCGTGGAGAGCCTGTGGGCGATCACCAGCGTTGTGCGCCCCTTCATAAGCCGGCGCAGCGCTTCTCGCACCTGCTGCTCGTTGACCGCATCCAGGTGTGAGGTCGCCTCGTCAAGCACAAGAACCGGGGCGTCTTTGATCATGGCCCGCGCTATGGATATGCGCTGGCGCTGCCCGCCCGATAGCTGCATACCACGCTCCCCCACCACGGTATCGTAGCCGTCGGGCATCGCGTGGATGAACTCAGATGCATTCGCGAGCTGTGCGGCAGCCTCGATATCGGCCTCGGAGGCGTCCTCGTTGGCCATGCGCAGATTCTCACGAATGGTGGTGTTGAACAGGAAAGTGTCCTGGGACACCAGCGCGATATGGTCGCGCAGCTTGTCGAGCTCGTATTCCCGTAGATCGTGACCTCCAAGCCGGATAGTGCCGGCCTGTGGGTCCCAGAACCTCATGAGCATGTTGGCACAGGTGGACTTGCCTGCACCCGAGCGTCCGACCAGGGCCACGGTCTGGCCCGTACCCACCGTGAAGGAGACGTCTTGAAGGGCTTGTGGCTGACCGGGGCCGTAAGAGAAGCCGACACGTTGGAATGCGATGGAAGGGGCCCCGTTAAGACCGAATGGCTTCTCGGCCGTCACCCCCGGCCCGTCCTGTACGGGGACCGGCTCGTCGTGGATCTCGAATACGCGCCGAGACGCCGCGAGGGTCTCCATCAGCTGCTTAAGGGTCCTGGCGAGCTCCGAGACGGGGGAGAATGAAGAGAGGGCGAGCAGGGTCGCCAGAGGGAGCTGGGGCCGCGGCATCTGCTCCTGTACCACCAGCCAGACGCCGGTCGTCATCACTGCCAGGCCGCCGAGAGCCGTCAGAGCCTCGATGAAGGAGACGTGGGCCGCCTGCTCCTTCAGGAACCGCACGCGGCGGAAGGCGAATGTCCGGCCCATGCGGACCGTCTCTTCGAGGCGCGCGCGTCCGCCGCCGAAGGCCACGATCTCCCGCATGCCCTGAATCCCATCCACCATGTGGGCGTTCAGATCGCCCAGATCACGCCGGAGCTCCCCTCCGAGCCGTTCCGACCTTTTCTGAGCGAAGAAGGGACTCCCCGCGGCCACCAGCAGGAACGGTGCGAGGACAAGCGCAAGCGGCCAGGCGACGAATGCCAGGGTGATCAGCACGCCGCCGGGCACCAACACCGCCACGAGGGCCGGCGAAATCACGTGTGCGAAGAAGTACTCGACGGTCTCGATATCGCCGCCCACGATGCTCGTGAGGTCTCCGGACCGCCGCCGCACCAGGTAGGCGGGCGCCAGGGGCTCCAGCCGGTCGTACAGTGCGATGCGCATCTCGGCGAGAAGTCTGAAAGCCAGGTCGTGGGACGCCCAGGCCTCGCCCCATCTGGAGAAAGCCGCCAGGGGCACAAAGATTGCCAGGAACATCAGCGTCAGGCCAATATCCCCGTTTTCCCAGATTTTCCCCACCAGCAGGGCGCTGATGGCGCCCACGCCGATGGTCGATCCGTGGTATGTCAAGCCGAGCAGAAGGCTCAGCGATAGCTTGCCCCACCAAGGGCGCACAAGCCCAAGGAGCCTGCCCCAGGCAGCCAGGGCGCTGTTAGCACCGGCGACCGGCGATGGCGTCGAGTCCTCGCTTAATCGGGTTATTGGGCTCCCCGCACTCCGGTCGCTCTCGGGGAGGGCACCGTCGCCGGACGATGTGGGGAGTGCGGTCGCGATCAGGTCCTGCTCCGGCCTCGCCTGCTGGTTCGCCACTAGCTGAGCGTACACTCCATTTGCGGCCACCAGCTCGGCATGGGGGCCTGACTCTACCAGGTGTCCCCGGTCGAGGACAAGTATTCGGTCGGCCCCAACGACGCTGGACAGCCGGTGCGCTATGACGAGAGTTGTTTTCCCTGCCATGAGCCGGTCCAGCGCCTGCTGAATTGCCGCTTCGTTCTCGGCGTCCACGCTGGAGAGCGCTTCGTCCAGTACCAGGATGGGAGCCGCCTTCAGCAACGCACGGGCGATTGCGATTCGCTGGCGCTCGCCACCGGACAGCCGGACGCCGCGCTCGCCGATGTAGGTGTCGTAGCCCTTCGGCAAAGCGGTTATGAACTCGTGGGCGTTGGCCGCACGGGCCGCCGCCTCGAGCTCTTCCGTGATGGAGTCGGGCCTGCCCAGGCGAATATTTTCTGCGGCCGTTCCCTGGAACAGGTACGTGTCCTGCGTCACGACCGAGACCTGCTGGCGGAGGAGCTCGAGCGGCAGGTCCCGTAGATCGCGGCCACCCATCAGGACGCGTCCCCGCAGCGGATCGTGGAACCGGAGCAGGAGCCAGACGACGGTCGTCTTTCCTGCGCCGCTGGGACCGACCAGACCCAGGGTCTCGCCGGCGCGAAGTGTGAATGAGACCTCCTGGAGGGCGGGCCTGCGTCCGCCCTCATACCCGAAGCTGACCGCGTCGAATCTGATCTTGGCTGCGGGCGGGCCCATCTGGAGAGGCTTGCCGACATCGTCGGGCCCGTCGGCTTTGGATGAAATGGCCTCGGGGCCCTTTATGGCCACGGGGGCGTCGAACAGAGCGAATATGCCCTCTGCGGCGGACATGGAGACCATGCCCTGGTGGTAGAGCAGGGTCAGCTCTCGCAGGGGCCTGAAGACCTCCGCGCCCAGCATGAGGACGATTACCAGCGTTTGCAGCTCCAGGTTGCCGTCGCTCACCCGAATCGCCCCAGACACCAGGGCCAGCGTCGCTCCAGCGGAGATGCCGAGGACGGTTGCCGCGCCGGAGGCGCCGTCTGCCACAAGCACGCCCATCGTGCGGCGGAAGACATCTCTCGCGCGGCCAGCCAGCAGCTCCCCTCTCCGCTTGCTCTGCCCGAGCGCCTTGAGGGTGCCAAGCCCCTGGACACTGTCCAGGAAGTCCGCGCCCAGCGCGCCGTATGCATCCCGACGCGCCAGATTCCTCACGCGGTTCCACCTTTGCAAGAAGGCCGGCACGAGGAGAGTAAGGACCGCGAAGCCGAGAAATATAAGGCCGATCTGGACGTCCAGGGCCGCCATGAACGCGAATATGAGGATGGGCGCCACAGCCGCCACGAATAGCTGAGGCAGGTACTGCCCGAAGAACGTCTCCAGGCTCTCGACGCCCTCGACGAGGGACATCAGTACGTCGCCGGTCCGGCGCCGGTCGAAGTGGCCGGGCCCCAGCGCAAGGGAGTGCTCGTAGAGGCGTCGCCGCAGGGCTATCTTGACGGCGTTCGCGGTCTGATCGCTGACCGCGTCACGAAGGTACTGGAAGAGGCCGCGCAGCGCGATTAGACCCGCGACGCCGATCAAAGGCGCCGTCAGGGTGGAGAGTGCTGCGCCCTGAAAGACCTGGGCGATAACCAGGCCGGAGAGGGCCAGACGGGCAATTCCGGCTCCAATTGCGACCAGCCCCATTACCACTGCGGCAAGGATGCGCAGCCGGTAGCCGTCGGTCATCGCGAACAGACGAAGGTTGAAGTACATTTGCTACGCCAAACAGAGGATTCGCGCGGCCTTTATCACCATAGTGGGAAGGGGCTCCAGCAGGTCCCTCAGCTTAAACACCAGATACGCTACGACGATGCCAATGAGTGCCGCTCCAAGAACGTCCGCCGGGTAGTGGACGCCCGCGTAGACTCGAGCGAAGCCGTATGCGCCAGCCCCGAGTAAGAGGGCGGTCCCGACCCTCCTGTTGACTCCCCACACCGCGGCGGCGATGGCAAAGCTAGCAGCCGCGGGATTGGACGGGAACGAAGAGTCGGTGGGCTGATAGAAGAGGATGGACACATCGTGGTCGATAAAAGGCCTGGGCCTGAAATACAGGGCGTTGCTGATGTACACTACCCAGCTGGCAAAGCCCATGGCGGACAGGGCAACGAATACCCCAACTTGATGTTTCAGGCGGGCCGCCCTGTCATCTCCAACGAACCAGAGCCCCAGAAGGGTTAACGCCAGGCTCGCGGGCACCAGGTAGTCGCTCACGACCCACGTGATGATGCCGTCGAAGAGAGCGGACCTTCCCACCCAGCCGTTCAGCCAGAGAAATACGACCTCGTCTGCGTGCGCCATGCCTTCCACCAGTAGCGGATGCTCCGGGCCAGTGCCCTGCCGTAGTTGGTTTGCTTGAGCGCTTCGAGCCCCTCACCCGGCGTCGTGTCGCCACCCTTCATCCCCGCATTCACGATGGTGGATGCCACGAGGGTGATCACGAATCCGCTCACTGCGGCCAGAAAAAAGACGAGGGCCTGAATATTCCCGTCCAGCCCTCCTTCATAGTCATTGAGGTTCCGGTCGCCCGTAGCGAAGAACCAGATGAACGCCCCTACCACGAGGCCCAGCCCAATGGCCTTGGCCACCAAGGGCGGCTTGAACATCAGCAGCCCCGTGAGGCGCCCTGCTGATCCTGCTATCTGTATCACCCCAAGGCTTGCGGCGAAGACAAACAGGAAGTAGTCGACGGCGATCGTGGACATTGTCAGGCTAGATACTCGTCAGCCCTCCAACGCGATGGCGGTGCACCAGTGAAGGTACTTTGGGTTGTTTCCTTTTACCACGTTGACGTAGAGGTCTGCCAGCGACCTGGTAGTAGGCCCAATGCCGCCGTTACCTATGGGGCGGTTGTCCACGTATCCCACAGGGAGGACGTGCGCAGCCGTTCCCGTAAGGAAAAGCTCGTCGGCCAGATACAGCTCGCTACGGTTGATGTGCCGCTCGACGATCTCTACTCCCAGCTCGTTATTGGCTAGCTGGAATACCGAGTCTCTCGTTATCCCGGTCAGGTTGTTGTCGCTAATCAGGGGCGTATGGATCACCCCATTCGACACCAGGAATAGATTCTCGCCCGTGCCCTCGGACACGGAGCCGTCTTGGTTTAGCATGATACCTTCGTCGAAGCCGGCCATTACCGCCTCTGTCTTGGCCAGGATGCTGTTTACGTAGGTGCCGGAGATCTTGACCCTCGTGGGAATGTTGGTGTCGTCCACGCGGCGCCAGGAGGAGGTGCAGCAGCGGATAGCGCCCTCTGTCTCTATGTAAGCGCCGAAGGGTACGACCATCAGGGCAAAGTCGCTGTCCAGTGTGTGCAGCCTCAGGTTGGCCACGGCCTCCTGGCTCTTGTAGGCGAGGGGCCTGATGTAGACGTCCTCGGCGTACCCGCAGCTTTGGATCAGCTCCACGGTGATCTCGCACAGCTCACCCACCGAGTGGGGTATGTCGATCATCATGATCTTGCAGCCCAGCAGGAGGCGCTCGTAGTGCTCCCGGAGCCGGAAGACGAACACCTTGCCCTGGTCCTGGTTCCAGTTACCCCGAACGCCCTCAAAGACGGCGGTGCCATAGTGGAGGGCGTGGGTCATTATGCTTACTTTAGCCTCTGGGAGTGGGACGATTCGGCCGCGAAAGTAGGCCAGGGCCTCGGACATATGGCGGTTTCCTTTCCCGTGAAGGCTGACGGACATTATAATCAAAGGCCTCTGGCAAAGACAACACTACCCGTTGCGGCCCTCGCGGGCTCGGCGAGGGCCGCCGCCCCTCGACACGCCCCGGGGCGTGGAGTTAATGGACGTTGTCCGTTCGCGGTGAGACCGTCGAGCCGTGGACGGGACAAGCTCTCTTTACCGAAGGACCAACAGGCCCTGGATCAGGCAGGCCTCGCTTTACACGGACCCGGAGGATCATTTACACTTTAGCCTAGGATGTGTGCCAGTCTCCGAGCCTTATTGGAGGTGAGTCATGCCGAGAGGCCATGCACCGAAGCGTGAGGCCAAGAAAACCAAGAAGAAGGCCAGCAAGCAGCCGATTCTATCATCACCTTTGTTCGCTTCAACCGAGGTGGAGATAATAAAAAAGCGGAAAAAGCCCAGGGAATGAGGAGTAACGAATCGCTGGCTCTGCAGAGCAAGGAGGGCCCGTTCGACGGACCAGTTAGGTCATCGGACGGGCCCTTCGGTTCTGGCGGCGGCCGCCTGGTCCGCCGGCCACGCGGTGGCTGTACTATTCGGCCTCTTCGGCGTCTTCCGGGCTGGGGTCCGGGAGGTGGACTATGGAGTATGACTGGCTGTGGTCGAGCAGCCTGCCCAAAACCGCTGGGGAGAGGTCGCGGGGGTACGCGCTTGTCGCCCACCGCGACATGAGGTCCCCGCTGACCTGCTCGGCGGTCATCGGTTCGTTTCCGCCTGCCAGGACCACCCTGAAGATGGCTTCCTTTATAGGGGTGTCCTGCAACAAATAGTCGGGGGTATCAGAGCACTGCCGGGCGATCTGGGCGATGTGTTCCTTGGGATCGGAGGGGAGCACTGTCTCCTCGGTGTCAGCTTGGCGGCAGGCGTAGCATTTCCTCCACGCGATCGTTGCCGCCAGCGAACGATGGCCGCCGTCGGCGCTGTCGAGGTCAATATAGTAGCGGCGCGCCTTCTCAGAGTCTTCCATGTAGTTGGTCACCTTCGGAGAATGTAAGAGATCCTATCAAGATTGTCACCTTCCTGGCCCCGCTCTCCCACGTCGAGAAAGGGGCGGACTGAAACGTCGCAGCTCAGAACACGACCTCCGGCCAGTCCAGCATCACGACCTTGACCTCCTCTCCCGCGTCCTTTTTGGGCACGTCTTCCGGACAGATGGCAAGTCCGTTGGCTCGAGCCATAGAGGTGAGCAGATTTGAGCTCTGGTGGCCAGTCAGTCTGGCGTAGTAGGTGCCGCCGCGCTTGGTGACAATGGCCCTAGCGTACACCCTGCGGCCGTCAGTGTTGTAGATCGGCTCTTCCAGTATGGCCTCAATAGTCGGCCGGCGGGCGTTTGCCAGTCCCAGCATCTTGTGGATGGCGGGGCGGCCGAACTGCTCGAAGGCCACGAGAGCGCTTACCGGGTTGCCGGGCAGTCCCAGTAGAGGCAGCGTCTCGCCTTTGGGGTCGTGCAGCACACCAAAGGCGAGGGGTTTCGCCGGGCGCATCCGCACCGACCAGAAAGTGATCTCCCCGTGTTTCATGAGGACGTCCTTGACCATATCGTAATCGCCTTTGGACACCCCGGCGGAGGTGATAAACATATCAGCCCCGAACGCCTGCTGCAGCTTGGCGCTGATCATTTCTGAGTCGTCTCCCGCGATGCCCAGCATCTTTGGGATGCCGCCCGCGCGTATCACGGCGGCGGCTACGCTGTAGCTGTTGCTGTTATATATGCTACCCGGGGCGGGTTCAAGCGCAGGCTCTATCAGCTCGTCCCCGGTGGCCAGAATGGCGGTAACGGGCCGGCGAACCACCTCGACCTCACCGTAGCCCAACGATGCCAGCACGCCGATTTCAGGGGGGCGGAGGACCGTGCCCTTGTCCAGGACCCGCTGGCCTTTCTTGATATCCTGGCCTGCCGGCCTCAGGTTGGCCCCCTTGGCTACGTCGGCGTGGATACCGATCCTGGACGGCGGTCCACCCGAGGCCGCGCGCTCTTCCTCGTCGGTATCCTCGAAGGGAACCACGGCGTCGGCCCCCTCCGGCACGGGTGCGCCGGTCATGATCCGTACGGCGGCCCCCGGGTTCACCGCGACCTGCGGCAGCTGTCCCGCGGCGACGGCCCCGGCTACGCGCAACACCACCGGCGCTGCGCTGGATGCCCCCACGACGCCGCCCGCCTGCACCGCATAGCCGTCCATGGCCGAGTTATCAAGGGGTGGAATGTCGAACCGGCCCACAACGTCCTGGGCCAGCACCTGGCCCTGAGCTTCCACGATGGGCTTGACCTCCGTATCCAGTACCTGGAAGGAGCCGAGAATACGCTCCAAAGCCTCCTCCACGCTGAGCATGGACGCATCGTGCCGCCCGTGAGTGTGCTCATTCACGGCGTATCCCCCGCCGGTCCCCGCAGCTCCGCGCCGACCTCGCGCCGAAGCTGGCTCAGGATGCTTTGCTGCGCGCGGCTCACCTGTTCCGCAGTCAGCGTTTCTGTGCGCGACTGGAACAAGATCCTGTAGGCGATGGACTTTTTACCGGCTGGTATCCCTTCGCCGGCGTAGAGGTCGAAGGGGCTGCTGTATTTGACCAGTTTGTGGCGTTGGATGATCGAATGGATCGAGGCTGATGTCACTGTGGCGTCCACTACGAGCGCCATGTCGCGCTCAGCCTCGGGGAACCTGCTGACGCCGGCGTATCGACCCGCCGTCCGCGGCGCGGCCTCATACAGCGACTCCAGGTCGATCTCAAACATGGCGGCCGTTGTCTGCGAGAGGTCGAAGCGGTCCAGCACCCGAGGGTGTATCTCTCCGACGACGCCGACCGTCTTTCCGTTGGACACCAGGCGCGCGGCCATGCCCGGCCGCATGATTCGATCGCTTGATGGCTCGTAGTCGACGCGCATGCCAACCTGTTCAAACAGCGATTCCAGGAAACCCTTGGCATCGAAAAAGTCCATGTCGCCCTCTGGGGCGCGCCACGAGGTGGGGAAGCGAGGCCCCGACAGTACGCCGACCAGCATTTCCTTCTCGTCTGGGAGCTGTCTCTCCTTGGCTTCGTCCCTGGGCAGGTAGACGCGCCCTATCTCGAAGAGCCGGAGGCCCTGGGGCTGCGAGACGCGCTGGTTGGAGGCGAGCGTCTTGAGAATGCTGCCCCGCAGGCTGGTCCTCAGGTGCTGCATCTCACTGCTCATGGCGTTGGCGAGCCCGAGCGGCTCAGGCGCGTCGGTGAGGGCATCGACGCTGGACAGCGTCCCCTGATCGGTGAGCGAGTATGAGATCACCTCCTGCATACCTGAGGCCGCGAGAAGGTCCCTGATCCGCTCCTTGAACTCCCTTGATGGGCTAGGCTCGTGGTGCGGTATCGGGGTGGAGAGCATGGTGGTGGGGATGTTGTCGTATCCTACCATGCGTGCGACTTCTTCTACCAAGTCGTCCTCGATGGCGATGTCCGAGCGCCAGTATGGCGCCCTCATGCGCATCGCATCCTCCGACCCCACGTCCGAGGCTGTCCCCCTCTTTCCGGCGCTCCGCGACCCGGGTGACCGCTCGAATCCCAGCGAGCTCAGGAGACCCTCTACCTCGTCTAGAGGGAGGTCAATCCCCAGTACCTGTTGGATGCGGGCCCTGCTGATACCGACACTCGGCGGCTCTATCTCTCCAGGGTATATGTCTATGATTCCGCGGGCCGCCTCGCCGCCCGCGACCTGGAGGACCAGTCTGGTCGCGCGTTTGAGGGCACGGGGGACCAGCTCCGCCCTGATGCTCCGCTCGAAGCGGTAGGATGCCTCGCTGGTGATGTGTAGTGCGGCAGCGGTGCGACGTGTGTTGATGGGGTGGAAGTTGGCCGACTCCAGCAGAATGGACGTGGTGCCAGCGCTGACCCCGGTCTTGGCGCCGCCCATCACACCCGCCAGGGCGACGGGGTCATGGGCATCGGCGATGGTGAGCATGGGAGGCTTGAGCACTCGCTTCTCGCCGTCGAGCGTCTCCAAGGCCTCCCCCGGCCGCGCGGCCCTCACAATGACCATGCTGTCAGCCAGAGTGTCAAGGTCGAAGGCGTGCAGGGGTTGGCCGTACTCCAGCATGACGTAGTTGGTGACGTCCACGATGTTGTTGATGGGGCGCTGCCCTGCCTTGACGAGGGCGTCCTGGAGCCAAGTCGGCGACGGCCCGACCGTCACCCCGCTGATGACGCTCGCGGCGTACCGGTAGCAGAGGTCAGGATCGGCTATCTCGATCTTGACACGCTCTTCGATGGGCAGGTCAGCCTCGGAGTAGGAGAGGTCCGGCTCCGTTACGGTCTCGCCGGTGAGGGCGGCGACCTCGTGCGCGACTCCCAGGATAGAGAGGCAGTCGGGTCTATTGGGCGTGACCTCGATATCGAGGATGGAGTCCCCCAGGTAGTCGACCAGGGACGTGCCGACCGGGGCTTCGTCGTCGAGGACCACAATCCCTTCATGGTCGTCGCCCAGCCCCAGCTCCAGGGCTGAACACACCATGCCGGCTGAGAGTATGCCTCTGATCTTGGTGGCTTTCAGCTCCTCCTGTCGTCCCGACCGGGCGCTGTAGAGGGATGAGCCCTCCCTGGCGAAGGCGATCTTTTGTCCGACGGCCACGTTGGGCGCACCACACACCACGGTGATGGTCCCGCCCTTTCCCAGATCGATGGTGGGTAGGGTAAGCCGGTCTGCATTGGGGTGTCTGTCCACCTTGAGGACGCGGCCGACCAGGAGCTTGTCCCTGTCCCAGCTGCCGCCGATCTCGATGATGCCCCCGACCTCCGTGCCGGCCATGGTCAGGCGGCGTGTCAGCTCCTCCTGGGGTAGGGATATGGGGACGTATTTACCCAGCCAGGATAGGGGTACCTTCACGAGGCCTCCGTAAACCAGGTGTTAGCCGTGTGCCGCGAGCGTCCTGCCGGAATTCGTCGTCGCCCCTCATCCTAGAGTCAGGCGTAATCAAAGCTACGGGGCGGCCGTCTTCACCAGGCCAGCGTGCCGCGCGAGCGGGTGGATTCAGTGGGCCTGGCCCCTCGTCGCTCCCCAACCAGTTAGCTAGAGCAGGGGACGAAAACTCTCGATGTATTTTCGCATCGTTGTAACGGCCCACACCCTGAGGTCTGCCGTAGGCTCGGCCGATGGGGTAGGTAGACCGCACGCGTGCCCAATGATTCCCCCAGGGGTACTCAGACTTCAATTCCTCTCCAATAGCCGCTTCCAGCTCTTTGCCTCGCCCTTTTTGCCGCTCGCAAATCCCCCATATCTGCTGGTAATGGCGAGGAGGGATTCGACCAGGATTTCCGGGCTATCGATGACCCATCGCTCCAAATCCCGGCGCTCTCTGAGCCCCATCTCTTGAAAGATCGCGACATGGGTCTCTTCGATGGTCTGATTCTTGGGGTCAACGATGTACGGCACTGCTGGGGGTTCTACCTCAAAACTGGCTAAGGAACCGCAGGTCGTTCGCGTAAAAGAGGCGTATGTCCTCGATGCCGTACTTGAGCATGGCGATGCGCTCCACGCCGAATCCAAAGGCGAATCCGGTGTAAATCTGGGGGTCGTAGCCGACGCCTTCGAGGACTTTGGGATGTACCATGCCCGCGCCGGCGATCTCTATCCACCCGGTGCCACTGCACACGCGACAACCCTCGCCGTTACACGCGAAGCAGTCCATGGACACATCCACACCCGGCTCGACGAATGGGAAGAAGTCGCAGCGGAAGCGGACGCGCCGCTCGTCCCCAAACATGCGTCTCGCGAACTCGTATACCGTCCCCTTGAGGTGGGCGAAGGTGATCCCTCTGTCCACTGCCAGCCCCTCGATCTGGTACAGCTGCCACTCGTGAGTGGCGTCTGTGGCCTCGTACCTGTAGCACTTGCCCGGTACCACAACGCGGACCGGCGGCCTCGTGCCCTCCATAATGCGGGCCTGCATAGGCGATGTATGGGTGCGCAGCAGCATGGGGCGGTCGCCGTTCTCGTCGGTGTAGTCGATCCAGAGAGTGCTCCACATGTCCCGCGCCGGATGGTCTCTAGGTATGTTGAGCATCTCAAAGTTGTAGCGGTCCCACTCGACCTCCGGCCCCTCGACCACCTGGAATCCCATTGAGGCGAAGATGTCGCAAACCTCCCGAGCCATGCGGGTCGTCGGGTGCAGGCCCCCGTGCGGCGTAGGCCAGCCGGGGAGGGTCACGTCAATGCTCTCTCCGTGGCCGAGGCTGGAGTGCTGGGCATCTTGCAGGACCCGCAGGCGGTCGGCGTGGGCACCTGTCAGCAGGTCTTTGGCCTGGTTCGCCGCCGCTCCCACCAGGCGCCGGTCTTCGGGCGACCGGGAGGCGAGGCCGCGTAGAATCTGGGTGAGCCTTCCCCCGCGGCCCAGGTATGCGACCCTCCAACGCTCCAGGGCCTGAAGGGTGGACGCCGACTCCAGCTCATCGAGCGCCTGGGACTTCACCTCCCCTATCTGGTCAAGGCTCGTTCGATTGCTCACGTGTCTCCTGGCGCCGCGGGGTCCGTACAAGTCGGTACGCTCATTATAGGTTTGGCTTCGGATGCCGGTCAAGGAAACCGAGACGATTTCACGCAGGGCGTCGCCGCGGCTTCCGTGACATGTCACCGACCGAGCTGACCTAGCCGCACCGGTCGAGTGGTACGCGCATCCAATTCGTTGACGTATTGCGAGTATGAGATCAGACTAAATAAGTCACGGACGGTGTTTGGCTCTCCCCGTGGCCACACTCGCCAGGGCCAGGCGGGGCGAGAGCCAGCCAGCGAATGGTGTCTGGAGTCGTGGAGATGAAAAGGCCGAGCGGCGTGCCCTTCGGCGGGACACTCGTTATTGTAGCGGTCACCGTGGTGGTCGTGCTGTCCGCTTGCACCGGCTCGCAGCCGGGTGCGGATCAGACCGCCCCACAAGGCGCCGAGCCGAGCGGCGGCAATGCATCTGAGCAGACAGCGCAACAGGCGCCACAGCCGGTTGGTGGCAGCTCGTCCGATGAGACCGCACGGACTGCACTACCGCTCGATGACGGCGGCACCGCAGGGGCCACCGCACCGTCTGCGCTACAGCCCGATGACAGCGGCACGGCGGAGACCACCGCGCAGACTGCAGCACAGCCCGATGACGGCGGTACAGCAGAGGCCACCCCACAGACTGCGCCACAGCCCGGTGACGGCGGCACAGCAGAGCCCACTGCACAGACTGCACCACAGCCCGATGACGGCGGTACAGCAGAGGCCACCGAACAGACTGCACCACAGCCCGATGACGGCGGCACAGCAGAGGCCACCTTTCTAGGCGCGGCCGACGAGGGCTCGAAGGAGTCTGACCGGATCGAACACGCAGGGAGCTCCTTCACGATAGTAGAGGTCCTGCCGAGAGATAGAATCCTCGCTATTTTCGACCCCGTGTTCATGAGCGCAGAGGCGGCCGCGGATTCGATTTCTGAGCGGGACCTCGTGATAGGCCTCTCAATCAATGGTGACCACCGTGCCTACTCGCTGCCGTTCCTCAGCAGGCACGAGATCGTAAATGACGTCGTGGGGGGCAAACCCGTGGCGGTGACGTGGTGACCGCTCTGTTTTACGGGCATAGTGTATGCCCGAGAGATCGATGGCCA
The DNA here is from genome assembly GCA_963665215.2 of Dehalococcoidia bacterium. GTDB lineage: Bacteria > Chloroflexota > Dehalococcoidia > Lucifugimonadales > CAUZJF01. Next base: position 206,792 of record CAXXWW010000014.1, read on the forward strand.
GGAGCTGAACTTCGGGGTCTCCGGAAAACTCATCATGAACAACCTGGTTATGTACGACCGGGAGACCGACAGCCTGTGGAGCCAGTTCTTCGGAGAGGCTGTGGCGGGGCGTCTGGCCGGCACGAAGCTCCCGCTGGTGGCGTCACAGATCTTGCAGTGGGGCGATTGGAAGGCGCAGCACCCTGACACCCTGTTCCTGGACACCGGGCTGGACGGCCTGATTATTGATGGGTACATGTCCTACTACTTCAGTGACCAGACCGGGATCGTGGCGGAGACTAACACCGATGACCGGCTTCGGCCAAAAGACCTCGTGGTGGGTATTCTTGGCGAGAGCACCCAAAAGGCGTACTCATACAGGGATCTCGTCGCCGCATCCGTCGTCAACGACACCTTCGACAGTCGCGATCTGGTGGTGACGATGGACGTCAGGGTATTTTTGGCGACCGTATTTGAAAGGACCCTCGACGACGCGACGCTGACGTTCGGAGGAACGGTAGACTCCGGGCAAATGACCGACCGTGAGACCGGCTCCATCTGGGACAAGCAGACAGGGGTGGCCGTCGCCGGTGAGCTAGAGGGCAAGCGGCTCATTAGGTTCCCGTTCATAACAGGGTTCTGGTTTGGGTGGAAAGACTTTCACCCGGATACACAGGTGTACGAGCCGGAGATCGGCCCGTAGGGATAGCGCCCTCGGCTCGCGGCCAGAGGGTGGCTCCCTGTGCCCGTCCCCCCAGGTCTTCTCTCACAGGCCTGGATTAATCGGCGCCCCAGCGGCCGCTGTTGACGGCTTCGAGAGGCGTTGCTAGACTTGCCTGGAAAGCCACCGGGGCGACGCGCCGACCAGGAGCCTTCCGGAGCCTGACTATCGCCTTGACCCTGTGACTTGCAGCTCAGATATGGGCCGGCTCTTCGATTGAACCCCCACTCAGCCGGCTTGTGCTGCGACCCATCGTGAGCGGGGAGATGCCGAGCACCCCACTATCGAGGCCGCGATGTCCAGCCCTCTCCCCTGACTGTGCGCCTGATCGGATCGGGCACACCCTTGGACCTCCCCCGGAATTCGCCGTGGCCGAGCCGACTGCTCATGATTCGGCTCCCATTTCACACTATCAGCTACTGACGCTCCGGAATCGGGCCGTTGAGAAGGATCTGGTCAGGCGCAGCAGCAGGAAGCCGGCCTGGGTAGGGGCAGGTTTCAAACCTGCCCCTAGGGTTTCGTCGTGGGCGCATGACTTGTCTGGTGTCGCACTAGGGCCACTCCTCACAGCGCCTCCTCGGACGCCCCGTCGCGAGGGGCTCCGCTGGTACCCCATCACCTTGCTCTAGCAGACCCCCCCCTTCGCGCACTGCGCGCGAGCGTCCCCCAGGGGGGCCCGCCGCATTTGGGTTGCGGTAGCGAAGATAATCCACGCCGGCGCCTGGTTCGTAGATTTCATTAGGCGACGACCGCGCGGGCAGCTGCGTGAATGGACGGAACCCCGCAAGCCTGACGGCGCTGGCTTGGCCCGGGTACGCAACGGCACAAAAGGGGGGCAAGGGCCCCGGGATGGCCTCCGGGCGAATACCGATTGTGATACACTACACGACCCCGTCCACACCGGCCAGGAGAAGGCCGCCAGTCCCCCCGCGCTGTGGATAGTCCGCCCTCAGGAGGGCTTCAGGCAGTACATGGAACAGCTGTCTAGGCCAAGGCTGATCATGAAGCGTCTGGCCGATGACTGGATGCTTCTGGCGAGTGTTTTCATCGGATTCATAATCGCGACGACTCTTGCCGCCGCGACCCCTGTGTACCTCAAATCGCTGGAGCAATTGGCCTTTAGCGCCTCGCTGGACAGGTGGTCTGGCCGATTCCTGAATATCCACATCTTCGGCTCTCACGTTGCTCTGACTCAGAGCTCCATCGGGGAGGCAGAGCGCTCGCTGTTTGACGCCGTCGACGGCAGCATATCGGAGGCCCACGCAGGACGTGAGAGATACCTGAGGACCGGCGCGTATCTCGTTGGCCTTCCCTCGCGGCCTCTCCCCGAGCCGGGGGCAACGCGGATCCTGGTCTCACGCGGCTTCTTTCAGCACCTAACGAATCTGGAGCACCATTCAAGATTTGTCGAGGGCCGCATGGCCAGGAGCGCCGCCGCCGGTGGTCCGACCGGCTCCGACGTGGAGGCCGTTATCGCAACGGCGACGGCCGAGAAGCTCCACCTCAACGTTGACGACGTCGTATTTCTTACCCAGTCCATTGGAAACCCCACCACACTGACGGCACGCATAGTCGGGATATTGGAAGCCGCGAATCCGGACGAGGAGTACTGGAGCAGCGCGGGCATCTTTCTCGATCCCGCGTCACTAACGGAGGCCCCACAGGTGGGGGTCCAGGTGCGACTCCGCGAGGCCCCGGTGGCGTTGTTTGTCACGGAGGAGGGGATCGTCGACGTGGTGGGCCGGGCAAATGTCGGCACTCTTGTCAAGCCTGTCTGGTTCGTGACGCTAGACAAGGAAGCCCTAAGGGAGTGGTCCTTCGCCGACACGCGTCTCCGCTTCAAGCGCCTGGACGATGCCATCACCCGGGCGATGCCAGGTGCATCGGTAGCCGCGGGAATTGTTCACAGGGTCATATCGGACATCGAGAGCAGGGGCGTTTTCTCAAGGGTGCCGATGCTGCTCCTGCTGGCGGTCATGGTAGTGACCGTCCTGTTCTTCCTGTCGATGATGGTCTCCTACCTGGTCCAGAGCAGGGAGAGGGACGCGGCGCTGCTGAGAACCCGAGGCGTCGGCACGCTCCAGGTCCTGCGGCTGTACGCTCTGGAGGGCCTGGTCATGACCGCCCTGGCCGTGGTGCTTGCCCCGTTCCTGGCCATTGCGATGGTGGCCCTAGCCGGCAAGCTGCCGTCCTTCAGCGGCATGACCGGCGGCGGCTTTCTGCCCGTGGAGATCGGGGTCGCCCCATTCCTGATGGCGGCCGGCGCCGGGTTGCTATGCCTGGTCATCTTTGTCGTGCCCGGTGTCTTGGGCGCAAGGAGCGGCCTGCTGGCCCACAAGCTCCGTTCGTCGCGCCCTCCAACGCTTCCCTTCTTCCATCGCTACTACCTGGATGTGGCGCTGCTGGTCCTCGGGGGACTCACTTTTTGGGAGCTGAGCTCCAGGGGCCAGTTCATATCGGGAGGTCTGTTCAATGAGGTGGAGATAAACGAGACGCTGCTAATTGCGCCGGTGCTGTTTCTGATCGTTGTGGCGCTGGTCTTCATCCGGTTTTTCCCCCTGGTGGTTCGCTACCTTAGCGGTGAGTCGCCCGCCGTGGTGCATCTGGGGGTGGTGGCCACGGTGTTGGTTCTCGGGGCGGGAGTTGCGCTGAGGGAGACGCGGGAAGGCAATGTCGCTGGGTGGGTGGGTCCGGTGGCGTTGCTGGTGTCGTTCGCGGTGCTCTACTGGGCCACGCAGCGGTCCCGTGGGGTAGCGCTGCGGGTGGGGGGTGGTCTGGTGCTTCAGGGCGTGCTGGTCGGTGGATTCGTGATAATGGAGCGGCCGGTGCTGGGCGATGCGCTGTTCGCTCCGGCAATCGTGCTGATCATGCTGGTGCCGGCGCAGGTGTTGTTCCTGCTGTTGGTGGCGCTGACGAGAAGGAGCCCCGTGTGGCTGTCGATGGGCATGTGGCACATGTCGAGAAACCCCTTGCAGTACACCTGGCTGGTGCTGCTGCTGGTACTGGTAACCGGGGTAGGTATCCTGTCGACGACGGTGGGCGGGACGCTGGAAAGGAGCCAGAGGCAGCGCGTGCAGTACGACATCGCCGCGGACATTCGCGTGAGCGGTGTCTCCAGATTTCTCGACGGGGGCATACAAGGGGTCAAGGACAGTTACCTCTCCACGCCCGGAATAGCCGCCGGGGCATTGGCCCTCCGCACGTCGGGAAGTGTCGGACACGCCAACGTGCAGGTGCTGGCGGTGGAGTCAGGGGAGTTCCGCTCCATAACATGGTATAGGGACGACTTTTCCGCCAGCTCCTTGGCCGACATCATGAGTGCGCTACAGCCGGATGGGCGGGTCGAGCGGCTTGAGATCCCAGCGGGGGCCACCAGCATAGGGATTTGGGTCAAACCGGAAACGCCATTCGGCTTCCTGTCGGTGTGGATGGTATTGCGGGACAGCGCCGGGGAAATGACAACGCTGACATTGGGCGATGTCGTGCCGCGGGAGTGGCAGCTAATGAAGGCGGACGTGCCGCCATCCCTCCGGCCACCTCTCAGCCTAGTATCCGTCCAGGTCTTTGAGCCCGGACAGGGAAACGTCCTCACGGCCGGGACCATCCTCATTGATGATATTCACGTGTTGCTGGGTCCTTCGAACGAAGAGGTCGTGCTGGAGGACTTCGAGGGCCCCATAAACTGGATGCCGATACCCACCTCGCTGTTCAGGTCTGATACGATCTCCTCCACGTCTCTAGACCCCCACCGGGGTGAGCGGGCCGCAGCCTTCAAATTCGGGATATCCACCAACAAGTCGGTCCGGGGCTTCTATCGGACCACCGGGGTCCGCGCGGTGCCGGTTGTGGCCAGCACCTCTCTTTTGAAGGCGACCGGAAAGGAGTTGGGCGACTCCTTCATCTCAAAAATCGCGGGCAGAATGACCCACGTGGTGATCAGGGACACGGTGGACTTCTTTCCGACGATGAGCCCGTACGGCGGCGGCTTCTTTCTGGCAGATTTGGACAGCGTGCTGGGCTATGTAAATATTATGGGCCAGCCATCGAGGGTTGTGCCGAACGAGCTGTTCGTCAAGAAGACCCCGAACGCGGGCCCGGCGGTCGACGAGCTGGCCCAGGAGCTATCCGCAAGGTTCATCTCAGTAGAGGACGTGGACTCCCGATTGGATACTGTCCGACTGGATACTCTCGCGACTACGGGTTGGAGGGCTATGGTGTTCCTCTCCCTGGGGATAGTCCTGCTGGCAACCGCCCTTGGGTACGTGAGCTACCTCTTGTTGTATGTGAATAGAAGTCGGAGGGAGGTGGGCTTCATGCAGTCGATGGGGCTCTCTCGCCTCCAGCTGATGAGCCTGCTCGGCTTTGAACATCTCACGATCGCGGCGATCGGCCTGGGCCTGGGTACGTGGGCTGGATTCCGGATGAGCGCACTAATAGTTTCGCAGCTTGCGGTCACCGAGACGGGCCAGCGGGTGGTGCCAGCATTCATACTCAAGATGGAGTGGAACCTGATGGCGCCGACCTATGCAGCCATGGTCGGGGTCTTTATAGGCGCGCAATTTGTGCTGAATCGCATCGTTGGCCGCGCTGATCTCACCGCCATTTCGAGAGTGTCTGATTAGGACGTGAGGCGGCTCTCTGGGCGCCGTTCGTCGTCCTGGGCTGCCAGGGCGTCGAGCGGGGGGGGCCTCTTTCGCCCCTGGCTTGCGACGTTAGAAAGGAATCAGACCACCAGTCAAAGGATTGTCACCCCGATGGGAGGGCGAGGGGCGTGCAGAAGAAGACTATTCCGGCTGGGCGGCGCCATCCCATGGGCTCTCTAACCGAAGCGGCACATGGCCCGGATAGCCGAGAGATTTCTGCCGAATCGGGCATTGGGTTACAATGCGTATATAAGAGGGACTGAGCGAAGGCAGGTCCGGCGCTGAGCCTATACGCAGGGGAGCGTATGCTGTTGATGAAGGGGACGTGGCCGGGCGGAGCCGGAAGGACCGAGGGGTTGGCGAGAAGGAGACGTAGGGAGTGTTAATCAGGCTGGTCACAGCGTGGCAGATGGTGGCGAAGCGTAGCCTCTCCCACTGGCGGCTCTTGTCGTCTGTTGTAATAGGAGTGGTGCTGGCCTCGGCCATCATGGCTGGGACGGTCATGTACTTCGATGCCCTCAAAGAGCTGGCGCTGAGAAGAACGCTGGCGAGGCACTCCGATACTGAGCTGGACATTCTGATACAGGGGCGGTGGGGGCCGGCCACCTCCCCGGAGTACGACAAGATCGCCACCCTGGTCACAGAAGAAATCAACGCCCACGTGGCATGGATGGTCACCGACCGCCAGCGAGCGGGCAAGTCGCCGACCTTCTTGCTCACCGTGCCGTGCGACGGGGACCATGCCGCCGAGGACAAGGTGCGGAGCGACCCCCTCTTCTTCCAGCCCGCGTTAGGGAAGCACGCCCCGTCCTGCAACGAGCACCATGCCGGCGAGGACAACGCGCGGAGCTACTTCGCCTTCCTGCCTGGGTTAGAGGAGCACACCACCTTCGCATCCGGCGTCCCAGCCCGAGAAGGGCGACGGTCGCCGCCGGGAGAGCCCCTGGAGCTTGAGGCCAGCATCCCCATGGAGGCTGCGGAGCTATTCCAGGTAGGGGTGGGAGAGCGTCTGGTGGCGGTGCCTCCTTGGTCTGACCAAGTTCCTTACGTCACCGTGCTCATAACCGGGGTATTTGAGAGGAGCGACCCCGAGGACGACTTCTGGTATTTGGAAGAGAGCGTGCTCAACGCCGCCACGGGTCCCAGCTTTCGGACTGTCCCCTTTTACATCTCAGAGGGGTCCTTTATGGAGGTGCTAGGGCCATCGCTCCGCAAAATGGAGGGCACTTACGCGTGGCACCTGGGGGTCGACATAAGTCGAGTCAAGGCCCGGAACGCTCAGCTCACGCGGGGCCACATAGACGCGATGCACCGCAACCTGTCGGCAACTCTGTCAGGCTATCGACAGTCGTCGGCCATCGAGAGCGCCCTCCAGGAATACGACCGGAGAATCTTCTTCAGCAAGTTTCCAATGTTCGTGGTCCTCATTCTGATCAACGTGGTCATACTTTACTACGTGGCCACGCTGTCCTCCCTGGTAGTGGAGGAGCGGCGGGGTGAGGTGGCCCTTCTTCGTAGCAGGGGGGCGGCTTCGGCCCAGATTCTCCTGGTATTCGTGCTGGAGGGGATCACAATTTCTGTGCTCGCGGTGGCGGTCGGTCCGCTGCTCGCGGGTGCAGCCATCGGCGTTCTGGGTCTCACGCCGGCGTTCTCTGACCTGACCGGGGGAGCCCCGCTTGCGGTGGTCATCTCTCGCGGCGCGTACATGATGAGCGCCCTGGGAGGGGCCTTCAGCTTTATTGCGTTGATTGTTCCCGCGATACAGGCCTCCCGGATCGGGGTGACACAGCACCGGCAGCAGGCCGCGCGTCCGGCCAGCGTGCCGGTATTTCAGCGCTACTATCTGGACATACTGCTCTTGATAGTGAGCATATTCCTGTTCCGGCAGTTGACGGAGCAGGGCTCGATAGTTGCGACGACTATTTTTGGTGAGGTTGCCGTTAACCAGCTTCTCCTGGCGCTGCCGGGAATGATGCTTGTGGCTTCTGCCATGGTGCTTCTCCGCCTCTTCCCGCTGGCGATGAGACTGGCCAGCCGCGTATTATCGTCACGGCTCCCGGTGGGACTGACCATGGGCCTGTGGCAGATGGCCCGAAACCCAACCCACTATGCCAGGCTGTCTTTGCTGCTGATACTAACCGCTGGACTGGGTATCTTCGCCTCGAGCTTCGGGGCCACCCTCGACCGGAGCTTTGAGGACAGGGTGCTATACGCTACCGGCGCGGACGTGGTCATAGAACGGGGCAAGCTGGTTATCAGGTGCATCTACGGCGGCTATTACTCTTGCCAGGCTGGGGACGCGGGGCTCAAGGCCCTGACGTTGAGAGAGGCATACGAAGTCGTCCCAGGGGTTGCTGGGGTCAGCCTGGTGCTAAAGACTAGCGGCCAAGACCTGAGCAAGGCGTCCGGCGTGAGTTACGCCATGCTCGCCATGGAAAGCGAGAGCTTTGAAGAGATCGCCTTGCTCCGCGATGACTTCTCAGACAAGCCTCTTGGTGGACTGGTGAAGTCACTCAAGGTGATGGACCCGCCCGTGGGGTTGACGCTGCCGCATGACGCGGTGTCCATAGGTGTGCGGGTCAAGGCGGATAGGCCCCACCCAAGCGTCAGGGTTACCGCACGGGTCAGGAACGCGGCGGGCAATTACGCGACGTACTTCTTGGGCACGCTGAACTCCGGCGACTGGACCGAGCTGTCGACGAGCCTCGGGATCGGGTTCGGCCGGCAGTCGCAGTTGTTCAGCCGCCCTCTACAGCTCGTCTCCCTGAGATTGCATGAGACCGGCGGCGCAAGGAGGCTCCAGGCGGGCACTATACTCATCGATGACATCCGGGTGACAACGGATAGGTTTAAGACCAATATCATCGAGGGGTTCGAGGATCTGGAGGATTGGAGTGTCCTGAAGGTCACGGCTGATGCCGCCGCAGACGTTCTGCGGGCCTCTGACGCGAGCTTCGACGGTGATTCCGGATCCGCCCTTTTTTCGTGGGGTGAGGGCAGCCCGCTGACCGCCCGGGGTATTTTCCACGGCGGGGGGACTCCCTTGCCGGTCCTGGCGAGCGAGTCTTTCGCCAGGGCCGCGGGCCATTCCGAGGGAGATGAGTTCGAAGTGTCTGTGTCGGGCCATCGCGTACCGGTTCGCCTGGTTGACACCGTTGAGTGGTTCCCCACAATGGTGATCCCCAACCAGAAGTTCCTCGTCGCGGACCTTACCTCCCTGACCCGCTATGCGAACCTTGGGGCGATTTCCAGGGAGCTCGCTGCGAACGAAGTGTGGCTCTCATCAGACACCAGTGGGAGCGAGAGACAGCGGTTATTGGATAGGCTGGGCAGCAACGAGAGATTCACCAGCGGCCTGATCCTCGATAGGGGAAAACGGCTAAGCGAATCGAAGGTTGACCCGCTCGTGGGAGCCGGCTGGAGGGCCCTGCTCTTCATCGCCTTCGGGACGGTGCTGGTCCTGAGCTGCCTGGGATTCTTCGTCCACGCCTACGTGTCGTTCCGTAGCCGCCAGCTACAGTTCGCGCTGCTCAGGACCGTTGGATTCTCCATGCGGCAGCTAGTCGCCATGGTCTGGCTGGAGCAGTTGCTCGTCATTGCCACCGGACTGGCGCTGGGCACGTGGATGGGCGGTCGGCTGGGAGCCATCATCATGCCCTTCCTGGGCCACGATGACTGGGGGAGTCAGGTTGTTCCGCCTTTTGCAATGGAGGTGAATTGGGGCGCCCTCCTGATTACGTATGCGTTCATGGTCTTTGTTTTTGCGGCAATAGTCTTAGGCGTGATATGGCTGATCCGGAGAATATCGTTGCAGCGCATCTTGAGACTCGGCGAGATGTGACCCGACACGCAAATACTGGTGGAAGCAGTCAGGGTCCTAAGGAAAACACCGGGAGTATAGAGATAGTGCGCACAGACACAGCACCATATGTCATCTGTGAGGACCTGTTCAAGATATACAAGATAGCCGACCTGGAGGTAGTGGCACTCAGAGGGCTGGACCTTGCGATTCAGCGCGGCGAGGTGGTGGGCATAGTCGGCGCCAGCGGCAGCGGAAAGACGACCCTGCTCAATATACTCGCCGGCTACGACGCGCCCTCAGCCGGGAAGGTGAGCGTGGGCGACAGAGACCTTCTGCGTATGTCTGGCAGGGAGGTAGAGCTGTATAGGCGGCAGGAGGTCGGGTTCGTTTGGCAGCAGACGGGCCGGAACCTGTTCCCGTACCTGTCGGCGCTCGAGAACATCGCGCTGCCTATGATGCTTACCAATATGCCCTCCGGGGAACGAAGGACGAGAGCCGAGGAGCTGTTGGAGTTGGTGGGTCTTTCCCACCGGAGAAACCACACGCCTGAGAAGCTCTCCGGTGGCGAGCAGCAGCGGGTGGCCATCGGCGTGGCGCTGGCCAACCACCCTCCTCTGTTGCTGGCGGACGAACCGACAGGAGAGCTTGACGACGCCACGGCCGGGGAGATCCTCGACCTGTTTGGCTCCGCTAATCAAGAGTTGAACACCACCGTCCTGATTGTGACCCACGATCCGGACATAGCGTATAAGGTGGGCAGGGTCGTGCTCATTCGGGACGGCAAGATGTCCACAGAGATTAGGAGGAAGATCAGCTACCGGCGGCTTACGGGCTCTGCGGATACCTCGGAGTCGCTGGAGGAGTTCACGCTCGTGGACGGCGCCGGCAGAATTCAGATACCGAAAGAGTATCTGGAGCAGCTCAAGATAAAGGAGAGGGCCAGGTTGGTGGTGGAGGACGGCAAGCTGACAATCATAACCGGAGAGGGCTAGCTTTGGAAAAGGCCCTAAGAATCGTTGCCACAATCAATCTGGGACGCACCTACCAAATCGGGGCAGAGGAGATAGTCGCGCTAAGCGATATCAACTTGGTGGTGCACCCGGGCCAGTTCATCGCGGTGGTAGGTAGGTCTGGGTCGGGCAAGACTACGCTACTGAATCTGATGGCGGGCCTGGATAGGGCGACCTCCGGGGCCGTGTTGTTCGAGGAAAAGGACCTCGCTGAGATGAGTGAAGGCGAGCTCACCAACATACGGCGCCACAAGATCGGATTCGTATTTCAATCTTTCGGCCTGTTGCCTCTCCTATCGGCGTTCGAAAACGTGGAGCTGCCACTCAGGATATCGGGCGTGTCGAGCAGGCAGAGAGAAGAGCGGACCAGGGAGGCGCTCGAGATGGTCGGGCTGATGCACCGGGCGCGCCACCGCCCCTACGAACTGTCCGGCGGCGAGCAGCAGCGCGTTGCCATCGCGCGGGCCACCGTCGCCAAGCCCCCGCTGATACTTGCGGACGAGCCTACCGGCGAGCTCGACTCTGTCAATGCCAGGTCCATCTTCGGCCTGTTCGAGGAGATGGTGCGCTCCCAAAGGATAAGTGTCGTCGCCGCTACGCACGATTCCACCCTGCTGGAGCTGGCCGACGAGGTGGTGGAGATGCGCGACGGCAAGATAGTTGACCACACCGAGGCCCCCCTGCGCTTCCGAAGCTAGTCTGTAGCCGCCTGCGTCATCGCCAGAATGGCGAGCGAGGGGCTGGCCCGGAGGCCTCTACCGCGTATCGGCCTGTCACTGCGAAGTGTGCCGCTGAGGACGGCATTCGTCCGGCAGCGGTCGCGTGGACCGGGCGTCGGCGCAACCACGTCTACACGTCTAGCATGCTGCTTGGTCCGAAGAACATTTAGTAAGTCGTCGCCTCCTCGGTTAACCCGGGGCATGGCTTTGGCGGGCGCCCCTCGATGCGGGCTGGTACCCTACTTGGTGTGCGGGAGCGACGGGGCGCCGCGACCGATCGTACCGAGTAACCCCGGCAGTGGCGTGTCGAGGGGTTGGTCCGGCGCCTTCGGCCCCTACCCGGGGCAAGCCCCTCGAAGTAATGCAGCGAATTTGCAACACGGGAAGCTGGGGCGAGCGACGCTGAAGTCCGCGTCGGGTAAACAGTCGCGGCCACCCGCTTCCCAGGCGCAGCCATTGTCTTGTTTATTTCTCGGAAATCGTTTAACATTTGTTCGCGACCCCCACAGCTTTGGCCGGGCCATCGCCCGGTGGCCGAAGATGTGGAAAGCCACTACGCGTGTCATGGAGAGGGCCGAAGATGCGTGTCAGCCCATCGAGTAACCGGGTCACTGGCGCCCCTTATGAGTACTTCCTCAGCACCAGAATGCCCCCGTCTGCCAGTCGCGTGCCGGCGATCTATCGTGAGACCACCATTTGCTACGCGTATATGTGCGCCTACGCTCACGGATGCACCGAGAAGTCGGCCCGCCCCGCGCAGGTCTTGAGGCGGCGGTGCATGAGGTACCTGCCTGAGTCGATGAGGGTCAAGCCCGGCGTCTCGGACTACGCACTGGACCTGCTGGCAAAACGCCGCCAGCGGGGCAAGCCGGTCTCCCGGACCACCGCCAGGATTCTTGACGAGTTGAGGCCAAATGGCCCGATTCGACGGCAGGTCTAACCTCCTCCCCGCTTTTCTCAGTATGTGGCGCAACCCCTGGTAGTTCTGTCCGTGCTGCTTATAGCGGTCTGGAGCCCGCAGCCGGATGGGGTCTTGATGGGAGCAGCGCGGCGTAACACGTAGGCGGCCAGAGAGGCCCCGGAGAGTCGGACAGCAGACTGGCGCCTCCTCTCGTCATCGGATAACATGCCCAGAGCGATAATCCCCCCACCGCGATGCGGCACGCTCATGATAGCGAGAGCCAAGATGCCCGTGGACATGTTCGACCTGACGGGAAAGGTGGCAATCGTCACCGGAGGCAACGGCGGCATAGGCCTGGGCATCGCAAGGGGGCTGGCGGGGGCGGGGGCGGGCATTGTCGTGGCCGCGCGAAACGAGCGGAAGTCCGATGACGCTGTCAGTCTGCTGCGCGGCCTCGGTGCCGAGGCTGTGCGGGTGACGGCCGACGTAGCCGATGAGGCCTCGGTGGCGGCGGCGATCGATGCAAGTGTGGAGCGCTTCGGCCGGATAGACATCCTTGTCAACAACGCCGGGGTAGGGATAAGGAAGCCGCCGCAGGACTACACCGTTGAGGAGTGGGACCGGGTGCTAGGGATCAACCTGAGGGGCACCTACCTGTGCTCCAGGGAGGTCTACCCTCACCTGGTTCGGTCGGGCGGCGGCAAGATCATCAACATTGGCTCCATGACCTCAATCTTGGGGAGCGACTGGGCGGCATCGTATGCCGCGAGCAAGGGGGGCGTCGTTCAGCTCACGAAAAGCCTCGCCATCGCATGGGCCAAGGACGGCATCCAGGTTAACGCGATACTGCCCGGGTGGATACACACTGACCTTACGGCCGCCATCAAGGACCAGCACCCCGAACGCTATGGGTTCGTCACATCCCGCATCCCTCGCGGCCGCTGGGGTGAGCCTGACGAGCTTGCCGGCGCCGCCGTATTTCTGGCCGGCCGGGCCTCCGACTACGTCACCGGCGTCGCGATACCGGTGGACGGAGGGTACTCGTCGTTTTGACATCGCGTCGCGATGAACCGCCGAGAGCCTTCCGAGAGCGTTGCCAAACATGACTGAGACGGGAGAGATTCTTGTCAAAGTGTCGCGCATTCATGGGCTCGGCGTGTTCGCCGCAAGGCACTTCAAGGAGGGCGACCGGATTCTTGAGATCGACGACTCCCGCGTGGTGACGAAAGAGAACCCTCTCGTTAAGGACAAGGGCGAGTACGAGACTTATTGTGATTATCTGGCCATGGGAAAGGTCGTCCTAATGCGGTGGCCCGAGCGGCACATAAACCACAGCTGCGACCCGAATTCGTACGTCAGGGCTATTGGACCTGTTCGGTATGTTTACGCCCGCCGTGACTGCCTTGCTGGGAAGGAGATAACTTACGACTACTGCATTGACGGTGGTGGTGACACGGTCTGGCAGTGTAATTGCGATAGCTACCGTTGCAGGAAGACGATACATTCGGACTTTTTCCATATGCCACTGGATTTACAGATTGAATATCTGCCCCTACTGAGCGACTGGTACATCGAGCAGAATCAGAAGAAGGTAGATGCGCTAGGACACCGATCTGATCTGTGGGTGCCGGAGCCACAGGGAGACGCCCATGACTTCTGGTGACATAGCCCGGGAGCATCGGGACGGGATCGCGACGGTCACCTTCAACCGACCGGAGCGGCGCAACGCCATCGACTACGAGGGGTGGGTGCGGCTCGGGGGCATCGCCAAAGACCTAGCGCAGGACAACGAGGTCAAGGTGGTTGTATTTACCGGAAAAGGCGAAGAAGCGTTCTCCGCCGGGGCGGACATCAAAGACTTTGACCGTCGCCGCAATGATTCGGCCACCGCGAAGGCCTACGCCGAGGCCTTCGACGGCGCTCTGGACGCTATCGAGGCGCTGCCAAAGCCCACAATCAGCCTCATTAAGGGCTTCTGCATCGGCGGCGGCTGCGAGCTGTCGATGGCGACCGACCTTCGCGTCGCCGCCGACAACAGCCGGTTCGGCATTCCGGTCGCGCGGCTGGGAATCCTGGTCGGCTACCGTGAGATGAGCCGCCTGGTAAGGCTCGTGGGCGTGGGCGGCGCCTCATATTTGCTGCTATCTGCGCGGCTGATAGACGCTGGGGAGGCCCATCGCGTCGGCCTCATCAATCGGGTCGTGCCGCTGGACGAGGTGGACGCGCACGCGTACGAGCTTGCGCGTGAGATGGCGGAGCTGGCGCCGCTGTCGCACCGCCGGCACAAGCAGATCCTGCAAACGGTGCTACGCGACCCATCGTTGAAGGGGCTGACGCCTGAGGAGGAGCACCTGCCGTTCGCCAACTTCGACAGCGAGGACTTCCAAGAAGGGCGCCGAGCCTTCGCCGAGCGCCGCGCCCCAAGGTTTTTGGGGAGGTAGAGGGCATGAGGTCGGAGCGCAGCTCATGGGGTGTCAACGCGGGACCGGCGTCGGTATTTGGCTGGACATGTGTTCGGGAGCCACGGGTTGAGGGTCCTGGGTGACGCGGGCGCACCCTGTGGCCCAATCAACGACCTGGCGGAGGCGTATGCGGACCCTCAGGTTAAGGCCAGGGACATGGTCGTGGAGCTGGACCATCCGTGCGGGCACTACTCGTGATATCGGCATCCCGGTCAAGCTCTCGGTGACCCCAGGGCCCATCCGGCGGCCCGCCCCGGTGCTGGTCGAGCACACCGACGAGGTCCTGGCCGAGCACGGGTACTCCGCGGTGGAGATCAAGGATTTCCGCAATACCGGCGTGATGCGGTAGAGCAGGCCCGGACTGCCTCGTGCCGTACGTGTGCGCTAACGTTCGGGCTACCCATTCAGAGGACGTCCGGCACGGCATCGCAGTGTCGCGCATGCCTACCGGCCTGGAACTAAATCCCAGCCCCTATTCCCTTAGCCCCTCCACTACCCGGCGAGTGGCGGCCACCAGCGAGTCGACATGAGACTCGGTGGTAAGCGTGTTAAGCGCGCCGGCGCCCTTGGCGAAGACCAGCACACCTTGGTTGAGCAGGCCGATGAAGAGCCGCGTCTTCATGTCCTGGTCGCCGCGCAGCATTGATCGGTAGTCGGTGACCTCCTCCGAGGTGAAGTGGATGGCGAACAGGGAGCCGACCCCCGTAATCTGGGCGGGCACATCGAGCTCGCCGAATACGGCGCGCAGCTTCTCCCTGAGCGCGTCGCCCAATCCGTTCATTCGGCGGTAGACCTCCGGGGTCAGCTGCTGTAGTGTTGCCTCGCCGGCAACCATGGTCAAGGGATTGGCGTTGAAGGTCCCGGCGTGGGAGATCACGGGCCCGCTTGTCGGGTCGTACAGCGCCATCAAGTCTTCGCGGCCTCCCCACGCCCCAACAGGCATGCCGCCTCCTATGATCTTGCCGAAGGTGGTGATGTCGGGTGTCACGCCGAAACTCTCCTGGGCTCCCCCGGCGGACAGCCGGAAGCTCTGCACCTCGTCGAAGATGAGGACGATACCAAGCTCCGTCGTCAGGTCCCTGATGCCCTGCAGGAACTTCGGCGATGCGGGCACGTAGCCAAAATTGGAGCAGACCGGCTCCATGATGATGCAGGACAGGCCGTCCCGGTGCTGGCGGACGATGTACTCCGTCGTCTCCAGGTCGTTGTATGGGAGCACTACCACGTCGTTCAGGACACTGGGCGGCTGGCCGGGCCACTCGGGGATGGCCGTGGGGCCGCCGGGATCCAGCTTGCCTGACGGAGGGTTGACGCTGATTGAGACGTACTCGTGGTTTCCGTGATAGCCTCCCTCGAACTTTGCGATCTTGTGCCTCCCAGTGTATGCGCGGGCCAGGCGGATGGCGTTGAGCGTCCCCTCGGTCCCGGAGTTTGTGAACCGTATGGTGTCGACGGAAGGCACCCTGTCGCACAGTATTTTCGCCAGCCGGACCTGGGCTTCCGTGGGCTGGGCGTAGCTAAGGCCCCTTGCCGCCTGCTGCTGGACGGCCTTGACGACGAGGGGGTTGGCGTGGCCGACAATGTAGGTGGTGGCGTTGATCATGAAGTCCAGGTAGCGGTTGCCATCGACGTCGTGGACGTAGTGCCCCTGGGCATGGTCGACGAAGAACGGGTAAGGCTCGAAGTAGGCCACCGCTCGAGAGCTCCCGCCCGGCAGGTAGCGCGCCGCCTCTCTTTGCAGCTCCCGCGATCTGGGTGTGGCGGCTATGTAATCGTCGACTTCCTCTGTCATGGTGCTATTCCTCGCTAATATGGTGTGCCTGGGGCGGCCGCCCCAGGCACATATCATACGACGCTACTGGTCTGGGGCGTGCACCTCCCCCAATGACCGAATCGCTGGGGTAGACCCGGTACCGGCTGTCCTTGTTGGCGTAGCGGTGCACCAGCCCCCAGATGACACTCCCGGCGGGGTCGACCTCGTGAAGAGAGGCCCGCGAGGTAGGCGAAGTTCGTGCTGGAACGGACCACCACCGTGGAAAGACCCTCCCTGTCCATCATTAGGCGTAACCGGCCTACGTTTGCGATGATCTCGCCTGTCCCCAAAGGTCATGGCGGCCATCTTATTCACATCGCGTCATAGGGGTTACTAGCCATTTCACCACGGACCGGCCCGGCACAAGGGGCGTATTCGGCGACCCAAAGTGCTCTATTTTCGGGCCGAGGCGGCGGTAGAAACGAGGTCGGATGGTGGGCCGCGCTGGGTCACGACTCAAGGGACCGGGCGGTGAGGACTCCGACCGCAGCGGGAACGCCTCGGCCGCATGGGCCGGGACGTGAATCCAGCTTGAGCTATCGCCGGCTCATGGTGGGGGTGTTGGCAGCGTACCGCCAAGCGTAGCAGGACGGATGTCTAGGCCTGTGAACCCGGACCCGCGGCACTCATAGAGAGCCCATCGATAGACAGGTTACGGTACGGGAGATCCCATGAATCTTGTGAATCCGGTTGGTGACCAACTCTCCCACCGCGTTCAGATCGGGGGCGCTCACCACCGCGATGATATCGTAGGGGCCCGTTACCGGGTCCACCGTTTGCACGGCTGTTAGGGCCCGCAGTTCGATGACCACGTCCCGCATTTGGCCGACTGCCGTCTCGATCAAGATGTAGGCCTTGGTTGCCATCGTCGCCCCCCCGAACGAACTTGCGATTAGGCCCGCTGGGGCCGCCCATTTAATTGATGCCAGTTGCCTGTAATGAGGATGCCCAAATTCTAAGCCTGGGGCAGAGACGTGTCAATCTGGTCACCCATCCCACTACCTCTGCGCCGTGGCCAGTGGTAGCACGCACACCTCTGGCTTCAAAATATGGTGGCCATTACAATCCAGGGGCAGCCAAGCGGGACCTTACGCGAGGGTTGTCCTGCTAGAACGGATAGCTGATGTTGTGGAATCGGTCGGCGCTGCATAGAATGAGGTCGAGCCAACGAGTTACGAATTAAGGATTGCTGCGCTTGATCGACCTTATGTTCAACAACGTCATACCATTCTGTCTCATTTACCTCAGGAATGACGACGAGGTCCTGCTGATCAGGAAAGCCGAAGGTCGATCACATGAGGGCGAGTGGATCGGCCTGCGTGGCAAATTCGAACCTGGGGAGGACCCGGTGTCATCGGCTATTCGAGAATTCAGGGAAGAGTCTGGCTTACTGCTTTCAGATCCAACGCTTCGCGGGACTTTCATCTGGATAGATGAGGTCAAGTGCGGGATTATCCACATCGTTACCGGGACCGAATGCACAGGACGGCTGTCAGAGTCCGAAGAGGGTGAGCTCCGCTGGCACCGCATCGAAGACCTGCCCACGCTAAAAGGTCTGGCCAAACATCAGAGTCTGTTTCTCGATCGAATCTTGCTCGATAGCGAATATTTCTACTCAGGAATCGCAGTCTACCAGAAGGGCGAGATGGTCGACTACGCAGACAGCGACTACTCCCTGGCGCAACGTCTGTCGATCTCAAACTCGCTGGGTGGCCCATAGCAAGTAGAGGCAGCGGCCGTTCAGCGTACGGATTCGTCTGGGTGACCCAAGCGGAGCTACGGCTACTCGGCCGTCTGCCTATTTAGCGCTGCCGTTGCGCCGTGGTCGCGCAGATCTGGGGCCGGCGGTCTTATCCCTTCCCAGTCCGGACAAGAAGACCTCGTTGAGGCTGCCCGAGCGGAAGCCATCCAGGTCGAGGGTGACGTAGGTGTAGCCAATCGACTTGAAGAAACTCGCGATAGCCTCCCTGACGTCGCTTTGCACCAGGCGCGGGAGAACGTCCGGCTCAACCTCGATGCGTGCTACGGTATCGTGATGGCGGACTCGGAGCTGGCCTATGCCCAGGGCGTGGAGGAACTCTTCCGCCTGGGCGATGCGCTTCAGCGCTTTCACGGAGACGGGAGTGCCGTATGGAATCCGCGAGGACAAGCAGGCCTGGGCTGGCTTGTCCCAGGTAGGCAGGTCTATCTCTCTGGAGAGCGCCCTTATCTCCTGTTTAGTCAGGCCCGCATCGACCAGCGGAGTCCGGACGCCGTGCCGGTCGGCAGCTTTCAGGCCGGGACGGAAATCGCCCAGGTCATCGACGTTGGCCCCATTGGCCACGTAGGCGTACCCGGCCTTCCCCGCCAGGCTCATTAGCTGCGTGTAAAGCTCGTCTTTGCAGAAGTAACACCGGCTGGAGTCGTTGGCCTTGTATTCCGCCCTCTCGACCTCAGCGGTCTCGATGACCTGGTGATGGAGGCCCAGGTTCCGGGCCACGGCTACGGCGTCACGAAGCTCGGAGGGCGCCAGGCTGGGGGAGCTGGCGGTGACCGCAAGTGCCCGATCACCCAAGACCTGGTGGGCCGTGGCGGCGAGAAACGTGCTGTCCACGCCGCCGGAGTAGGCGATCACTACCGAGCCCATCTGGCGCAGACCGGTCACAAGAGCCCTTTTTTTTTCGTGCATGGCGACACGGTCTTGCGTAGGCGCTGTCATAGACATGTCTCCCCGTCCCTTGGATCGCACGGACGTACCTGGATTGCAGATGTGCGCTACTGGCACTTGGTCGCTGATCTGGGCCAATCATAACATGAAGGAAGAGCGCATGAGGCGGCCGGGCCGTCGCATGGATGCCATCCTGTGCAGGAGCGTGGCCCTCACGTTTCCGCGCCGTGCCTCATTAGCCATGTCCTGCGGACCCTCGGTTGCGTGGAAAGATATGGCCGATACAGGGTCGGGAGGGCCGCAGCCGACAGCCGTGCGCTTTACTCGCCAGGGGACCGCGCTTATACTTCGGAAGGTCCGTCGAATATGGACAGCAGGCCAATGGCCCAACGGGTATATATTAGCTGAGGACGGTGCGCCATCGACGAGTCTCGTGTCCGAACACTACTCGAAGAGTTCAAGGATGGGCGGCTAAGCTCTGATGACGTCATATCAGAGCTGGCCGTTTTGCCTTATGAAGACCTCGGCTTCGCCAAGGTCGATCACCACAGGGCGCTCCGCAAGGGGTTTCCCGAGGTGGTATTCGGCAAGGGGAAGACGCCGGAGCAAATTGCCCACATCGCGACGGCGCTGCTGGAGCAGTCTGACCGACTGCTCGTGACTAAGGTGCCTCCCGAGGTGTTCCCCTCGGTCAGAGACGCGGTCCCTGACGCCTACTATGTTCAAATCGCCGGCGCGATTGTGGTCGACCGTCGGGAGCATCGCGAGCTCACGCCTGGGATAGTGGTGGCGAGCGGTGGCACATCCGATCTTCCGGTGGCGCACGAGGCCGGCGTCACCGCCGAACTGATGGGCTGTAAGGTGGAGCAGGTTGTCGACGTGGGCGTAGCGGGGATACACCGCCTGTTCGACAGCCTGCCGACAATCCGAGAGGCACGCGTGGTTATTGCCGTTGCCGGTATGGAGGGGGCACTCCCATCCGTGATTGGCGGGCTCGTGCGGGCTCCGGTCATCGCGGTCCCGACCAGCGTCGGATACGGCGCGTCCTTCGGCGGGCTGGCCGCCCTCCTGGCGATGCTCAGCGGCTGTGCGCCCGGTGTGGCTGTGGTCAACATTGACAACGGCTTCGGCGCCGGGTATCTCGCCGCCCTCATGGTGAGCATGTCGAGCCCTGAGGGGTAGCTCAGGCCGGGCGGCCGGACTGGTCCCTTTGGTCAGGCCCCCGGAGGGTGCGATCGTCTACTCGCCTTGCTGACGAGCTCTCACATTCAGCACCCGCTCGAAGACGTAGCGCCCCACGTCGCGATTCTCCTCGAATGCGAAGTCCTCGAACGCGCCGTTGTAACCGATCAGCGGTACGCGTCGCTCGTGGTAAGAGCCGTGGGAGCGCAGGCTGGGCGGCATGGATACCTCCGCGGGATCGCCGAAGACTACGTCCTTTTCTCCGGCCACGAGGATGTCCCCGATGCGCCCATGGTGCAGCCTGAGCCTCTCCGCGGCCTCCTCGCGCGAGACAGCCTCCTCCACACCCCACGTTCCTCGCAGCACCTTCAGGGCCTCACCGATATCGGCGCTCTCCAGGTAGACAAATATGGAGCCACCCAGGTCGGAATGGTGGACCACGTGCCGGTCTTTGATGATGGGGACAGGCTTCGCCCTTATGCCGCACCTATCAAGCACCGTCTTCACGTCGACCATCCGCTTTTTGGCCGACATGCCGTGGTCTGCCGTGACCAACACGGTCGCCTCCGAGTGGTTCTCAACAAGCCGTCCGATGGCGTCGTCCACTATGGTCATGTGCTCGCGAGCCTCCTTGGCATCGGGGGCGAAGGAGTGCATAGCGTAATCGGTGGTGGAAATGTACACGAGGTGGGCCGGTTGCCGAGTCATGATGAAGCTGGCCGCCTTGATAATCCAGCCGTTAACCTCCAAGGTGTATATGCCTGGAGGCGGCCCCACGCCCTCGACGACCCAGTCCGGGGGGCGCTCCGACGACACGGAAACCGTGACCCCGGCGGCCAGAAGCGTTCTTAGCTTGTCTTTGGCGGTCGCCAGAATGGAGGTCTTGCCCTGCGCTTCCGCCCGCTGGAACATGGACTCCGCCAGCACGAACTCGCTCGACTCCAGGTAGGCCTCTTCGCCGGTCTCGCGCACCAGCATGTAGTTGGAGCAGATGCCGTGGGCCATCGGATAGCTGGCGGTTACCAGCGACACATTGTTCACGTTGGTCACCGATGGCATAATGCACCGGCCTACCTTCAGAAAGCCCTGCCGCCCCATGCGCCGTAGGACGGGCGTCTCGCACGCGTCCAGGTACTCGGGATCAAGCCCGTCTATGCATATGACTGCAGTGGGTCGGTGCATCTGCAGTGGACCATTCTAGCAAATTGTGGGCCGGCCAGGGCCCTTTGGCGGACCCCCGCCAGAGCTTGCGGGCCAGGGCATAACCGAATAAGATTGAGTCCACACCATGGCCGATGTAGAGCTAGAGTTCAATAACGTCACCAGCCTGCGCGCCGAGGCGCTGGGCGAGCCCGGCCAGCGTACGTTCCGCGTCCTGGTGGACAGCGGCGCGGACTCAGCGGTGATATGGCTCGAGAAAGAGCAGCTTTTCCAGCTGGGGCTGGCTATGATGCAGCTTTTGGCCACCATCCCCGAGACAGAGGTCCCGGAAAGCGAGCGAGGCCAGGCGGAGGGAACCGGATCGCCGACGCGGCTGGACTTCAAGGTCGGCAAACTGGTTCTGGGCCATGACGGCGCCAATGGGATGTTCGTGATCGACGCCCACGACATTGAAGGGGTCGAGGACTCCCCTGCGACGGTGAGGGTATTGGGAGATCGGTCGCAGGTCGGCGCCTTCGCCGAGGAGGCCCTCCAGGTGTGCGCCGCCGGCCGACCTATCTGCCACCTGTGCGGCGGCCCGATCGACACGGCCAGCCACACATGCCCAAGGAGTAATGGGCACGCGCCCCTCGATTTGAGCGATCTGTAGGGCCCTGCATCTGCTCTGTTCCCCACGCGGGCAGAAGCCTGCTAACCTGGCTGTCAAGACTCCCCGGTCGAGAGGAAGCATTGCATCCCCACGGGCGACTACCCCACTCTCAAAGGCGACGAGACGATGAATCGGACTCCGATGCCGTTGATCTCTCTGACGAAGATGCGCTGCCGGTACTCCGGGGCGGAGACATTATCGGCGGAGAGCGCATAGCGTGGAGCTCGAACTATACCTTCCTGGTCCGCATCGACGCCGGGCCAGGCTTTCACCTTCTGTCGGTGTACAAGCCCCGTGACGGCGAGCGTCCCCTGCACGACTTTCCCTCCGGCTCACTCTATAAGAGGGAGTACGCCGCCTACTTGCTCAGCCGCTCCCTCGGGTGGCCTGCCGTGCCCCTCACCCTCATCAGAGATGGACCTTACGGCGTCGGCTCGTTTCAGCTCTACGTCAGGTCCGACCCTCAGCAGACATATTTCAACCTCATAGGGGGCAACGCCGAAGAGCTTCTGCGGTTTGCCGTATTCGACCTTGTGGCCAACAATGCCGACCGAAAGGCTGGCCACTGTCTGCTTGGCAGTGATGGCCGTATCTGGAGCGTGGACCATGGGCTCACTTTTCACCGGGAATTCAAGCTCCGCACCGTCATGCTCGAGTTCTGGGGCTCGTCGATCCCGCAGCCCCTGCTGGACGACCTCGTTGCCCTGGGCGGCCGTCTGGAGTCCCGTTCAGAGATCGCGGCCGATCTGGCGGAGCTCTTGAGTGAACAGGAGAGCAACGCGTTGCTGCAGCGGGTCGATTCCGCGCTCAAAGACCCTAAAATCCCAGAGTTGGACCCTCGCTGGAACGTGCCCTGGCCGCTGGAGTAGGCGCCAGGGGGAAGGGCGTGCCGCCGGTGATGTGGGCGTCTGGGCGAGGGAGACGCACTGCTGTCCTGGGGTTAATCCGGAAGCCTGCGGGCCGGGACGCTAGCTTGGGGCCTCGCCCGGTCTGCTCCGCCGCCTCAGTCGGCGCACGGCGCGGCGCAGCCCGGAGCGCAGACAAGACCTGCTCCTCAGGTTCGCCGCGACATACCGGGCGATGCCCGGGCTGCCCAGCACGATCGGCGCCGACCACCGCCGCAGCTCTTTGAGGGTTGTCTCACCTCCTCGCCAGCAGGGCACGAAGGACTCCAGCGGCTCCCATGTTATCTTGGGTGCCGGCAGGACCCCTCGTGAGCTGCTGCGCCGCCCCACCAAGGCCGCCCCGCCAGCCTCCAGGACGAGCGAAACTCCTCCGACTACGTCCCACAGCCGTGGGCCGGTGATTATCGAATACTGGAGCACGCCCATGGCGGTCATTGCGAGCTCGTATGCTATGCTGCCGGTCACCCTGACGTCGCCGACCCTGCCCCACATCGGCTTGCCGAGGTGGAAAGCCGA
Organism: Dehalococcoidia bacterium; assembly: GCA_963665215.2. GTDB lineage: Bacteria > Chloroflexota > Dehalococcoidia > Lucifugimonadales > CAUZJF01. The sequence goes on from CAXXWW010000014.1 coordinate 229,902, forward strand.
GCTGAAGGAACCGGGCAGCGAGACCAGTCTGTGCCCCTCGGGCTCCTCACCGCCGAAGACGTTTAAACGCTCCTCTTCCACGAACGCGCCTCCACCCTTGCGCGCGTGCATCACCATGCCTCCGCCCTGGGCGGGCCAGGGGATGTATATCGCGCCTGCGATGGGGGCACCCTGGTGCAGCACGCCGATGGAGCAGGCGAACACGGGCAGTCCGTTCAGGAAATTTGTGGTCCCATCGAGGGGGTCCAACACCCAGACGAAGGCTGGAGCGGGCGAGTCATCTTCCTGCTCGTCCTCTTCCCCAATGATGCCGTGATCCGGATAGCTACCTGATATCTCCCTGGTCAGATACGCTTGGCACTCCTTGTCCGCCTGTGTTACGGGATCACGGTGATGCTCCTGTTTGTACTCCACTTCCAGCGACGCACCGAAGTGCTGAGAAAGGATCGCGCCCGCGCCTCGGGCCAGTCCGATGGCGTGGTCCTCAATTTCAGCGATCTGCGATTGGTCCAGAGGCTGTGTCACGGGGCGTGGGTCTCCGTCGGGGCGCTATTGCCGGGCGGCTGCATTCCGTGTCCCAGTGTAGGTTCTACGACCGAGGCGCGTCAACGCGGCCTGTGCTTTCCGAGGCGATACGCAGATCGCTACAATGTAGGGAAGCCGAGGTGGTTCATCCTCGGCGGTACTAGAGCTTTGGCAGACAAGGTGTTCGGAAACATTTGCTGCGACCCCGACCAAATGGTAGGGCAGGTTTGAAACTGCCCCTGCAGGTGCCAAAAGACCTGCGTGGCTGGGTATCCCCGAGCGGCTCTCCTGACCACGCAGCAGCTTCAGGCCCAGCCCGGATAGCAGCGAGACGCACGCGGGCGACATAGAGAGGTGGGTTATGGCGATTTTCCCCAGACGTCAGAGGATCGCGGTTGTGGAGCTCTTTGGCGGCATCGGATTGAGCGTGAGGTCGCCGGTGTACGAGCGGGTCTTTGCGAGCATCAGGAAGGACCGTCGCTATCGTGCCATGGTAATGGATATCGACTCACCAGGTGGCACGATGGCGGCGTCGGACTATCTCTACCGAAGCGTTGCCAAGGTAGCCGCGGAAATGCCGGTGATCGCCAATATCCGCGGGATCGGGGCCTCGGGCGCCTATCTGATCGGGTGTGCCGCGCAGCGGATCGTCGCGATCCCGGGCGCCCTGGTGGGATCAATTGGCGTGATATCCATTACGCCGGTCCTAGAGGAGCTCCTGCAGAGGCTGGGGATTGAAGTCACCGTACGCAAGAGCGGGGAGTATAAGGACATGGGGGCCTTCTGGCGCGGCGCCACAGATGAGGAGCATCGAAAGATGCAGGCGATCATAGATGAGTCGCACGATGACTTCGTGTCCTTGGTGGCCCGGGCCCGCCAGATGGACGTGGAGGTGGTCCGGGAGATCGCCACGGGAGAGGTCTACCGAGCGGCCCGCGCCCTCGAGCTTGGGCTGGTGGACGAGCTGGGGGACCTGGATAGGGCCATAGACCTGGCCGCAGAGCTATCGGGCGCACCACGAAGGCCCGTCTGGGTAAGGCCGCGTCGCGGCTTCAGAACTCGGTTGACCGCCCCCTTCGCCGAGGCGTTGGTCCAGACGGCGGTGCTGGAGGTGGAGAGACGCCTCTGGGCGGGATACCTCAAGTACTAGGCCTGTCCCCGAGTTGCAGCCGCGACGTCTTCTTCGCTCGACAGACTGGAGAGTGCGGTCTGTGTGAAAATTCACCACAAATGGTCACAAAAATCATGAAACCCATCTCATGTATATGATATCGTGTTAATTCGGGCGGACATCCTGGGCGACCCGGATGCCAAGCCACTAACGCGGAACAGGTGCTCGACGACCAGTGAACCAGTCAGATTTCGCGGAGCAGTCGGCTAATGCCGGACTAACGACCCCCATCTCCGCCTCAACGGTGGACTCGTTCATCGCGCCGGGGGCGCCGCCGGCCGCCTCACCCGAAGACTCGCTCATTTCGACGCCTGCCCCGGTCGTGGGGGCATCTGACACGACGGCGGCCACGCCGGCGAAGCGCAGGTGCCATTCGATCGGTCAGCGGCTTGCGGGCCGTCCCATCAGGCTGAACGTTCGGGTCCACACCCTCGACTCGCTACATGATCGAGACTACCGGCTGCTGTGGCTCTCAACACTCTTCTTGAGCGGAGGCCGCTGGGTACACGAGATCGTCATCGGATGGCTGACCTATATTCTTACCCGAGACCCGTTGCTGACAGCTCTGGCCCTTGGCCTGGCGGCCCTCCCTTTCCTGGTGGCCGCCCCTGTCGGGGGAATTCTTGCGGACCGGCTGGACCGACGGAAGTTCCTTGTCGTCACCTCGTCCGTTCAGGGCGTGATGACGGCGGCATTTTCGGCGCTGGTGGTCTGGGAAGTCATCGAGACTTGGCATATCTTTGCATTTGCTCTCGCAATGGGGTTCTCATGGGCGATCTCCGATCCTACCAGGGTCGCGATGCTCCCCAACATTGTGCCCAGACAGAGCCTGGTGAATGCCTTTGCCCTGAACGGGCTGGCCTTTAACTTGACTCGCCTCGCGGTGCCGGCCTCGGCCGGCCTCCTGATCGCTTCATTGGGGCCGGGCCCCACGCTGCTCGTTGGTGCTGCGCTATACCTGGGGGCTGCGGCCTCCACTGCCCGGATACTTCTGACGCGGGAGAAGCGACGCGAGTCCCAACGTGAGAAAGCGCTCTCGCAAATTGTGGAGGCCGCGCGCTACGTCCGGAGAGAGCCGGTGGTGCTGGCCCTGATACTGCTCGGGGCTTTGCCTCTTCTACTGGTCATCCCTTTTGTTCAAGGACTACTGCCTGTCTACGCCCCAGCAGTATTCGACGTCGGTCCGGCCGGTCTTGGTCTGATGATGTCGGCTCTTGGGGTAGGGGCTACCGTTGGAGCTTTCATCATCGCCTCGCTGGGAAACGTCGCCCGCAGGGGCCGCGTGCTGCTCCTGGGTCTGGCTCTGGCGGTCGGCGCGATGGCGGCATTCTCCTTCGCCCCGTCGCTATCGATTGCCCTTCTCATTTTGATGGTCCTCACGGGCGCGCTCACGTCCTACTTCACACTCGCCGGCGCCACCTTGCAAGCGATGGTGCCCGACAGCCTGCGGGGCAGAGTCGCCGCTTTGTGGGTTATGATGTTTGGGGTCATGCCTCTGGGAAGCCTGTTGGCGGGCGGTCTGGCCCGGCTAGCCGGCGCGCCCTCTGCAACCCTCATATCGGCTTTTGTCATGGCCGCCCTCCTTGTGGCGCTCTCACCGAAGCTGGTGCGAGTGTGGCGCCTAGAGTAGCGGAGGCGGTACCAGGGCGCGTCAGGTCAGCCTACCTCCCGTTTGGCCTCATGCCACAGGGCATCTTTCTCCGCCATGGTGAGGCCGTCAAACGACACGCCTCGCCGTCGGCTGACCTGCTCCATCAAAACGAAGCGGTCCCGAAATCGGGCGTCGGCCTTGCTGAGGGCGGTCTCGGCATCCACGCCGAGCCAGCGGCTGAAGTTTACTACGGAGAGTAGGACGTCTCCCAACTCGGCTTCTCGCTGCGCCGGTGACTCCGCCTGCTGGAGCTCTTCCAGCTCCTCACCGACCTTGCTCAGCACTCCCTGTACATCTTGCCAATCGAAGCCGGTGCGCGCAGCCCTCTCCTGAAGGGCCTGAGCGTAGGACAGCGCCGGCATCCTGCGAGACACGCCCTCCAGAATGGAGGTGCCGGCCTCAGCCCGTTCCGCACGTTTGATGGAGTGCCAGCTCGACTCCACGTCCTTCGCGTCCGTGGCGCTGGCGTCACCGAACACGTGAGGGTGGCGCCGGACCAGCTTTTCGATTACCGTCCGGAAGACCTGCTCGTCGGTCAGCGCCCTTTCCTCCACGCCGAGCTGGATTTGGAAGGCAAGGTGAAACAGGACGTCGCCCAGCTCCTCGGCCAGCTCGCTCGGATCGCCCTCGTCCATCGCATCGAGGAGCTCGTAGCACTCCTCCAGAATGTAGCGCTTCATCGAGTCACGAGTTTGCTCGCGGTCCCAGGGGCAGCCATCTTCGCTCCGCAGGCGGGCGACCAGGCCGAGCAGCCCATGGAAGGTGCTTGGGTAATTCGGCGTCTGATGTGTTTCCATATCGGTCCTTGTGGGTAGAGTCAAGGCGGGCCTCAATTTGCGGACCGGGGAGGTGCGACCGTGAGGCCATGAATAACGGTGTGGGCAAGGCGGATTATAGGTTTTCGCCTCCCTGTTTGACAAGGCCTACGAGCCACGTCGTGACCGCTCAGCCGACGGTGAGTTCCGCCCCTCCCAAGTTGATAGTTCCCGCCCGCCCACCCCGGACTGTGGCTTGCTGCTGCCTCCCCATCCAATACATGCTCTTTCAATCCACTTTTGGGCCACCTTGTGGTGGCAGTCGCGTTCTTGTTGACGCTGTCTGGGGGTGCTGCTAAACTCACTGCCACTAACCAGGTGTTATCGTCAGGCGCCAGAGGCGCCCGCCTGTGGTGACGGTAGGCAGCGTGGGACAATTAGACCTAAACTTCAAGCCGTCGGTGCCGGTGTTCGATGCCAACGTGGCATTGGGAAGGCGTCACGATCGCCGGGTGCGGGTCGATACGGTCGAGGGCACGTTGGAGGCCATGGGCCGGGCAGGCATCGGCCGCGCGTTAGTCTACGCGCCCCACGCCGTAGCCTTCGACGGGCGAGAGGGCAATCAGGTCCTTTTGGAGACGATTCAAGGCGAGCCTAGCCTCGTTCCGCAATACGTGTGCAGTCCGGCCACGGACGACCTCGACTCCTTCGCCGCCCTTGTTATGGAGCACGGGGTACGTTCCATACGGATGGCCCCCAATGTCCACGGGTACCCCTTCCGGGACTGGGTGGTCAAGCCGTGGCTGGAGTGGCTGGCCGCGGAAAATCTGACGCTGTGGATGCTCGTGGACCAAGTGGACCCCGCCGAGTTGCACGACGTCGCAAGGGACCACCCGGAGGTCAATATTGTGCTGAGCGAGGTCCACTACAGTCACGTAACCTGGGTCATTCCTCTTCTGCACAGTCTGCCCAACGTCCGCGTGGAAATCTCCCGGTTCGTGATCGCCGGCGGTGTCTCCAGGCTAATTGAGGCTATTGGCGCCGAGCGCATCCTATTCGGGTCCAGGTTTCCCGACTCACCGATGGCCCCGCAGCTCTACAACCTGCACCGGAGCGGTCTGAGCGAGGCGTCACTCGCCGCTATCTGTTCCGGCAACCTGGAACGACTACTTGGGATGGAGTGAGGCTTGAACACACCGGTCATCGACATGCACAGCCACGCAGGCCGCTGGGGCACCTTAGGCGTGGACGACGATGCAGCCAAGTTCGTGCAGGTAATGGATGCCGCCGGGGTCGACAGGGCATGCATCAACTGCATTTTTTATGGCGACCCCAGGCGTGGCAACGACGCGGTCGCCGGATTTGTGGCGCGGTACCCCGACCGCTTCATAGGCGTCGGCTTCGTGACGCCACACTATCCCGAGGAGGTCATCAGGGAGCTTGAGCGTGCCTTCGACACGCTGGGGATGAAGTTTTTGAAGCTGTACCCTAATTACTACGGCCGACCCATCGACGACGCTGGCTACCTCCCCATATTTGAGTGGGCTGACGACCGCGGCATCGTAATCATGAGCCACTCCTCCTACGTGGACGACAGCAATACGCTTACCGCACCTTGGAGATTTATCGGGCTGGCCCAGCGCTTTACACGGGTGCGCTGGCTGCTCGCGCATGCGGGAAATGCGAGACCCGGCCAGGAGCAGGCGGTAGAGGCCGCCCGGGCGTGTCCAAACATCTATCTCGAGACTTGCACGTCACATGGGGAGCACGGGACGATCGAGTTTCTAGTGGAGGGCGCGGGGGCCGACCGCGTGCTCTTCGGCTCCGACATGCCGCTGATGGACGCGCGCTATCAGCTGGGCCGGATAGTCACCGCCGACATCACGCAAGATGCCAAGAGGAAAGTCCTCGGGTTGAACGCAATCAGGCTGCTGGAGCTGGCAGACTGAGGCAGAATCGGACCCGGACGAGGAGTGAGCATGGTAAGGTCGAGGGATGCCCTGGAAGCGGAGTACCGCAGCGCCACTCCCAGCTCCTTGGCTCAGTGGGAGAGGGGCAGACCGGTGATGCCGGGTGGGATCATCAAGGGCGCATACTGGAATCCACCGTATCCGCTATACGTCGACCACGCGGATGGCTGCTACCTCTGGGACCTGGACGGTCGGAAATACGTCGATTTCGCCAACCACAACACTGCCATGATTCTCGGGCACAGCCACCCGGCGGTGGTTGAGGCTGTCCAAAGAGAGCTTGAGCGCGGCATCGGCCTTGGAGAGCCCACGTCCCTCGACGCGGACATGGCCGAGGAGATCACCCAGAGGATTCCCTCCGTGGAGAAGGTGCGGTTTACGGGCTCCGGGACCGAGTCCTCGATGCACGCGACGAGGCTTGTGCGTGCGGTCACGGGCAAGCCGAAGGTCGCCAAGTTCGAGGGGGCCTACCACGGCAGCCACGATGCGCTGGAGGTCAGCGTATCGCCGCCCCTAGACGGGGCCGGTCCCGCCGACTCGCCGGCCGCGGTGGGCACATGGGAGGGCATGGCCCAAGGCTCTGAGGAGGACGTCGTGGTCCTGCCGTACAATCAGTGGGAATCGGTCGAGCTCATCCTCCGAGAGCACAAGGAAGATCTGGCCGCGGTATTCTACGATGGCAAGCCCGGCATGCTCGACGTCCCCGAGGAATTCACGCGATTTGTGCGGGACATAACCCGCGAGCTGGGACTCCTACTGGTGATGGACGAGGTGGTCAGCTTCCGGGCGGGATACTCGGGGTACCAGGGTGTCTGTGGGATAGAGCCGGACCTGACAATGTTCGGCAAGATCATTGGGGGCGGGTTACCGGTGGGCGCCATCGGCGGCCGGGCCGATCTCATGGACGTGCTGGACAACTCTCGGGGCACTGGCAGGCTGGGTCAGAGCGGCACCTTCTCGGGAAACAACTTCACCCTGGCGGCGGGGCTGGCCACGCTCAGGGCGCTGACGCCGGATATCTACGAGCGCCTGGATGGATTGCGGGAGCGGCTGCACGCCGGACTCGAAGCCTCCTTCGCGGGTGCGGGCATACCCTGCCAGGTGCTGAGCGCCGGCTCGATTATCAGCTCCTTCCTGACGGACCAGCCCGTTCGGGACTACCGCAGCTCCCTGACGGCTGACACGGAGCTCCTCAATCGAATCATTCTAGCGCTGCTGCTAAAGGGCTACCACACGGGGCATGGCGCCATGTTCTTGCTCCTCTCGACGCCCATGGGCGTCGAGCACATCGACGGCCTGCTCGAAGCACTAGACCAGGTGCTAGAGGAGCGCGACTGAGGGGACGGTCTGCCGCCGGGTCCGGGCATGTCAAGCGCCAAAAGCCCCCCTGGCTTTCCAGGGGGGCTTTTCTTAATGGCTCGAGCTGGGGAAATGCTCAAACGGTCATTGAGCAGGCGCACGCGCCACCGGCCGCGCCGCCGCAGCATCCTCCGCCTCCACCGGCTATGGCTTTCGTCTCACCGCTCGCAGCCGATGAGAACGATACGAACACCGACAGCTGGCGCTTCGATTCGTCGCCGCAGTTGGGGCACGACGCCTCTTCGTCCATGCGGCTGACCGGCCGCAGGCGGTCGAACGTGTGCGAACACGACGTGCATGTGAACTCGTACAGTGGCATTATTCGTCCCTTGACCCGTGTGATCTCTCGTTCACCCTATTTTAGGTGCTGCATCGCGTCGGGTCAATGTGTGCGTATAATAATAGACGTAAACAAGGGAGTGGGACGCGCACCATGGGCCGTTCTTGGCCCTGATTGAAGAGCGCGCTTCCTGGAGGGGAACAAGAGTTGGGTATTGGCCATGCTCTGCCTGATGAGAAGGGGCGGTTCGGAAAGTTTGGGGGTCGCTTCGTTCCCGAGACCCTGATGCACGCCCTGGAAGAGCTGGAGGGCGCCTATAGCGCCGCTCTGGAAGACGAGGAGTTTCAGGCGGAGCTGGACCGCCTCTTGCGCCTGTATGCGGGCCGACCGACCCCCCTGTACCATGCCGAGAATCTGACTGAGGACCTGGGAGGCGCCCAGATCTATCTGAAGCGAGAGGACCTGGCCCACACGGGGGCCCACAAGATAAACAATGTCCTGGGCCAGGGTCTGCTGGCCAAGCGCATGGGGAAAAAGCGGGTCATCGCCGAGACCGGGGCCGGGCAACACGGGGTCGCTACAGCCACAGTCTGCGCCATGTTGAAGCAAGAGTGCGTGGTTTACATGGGGGAAGAGGACATTCGGCGCCAGTCTCTCAACGTATTTCGCATGCGAATGCTTGGCGCCGAGGTACGCCCCGTGGGCTCGGGAAGCAGGACGTTGAAGGACGCGATCAATGAGTGCATACGGGACTGGGTCGAGAACGTGGAGACCACCCACTACCTCATAGGCAGCGTGGTGGGCCCGCACCCTTACCCGATGATGGTGCGAGACTTCCAATCGGTAATAGGCAAGGAGGCGCGCGAGCAGATTCTTACGGCCGCCGGGAGGCTGCCCGACTACGCCGTTGCATGCGTCGGCGGGGGTAGCAACGCAATTGGCCTGTTCCACGAGTTCATTCCGGACGAGACTGTGGGACTTGTCGGCGTGGAGGCGGGGGGGCGGGGGACGGACGGCCAGCATCACGCCGCGACGCTGGTAGCTGGGGAGGTTGGGGTGCTCCACGGCATGATGTCCTACCTGATTCAGGACGATGATGGCCAGGTGCGTGAGACGCACAGCATCTCCGCGGGCCTGGACTACCCCGGCGTCGGTCCAGAGCACAGCTACCTCAAAGACTCCGGCCGCGCGTCCTATGTCAGCGTCCTAGACTCCCAGGCGCTGGAGGGTTTTCAGCTACTGTGCCGTACCGAGGGCATCATACCCGCGCTGGAGCCGGCTCACGCCATACATTACGTTTCGGAGCTTGCGCCCACACTGCGAAAGGAGCAGATAATCGTGCTCGGCCTGAGCGGTCGCGGCGACAAGGACATGGACACCGTCGCCGACGCCCTGGGTGTAAGTCTGTAGGTGGTAACGATGCGCGAGGTATCGACGAACCCGCCCCTTCAATCGGACGCGGACCTCGTGACCGGCGGCGGGCTGATTCAGATCGAGCTTATCCGCACGGGCGGAGACCCGACCGGCACAGGTTGAAGGCCGGCGAGGCGTCGCATCAATCAAGCAACAAGGCCAAACCGGTATAATGGAATATGTCGAAAGGGGGGGCCGCCTCTAGGAGGAACAGTGATGAGACAGCGAAGCTACGGCAGGGACAGAGAGCTGACTCTCCGGATGGCCTTTACCGGATTCCTCCTGCTGCTGGTCTACATGGCCTTCGGGCTGTTGCTGCTGTGGGCCGGGATAAACCCGATCTTCATGGTCGTCTTTGGCGTGGTAATGGTGGCGTTCCAGTACTTCGGCTCGGACAAGCTCGTGCTGCTGACTACCGGGTCAAGGGCCGTGACCCCCGAGCAGGAGCCGCGGTTCCACGCCATGGTCGAACGCCTGGCGGCGATGGCCGACATGCCGAAGCCCAAGAAGCTGGCCGTGATGGAGACACACGTGCCCAACGCCTTCGCCACCGGGCGCAACCCCAAGAAGGCGGTGATTGTCGTGACCCGAGGGCTTCTCGCCCGTCTGGACGAGGGGGAGCAGGAGGCGGTGTTGGCCCACGAGCTTATCCACATCAAGAATCGGGACGTGATGGTCCTGACCTGGGCCGGCCTTATCGTGATAATGGCCGGCTACCTTATGCAGATGTTGTTCTGGATGAGCCTGTTCGGCGGCTTCGGAGGGGGAGGCCGCGACCGCCAGGGAGGCGGCCAGGCTGTGATGATCATGCTGGGGGTCTACGTGGGCACGATCATCATCTACTTCCTCAGCCAGCTACTCATCCTGACCCTGTCGCGCTACCGCGAGTATGCGGCGGACCGTGGAAGCGCGATCCTGACCGGTGCGCCCCTACATCTCGCCTCGGCCCTGTCCAAGCTAAGCGACGATATGTACCGCATTCCCGAGAAGGACCTTCGGCAGGTGAAGCACGCCAACGCGTTCTTCATCGTCTCCGCTCTCAAGGGCGACAAGATGGCCGCCCTGCTCTCCAGCCATCCGCCGGTAGAGAAGCGCATTGAGCGTCTGCGGAACATGCAGCGCGACCTCGAGCGCCCGTCCATATTCACCGGGATCTAAGACAGTGGGACTGCTGGGCGTCCTCTTTGGGCGAAACAAGCTACGTAAGGCGGACCGGGAGCAGTTTTTCTCGATAGTCACGGCCGCGGTGTCTCTTAGGGGGAGGACCGACCTGCGTCCGTCGGACAGGGCCGGTATCGTGTTCAACCCGGTCGAGTCCCAGTTTTTCGAGGAGCTGGAAGCAGAGCTGCGGGACCTGCTCCGCGTGAGCGCCCACGCCACGGGCACACGCTACGAGATCAAGGACGACGGCTACGGCACGCGGTGGGTGGTCCTGGACGACCGCGATTTCGAGGACCTCGTTGCCACTATTCACCTGGTCGCCGAGACGGTAACAGAGCACGGCTTCGGCGATCGCCTGCTGGCCGCCGTGTTCGGGTTCGACTACAAGGGCGAGCGGGCATACTGCGTGTACAACATGAAGCGGGGAAGATTCTATCCCTTCGTCCTCTCGGGTGAGAAGGAGCGCGACAATGCCGCGGAGATGCGGCTGTGCGCGCTGATGGAGGAGGAGAAGATACCTGTAGAGAGCAGCCTCGAGAGGTGGTACGCCCTCTGGGGGATACCGTTCTAGCTTCGTTCATTGGCCGGCGGGCTCACCAACCCTATCTCCCGAGAAGACCGGACGAGGGCTTGGGGTTGCGACGGAGGAACGGCATCGCATCGCAAGACGTGCATTAGCAGGTGGGCGATCGCGGAGAGCGCGAGTACTCAAGAGGACTGATCGAGGTGGCTTGATCTGGTGCTGCGGGGTGGCTGAGGGAACACCGGTCCCGGACAGAGCGACAGTGGGTACGTCCATGTAAACAGGAAAGGTCCCGAGCCGCGGCCCGGGACCTTGAGTTTGTTGGGTGGCGGCCGCGTGCCGTCAGCCCGGCAGCAGGCCCTCGCCGGTGAAAATCTCTACGGCCTCTTCGATCGTTAAGTCGGGCTCCGGAAGCACAAGGTCCGACTCTACCAGCTCGTCTATCGGCACGGAGGTCCCCTTCTCGCGGACCAGGTCCAGCATGCTCTTGAGCAGCCGCTCGAACCCCTGGCGGTTTTCCTGCTCGACTACCTCGACGATCTGGTTGTCAATCACGTTGAGGTCATCCACGCTGGCGCCGGGGAAGTAATATTGCCCCTCGGTGAGTATGCGCACAATCATGACTGGCCCTCCGGTAGGGACTTCTTCTCGCTGGAGGATATGCCGCCCTTGAGGGCCGCCAGCTCGGCCTCCACGCTTGCCGAAGAAGACAGCTGAAGAAGCTGGCGACTCACGTCGTCTTGGCCGCCGCTGGCAGGATCGTCCAGCACGCCCGTGGCGACCAGCTCGTCGATGGCGCCGGCCTTGGCCCGCAGCGTCTCAGTCTTGGTTTCCGCGCGCTCGATGGCCAGCGTGATGTCGCCCATCTCCTCCGATACGCCGGACAGGGCCGATCCGATGCGCACCTGGGCCTGGGCGGCGCTATACTGGGCCTTGATGATCTCCTTCCTCGTGCGAAACGCCTGGACCTTGGCCTGAAGACGCTGCTCGGCGTGGATCAGCTTCTCCTGTTCCAGCTCCAGGCCGGCGATCTGCTCATCCAGCCCTTGAAGCTCCCCCAGACCGGCCTGCTTCCTCTCGAGGGCCAGCCTGGCCAGGTCTTCCCGTCCCATCTCCAGGGCCTGTCGCGCCTGGGTATCCAGCTTGGCGACGTTGTCCTCCGCCTTCTTCGCCTGTAGCTGGAGCCTCCGTTTGGTAGTGACCATCTCCACCACTCCACGTTTCACGTTTCGCAGCATCTCCATCTGCTTTTCATAGGAGTAGTCGAGGGTATCCCTGGGGTCCTCTGCCTGGTCCATTATACGGTTCATTTTCGACTTAACGATTGTAGACATCCTGGATAGCATTCCCATGCTGTGCCTCCCAACGACCGAGGAAAATGATTACGGGGGTACCCTGGTATCAGGCACGCCAATCAGCCTGCCTAGTAGTCGCTCGACCCACTCTTCTTCCCGGAAAATAGCTTGATAAGCCCAAATAATCCCACGATGACTCCGGCCACGACGACCACGAATCCCAGGATGTCCAGGAGCCATGTCAGAATATCGGACTGTATAAGCGCCCCGAGCAAGACCAGGAATATCCCCGCTATTAGAAGACTTCCGCCTCCAAGCTTACCCATGCGCTGCCCCCGAGACTTGCTTCGTATCCTGTCCGCCCAGTGTACACGATATTATCACCGCCCACGGGTGTCAAGGGCGACGCGAGCCGGCAGGGCGTCTGACCGGCCGGTGGCCGCGCTCCTGTTGGGCAGGAACTGCAGCTAGCGGTGCACCCGGCGATATCCGGATGACAGCTGTAGCAGGGCTGGCTCAATCAGGTCCCAGAGAGGTATGCTGTTGTGAAGCACCTCAGACAGCGTGGCCGGCGGCTCTGGGAAAAGTCCGGTGCGCCGGAATCGAGACCTGGCCCTGTAGGCAATAGAGTATGCCAGTGGGTGGGCGGGCTTATTCCTCGCTTGGTCGCCCAGGAGATGTCCCAGATGGCCCAGTACGCCCGCCAGTAGAGCTGGGTGGTACCAGACACCGAGAACCAGCGCCAGCATCACCACCGTATACTCCCACGCATGAAGGAGCACGAAGATGCGTCGTCGGTCCTTCTTGACGTACAGGTAGTAGAAGTCTAATACGTGGTCCGCGTCAATCAGCACGCCCGTGGCCGTGGCGGCCGGGAGGGCCAGTGCAGACCCCGTGGTCGCCCAAACGCTCACACCAATTCCCACCGAAACCACGGTGTGCCCAAGCGGACCCAGCTGTGTACCTCCATCGCTCCAGCCCGACGCCCCACGCGTCACGATGCCGGGCGCCTCCAGCGATTGTATCAGGTCTGGAGGTCGCGCCTGGAGCAGTGGTAGCGTCCGGTTGCGATCGTACACGCGACGGCATGGATGAACTGCTTGACCGCGAAGGGAGTCCAAAATCGTGGGGAGGAGCGGCGCCAAGGCCGGCAGAGAAATCGGACACCAGGCGGGCCCAGTGGGCGCCATGAGCGCCCGGTGTAGTGCAAGAGCGCAAGTCTTGACACGCCAGACGCGGCCCAAGATACTGACTTCGCGATTCCTCGGGTCTAGCCACGGTGAAGGAGAAAGCGTGTGACGGGAAGGTCTCTGGTCGCATTCGTCTCGTTCATGCTCTTGCTGGCCGCCTGCGCCGACCAGGAGGCAGATGCGACAGCTTTGCCTGGTCCCACGCCGCCTCCAGCGGTAGCACAGGCGCTCCCGTCACCAACTGCCAGTGCAACTCCGCCGCCTACGCCAACTCCCACACCCACCCCCACCCCCACCCCCAACCCAACTTTCACCCCTGTGCCTACGCCCACCGCCACGGCAACGGCCGTGCCACCGACCCCTACGAACACTCCCGAGCCAACCCCCACGTTCGAGCCAGGACAGGTGATATTGCCCATCATTGAGCTCCCGATCCCCACTCCCCCGGCGCTCGCCGACAACCCCCTCGAAATGTCCCTGGATGGCGTCGGCCTGCGTGTTAATGTTCTGCGGGAGCTCTCGACCAAGCGGCCCGTGGACAGACAGTTCCTGACGAGGGAGGAGCTGAAGGAGCGTTTGCAAAAGCTATTTGAGGAAGACCGGGACGAAATCCTGATTGACCAGCGGCTGTATGCCACTCTCGGGATTCTGGATAGGGAGACTGACCTCTACGGCCTCCTCTTGAACCTCTACGGCGAGGGAGTGCTGGGATACTACGACGCCGAGGACGAGAGGTTCTTCGTTCTCAATGAGGGGGAGGAGTTCGGACCGGCAAGCATACGGACATACGTTCACGAGTACGTGCACGCCCTGCAACAGCAGCACTTCGACTTTGATGCGGAGTTCGAAGCCCGTGAGGACAACTCAGATGAGGCAGCTGCCCTGAGGGCGCTCCTCGAGGGCGACGCGAGCCTGGCAGAGCAGGTCTACGTGTTCCAGCATATGGACGAATCGGAGCGAAATGCCTCCCAGTCGGAGCCATCCAGTGATCTGATACGGGCATTTCGGGCGGCTCCCAACGTTATCCAGCGGATGTTCATATTCCCCTACCAGGAGGGGGTGTTTTTTACGTTCGAAATCCTCCGCTCCAACGGGTGGGACGGCTTGAACCAGGCGTACGATCAGATACCCCAGTCTACAGAGCAGGTGCTCCATCCCGAGAAGTATTTTGGCGGAGACGAGCCTGTTTTGGTTGAGCTCCCCGACCTGGTGGCGATACTGGGAGAGGAGTGGACTGAGGTATTGAGGGACACAATGGGAGAGTTCTTTCTCTTAACGTATCTGGAGACGGGCTTTTCCCCGAGGGCAGCGACTCTCGCCTCAGAGGGCTGGGGCGGCGACGCATACTCCCTATTGAAGGGTCCCCAGGATGAAAGTCTGCTGGTCTCATCGATCACCTGGGATACGCAGGGGGACGCTCAGGAGTTCTTCGATACTTTCCTGGAGTTCACGCAGGTACGCACGGGTGCACAGTGGGAAATGGCTGGAGACGAGAGTAAGGCCGAGGTCATGACGCTGCCAGACCAGAGCATCTTCGTAGGTCTCGAGGGCATCGAGACTCTGCTGATATACGCGCCGGACCAGGCCACCGTCGAGACGGTGAGAGAAGGGCTTGCGGCGGCCGGTACGGTTGAGGAGTGATTGAGGCCCGATTCTCGCGCTGCGGACGCGTCCAGGCGACAGGCCGGGCCGCACCCCCACCCTAGACTCACGTTCCTGTACTCAGACCTGTCGCCCGAAGTGGTCAGAAGAGAGCTGCCGGAAGCTGACTGCGCGGGGTTTCGGTGGCTGCGTGGCCCTCCCGCGCCGGCCTTGAAACAAGTGTGTCTCGTTGGTACACTCGTTTCGACTTAAATGGTGAGCAGTTATGGCAAAAAGCTGGCCGAATATCCAGACCCTGGACGAGTTCATATCCTCAGCCTGGAGCGGCAGGGCCGAGTATGAGGGGCTGGAGACTGTCCTCGGGGCCATCGCTGAGGGCACGCGGCAGGTGGCAAGTTGGGTCAAGGTTGCCGGGTTCGCCAGTATGCGTGGCGGCACCGGTGAGATCAATGTCCAGGGCGAAGAGGTGCAGAAGCTCGATGTCCTCGGGTCCGATATCTTCACGGATGTGTTGGCGAACAGCGGCCGGGTTGCGGCGGTCGGAAGTGAGGAGCTGGAAAACCCTGTCATCGTCGGAGAGGAGGATGAGCATGAGTATTTCGTGCTCATGGACCCCGTCGACGGCTCCTCAAACATCGACGTGGCGGTGAGTATCGGCTCGATATTCGGCATCTGGCGTCGGGGTGACAGTGGACCGGTCACCGAGGCGTCGCTGCTGCGTCCGGGCACAGAGCAGGTAGCGGCGGTGTACTCGATATATGGGTCCAGCACGGTTCTGGTTGTGGCGACCGAAAACAGCGTGCAGGCTTTCACGCTGAATGCCGACACAGGCGAGTTCGGCCTCACCCATCACGATATCAGGATCCCGGAGAAGTGCGAGTACTACAGCACCAACAGCGGCAACTTCAAGCGGCTGGATGAGGCGACCCAGCGGGCAGTAACGGTCCTCCAGGATACCTATTCGCTGCGCTATGTGGGGTCTCTGGTGGCCGACTTCCACCGCAACCTGCTCAAGGGCGGCATCTTCTTGTACCCCGGCGACCGAAGGAGTCCGGAGGGCAAGCTGAGGCTGATGTACGAGGCGAACCCACTGGGCTTCGTCGCCGAGCAGGCCGGCGGCGCGGCTTCTTCCGGGAGGCAGCGCATAATGGACATCCAGCCGGAGAAGCTGCATCAGCGGACGCCCCTGATCCTGGGGAACAGGGACGTGGTCGAGCAGACGGTGGCGACGATCAGAGGCGCCTAACCCCGCGTCTTTGACGCCCGCGACACGCTCAAGGGAGGCCGATGATGAATCTTCAGCAACTGGCGGACACCGCCAACGCGCTCGTGGCCCCGGAGAAGGGCATTCTGGCGGCGGACGAGAGCGCTCCAACGATCAAAAAGCGGTTCGACTCCATCAAGGTCGAGTCGACGGAGGAGAGCCGGCGCAACTACCGCGAGCTGCTCTTTCGGACAGGCGGCGCCAGCAACTACATCAGCGGGGTCATCCTATACGACGAGACTATCCGCCAGAACGCCGCTGACGGCACCCCAATGGTCAGGGTGCTCGCCGACCAGAGTATTATTCCGGGTATCAAGGTCGACAAGGGTGGGAAGGACCTGGCGGGTGCACCAGGCGAAACTGTAACGGAGGGCCTCGACGGCCTCCGCGACCGCCTCTCGGAGTACCGTGAGCTCGGCGCCCGTTTCACGAAGTGGCGGGCCATCATAACCATCGGCCCGGACATACCTTCCCGCTACTGCATCGAGACCAACGCGCACGCCCTCGCGCGCTTTGCGGCATTGAGCCAGGAGGCAGGGCTTGTACCCATCGTGGAGCCCGAGGTGCTGATGGACGGCGATCACAGCATCGAGCGTTGCCGCGAGGTCACCGAGGTCACCCTGCGTGAGGTCTTCTACCAGCTTGGTCATCAGGGCGTGAATCTAGAGGGCGCCCTGCTCAAGCCGAACATGGTGCTATCGGGCAAGTCGGCCGCCCACCGCGCGGGGCCCGACGAGGTCGGGGAAAAGACGGTTGCCTGCTTCAAGAGGGTTGTGCCGGCCGCCATTCCCGGAGTGGTCTTCCTGTCCGGTGGCCAGAGCGACGAAGAGGCGACTGTCAACCTCAACGCAATTAACCGTCGGGCGGCCGAGGTCGGCGCGCCGTGGCAGCTCAGCTTCTCGTTCGGCCGCGGCCTCCAGGCGGCGCCGCTGGAGGCGTGGGGCGGCCGGCCCGCCAGCTTCGAGAGCGCACAAGGAGCGTTCCACCAGCGGGCCCGCCTTACCAGCGCAGCGCGGGAGGGCGCGTATAGCGCGGAGATGGAAAGGGAGGCCGCCGCATACTAGGCGGCGACAAGCGCCCGTGGGGACCGGAAAGCCCAGGCTTCTCATCGGTACCTCTAACGAGGGTAAGCTCAGGGAGCTGTCATCCCTACTTTCTGAATGTCCCTTCGCTCTGGTGTCCCTGACCGACGTCGGTATTGACGCCGATGTCGCGGAGACCGGCTCGACCCTCGAGGAGAACGCCGCTCTCAAGGCCACGACCAACTCGCGCATGAGTGGACTGGTGACGCTGGCCGATGACTCGGGACTGGAGGTAGAGGCCCTGGGTGGAGAGCCCGGGGTTTTTTCGTCCAGGTACGCGGGACCCGGAGCCACGGACGCACAGCGAATTGCACATTTGCTCGGGAAGCTGAATGATGTATCTGAGGAGGAGTGGAGAGCCCGCTTCCGCTGTGTGATCGCCGTTGCGTGGCCCGGCGGCGCGATGGACCTATTCACCGGTGAGTGCCACGGCAGGATCGTAAGGACGCCGCGCGGCGACAGCGGGTTTGGCTACGACCCGGTGTTTTTCTTGCCAGAGCTGGGCAGGACGATGGCGGAGCTGTCCCCGGCCGAGAAGAACCGCATCAGCCACCGAGCCGAGGCAGCCAGAAAGGCAGCGGCCGCCTTGAAGCGCATGGTGGCGGAGATGGGACGCGCAGAAACGCCACGGCCTCCCTAACAAAAAACACGGCTGCGGGAGTGCCGGGGGGGAATCGCCCTCCGGTGTGAGACTGGTGGCTGTATGGGCCCGTCGTGGGATTTCCTCTGGTAGGCTGCCGTAATATGGGGTGTGCAGGGGGGCGGAGCCCCGGCGCATGTCCTGAGCCTGCCGAAGGGCCGGGAGTCTGAGAGCCTGCCCTGAGCAGAGTCGAAGGGGTGTCCCTCAGTTATTATTTATTCCCGCTTCCTGGCCAGAGCCTGTCCTGAGCCTGCCGAAGGAAAGGGGGACAGGGGGACAGGGGGACAGGGGGATGGTCGAAACAGTTTGTCAGCGCCATACTAGTGGTTCAACGTTTTTGTATTGATGGGTAGAGTGACTTTAGCTTGATGCGCGCATCCTCGGTAGTGAAGCGCCAATCCACTCGTATCACATCCCGGTTGCGTTGATTCTGCCAAGCATTGACCTCGCCGCGCAGGATGTCTTGATTGGCAATCCGTCGGTCCAGGCACTGTCGAGCCAGCACACCGATCTCTATCTCCGCCATATTCAACCAACTCCCGTGTTTGGGAGTGTAGTGTATCTCCAGTCGCTCAGCTATACGCCTCGCCTCAGCAGGCTCGAATGCCTCGTATAGCGAGGACAGCTTGTGAGTGTTGAGATTGTCCATTACCAGCACGATCCGGTCTGGCAAAAGCTGTCAGGGTAGTCCTCGTCGACCAGTTCCTTTATCACATGCGCCCAGTCCACCTTCGTGCGACGCTCTCTGACCTCGACTCGGCGCCATCCGTCCAACGGTGCAAACAGCATGAACAGGCTGCTCACTCCATTGCGCTCGTATTCGTAGTCGTATGCCGCCGATAAGCCGGGCGCTGCGGGACGCGGCACTCGCGTCTCCTTGACTTGCTGTTTGCTCGTCTCATCCATGCACACCAGAACCTCATTCCCATCGTACGGCCGTTGGTAGACCTCCAGTACGTCTTCCATCGCGCACACAAACTCCGCGCTCTGACCGGGCGGGATGCACCAACTCTGCTTCAGCCACGGCTTCAGTTCGTTTTTTTTTAAGCGCCTGGCGAACCGTCTCGGTGCTAATGGTCCCGACTATCTCACACTCGACCAACTGGTCAGCCAACAGCTTCAGGGTCCAACTGGCACGCCCCTCCGGCGGTTCCCCGCAGGCCATCGCTATCAACCGTGTAGCTTCACCTTCGCCGTCCAGTCTCTTTTGACGCCGACGCAGTTGCTTTTTGCGATTCAGCGCAGACTCGACCCCCTCCTCCACACAGCGCTTGCGTATTCGCTCGACCGTTGACTGTCCCACACCGAGCGCGCTGGTGATGTCCGCGTCCTTCATTCCCCCGTCCGAGCGTGACTCATCGCTCATCAGCAGAATGCGCGCATGGGTCTGTTTGTACGCCGCAGCCCGACCGCGTGAGACCAAGGCGTTGAGTTCCTGTTGTTCGTCGGTAGTCAGTCTGATACGGTACTTCTTGGTAGACATCATGGTTCCTCCTCGGTTCAACGTTACGATTGAACCCCCAAGAGGAACAATGACTATCATGGTATTCATTTCAATGATGTTGGACCACTAGGCCCCGCAACCGAGCGCAGATTAGAGGCGTAAAGCACTTGATTACCGACACAATGGGAAGGCCCTTCCGAGACCTCAGGGTATCGGTCACGGACCGGTGCAATTTCCGGTGCACATACTGCATGCCCGCGGAGATCTACGGCGAGCGGTACCGGTTCCTCCCAAGGGCCGACCTGCTCACCTTCGAGGAGATCGCGAGGCTGGCCAGGATTTTCGTCCGGCTGGGCGCGGTGAAGGTGCGTCTGACCGGTGGGGAGCCGCTGGTTCGGAACCAGATGGAGGTGCTGGTGGCCCTGATCTCCGGTATTGACGGTGTCGAGGACCTGACGATGACCACCAACGCCTACCTTCTTCCCAAGAAAGCACGGGGCCTGAAGGACGCCGGCCTCCACCGCGTTTCCATCAGCCTGGATACGCTGGACGACGAGATTTTCCGCCGCATGAACGGCCGCGGCTTCGGCACGGAGAGCGTCCTGGCCGGGATCGAGGCCGCCGAGAGCGCGGGGCTGCTTCCCATAAAGATAAACGCCGTGGTGCAGCGGGGCGTCAACGACCACACCATCGTTGAGCTGGCCAGGTACTTCAAGGACCGCGGCCACATCGTGCGATTCATCGAGTACATGGACGTGGGCACGCGCAACGGCTGGAAGCTGGACCACGTGGTCTCGGCCGACGAGATCGTGGCGAGGATCGACGCTGAGATGCCCCTGGAGCCCGTAGAGGGCAGCTACCGGGGCGAGGTTGCCCTGAGATACCGGTACCGTGATAGCGGAGGCGAGATCGGCATCATCGCGTCGGTGACCAGGCCCTTCTGCGGCGACTGCACGCGGCTCAGGCTGTCGCCGGAGGGCAAGCTGGTCACCTGCCTCTTCGCTACCCTGGGGACCGACCTGCGCGGACCGGTCCGGGCTGGCGCCACCGACGATGAGCTGGAGGCGTTGATCACCCGCGTCTGGCGGGTGCGGGAAGACCGCTACTCGGAGGAGCGGTCCTCCATGACCGAGGAGCTCCGCGAACAGCGCGAGAAGGTCGAGATGTACCACATCGGCGGCTAAGGCCCGGGGGCATCGGTGGTCGTAAATCGCCGCGGCAGCCTGTCGCCTAGGCTAGGGGACGTGGATGAGAGCAGAACTCCGATCTTCGCTACCCCTCCTATCTTCTGAGAGAACTGAACCCCCAATTATCAGGACCTCGCCGGTTGGCAAGAGTGTTGCTGAATGTGCCTGTCTGGGTTCCGGCAGTTCGAAAGTCTTGCTCCAAGATCTCGTCACGGGGTCGTATAGCTCCACTCCGCGGTCGTGAATGCCCCCGGCAACCATCACCGTTCCATCCGGTAAGAGGGTAGTAGTATTAGCCCCGTGGCGCGTGATCATATCTTCCGTCGGGCTGAAGCTGTTGGTAGCCGGATCGAAGATCTCCGGTCGGTCCCCAAGCAGGAGAACCTTACCATCGTTCAGGAGTATACTCCCTGTCACCCGAAACGAGGCTGTCTTGCCTATCACGCTAAAGTCTCGCAATGCGGGGTCATACAGCTCAACGATGTCCAGACTAAATCCATAGCCCGGTCTCGTGGTCTGGGTTCCTCCCAAGATAAGTACCTTCCCACTGGGTAATAGCACGGCTGCATGCCCGCTGCGGTGTTCGTTCAGGCTCCCAATCACAGTGAAATCTCCAGTGGCAGGGTCGTACACCTCTGCTACGTCGACAGTCTGGTTATTCCCATCCGGGGCGCGTTCCTGACCTCCGGCGACGAGCACCTCGCCGTCAGGAAGAAGGGCCACCGACGAGTAGCCGCGGGCTACGTTCAAACCGCCGGTGGGCGTGAATTGTCTTGTGGCTGGGTCGTAAATCATGACCGTCCTCCCCGGGTCAGTCCCGCGCTCGCCCACCACTAGCACCCTTCCATCCGCTAGTCTAGTAGCACCGAGGCCCTGACGGAACGGCACGCTTCCCAGGAGAGTAAACGTTCGGGTAGCCGGATTATAAAGCTCGGCCGTTGTACTGGTGCCGCCGACGATCAGCACCGTGCCGTCGTCCAGCAAAACAGCCGCGTGGTCGCGGCGCGGTGCTGCCATGTTGCCTGCGGGCATCCACCCCGGTGGAATCCCGACTAACGCTACACCAGTGCGCGTGTTGTTCCGGAACTGCGCCGAAGCCTTCACTTCATAACGGCTTCCCTGCGCTCCGCCGTGGAAGTCTGCCGTCCGAGCGTCGATCTGTTCGATCACACCGCCGGGGGCCTCCCAGGCGAACTCCATGTCAGGGACAGGGTTCCCAAAGAAGTCCAAGCCTGTGGCAGTGAACCGCTGGGTAGCTCCGAGCCTGAGGACAGCGAAGGACGGCTCGATTTCAACGCTGAACAGGGGGTCTGGGCGGACAGAGAGGTCCGCTGCTGCTGTTAACTTGGCCTCGCCCTGAACTACGGCTACCTGGACGGCGTCTGGAAACTCCCCGGCCCTGGTCCCGGTGACGAGAAAGCCATTGGAGTTGATGCGCCCGATATCGGGCTCCACGCTCCACGTATGTATAACGCCAAGCACTTCATTTCCAAAATTGTCGACGGCCCTGAAGTTGAATTGATGGAAAGCACCTAGGTTCAGGATCACCGCAGAGGGGTCCACCACCACTCTGGTCACAGGCCCTGGCTCCACTGTGACCGACGCTGAGGCGACCAACTCGCCTGTATCCGTCTGGAGAGACGCCATCACCGCGTCAGCGAAGGCGCCCGCTACCGTGCCCGCCGTGAGCAGACCGCTGGAGTCTACTGAACCTGATTCCTCGGTAGTAGCCTACGTAACCGTGCTTGGTACTACGTTGCCAAATTCGTCCCGTGCGACCGCGCTAAATCGAGCGACCTCCTGAACGGCAAGCGTCGCGCTGGACGGGGAGACCTCGAGACTCACGGGCGGTCCCGGCTGTACGGTGACAAGATCACTCTTGGCAAGAGTATCGGTACCGCCTGGGCCGGAAACCGTAAGCTGGACAGTGAAAGTGCCAGCAATCGTGTAGACGTGATCTGGATTCTGGTCCGTGCTGGCAGCGCCATCACCCAGGTCCCACTCTATCGAGGTGATTGGCCCAACAGACGTGTTATCGAATTTAACGGTCAGAGGTGCGCTGCCGGGCGCCACATCCGCTGCAAAGGATGCCGTTGGTGGTACTGGAGTCGGCACGGGGGTGGGCGTTGGGGTGGCCGTGGGCTCTGGGGTTGGCGTAGGCGTGGCCGTGGGCTCTGGGGTCGGCGTAGGCGTGGCCGTGGGCTCTGGTGTTGGCGTGGGGGTAGCCGTGGGCTGCGGCGTTGGCGTGGCCGTGGGCTCTGGCGTTGGGGCGGGCGCTGCCGCGGCGCCGGGGCTGGCGACCGCGACCGCCGCTGGCTCGGCAGGGCGACTGGGCTGTGGCTCAACGCACGTTATCCACAGCACCGCCACCAGGGCGAAGAGGCCGGCGACGAGCCGCTTTCTCATGACCCCTCCCGTCGCGCCGTCCGGTTGGCGAGGCCGGGAGCCCGAGTGGACGCTGCGCTACGTCCTTGGGACCATTCGGGGACCGCTCTACGCGGCCCACCTTGGACAGGCGCGGCCTATTTCACCTCTTCGGCGAAGGCGATCTTCCACTCGCCGTCCAACTTGATGAAGGCCACGAGTATCGTGCGAGTGCCCCGCGGCTCCTTGAGCTCCAGGGTCATCTGTCCCAGGTCTGCGCTCACGAGCTGTGGGGCGCTCTTCTCGGTCACCTGAAGCTTGACGTTGAAGGTCCTAAGCTGGCGGATCTGACCCCGGATTTCGCTCTCCCGCTCGGCCCTGTAGGCCTCTTCCAGGTAGGATAGGGCCTTCTCTTCGTCGTAGGCGTTGAAGGCCGCCCAGTAATCCAGTGCCAGCCGGCGCAGCGCCTCTACGTCGTCGATGACGCCGGCGGGTGGAGGCGCGGGGGTAGGAGTAGGCGGCGGCGCCTCCAGGTCCGGCGCTTCAATGGAGACGGGCACGCCGAAGTCGGAGAACTTCACCGTAAGGGACACGCTACCCGTGCCCGCGGCGATGCCCCCGAACAGCGGGTCGTCCCCGCCGATCTCAAACTTCCCCTCGGCCTTGACCTGGGCCAGGAGGCCGTCGTCGACCCCGATCCAGAACGAGAGCACGAAATCGCTTACAGACTCCGTAAAGGCGCCGGTCACCGACGTCCCCTGGAGGCGGAACATCGACCTGCCCTCCAGCGTCTCAACCCCCACGTACACCAGGTCGTTCAGATCGGAGACGCCCTCACCCATGAACTCGGCCGGGCTAATGATGAAGGTGTCCTCTCCGACGGTGACATCCCACTCGCCGGTCTCGGGGTCTCTTGTGTAGGACGTATCACCGATGCTGACGATTTCAGTCTCGATAGCAAAGAACGCTATGGTCAGCGACATGTCGGCCTTGAGCCGGTCCGGTGCTTGAAAGTCCCCCACGAAGGTCAGCGGGACATCGAGGGTCACACCTTGCGTGGTCAACGTTATCAGCATGTCCATGTCGAAGTGGAAGGTTGTGAGGCCTCGCATCGCGGCAGAGGTGGAATCGAGGATCTCCTGGGCGGAGAGGGCCGGCGGGGCAGGAGTTGCAGTCGGCTCTGGGGTCGGCGTGGGCGTGGGCGTTGGTGTGTGTGTAGGGGTCGGCCTAGGCGTGGGCGTTGGTGTGGGTGTAGGGGTCGGCCTAGGCGTGGGCGTGGCCGTTGCCGTGGGAGAGGGCGTCGGCGAGGGCGTGGCGGCAGGCTCCGTCTGAGCGCACGCAACAGCCATGGCAAGGACCAGCGCGACTACGCCAGGAATAAGACTCACTCTCATGACTCACCCTGCTTCCCGAGGCGGATATGAGCGCCAGGCCATGAATCCTCGAGATGGGCAGCGCTTCAGACGTCAGGCATCATATCACGGCCCAACTTCGTGTCAAGGGAGTTTGGACCGCGTCACACAGATTCATTAGCGCTGTTACATGGGTTACAATAGGCTGAGTTTCACGGCGAGGGCCACGCGTTGCAATGATCGACATTTTTACGGACGGATCGTGCGTCGGCAACCCTGGTCCCGGCGGGTGGGCAGCCATTTTGGTGGAGGACGGGGTCAAACGGTCGGTCTCTGGACGCGAAGAGCGCACCACCAACAATCGGATGGAGCTCATGGCGGTGATCAAGGGGTTGCAGGCCGTGGCCGAGTCTTCGGAGGTGACCGTACACAGCGACAGCCAGTATGTAGTCAACACCATGACTCGAAACTGGAAACGCAACGCCAACAAGGACCTGTGGGACAGGCTGGACGCCGAGGTCGGCGTGCGCCGCGTGAAGTGGAAGTGGGTCCGTGGCCATGCCGGAGACCCTCTCAACGAAATGGCAGACGCTCTGGCCACCCGGGAGGCCAACTGGGGCCGCCAGTCGTCACCCGAGGAAGAGCTCACCCATGTTGACGAGTTGGGCAAGGCCAGCATGGTGGACGTCGGATCGAAGCCGGATACCCAGCGAAGGGCCGTGGCCAGGGGGTCTGTCCTCATGCGCCCCGAGACGCTGGAGGCGGTCAGGACCAACGCACTCAAAAAGGGTGACGTGCTGGGAGTGGCGCGCGTCGCTGGCATCATGGCCGCAAAAAGCGCGTCCCAGCTAATACCTCTGTGTCACCCGATACCCCTCAGCCAGGTAACGGTGGATTTCGCCCTGGACGAAAAGCGGAACGCCGTTGAGATTACCGCCATGGCCAAGACCACGGGCAAGACGGGCGTGGAGATGGAGGCTATGACCGGGGTTAGCGTGGCGGCCCTGACGATCTACGACATGTGCAAGAGCATTGACCGCGCGATGCGGATCGACGGCGTCCGGCTTGTGAGGAAGAGCGGTGGCAGGAGCGGTGATATCGTCCTGGATGAGTAGCGGCGGTCCATGGCTCTCGCGCTGCCCATGGCGTCGGGGCAGACGGATTCGACGCTTCGCCAAGAGATCGATGGCGCCCGCCGAGGCCAGGAAGGGCGTATGACCTTTGATGCCGGCGAAAGCACGAGCCTGCGCCTCGACAGGCAGGTTCTGGGGGAGGCCCGGCGCTGGACCGTCAGTCACCGGGGCCTTGAATATCCGGGCGAGGTCATCGTCTCGCAGGTCGTCAACGCCGATTGGGGCCGGCCTCTGGGGGGAGACCTCTGCTTCCGGGTCGTCTTCTATACCGTGCCCCGTAGGATACCCTCTGGCCAGATTCGCGACCCCCGCATAGCGATGGTTGTGCCCAGGCGATCAGCCGACTCGGCGCGTGAGAGACTGGGCCGTGAGATCCTGGCCATCCACGAAGCCAAAGAGCGCTACATCACCGGGCAGGACGCCGCCACGAGGGCCGTAAGGGCGTCAATGCAAGAGCAGGAGGCCTCGCTCGTGGGTGAGGTCGCCAGGCACGAGGCCATCGCCTATGCACAGGGTCGTGTCTACACCGAGGCCGGCACGGCCATTGGTCCGTCGGAGATATTCGTCGAATCGACCGCCGAGTCGTGGGTCGAAGGCCTGGTCCGAGCGGTCTTTGCGCGCGCCTATCCCAGCCTGCCTTTCGAGTTCGCGTCGTTTCCGGGTACTCTCACTGCCGGAACGGTCGAGGCCGTTTTCCGGGGGGTCCTACAGGGAGACGCCGGGGCCGCTGAGACGGCCTCGATATTCGGGCCGGCCCTGGGACTCACCAGGCAAAGTGCGCCCGCTGTGTTCGATGCCAGCGAATGTCGGGTGGTGAGCATCAATGAGGGGGAGCTGAGATCGCGCGGAGGCGAGATGTCCGCGCAGGAACTGCTCGGTCTGCTCTGCCACGACCACGGCCTTACAAGGGCGCTGGCGACACTCTATCTGCTGGCATTTGTCCGTCAAGCCCAAGGGGAGGTGGAGCTCGTCCCCGACCATTCGGTCCGGCTTGGGGAGGGCGTCCCCCTTCTGAGCGACCGCATCTCATGGGACCTGGTCGGGGAGATGAAGTACACCCAGTCCGTGGAAGACGAGCTCGGCGTTCTCCGGGCCCAGCCGTCTCTGGCCTGGAATGCCGCTCTTCCATATGCGACTCTTCTGGTACCGGGGCTGCGGCCCGCCCACGACGCGTCTGAAATCGCCACGCAGGAGGGCCGTCTCGTGGGAGCCCTGGAGCAAATGGGACGCCGAATTGAGGGCTTCAGGGAAGGAATCAGGGCACTTGCGGCCGACCTCGGCGAAGATGCTGGGGGTCTGCTGTCGGCCCTGGACCGGCTTGAGGTCCTGTCGGTACCTGGATGAGATGACCTTCGGTCGAGACCATCATCAGCTTGCGGTAAAACGGGACGTGGTGTTGGGGAGGATAGGGCTGGACAGCCTGATCGGCAATCCCTCGCTGTGGAGCGGCGTGGAGGAGAGCTTTCAGCAGCTCCGCCGGGAGTATGCGGTGGCTTATGCCTCGCACCACGCCCGCTATCAGGACGAGGCTGTGGAACTGGTCTCGCGGCTTGAAGGGATGAGACCGCAGGTCGACGCGATCGCTCGCTTTAATGATGTCGCCGAGTTTGGCGGACCGCTGGCCGAGGACGTTCCTGGCCGTTGCTGGGAGTTGATGGCCTCCCTGAGGACGTGCACGGTCACAGACGATGAGATAAACCTTGATAGCGCCCCAGGCTGTGCGGAGTGCCTTCTGCCTCTGAACGAGGACGTTCCTCGCCGGGACGCGGCGCTGGTGATTAGGGACACGGATAGGGCGATGCGAGCATACAACCGGCGCCTCAGCGCCAAGGGCGTACGCCGTGTCCTTGCGCATCCCACCAGGGGGCAACTCGACAAATTTATCAACCTAGTGCAGGTCGGCGACCTGTCCGCTCTTTCGAATGTACTGGACGACGAGGTCTTGGAGTTCCTGCGTCGCTTCGTTCGAAGCGGTTGAATTGCCTGCCAGGCAGGCCGCGAGCAGTGGGCGGGATTAGCCCACGTCCCTTTCATATTGGTGGATCAAGGAGATGAGACAGACGGGCCGGGCCGTAGCGAAGTGGGTTCTGGGGTTGGGCAACCAGCGGGACAGACCGCATCTCAGGATAGTAGTTGGGCTGGGCAATCCAGGCCGCCAGTACGCCAAGACGCGACACAACGTCGGCTTCTGGTGCGTGGAGCGTCTGGCCAAGGACGGCTCAATCACCTTCTCTCAGCGCCGGCAGAGGGCTTTGATCGGCGAGGGGGTGCTTGAAGGTGTGCGGGTCGTGCTGGCCAAACCCCGAACGTTTGTGAACCATAGCGGAGAGGCCATTCGCTACCTGCTGGCACGGTATCGGGCTTCCCCGGCAGAGATGCTGGTGGTGTACGACGACATGGACCTGGCTCCGGGACATCTACGTCTGCGCCACAGAGGCAGCGCAGGCGGGCATAATGGGATGCGGTCCATCATCGAGTCCACCGGCGTGCAGGACTTCGCCAGGTTGAGGGTGGGTATCGGGCGGCCGCCTATCGGCGTGGACGAGGTGACATACGTGTTGGGTACCATGACTGGGGAAGAGCGCGATCAGGCCGATAAGGTGGTGGCGCGCGCGGCCCAGGCGATAAAGTGCGCTCTGGCCGAGGGCATCGATGCGGCCATGAACCGGTACAATTGATGTGTTAGGGGCTATACAGCTCTGCGGAGCCGAGAATCTTGAGCACCCGGTTCTGGCCACCCACAATCAACACTCTGCCGTCCTTGAGCAACGTCGCCGTGTGATTCTGACGCGCCCCCAACATCTTGCCGGCGAAAAGCCAGGTGTCCTTAGACGAGTCGTAGAGGGTCGTCAGGGTAGACCGGTTGCCGCCCGCGAACAGCACCATGCCATTCCCCAGCAGGGTGGCGCTGGGCTGCATCCGGAACCTGGGTAGGGGCTCGACGAGCGTCCAGCTCCCCGTGGCTGGATCGTAGAGTTCCGCAGTTACCAGGGGCCCCTGTCTTCCAAATCCGCCCGCTATGAGGACTCTTCCGTTGGATAGAGCCGCTCCCCCGGGCCGGTTGATTGTCTGGGTCAGGTTCCCAATCTGTGACCACTGTCCCGTGGATGGGTCGTAGACCTCCGCCGAGTCGCCGGCGCCTCCGGCCACCAGCACTTTGCCGTCCCCAAGGAGGGTCGCCACGTGTCCTGAGCGCGGACGCGCCATGCTCTCCGCGGAGGACCACTTGTCTGTGGACGGGTCGTATAACTCGGCGGAGTCCAGTCTCCCCTCGCTGTCGTCGCCGCCCGCAACGAGCACCCTGCCGTCCTTGAGGACGGTCGCCGTGTGGGTCCAGCGCGGCTCCGCCATGCTCGCCCCAGCCGACCATGTGCCGGACGGACCGTCGTACACTTCCGTCGAGGCAAGGTAGACCAGAACTCGCCTTCCGTCCTCCGAGTCGCCTTCGGCCAGCATCCCACCACCGGCCACCAGCACGCGTCCGTCCCCAAGCAAGATTGCTCTGTGTCCACTACGAGCCTCGCCCATGCTCCCGGTGACGGACCACCGTCCGGTGGCCGGGTCAAATAGCTCAACCGAGTTCAGAGATGTCGTGGGTCCCACTTCGTCATCGGCCTCCGGCGGCAGACGCGCCACTCCTCCGGCCACCAGGACCCTACCGTCGTTGAGCAGCGTCTCGGAATGGTCATTCCGCCTCTGTGCCATTTGGCCGGCAGTAGACCATGCGCCGACTGCGGGGCCGGAGTCCCATCGACCGCTTGCCGGGTCATACAGCTCGACGAGGCTCAACGGGCCATCTCGGTCCACGCCGCCCACGATGAGCACCCTTCCATCTCGCAGTAACGTCGCTGTATGTGCGGAACGCCCCACATCCATGTCGCCTGCGGGAGACCACATTCCAGTGGATGGCTGGTATACCTCAGCGGAGAACTTGGCTGGGCCGCCACCGGTTACCAGCACCCGGCCGTCGCCAAGCAGTGTGGCAGTGTGACGCTCGCGCACCGTTTCCTGGCTGCGGGTGGTTGTCCAGGTCGCCGTGGACGGATCGTAGGTCTCCGTCGTTGACTGGTCTTCGCTGCCCCCACTTACCAGGACCTTGCCATGAGCGAGTAGGGACGCCCGGTGGTCACCCCTCGGAGTCTCAAGCGCGTCGGTGGACGACCAGGTACCGGAGCCGGGGTCGTATATCTCGGCCACGATCTGCTTGAGAAGACCGTCGCCCCCTCCGGCGACCAGCACCGAGCCGTCTTCCAGGAGGGTCGCGCTATGCCCCCCCCTTGCCACCACCATGTTGCCGCTGCGCGTCCAGATGCCCGTGCTGGGGTTGTACAGCTCAGCCGAGGCAACGACTCCGAAAAGTCCGCTGCCGCCGGCGATCAACACCCTGCCGTCCTGCAGTCGGGTGGCGGTGTGCGCGGTCCGTGCTACCAGCAACGGTCCGGCGGCCGACCAGCGGCCGGTGGCCGGATCGTAGACCTCCGTCGAAACGACGTTGCCTAGCTCATCCGTCCCACCCGCAATCAGCACTCTGCCGTCTCGGAGCAGCGTTGCCGAATGCCCGGTACGTGATTGAGACATGTTTGTGCCGGTGGTCCATGTATCCTTCGCCGGGTCGTACACCTCCACGGATGCGATAGGCCCAAATATGCCTAAACCTCCTGTTATCAGCACCCGTCCGTCCCCGAGCAGGGTGGCCGTGTGCGCCTCTCGGGCGTCGTGTACATTGCGCCGGCTGGTGGATGTCTCCCGTGGCCGGCGAGACGGAGTGGTGACCGTTGGGCCGGGCGATGCGGCCACGGACGGCCTCGCCGGCGCGGACTTGACGCCGGGCTCTTGCGAGTTGCTAGTGCACGCAACTACCAGGGCGGTGGCCAACACGACGACTCTCAATACAGCATGTCTTGGGGTCAAACTTCGCACCATACCCGGATTCGCCTAGTGTAAGTGGAATCGCCTGGCAGGGGGTGGCCGTGCTCGGGGTGCTGAGCGCGGAGACGCCTATGGCAATAGTAGGTACTCGCGAGCAAGCGTCTCTGCAGAGATCTACGATGAAAGTCCGATGGGGGATTTACGGTCTTTGACCGCCGGAGTCGGAGGGTGTGCACGGTACCTCACAGTGCCGCCAGATTGTAGCACCGCGTCCGCACGCCGTCAAATGCGCGAATTGGCTCATGATGAACGTAGGTGAAAGGGGTATCGTTGCCTCATAAAGCAGGTTACCGCAAGGCGGTAATTCGGTTATTGCATCGGAGGCAGAAGGCTGGCGGTCCGTACCACCGTGCGCGCCCAAAACGGTGTGGAGGGCCCTCGAGACCCTCAATCGTATCTACGACCCTCCACCCTGGCACGCCAACCTCTTCCGGCCGGTCATAGAACTTCAGCATAAGACCCGTCAAGGGGCCAAGGTGCACAAGACCTACCACCGGGCCTGGACAGCCATATCAGCGACTGATGGACTCTGGCGAGTTGTCACAGGATCAACACCGACGCCTGGCAGCCACCCACGATCGCCTCAATCCCATCAAGCTGCGCTCACAGATCGACGATACCCTCTCATGCCCCTGGGCCCTATCTGATCTGAACAACAACTTAAGCCGATCTCAAGTACGTGTGGTAAAACCATATATGAGGCAACGATACCTCGCTTGGTCACCATTTCTATTGACGCAACACGGCTTTAGCGATGGTGCATCGATATGCGCGTCCTGACGGACAGCTTGCCGGTAGCGGGAAATCAAACCCGCACAAGATATTCGTTGACGGGCGTATTATGGAGGTGGGGTTTGACCCCTGACACGCGCCCTCCATTGCTTGCGTGGGTTGCATTCACTCTCCCCTCATCACCCGCTCACGCTCTTGACGAACTCAAAGTGGAAGTCCGCGGCGACGTAGAGGCCTCCCCAGAGCTTGCGGTTGCCAACGTCGTCTATCGACATCAGCCGCCCGTCGTCCACCTTGGCGTTCCAGGTGTTATCGGCATCCACCGCCGCCTCGATGCTGGTGGTGCCCAAGGGGGTCCATGTACTGGTCCAGCGTGTCGTACGCCTGCTTTGTGTCCGCAGAGGACACCAGCAGCACGACCTTGATCCTTCCCGTGAAGCTGCTCCCCCCCAGGGTGTGGATCGCGTTCCTGGACTCGAACAGAACGATCGCGGCGGGGAACTCATGCACCGACTCCGCCGGGTAGTCCAGTAGCTTCAGGCCTGCGATGGTCGATAGCAAGGTCCCCAGGCCGTCCTTAGCGTCCCTGATCTCGTTGGCCATCAGACACCGACCCCCAGTGCCGGCTTTTTGTACTGGCCCAGCAGGAGCTGCACATCCTGGTCCAGGCGGCTGGACGTCTTCGTCTGGCCGGTCTCAGGGAAGCCGGTGACAGCGGCAAAAGCGCTGTCTTTGCGCGTCCATAGCCGGGCGGCCTGGATAATGGTCGCCTCGGCTATCGGGCCGGGGTAATCGTATATGTCGATGGCCGCACCGCCACTGTGAGAAGCGGCGGTGGTGGCGTTGGCGCCGCGGACCACGGTCAGCGTGTTGCCGCTGTAGCTCTGGACATACATCTGCTCCGAGTCGATCAGGAGCGTGTGGCCCGCCACGACGTCGGTGCGGCTGGACACCGTGACACTGGTGGTCGTGGCGTCGGCAACGGTATTGGCTGTCTCGGTGGCCCGCTTGAGGTGCCGCCACCACCCCCACTGTCCGGCGATCTGAACAGTCTGGCGGCCCGCCGGCCATTCTGCCTTCGTGCCGGCGTCAGTATCGACCTAGATCTTCACGTAGGGCCGTGAACGAGGATTTGCCGCCGTGGCGGGATCGGCGTTAGACGGGAGAAGAAGGTAGTCCGTCGTCGCCCACGTGGTCTCGAACGTCCGGTCCTTGTTGTCGTCGGTCTTGAGGCCGCTCGCGTCCACGCTGATAAGGTCTGGCACCAGTAGTTGCCCGGTCCCATCCCCGTCGAATTTGAGCGTCGCGTTCAGGCCATAGAAATGGCGGTTGCTGAAGCGGTCGATAACCCGGCTGACGTTCTCCAGCAATGCCCGCAGCCGCGAGTCATCGCCTGTGCCGGTTATGTTGAGAACGCCGGAGCTCTTAAACATATCGAGGGAGACGTAGGAGTTCGCCATCAGAGCGCCAGCGCCCTCCTGCCGATCTCGTACAGCCTAAGCACCTCGTCGGCAGATAGCTCCTTGTGTGTGAAAAACTTCCCTAGCGGGCCACCGGCCATCTTTCCATCGAAAAGGGCAGTGGGCGTAGTATCGTAGTGGCCAGGCTGCACGGTTCCGCCCGTGTCCCGCATAGACACGAAGTTGGCATCTTCTGCGTCACCACTTGTCTCAAGAGCGCCGTCGAGGTATAGGTTTATACCGGAGGCATTGGTGCCGCCGTCGTAAGTGGCAACTACGAAAGCCCACTGGCCTGTAGTAAGGGCATCGGCTGCTTCTGCGTGCGTACTAATTGAGGCGTTAGGTGTGCTCGCGTCGTTCTCATCAAAAACGAATCGGAATAAGTAGTTAGGGGCTTAACGGGCAGGGTTGGGCGGGACAACTCGCATCGTCACAGAGACGCGCTTGGACGTAAACAGCGAGAATGAGTTGTCGAAGCGCAGCACGTAGACGCCGTTCCTTTCGGCGATGTG
This sequence comes from Dehalococcoidia bacterium, assembly GCA_963665215.2. Classification (GTDB taxonomy): domain Bacteria; phylum Chloroflexota; class Dehalococcoidia; order Lucifugimonadales; family CAUZJF01. Next base: position 262,896 of record CAXXWW010000014.1, read on the forward strand.
CTGGACGCCAGAATGCGATTCCAGTCGGTCCCACCGGCCCACTTCAAAGCCGTGCGGGTCGTATAGACTCACGTTGATGTCCGAGTCGGAGGCGAACCGGAACTCGATTAGATAGCCGACCCCTGCCTGAAGTCTGGTCTGGTGTTCTTGTCCAGCCGGCACGTTGAACGTTATGGCAGTGAACGGGACGGGTGTAGGCGTCGGGACCGGAGTTCGTGTAGGCGTGGGAAGCGGCGTGGGTGTAGGTTCTGGCTGGAAAAGACCACACGCCACTGACGCCAAAACTGGCATCCCGAGCAACAGAAGCCCCAGCAGTCCAGCCTTATTCCGCCTCATGCCTGTTGTGTTCCTTCCCGCCTATCCAAGTCTCATCGACCTCCATGGGGCCAGCAAAGGTTCTATGTTCTCGGTGCTGGTGTACCAGGAAGTACCGGTTGAGGCTCATGGCGTCCGGCGACCGTAGGCGTCTTGAATCGCTTTCCCTCTAGGATTTCCCCGACCGCCAAGAGTTGCATCTTCGGGTACTCGATTCCGAGTATTTCCAGCGTTCCAGCGTCGGCCATGAAGCGGGCAAAGTTGCGGGCCTTAGTCGTTCCCAGCGGCTGCATGACGATGAGACCGGCAATAAGTGCCGTATCGTAGTCGAGGGCGCCCTTCAAGGCTCTCAGGTCGCGTATGGACGGGTTGGCCCCGCCCTTCACCTCTACGACCATGCTCTGCAAGTCCTGGGCGTGTGGTACGGCAAAGTATACCCGCCCGTCGATCCCGCCGTCGGCGGACCGTTTCGTCGTTACAAAGCCGTCCGCCTGCTCGACCGCCCACTTCTGGAAATGGTACTTGTCCCGCTCCCATAGGTCCTGTGCGCCCTCAACCGTGCGCGGGACACCCTCAACGGTAAAGTCCTGCCCTTCCACCAGTCCAAGCCGTTCTGTCAGCCGCACGCGGGCTACGCGCTTCACCGCGTGGATGGCTATGTCTATCCCTATCCACTGGCGGCCTAGCCTATGGGCCGCTTCAAGCGTAGTAGCGCACCCGCAGAACGGGTCTAGGACCACGTCGCCAGGGTTGGAGCTTGCAGCGATGATACGCTCAAGCAGCGCAACGGGCTTTTGGGTTGCGTAGCCCATGCGCTCATGCGCTTGTGCCCCAATGGGTGGAATATCCCATATCACATCTTGAATCGGGGCTCCGAATGATGCGTTCAAGTAGCGTTTATAACTTGGCATTACCCCGCGTGGAGGCCAGTAAATAAAGCCCGCTGCTTCGAGAAGGTCTAGTCGTTCTTGAACCGTCATTTGGGCATAGCCTTCAGGATGCTGAAAATCTGGATGCAATGTTCTATCGGGCGGCACTTCCCAATGTCGCCCACCGCTAGTCGGGTCTACTCCCCTCCAAGGCTGTCCAGAACTACCTTGACGTGTTCCTGGTCCTGTTAAGTCTGAAAATCGATAACGGCCTCTGTCATCCGACTGGCGAAAGAACTGATCTAGGTAATCCTGGTTATATTCCTGAAATGTCCTATTCCAATTGAAGGATGCACTTCGTGAGTAGAATAGCAGGGTATCGTGAATTGGCCCCCAACGTTTAGCTCTTCCATGTGCTGAGGTACGACGCCATATAATCTCGTTCTGGAAGTTGCTATGGTCAAAGACCGCATCAAGCAAGGGCTTAATATAGTGGGACACCGTGGGATCGCAGTGGAAATACAGGCTCCCCGTCGGCTTCAATATCCGCTTCATAATCAGCAGGCGTTGTGCCATATATGACAGGTAAGCCAAGAGGCGGGGTTGCGTTCCCCGGAGAGCCTGCATCCAGAGCCTCCACAACTCCGCTACGGAGTCTTCAAGTCCACTCTCCCGCATTAGCACGGGCATAGTCCTTATTGCCCGCTCCCGTTCCTCGTCAAGCTCCCACATATCGCAAAACGCCTCTATCTGGTCTGGTAGAGGTCTACCCGTTTCGTCCTTGTATATGGAGTTGTACTGGCGGTTGGAATTGAAGGGTGGGTCAAGATAAATCAGGTCAACCGACTGGAGGGGCCATTCCTGCATGATGGTGAGGCAGTCGCCGTAGTAGAGGCGATTCATGCCGCAACCGTTCCCTGCAAGAACGTCTCGAATACGCGGCCCTGAGAGCGGGCGTTGTACTTGTAGCAAGCTTCCACTACGTAGGCGACGGAGTGTTCGTCCGTGTAGTGGTGGTGTGTCCCGTACCACGCCCGCTTCAGCAGAGACCAGAAGCCCTCTATCGTGTTCGTGTGGGCCAGGCCGTCGACGTAGTGGGTCGAGTGGTCGACCGTGACGTGCCGCATATGTCGGCGCATCTGCCGGTATCCGGCCCAGGCATCCGTGACCAGCAGGGCCGCGCTGTCGACCGTGTCGTTGAGGAATGACGTAAGGGCCGCGACGTCGACCTTCAGAGACGGTTTGGCAACCACCTTGCCGCCTCGCTCGACCGCGCCGATGATCGGGAGCTTGTCCGTACCACGTCCACGAGTGGAGGGCCTATCGCCGTCGCGTCTGTTGGGCTTACGGGGCTTGCCGCCGACGTAGGCTTCGTCCGCCTCGACGATGCCGGATAGCAGCGTTCCTTCGTCCACCATCGCCCGCCGTATCCGCATCGCCATGTACCAGGCGGTCTTCTGATTCAGGTCTAGGTCTCGGGCAAGCTGGTGAGACGACAGGCTTTTCTTGGCGTTCAAGACCAAGGAGATCGCCAGAAACCACTTCTGCAAGGGAATCTTGGTCTTCTGGAAGATAGTGCCGGACAGGACATTGAAGCTGGACTTGCACTCACGACAGCTCCAGCGTCCTATCCGGTCGTTCTCGGCCTTGCGAGCTACGTTGAGAGCCCCACAGTGCGGGCAGGCTGGCGTGTCGCCCCAGCGGACACGTTCTAGGTGCTCGATGCAGGACTCGTGGTCGGGGAATCGCTGGAAGACTTTGATGAGGTCCATTTCCGCGTCGCTCCTATCTGACTATGATAGGATTCTACGCGACCAGCCCTTATTTGTCAAGCCCCTAACTACTTATTCCGAAACGAATAACCTATTTCTTCCACTGCTGAGGAGAAGCCACCATTCACGGGTATCGCCGTTGACGCTGTATTTGGAGAGAATTGAGTCGCTACCGCTAATCGTCTCGGGATTCACCCAAGCACCAACAGACATGGCGGCGAGAGCACGGGTCCAGTAAGCAGCATCGGGGCTGTCCGCCTCCTCGTCCGTACCGTTGAAGTCCACTACTGGCACGATGCCCTGGAAGCTGTCGGGGCTGGTCAGGTCAAGAGAGGTGTCAAAGCTGGCAGGTGCCTCAGACCAGGTAAATGTGGCCTGCTCCTCACCCACCGTTGTAAACGTGGTGGCATTCGGCTGGCCGTGCTTCGGGTCGCCGATGGGGAGGACGGTGCCCGTGCTACCAAGGACGCTGAGCACAGCCTCGTATATCGGTCCCCACATGGCCTCGTAGAATTTCAGAAGTGAGCCGCTGGCTAGGGGAATCTCAAGCCTGGCCATCAGCTATCGCTCCCAAAGGCGGTCTCTACCGCCGCATCTTCACCACTCTCGGCGTCTTGCGGGCCTGTATTGCAGCAGTCGCAGCCGTTTCTTTGTCTGCCAGAGCCGTGTCTGCGGTCGCCACCGCCGAGGACACCGCCGCGGCATTCCGCCGCCGGTGTGCCCTCACCTGGGCCTTGACCATCCGCTTGACCGCCTTCTTGGCCGCCTGTGCGTCCGTGAGGCCGTCGGCGTCATCGCCCAGGTACTCCCCCTGAGCGCCACCACGGCATCGGCCGTGTACTGGTCGGGATATGTAATAGAAATTGTTGCCATTATCTACTCCTACAGAGAGAGCCCGTAGTAGCCGTTGACGGACTCCTTGACAGCCCAAATCTCGTCGATGGTAAGGGCCTTGGCACAGACAGCAATGAGAGCAATCTGGCCATTGAAGAACCTTTCTTTGACAGCGTACCTAGCGCCTATATTGACCAGGCTGGTCTGGTTTTCCATAGCAGTGTAAAAGCCGCTACTACCATCCGTGTCGTCAACGAGAACTGCGTCTTTGTAGATGTCGATGCCCGTGACTGCCTCGCTGCCGTCGTAGGTAGCGGTAAGTAGCCCCCAATCGGTGCCAAATGCCGTTGCATCACTACGCTGTATGGTGGCACCGGCGCTGTCGTCCGTCAGGACGAAGAATGGTGCCCCGCTAGAACTCAGTTCAAGCGCCCACTCGCCTATATTCAAGTCCTGCTTGCCTACGATGGCCATAGAGGAACTGTTATTGGCTCGTTTAATGAGAGCTACTGCGCTGAACGCCTCGTCAACTGACCCGTCGCCGAAGCTGATGTTGGTAGTGTCGGGTGAGTCTCCCTCTTCGTCGGTGCCGTTGAGGGTCACGGCGTAGCCTGAGCCCAGCTCGGAGGGCTTGGTATCGAATGCGGACACTTCCTCCGACCACGTGAGGACTCGGGCGTGTCGGGACTTATCCGTCAGGGTCGTGCCAGACTTCCCTGGTAGCCACAGCGCACGTACGTCTCCCAGCAGTTGCAGCAGGTATTGGACGAACTCGCTGTCGACCTGGTCTCCCCGGCGATTGCGCGACCCTTGCCGGAGAGGGTTTGGACGATAGTCAATCTTTGCTTGTGGGCCCATTGTTAGGCCTTCACCGCGTAGAAGTCGACGCCTTCACCGTTTGTATCGGCGTCGAGGTAGATATCGTTGAGGTCCAGCCAGTTCACCGCGGGGATCTCCAGCGTGTCTCCGGCGGCCAGCCCATCGTTGGTGGCGGCAGCAACATCAGAGCCTCCAATGTAGACCTGGCCTGTGTTGCCGGCCTTCGCGGTCAGGGTCAGCGCCTTCACACGCTGGCTGGTGGAGGAAAGTGCCTCCGCCGTCCCGGCCGCCGATACCGTCTTCTCTGAAGAGATGAGTGTGGGAGTCTCCGATGCAGCCATCTATCACTCCACCTCCGAGCTAATAGTGTCCATTCCCTTATTCAGCCAACCGGCCTCCGCTGGAGGCCCGGTCACACGGCTGTCATATCATCGGACCGGGCCTTCACCAGAGAGGCCTCCGCATGTTGCGGACCGCCTCGCGGCGCTGTCTTCAGTGGTCGGACTAGGATGTCGGGACGTACTGGATGTACAGGTTGCCGGCCAGATTGGTGGCGTTGGCCGTGAGAATCTTGGCGGTCACGTAGTCATTGGTTCCGCCCTTTTTGTCCCACTTCCATGACTTGCCCTCGCCGTTGGTGCCGTTGTCAGTGGAGTTGAGGCTGTCACTGATGCCGGTGGCATTGGCGTCGACGCCATCGAAGATGTCATCCCCGGTGCTGGTGGCAGATGCCACCGCGTCCACGTCGAGCACCGAGGTCGCGCTTCCCCCCGCCGTCGTTATGTCCAGTATGCACCGGACGATGATTGCATCCACGGTCTCGGGGTCCTGCACCGCCACGGCGAAGGCGTTGGTGCTACCTCCACTGAGGGCCACCTTCAGCCACTTTGACGGCGCGTTCGTGCCCGAAGGGGAGAACAGCGCGCCCACGTTTTCTGCGGTCGGGTTTGTCTTGTCGTATCCCATGAATCAGGCCTCCACGATTTGGGTGTAGGGCATGGGGCGATGAGTGGGGTGATGGATGAGGGGTGTATTGACCTCGACCGCTAATCCATCACCCCGTGCCCACTCTTTAGGTTACGCCGGTGATGTCATATTGCAGACCAGTATGAGTGGCGGTCGACCGGCTCCCGCTTCGCTCGGTCAGCGCGTGGCGGAAGCTCACTGTCACCACCGTCTGCCGCTTCTGGGTATCCCTGTCTACGTCGATGGCCAGATCGCGCCGGAAGCCCTGCGCCCACTGAGTCCGGTTGAAGATCAGCAGGCGTCCCGTGTCGGTGCCATTCCCGGCATCGGTGACTTTGCCGTCCGTGTCGGCCAGCTTCATCTGCTCCGAGACGATGACGGGAATTCCCTCCACTGAGCCCAGCATGCCTGTAAGCACCGTGGCCTGCGGCCCCAGCTTGTCCATCGTCCGAAACTGGGTGATCGACTGGGCGCGGATGAAAGTTTTCACGTCCATGACCCACACGAGTTCTGATGGCCTGGCCCCGTACTTGCCCAGCTTGGCTCGTATTACGTTGAACGTATCGTCGGACACACCCCCGCCGTGGTCGTTGGCCTGGCTGGTATTGTCCACCAGCGGCAGCTGAATCAGGCCCTTATAGCCAAAAGCCAGTGGCCCTTGCCGGCGTCGCTGGACGATATCGTGGCCCCATCGGCATTGATATTGTCCGTGGTGGCTGTATCGGCGTTGAGGATGATGTCGTCCAGCGCCTCGGCCACGTTTCGTACCAAGCCGGCCCGGATCTCGGGCAGCATGGCGATGATCGCGTCCTCTTCCAGGGTGAAGGAGTAGGGCACCTGGCCCACCAGCTCGTACGCTGTCAGCGTGGCCTTGCCCGTGCTCAGTGCAGTGGAGGTGGTGGAGACGTTTTCGGTGCCAGGATAGAAGTTGACGTCACCCAGTTGGCGGGGCAAGTCGAAGGGATTGGATGGCATCGAGAACGTCTGGACCAGGGGTGCGACCAGCGTCTGCAGGTTCACATCCATCCAGAGTTCCCGTGCCTCCAGGGTTGCTACCAGCTCATCTCCCGAGCCGGATGTTGTGCTGTCCATGGCCGCCCTGGTCATCGACTGGAGCATAGACCTGCTAAACGACTCGAACTGACCGGTGGACCTCTTGTCCACGGTGAACCAACCGCTCAGTCTATGGGCGCCGATTTGGTAAGACTCCTGGATGACGCCCGGCGTCAGGCTCGCGATGAGTGAGCGCTTCGCCTCCTCGACCCTCTCTAGCCATGCCGGCCCAAACGACTCCCGCCGCTGCGACCAGGCCACGCGCCGAAGCAGCCCCAGCTCCAGGATACTCAGGCCGGCATAAGGACCCTCCGCCACGACTGGCGCCTTGTCCTCCTCCGCGTACTTCGCCAGCGCCTCCCGGCGCACCGCCCGCTCGCGCTCCTGGAGCCGTTGGACCTCGTGACCCAGCCGCTCGGTCTCCTCCCTGAGCAGGCCGACATCTTGTGTCACCGGGTCGAACCGCTCCCTGACGAAATCGCCTCAATGTCCGAAGTCGACATTTTCCTAGAGACCTCCTTCTTGGACTACGTTTGGTTCTCCCCGCCTGCTCCCCATACGGCATGTCCCTCACCACCGCGTTAGGGCGCGTGGGTGGGAAGGGAGACCTTGCTCGTGAGCGCGACCCGGAGAGTGCCAACCAACGCCCGGACCTCCCTCCAGTCGCTTCCGCGACCCGTGTCACCGGCTTCCGGCTCACGGGGTAGAGGGCTGCCCTCGTCCTCTGTGTCTGCGTTCGCGGACTCGTGAGTCGCATCCGGCCCATGCAGGAAGTCGCTAAGCATGCGGCGATGGGACTCCCTCAGCGCATCGGGGTCCGCGGGCACCGCCACGATCGACCACTCCAGTAGCTCAGAACGGGTGTCCCGCCACCGTCCGCCCTCTACCAGCTCACCCTTGATGGGGAGCCAGCTGATCGACGCAGCACCCAGGAAGCCCTTGTCCCAGGCGTTCTTGACACGTTGAGCGAATGGGTCCTCATTGAGGAACTCGAAGTCCGCGACGACCCTCCCGTTGGCGGCGTTGGTGATCTTGAGAGTCCTCCCAATCGGCAGCCCCGCGGATGGCGAGCGGCCCGCCACGTCGTGGGCCCACATCACCACAGGGTTCTTCGCATAGTTCTCGGTGGAGAGCCCTTCGAAGTCCAGCTCCGGCGGCTGACGGATGCGCTCATTGGCCGCGATCGTAACCCGGTACAGGTTGTCGCTCAGCGTCCTCCGCTCCACGATGTCCATGTAGGCAGACCGGACCGGCCCTTCCATGCACTCCTCCTCGAAGACTAGGGCTTGGGGTGAGGGACCCGGTCCCCATACTCCTTTAGCCCATGCCCTTTCCCCGCTAACAAAAAAAGCCCCCGACCTCTCCCGACGAACTTGTCGGGGTCTAATCGGGGGCTTCGTCGCCCTCTGCTTGGCTCCGTCCCGGAGCGTTTCTCTTCTAGATAAAGACTAGAACATATGTTCGGCACTGTCAAGAGGGGCTAGGGCCGGTAGCTCAATCAAACCGCAGGCATCCTATGGCACGGTCTATTGTCGCCGCCGCCCTGTCAAGCCCAGATACAGCGCTCGCGACATCAAGCGAGGCACGTATTGTGATCGACGTTATTGTAATCTCGCTTGCTTCAACTTTCCGCCGCCTACTTTCCAAAATGGCCAAACAGTTTTGTGATGCATCGCCAATCCATTTCTTCACGTTACGACGCTTCTGTACGCCATCGCTTCTCCAGTTTACGAACACTTGGACACGCCGCCCAGACTCGTCTCCGCTGATTTCGACCGTTACACCAGTTGGCAGCGCAACCACCGCGGCACTCTTGTCCCTATCCCAGTTGTACTGATCGGCGAACTCGGTCCGAGCAACGATTTCCTCGGAGAGCAGCTCCGCGGATTTCACCGAACTTGGGCGCTCTAACGCCTCAAGTAGACGTTGCAGTTCCCCTTGTATCTGTGCCATATCCCATCGCTCGGCTTGGCGATCCCGAGTGGAGTTTAAGATCACCCTTGCGACTCTTGCGGGAATCGATGAGGTATCTTCAAAAAGTGTGTAAACAGTCAGGCGGTGTACCCTCTCTCTGAACAACACGGGCTCGAGGCCCAAGAGAGGAGATAGACCGCCCATGAGGAAGGAAAGCACTGAGAGTAGGTCGGAGTCAAGGCCGGAGTGGGAGCAGTTGGAGGATTGGGTGCGAAGCCAGGTCCAGAGGCTGATCCAGGAGTTGCTGGAGGAGGAGGTGACGGCGTTTCTGGGAAGGGCGAAGTCGGCGCTCAGATCCGACTCGGACTCAGATACCGGCTATCGGAACGGATACGGCAGAGCCCGGAGGCTTACGCTGAGTTCGGGAACGATACAGCTGAGGCGGCCGCGAGTCCGCGATACCGAGGAGCAGTTCGAGAGCCGGCTGCTGCCGCTGTTCGTCAACAGGACCAGGAAGGTTGCTGAGTTGATCCCCGAGCTGTACCTGCACGGTCTATCCGAAGGCGACTTCGATCTGGCTTTGCGGGGGCTGCTGGGAGAGGACGCACCGGTATCGGCGAGCACGGTGGCCCGGTTGAAGGATAAGTGGAACGATGAGCTTGCCCAATGGCGCAGCCGGCCCCTCGATGACCTGGAAGTGGTCTACATGTGGGTGGATGGAGTCTACGTCAAGGCTGGTCTTGAGAAGGAGAAGGCGGCGGTACTGGTGGTGATGGCGGCCCTGAGCGACGGGAGCAAGGTGGTGGTGAGCGCTGTTCCCGGATACAGGGAGTCCACAGAGAACTGGTCCGAGGTGCTCAGGGACATCAAGCGCCGGGGCTTGAGCTGCCCGAGGCTGGTGGTTGGAGACGGACACCTGGGCATCTGGGGAGCTCTGCGCAACGTCTATCCGCAGGCGGCAGAGCAACGCTGCTGGAACCACAAGATCGTAAACGTGCTCGCCAAGCTTCCAAAGCGACAACAGGACCAGGCCAAGCTCATGCTGCGTACTATCCCCTACGCGCCGACTCGGACAGAGGCTGAGCGGCTCAGGACGGTGTTCACCAGGTGGTGCGGCGACCATTCCTACGAGGCGGCCTCAGAGGCCTTGGAGCGGGACTGGGACCGCATGGTCACCTTCTATGACTTCCCAAAGGAGCACTGGGGGCACCTTCGCACGACGAACCCGGTAGAATCACCCTTCGCGGCCCTCAGGCTTCGGACCGATGCCGCCAAGCGCTACAAGAGGGTCGATCGGGCGATAGCGGTGATCTGGAAAATGTTGATGGTCGCCGAACAGCGCTTCAGGCGTCTGAAGGCCCCTGAGTTGATCGAAGACGTCTATCTCGGTGCACAGTATGCGGATGGAATCGCCATTGAATCAACGGCTGAGAAGGTCGCCGCCTGATGTCGTTTACACACCTATTGACGTAACCTCGAATCGATCTCCATGCGTTACACCGTTTGGCCATAGATACTTGATTTGTTCGTAAAAACCCCTCGCCAGCCTGGGGCAAGGTGGGGATAATGTAATAAAAGGTCGTGGGCGCTGCGCCTGGCCGAGGGAGGGGAGGATGTTCCGAATACGAGACCCGCAAGAGAGCCTCTGGCAGTCCCAGTTCCTGGTGACGCCGAAGAAGGCTAAGCGCCTGGAGAGAAGTTGGGCCGAGGTTTTCCGAAACGAGGCGCTCCCCCTGATTGACGAGGAGCGCTTTGCTCCCATGTACTGCGTGGACAACGGCCGTCCCAACCGGGCGGTGCAGACCGTCCTCGGGGTCCACCTCCTCAAAGAGATGTTCAACCTCACCGACGATGAAGCTCTGGAACAACTAGAGTTCAACCTGCTCTGGCACCACGCCCTGCGGCTAGACATCGAGGAGACCCACCTGCCCCAGAAGACCCTCCACAACTTCCGAGTTCGCCTGATGCAGCACGACGGTGGCCGGCTGGCTTTCCAGGAGACCACGGACCGGATCATCCAGGCGCTGGGCATACGCACCGGAAAGCAACGGCTGGACTCCACCCACATCATGAGCAACATCGCCACACTCACCCGGCTGGGCCTGTTCTGTGAGACGATGCGGTTGTTCCTGCGGGCCTTGCGCTGGGAGCACCCAGAGCTTCGCCCTGGGGTTCCGGAGGGCCTCCTGGGGCGCTATTTGAAGGAAGAAGACGAGGCGACCCACTACGAGGACGCCCGCACGGGGGAGGGTCGGCGACGCCTTTCGGTCTGTGCCCGGGACCTCTACCGGCTGGTGGACCGGTTCCATGGCACGACTGCTGCCCAGCTGGAGGAGTACCGGCTGCTGGAGCGGCTGCTGCGGGAGCAGTGCCATGTGGGCAAACACCAGGACGGGCGCCCCAGGGACGATGACGACGATGCTGGGGAATGCAAGGTGCCCGTGGCCTTGAAGGACCCGAAGCAGGTGTCCGCCGACTCGCTGCAATCGCCCCACGACCCGGATGTGACCTACAGCGGCCACAAGGGGAAGGGGTACGAGGTGCAGGTGGCGGAGACCTGCCACGAGGAGAACGCCACCCAGCTCATCACCCACGTGGAGGTGACCCCCTCGAGTGGGAGCGACACCGACGTGAGCGTGCCGGTCGTTGACGGGCTCGCGGAGCGGAAGGTCCGACCGGACGAGCTCTTCGCCGACACGGCGTATGGGTCGGGCCGCAATGCCTTCGAAGCCTCGCGCCGGGGAACGGAACTGGTGAGCCCGGTGGCGGGGTCGGCGCCGGGGAACTCGCACGAAGGAGAGCGTGACGGACCACCGCCGCTCACCGCCGCGGACTTTCAGATCGACGTCACAGGGGAGCAGGCCACGGTGTGCCCCGCCGGCCACCCGTCCATCGAGGAGTACGAGCTGAAGGATGCGCCGGAGCGGGTAGAGGTCCACTTTGCCAGGACAACATGCGAGCCCTGCCCCTTGCGGTCCCGTTGCCCAGTGAAGCTGGACCGGCGTGCGGGGGACTACGTCCTCAAGGCGGACCTGGTGAAGGTAAACATCGAGCGGCGCCGGAGGGCCGAGGCCACCGAGGAGTGGCGCAAGCGGTATGACATAAGGGCCGGGATCGAGGGAACGAACTCCGAGCTCAAGCGCGCCCACGGGCTTGGGCGCTTGCGGGTGCGAGGGGGCCGTCGGGTGCGGCTTGCCGTCTACCTGAAGACGTTGGCGTGCAACTTCAAGCGGATGGTCCATGCACGCCTGGTGGAGATGGAGAACACGGCTCAGCGGGCGGTCGGGACGGTACCTGCGGTCGCGGCCGCATGAGGGCGCCGCTCCACAGCTTCCACCGGGTGCCCTGAGCCACGGAAGGGGTACCGCAACGGGATCACGCTTGTCCTGAGCGCGGCAGATGGTGCGGTGAGCCCAGCAGCCGGCATCCCGTGGCCTCCTCCCTTCCAGGCCCCTTCGCACGCCAGGGTTCATCTCAAACAGGCCTTTTTGCGAGGGAATCAACCTTAACTGGCACGAGGACACCCGCTACGAGGCCAAGCGGACCGTCTATGTCCAGCAGCCGTACGGGCTTGGCACCGACCCGACAAAGCTTGGCTCTTTTCAATCCCGCATAGTGGCGGCGCCGCTGATGGCTGAGCCCAACTTCTGGATACCGCTAGTCGACGTATACGAGGAGAACGGCTGCCTTCAAGTGCTGCCGGGCGGCCATGGTCACACGCCGCCATACGTAGAACAGTGGGGACCCGACACGTTCGTTCCCCAGCTCGAGGGCCTCGTGCCCCTGCCCGTACCCATGCAGGTTGGCGACGCCTTGCTGATGCACCAACATCTGCCGCATTACTCTCCAGCTAATAGGTCTGACCATGTCCGCTGGAGTGTGGATATCCGCTTCCAGGACGACCGTCTGAAAACGAAGTCCACGCGAGAGCCAGGGTTCCTTGCCCGGAGTAAGGAGCGACCTCAGGACGTGGTCACCGAGTTCGAGGGCTACGTGCGAATCCGAGAGGCGGCGAAGGAGTACGAGGCGGCGGCGAAGGTGTTCCAGCAGAAGTCCGGCGCCAGGCTGTAGACGTACCAAGCCCTGATCTTCTCGATAGCACTTCGGCCAAACATGGGCCCGGCTGGCGCGCATCCCCGCCATCCGGGCCCTGTCCTATTTCGCCGCTAGGCGCGCAGTCCCATCTCTCCCATTGTCCCGATTGCCCAGCGGTATTGGGACGCCCAGCTCAACTCGATTTACTGGAGGGTGGTGTCCGTAGCCCTATCGATGCGCGTTGAGGCTATCGCGGAGAAATTTATGACGACCCACGTAAAACACCGGGATAAGACCAGCATCTCAGTGCAGCAAGCCAATTCCTCGCCGATTACGACCAATGCGGTTCCTGTTTCGCAGGCGTCTTACACGGCACTTGGGACGTATTCGGGGTGTTTGCCGGATCAATCTCAACAATGTTAGGCCCATCATCACAGCGGGCTGCGGGGCGCGAGTCATTGAGTGGTGCGGTCCCACCCGATTGGCACCGCCCAGCTCTCGGAGGGCGTCATGCTTGAGGAGAGGGGGGCAAGCGACCCTGACGCGCGGCAGGTTCTCCAGATCCTCGAGGACGGCGGCTACGAGGCCCCTTCCGGGACCTGGGTGTCCGTTCGAAACCAGCAGGCGTCCGCAGAGACCGGCACGAAGCTCTACACACCCGAACTCCTGGAAGCCCTCCGTAACCGCTCGGGGCATAGAGGGGACCGCCCGGCGGTCGAGGTCGTCGACGGGACGACCCAAGAAGCCGCACGGAGATTGTCTGCAAAGCTCGCTGTGGTTCTGCTCAACTTTGCTTCGGCGCAGAATCCGGGCGGCGGGTTCCTGGTTGGCGCGGGAGCTCAGGAAGAGGAGCTCTGCCGATGCAGCGGTCTCTACCGAACGATCCTCACCCAGCCCGCCTACTATTCCGTGAATCGAGGACAGCAGTCACATCTGTATACGGATCACCTCATGTATTCGCCAGACGTCCCCTTCTTCCACGTTGACACGCGGTCGCCGCTTCTGAAAGCTCCCTACTTCGCCTCGGTGGTTACGACGCCGGCTCCGAACGCTGGCGCGCTGGGACTTGAAGAGCCCTCGGCAGCTCCGAGCATCCGCCCTACGTTCGCGCGTCGCTGGGCGAACGTGCTCGCCGTAGCTCAGGGCAACGCGCACCGCGTCGTTCTGCTAGGAGCCTGGGGTTGCGGAGCGTTTCGAAACGACCCGGTCCTCGCGGCCGAGACGGCGCGCGCCGTGCTTCTGTCGCCACGATTCGCAGGCGCCTTCGACCGCGTCGTCTTCGCAATTCCTGACGTGGGAAAACGGGGAAAGGCCAACCTGGCTGCATTCCGGGAGGTCTTCGGCGGTTATCGGTGACGCACCGATTCGGTCCGCTCACGGTGCCTCAGGGCGCAACATCCCGCCGAGGCAGACGGCGCGTTGCGCCGCTGCTAAGCGGCCGGTACGTTAGCTGGCGTCGGTGCTGCGATGGGTTGGAAGAATCTTAGGCGTATCTTCCGTCGCCACCCGGATATCAGCTGGCCGGGGCAGCCGACAATCCCTGGGGGGGTCCGGGTGCTCGATGTCAGGCCAGTCACGCGCACCATGCTCTTGGTGTCCGAGAACCCGCAGCCCGCGTCAAATGCGGTGTTATTCGGACAGAACGATGGCACCAGCTGCTGTACCCGGCAGGGCTTACCATTCCACAGGGTAGGGTAGGCGGTAGCCCCCTGACCTCAGATTCTGGAAAAAGGCCCCTGTACGCGGCATCTGGGTCGGTTAGAGTCACGGCCCCCTCTTTTTCTTGCATGTCATCCCACACAATATTAGGGCGGATTCCTGGGGGTCACAGGTCGTTTGACAGCGTTCTAAGGTGCCGGCACCATCGTCAAGGCCGGTCGTGCGCGTTCTTCGGACGCCCGCAGTTCTATATGGGGAATGTCGGTCTAGATTAGGTTGATCCATGCAGGAAAACGAGAGATAGGCCGTGACCTGATCCCTGAGAGTACGAGAGCCTTAGTTCGTCCGTCTCGAACGTCTTCTCCGCCAATGGTGTTGCCATTGAACCCCTCGACTGCGCCAGATTGTTCCAGGAGTGCAGGACACTACGGCCCCTCCTCGTGGTATTGACGTAGGGACCTGGGTGGAAGCTCCCGATATGGGTGCATGGCCAGCGCCTGTTCGTCCAGCTCGATCCCCAGCCCCGGCGTCTCAGGGACCTTGATGTAGCCGTCCACCACCTCAAAGGGGTTCGCGGCTATCTCCTTCCCGAAGGCCTCTAGGTTGACGAAGTACTCGGTTATGAGGAAGTTTGATTCCCTCGTAACAAGGCCTGTTTGAGATGAGCCCTGGCGTGCGAAGGTGGTCTGGAGCGGAGGAGGCCACGGGATGCCGGCTGCTGGCCTCACCGCCCTATCTGCTGCGCTCAGGACAAGCGTGATCCCGTTGCGGTACCCCTTTCCGTGGCTCAGGGCACCCGGTGGAAGCTGTGGAGCGGCGCCCTCATGCGGCCGCGACCGCAGGTACCGTCCCGACCGCCCGCTGAGCCGTGTTCTCCATCTCCACCAGGCGTGCATGGACCATCCGCTTGAAGTTGCACGCCAACGCCTTCAGGTAGACGGCAAGCCGCACCCGACGGCCCCCTCGCACCCGCAAGCGCCCAAGCCCGCGGGCGCGCTTCAGCTCGGAGTTCGTTCCCTCGATCCCGGCCCTTATGTCATACCGCTTGCGCCACTCCTCGGTGGCCTCGGCCCTCCGGCGCCGCTCGATGTTCACCTTCACCAGGTCCGCCTTGAGGACGTAGGCCCCCGCACGCCGGTCCAGCTTCACTGGGCAACGGGATCGCAAGGGGCAGGGCTCGCATGTTGTCCCGGCAAAGTGGACCTCTACCCGCTCCGGCGCATCCTTCAGCTCGTACTCCTCGATGGACGGGTGGCCGGCGGGGCACACCGTGGCCTGCTCCCCTGTGACGTCGATCTGAAAGTCCGCGGCGGTGGTCCGTCACCCTCTCCTTCGTGCGAGTTCCCCGGCGCCGACCCCGCCACCGGGCTCACCAGTTCCGTTCCCCGGCGCGAGGCTTCGAAGGCGTTGCGGCCCGACCCATACGCCGTGTCGGCGAAGAGCTCGTCCGGTCGGACCTTCCGCTCCGCGAGCCCGTCAACGACCGGCACGCTCACGTCGGTGTCGCTCCCACTCGAGGGGGTCACCTCCACGTGGGTGATGAGCTGGGTGGCGTTCTCCTCGTGGCAGGTCTCCGCCACCTGCACCTCGTACCCCTTCCCCTTGTGGCCGCTGTAGGTCACATCCGGGTCGTGGGGCGATTGCAGCGAGTCGGCGGACACCTGCTTCGGGTCCTTCAGGGCCACGGGCACCTTGCATTCCCCAGCATCGTCATCATCGTCCCCCGGGCGCCCGTCCCGGTGTTTGCCCACATGGCACTGCTCCCGCAGCAGCCGCTCCAGCAGCCGGTACTCCTCCAGCTGGGCAGCAGTCGTGCCACGGAACCGGTCCACCAGCCGGTAGAGGTCCCGGGCACAGACCGAAAGGCGTCGCCGACCCTCCCCCGTGCGGGCGTCCTCGTAGTGGGTCGCCTCGTCTTCTTCCTTCAAATAGCGCCCCAGGAGGCCCTCCGGAACCCCAGGGCGAAGCTCTGGGTGCTCCCAGCGCAAGGCCCGCAGGAACAACCGCATCGTCTCACAGAACAGGCCCAGCCGGGTGAGTGTAGCGATGTTGCTCATGATGTGGGTGGAGTCCAGCCGTTGCTTTCCGGTGCGTATGCCCAGCGCCTGGATGATCCGGTCCGTGGTCTCCTGGAAAGCCAGCCGGCCACCGTCGTGCTGCATCAGGCGAACTCGGAAGTTGTGGAGGGTCTTCTGGGGCAGGTGGGTCTCCTCGATGTCCAGCCGCAGGGCGTGGTGCCAGAGCAGGTTGAACTCTAGTTGTTCCAGAGCTTCATCGTCGGTGAGGTTGAACATCTCTTTGAGGAGGTGGACCCCGAGGACGGTCTGCACCGCCCGGTTGGGACGGCCGTTGTCCACGCAGTACATCGGAGCAAAGAGCTCCTCGTCAATCAGGGGGAGCGCCTCGTTTCGGAAAACCTCGGCCCAACTTCTCTCCAGGCGCTTAGCCTTCTTCGGCGTCACCAGGAACTGGGACTGCCAGAGGCTCTCTTGCGGGTCTCGTATTCGGAACATCCTCCCCTCCCTCGGCCAGGCGCAGCGCCCACGACCTTTTATTACATTATCCCCACCTTGCCCCAGGCTGGCGAGGGGTTTTTACGAACAAATCAAGTTTGGGATCGCGGTAGAGACCTGGATGGTCGCGGCCAGGCCCACCGTAGTGCTGTTGTAGTTGTGGGGGGCTACGGCAACGAAATAGGCCTCGGCCATGGCCGCTATCTCCTTGAGCTCCAGGATCCCTCCGACGTTGCAGACATCGGGGTTGATGATGTCGGCGGCCTGCTTCTCGAAGACATCCCGGAACTCGAACTTGGTGTAGAGCTCCTCGCCGGTAACCACGGGGATGTTTATCTCCCGCCGGGCCGCGGCGAGGGCGTCGATGTTCTCGGCCAGGATCGGCTCTTCATACCAGAATGGGCGGTACGGCTCGATGTCGCGCGCGATCCTCGTGGCGTGCATGGGGGCCAGCCTGCGGTGCATGTCCAGCAGTATGTCCACGTCAGGACCCACGGCCTCCCGGACGGCGCGGACGTTCGCCACCGCACCCCGCTCCACCTCCTTGTCGACGTACGTACGCCAGGGTCCGGGAATGGGGTCGAACTTCAGGGCGGTGAACCCCATCTCGATGACCTGCGAGGCCTGTTCGGCGAGCGCCTCCGGTGTCAGATCCCCTCCACCCCAGCCGTTGGCGTAGACCCGGATTTTGTCGCGGCAGGCCCCACCCAGCAATACGTGGACCGGCGCCCCCAGCGCCTTGCCGGTGATGTCCCACAGGGCGTGTTCGATGCCGCTGAGGGCGCAGTACAGGTCCATGGCGCCACGGCGTCCAGCGAAATCGTCGTAGGCGACCTGCATGAAGTGCTTGATGTTCATGGGGCTTCGACCCACGATGTAGCGCCTGAGCTGGTCGACGTGCGCCGTTACCTGAAGGTCCCTGTCCGACTGCGTGTAGCATTCGCCCCAGCCGTGGATGCCCTCGTCGGTCTCCACCTTGACGAAGCACAGGTTCTTGCGCTCGCCGGGATCCGCGAGGAAGGTCTTGACGTCGGTCACTTTCACGGCGTTTCCTCCGGGTCCGCGTTCGGCTCAGCCCCGCTGGGCTTTCATGATGGCCTTGGCGCCGTCGAGATAGAGGTTCGCGGCGCGGGACAGAGGCCACCGATGCGCTCCGGTCCGCCTGAGGCGGATTACACGAGAGCCGCGTCCAATGTCAGCCCCCCGACAACAATCGCGACACCTCGGCCGGCTTCTCGCCGATCTCATCCAGGCGACGATTAGCCTCGGCATATACATCGGGCGGCAAAGGGCCTCGTAGGGCCGCCTTTAGGTTCTCCCGTAGATGGTCAATATTCTGTGTGCCCACGATCGTGGTATGGACTTGCGGATGGGAGAGCGTGTGCTGCAAGATGAACGCGGTCCGGCTTTCGCCTTCCTCCCGTAAATCGTCTAGCTTCGCCTGGTCAAACTTCTCCCACCTATCGGCGGGACCTTGGCTGCTCGCCCCCGGTTCACCCTTGGCGGCGCCACCCCGGATAACGGTCCCCATACCCGAGTTCGCCAACTCGGTGATCCAGTCTTCGTGCTCTCGTTCCAAAGCCGAATACGGGATCTGAAACTCGTCGAATACGCCCATCTGACTGTGGTCCTCGATGTTTGGCAGAGTCGAAGATGAACCGAGGAACCGTAGCTTGCCCTCCCTTTGAAGATCGCGCAGGGTCTCTATGGCCGCGTCTTCATCGAGAGTGTCTTTCGAGGGACTCCCATGGAACTGAACGACATCGAGATATTCAGTTTTCATACGGGCGAGGCTTTGGTTCACACCGGCAATGATGTTCTCACGGGTGTACACATGCTTGCCCACGGCTTTCGCCTCGGGCAGCACCGCACATCCGCACTTGGACGCAAGGTAGAACTCCGATCTTCGATGTGAAATGTACTTGCCGATGAACTCCTCACTCCTACCGTAGTCGGGCGAAGTGTCTATCAAGTTGATGCCGGCGTCCAGAACGGCGTTCAGAATGGACTCCGCGTTTTGGTCGTCAGAAGCTGCCAGCGCCGCGCCGCCGTAGCCCAGACGAGTGACCCGTATTCCTGTCCGTCCAAGAACAGCTGTGCTTAACCCCTTAGCCATTCATTCCTCCCCCTTTAATATGGGGCGTATCTTAACAGACTCATGTGCAGCCTAAACCCGAATCCACCGAAGGAGGGCGTCGGGTTAGCGTCCTGAGGCGGCAAGAAGGTGCTCCTGTGCTTCTGGGATAATGGTTTTGTAGCAAAAAAACGGCCCCGGAAAAGGAGCACCCAGTAGATGCTGCCACGCAACCACCCCGACCGGATCCAAATCACCTTCGACGACCGCCGCTTGGTGGCCAATGCCGGGCTGCTCCTTCCGGCCACCCTGGCGCGGCACCTCGGCCTGCCCGAACTCGTCCGGCAGCGCCTCGACCTGGGCGATGCCCCGGGGCGGGCGAACACGAGCGACAAGATGATGACGCTGGTGGCGTCTGCGCTGGCTGGGGGCGACTGCATTGACGACGCCGATGTGTTGCGCACCGGGGGGACGGCCTGCACCCTGGGCGGCACTCTCAAGGCGCCATCCACCCTGGGCACCTTCCTGCGCAGCTTCCGGTGGGGCCACGTCCGTCAACTCGACCGGGTGAGCCGCGAGTTGCTGGCCCGGGCTTGGCAGGCCGGGGCGGGACCCGGCGACGGGCCCCTGACCATTGACCTGGACTCCACCATCTGCGAGACCTACGGACTGGCCAAGGAGGGCGCCCGCCACCACGGCTATACCGGCAAGCGGGGCTACCACCCGCTGCTGGCCATCGCCGCCGGCACCGGAGACGTGCTGATGTCCCGGCTGCGCGAGGGCCGGGCCAACACCGCCCGCGGCGCCGCCCACTTCCTGTGGGAGACGGTGGGACGGGTGCGCTACGCCGGGGCCAACGGACGACTCACGCTACGGGCCGACAGCGGGTTCTACACTCATGGCGTGGTATCCGTCTGCCGCAAGATGGATGTCCGCTTCTCCATCACCATCCGCCAGCACAAAAGCCTGCACAATCTCATCGAGGCGATACCCGAAGATGCCTGGACGCCGATTCCTTACTGGATGGACGGCGCCGCCGATGTGGCCGAGACCACCTGCACCCCCTTCCAGGCCGAGGCGGACGCCGCGCCGGTACGGCTCATCGTCCGGCGGGTGAAGCCCACGCCCGGTTCCCAACTGGCCCTCTTCGCCAAATACAGCTATCATGGCTTCATCACCGACCGGGACGGGGAGTTGCTCGAACTGGAGGCTGACCATCGCCGCCACGCCGAGATCGAGAATGCCATACGCGACCTCAAGTACGGCGTCGGGCTGAACCATCTCCCCTCGGGCCGCTTCGCCGCCAACGGCGCCTGGCTGGCCGTCCAGACGATGGCCCACAACCTGGCCCGCTGGACGGCGCGGATCGGTCTGGGAGAGCGGATAGCCACCACCAAGACCCTCCGGCGGCGGTTCTTCTCCCTGGCCGGACGGCTCACCCGCTCGGCACGCCGGTTGACCCTGCATCTTCCGGATCGCTGGCCTTGGGCTGAGAAGTTCAGCCGCGCCTTGGCCCGGCTGCGAGCCATTCCACTCCCGGCCTGACGGCACCGTCGGCGACCGACCCACCCACCGGACAACCGAAGATCCCCGCAGACTCGTGCCAGCCCGGTCCGAGAGAGTTCCCTGCTGCGTATTCTCTCGCCATCCCGCGCATCGCAGCTCCCGCAGACGGCCATAGGGGCCCCGGTGCGGCGATGAAGACCGTCCGCCGACCTCCCTACCCCAAATGGAACCCAGGCTATTTCCCCTGTAGCTCCCTCACCCCCCTTCCGCTGTTCCTCACGCCGTCCATCGGTGTCCTTCGGTGGATTCGGGCTTAGGGGCACGCGGGCCAGAGCGTCCTGTCTCACCTTGATCGCGGCGTACACCGGGGCGGACCGCGGATAATACTCACCGTACGAGAGTGGCATCCACGACTGGCCCACGCCCAGGTCACGCTCCCATTCGCTGCTCAACCCGGGGGACACGCGATTGGCCCGTTCAGCCCCCTTCACTCTACCGGCACCCCGAAACTGAAGAACGGGAAGCCTGGACAGCAACATCTGGGTTACACCCATATCTTCACTCCTCCTCGTCGCGCCTCGAACGTCATCGCCAGGGCGTCCGCCTCGTCTGGAGACCGGTACATATCGTCTTTGCTCTGCAGGCGGATGCGCCTGTCGCTCTTATGCTTGTACTTGCGGCTCGACACCTGGCCTATCAGTGCCGGGTCGTCGTCGGTGTCCATTTCCCCGGCCAGGTAGCTCTTTCGCATCGCCCACCACACCTCCGCGACCCGGTTGGTGAAGTAGGTATCCGCTTCGGCCTTCTTCCCCGCAACGAAGGGCACCAGCCGGGTCCGCCCCAGCCGGACCTCCGTGAGCCGGTCCACGACCCCGCCCCCGACGCCTGTGTCATCCACCACGAGGGAATCGACATTGTACTCATCGCAGTACGCTCTGAGGAAGCCCGCGATCTGCATGGTGTCTCGGCCTCTGACTCTCCACACTATACGAGCCACCGAGCCCTGTCTTCGCACCGCCACCGTCTTGTCGTGCCCGAACCTCGCCACGTCGCATCCCACTACCACCGGCCCCTCCGGTGTCAGCTCTCTTCTGGCCGCTTCGGTAGCGGCCGACAGCGGCACAACAACGTCGTCCAGGTTGTCGGGAAACTTCCCCAAAACCGAGCCGACGTACAGCGGGCTCTTCTCGCCCCACTCCTCCTTCCGGTCCGCGATATCCTGAAGTGTAATCATGCCGGGCACGGCTACCCTCTTTTGCCTCACGTTCGGGGTATCGAATGCGCTGATCTGGACCGTCTTGTAGAGCTCCCGCCTGGAGTGGTGCGAGTCATAGAAGACCCCTGCACTCGCAAAGGGGTTACCCGTCATCAGCAGTCGAGTCGGATTGAGCCTCCGTATCGCGTCCATGTCATCTTGTCGCACGGCATGGGCCTCGGTAATCACGACCAGCAGGTTGGGCGAGTGGAACCCCTGGAGATTATATGGCGAGTTGGTCGCAAAACCCAGAGCAAAGCTCTCCTCGTCCAGCTCGTAGCGCGACGTGCGGAACATCCGTCCACTCAGCGGCCTTCGAGCGTTCCCAAAGGCGTGCCTGATCTCGTTCCACACGATGTCGTCCACCTGTCGAGAGGTGGGGCCCGTCACGATCGCCTTGGCGGGGTGGCGCGATTCGAGCCACCAGAGGACCACTCGGCCAGCGGCCCAGTCCTTGCCCGAACCGTTACACCCAACGACAGATACGCGGCGCCTCTTCTCAACGGCACCTAGTATCGCGACTTGCTTGTCGTACGGTCTTTCCCCCAGCACCGCCTGAACGAACTCCACCGGGCCCCGCGTACCCGCTCCGGACTGAGTCCCACTTTTCCGTGCTCCGCCGGGACCAGTCACCGTCCTGTCAGGGCTCTTATCGACGGGCAGGTGATAGCCTCTTCCTGCCTGAGTCCCTGCCACCATCCGTTCTCACACAGTTGTTCATTGCTGGCGTCTCCCGCGACGAGCTGAATTCCTACCATTCAAGACGTGCGGCCCACCGCATCTGGACGAGTATCCCCAAAGATCGCGTAGCAGGGCTGGTCTGGACCCGATGCTGCGCCGTGTAGTAGCGGCCGGGGCCGGCACCAATAGAAAAAGGGACGAACCGGTTAGGTCCGTCCCAACACACATATAATAGAACAGTTGTGCTTTATTGTCAAGGGTTATGGGGACGACGCTTGCCCAACTCGCCCGTCACGGCTACAATTGAGCGCGTCGGGGTGTGGCGCAGTTTGGTAGCGCGCGTCGTTCGGGACGACGAGGCCCTGGGTTCAAGTCCCAGCACCCCGACCACTCGAATTCACAGGAGGCCGCCGGACATCCGGCGGCCTCCTCAATTCTGGCACCGCTACGCGGCCCTGAGCCGGTCCCTGTGGGCGGTGCCCTCGTGAAGGTCGTTCCTCGCAAGACCTCATAGCATGAGCTGGCTGACATCGTGGCTGCGTGAGGAGCTGGCCATCGCCGCGCCTCATGTGACAACAGTGAATTGGATCGCTTGGTGGGGTTTTCGCATACGTTAAGAGGGATTTTTCGCTGGCGCAGTTTTTTCTGCGTGGCAGAGGCTCCAAACTCGCGTTAGAGACCAGCGTCCATAGACCTCTTGTAACGGGTAGTCTTTTAGGATGGGCGGGATGCCCCGAACGAGAAGATACGCGAGAAACAGCGCGTCTACTTGCTGCTTAATAGTGCCAACAAGCCGCGTCCTCGCGGCGAAGAATTTCCCTACGGGGAAAATCGCCTGGGACACCAAGCTATATACGTCAGAATCACTGGGCCAGAGCCGACATATTGAGAATCCGACCGCTTTCCTGTTGTTACGGAGCCCAAAGGCCGTCCACTGGGTGTGGGCCTCAAACGCGAGCGCCCTTGTCAATCGGGGTCTCAATAGCCTAACCGCTTATGGGCCCATACGGCCACGTCAACCTAGACTGAACGAAAAAGATTTCCTTTCGGAGCTCCCCCAGCAAAGGTTATCCCGCAGCCAGAACGCCCACCCCCGTTTTGGAGCACGTTTTCAGAGTTGCTCAGCTTCCACACTAAAGATCAAGTCGTGCAGCCAAGGGAGCATCTACCTTCGCCCTTAGTCACTTCCGTGCGACGAACACCTTGGACACATAGTGCAACTCAATCGATTCGATCTCGAATCCGATATCTTGTAGCGGGCCTGCGAGGTCGTTCTGGACATAGTCCTGGTAGTACGGCTCGTGGTAGTCCTCTGCGAACTTCCTCATGAAGATGGCCAAATTTGCACTGTCGGTAACCTGTATGGAGTCCTTGATCACCAGCAGCCCCCCCGGCCGGAGCACGCGGTATGCCTCGGCGAGCACACGCAGTCGGGCGGCCTGGGGCAACTCGTGGAACAGGTAGACACTCGTCACGATGTCGAAGCAGCCGTCCAGGAATGGCAGGTACTCCCCATTCTCTGTGACCAAAGAGACGTTGGGGAAGTCTGTGAGGACCTCCCGCGCGACCAGGAGATAGTAGGGGCTCAAATCGAGCCCGCAGAGCCGCAGGCCCGGATGGGTGGTGGCTATCTGGTGCAGGGTGCGTCCCGTACCACAACCCAGGTCGAGGAGGCACGGCTTCGAGTACTTCTCCTCGGCAAGGAAGCGGGAGATGGGGGGAATAATCTGGCGGCGCATAACATCCGCTGTTCCTAGGAAGAGGAGCTCAACTGTCAAGTCGTACATCTCGGCGGATCGACGGCTCAGGTACCCGTCGGTCTGCCAGTGGAAGTTTCGCCGATAGTAGGGCGGGTACCGAGCCAGGTCGACTTCCATTGGAAGGTCCTGGTAGTTCCTGGTCCGCATCCGATGCAGGAGCCGGGGTATGTCGCGGATTATCTTGGGTAATGCGCGGGCGTACGCGCCAAAGGGGATCTGGAACAGAAGCTCCTTGGGGTAGAGCCCAGCCTCGACGTTCCCGAGGTCACGTTCAAGGAGCGCCCGGAACCGCCACCGAATCTCTTCGCGGGTCTGTTGGGTTGGTTGCCTGCCTGGCTCCCGGTTAGCGATCAGGAGCGCGACCCGGTTGATTGCCACCAGGGCATAGAGGATCGACCACTGCTGCACCAGGTAGGCCGTCCGACTAAAGCGTCCGAGATGTGTAGTCTTGAGAAGATGTACTTGCCGCAACACGAATCACAGACCCCCATATAGTAAACACAACTGAGCATAACAGGTCATCTACTGGCAATGTCTAATTGCCGCTTCACGAGCGAAGTTACAGTCGTCCTTCATGAAAAAGTCACCGGGGGTAGACGATCGAATGTGGCCATGTACGTTTGAGCTTGGCGTGGCTCTGAATGACAACGGAAAGGAAACTCGGGCCTATGTGACTGACACCTCTACCCTAAACAGCTGCACCCTGTGACTGCTTGTGTCGGCCACACAGACGTTACCCACTAATCCTGCTCCATCGGCGTACATCTGGCCGGCCGGGCCGGCGGCAAGCGCAGAACGATGAGCAGGAATGCAGACCATGGGGCTGCTACAAGCGGGCGATCAGCCACCCCAATGCCATAAGGGCGACTGAGTTCCCAATCAGTTGTAAGGCCCTCTCCGGTGTGGTCAGCAAGTAGGGGATGTCGATCGGCTCGATCCGGCCGTCCCGAAATTCAATCTGGCCGGACGCCCGCTCGGCCCCCCGACGAAGGCCCCGGACCTGCTTGCTCAACACCCGCTGGGCCATGCTCAGCGCTAGGCAGGCCGCTGCCACCAGGAGCGCCTGGGGGTCGAGGCGTTCCGCGCTGGCCCAGTAGCCCACGAGGGCCGGAAATGCCCCCCACGCGAAGCCAAACCAGATGTCTGAGTGGAAGCGGCCTCGAAACCATTCCAGGTTGTACGCTGGGACGATGAACCCGCCGAAAAGAACAAACGGCACCGCCCATAGACTGATGGTCGCAGATACGAAGCCGCCAATTGCCAGCGCCCCCGCCATGGACAGACCAGCGATGGCTAGGAGCACCGCATCAGGGATCTCCGTGCGCAGCGGCCTGCCTTTAAACTCGTCCAGTGCGTGCGCCCCCAAGCCCACCGCCAGAAAGAACGCCAGGACCGCTAACCCCAGGCGCTCGAGGTGCAAGGACGGCGCAGCGGCCGCCCCGAGCACGACGTAGCTCAGGTGCCACAGCGTGTACGGGAAGTGGAGCAAGGTCACGTAGTCTCGCCAGGCGCCCTTCGCAAGGGAATAAAACGCAGGCCTCAGATTAGATTTCACTGGGGTTCTCCTTCATCCCCCACATAACGACGGCGCCTCCCAGCGAGATCGCCCTGGTTTGGATGTCGTCGATGCCGGCTTACGTCCACACACGAGTCAGGTCCGCGAGGTCGTGCCCTCCATAGAAGGCCGAGATGCTCGGGCCAAGGAATGAGCCCACAGGCGCCAGAGTGCGTGCTAGAACGGGCTCTGGGGCGCGGAGAATTCGCCGAGCGTGGCTTGGGGATCCTCCGCGTACCTGAGGAAGAAAGTGAACACGACCGCGTCGAAGGAGCCGTTGGGAGAGGACAGGCTCTCCGCCCGGCCTGCGACGAGGGACAGTCGATGAAGATTGGCTGTAGGCCTGAATGTTGAGCTGGGCCCTCGCAGCTTTTCGCTATGCCGTCGAAGATTCGCCGGGCCTGAACATTTTCTGACGTTAGGATCCCTTAATCTTCTGAGCCGGTGCTCCCCGGCTAGGATTGGCTCTGTTCCCACTGCATCCAGATACGTACGGGCGGCGAACCTAAGAAGGTCGGGTAGCGGCGAACTCGGCCAGTGTGCGGAGACTGTCCTTCCAGGCCGGCGCCAGAGCCAACCTCGCCAGAAGCGTCTGAGCACGCCTTGCCGCGTTGGCCGTCAGCTCCCCGGCCCTTCGTCGGACGTTCTGGGAGCCCAAGATGGCGCCCAGCGACTTTGTGGCCTGGTGGTCTTGCGGGGGGGCACGCAGCAGGTCAAGCACATCGCTGCCCCTCTGCTCCATCGCCAGGATCGCCGGGAGCCCCCATTTGCGCTGCTCCAGGTCAACCGGAAGCTTCCCCAGCTTTGCCTCCTGCCCCCACACGCCCAGGCTATCGTCCTGCAGTTGGAACGCGACGCCCAGAGACTCTCCGAAGCTACGGGCAGATTCGTGCTGGTCGTTGGCTTCGGCGACGAGGGTGCCTACCTCACAGGCGGCCCCGACTAGAACGCAGGTCTTTAGCCTCACCATTTCCAAGTATTCACTCAGGGTAGGGGCCGATGCCGGAGACGTGACCTGCTGGAACCGTAGATCCATGTGCTGCCCGCGGCTCATATCGATCGCAGTCTGCTCCAGCAACCTATGGATCTCCAGGACAGTGCCTGGGGAGACGTGCTGTTCCACCATGCCGTGCAGGGCCAGCCGGGCGTAGCAGGAGAGGGCTAGCCCGACGTTGATCGCCTGGTCCGCACCCCACATCTCCCAGAGGGCCGGTTGGTGATTCCGTTTCGGGCTTTGATCCTGAATGTCGTCGAAGACCAGCGATGTGCGGTGGATCACTTCGATGGAGAGCGCGGCTGGGAGGCAACGGCGGATGTCGCCTCCCAGTGCCTCGCACATCGCGAGGCACAGCGCAGGACGCAGCATCTTGCCTGCGACGTCCTCTCGGGGCCTTCCGTCTACATCCGCCAGACCCAAGTGATAGCGGCACATGTCTAGGATGGGGGAAGGGGGGCCGTCTAGCATGGCACCCATCGCCTCGACCAGGATCTTGCGGTAGCGGGTGAGGATGTCCAAAGTGGACCTCGCGCATGGACGGTCTCGGTTTCCTTCGCAGGGTTATGTTACGCCACCGCGTTCCCTGCGACAAGGATTCACCACGGCGTCAACAATAGTCTTAGCCCGAATCCACCGAAGGAGGGCGTCGGGTTAGCGTCCTGAGGCGGCAAGAAGGTGCTCCTGTGCTTCTGGGATAATGGTTTTGTAGCAAAAAAACGGCCCCGGAAAAGGAGCACCCAGTAGATGCTGCCACGCAACCACCCCGACCGGATCCAAATCACCTTCGACGACCGCCGCTTGGTGGCCAATGCCGGGCTGCTCCTTCCGGCCACCCTGGCGCGGCACCTCGGCCTGCCCGAACTCGTCCGGCAGCGCCTCGACCTGGGCGATGCCCCGGGGCGGGCGAACACGAGCGACAAGATGATGACGCTGGTGGCGTCTGCGCTGGCTGGGGGCGACTGCATTGACGACGCCGATGTGTTGCGCACCGGGGGGACGGCCTGCACCCTGGGCGGCACTCTCAAGGCGCCATCCACCCTGGGCACCTTCCTGCGCAGCTTCCGGTGGGGCCACGTCCGTCAACTCGACCGGGTGAGCCGCGAGTTGCTGGCCCGGGCTTGGCAGGCCGGGGCGGGACCCGGCGACGGGCCCCTGACCATTGACCTGGACTCCACCATCTGCGAGACCTACGGACTGGCCAAGGAGGGCGCCCGCCACCACGGCTATACCGGCAAGCGGGGCTACCACCCGCTGCTGGCCATCGCCGCCGGCACCGGAGACGTGCTGATGTCCCGGCTGCGCGAGGGCCGGGCCAACACCGCCCGCGGCGCCGCCCACTTCCTGCGGGAGACGGTGGGACGGGTGCGCTACGCTGGGGCCAACGGACGACTCACGCTACGGGCCGACAGCGGGTTCTACACTCATGGCGTGGTATCCGTCTGCCGCAAGATGGATGTCCGCTTCTCCATCACCATCCGCCAGCACAAAAGCCTGCACAATCTCATCGAGGCGATACCCGAAGATGCCTGGACGCCGATTCCTTACTGGATGGACGGCGCCGCCGATGTGGCCGAGACCACCTGCACCCCCTTCCAGGCCGAGGCGGACGCCGCGCCGGTACGGCTCATCGTCCGGCGGGTGAAGCCCACGCCCGGTTCCCAACTGGCCCTCTTCGCCAAATACAGCTATCATGGCTTCATCACCGACCGGGACGGGGAGTTGCTCGAACTGGAGGCTGACCATCGCCGCCACGCCGAGATCGAGAATGCCATACGCGACCTCAAGTACGGCGTCGGGCTGAACCATCTCCCCTCGGGCCGCTTCGCCGCCAACGGCGCCTGGCTGGCCGTCCAGACGATGGCCCACAACCTGGCCCGCTGGACGGCGCGGATCGGTCTGGGAGAGCGGATAGCCACCACCAAGACCCTCCGGCGGCGGTTCTTCTCCCTGGCCGGACGGCTCACCCGCTCGGCACGCCGGTTGACCCTGCATCTTCCGGATCGCTGGCCTTGGGCTGAGAAGTTCAGCCGCGCCTTGGCCCGGCTGCGAGCCATTCCACTCCCGGCCTGACGGCACCGTCGGCGACCGACCCACCCACCGGACAACCGAAGATCCCCGCAGACTCGTGCCAGCCCGGTCCGAGAGAGTTCCCTGCTGCGTATTCTCTCGCCATCCCGCGCATCGCAGCTCCCGCAGACGGCCATAGGGGCCCCTGTGCGGCGATGAAGACCGTCCGCCGACCTCCCTACCCCAAATGGAACCCAGGCTATTTCCCCTGTAGCTCCCTCACCCCCCTTCCGCTTTCCTCACGCCGTCCATCGGTGTCCTTCGGTGGATTCGGGCTTAGGTCTGATGCCAGCAGTGCCGTAAACACCGGTGTGCTGCGGAATGGCACGGAACATTGTTAGAGGCCTGGGCCTTGACGAATAGACTGCGTCCCAAGGATGGAGGCCAGAACACGGCTGGGGACGATGGGGGCAACACCAATGTGGACTTTAGTGGAGAACAGCGGGGCGATGAAACCCACGCCTTGACGACTGACCCGGAGGCGCTGCTGGCTCGGAAGGATCAAGGATGGGAGGAGGCCAAGCCCTGCTTTGTGGGCAGTTTTGGAAGCTTGTGGGGTGACAAAAAGGAGGCAAGCCGAGGTGACCTACACTTTGGTGGAGAGCCAATGTAGTACCACATCGGCAAGCTATTTCCGGCGCGCGGCTAACGGCATTAACACCTGGTGCGAGCGGATATCGGCGACCATACGGTGCGAGGCGATACGCTAGGCCATCTGAAAGTATCCGTGCTATGCTAGATTTGCGACGCCGCCGGAGCCCCAGGGCTGACCTCGCGTCGAGCTACGGGCTTATTCACCACCTAGTTCTGAGTAGGTTGTGGTGAGATAAAGTGCTCCGCTCAACGCTCAAGACAATCCGTCGTGGAATGGAGGAGAAATATGCAAAGAGACGCGAGGGGGTGGATGAAGCCAGACGTATTCAAACCGGACCGTGGGGAAAATTTAACCGGAAACCATCGATTGGGCCATTCATCTGCACGTTAGAGGATAAAGAACTAAACGAGTATTAGCTATGATGCCGTGGTATTGGTGTTTTGTAGGTCGAGGTGGATCCAATAAAATCATTGGTCGTTGCGTTGACCGGGCAAATGACGCCGAGAATCGCGGTGACATTGAAGGTGAGAAAGTCGATGAAGATCACAGATATTGAGACTATCCCACTCCGGGTGCCGTACGAGGCCCGTAACCGGAAAAAGTACCATCACTTCAGTATGCGCGAGGAGGTTACTGTCTACAAGTTCCATACGGATACCGGGTTGGTAGGCCTGGGAGAAAATGTAGCTTCTCCTTTCGGCCAGCAGGAGCTTGAACCGTATCTCGGCACGGACCCATTCGACCATGTGATGGGTACGGGTCGTTTCAATCTTGATATGGCTTGCTACGACCTGATGGGCAAGCATCTCGGGATGCCGGCCTGGAAGCTGATAGGACAGCAGGTGCGACAATGGGTGGCGATGAGTTGGTGGATGCCCTGCATGTCACCCGAAGACACCGCAGCAGAGGTGGCGGTGGCGGTAGACCGAGGCTATCGCGCACTCAAGTGCAAAGCCAGGGCCTTCTTCGATGTAGTTGAGCAGTCACAGGCTGTCCAGGAGATCGCGCCACCAGATTTCCGGGTCGAGTACGATTTCAACGGTTCTCTGATCGACGTCGAGAAAGCCTTGCCCATCCTCAGGGAATTGGAGAACATTCCCGTGGTGAAGGGTCTTGAAGAGCCGATTTTCCAGCACGACGTTGAGGGCTGGCGACGGCTTCACAACGAAATCCGGATACCATTCTATATGCACGGGGTCAACACGATCCTTGACGGTCCAATTCGCCAGCCGTCAGGAACATGGCTCAGGCTCCGAGCTGGAGATTTTGAGGGAGCCCTCTGCAGCCATGAGAATATTCGAAACGCGCTTGCCTCGGCCTGGACCTTCGCATCGGCGAACACCCCGATCATGCTCCAGTATGTCGGCACAGGAATAACTACGGCGTTCGCATGTCAATTGGGCTCCGTAATGCCGACCGCGACATTGCCGGCAGTCACAGCCAGCCACACCTACGAAGATGATCTGATCCTTGAGCCCCACAGCATGCAAAGAGGCTTTATGAAGATACCGACCGGCCCCGGTCTCGGTGTGGAGTTAGACGAAGACGCGCTGCACCGCTACTCAAATACGCCCGCGCAAGATTGGCCCCGGCATTTTTCGGTTGTAAGCTTGCCAGGAGGGGTTAAGCACTATTATCGCAACTTGGGGCAAGCCGAGAAGCTGATGAAGCTGGGGGTAGACGAGTCGTTTGCCCCAGGAGTTCGTCTGGATGAGCGAGAAGATGACGGCAGCGAGGAATTCGACCGAATGTGGCGGCGACTCCAGGAGTCCCCGGGTACGATTTGGGACTAGGAACATCCCATCTTAGTTACCATCGCCCGTACGCTCCTGATGGACCATCCCATTCTCGTTCTTGACGACTCGACCTCCAGCGTGGACGTCGGCACCGAGTATGAGATTCAGATGGCACTGGCCGAGGTGATAAAGGGCAGAACGACCTTCGTCATAGCCCACCGTCTGTTGTCAGTGAGAAATGCAGACCTGGACCTTGTGACCACCGAGGCGAGGTCGTCGAGAGCGGTAGCCATGATGAGCTGCTCGATCGGAGGGGGTTGTACCGCCATATTTATATCGGATGAAGCGTGGGACCATGAGGATATGTTACCGGGGGTGTGGTCGCCTTCAGCTATCAGCTATCAGCTATCAGCGGCTGGCCGTCGGCGCGGACGGCTTTGGGCTCGAGGTCTAACGGCCCGCGTCGGGATTTCATCTCGGCGCGAAGGCGGTCTGTCGCCTCTTTGTCTACGCGAAGGGGGTCCCCCACCAGGACCACGCCGTAGGCCTCCCTGACGTGGGGTACGGTGAGCTTCTCCTGTGTCACGTCCTCAAGCACTGACTCGGGGTCCCTTTCCATGGGGTCGCCGTAGCCTCCGGCGCCAGACCCGGTCTGGCGGAACACGTCGCCCTTCTTAAGCGTCCTGAGGAACTTGGCGGGGAGTTGCTCGCTCTCCCCCTCGGGATTGAGGGCGTTGGAGTTGCGTGAACCCGGGCTTCCTCCCTGGGCGCCCCAGGGCAGGAACTTGCCGCGGTCCGAGCGGATCTGAAGCGTTGCCTCTTCGGCGGTTAGCTCGAACTCCCGGACGATGCCCATACCCCCGCGGTATTTCCCAGGCCCCTCGCTGTCCGGCACGAATCCGTACCTCTTGACTCGAAGAGGTTGGTTGGCCTCTATGCTCTCGATGGGGGTGTTGGCCTGGTTGGTGACCGGCGCGGCCGCGCCGTCGGTGCCATCGGCGAAGGGGCCGCCCCCTCTAGGCCCGTCGTTGTTGAACTCGACGAAGACAAAGGCCTTGCCGTCGGGGTAGTAGCCGCCGAAGCTGATGGCGACCTCTCCACCTCCCCAAGCGCCGGGGACACGGTCGGGCAGCGCCTTGGCCATGGCGCCGAAGACCGTCTGGGCCACTCTGAACCCGCCGAGCCCTCTCGCCGCCACGGGCGCCGGGTGCTGGGCGTTGACGTAGCACCCCGGTGGGGCTACGACCTCGATGGGCCGGAAGAAGCCCGCGTTGGCCGTTATGTTGGGGTTGGTCAGGTTCTTGAATACCGCGTACACGGCCGACTTTGTGAACGACAGGGTAGGGTTTATGGAGCCCTTTGCCTGGGGCGACGTCCCGGTGAAGTCGACCAGCATCTCGTCGCCCTCGACGGTGACCTTGACCTTGATGGAGATGGGCTCCGGGTTGAACCCGTCGTCGTCGATGTAGTCGGTGAACTCCCACGACCCGTCCGGTAGTCCGGCGATCTCCGCCCTGGTCAGCCGCTCAGTGTAGTCGATTATGTCGGTCACGTAGTTCCTGAGGTCCTCGATGCTGTACTCCTCCACGAGGCGGAGAAGGTCGCGCTCTCCCTGGTGGAGGGCTGATATCTGGGCCAGGATGTCTCCCTGTACCATGTCCGGTACCCGGACGTTCTTGTTCAGGATGCGCCAGACGGCGTCGTTCATCACACCCGCTTCAATCAGCTTGATGGGCGGGATCCGGAGGCCCTCCTGGTATATCTCGGTGTTGTCGCAGGCGTTGCCTCCGGCCACACGGCCGCCAATATCGGTGTGATGGGCAATGACGCAGGTCCATGCGACCAGCGCCTCGTTGTAGAAGACGGGCTTGAACAGGAAGATGTCGGGCAGGTGACTGCCACCCTCGTACGGGTCGTTGTTGGCGAAGATGTCCCCCGGCTTGACGTCGTCGCCGTAGTAGGCCCGTATTGCATCGAGGGCGGGCTGCATGGCGCCCATGTGGAAGGGCAGGGTCAGGCCCTGGGCCACCTGCTGGCCCTCGGCGTTGAAGATGCCGGTCGAGAAGTCCATGCCGTCCTTGACCACGGCCGACCGTGCCGTACGTACAACAGTGACGGCCATCGTGTCAGCCGCGCTGGACAGGTAGTTCTTGACTATCTCGCGTGTTATCGGATCGAGCCCGTTCTCTTCTTGCATGGTTTCCCCTGTCTACCCCTTGGTCAGAGTGTCCCCGCCCCAGATTCCTCGTCGTGGACTCCTCGGGATGACATCATACTTTGCCCTTGACTCTTTCCAGCAGGATGTCTTTCAGTGAGTCGAGGGAGGCGCGCCAGCCGGGGGGAACGGCGACCGTCGAGTCGTACTCCTCCACGATCAGGGGCCCGTCGGTGCCAGCCTCGTCAAGGCTCGCACGGTCGACGATCGGTGTGTTTGTCCACCCGGTCTCCGGGCCGAAGTAGACCTTCCGCTCGGCCGTCGCGGGCCCGGAGCCCTGGAGGCCGAGGTCGATGCCTTCGGGCACCCGCGGGCTCTCCGCGATGGCCCGCGCGATCACCCTGATGTTCACCAGCTGCATCGGCTCGTCCACTCGGTAGCCGTAGGTCTTCTCGTGCTCGACGGCATAAGCCTCGCCCAGTCTCTCGAGACTCTCGGCTGAAAAGCTATCGTCCTCAATGCCCACGGTCAGCTCGGAGGTCTGGCCCACGTACTTCACGTCCACCTGCGTCTCGGTACGCTGTCGAGAGTCGTCGAAGCCCTCATCGGTCAGTAGCTCTGAGCCCTGGTCCATCAAGCCTTGAAGGATGCCATTTGCCTCGTCGAGGTCCAGCTCCGAGAACTTACGGAAATGTGTCCGGACGAAGTGGTGCTCGACATCGGCGAACAGCAGTCCGAAGGCGCTGAAGGCTCCTGGAGACGGAGGGACGATGACCCGGCTGATGCCAAGCATCTCAGCCAGTCCAGCCGCATGTATAGGTCCGCCCCCGCCGAAGGCCACCAGCGTGAACCGGCGGGGGTCGCGGCCCCGCTCGCTGGAGACCGCACGCAATGCTCGTCCCATGTTGGAGTTGACGAGAAGATGGACCCCATGAGCGGCCTCTATCTCGGACAGGCCCAATGACCCGGCTACTCTATCCGCTATGGCGCGCCGGGCTTTTTCGGCGTTGATGGGGAACCTCCCGCCCAGCAGGTATTCCGGGTTCAGGTACCCAAGGGCGACGTTGCCGTCGGTAACAGTGGGCTCCTCACCCCCTGCGTCGTAGCAGACCGGGCCGGGGACCGCGCCCGCGCTCTGGGGCCCGCACTGGAGGGCGCCGGCCTTGTCCACCCAGGCGATGCTGCCGCCTCCGGCGCTAACCTCCGCCAGATCGATTGCCGGCACTCGGAGTACGTAGCCTCCGCCCGTCAGCAGGCGGTGGCCAACGTTCATGCCGCCCCCGACCTCGTACTCGGTGGCCCTGAGTATCTCGCCGCCCTCGATGATGGAGGCCTTGGCCGTGGTACCTCCCATGTCGAAGCTGATGATGTCGGGGGTGTCTATGCGCTTCCCCAGGTGGTAAGCGCCGATCACACCGGCCGCCGGCCCGGACTCGATACAAAAGATCGGCCTATCGACGGTCACGTTAACCGGGGCCAGCCCCCCATTGGACTGCATGATGGTGAGGGGCACGGTGATGTCCCGCGCGCGTAGCTGCTCTTCCAGATCGGTCAAGTACCTCGCGACGACGGGACGAACGTAGGCATTGATCACCGTCGTGCTGGTCCGTTCGTACTCCCTCATCTCCGGCAGGATCTCGCTGGAGACCGATAGGTCCACTCCGGGGACTCTCTTGGCCAGCACCTCCGCGACGCGAGACTCGTGATCGGGGTTGGCGTAGGAGTGGAGCAGGCATACGGCCACCGACCGGACTCCCTCTTCGGCGATTCGCCCGGCGACCCGCTCCACATCCGACATGTCGAGGGGCTCCAGCACCTCGCCCTGGAAGCTTACCCGCTCCCGGACCTCGAATCGCAGCCGCCGCTCCACGAGAGGGGGCGGCTTCCGGTAGTAGAGGTCGTACAGACGAGGGGTGCGGATGCGGCCCAGCTCCAGCACGTCCCGGAAGCCTTCGGTGGTTACCAGCGCCGTCTTCTCGCCCTTGCCCTCCAGGATCGCGTTGGTGGCCACGGTGAAGCCGTGGACCAGCTCGGTCACGTCGTTGGGCTTGATCGTGAGGGTCTGGACGGACTCGTCCAGGCCCGCGAGCACACCCCGGCTGTAGTCGTCGGGCGTGGTGGCGACCTTCTTGACCAGGACCCGGCCGTCGTCTCCGAGAAAGACGACGTCCGTGAATGTCCCGCCTATGTCGACCGCAGCCCTGAATCGCGCCATGTTCTCAGTGAGTCATCGAGGACCCGGCCGGATAGCCGGGCTGCCTTCTTAGCCCAAATCCGTCGAAGTAGCATACATCATTGAACCTGTCGGTCGGTTCAATCTCATAGAAGTCTCCTTGAACGACTATTAGCTCTCCATTGGGGACCCGGGCAGCCACCCGTCTACCGTTTGCAACAGACTCATCGCTGGTGACATGCGTTGGAGCGTGCCTGGCGCCCGCGGTCACCCCGTCCAGGTCCAGTTCTCCACGAAGTCGAAGGGGTCGCCTCCGGGACATAGGGCTTCGATGAACTTGGGGTGGTAGGTCCATTCCGTGAGGGGATCTGATCGGGTTCCCTGTGCTCCATTTGCGCGATGATTCCCTAGTGCCTGTTCATCTGTCAGATCTCCTAGGGCCACAGCGGGCCGCCCGGCCTAAATAGATGTCGCCAAGGCTGACAAGCCCCGCAATCGTCATGCACAGCCGATTTGTCACGGGGTCCGTTGTGGTTGGACAGTGTTGACAAAGTGTCCTTGACCCTATATATATCACGGTCAGTTGCGACTGGAAAGAGCTCTCAGCCCGTCCTTTGAACCCACATTTCCCAGATCAGCCGCGTGGGTGCGTCGTAATCCGGTAAGAGTGCTGCCTATTTGAGCCGCATACCTGGGCATTATGGGCAGTGTGGGTGCTAGACTGGCCGAG
Source organism: Dehalococcoidia bacterium (assembly GCA_963665215.2). Classification (GTDB taxonomy): domain Bacteria; phylum Chloroflexota; class Dehalococcoidia; order Lucifugimonadales; family CAUZJF01. Next base: position 298,929 of record CAXXWW010000014.1, read on the forward strand.
CTAGGGGGTCTAGTTCTGGATACCGCAATCTCGCTGGAGGCACCCAATGGGTGAAAGCTCCGACACCCCTTTGAAGCTCCAATTCGACCGCAGAGTCCGCCTGGATTTTCGTGGCGCTACGATCACCTCGGACGCCGGACTCCTGGCATGCCGCGAGCTTGATGCCGCTCTGGGGCTCACAGAGACAGCCAACGATTATATCCATGAAAGCCGCACCGGCCGCAATGTGCAACACCCGCTGTTGCCCTTGCTCAGACAATCGGTGTATAGCCGTCTCGCTGGCTACGAGGACACCAACGACGCTGAACGGCTTGCCCAAGACCCGGCTATGCGTGTCATCGTCGGGTGGCAAGGTACTGATAAGCAGGCAGCCAGCACCAACACTATGAGCCGATTTGAGACTGAGGTGTTAACCGAAGAGGAGAACCTGGATGGGCTTGCGCGCCTGAATGTTGAGTGGGTGGACAGGGCCATGGCCCAGACATCTCACCAGCGAGTTATCCTAGCCGATATTTCCCAGATGGAATTCAGTGCGTCCATGATCGCAACATGCTATGGTAACATGGGCTATATGGCTGTTCTCTGATATTGTCAATGCTCCATTTAGCCTCATAGTGCCATTTAGCCACTTCGAACCACCCACAACGGCGCTAGACGGCTCTTTCAGGCCAAACTCATCCTACAAGTCGCGTACCTTGCCTTGAGCGACCTGAGTCTGATGACGATTCCTTTTGCCTACGCGTCTTGCTATCCAGGATTGAAACGAAGCCTGCCGATCTTTTCCAGCATTTCACCGAACATATCCCTACTCACCATCACCTCGGCAAGCTGGAACACGAGCCTCCTGGCATGACGCACCAAACGCCCGCCTGTCTTGATGAGTCTCGTCTGAACGCTTGTCAAAGACCAGCGCTTGATGGACTCAGGCAATGCGAGCCTCCTCAAGAAGTTACCCAGATTATAAGCCAGGATGAATAGCGAGAGTCTCACCTGATTAGCCACGAACTTATGACACGACAGCCTCGTCCAGTTCAGTGCGTATTTGCCTTCTTTTATCCACTGCTCTGCTGTGCCGCGGCCATTATAGAAGCTGACTATGCCCTTCGTCGGATAACTCAGGTTGGTGACTATGAATCCTACTCTGGGGAACAGTTCTCCCTGGTGCCACTCTACCTTGGCTATCACCCTCCGAGGAACATCCCAACTCTGAGCTTGGTAGGCGAAGTCATGATAGGAGACGATGGGCTTTCGGGAAGGCCACTCGGTAGGCCGTACCAACAGGTGCGCTATTTCCCGCTGAAGAACGTCATTCGCTGGAAGCCTTATGGCATAACCGATGCGTCTTGCCTCCATGTACTCGTAAAGCTCAGGCTTGGCAAAGGCGGCGTCGGCTCTAAACAGAAGCCTCACCGCCAGCTTCAGGTAGCGCTCCACGATAGGCTCGATGAATCCCTCCCACCCATCGGCGCTATGTACGTTGCCTGGCCTGAGCACTGCACCTTCACAGTCTCCGAACTGGTTGAAGCAGAACAGCGGATGATAGCACATGCACTCGAAGTGTCCATTGTAGGCTGCACCCTCCTGCTGACCATGTACCGGACTCTCTGAACTGTCGATGTCCAAGATAATACGCCGGTGGACTGTCTTGGCTACGCCACGTTTTACCCATTCTACATTCAGCTGCTCAAGGCCCTTGCGGTTATCCTTCTGAGTAAGCAACTCGGTCTCGAACCTACTCATCTCGCTGGTGCTGGCCGCCTTCCTGTCAGGGCCTTTCCAGCCAACGACTACTCTCATGGCTGGGTCTTGGGAAAGTCGATCGGCATCATTGGTGTCGTCGTATCCTGCGAGGCGGCTGTAGATTGATTGTCTCAACAGAGAGATTAACTTATGGAGAATGTTTTTACCGGTTCGGCCTTCCTTGAGGTATTCAGCGGATGAGTCGGTTAGTCCCAGGGCATCATCGAGTTCTCTGCATGCAAGTAATCCAGCGTCTGAGGTGATAGTAACACCCCGAAACTCCAGGCGAACTTTGGAGTCGAAGTTGAGCTTGAGAGGGGTCTTTTCGCCGTCACCCATAAGGTGCCTCCAACTCGCTTACGTAATCAGAAGATGAAGCTAAATATATGGGCGTATTATAATCCTTTAACGCCTATGATAGCCGCAACATCGGCAGACTATTCACAGCAATCACATGATTACCAATCTTGGCTTCAGTCCATCTGGGTAATCCAGGCCTAGACATGGACAGCTCTGAAAGCCCGGTGCATGGGCAGCAAGAGGGAGTCGCCTACAACGGCCACTTCGAGTCCGTATGTTATCACCCGCTCTTCCTGTTCAACCATTTCGGAGATTGCGAAGGTGCAATGCTTCGCCCGGGCAACGTCCACAGCGCTGAGCGGTGGCGGGAGGTTCTGGAGCCAGTCGTGAAGCGATACCAGGAGAAAGCAACTGTCTTGAAAGTCAAGAGGAATGAACAACGAATGTGGAAGTCATGTCGTGCCAGGGCGAGCGATGCTTGAGCATGGAGTTGAGGATAACGAGCAGCTTGCGCATGCAGGCTGTGAGGGCCAGCTTCTTCGGCTTACCAGCGGCCAACAGCCGCTGGTAGAAGTCTCGGATGACGGGATTGTAGCGGCTGGCCACCAACGCTCCCATGTACAGGGCGGCGCGGACCCGGCCGCGTCCGCCCCAGACGGTGCGTTTACCACGCAGGGTGCCGCTATCCCGGTTGTAGGGAGCCACTCCCACCAGGGCGGCAACCTGCCGGCGATCCATGGTGCCCAGCTCCGGCAGGTAGGCCAGAAGAGTGAGGGAGAGCTGCTCGCCCACGCCGGGGACGGTGCGCAGAAGGTCGTCCTTCTCCCGCCACACGGGACTCTGGCGCAGAGTCTGACGCAGACGCTTGTCCAGGTCGTCCAACTCCCGCTCCAGCCATGCAATGTGGGCTTCGATGCGGGGACGGACGGCGACGGTGGCGGTGCCGAGGCGGTTCTTCTCCGAGACCAGCATGGTCATCACCTGGTGCCTTCGGGCAGCCAGGGAGTTGAGGGCCTGGGTTTCGGCGTCCCGCAAAGGGCGCACGGGAGGTCGGACCGCTTCGGCAAAGTGAGCAATAGCCGCCGCGTCAAGCGAGTCGGTCTTGGCCAGCTTCCCCGTTGCCCTGGCAAAGTCCCGCACTTGGCGCGGGTTGACGACGACCACCGGCACCGCCTCGGCTGCCAGAGCAGCCACCAGAGGCAGCTCCAAGCCGCCCGAAGCCTCAAGCAACACCATGACAGGTTCCAGGGTCTTCAGCTTGGAGATCAACTGCCGGATCCCCGCATCGTCATGGGAGACCTCCCATCTTTCGTCCGTGGGACGCACCGCAACGTCCACCTGGGCCTTAGCTACATCGATGCCTACGTAGGTCGCTTCCTGTTCCATCAGCACCTCCTGCGAATTATTGGCCCGTCCTTGCAAGATGCGGGCTTGGTTGGCCCAGACAACTGTTCGGGCTCTAACTCTGGGGGGTGCGGCGACCCTCGCTTTCTCACGGCCTGCTACGACCTAGGAATAGTCGGTCTGCCGCACCCCGATCCACCTAAGTGAAGTGATTGTTACACACCAAACCAAGATACAAAGTCCGGCTGCTGTTATGCTGCCTTTGCCAAGCCCGAGGTGTACGAGTACCTGGAGTCAAGGGACACTGGCTACGCTATGCGGCTTCCGGCTTCCGGCACCTGTTGGGCAGGCCGCCTAAACCCGAATCCACCCGTCAGAGGCGGCAAGAACTGGGATAATGGTTTTGTCGGAAAAGGAGCACCCTGCTGCCACGCAACCACCCCGAATCCAAATCACCTTCGACGACCGCCGCTTGGTGGCCAATGCCGGGCTGCTCCTTCCGGCCACCCTGGCGCGGCACCTCGCCTGTCCGAACTCGTCCGGCAGCGCCTCGACCTGGGCGATGCGGGCGAACACGAGCGACGATGACGCTGGTGGCCTAGCGACTGCATTGACGACGCCGATGTGTTCGGCCTGCACCCTGGGCGGCACGGTCAAGGCGCCATCCACCCTGCGCAGCTTCCGGTGGGGCCACGTCCGTCAACTCGACCGGGTGAAGTTGCTGGCCCGGGCTTGGCAGGCCGGGGCGGGACCCGGCGACGGGCCCCTGACCATTGACCTGGACTCCACCATCTGCGAGACCTACGGACTGGCCAAGGAGGGCGCCCGCCACCACGGCTATACCGGCAAGCGGGGCTACCACCCGCTGCTGGCCATCGCCGCCGGCACCGGAGACGTGCTGATGTCCCGGCTGCGCGAGGGCCGGGCCAACACCGCCCGCGGCGCCGCCCACTTCCTGCGGGAGACGGTGGGACGGGTGCGCTACGCCGGGGCAACGGACGACTCACGCTACGGGCCGACAGCGGGTTCTACACTCATGGCGTGGTATCCGTCTGCCGCAAGATGGATGTCCGCTTCTCCATCACCATCCGCCAGCACAAAAGCCTGCACAATCTCATCGAGGCGATACCCGAAGATGCCTGGACGCCGATTCCTTACTGGATGGACGGCGCCGCCGATGTGGCCGAGACCACCTGCACCCCCTTCCAGGCCGAGGCGGACGCCGCGCCGGTACGGCTCATCGTCCGGCGGGTGAAGCCGACGCCCGGTTCCCAACTGACCCTCTTCGCCTATCATGGCTTCATCACCGACCGGGACGGGGAGTTGCTCGAACTGGAGGCTGACCATCGCCGCCACGCCGAGATCGAGAATGCCATACGCGACCTCAAGTACGGCGTCGGGCTGAACCATCTCCCCTCGGGCCGCTTCGCCGCCAACGGCGCCTGGCTGGCCGTCCAGACGATGGCCCACAACCTGGCCCGCTGGACGGCGCGGATCGGTCTGGGAGAGCGGATAGCCACCACCAAGACCCTCCGGCGGCGGTTCTTCTCCCTGGCCGGACGGCTCACCCGCTCGGCACGCCGGTTGACCCTGCATCTTCCGGATCGCTGGCCTTGGGCTGAGAAGTTCAGCCGCGCCTTGGCCCGGCTGCGAGCCATTCCACTCCCGGCCTGACGGCACCGTCGGCGACCGACCCACCCACCGGACAACCGAAGTATTACAAGGAAACATCCGGCACCTGCTGAAGCGGCCCGTGGGCAGGCCGCCTAAAGCCTGCCCTGAGCCTGTCGAAGGGAAGCCCGTAGTCCGGTATCACGACTTCGTTTACCAGGCCCAGAGCTGGGACATTCCCCGGCGTGTGGTCGCCAAGGTGGAGTGGCGCCAGGGTGAGCTATTCCCGAGGGTCGGGTTCGTCGTCACCAACCTCAACCTACCGCCGGCAGGCGTAACCCACTTCTACAACGGGCGGGGCACGGCCGAGCAGTGGATCAAGGAAGGTAAATACGCCCTGAACTGGACGCGGCTCTCGTGTCACAGGTTCGTTGCTAACCAGGTGAGGCTGTGGCTGTTTGTGCTGGCCTACAACCTGGGCAACTTCATGAGAAGGCTGACTTTGCCAGAGTCAGTGAAACACTGGTCACTGCGAAGCGTGCAGACCAAGCTCATCAAGATGGGTGGACGTCTGGTGCGGCATGCCAGGAGGTTGGTGTTTCAGCTTGCTGAGGTGGCAGTGTCCCGGGAGGTATTCCGGCAAGTGTTGGAGCGTATCGCCGGGCTCCATCCAGCACCAGGGTAGCGATTATCCTTGAGGTCATCAGAGGTGAAGAGAGGCAACCAAGGGCGAGGTGCGCGCCCGGAGGAGTTTGAAGGGAGTGCAAACGTGGTGAAAGCCACCTCCGCTGCCTGGGGCCGCTAACTCACCACGCCGAGAGATGGTTTTGTGAGCTTGATTGGATGGTTGACTGAGGTGGTCTCGTTTGTCTGAACAGCGCTGCCCGGTTTGATAAGTGGAATCGCGCTGCCGTGCGTTAGGCCGCCGCGGGCTCGGCAGGCGCTCTGTCAAAGAACTGGTCCGGCGTCATTCCCCCAAGGCTCGAATGGGGCCGTCCGGCATTGTAAAACTCGAAGTACCGCCCGAGTCCAGTTCTGGCTTCCGGGACCGATTCGTAGGCTCTCAGGTACACCTCCTCGTACTTGACGCTCTTCCACAGCCGTTCGACGAACACATTATCCTTCCAGCTTCCCTTCCCGTCCATACTGATCTGGATCTCACTGGCTTTCAGCAGGCCGGTGAAGGCATCACTTGTGAACTGGCTTCCCTGATCTGTGTTGAATATCTCCGGCGCGCCGTGGCGTCCCAGGGATTCTTCGAGCGCCTCCACGCAGAAGTCTGTGTCCATTGTGACCGATACCCGCCAGGCCAGCACCTTGCGGCTATGCCAGTCCATCACTGCGGCTAGGTACACGAACCCCCTGGCCATCGGAATGTACGTGATATCCATTGCCCACACCTGGTTGGGCCTGCTCACCTCAAGCCCGCGCAGCAGGTACGGATACACCGTATGGCCGGGCCGTCGCCGGCTGGTGTTGGGCTTGCGGTACAGCGCCTCGATGCCCATCCGCCGCATCAGTGTGGCGATGTGTCTACGCCCGGAGGAGAGTCCCTCCTGGCGGAGCAGGCCTCGCATCATCCTACTGCCTGCAAACGGATACTCAAGGTGCAGCTCATCGATGCGGCGCATCAGTCCGAGACCGGCTTCGCCCACCGGCCGTGGCCGGTAGTAGATGCTCCCGCGGCTGATGCCCACTGCCTTTGCCTGGCGGGCGAGAGGCAGCTTGTGATCGCGGTCGATCATCGCCTTGCGCCCGGCAATCCCGCCTTCGTGAGCGCGGCCTCTAAAAAATCGTTCTCCAACGCAAGCTCACCGATCTTAGCGTGAAGGACCTTCATATCTACCGGCTTTTCAGCCTGCCCTGTCCCGGCCCCAAATAACCGCGCCGCCCGATCCAGCAACTGGGTCTTCCATTGCGTGATCTGGTTCGGGTGCACATCGAACTGGCTTGCCAGCTCCGAAAGTGTCCGGTCGCCGCGCACTGCGGCAAGAGCCACCTTCGCCTTAAACTCTGCCGAGTGGTTACGGCGGGGTCGTCTGCTCATCTCTCGCTCCTGTCTCCGAGAACACTATCATGCCCTCAATCAGGCAGCGATTCCACTTATCCCCCTGTTCAGATTTCCGGAGCCACTTCTGACGGCATCCGTGACTGATACTACGATGGCTCTCGTCGAGGATGGTGCGTTGCTTGGACCCAGGCAGCTTGATATGGGTAATTCCGGTTGAAGACTAAAGCCGCTATCCAGACTGCTCATGGTCGGCCTTTGCCGGTAGACGAGATAGAGATCTCGGCCCCCGGGCCGGACAGGTCATGCTCAAGCTCTTCTCTGGCATGCCACTCGGGCCTCCACCTGGTGGGTGACCCTGGGCTCCCTAGACCCCTGGTGTACGCCATCGCGGAGATCACGGACGGAGGCGTGGACTTCGCCTTCAACGCCATCGTTGCACGCGAAACGAACGAGCAGATCCTACCAGCGACGCGAGGAGGGGAACCCGGCCGCGACGGCTATGGCGGCACGGCCATTTTGGTGGGCGTTCCTGGGGAGGAGATGATCCTGAACCCGCGCCATTTCTTGTATCAGCATCGCCAACGCCGCGCTTTTCCTCGTTTCCGACGAGGCCTCTTTCATCAACGGCCAGACCGTCGCCGTTGACGGTGGGAGCATCGCAGGCACAGCCTTGTACTAGAGGGCCTCTCGGCAGTCCCGCATGAAGTCTTCTGCCAATGCCTGATTCCCGAAAGATCCTGCATAATGGCGGGGACGATCACCGTGGGCTGGATCACATCCGGGTAGGGTGACCGGTTTCGCTGCTTAGCGTAGACTGAAACCGGGGAGCAGAGTCCGATCATCCCGAGTCCCTGAGGAGTAGAGCGTGCCACGAATGACCGGCGGACAGGCAGCTGTTCAGGCCCTGGTCAACGAGGGCGTCCGGACTGTTTTCGGCATACCCGGCATTCACGGGCTGGCCCTTTTCGATGCCTTGCATGACGCCCCGGAGGTCCAACGCATCACAACGCGCCACGAGCAGAGCGCGGCGTACATGGCCGACGGCTACGCCCGCGCCAGCGGCCAGGTCGGCGTCTGCCTGACCTCGACCGGGCCGGGGGCCATCAACAGCCTGGCCGCGATGGGTACGGCCTATGCCGATTCCATCCCCATTCTGAATATCTTCACGCAGGTCCCTTTCACGGCCGTCGGAAGGGGCAAAGGTTACCTCCACGAGGTCCGAGACCAGAGGAGCATGTTCTCGGAAGTCACAGGATGGACTGCCAGCGCTAGCGACGTGACAGCCATCCCCTCGCTGGTCCACGAGGCCATGGCTCGAATGCGGAGTGGCCGTGCAAGACCGACCGCCATAGAGATGCCCAAAGACGTGTTGGACGCCACTGGCGATGTGTCCTTTCTGCGCCCCGATCAACCCGATCGACAGGGGGGCGAGGCCGATCACGTGGTCGCGGCGGCGAATGTGCTTCGGAAGTCGCGACGGCCAGTGATATGGGCTGGTGGCGGAGTCCTGGCCAGCGGAGCACCGAGAGAACTTACGCAGCTTGCGGAGGCGCTGGGAGCGCCGGTGATGACCTCGGTCATGGGCAAGGGGGCCATAGCCGCCGACCATCCGCTACACCTGGGGAGTCAGGGACTGCTAAGCCCGGTCCAGGAGTATCTGGATAGCTGCGACGTCATGCTGGCCATAGGCACGCGGTTCACGGAGATCGACACCGCCGCATGGACCTTGCGGCTGCCCGAGGAGCTGATACACATCGACCTGGACCCGGCTGAGATTGGTCGGAACTACCCGGCCAGTCACTCCGTGGTCGGGGACGCGAAGCTGGTGTTGGGGCAGCTGCTGGAGATCGTCGGCGAGAGCTCGACCGCACCGCCTGGCCGGGCGCAGGAGGTGGCCCAGGTAAGGGATCAGGTCAGGCAAAATCTCCTGGACCGCTCCCCCGAGGGGGTCCACCTCATCGACCAGATAAGGTCCGCGGTCCCTAGCGGCGCCATTTTCGCCAACGACGTGTGCACTCCCGCGTACTGGGGATGGATGCTCCTGGAGGTCGACCGGCCCCGTACCTACATCTATCCGTGGGGCTTCGGCACATTGGGAGCGGGGCTGCCTCTGTCGATGGGCGCAAAAGTCGCCCGTCCCGACAGCAAGGTGCTGGCCATCTGCGGCGACGGCGGCTTCCTCTATACGGCGATGGAGTTGGCCACGGCGGCGCAGTTTGGCATCAACGTCGTCGCACTGGTAGTCAACGACAACCGGTTCGGAATCCTGGAGCCGCAGCAGATGACACGCTTCGGCCGCACGACGATGACCGACCTGACGAACCCCCGATTTGCGTCACTGGCGAAGTCGTTCGGAGCGCATGGTGTGACAATCGACAGCGTCGAAGAGGTCGGCCCGGCGCTACGCGATGCCTTTGCGGCCAAACGCCCAGCCGTCATCGAGCTACAGACGGTCCTGCCTCACCCTTTCGAGTGGTAGGGCATCAGGGGGGCCCTAGACGACCCCCTGGTAACTGAGCCTGGCGATGTCGGAGTCTTCCATGCCCGGCAGATCGGCGCAGACCTCCGCGGTGTGCTGGCCCGGAAGCGGGGCCGGCTCCATCTCGAGGACGCGGGTAGTTGTGGCCGGCGAGAGCACTACTATAGAATTAGGCGTGTCAGAGTACGTAGCGCGTAGGGTGGGAAGAACCCCATGCTGGTGTGCCGTTGGGGGTGGATGTAGACGCCGATCCCTCGAACTCCGTCTACCTACGAATCTGTAACGCCGTGGCGAGACTGCCCCTATGGCTGATGATTCTGTTTGTGAGTATCGTTGGGCATCGGTTGGTACGATGCGGGTGTCCATTATTGACGCGACGCGTCGAGGCATCGTTCCACACAGAATAGGCCACACAAGATCAAGGGGCCGGCCGGTGAAGCCTGGAAGATCAAGGATGTGAGCCGACGGGAGGAGTTTGTTGCACCAAATCACTGCCGAAAAACTGCACACTTTAGTCCGAAGGATACTTCTGGCCGCCGGAGCGGACGAGCGGAACGCCGATCGAGTGGCTGAAGCCCTCGTCTCGTCTAATCTTAGCGGCGTCGACACACACGGCGTTTTCCATCTGCCTCGCTACGTTAACGAGATCCGCGAGGGAACCCTCGTTCCAACTGGATGGCCCGAAATAGTTCGAGAGACTCGGTCGACCGCATTGATAACCGGCAACTGGACTTTCGGCCACGTGGTCGCCAAATACGCAATGGAAGTAGCTATTAAAAAGGCTTCGGCCCAGAGCGTGGCCGTTGTTAGCTTCGTTCGGGCAACACATATTGGCCGGCTGGGTGAATACGCGGAGATGGCAGCATCTAACGGGATGATTTCGCTCGTGTGGGCATCGGGGTACGGGGAGGAGACTCCGGCGGCCGTGCCTTTTGGGGGCCGGGTGCCCGTGTTGCATACCAATCCCATTGCGATAGGTGTCCCCGGCGGACAGGAGCCCGCGATGGTCGCCGATTTCGCCACCACCACAATCGCGGGCTCGAAGGTGAGAATCGCCCACAACAGGGGACAGCAGGCGCCCCCGGGCTCCCTGGTCGACAGGGAGGGAAAACCGACTACCGACCCGTCGGGATGGCCAGAAGAGGGTGGCCTATTGCCGTTCGGCGCGCATAAGGGGTACGCGATCATGCTGGCCAATGAGTTTCTCGGCAGGGTCCTTTCGGGTGCCGACGCCTTTGCTGAGCTCCATCGCGGAGGGCCTGTGTTGCGCCACCAGGGAGTGACCCTTGTCGTTCTCAAGGCGGACCTCTTTCAGCCTTTTGCGGAGTTTGCGAGTCGGGCCGATGAGTTGCAGCGTCGGATGAGGGCAGTACCTCCCGCCGCCGGATTCGAAGAAGTACTGGTCCCCGGTGACTTAGAGAACCGGGCGCGTGTTACCCGAAAACGCGACGGCATTCCCATTGCCGACGACGTCTGGAGTTCACTTACCGATCTAGCGGTGTCGTTGGACGTGGCTGAGTGACAGCGTGCCGCTGCTAGTCGCGCACGAGTTCGCCCACGTCAACCCCGGCAGCGAGGCCTCTGAGAGGGACACTGATCAACGGGTCAAGGAATGGGGATTTGAGCCGCACTATCCAAAAGACGGATATGAAGGTGTTTAGCATGGCGAAGGCGGGTCATATACACTTAGTCGAGATCGAACTTCCGGGTAGCGAGCAACAGTCTCCGGGCGCCTAGCGGGAGACCGGAAGAGACTCAAGGGGAGGTCATGATGCAAGCCTACTGTTTGAAGTGCCGGGCGTCGAGGGAGATAAGTAACCCGAAGGCGATCACCATGAAGAATGGGAGACCAGCCACGCAGGGCACGTGCCCTGTGTGTGGCACCAAGGTGTTCAGGATGGGGAAAGCCTAGCGAGCGACTCGGAGTTACTCAACCCAGCACCCCCACTGGGCCATCAACAAAAGGAGGTACTTAGCGAGTACCCCTCTTTCGTATCTAATACGCTCCGCTGCCGGCGGCCCAAAAAATGGTTCCTTTGTTTGGAGCCGTGCGCCACCTGCACACTGTCACTGTGTTAGATTGGTATTCTCCGCGGCCTCTGTTTTGCTCTCCCCGGACTGGGACACGTCGGCTCATTTCCTTGGGTACTCTACCCTCAGTGCAAGAGCTCACGCCACCTAACCCTCTCGGTATTCTCACCACGATATGTGTCCCATTATCGCTGACGTTGTACAGTCAGTGTAATAATATGCGAGGCATACGTACCCGGATTTCGCGGTCAGGCGGACATATCGTGCGAACGGAGTGTCGGCGTGTCATCGACGCCTCGCAGAATCAGGAAGGCGATCAGCCCGCAGGCCGATAGGCTCAGGACGGCGGCCCCCTGCCCCAGCCCCAGAGTCACCGAGATGTAACTCCACGCGAACGGGCCGACGATGGCCGATAGCCGGCCGACCATGCCGTGGAGGCCAAAGAACTCTCCCAGGTACTCGGGCACGGTAAGCCGCAACATGAAAGGCCGGTCCGCCACCCACGTGCCCGGGACCAGGACCCCGGCGACGGCGCTAACAGGCAACCACAGGTACGAAGGCAGCCCCAGCCAGGGAATGGCGGCCACCATCAGCAACAGCAACGTCCACACGAAGACGACGGCACTGAGGGTACGCTTCGGCCCTGCTCGGTCCACGATAACCCCCCACATGAAACCGCCGGGTACGGCCACCAGCATGCCGAGCAAGAATATGAACTCCACCTGTCGCACGGTGAAACCGACGGTCTCGGTACCGTAGAGAATGGCGAAGAAGCCCGCCGTCTGGAACGACCACGCGTACCAGAACCTGGCCATCAGGAACCGCACCAGACCCGGGAACTGACGCATCTCTCCCAAGGTAACCCTGAGCTGCCTGACGGCGTTGGCCGCCGTTTCGACGGGCGACACGGCGCCCACGGCGCCGTGCCGCTCCTTCAGCAGCAGAAAAAGAGGAAGGGACACGAGCAGGAAGAGGACTCCAATAGCTCGAAAGCCAAAGACGGTCCCTCTAGACTCGACGAATAACAGGCCTATTATCACGGCGATAATGGCTCCCAGGTATCCAACTCCCACTCCGAGCCCGGCTATAGTTCCTCTGGTGTCTTCGGTGCTGACGTCTGCGAGCATGGCGTTGTAGAAGATGGCCGCCGTATGGATGGCGACCACGGCCACGCCGAAAAGCACCATGCCCAGGACTAGGTTGCTCCCTCCGATCATCAAGGTCGCCCCGATACAGGCGATGGTGCTCACCACCAGGAAGGGCATCCTTCGTCCCGACTGATCAGAGACGGCCCCCAGGAGAGGGCTGAGGACCAGCACGACGGACATGGCCAGCGACAGAGTATAGCCGACGGTGGCATCGTTGCCGGACATCTCGTGAGTGGCCCATATCGGAAAGAAAAGACCCACCACACCCGCGAAGAACAGGGTGTTGCCCATGTCATAGACGATCCAAGCTGCGACGGCTGGCCGGCTTGGCCGGCCTTCGTCGGATGGGCTCATCTTTGTGACTTCGGTTCTCATGGTCTGAGCGCCGTACCAACCTAACCGGAATTTCCCATATCAATCTGCCTGATACCCAGGCAACGCACCATACTCGGAGAGAGCCATGGTAGTATCGCTCACGAACACAGTCAACCACCCCATCGAGCGCATGGCGAGGTGGACCCTTACCGGTGTACGCGACCTTTTGTGGCACGCCCACGCTCGGCGGCTGGTGTCTCAGCTTGCAGAGGTGGCCGTGCCGCGAGCGCTGGTCAGGGGGTGCTGAAACGCATTGGCCAACCGCCGGGCATATGCCCCGTGGACATTCAGAGATGGCACAACCCGAAGTCCGCGTCCGCTGACCTCTGGGTAGTTCCGAGATTGACGGAGGATGTAGAACACACATTAGGCCTCATCGAGGTCGCAGGAAAGCAGGCACTCCGTATAGGAGCGGACACGTTGGATGTTGTCGTTCCGGAAGCCGTCGGCGCTGTTATCCGGAAGAGGTTCAGTACAGAGGCCCCACACTCCGCAGACTGACTTGACCGCGTATTAACCATAATGCGGGCCTTCTACCGCATTCGAGAGCCGTGCACCCCGAGGGAGGTATATAATCCCGTACATAACTTAGCTTATGTATGGTAAAACAATCACTCCCTCGGAAGCTCTGCGTGCACCACTCGCTGCACGTCCGATAGCGCCCATCGGGCAACCCCATTATGCACGGATTGACTCATATGTTCTCCGATGTTACCCTACCCCTGCTACAGACGCCACTCTCCTCCCACGAGGGAAGTCGGTGGGCTACTACTCCCCCCAATGGCCCCTCTGGGAGAAGGCGTCCGTGGCAAGAAACCCAACCTGCTGACCATGAGGGGGCACCTTGTCCGTGCGGGGCACACCACAGCGAATCATCGTGATCTGTCTCGTCGCAATCGCTGCCCTATTCTCCAACGCGTGCGGACAGGCTATTACTCCGGCTGAGAAACCAACACCAGATATACAACCCACGGTAGAAGCTTTGGCGGAAGTAAGGGTGGAAGAGATTCTGGCTTCGCCCCTGTCTGCAAGACCTCCAACTAGATTGACCACATTACTCACGCCCCAGCCAACCTATACTCCTCTGCCAACTTATGCCCCTGTTCCATCGAATTACGTTCCCAAGATATCAGCGGACGGGAGAACCCCAACAGCCACACCATACTCATTGAGCCGTCTGGGGCTGTCGCGTGTCAATCCTGTTCCCGTGGGGAAGACGGGCGAATTCCGAGACAGAGACTCAACTCTAAGGATAACCCTATTACGCACAGTTCGGGGAGATGAAGCGCAGCAGCTGGCTCAACAGTACTCGCGATATCGCCCGGAACCGCTCGAAGAGGGCTTCGAATACCTGGTGGCAGAAGTGGAAATCGAAGAAAACGATGATGTGATGGCGTTTTCCATTTACAGTGGCCTCTTCGATGCTGTGTCTTCGAATGGCGTGGCCTACAGTTGGCCGTACAGTAGGTATACCGATGATTCAAAAGAACTCAGCCTTGAGCCTTACACTGGCTCTGGTCGCCGGTGGGGCGCCTGGATCGTCTCCAAGAATGACATCAACCCGTTGCTTCGCTATAAGCCACTTCCACTAGAGTTTTATTTACCGATCTACGATCTTGAGCTATGGTTCGAAACAAGGCCGGCACTTTCTGAGACACCCTCTCCTACTTCGACACCCACATCAACGCCAGCGTCGACATCTGAATAGGCATGTTCGGCGGTGCCAGGCAGCCTGATGCGCGAAACGAAGAATAGCCCAGGCGCGATGAGTTTAGAGGCGTCGGTAATGGAAAAAGAGAGGCTGACCGAATTCGTTCGAAGATGTAAGAGAGGCGTCTACTAGGGTACAGGTATCAGAGAAATAAGAAAAGTTGCAGAGAACCGCCTAAACTGGCTGAGACTCTAGAGCCTCTCCACACACACGTCTTTACTATCCCCCCACCCATTAGGCTCCCGGCTCCTCAAAATTGGGCTATCGCGAGGGCTCCCCTCTTAGTACGTGATTGGGTGTGATGGAGACGGGGGAGGGTCGAGCTCGGCAATACCTGTGGCGTTCTCAAAGCTAGTTGGGCTAACCCCACCGGATTCAAAGCAGGCAGGGCCGTAGAGTCGGCCACCAGTGCAAGTCCCTCGCGGCTACCAATCCGTCAGACCAGGCCGCCTTCAATAACGATTCGAGACGTTGCCCTCACGCAACGGCGGCAGCGGGGTCGATGTCCATTTCACAAGCGTAGCCGACGAACTCCCTGGGGCGGACAAGCCTTAGCGTCCATTTCGCAAACTCCTCCAGGTGTGTTCCCAGTAGATTCTTGGTTTGCTCGTCGATTAGATTCCCTTCTGAGTCGAACTTAGGCGGAGCGTATGCCTGGACCAGTACCCCTGGTTTGACCATCACCACAGAGCCGGTCTCTGCGAGGGTTTCTTGAAGTTGCATCTGGGCACGGGCGGTGCCGGCTCTCCCGCCTGCGCCTATTATTGTCACGGGTTTGCCCATGAGCGATCCCTCCTTGCGGTCACGGGAAGCCCAGTCGATGGCATTCTTGAGTGCCCCCGATGTACCCCAATTGAACTCCGGTCGAGGTTACGTCAATAGGTGTGTAAACGACATCAGGCGGCGACCTTCTCAGCCGTTGATTCAATGGCGATTCCATCCGCATACTGTGCACCGAGATAGACGTCTTCGATCAACTCAGGGGCCTTCAGACGCCTGAAGCGCTGTTCGGCGACCATCAACATTTTCCAGATCACCGCTATCGCCCGATCGACCCTCTTGTAGCGCTTGGCGGCATCGGTCCGAAGCCTGAGGGCCGCGAAGGGTGATTCTACCGGGTTCGTCGTGCGAAGGTGCCCCCAGTGCTCCTTTGGGAAGTCATAGAAGGTGACCATGCGGTCCCAGTCCCGCTCCAAGGCCTCTGAGGCCGCCTCGTAGGAATGGTCGCCGCACCACCTGGTGAACACCGTCCTGAGCCGCTCAGCCTCTGTCCGAGTCGGCGCGTAGGGGATAGTACGCAGCATGAGCTTGGCCTGGTCCTGTTGTCGCTTTGGAAGCTTGGCGAGCACGTTTACGATCTTGTGGTTCCAGCAGCGTTGCTCTGCCGCCTGCGGATAGACGTTGCGCAGAGCTCCCCAGATGCCCAGGTGTCCGTCTCCAACCACCAGCCTCGGGCAGCTCAAGCCCCGGCGCTTGATGTCCCTGAGCACCTCGGACCAGTTCTCTGTGGACTCCCTGTATCCGGGAACAGCGCTCACCACCACCTTGCTCCCGTCGCTCAGGGCCGCCATCACCACCAGTACCGCCGCCTTCTCCTTCTCAAGACCAGCCTTGACGTAGACTCCATCCACCCACATGTAGACCACTTCCAGGTCATCGAGGGGCCGGCTGCGCCATTGGGCAAGCTCATCGTTCCACTTATCCTTCAACCGGGCCACCGTGCTCGCCGATACCGGTGCGTCCTCTCCCAGCAGCCCCCGCAAAGCCAGATCGAAGTCGCCTTCGGATAGACCGTGCAGGTACAGCTCGGGGATCAACTCAGCAACCTTCCTGGTCCTGTTGACGAACAGCGGCAGCAGCCGGCTCTCGAACTGCTCCTCGGTATCGCGGACTCGCGGCCGCCTCAGCTGTATCGTTCCCGAACTCAGCGTAAGCCTCCGGGCTCTGCCGTATCCGTTCCGATAGCCGGTATCGTTGTCCGAGTCGGATCTGAGCGCCGACTTCGCCCTTCCCAGAAACCCCGTCACCTCCTCCTCCAGCAACTCCTGGATCAGCCTCTGGACCTGGCTTCGCACCCAATCCTCCAACTGCTCCCACTCCGGCCTTGACTCCGACCTACTCTCAGTGCTTTCCTTCCTCATGGGCGGTCTATCTCCTCTCTTGGGCCTCGAGCCCGTGTTGTTCAGAGAGAGGGTACACCGCCTGACTGTTTACACACTTTTTGAAGATACCTCCTCCGGTGTAGCGAACAACACAGCATCCGCCTCTCGTACGGCTGACTTGAGCGCGGTAACCGACGCCGGATCGCCCTGATCCTCGACATCCTGGTTAAAGAAGGGGAGATCTTTGATGTCAAAGATCGAAATCTCCATTCCGTCGGGAGCGATCTCCTGGCTGGCCCGCAACAATCCTGAGTTGGACGACGCCTTACGAAGGCCACCCGAGATGCCCAATACTCGTACTGGCCTCGATCCATTGTGGTCTTGGTAGCTGACCATTTTCGCCTCCTCTGTGTCTTCTACCCTCGCAGCTGAGTAATCTCGCTGACCTCATTTCGGCCGGCCCGTCTCCCAGTTAGCCTTCGCTCCCTCCAAAGTCCTCTCCGCGCCGTGCATCGCCATTTCTTCACACTCTGGCGCCCAGGGAACTGAGCAGTTAGGCACCCAGTTGCGGGAAACAGGACGTACAGGCCGGCGCACGGCCGGCCGCCCTTCGACAGCTTGCTCAGCACCGGTCGGGAGGGCCAGCGAAAGTGCCATGGCCACAGCTACAGGTATGGCCAAAAGCAGAAAAGCATCGCTGTAGGCAGCCGCGGGGCCGGAGTGTAGCGGGTTAAACGAACTCACGCCGCCTTCCCCGCGCGACGTGACGACCGCCATGAGTGCGGCCGTCCCGAAACCGCCGCCCAGAAAGAAAGACATGGAATTGATGCTTAGAGCCGAAGCGAGCATCTGGCCGCGTACGATACGGGTTATCGTCGTCGCCAGAGGCGTGTTCATCAACCCTGACCCGGCTCCCAGTATCCCCGCGCAGGTAGCTATGACCCAGACCGATGACCCAGAATACGTCGAAAGGCCGAGCACCGCTATGAGTATCAGAGGAGATCCTATCCAGGCTGGCAGGCGAGGGCCCTTTCGGTCTGTGAGCCGGCCTGCGACAATCCCGAAAAGAGAGACGGCTATGGCGCCGGGCAGCATGGCGCCCCCGACCTCCAAAGGCGAAAGTCCATGCAGGGTGACGAGCAGTATCGGCAGTCCTACGAGAGGGGCCAGGCTGGCGGCCGTCACGGAAAAACTCATCCCCAAGGTGGCGACGTACATCGAGTTACGAAGGAATTCTCTAGGTATAAAGGGCGAACTGGCAGTCAACTGACGGGCAGAGAGCGATACCAGTCCAATAACCGCCATGGCAGTGCCCGCCAGGACCAGGGGCGAAGTCCAGCCCGAGCGTGCGGCCTCTGATGGGACCAGAAGCGCCCCGGTGACCATGAGCGCCAGAGCGACACCTCCGAGCAGGTCCAGTTTCCCGACAGTCCGTGCCTCGTCCCGCTGGAGCAGTTTCAATCCGAAGGGAATCGTCACGGCAGCCGCGGCGCTGATGACGAAAATAGACTGCCAACCCAGTGACTCGGCCAAGGCTCCTCCCAGAAACGGCCCGACGGCGCCTCCAGCGCCAATCGTCGCGGCTAGAACACCGAGGACGGTGCCGCGGGCTTGTGGACCATAGGCCCGGCTGGCGAGTGTCATCCCCAGTCCTGGCACGGCAGCTCCACCAGCTGCCTGTACAATCCTTGCCGCCAAGAGGAGTGAAAAGCTCGGCGCTATCGCCGACAAGAGTGAGCCGATCGAGAAAACGGCGACGCCAATCAGGAAGAGTGGACGAGCACCAAAGAGATCAGCGAGCCGACCGTAGAACGGAATGGCTACCCCGTAAACGAGCAGGAACCCCGTCATCAGCCAGCTGATCTGGCCGGTACCGACCGATAGGTCGTCGGCAATGTCGGGGAGGACAACCCCCAGGGCGGAGGCGTTGAGCACTCCAAAGAATATGGCGACACAGACTATCAGCAGGATGCCAGTTGCGTTCGCCGCTTTGGTTTCAGCCTGGCCTTGGCCTGTCACGACAGCTCCCTGAGTTTCGTGTTACCGATCCGTCACGCGTTGGTGTCTGGTCCCATCTCCGTTTAGGCTGTGTAATCGCCCTTCATCAAAACCAGTCCGCGAATCCGGAGGAAATCGAACTTGGACTACCGCCCGCAGATGCTACTTTCACTGGAGTCGGCAGCTCATGAACTAACGACCAGCTCCCTAGGTTCCCCTTTGGGTCAGGATGACCGTTTCTCTGACCCGCATCCGCGCGAAACACCTGCCCTTTCTCCGTAGCGATCCACGCGCTACTTTGAGCGAAAAACACGACCGGGACCCGTTCATATAGCTCAGGTAGGACAGGGTCCACCACCGGTTCCCAAATGTGCCCGCCGTCAATCGAGTGGTAAACTCTTGCGGCTAGACCAGGTGGACGTTGACCGGTGGCGATCAGTATCTCGCCTGCTCGGTCGGGGTTAATGTGCATTCCGACCGTGTATCCCTGACCAATTCCCTTGGTTATGTGCTCCCACGAGTCGCCGTTGTCCTCACTGACATAAAGTCCTTCGCCGGTTGCGGCAACTAGACGGCCCGGCTGTGATGGATCTGGGCGCACGGTATGGACATCCACGTTGACGCCATTATTCATCTCCGTCCAATTGTCGCCGTTGTCGTCGGAGAGAAGGACTCCTCCAACTTCAACCCCGACCAGGACGCTGCCATCGACATCCGGAAGAAAATCAATGGAACGTACATGGGGCTGGCGCGGTGGCCCGGGAAAGTACCATTTCTCTCGCGTAGGCAACTCGTCGATCTTGTCTAGACGAGTCCATGTCCCACCCCCGTCGTCGCTGCGAAAGACCATAGCCGGTTCTGTGCCTAAGTAGAGCTTGTCATCAGGGCCGATCGCGGTGGCGCGTGCATCGCCATCCCAGATCCGGCGGTCGGCAGAATTGGAGAGATCGTAGACGCCATCGCGCGCTACCGCTGCAATGATCTTCCCGCGGCGGTCCGCTACGTGGACTACAATTTTCCCCGCAAGGCCGACGCGTTCTGCGGTATTGTCGCGTAGCCGCCAAACGCCATCGTTGGTGCCTAATAACAGGCCCGCATCAGTGTCACGTCCGTTTTGACTGCCCTCTCCGTCCATAATGTCTCTCCTCCTCGTGGTTCAGTTCACTTCGTTGGTCTGCAAGGTTTTCGTGGACTCTTGAGAGCAAGCCATGGAGCAGCTCGCGCTCGGGACCGTCGAATCCGGCAAACGAAGTTCGCTCCAACTGGTCCCACTTCTCCTCCACATTCACCCTGCGTTGCCGACCCTCTGCCGTTGGGAACACCCGGGAGACTCGTTGGTCGTCGGTATCTGGTATGCGCTCCACGAGTCCCTTGCGCTCCAGCCTCCTCAATGCGTTAGTCACCGTTGCGGGTTGCACGGCCAGGTGTTGACCGAGTTCGGTCTGGGTGACCCCTTCCTTTTCCCAAAGGGCGCACAGCACCATCTCCTGGCCGACGTGCAGTCCGATCTCGTTCAGAAGATCGTCGGCGCGCTGGCGGTGAAGTTTGCACACCTGGGCCAACAAGTAGCTTATGGTCTCGGGTAACGGCGCGCATTTAGTCATTGTTTTCCTCCGAGAACGTAGCCTCAGGCTACGTTGGTCGTCGCTCCCTCGTCGTTATTCAGGATGCTCCAGTCCTGAGCTTGTGCCCACTCCTCGAACGTATGCCAGCCCACCTCCGGGTAGTCTCTACGGAGTGTCTCGATGTCGGCGCTATATCCGACCGTCTCGAACCACTCGTACATCTTGTCCGCGTCCTCGCCCATAGTGAGCGGGACGTAGTCGATCGGGCGCCCAGACGCGGAGGAGACGATCTCCGCTGCCCGCTTCCCACTCAGCTCGTCCGATGCAATGTCAATCCGCTTGCCCAGGAACCGGTCCGGGTTCTCGAGCACCAGGATAACGAACGACGAGATATCCTGGACAGGAATCCCCTGGACTGGCCGGTCTGGCGGCACCAGGAGGGAGAGTGTCCCCTGGATCAGTCCGGGCAAAGTCCAGGGGCTCAGCACGTTTTCGTAGAAGAAGACCGGAGCCACGACGGTGTGAGGTATGCCCAGGGCCTTGATGTGCTTCTCGATATCGTACTTGCTGTCGAAGTGGGCGATCCCCGTCGACCGGTCGGCGTTACCGACGGACGCATACACGAAGTGCTTCACATCCGCACCCTTGACGGCGTCTGCGATCGTGCGACCCTGACGCACTTCCGCTTCGAGCCCCAACTCGAAGAACGAGGTCATTGCGTACACGGCGTCGACCCCTGCGGCGGCGCGAATCACCGCCTCGCGGTCCTCTATGTCGCCGACTGCCAACTCGGCGCCTATGCTCTCGATCTGCCTGGCTGCACTGGAGTCAGCGTTCCGAGTGAAGGCTCGGACGCGATGCCCTTTGTCGAGCAGCTTTCGGGCTACTGACCCGCCTTGCTGTCCGGTTGCTCCGATCACTAGAACGGTAAGTCGCTTAGACACTTTGGCCCTCTCTTTCGGTAAGGGTAATGAGCTTAGCTGGCTAACAGTTAGCTGACTAAACAATAGCATCGTCTTTTTGATCTGTCAACCCCCTCAATACATACCGAGTGGTGAGCGAGTCGGAAGGAAAGTCTGAGTGGCGGGCCATCGAGCCCATGCCGAACTCAGGGCGGACGGAAGAATGGAGTGGGCCTACAGGCGGACGTTATTGGAGAGGTGGCAACTGATTCGGTAGTATGGCCGTCCGGCCTTGCAGGTATTGGCGGGTTCGAGGTGGCCTGGACCACTCAATACCTGGACGGCAGCTACGGATATTCGCAGCTATGGTCGGGTTAGAGGAGCCTTGAACTCGCACCTACTTATTAGTAGCAACACCCTGATACGACCTCAGGGCGGTAGAGTCGGCTGACTGGTCTGAGTCATGGTTGCCCTCCTCCGATATGGTGCGTCCTTTTGTAGTAGCTATTCAGGTAGAGGGCCGTGGTCCATGCATTTGACGTTCGTCAGGTTTCTGAGAGAGGCTTGACACCTAATGGTCCAACATCATTGAAATGAATACCATGATAGTCATTGTTCCTCTTGGGGGTTCAATCGTAACGTTGAACCGAGGAGGAACCATGATGTCTACCAAGAAGTACCGTATCAGACTGACTACCGACGAACAACAGGAACTCAACGCCTTGGTCTCACGCGGTCGGGCTGCGGCGTACAAACAGACCCATGCGCGCATTCTGCTGATGAGCGATGAGTCACGCTCGGACGGGGGAATGAAGGACGCGGACATCACCAGCGCGCTCGGTGTGGGACAGTCAACGGTCGAGCGAATACGCAAGCGCTGTGTGGAGGAGGGGGTCGAGTCTGCGCTGAATCGCAAAAAGCAACTGCGTCGGCGTCAAAAGAGACTGGACGGCGAAGGTGAAGCACGGTTGATAGCGATGGCCTGCGGGGAACCGCCGGAGGGGCGTGCCAGTTGGACCCTGAAGCTGTTGGCTGACCAGTTGGTCGAGTGTGAGATAGTCGGGACCATTAGCACCGAGACGGTTCGCCAGGCGCTTAAAAAAAAACGAACTGAAGCCGTGGCTGAAGCAGAGTTGGTGCATCCCGCCCGGTCAGAGCGCGGAGTTTGTGTGCGCGATGGAAGACGTACTGGAGGTCTACCAACGGCCGTACGATGGGAATGAGGTTCTGGTGTGCATGGATGAGACGAGCAAACAGCAAGTCAAGGAGACGCGAGTGCCGCGTCCCGCAGCGCCCGGCTTATCGGCGGCATACGACTACGAATACGAGCGCAATGGAGTGAGCAGCCTGTTCATGCTGTTTGCACCGTTGGACGGATGGCGCCGAGTCGAGGTCAGAGAGCGTCGCACGAAGGTGGACTGGGCGCATGTGATAAAGGAACTGGTCGACGAGGACTACCCTGACAGAGACCGGATCGTGCTGGTAATGGACAATCTCAACACTCACAAGCTGTCCTCGCTATACGAGGCATTCGAGCCTGCTGAGGCGAGGCGTATAGCTGAGCGACTGGAGATACACTACACTCCCAAACACGGGAGTTGGTTGAATATGGCGGAGATAGAGATCGGTGTGCTGGCTCGACAGTGCCTGGACCGACGGATTGCCAATCAAGACATCCTGCGCGGCGAGGTCAATGCTTGGCAGAATCAACGCAACCGGGATGTGATACGAGTGGATTGGCGCTTCACTACCGAGGATGCGCGCATCAAGCTAAAGTCACTCTACCCATCAATACAAAAACGTTGAACCACTGAGGTATCTTCAAAAAGTGTGTAAACAGTCAGGCGGTGTACCCTCTCTCTGAACAACACGGGCTCGAGGCCCAAGAGAGGAGATAGACCGCCCATGAGGAAGGAAAGCACTGAGAGTAGGTCGGAGTCAAGGCCGGAGTGGGAGCAGTTGGAGGATTGGGTGCGAAGCCAGGTCCAGAGGCTGATCCAGGAGTTGCTGGAGGAGGAGGTGACGGCGTTTCTGGGAAGGGCGAAGTCGGCGCTCAGATCCGACTCGGACTCAGATACCGGCTATCGGAACGGATACGGCAGAGCCCGGAGGCTTACGCTGAGTTCGGGAACGATACAGCTGAGGCGGCCGCGAGTCCGCGATACCGAGGAGCAGTTCGAGAGCCGGCTGCTGCCGCTGTTCGTCAACAGGACCAGGAAGGTTGCTGAGTTGATCCCCGAGCTGTACCTGCACGGTCTATCCGAAGGCGACTTCGATCTGGCTTTGCGGGGGCTGCTGGGAGAGGACGCACCGGTATCGGCGAGCACGGTGGCCCGGTTGAAGGATAAGTGGAACGATGAGCTTGCCCAATGGCGCAGCCGGCCCCTCGATGACCTGGAAGTGGTCTACATGTGGGTGGATGGAGTCTACGTCAAGGCTGGTCTTGAGAAGGAGAAGGCGGCGGTACTGGTGGTGATGGCGGCCCTGAGCGACGGGAGCAAGGTGGTGGTGAGCGCTGTTCCTGGATACAGGGAGTCCACAGAGAACTGGTCCGAGGTGCTCAGGGACATCAAGCGCCGGGGCTTGAGCTGCCCGAGGCTGGTGGTTGGAGACGGACACCTGGGCATCTGGGGAGCTCTGCGCAACGTCTATCCGCAGGCGGCAGAGCAACGCTGCTGGAACCACAAGATCGTAAACGTGCTCGCCAAGCTTCCAAAGCGACAACAGGACCAGGCCAAGCTCATGCTGCGTACTATCCCCTACGCGCCGACTCGGACAGAGGCTGAGCGGCTCAGGACGGTGTTCACCAGGTGGTGCGGCGACCATTCCTACGAGGCGGCCTCAGAGGCCTTGGAGCGGGACTGGGACCGCATGGTCACCTTCTATGACTTCCCAAAGGAGCACTGGGGGCACCTTCGCACGACGAACCCGGTAGAATCACCCTTCGCGGCCCTCAGGCTTCGGACCGATGCCGCCAAGCGCTACAAGAGGGTCGATCGGGCGATAGCGGTGATCTGGAAAATGTTGATGGTCGCCGAACAGCGCTTCAGGCGTCTGAAGGCCCCTGAGTTGATCGAAGACGTCTATCTCGGTGCACAGTATGCGGATGGAATCGCCATTGAATCAACGGCTGAGAAGGTCGCCGCCTGATGTCGTTTACACACCTATTGACGTAACCTCTCCACCAGATCCTGAATCCCCTCGACATTCAGTCCATTAACAACCGTTGCCGTTGCCATTTTTGCACCTCCGTTTAAGATTGTCTCCATTATCCAGAGACTATAGGCCCTCTTCATCTGACAAACGTCGGATTTTAGCGGGCAGAAATTTCTAGAAGCCGCCCCTTCCTGTGAAAAACGACAGGCCTGTCGCCGTAGTACACGGCTCTGCTGAGAATTTGGAAGGGAAATAGCCCTAACGCGGGAGAAGGATCCTTGAACGAGACGCTTGCTTAAGGCAGCAGGTCGTGTTCCACAGCAAAGAGAGCGGCGGTGGCCCGATTGGACACGCCGATTTTGCTGTAGATATGTTCCAAATGGGACCGAACGGTTCCTTCGGCTATGAAGAGAGCCCTGGCCGCTTGCCGCCTATTGAGGCCTTTAGCTATCAGACGGAGCACCTCAACCTCTCGATCAGTGAGCCGGGCAGGCCATTCTTGTTGGCGGGTCCTCTGTCTGGGGGAGCGATCTACCCCACCCAGGTCATCCGTGAGAGCCTGGAAAGCATCGGGAGAGAGTCTACTCCCTACTTCTTGGCGCATCACGTCGACCGCCTGATCCAACTCGCGGCCTGGGCTGTCGGGCGCATCGTGAGTAAGCTCATCGAAGCGGTCAGCCACAGCGATAATCCGTGCCCCCACCGGTATCTGGGAGCCCCGAAGCCCACGATAGTAGCCACGACCGTCCATCTCCTCATGATGTGCTGCCACGAGGGGAATAATCGGCTGCAAAGCAGGGACTTTGGACAGGACTCGCTCCGAGTGGTAAGGGTGGAGCCGTACGTGCTCCCGCTCGGCCTCGGTAAGGGTGTCCTCGGACTTGTTCAATATGAAGGATGGGACTGCGACAATGCCGATATCATGCACCAACGCAGCACGATAGATGTGGGTCGCCTCTGGCTCCGGAATCCCCATCCTCCGAGCGATGCGCTCTGCTAAATCGGCTACTCTGCGCGAACGGCCGGCCAGAAAAGGCGATTTCAGGTCGGCGTAGTCGGCCAGGGCCAGCGCCACATCAATCAGCTTCTCTTCTCCCATGTACTGATAGGGGGACTGGTCTGGCTCCATGGAAAGCACGCGGTCCCACACCCTTTCCTCCTCCAGTCCCCTCCAGAAGCTTTCCTTCTGGGCCACAGAGAGGAAGGCATCGACCACCGAAGGATCGAAGGCTTTGCCGCGCCGTGCCAGGGCCACGTGTTTTGCGGCATCGCGACCGTCCACTCGATGGAAGACCTCCAGGAAGCTCGTAACCAGCACGATACGAGAGATGACAGGGATAGAGTCGCTCTTGATACCATATGGCATCCCGCGGCCGTCCCATTGCTCAAAAACTTGCATCAGCGCGTCCTGGACTGCCTGGGGCATACCCAATCGCTGGGCAATGCGGGAGTCCACATGGCAGGTGCTCTCAAAGCCTTCTTTCATGAGCGCCCGCCCCTTTACCAGGAAGTCCAGAATATGGGTGGCCCGGGTTGGGAAGGATGCTCCCACCGCTACATACTTGATTCCCTCGTAAAAACCCGTTTTGAGGAAGCTCCAGCGATTTAGCACATCTGCGCGCTACCGTATGTTGGGGTAGTGTGCGGAACAGAGACTGTATATTGTACCCAGGTGTGGGTACGTTTGTTCTAATTCAACCTACACAGACTTTTTACGAGAGAATCATACTTGATAAGCCAGGAGGCGATATCCAAGGGGTTGCGGGAATCGCGAAAGTACTGAAGGTCCCGCTTGGCAGCGAGTTCATCCACGAGCCAAGCACTGGCTAACTGGCTGGTGTAGGTAGTGCAGCCGGCGTCTTTCAACAACTCGGCGTAGTACAGGTTGGTGCGTTGCTCTAAAGGAAGCTCCATCTCCTGGGCGATGTGCATGCCAATGTAGCAGGAGCGCGCCCCGTGCTCCATATGCAACCCCATCGCCAGGTCGCTCGCCAGGGAGAAGGCCCCTAACAGATCAGCGGTGCGAATTACATTCCCCTCTGGCCTTGTCGAGGGAAGTTCAGCCATTAGCCTAATCCTCATGGGAGGTAGTGTATGCACCATGAATGGTGACCATCATTTCCACCTCTCATGATGGCGATTATGCGGGCATCGCAGACGTTTGTGAAGGACGCGTTCGAATCTCACGGATGGGTCTCTAGGGACAGTACTCGAACTTGTTGCGGCCCGACCTGCCGCCCAGGCTCGGGCAACTATTGGCGCAGCGCTGCCACATGCGTATTTGCGTGGACCTGCCCCTTCCCACCATTTGGCAACTAGCGGCTCTCGTTTGCCGTGAGGGCGTCTACTCGTAGCGGAGCGCCTCGGCGGGATATATCCGAGAGGCCTGTCGCGCCGGAAGGAAGGTAGCCAGCAGCGATAATATGTAGGTCGTCACGATTATGACGCCGATCTGAATCCAGGGAATGGCGAACCTGATCGTGTCGATGCCCTCATCTTGCTTGATGTCGTTGTACGCCTGCCAGCCCAGGACGATGCCCAGGGTCGTTCCGATGAAGATGCCCAGCAGGGAGATGAAGGAGGACTCCACCAGGAAGCTCAGCTGAATCATGCGGCGGCGGTAGCCTATGGCCCGTAGAACGCCTATCTGCTGGCGCCGCTCCACCACCGCCCTGGTGCTGACCACGCCGAGACCGGCAACGCCCACCAACAGGCCCAGGGCCATGAAGCCGATGAAAATACGGAAGAAGGACTTGGCGCCGGCCGCCTCCCTCTCCAGCTCCTCTTCGAGGACCTTGGCATCCATGCCGTGCGCCAGGAAGGATGCCTCCACGCTCCTGGCTACCTCTTTCGCGTCCACGCCACCGGCCACCCTGAACCGGTAGTGAGTGGTGGGCACCGGGAATGGAATGGCATCATCGAGGATACACTTGGACACAATCATCGACCGGGAGTTCTCGTGCAGCCGGTCGAGCACTCCGATAACCTTGAGCTGGACCACGGCGCCGGTACGTGGCTCTCGGACCTCCACATCCACAGCGGACATCTTCTCGTCCTTGTAGTAAGGCTTTTCGAGCCAGGGGTCTCGGTCTCCCGAATTAGAGCCTTCTCTGCTAGAGACCGCGTTGCCACCCACTACTGCCAGGCTGGGGTCACTCATCAGGGCCTTCCACACCTCTTCAGCGGTTGTCCCGTAGCCTTCGGCGATCAGCTTGAACTTGTATTCGGACCCCTTCAGGAACTCGTCGGCGGCGGCACGCACACCCGTCTCCTGCCACTCCTGGCTTTCCCCTTCTAGCTGGCGCGCCTGCAGCCCCACCCAGGTGTAGCCGCCGATGGCCTCGAAGTCGTCTATCCGCAGGTCGGGCTCCTCGTCAATGTTGCGTCGTATGTCCTCGATGGGGGTCTTGGGGTTCACGCGTGCTTCGATGTGCCATCCTCCCGTTACGGTCTCCGCATCGGCGAACTGGGTGCCGAAAGTCTCGGAGAGGACGGACATCACCATGAGGGTGAAGATGACCAGGGAGAACATGGCCAGGGTCAGGCCGGTGCGGATCTTGTTGCTCATGGGATAGGCAACGGCCGTTACCAGCACTGGGCGGAGCTGGCCGGATCGCGCCGTCGCGAAGGTCAAGGCCCTGAGAAGCAGGTCGGCATTGTACATCAGCGTCCAAACCGCCGCCGCCACCATGAAGATCCCGGAGACGAACATCATGTCGAAGTCTCCTTGCAGGTCTTTGATGACTTCAGGATCAATGTCCGCGGGCGATGACCAAAAAATGAGCATTACGACCCCGATGAAGGTGTAGGCCAATCGGTCGATCACGTCGGGGCGGGCTTCGACCCTTCCCACCAGGAGCGGCACCGCCATGGATGCCCCTACGACTACCGATACTCCCGCTATTATGATCGTTAGCACACTGGTTTCGACGATTCCGATAGCCAGCAGCGCGGCCCCACCCAGCAGTATCAGCAAGCCGAATGCCTCGGGCGGCATTCGGCGGCGTACCGCGAGGGCCCGCAGCATCAACCCCAACCCCAGGATCATCAGAGAAACTCCGCCGGTGAACACAGATAGCCGCTCCATACCCGTAATGCCCCACCACGTCACCACAGCGCCCAGGAGCAGGATAAGCCACCCGCGCAGAAAATAGGGCCAGGAGAACCGGACCAGGGCAACGGCAATACCCAAAACCCAGACCGGCGGGATGGCCCACAGAGCTGCACGGGCCAGGTTGAGCAAGAAGCTACTAACTCTCAGTCGCGGAATGGACCTGAGGGACCTCCCCAAGAAAATGAGAGGCCGCGCCACGGCTATCCCAACCAGGAGCAGGCGTTGCGAAAAGGGCGCTTCGCCCCCTAACCCCGAATCCACCGAAGGAGGGCGTCGGGTTAGCGTCCTGAGGCGGCAAGAAGGTGCTCCTGTGCTTCTGGGATAATGGTTTTGTAGCAAAAAAACGGCCCCGGAAAAGGAGCACCCAGTAGATGCTGCCACGCAACCACCCCGACCGGATCCAAATCACCTTCGACGACCGCCGCTTGGTGGCCAATGCCGGGCTGCTCCTTCCGGCCACCCTGGCGCGGCACCTCGGCCTGCCCGAACTCGTCCGGCAGCGCCTCGACCTGGGCGATGCCCCGGGGCGGGCGAACACGAGCGACAAGATGATGACGCTGGTGGCGTCTGCGCTGGCTGGGGGCGACTGCATTGACGACGCCGATGTGTTGCGCACCGGGGGGACGGCCTGCACCCTGGGCGGCACTCTCAAGGCGCCATCCACCCTGGGCACCTTCCTGCGCAGCTTCCGGTGGGGCCACGTCCGTCAACTCGACCGGGTGAGCCGCGAGTTGCTGGCCCGGGCTTGGCAGGCCGGGGCGGGACCCGGCGACGGGCCCCTGACCATTGAC
The DNA here is from genome assembly GCA_963665215.2 of Dehalococcoidia bacterium. Lineage (GTDB taxonomy): Bacteria > Chloroflexota > Dehalococcoidia > Lucifugimonadales > CAUZJF01. The sequence goes on from CAXXWW010000014.1 coordinate 328,307, forward strand.
CTGGACTCCACCATCTGCGAGACCTACGGACTGGCCAAGGAGGGCGCCCGCCACCACGGCTATACCGGCAAGCGGGGCTACCACCCGCTGCTGGCCATCGCCGCCGGCACCGGAGACGTGCTGATGTCCCGGCTGCGCGAGGGCCGGGCCAACACCGCCCGCGGCGCCGCCCACTTCCTGCGGGAGACGGTGGGACGGGTGCGCTACGCCGGGGCCAACGGACGACTCACGCTACGGGCCGACAGCGGGTTCTACACTCATGGCGTGGTATCCGTCTGCCGCAAGATGGATGTCCGCTTCTCCATCACCATCCGCCAGCACAAAAGCCTGCACAATCTCATCGAGGCGATACCCGAAGATGCCTGGACGCCGATTCCTTACTGGATGGACGGCGCCGCCGATGTGGCCGAGACCACCTGCACCCCCTTCCAGGCCGAGGCGGACGCCGCGCCGGTACGGCTCATCGTCCGGCGGGTGAAGCCGACGCCCGGTTCCCAACTGGCCCTCTTCGCCAGATACAGCTATGACGCCTTCATCACCGACCGCGATGGGGAGACGCTGGAACTGGAGGCCGATCATCGCCGCCACGCCGAGGTCGAGAACGCCATACGCGACCTCAAGTACGGCGTCGGGCTGAACCACATGCCGTCGGCGCGCTTCGCCGCCAACGGCGCCTGGCTGGCGGTCCAGGTGATGGCGCATAACCTGGCCCGCTGGACGGCGCGGATTGGTCTGGGCGAGCGGACCGTGATCACCAAGACCCTCAGGCGGCGGGTCTTCGCTCTGGTGGGACGGATCACCCGCTCGGCGCGCCGCCTCACTTTGCATCTCCCCCGGCGCTGGCCTTGGGAAACCCAGTTCAGTCGCGCCTTGGCCCGGCTGCAAGCCATTCCGTTCCCGGCCTGACGGCCAGCCTGCAACTGACTCAACATCCCCGCAATCTCGCGCCACCCCGGTCGCGAGAGTCCCCTGCTGCGTATCCTCTCGCCATCCCGCGCATCGCAACTCCCGCATAGGGCCTTAGGGGCCCTGTGCGGCGACTGAAGACCGTCCGCCGGCCTCCCATCTACCCCAACCCCAGGCCATCTCCCCTGTAGCTCCCTCACCCACCCCCTTCCGCTGTCCTCACGCCCTCCATCGGTGTCCTTCGGTGGATTCGGGCTAACACAATGGCCTCGGGCAGGCCGCGGACTGCAGCGACGATGTTGAGACGGCTGACCCGGTAGGATGACACGGCTACCGTGGCGAAGGTAATGATCATCCCCACGCAATAGGACACGATGACGGTGCGGGGCTCAAAGTGGATGCTCATCTGAAAATCTTCTTCGAAGCTGGCGAACAGCCGGTTTATTATCACCACCATGCCGGCGCTTACCGCCAGTCCCAGCACCACCCCCGCGGCAGCGGACACCAGGGAGTAGGCCGTGCCCTCAAAAGTAAACATCTGTACCAGGTGCTGGCGCTTGGCCCCCACCGCCCGGGCCATGCCCATCTCCGACCTTCGGGTCGACGCCAGCATGAAGAAGATGAGGAAGATGAGCAGAATCCCCACCGCTATGGAGAACAAGCTGAAGACCATGAAGAAAGTTGTCGCGAAGCTTCCGGCTTCATCCGCCTCGTCGAGGAAGCGCCGCTTGAACTCCATGACACGGAACTCCACCAGGTCGTCGAACAGCGTTCTGGCCTCCCGGTCTAGCTCTTTGAGCTCATTCTCCTCCAGCACATCGAAGACCACGTTGACGATATCCTGGTCGGCCAGCAGGCTTATGAGCTCGTCTGACAGCTCAGCACCCTGTAGCTCCTCCCGCAGCTGGGAGACATCCTTCTGAATATGCTCGGCCAGAGAACTCTCCTCTCTTTCCAGCGCCTCGAGGACCTCTTCCTGGTTAAGGAGTCCCTTGAGCTGGGAGGCAACCCCCCTGTCGGTATAGAGGACTCTCAGCTTGCGTGCGACCTGCTCGCTTAGCTCCGCCCCTTCAAGGACGTCTCCCCGATTTGACACGACGATGCTGTTGATCTCGCCGACTCTCCCAAATAGCCTCTGTGCGCGTGCTAACGGCACGATCAGCGTGGAGTCACGCCCTGCCAATCCGCCCCGCTCTACTACGCCCTTGACCTTGAACGTCGGTGTCTGGCCGTCGATGAACAGGCGCAGCTCGTCTCCGGCCACAGCCTCCAGCTCCTCGGCAGCCTTGTCGTTGATGTAGGCCTCGCCGTCTAGGAGGTCCTCGAGGCGCACATCCTCGCCCGAGACCAGCCTGAACGTACCAAACCCCTCTAGAAGATCAGGGGCGACCCCGGCCACCCTCATGAACCCCTCGCTCTGGGAGGTCCTGAGATTCACGGCCGGGACCGATTCTCCTATCTGGGGTATCAGGCCGTCGATCTCTTCAAAGTCGGCCAGCTCGGCCTGTAGCTCCTCGAATCGCCGGTAGGGGACGTATGGGGCGCTGCCGAAGCTGTCGTCGCCCTCGGCTCGGGCGGGAATAATAAGCTCGTCTATGGTCTTAAGCGACTTCAACACCTCATTCCGAATGGAAAAGCTGATGGTATCGCTGGTGCCAAAGGCGGCGGAGATGATCACCGTGCTGAGCATCACGCCAATGATGATGAGCACGGTCTGGCCGGGCCTGCGGGGTATGGGGCGCAGACCCATCTTCAGCATGATACGGTTGCGCCAGGCCAGCGCGGCCAGCACGGCCATCGCCGCTAAGAAAATGGCCAGGACGACCATCATGAGCACGTTCATGGAGAGTCCAAAGATCTCTTCCATCACTCACCTGCCTGTTCGCTCGACACCACCTCTTCTGCGAGCGTCGGGATACCGCCGGAGCCGTTGCCGTCGTCCAGGATAAGCCCGTCGCGCATGCGCACTATGCGGTGGGCGCGCTCTCCTATCTCCAAGGCGTGGGTCACCAAGACGAAGCTCTGCCCGTTCGTGCGGTTGAGCTTGACCAGCAGGTCGATAATCTCGCCAGCGGTCTCGCTATCGAGGTCGCCGGTGGGCTCGTCGGCCCACACGATGGCCGGCTGGTTGACCAGGGATCGGGCGATGGTCACTCGCTGTCGCTGGCCTCCGGAGAGCTGTCCGGGAATGTGGTGTGCCCTCTCGGTGAGTCCCACCAGCTCCAGCATCTCCATTGCCCTCCTGCGGGCCTCTGCGGCGCCCACCCCTGAGACCAGAAGGGGCATCTCCACGTTTTCCACGGCCGTGAGGACCGGCAGCAGATTGTATAGCTGGAAGACAAACCCCATTCGACGTGCTCGGTAGTCGCTGCGCTCGTCATCTGGCATCTCGTGCAGCACCACGCCGTCGATCAGGACCTCGCCCGAGTCGATCTCGTCCAGGCCTGACAAGCAGTTGAGCAGAGTGGTCTTGCCGCATCCGCTGGGGCCCATTATGGCCACCATTTCGCCCCGAGTGACGTTGAGCTCCACCCCGCGCAGAGCGTGCACCTTCACGGTACCCGTGTCGTAGGTCTTGTTAATGCCGCCGGCGGCGACTATCAGGTCTTCCAATTCACCCTCCTATTCCGGCGGCGCCGGCTGGCAATCAATCCCGTGCCTCACGCGAGTCAGTGATGAGCTTCTCAATCTCCGTCGTCGCGGGATTGTTCTGAGAATAGGCGGCGACCGGAGCACTGGGCGTACGTCACGCCCGGCCAGAGTCTACCAGATAGCTCATAACCGTATCACCCACGTCTTATAAACACTATCCTATCGGGCGGGTGTTCCTGGATCGTTACGGCTGGCGTTACGGGAGAATGGGAAGAAGGGCCCGTGACCGCCTTAGCTCACTGGTACTGGGCTACGCTGGCAATAGGGGCGTTGGAGGTGAATCCCACAGCCAATCGCGTCTACGCGGCCAGCCAGGAGGACGGCACCGTCTGGGCATCGGCGGGGCCAGCAACGCCGTCATCGCCACCATCCCCGCGGGCGATGGTCCCGGTGACATCGGAGTGAACCCCAGCACCGACCGCATCTACGTGGACAATCAAATTACCCATAATCATGATTCCGATGATGCTCGCTTTCATGTACCTGATGATTGTGCGAGGAGGCCGCGAGATGCCGTGGCAGGGTTTCGACGGCGAAAAGCGGCGCGAGACAAGGGAGCCTCGCGGGAGATGAGGTGTCGGATACCCCGCTAGGGATACTCAGCAGACGATATGCCGGCGGTGAGATCACCAAAGAGGAATTCGACCAGATGAAGAAAGACCGGCGGTGACGGCGAGTTGCGCTCCTGGCAGGCGAGACGGGACCCGCATGCCCTGCGGAAATCCCTCGAACCGGGGGGCCTGACCACGAAGACCCGTTAATGCGACGCCAACCGGCTACTGCCCCGAGCCGGCGACGACCGGGTCTCAGTGGACGGGTCGCATTTCTCCGTCGAGCGGCCCATGGTTTGGCCCTCGCCGGTACCGCCTATGACCAAGACCTTGCCGTCTTCGAGCGGCACTGGTGCCCATCCATAAGTTAAGGGGGAGTCTAGAGGGGTAATCCCCTCTGGCAAGGGGTCTGGGGATGCGCCCCCAGATAGAAAAACACCCAAGAGCTGAGGAGGGGTGGGAAGAACCCACCATGCCTTTTTGAGATGGTTACCAAAGACCTCAATTCACGGTTTGCAGCGCGCTACTCGCCATGGCCCTCGAGTCGGGCGACCAGCCGCGACGTGTGAATCACGTCGCGAATGTCGGTGATCGGCGTCTTGCCGGTGCGGACGCAGTCGGCGAAGTGCTGGTGCATCGTCAGGGTCCCTTCGTAGGACCGTGTATCGCCTTTCTCCGCTCCGTCGATCTCGGCGCCTGAGAGCGTCCGCGGTCCGTCGCCGTCCTGGTAGACCTCCAGCTGCTCGGGGATACGCATGAAGCAGCCGATTCCCAGGCCGTGCAACTCCGATCTCAGGGTGCGCCCTCCGGAGGAGCGGTTGGCAGTGACGATCCCGACGGCGCCGTTGGCGAACCGGATCAGGGAGTTGTAGTCGTTGGGCCGTGTCGACTGCCGCGTGTCCTGGTAGGCGTTCACCTCGACGGCCTCGCTGCCCGCCATGTAGCGCACCAGGTCCACGACGTGGCTGATGTCGCTCCACATGATGGACCGAGGGATGAGGGTCCGAGGGCTCTCGGCGGACCCCAGCATGTGCTTGTGAAACTCTCCAATCGCCAGCGTCGCGGGGCCTCGCTCTTTCACCAGCCGCATCGCCTCCCGGTTGACCGCGGCATACCTGCGCTGGTAGCCAATCATGCAGTAGACGTCGTTGGCCGTCGCCGCCTCCAGCAACTGTTGGCTCTCTTCTGGACTCGCGCCCGCAGGCTTCTCGATGAACACGTGCTTGCCCGCGTTCATGCACTCCATGGCTATGGAGGTGATGAACGCCTCGCCCATGATTACGTAGACCATGTCGGGGTCGATCGATTCTAGCATCTCCCGGTAGTCGCCGAAGGATCGGGGAATGTTGTAGGCGTCCACGGCGGTCGCCATCCGCTCCTCGTCCAGCTCGGCGACAGCCTCGATGGACGTGTCGTCCAGGCGATTGACGCTCGGGTAGTGGGCACCCTGGGCCCGTCTGCCCGCGCCTATGAATGCCGCTCTGAGCATGGTTCGTCTCCTTCGCTGTCGAGGATGGGGGTGGTGCCTACCACGGCGGGATTATAGACGACCGCTCGATACGGGTCAACGCCGACTCTTCCTCTTGCTTGAACTGCGGGGTAGTGATATCGTAGACCGCCGGCTGAGGGCCGGTTTGGGGGGACATGAGAGCATACTGCACCGGCCGGAAAGGAACGCGAGTATGACGGCAGGACCCGATGCCCTACGAGTTGCCATCGCCGGTTGCCATCGCATGCTGGATACCCTGCCCAGAGCGCATAACTGGGCCAACGGCTTTTCGAGAGTGCCGGAGACCGTCGTGGTGGCTGTCTTCGACAAGGGGGCGGAGACCAGGGAGGAGTTCCGCACTGTTTGGAGGGACACGTGGGGCGACGTCCCGAGCTACGGCGACTACGACAAGATGCTGGCCGAGACGAAGCCGGATATCGTCTGCGTCACGACGAGACAGACGATGCACGCGGACCAGATCGAGGCCGCCGTCGCCGCGGGAGTGAAGGGCATTGCGTGTGAGAAGCCCTTCGCGACCAGCCTGGAGGAGGCGGACAGGATCATCTCCGCGTGCCGGGGGGCCGGGGTCCCGCTGGCGTACCTGCTCGATCGCCGGTGGTCTGCCGCGTATAGGGCCATACGCAAGCTGCTCGGCGAGGGCGCCATCGGCCCTGTCACGAACGTTTTGGCCTTTGGGGCTCCGAATCTCATCAACCACGGCCCCCACTGGTATGACACAGCGCTGGCGCTCGCCAGAGACCCGGAGCCCATCTGGACTAGCGGCCACGTGGACAGCCTGCCCGGCGAGCCCGCCGAATCGCGACGTCACATGGACCCGCCGGGCCGCTCGTGGACCCTGCTCTCCAACGGCGCTCGCATGGTCACCATGCCGGAGGGTCCGCACCAGCTGGCCTTCAACGTGTACGGCGCCGAAGGTGGCCTCGTGAGCCTGAACGACGGCCAGGACGCCTACTATTGGCGGACCGACGATGCCGGCGGGGTCCCCGCGGGCGAGACCAGGCCCGTCGAGCTCACGAGCGACCAAGAGGAGTGGCCTACCGGCCGGGCCGCGGTGGAGGACCTCGTCAACGCAGTCAGAAGCGGTCGGCACACCGCATGCGATCTGGACGAGGCGCGCCGGGCGACGGAGATAGGGTTCGCAATACACTCGTCGCACAAGGCCGGGGGCGCTCGAATGGAGCTGCCGCTGCCCGACCGGACCCTCCGCGTCGAATCGTTCCCCTGGGGCAACGAGTAGAGCCAGGCAAGGGTCTTTCGATTGTCTCTTGCGGGTCAGACCCTTCGACAGGCTCTCCGAGATCCGCTCGGTTCAACCCGTTGCCGCCACCTCGGAGCTGATATCGGGTCGCCGCCCCGTTAGAAAGGTAGGAGGGCGGTGCCAAGCATGATGTCGGACATCAACGCTGCGCCCAGGACAACGCTGGCCACTCCCGCAACGCTGGAGACCGTGCCGTTCAGGCGATTGAATTTTCCAGTGAGGGCGAAGGGCAGCCCCAGCAGCAGCGTGATCGCAGACATCGACAAGACGGTCCCAACACCGAACACGATGAGATACCCGATTCCAACCCAGAACGACGATAGCGATGGAAGCAGCACTAGCATCACTGCGGCGCTTCCGGCAACACCATGCACCACACCGATCGTGTACGACTTGACTCGAAAGAAGGGCTTGCCGAACTGGAAGAAGCCGTGAGGGGCCTCGACTTCAGGGGCAGCGCCCGGTTCATGAGTGGCGTGGATGTGAACGTGGGGGCCATTATCGTGAGCGTGCTGGTGAAGGTGCAGCCGGCCCCGACGTAGATTCCAGAACACCTGCGCTCCAAGGAAGATTAGCATTACTCCCACGCCGAATTCGAATACTGGCGCGACGGTCTCATATATGTCCAGGACCACCTCCTTGAACACCAGGATGATGATGCCCAGAACCATGAGCGGGGTTGTATGTCCGAGGCCCCAGGAGCCGCCAACCCAAATGCCGCGCCACGCATTTCGATACTCACTTACGATTGTGGATACGGCCACGACGTGGTCAGCATCAGTAGCGTGTTTGAGACCCAGAAGGAAGCCAAGCGTAAGAGCCGCCATCACGCCTGATTCTAGCTCCATTGCTCACTGCTCCTTCCCGATGTTACCCAGCAGGGCTCACATCCAGACTCGCGGCGTGACCAGGGTACTCGTAGTCGGGGGGCTTGGATGCCGCAAAACGATTACCAGCGGGCAGCCGTCGACTCCCCTAGGCCCGCGGGGAGCGCTCTAGCTTATCACGGCACTGCTGGCACACACCGGATATCGCGAAATGGTCGATGTCTGGTTGAAACCCGTAGTCGTCGAGAATCTCCGCGCCCAGGTTCTCCAGAAAGCTGTGGTCCAGCAGCGTAAGGGTGTCGCACTCCCTGCAGATCAGATGGTGGTGCCTCTCCTGGTCCAGCCATTCGTACAGGTACTCGCCCCCCCCGATGTCTGTCTCAGACACCAGGCGCATGCTTTTCAGGACGTTCAGCGTACGATATACCGTGGACACATCGATATACGGGTAGGACTCTTTGACCTGCTCTAGGATTTGGGCCGCGGTAAGGTGGCCTCCGGCGTTACGCAACGCCGACAAAATCAGGAGGCGCTGGGGTGTAAGCCTGTGCCCCGATTCTCTCAGCGCCTGCCACGTCTCTTCTTCCCAACCCATTGTTGCACCTGCAACCAATTGCAATAATCATTCTATTGCATAGGCTAAGAGGTGTCAACAGCCCCGACATGCACATGCGGCTATTAACAATTGCGCGTAATCTCTAGCGCTGGTTTTCGAGCTTCAAAAAGCGCTCTGGGTTCGATCCCTCGGTCTCACCCGTTGGCCCGGCGCCCGAGACCAGCGCGTCAACCCAGTCGACCAGCTGCGCCTCAGGGATTGCGCCGACCCACCTCCTCTCCACAATGCCATCTTTTTTCACAAAGAAGGTCACCGGCAGACCGATTACCCCGTAATCCACCGTGGTCTTGCCATCCACGTCGCGGCCGTTGGGGTAGGTAATGCCGAACTCGTTCACGTAGTCCTCGGCGCTCTTGTCCGTGTCTTGAACGTTAATGCCGACGAATAGCGCGCCCCGGTCCTTGTACAGGCGCCATGTTCGCTCCAGGCCCATGGCCTCATCCCGACATGGGGAACACCACGATGCCCAGAAGTTGATCACTATGGGACGGCCTATCCACTCTGACAGCACCAGCTCTCCCTCGTCTAAAAGCGATAGAGTGAACTCCGGGACCGGCTGCTGGACACGTGTGACCCCGCTGAGGCCGGTGACAGGGCTTTTGGTCGAGAGTGCCCACGCCATCAACCCCATCAGCGCTATGATCGCCACGCTGGCAAGGCCAAAGGCCGCGGTCCGCAATCCGAGTCTCATGGGGTGCTTCTGGCGTTACCTGCCTGCCTGCGCGCCAGGTCACCCGTCTTGAAGTTTTCCACAAACACGTCGGCCCGCTGGGCCAGCCGCCGGACCAGGCCCTGGCCGCGTGGCTCTTTCAGGTTGATGACGATGCTCCTCTTGCCCCGGTTGGTGGAGAGATAGTAGGGGCTCTCTCCCTGGACAAACGGCGGACCATATCCCCTCGTGTCGTCTCCCCGCGGTGGCTCTATCTTCCACACCGTGGCGCCCAGATCGGAGAGCAACCGCGTGCAGAAAGGGCCTGCAAGAATGCGGGAGAGGTCCAGTACGGTGATGCCGCTCAGCGACCCGATGGGAGTCACCCCTTACTAGAACGCTTCCAGCCCGGTGATGTCCCGGCCCAGGATAAGCGTGTGGATGTCGTGGGTACCCTCGTACGTGTCCACCGTCTCAAGGTTCAGCATATGCCTGATCGCCTGGTAGTCCAGGGTGATGCCGCTGGCGCCGATTATCTCCCGCGCCGTCCTGGCGGCGGTAAGCGCCGCGCGGACATTCTCTCGCTTGGCCAGGGAGACCTGAGTATGGTTGAGATTTCCTTCATCCTTCAGCTTACCGAGGCGCCACGCAAGGAGCAACCCGCGGGTATGATCGGAGAGCATCTGCGCCAGCTTGGCTTGCACCAGTTGGCGGGAGGCTATGGGAGCCCCGAAAGTGACCCGGTTCTTGGCGAACTCCAGCGCCTCCAGGTAGACTGCTTCCAAGGCGCCCAAGGCACCCCAGACGATCCCATAGCGGGCCTGGGTGAGACAGGAGAGAGGTGCGTACAGACCTTAGGCCTCCGGGAGCATTTGCGCGGCGGGAATGCGGACGTCCTCTAGCACCAGCTCGCTGGTGACGGAAACTCGGAGGCTCATCTTGCGTTCGATAGGCTTGGCCGCAAAACCGGGGGTGTCGGTGGGCACGATGAACCCTCGCACCACTCCCCCATCGTCCCTGGCCCATATGATGGCGATATCGGCGATTTCCCCGTTGGTGATCCACATCTTCGTCCCATTCAGGACGTAGCTATCGCCATCCTTACGTGCCCGCATCCGCATGGCTGCGGGGTCTGAGCCTCCCTCAGGCTCGGTGAGGCCGAAACAGCCAATTATCTCACCCTTCGCCAGCCTGGTAAGATAACGCTCCTTGGAGCGGGCCGATCCGTAGGTGTGGATTGGATACATGACCAAGGCGCCCTGGACGCTGGCAAAGCTCCTGAACCCGGAGTCGACGCGCTCCAGCTCGTACATTATCAGCCCGTAGGCGATATTGCTCACCTCGGGCGCGCCATGGGCCTTGGGGAGATTGGCGCCCAAGAGTCCTAGCTCGCCGAGCTTGGAGACCAGGTGCAAGGGAAAGACACCGTGCTCCCACCAGCCGGAGACGTGCGGCATGGCCTCCGAGTCGAGGAATTCGCGCACCGCCGCCTGGACCTGTCGTTCCTCGGGGGTGAGTAGGTCAGAGACTTGAAAGAAGTCCAGCATGCCGCCAGCTCGGTGCGTTCTGTTCATGGAGCCCACCGGGGTTGCCGTTAGTTAAGCCTGTCCGCACACATACACCATCACTATTACGGACTTGCTTCTAGTGCTCAGTCACACCTGATTTGGTTTGTCCGGCGGGAGAGTCCAGAGAGGGTTGCGACCCTCGGCGCCTGCCCTGAGCCCGTCGAAGGGGCAGGGGCTTGGGGATTCCCCGAAACCCTTAGAGCCTGCGCTGAGCTTGCCGAAGCGGCGGGCGGGTGGGAAGAAGAACCATTCATTTCAGCGGTAACTAACGACTAGTACCCAGGGGCAGGTCAAGGGGCGGGGCTAAGAAACTATCTCAAAATCCTTTTGGGAAAGTCCAGAGGGATAGTGTCCTCCTCTCGCAGAGGGCCTGGGGGATGTGCCCCCAGTAGGACCATCCCCCCCCAATTTTCCACAAGGCGCCACCAACTCTCATGGCCGGCTCCGACTGGGGTGGTCGACCTCCTGGCTACTCGAATGGCGGGCGCCTCAGGACCCGCTCACGCCGACCAGGGCGGCGGTGACCAGGAGCCTGTTATCGTAGTAGAACCGGGGGACGCAGGTCACCAACGTGATGTCCTGGCTGCCGGAATCGGTGATCTGGAGGTCGTCCTGGTGCACGACCTCGGTCTTGTACACCTGGTACAGGTACTTGCGACCCTCTGTCTCCAGCACTATATGGACCGTCTCGTTATTCGCCAGCAGCTCGGGTATTTCAGGCAGGCTCTGGAAGACGTTGCCCTCGCCCCTGATCGGGCTCTCCAGGTGGCCGAAATACCAGCCCTGGCCCCGGTCCCCGGGCTGCGCCGTGGATGGAATATGGCCCACTACCCACTTCGGCGTCTCCCACGCGAAGCTGTCGGCGAGGAGGACGACATCCAGGTCCTTCACGCCGGAGTCCACGCGGACGGCAGGGATGGTGATCTTGGTGGCCGGCAGGTGGTCACTGGTAGCGAGAATAGAGCTTGGATCGGAGTAGCCAGTGGTATCCACGCTAGGGATATCCGGTGCGGGCAAAAAAATCTCTGCCGCGGGCGCGATTACCGCCGGGCTAGATTCTGGAGCGGGGCTCTGGAAGAGAAGAGCCGTGGCGGCGCCCGACCCCGCCTCATATGGCTCCGCGGCGTCACCTGGGGAGCCCTCTTCGGCTGGTAGAGGGGCTAGCTCCGCCGCCTCCAGGTTTCCAGCCCTGGCCGGCTCGGCGTCCTCCTGAGCCACACTATTGGCCAGGCCCTCCACGGTCGCTTGGGATGCGGCGCGCGTCGCGTCTCCTCCACCGGTCGCCGGCCCGTTCGCTCTCGCATGGCCGGCGCTCTCTGCGGTCTGAGACTCGGCCCCAAATGCCTCGGCGGGGTATATGTCCTCGGCAACCGCCGCCGCCTCGCCGTCTGGCCTCATCTGACCATCGACGTAAGGTGCTTGCGCCGGGCTCCGGGGCTCGGGATCACCCTTGGACACAGATGCGTCGCCGTCCGCGTTACTCGCCGAGGATGTCCGGGCGGCGACGCCGGCCTCGTTTGCACCGGAGGCCGATGGTCTGTCCGCGCTGTAGGTAAGCTCCGATAGGCTGGATTTGGCGAAGACGCCGTATGTATAGTAGGCGCCCGAGGCGAGCAGAAGCGCCGCGCCAATTCCCAATAGGACGCCTGCCATCTGCAGCGTCTTGGCATTTTTCAAACGAGGCTGTTGCACGATCGTCTTCACACTCCGCTGCTCGCGGATATCTTTTGCCGACTCATCGGGCGTGGTGGCCTAGGTGAAGGCTAGGCTCACGCAGGACCCGCTGTCAAGGCGGCATCACCTCCCGCAACTAAGGGTCTCAAGGGTGATGCCACTTGTTATTATACGCCTGCCTGCGCCATATCGGATTGAGTCCAGATCCAACAAAACGGAAGTTGATCCACCAGACCGCCCGAGGCGGTTCTCGCGGGGAGTGGACTGAACCTCCTGCACATCCTTCTTTCCCATGTCCGCCCTATTGACAGGGTGTGAACGAGCTCGAGATCAGGCTTATCAAACGCACCGTGCGGCGGCCCAGGTCGATGATACTCAAGGACGTCGAAGTGGCGCTGGCCTACGAGGAGGGGTTGCGATCCTTGTCCCTGCAGGCGAATGCGTCGCCTGTAGGTGAGTCGACGGGCTCGCGTCCAATGGAATACCCCAGCAGCGGTCCTCCCATCAGCCCGGGACCATCGCACCATTCCCTCCTTTGCTCATGTCAGGTCGCATCTTGTGCCAGTGGGTGGCCTGCTCGTATGCGTGGGCCGCCCTCAGTAGTGTCATCTCTCCGAGACGAGGGGCCATTATCTGCAGGCCCACCGGCAGCCCGTCGACCATCCCGCCCGGAAGAGATATCGCGGGAATCCCGGCTATGTTGGCCGGCAGGGTGAAGATATCGTTGAGGTACATCTGGATCGGGTCCGTCGTCTTCTCGCCCAGCTTGAACGCCACCGAGGGTGACGTCGGCATGACCAGCACGTCGAACTGTTTGAAGGCCTCGTCAAACTCGCGCCGTATTAGCGTTCGCACCTTCTGGGCCTTCAGGTAATATGCGTCGTAGTACCCCGCCGAGAGCGCGTAGGTCCCCAGCATGATGCGCCGCTTGACCTCGGGCCCGAAGCCCTCCTGTCGCGTCTTCTCCAGAGCGTCCCACATGCTGTCGGCATGCCTGGCCAGGTAGCCGTACTTGACGCCGTCGTAGCGAGCCAGGTTGGCCGAGGCCTCCGAGGGCGCGATTATGTAGTAGACGGCCATGGCGTAGGGCGAGCTTGGCAGCGACGTCTCCACAACCCTGGCTCCCAGCTCCTCGAAAACGCCGGTAGCGGTGCGCACCGCCTCCTCGACACCCGGCTCGACGCCTTCGACAAAATACTCTGTGGGTACGCCGACGCGGAGCCCCCGTATGTTTCCACCGAGGGCCCTGGTGTAGTCGGGCACTTCGTGCACTATCGACGTGGAATCGCGCGGGTCGTGGCCTGCAATAGCATTCAACACAATGGCGCTGTCGGCGACGTCCTTGGTCAAGGGGCCGATCTGGTCGAGAGAGCTGGCGAAGGCCACCAGCCCATACCGACTCACCAGCCCATATGTGGGCTTCAGCCCGACCACCCCGCACAGTGCCGCCGGCTGGCGTATGCTGCCTCCTGTGTCCGAGCCCAGGGCGAATAGGCATTCACCGGCGGCCACCGCCGTGGCCGGTCCCCCGCTGCTGCCCCCTGGGACCCGGGTGAGGTCCCAGGGATTCCGTGTCGGGAAGAAGGCTGAGCTCTCGGTGGAGGAGCCCATCGCGAACTCATCGAGGTTACCCTTACCGACCAGCACCGCGCCAGCGTCAGAAAGGTGGCGGGTTACTGTGGCATCATATGTTGGTACGAAATGCTCCAGCATCCGCGAGGAGCAGGTGGTGGCAACGTCCTTGGTGCACAGGTTGTCTTTCAGTTGCATGGGGATGCCGGTCAGAGGACCGACGTCTCCAGCGGCGATTCGAGTGTCAGCCCCGCGCGCCTGCTTCAGGGCCACCTCTTTGGTTACCGTCACAAAGGCGCGGGTTTGGGCCTCAACGCTCTCGATCTGGTCCAATACCGCGCGCGTCAGGTCTACCGAAGATACCCGCTTGCTGTCCAGCAGCCCTCTGGCTTCTCCTACGGTGAGATCCATGACGTCGATCGGGTTCAACAGGATTTCACCTATTCCAGGACTGCACGAACGCGGATGAACGCCCCCTCCAGCTGCGGCGCGTTCGCCAGCACGTCCTCGATGGGGCGGGACGCGGCAACCTCGTCGTCCCGCATGACCGACTCCAGATCAGCCGAGTGCCCGGTCGGCTCCACGCCCTCGGTATCGACCTGGCTCAGAACGTCGAAGTGCTCTAGTATGTGGGACATCTCCTCCCGCATCTGCTCGATTTCCTCGTCGCTCATCCCCACCCTGGCCAGGAGGGCAATGTGACGGACCTCATCAGTGGAAAGTCGCATGGTCTCCAACCCCTTTCACTTCGCTAGGAGTGTAGCAAAGGGCCACCGGTCCCATCAAGGCGTTACTGCCGGCGGCCGGCCGCCGCCGCCCACTGATCCGCCGCGCGGTCCCGCCAACGCTCGTTGGCACGGGGCCAGCTTATCACACGCCGGCGCTCACGCGGATGTCGCAGCGTGAATGACGCGATTGACCGTGTTTCGCCCTGATGGTACATTCAACCCACATTTCCCAGATCAGCCGCGTGGGTGCGTCGTAATCCGGTAAGAGTGCTGCCTATTTGAGCCGCATACCTGGGCATTATGGGCAGTGTGGGTGCTAGACTGGCCGAGCTAGCGGGTCTAGTTCTGGATACCGCAATCTCGCTGGAGGCACCCAATGGGTGAAAGCTCCGACACCCCTTTGAAGCTCCAATTCGACCGCAGAGTCCGCCTGGATTTTCGTGGCGCTACCATCACCTCGGACGCCGGACTCCTGGCATGCCGCGAGCTTGATGCCGCTCTGGGGCTCACAGAGACAGCCAACGATTATATCCATGAAAGCCGCACCGGCCGCAATGTGCAACACCGGCTGTTGCCCTTGCTCAGACAATCGGTGTATAGCCGTCTCGCTGGCTACGAGGACACCAACGACGCTGAACGGCTTGCCCAAGACCCGGCTATGCGTGTCATCGTCGGGTGGCAAGGTACTGATAAGCAGGCAGCCAGCACCAACACTATGAGCCGATTTGAGACTGAGGTGTTAACCGAAGAGGAGAACCTGGATGGGCTTGCGCGCCTGAATGTTGAGTGGGTGGACAGGGGCATGGCCCAGACATCTCACCAGCGAGTTATCCTAGACATGGACAGCTCTGAAAGCCCGGTGCATGGGCAGCAAGAGGGAGTCGCCTACAACGGCCACTTCGAGTCCGTATGTTATCACCCGCTCTTCCTGTTCAACCATTTCGGAGATTGCGAAGGTGCAATGCTTCGCCCGGGCAACGTCCACAGCGCTGAGCGGTGGCGGGAGGTTCTGGAGCCAGTCGTGAAGCGATACCAGGAGAAAGCAACTGTCTTGAAAGTCAAGAGGAATGAACAACGAATGTGGAAGTCATGTCGTGCCAGGGCGAGCGATGCTTGAGCATGGAGTTGAGGATAACGAGCAGCTTGCGCATGCAGGCTGTGAGGGCCAGCTTCTTCGGCTTACCAGCGGCCAACAGCCGCTGGTAGAAGTCTCGGATGACGGGATTGTAGCGGCTGGCCACCAACGCTCCCATGTACAGGGCGGCGCGGACCCGGCCGCGTCCGCCCCAGACGGTGCGTTTACCACGCAGGGTGCCGCTATCCCGGTTGTAGGGAGCCACTCCCACCAGGGCGGCAACCTGCCGGCGATCCATGGTGCCCAGCTCCGGCAGGTAGGCCAGAAGAGTGAGGGAGAGCTGCTCGCCCACGCCGGGGACGGTGCGCAGAAGGTCGTCCTTCTCCCGCCACACGGGACTCTGGCGCAGAGTCTGACGCAGACGCTTGTCCAGGTCGTCCAACTCCCGCTCCAGCCATGCAATGTGGGCTTCGATGCGGGGACGGACGGCGACGGTGGCGGTGCCGAGGCGGTTCTTCTCCGAGACCAGCATGGTCATCACCTGGTGCCTTCGGGCAGCCAGGGAGTTGAGGGCCTGGGTTTCGGCGTCCCGCAAAGGGCGCACGGGAGGTCGGACCGCTTCGGCAAAGTGAGCAATAGCCGCCGCGTCAAGCGAGTCGGTCTTGGCCAGCTTCCCCGTTGCCCTGGCAAAGTCCCGCACTTGGCGCGGGTTGACGACGACCACCGGCACCGCCTCGGCTGCCAGAGCAGCCACCAGAGGCAGCTCCAAGCCGCCCGAAGCCTCAAGCAACACCATGACAGGTTCCAGGGTCTTCAGCTTGGAGATCAACTGCCGGATCCCCGCATCGTCATGGGAGACCTCCCATCTTTCGTCCGTGGGACGCACCGCAACGTCCACCTGGGCCTTAGCTACATCGATGCCTACGTAGGTCGCTTCCTGTTCCATCAGCACCTCCTGCGAATTATTGGCCCGTCCTTGCAAGATGCGGGCTTGGTTGGCCCAGGCAACTGTTCGGGCTCTAACTCTGGGGGGTGCGGCGACCCTCGCTTTCTCACGGCCTGCTACGACCTAGGAATAGTCGGTCTGCCGCACCCCGATCCACCTAAGTGAAGTGATTGTTACACACCAAACCAAGATACAAGGAATAGCAGACAAGCTGCGCCAGCAGTTCAGGCTCACCGACTACGATGAGCGCATCGAAGCTGTATACGCCCAGTTGCAGCTCGATCCCAAAATGGCAGCGTTGGTAAAGCGTTACTACGGTCTTCGGATTATGCAGGTGGACCCGTGGGAGTGTTTGGTGTTCTTTATCCTGTCGGCCCACAACCACTCCCAATCGCATGTAGCAACCTCGCCGACTGCCAACGCCATGGACGAGATCGCTAGATGGAAGGCCTTAGAAACTCATCTAGGTAATGAACGCGGAGTACGAGCCTATTATCGGAATCGTTGAGGAGGTGTGATGAACGTCACGACGTATGGCATCGAGAAGGAATCACTAGATGGGTTGCTAAGCGAGGCGGCCGACGGGAGTACGCAACTGCCAGACTTCCAGCGAGGGTGGGTTTGGGACGACGACCACGTTTGCAGCTTGCTCGCAAGTATCTCCCTCGGCTACCCGATCGGCGCTGTGATGATGCTCAGGGCTGGGGGTGAGACCGTCCGCTTCAAGCAACGCCCCCTAGAAGGTGCACCAACGCCAAGGGATCGGGAGGCTGACCGGCTCATCCTTGACGGACAGCAGCGACTCACATCGCTTTTCCAGTCCTTGCGTCTTGACCGCCCTGTGCTCACCCGTGACCAGCGACGGCGAACCATCAAACGCTGGTACTACATCGACATGCAGATGGCGCTAGCCCCGAATGGTGATCGCGAAGAAGCAGTGATCTCCCTGCCTGAGGAGCGGCAGATCAAGAGGTTCGGCCGGGACATAATTGCAGACTACTCGACTCCAGAGCGGGAGTACGAGGCAATGCTATTCCCGCTTTCCAAGGTATTTGACTGCCGGAATTGGCGGGTAGGCTTTGAGCGATTCTGGGGATACGACGAAGCGAAAATCGAACTGTGGAACGAATTCGACGAGAGGATAGTGACGCGCTTCGAGAAGTACCAAGTGCCGGTCATCGAGCTTGGCAAGGACACTCCGAAGGAGGCGGTCTGCCAAGTCTTTGAAAAAGTGAACACCGGTGGCGTGACCCTAACAGTGTTTGAGCTGCTGACAGCGACTTTCGCCGCGGACGACTTTCAGCTGAGGCCGGATTGGGAACAACGGGAGCGTGCAATCCACTCCCAGTCGATCCTGTCGGGGGTGTCCAACACGGATTTCCTTCAGGCTGTGACTCTGCTTACCACGCTGGAGCGCCGGGATGCCGCCCTTCGCAGTGGGCCGGACGAGGAGCGGGCTCCCGCCATCGGATGCAAGCGCTCCGACATGCTACGGCTGGGACTCGACGAGTACCAGCGGTGGGCTGATCCGTTGATGGAGGGCTTTGAGAGAGCGGCGAGATTCCTTCATTCGCAGCACTTGTATGACGCAAGATTCCTGCCGTACGGCAGTCAACTGATCCCACTCGCAGCGATCCTCACGGCCCTAAGCCGCGATTGGGAGCCGCACCTTGCGAGAGAGAAGATTGATTCCCTCGTAAAAACCCGTTTTGAGGAAGTTCCAGCGATTTAGCACATCTGCGCGCTACCGTATGTTGGGGTAGTGTGCGGAACAGAGACTGTATATTGTACCCAGGTGTGGGTACGTTTGTTCTAATTCAACCTACACAGACTTTTTACGAGAGAATCAAGATTGCGCGGTGGTACTGGTGCGGCGTGCTCGGAGAGCTCTACGGGGGCGCCATTGAGACGCGGTTCAGCCGCGATCTCCCTCAAGTCCTCAGCTGGATACGGGACGGTGGGCCGGAGCCGGGCACCACCTATGATGCGGAATTTACTCCCGCCCGGTTGATAACGCTGCGCACGCGAAACAGTGCCGCATACAAAGGCGTATACGCGCTCTTGCTGCGCGAAGGCGCTCGCGACTGGATGACGGGCGAAGAGTCGTCCATACAGAATTACTTTGACGAGAGCATCGACATTCACCATGTCTTTCCTCAGAAGTGGTGCCGCGATCAAGGCATTGAGCCCGCCCGCTGCGACTCGATCATAAACAAGACACCACTCACGGCACGAACCAACCGCAGCATCGGAGGCGACGCCCCAGGCGAATACCTCCAGAGGGTCGCGTCGAGCGGCGTCCCGCGAGACGCCTTGGACCGCTACCTCCAGTCGCATCTCATCAACCCTGAGCGTTTGTGGTCCGACGACTTCCACCGGTATTTCAGTGCTCGGCAGTCGGCGCTCCTCGACAAGATTCGGACAGTGATGGGCAAACAGATCGCTTCCGACGATATCGAAGAGCTGGATGAGGCCCCTGTGGAGTACGAACTGGTGCAGGAAGACAGTCTGGCCTCCGACTCTGGAGACACCTCCTCAACGGCCTGATGGAACGGGATGGTTTCGTCGGTCGAATGCCGACAACAGTAGTTAGCTGGAATATCGCCAAGAGCCACGAGCCGTGGCGCCAGCTATCGCAGATGGATGCCGATATAGCTCTGCTGCAGGAGGCAGGCCCGGTGTCACCCGATGTGGCTGGTGAAGTCGACACAGGCCCTGTGGAGCATTGGGACTGGCACGTTTGGAATTCGCGTTGGTACGAAGGCCGGTTCAATGATCCGTATGACCGTTGGCCGATGGTAGTGAAGTTGTCGGATCGCGTTGAGGTCGAGTGGTTCAAGCAGGTCAGCCCGATAAGTGTGCCGGCCGAAGGCGAGATCGCTGTCAGCGGCGTCGGCACAATCGCCGCCGCCCGCGTCATTCCGAAGGATGCTCCACCGTTCATCGCGGTGTCCATGTATGCTCGCTGGACAAGTCCACACCCGTCCACGAACAGAACGAGGTGGATCTACTCGGACGGCTCGGCGCACCGCATAATCTCGGACCTGTCGGCGTTCATCGGTAGCACCGACCCCTGCACGCACCGTGTACTGGCCGCGGGGGACCTCAACATGATCTATGGCGCTACGGACGACAATCGGCTGGCGCTTCCAGCCTGTGAACGCACCGTGACTGACAGGATGGCCGCGCTCGGCATGGAGTTTCTGGGTCCTCGGTACCCGGCGGGCAGGCTGGCGTGCCCGCCGTCACAAGGTCTGCCGCCAGACACCCTGAACGTGCCTACGTATCACACAACCAGACAATCCCCCGCGACTGCCCAGAACCAGCTCGACTACGCCTTCGCTTCGCGGGGCTTCCATAGGGGCGTTACGGTGCGTGCCCTCAACTCCGTTGAGGAATGGGGAGCGAGTGCCCACTGCCGCCTGCTAATCGAGATCGCGGAAGAATAGTTCGCACAACCGTTGTGGCCGTCACGCCGCCAACGGCAATCACGAGGAGAGCGTCGTGGTCGAATGACGGGCCAAGAGGTACATCCATGAATGAGAATTTGGCGCTCAGGGGCAGCCAACGTTGATTCTCTCGTAAAAAGTCTGTGTAGGTTGAATTAGAACAAACGTACCCACACCTGGGTACAATATACAGTCTCTGTTCCGCACACTACCCCAACATACGGTAGCGCACAGATGTGCTAAATCGCTGGAACTTCCTCAAAACGGGTTTTTACGAGGGAATCAGAGGTATCTTCAAAAAGTGTGTAAACAGTCAGGCGGTGTACCCTCTCTCTGAACAACACGGGCTCGAGGCCCAAGAGAGGAGATAGACCGCCCATGAGGAAGGAAAGCACTGAGAGTAGGTCGGAGTCAAGGCCGGAGTGGGAGCAGTTGGAGGATTGGGTGCGAAGCCAGGTCCAGAGGCTGATCCAGGAGTTGCTGGAGGAGGAGGTGACGGCGTTTCTGGGAAGGGCGAAGTCGGCGCTCAGATCCGACTCGGACAACGATACCGGCTATCGGAACGGATAC
>CAXXWW010000015.1:0-16737 GCA_963665215.2 Dehalococcoidia bacterium
TGTTAGCAAGATCGGCATGGTCAGAGACATTGCCATCGCGCATTTTCCATCCGAGAAGGCAGACACAATTGACGCTTACGCTGCTATGTCCTAACAGCCGATGGCATTGTCATGGAGCCGCGAGGGCCACATCGACCTCGAAAAACTAACATTTGGACCAGGTTGCTTCCGTGGCACAGATACCGTAGGTCAGAGAATACAATCGCAGGACATTGAAATTCCTGGAGTAAAGACTGCGCACTACGGACATTGCTTGCCCTATTTGAATCACTACGACGAGGGGTGCAGCGAGTACCTGAATGCCTTGCAAGCCGCGGTGAAGGGGAATGTGTAGCCCACCAAACATGGAGGGCAACGTCAAATCCCGGAACCTTTCAAGGCCACAGCACGTCCTTACTGATGACTGGGCACCCTGCGGGGTGATACCACGGAGGCTACTTATGTGGATGAACACGCGAGCGCGCCAGAGACCTGGAAACCGGATGACGACTCCAGCACCGACATGGCTTGCCTTGTTCGCCGCCACTGCTTTGGCGCTTCTTCTGGCCGCCTGCGGGTCTGGCGGCCTGTCATGGCGCTTCGAGGTGGGTCGGCATGCCGCCTGGTCACCTATAGCGATGGGCGGTGTCTTGTACGTCGGCTCCGAGGTAGGAGAGATTCACGCCTTGGACTCCGAAACGGGACGCCTGCTGTGGAGCCACGCCGTGGGGATACGCTACTACGTACCCGCAAGCGCCTACCATAGCCGGGGGTGTCTTTTACTACAGTGTGGGCGGCCTTAATGTTGAGATGGACGCCGTGGGTCTCTACGCCTTGGACGCGTCCACAGGCGCGCGTCTATGGGATTTCCGCACCCACAGTGCGGGATTTCGCTTCCAGCAGGTGGTGAGCTCTCCTGTCGTGGCCGATGGCATCGTCTACTTCACCTCCGAATCCCGCGCTCGGGGGACCGCCTACCTACACGCCTTGGATGCCATGACGGGCGTCCATTTATGGGAGGTAGGACCTGAATATCACGTAGGCACTCCGACGATTGCGGGCGGAGTTGCATATTTTGCCGCCGGCGACCTCAGGGGCAATCACCTCCATGCAGTGGACGCACCGTCCGGAGAACTGATTCGACGTGTTCGGCACGAATTGATGGAGAAGCACGACGACACCTACGGCCAGGTGAAGAGAATAGCCGGTGGCGTGGCCTACGTGAGTTCGGGGAATCTGCCCCTCCTCGCGGTAGACGCCTCGACCTTGCAGCTGATGTGGCGGGCCGCGAGTGCCGAGGGCCGCGGGACGGTCGAACCTGATTGGGCCGACGAGGTTGTCTACGTGGTGGACCGGGGAAATCAGACTTCGAGACCCCCTCCAAGCCCTTCCGGAGTCACAGCTGACATCCTGTATGAGACATGGAACGGCTATGTAGCCGCCCTTGATAAAGCAACGGGCGAGCTACTCTGGAGATTCTCAGAGGATGGGACGGAAGTCTACTCCGCCACGTACATCGACGGGGCAATCTACGTTCACTGGGGTCCCAGCCGTGGGGGAGACCAGCTGTACGTACTCGACCCTGCGGACGGGCAGGTCATCAGGCGCACGAGCTTGCCGAGCTCCGGGAGGTTCAGGGCGGTCGGAGAGTCTATGGTGGTCGGGCTGGTGCTGTATCACGGCGGCTCTGACGGACACATTTACACCTGGGATATCTCCACAGGTGAGCTACTGTGGAAGCATGAGGTGGGGCAGATAGCGGGTTCGGTGGGGGACCCGCCGTCCCTCAAGGTGGTGGACGGGATAGTCTATGTGAACACCGTAGACGGCTTCTTGCAGGCAGTGGCAGCACCGGAATGAATCGGCCGCCCCGAATCCCCGAGACCTGGGGGCAGGCCCTCCGGGATATTCGGCGCCGCCCCCGCTCTTATTCTTGGGCTTACGTCTGTCGATGGTCAGCGAAAATGTCCGGCTAAGTGGCCAGCGAAAATGTCACTTGTATTGCTCGTGATGATAACAGATGGCTCCTATTCGCCCCGATCTCGCTTAGTAGAGTCCCAGGAAGTGGTGTAAGCCGGAATTACCCATATCAAGCTGCCTGGACCCAAGTAACGCACCATCCTCGACGAGAGCCATCGTAGTATCACTCACGGATGCCGTCAACCATCCAATCAAGCTCACAAAACCATCTCTTGGCGTGGTGAGTTAGCGGCCCCAGGCAGCGGAGGTGGCTCTCACCACGTTTGCACTCCCTTCAACCCACATTTCCCAGATCAGCCGCGTGGGAGCGTCGTAATCCGGTAAGAGTGCTGCCTATTTGAGCCGCATACCTGGGCATTATGGGCAGTGTGGGTGCTAGACTGGCCGAGCTAGCGGGTCTAGTTCTGGATACCGCAATCTCGCTGGAGGCACCCAATGGGTGAAAGCTCCGACACCCCTTTGAAGCTCCAATTCGACCGCAGAGTCCGCCTGGATTTTCGTGGCGCTACCATCACCTCGGACGCCGGACTCCTGGCATGCCGCGAGCTTGATGCCGCTCTGGGGCTCACAGAGACAGCCAACGATTATATCCATGAAAGCCGCACCGGCCGCAATGTGCAACACCGGCTGTTGCCCTTGCTCAGACAATCGGTGTATAGCCGTCTCGCTGGCTACGAGGACACCAACGACGCTGAACGGCTTGCCCAAGACCCGGCTATGCGTGTCATCGTCGGGTGGCAAGGTACTGATAAGCAGGCAGCCAGCACCAACACTATGAGCCGATTTGAGACTGAGGTGTTAACCGAAGAGGAGAACCTGGATGGGCTTGCGCACCTGAATGTTGAGTGGGTGGACAGGGCCATGGCCCAGACATCTCACCAGCGAGTTATCCTAGACATGGACAGCTCTGAAAGCCCGGTGCATGGGCAGCAAGAGGGAGTCGCCTACAACGGCCACTTCGAGTCCGTATGTTATCACCCGCTCTTCCTGTTCAACCATTTCGGAGATTGCGAAGGTGCAATGCTTCGCCCGGGCAACGTCCACAGCGCTGAGCGGTGGCGGGAGGTTCTGGAGCCAGTCGTGAAGCGATACCAGGAGAAAGGAGTCCGGCTGCTGTTCCGGGCCGATGCTGCCTTTGCCAAGCCCGAGGTGTACGAGTACCTGGAGTCAAGGGACACTGGCTACGCTATGCGGCTTCCGGCCAACGAGGTATTACAAGGAAACATCCGGCACCTACTGAAGCGGCCCGTGGGCAGGCCGCCTAAGAAGCCCGTAGTCCGGTATCACGACTTCGTTTACCAGGCCCAGAGCTGGGACATTCCCCGGCGTGTGGTCGCCAAGGTGGAGTGGCGCCAGGGTGAGCTATTCCCGAGGGTCGGGTTCGTCGTCACCAACCTCAACCTACCGCCGGAAGGCGTAACCCACTTCTACAACGGGCGGGGCACGGCCGAGCAGTGGATCAAGGAAGGTAAATACGCCCTGAACTGGACGCGGCTCTCGTGTCACAGGTTCGTTGCTAACCAGGTGACCGGTTTTCTGTTTCAAAACCATTATCCCAGATTCACAGGAGGCTGTGGCTGTTTGTGCTGGCCTACAACCTGGGCAACTTTCATGAGAAGGCTGACTTTGCCAGAGTCAGTGAAACACTGGTCACTGCGAAGCGTGCAGACCAAGCTCATCAAGATGGGTGGACGTCTGGTGCGGCATGCCAGGAGGTTGGTGTTTCAGCTTGCTGAGGTGGCAGTGTCCCGGGAGGTATTCCGGCAAGTGTTGGAGCGTATCGCCGGGCTCCATCCAGCACCAGGGTAGCGATTATCCTTGAGGTCATCAGAGGTGAAGAGAGGCAACCAAGGGCGAGGTGCGTGCCCGGAGGAGTTTGAAGGGAGTGCAAACGTGGTGAGAGCCACCTCCGCTGCCTGGGGCCGCTAACTCACCACGCCAAGAGATGGTTTTGTGAGCTTTGATTGGATGGTTGACGGCATCCGTGAGTGATACTACGATGGCTCTCGTCGAGGATGGTGCGTTACTTGGGTCCAGGCAGCTTGATATGGGTAATTCCGGGTTGGATGTCACGGACATCACCGAGGCGGCGTTATCCCCCGAGGTAGAAACGAGCTGCATGTCGTTGAACCAGCCCATCTGCTCGGTCGTGGCGCCGGGCATGAAGCGGGAAGTGAACAACTGACGGTATGCGGGATTGTCCCGGCCCCAGCCGGCCCTGGTTAATGTCAATAGGGCCTTGTGTTCCTCCACAGAGCCCCCTCGCTTTAGGCGGCCTCGCGCGTAGGCCCCGTACAGCACGAGATGGCTGACACGGGAGGGGTTTCGCGCGGCGTATTGCGCCGCGATCGCACCGCCTTGCGATATGCCCAATAGCGCGAACCAGTCGAGGCCAAGATGATCGACCACGGCGCTTAGGTCGCTGACCCAGCTATCGAACGTCTGCTCGGCAACAGAGCGGTCCGACAGGCCGGAGCCTCGCTGGTCGAACCGGACGAGCGTGTAGTCCTTGGCCAGCTCCTCCCACCAGTGGCGCCAAACCGGGCTGCTCCACTCGAACTCCAGGTGCGTCAGCCAGTTGGGCGCTTTGACCAGCGGAGGCCCCTCGCCGACGAGCGCGTAGGCGATTCGCATTCAAACCCCTCCGGGCACGCACCTCGCCCTTGGTTGCCTCTCTTCACCTCTGATGACCTCAAGGATAATCGCTACCCTGGTGCTGGATGGAGCCCGGCGATACGCTCCAACACTTGCCGGAATACCTCCCGGGACACTGCCACCTCAGCAAGCTGAAACACCAACCTCCTGGCATGCCGCACCAGACGTCCACCCATCTTGATGAGCTTGGTCTGCACGCTTCGCAGTGACCAGTGTTTCACTGACTCTGGCAAAGTCAGCCTTCTCATGAAGTTGCCCAGGTTGTAGGCCAGCACAAACAGCCACAGCCTCACCTGGTTAGCAACGAACCTGTGACACGAGAGCCGCGTCCAGTTCAGGGCGTATTTACCTTCCTTGATCCACTGCTCGGCCGTGCCCCGCCCGTTGTAGAAGTGGGTTACGCCTGCCGGCGGTAGGTTGAGGTTGGTGACGACGAACCCGACCCTCGGGAATAGCTCACCCTGGCGCCACTCCACCTTGGCGACCACACGCCGGGGAATGTCCCAGCTCTGGGCCTGGTAAACGAAGTCGTGATACCGGACTACGGGCTTCTTAGGCGGCCTGCCCACGGGCCGCTTCAGTAGGTGCCGGATGTTTCCTTGTAATACCTCGTTGGCCGGAAGCCGCATAGCGTAGCCAGTGTCCCTTGACTCCAGGTACTCGTACACCTCGGGCTTGGCAAAGGCAGCATCGGCCCGGAACAGCAGCCGGACTCCTTTCTCCTGGTATCGCTTCACGACTGGCTCCAGAACCTCCCGCCACCGCTCAGCGCTGTGGACGTTGCCCGGGCGAAGCATTGCACCTTCGCAATCTCCGAAATGGTTGAACAGGAAGAGCGGGTGATAACATACGGACTCGAAGTGGCCGTTGTAGGCGACTCCCTCTTGCTGCCCATGCACCGGGCTTTCAGAGCTGTCCATGTCTAGGATAACTCGCTGGTGAGATGTCTGGGCCATGGCCCTGTCCACCCACTCAACATTCAGGCGCGCAAGCCCATCCAGGTTCTCCTCTTCGGTTAACACCTCAGTCTCAAATCGGCTCATAGTGTTGGTGCTGGCTGCCTGCTTATCAGTACCTTGCCACCCGACGATGACACGCATAGCCGGGTCTTGGGCAAGCCGTTCAGCGTCGTTGGTGTCCTCGTAGCCAGCGAGACGGCTATACACCGATTGTCTGAGCAAGGGCAACAGCCGGTGTTGCACATTGCGGCCGGTGCGGCTTTCATGGATATAATCGTTGGCTGTCTCTGTGAGCCCCAGAGCGGCATCAAGCTCGCGGCATGCCAGGAGTCCGGCGTCCGAGGTGAACAGCGACAATCATTCTGACCGAACGACAACTATTTTGGCCGGTCCGTAGATAGGATGATCTGGTACCCAGGAGGTGCCAGATTGATCACGGATCAACAGGTAGTTCTACTGAGGCAGAAATTGATGGAAGGTAAGACGCAGCAGGCAGCGGCGGCGGCGTCCGCCACGAGTGCGAGATCGGTAAGGAGATGGCAGCGGGGAGCGCTGCCTTCAGAGAGAAGGAGGAACAGAAGGGGCTGGAGGACGAGGCCGGACCCATTCGTTGACGTGTGGGAGAGGGATGTAGAGCCACTGCTTCGGTCCGATCCCGAGGGTGAACTGAGTGCGACAACTATCCTCGAGTGGCTCGACGAGAGACACCCCGGCAGGTTCGGCAGTTCCCATCTGAGGACGCTTCAGCGCCGGATCCGCGACTACAGGGCACTTCACGGGCCGGACAGGGAGGGTGTACTTCCAGCAGGATCATCCGCCGGGACGTGAGGCGCAGGTGGACTTCACCCACTGTTCGGGGCTTGGGGTGACCATAGGTGGGGAGCCCTTCAGGCATCTGCTGTTCCACCTCGTGCTGAGCCACTCTGGGTGGAGCTATGCCGAGGTGTGCTTCGGAGAGACGTTCGCGGCGCTCGTGAAGGGACTGCAGGGAGCGCTGTGGGAGTTGGGAGGCGTACCGAGGGTGGTCCGCACCGACAACCTGTCTGCGGCGACACACGAGCTGAGGGACAGCAGGGGCCGTGCCATCAACGCCAGTTACGAGGCGGTACTGGCCCACTATGGAGTGGAGGCCACCAGGAACCAACCCACGCTCCTCGCACGAGAACGGCGTGGTCGAGCAGAGACACCGTCGTCTCAAGAACGCCCTGGGCCAGGCCCTGATACTCAGGGGCAGCAGGGACTTCGACTCAGAGGAAGAGTACAGGACGTTCGTCAGGCGAGTCGTCGACCGGCGTAACAGGCTGGTGAGCTCCAAGCTGAATAGTGAGCGTCGTCACCTGATCGATGACGCACTCTTACACCACTTGACGGGACGTGACCTCTCGCTTCATGGGCGGGCTCAGAGCTTCCATGTACTTCTTTGCCGTGTCCCGATGGATGCCGAGTTCCCGGGCGACCCCTCGAACCGACAACCCCCTGCGCTTCGCCTTCTGAACAGCGTTCCACCTTGCCGTCTGAAGTGGAGTGGGCTTCCTGCGCTGCATGGCAGGTGCCTTGCGGACTCTGACGGCGCCGTTGTCGATGGCCGTGTCGTCAGCATCGCCGGCGTCCATCTGTGCGTCGAGTGCTGCCAGGGCCGCCTCCCAGCGCCTGCTCAGACCGTTGAGATCGGGACGTGGGTGTGTCCCATGTGAAGAAGAGCCGTTGAAGCTTCTGAGTATGCCTGGGCGGGGTGGCGCCTCCTGGCTGGGGATGATCTCTCCCCGGTAACGCACAGCCAGCTGGCCGTCCAGGCCTTCCAGCACATCTGCCACCGCCCCCGCATAGCTGCGCCGCTCCGTCCCCGGCAGCAACTGAAGCGTTCTCCAGCGGTACTTCACCGTGTTGTCCCTGGCCACCCTGCGGCTGTGCCTGAAGCAGAGCGCAGTGTCGAGGCACACTCCCGGTCCCAACGGGCGGTAGGCAGCCTCAGGGTGCTGTGCCTGCACTCCGAAGCGAGCGTTGAAGCGGTCAAGGAGCTCCTTCAGCAGGGCGTTGGCCCCCTCGATGGTGACTGCACCAGCGAGTCTGAGCTCGGTCACCAGCCTATCCTGGAACGTTCCCGCTGTGCGCTCCACTCTACCCTTAGCCTGCGGTGACAGGGCGAAGACCATCTGTATGCCGAGCTCGTCCATCGCACGACTGAACTGTGTGGGTGCACCGGCGCGCCCGGAGCCGGGCACGTTCTTGAAGACGGAGTGCCGGTCGGTGTAGAGGGCGATGGGTACGCCGTAGCGCTGTATCAGCCCCCTCATCAGCAGGAAGTAGTCGCGGGTGTTCTCCTGCTCGCAGAACAGGGCGTTGACCACGATGCCGGTGGCGTCATCGACGGCCAGCAGCAGCGCGAAGGGAGGACCATCGTCTCCAAGCCACCGGTGGTGGCTGCCGTCCACCTGTACCAGAGCACGCCGACGACTCCCCCACGGGCAAGCTCATGGAGGCCATTATCGAGAGCGTGGACGAATTCTACAGCGAAAATCTTGCCGAGGACGTCGTCCGGGGAATGAGGGAAGCCGCTTCGAGGGGCTTCTTCCTCGGCTCCAAGGCCCCCTTCGGATACAAGAGAGTCAAGGTCAGCGACGGGGTGAAGGAGCGTCCCACGCTGGAGATTGACCCGGCCGCCGCTCCGGTGGTGAGGGAGTTGTTCCAGAGCTCGCTTCGAGGGAACGGCCTCATGGAGATATGCAAGACCCTGAACGACCGGGGCGTCACCAACCGGGGCAAGCGCTGGTACAAGGGAACACTCCACTACCTGCTGAGAAACGAGGCGTACACCGGCACCGCCGTCTGGGGCAGAACCAGCAAGGGAGAGAAGACCCAGGAGCCTGTAAGGGTTGAGGGAGCGTGGCCCGCCCTGGTGTCGAGGGAGTTGTTCGACGAGGTGCAGCAGGCGATGCGGGACCGTGCGCCGAAGGTGCAGAGACCCGCCAGGGTTGGGAGCAGGTTCCTGCTGAGCGGGCTGCTCAAGTGCGGCGTGTGCGGCAGGCCCTACTCCGGCCAGGGGGCCAAGAGCGGGCAGTTCGCCTACTACATCTGCGGCACCCTGTTCAGGGAAGGCGCAGGGACGTGCAGCGCCCGCTACCTGAACGCTCCCAGGGTGGAGGACTTCGTGGTCGAGAAGATCAGGGAGCGGATCTTGACTGAGGAGACCATCGTCGAGCTTGTAACGCTGGTGGCCGAGGAGATCGACGCCATGGCCGGTGAGTTGGCCGGCAGGCTGGAGGTCATCGAGGCGGAGCTGGGGGACGTGAGGAAGCGGCTGGAGAGGCTCTACGAGGCCCTTGAGACGAGCGAGCTGACGTTGGAGGTCCTGTCGCCCCGCATCTTCTCTCTGAGGCACCGTGAGGAGCAGCTTGAGGCTGCGAGAGACGATGCCGAGCGCCAGCTTGAGCAGCGCAGGGTTGCCCTTCCCAACACCGAGGAGATAGCGGAGTACGTTGCGGACTTCCGGGACTTCCTGAAGGATGGGACGTTCCCCGAGCGCAAGGCGCTCATCCGCAACTTCGTGGAGGGCATCGAGGTGGTGGGAGACGAGGCGACGCTGACGTACACCGTCCCCATGCCGAACGATGGTGTGACCACCGAATCGGCTTCGGTTCTTGATTTCGTCAAGTCCGGCCCAGTTGACAGGGACCGAACCAGTCATAAGAGAGACGACTCATCTATCCCGGCTCGTCTGGCTCAGCTTCGGATGGCCCAGCCGGGGGTCGATGCCTAGGTTGCGCGCCACGCCCGTCCCAACGGCTCCACCCTCTCCGGCAGGCTGTTGTAGGGCACGCGATTGTCTAAGAGCCCCGCCCCGGCTTGAATGGACCCAACCCGACCGCCCACGAGTATCTGAGTTTTCCGTGTCTATTGATTCCAAAGAATGAAGGTTCTTGAATCTGACCAGTTTGGTGGAACTCGGCGCCTACGCCGAGCGGGTCGGATACCTGAATGACAAGGCAAACCACTGATTGCGCTGCAAGAGTAGCCATCGGCCCGCGTCCTCTCGCTATTTCGGGCAACAAGAAAGCCCGCATATATACACTGGGAGCGGAGCGGGACTCCAGAAACGCAGAAAGGCCCCTATACATAAGGAAAGGGGCAGGTGACCGCTGTCACGACGGTCACCTGCCCCTTTTGCTCCTAGCTCGGCTCTTAGAACAGCCTCAGCGCCTCCGGCTGGTTTTCGCCTGTCCCTCTCTCGGCAGTTGAGTCTTGCCCCGCCGATCCCTGTGCTCGGCGAGGCTGACGCCCGGTCGAGGGAGCGGGCCTCGCGTGAGCGGGGTACCTGAGTGCGTCTTCCCACCTGGCCCTCGCCCTTTCGAGCACCGCCGGGATTTCCCCCACGAGCCCGGAGAGGTCCGGAGCATCGACCGGCTCGATGTGCGGGTCCGACGAGGGCTGCTTCACCCCGATGGTGGCCCTGCCTTCTTTGATCGACACGACGACCTTCAGGTCCTCCGTCGGAATGGCCGCCTCCTCGGCGTCTTCCGAATCATTCTCCTCGCGGTCGGTCTCACTGTTGGAATCTTCTTCGACAGCCGCAGCTTTGTCGCCTGCCATTTCGCCGAAGAGACTCTCGTAGGCGCTCAGGGCATCCGAACGGGTTGCTTCCGTTCCAGTTTCGTCAGGCATGGTTTACCCTCTCCTTATTTCTTCTATGTCTGCGCTTATGTGCACCGGTCACTAGGCCGCCATCCATCGCGACGGTCTCCTTATCTCGTCGATGGTTGTCGGCTCCCAGTACAGGTCGCGCTCCACGGCGGGAACGTTGCCGAGCACGGTTGATTCCGCCAGCTCGGTGAGGTGGAAGTAACCAAGCTCAACTTCAAACCCTTCGACGAGGCCGAAGCACAGACCGGTCTCGGGGTCCCATTCGGTGATGTACCAGCGCCAGCCGGTGTGTAAGGTAGGCCGGCGGCGAGTTACTCCGGTTGCCCGAAGCACTTTTCCGTCGGCCCCCTTCCGAACCGGACGTGCGGCTTTCACCGCATCCGGCTCCCCAGTGGTTTATGTCTGCCTCTGCGGATTACTTCGCCCGTGATGGATGTCCACGTGGCACGTCCGGCAGACCACGAGGGTCTTGCGCTTCCGCGCCGCCATGATTTGTACCCATTTGGGCTTTTCCCGTTGGCCTTTCACGTTCAGGTCGCGAAGTGCGCGTATGTGGTGGACCTCTACGTCCACCGTGGAATCGCACATCTCGCATTTGTCCGCCTCGACCCGTTTGATGAGCTCGTTGCGGTCAGTCCTGTACCGCTGAGGCTGTCGGTCTACTAGGACAGCCTGCCGATTCCGCTTCAGGGGTATGCCACCGAACTGCGTCACCTTTGGGCGTTTCCCATTACCCTGTTCCTTGACGACCTTGAGGCAAACTCGTTTCCCATGCGCGGTATGCACGATGCTCTTGTAGCGCCGTACGATTTTCCGGCATGTGGTCTTGTGCTTGGCCGCAAGGGTCTTGGCGAGCGACTGGCTCATAACCCATTTCAGTCTCCCGAAATATGAGACGTTCACGGCGAGCCGGTAATACTCGACGACTCCCCGGAACTCCGACTGATACCTGTCCACGATGGAGTAATCCTCGTCGTGAATTAGCATGCTGCGGTGAATCGGTTCGCCGTTTTTCATGTAGGCTTGGCGGTGTTGTTCGATGACTTTGGCGGGAACTCGCAGCCCGATTTGGCCGTTGACGCTACGCCGACCCCGTTGGTCGAATCGGTCGTTGGCCTGCTGGTTTATGAGTTCATAGCCGAGGAACTTGGCCGCCTGGCTGGTGGCGTGGGTTATGAGGGTTTTCTCCCTGGATAGCTCCAGCTTGAGCGAGTCGCGCAGGAATGTCTCCAAGGACTCCTTTATCTGCTCGGCTTCGGCCTTTGGCCCGATGAAGCCCAGTACGAAGTCGTCTGCGTAGCGAACGTATCGCAGCCGTCGGTAGCCGGGGTCGTAGGGGTCACGGGATGGCAGTTGCTGCATTCGCTTTCGCAGTTGCAGCGCCAACTCGTGATTCCCTGCTCGCCGGTGGTAGGCGGCCCGATCCATCAACAACCCGTATGGGCGGTTGCGTCTTCGCTCTGTGCCTCGGGTGTGTGCTGGTATCAGCACGTTCTCGACGAACTTGTCCAACCGGTCTAGGTAGATGTTGGCGAGGATGGGGCTGACTATGCCGCCTTGCGGCGTACCGCTCAGCGTGCGGCCATACTTCCAATCCTCAACGTAGCCCGCTTTCAGTAGGTACTTGAGCAGGCGTAGGAATCGGTTGTCGTGGAGCTTCTTGCCGAGCACCGACAACAGGACATCGTGGTCGATGTTGTCAAAGCACCCTTTGATGTCGCCCTCGACGAACCAGCGGGTTCCCTTCCAGGTGTTGACCACGTCGCTCAGGGCGGTGTGGCATCCCCGGTGGGGCCGAAAGCCATGGGAGCGGTCGGAAAACTGCGGCTCGTAGTAGGCTTCCAGAATCATCCGGATGACCTCTTGCAGCAGCTTGTCCGGCCCCGTCGGTATGCCCAGGGCGCGGGTCGTGCCGTTAGGCTTGGGAATGTTGACCCGTCGCACCGGCGTCCACCGGAACCGCTCGTAGCGCAAGGCTTCGATGATGCGGTCGATTTTGGCCAGTGACATACCGTCCATGGTCTCTGCGGTGACGCCCTTGGTCGTAGCTCCCTGGTTTGAGTAGATGCGACCGTAGGCCCGCAGGTAAAGGTTCCGGTTGTAAAGCAGCCGATAGATGTTCTCCAGCGGCAATCCTCGTTCTCCGCGTTCGCGTATGACGTTCAATACAGTTTCGGCATTTCTCATCCTGAGTACCTCCCTGTTGTATTCCGTCGAAACCACCTGTCCTCCTTCGCCATGTGCCGGGCTTTCCCCGGCTCGGACTACTACGAGGACTCCGTGACCATAGGGGTCTCCCCCCGTAGGCCATCCCGCGTTCCGGTGACATAGGACGTATCTAGCGCGACTTAGGTGCCCCGTTCGTTCCCTTGAATAGACCGCATTGGTCTTAGCCCACTCATCGGAGGTGCACTGGTAGCCCTTACATGCCAGTGCAAGGAGTGGCGCCGGGTTACAAGCGTTCTACCGGCGGGCGTTTTCATACACCAACTGGGGACTGGGGTTCAGGCAGTCTAGCTTTCACCGTATCGCGCGGGCCTTGCGGAACCAGCCCTACAACGCTTTGGGGCTGTAGCCGCTTTACCGACATGCTGTTGTCCCCCTAGGCTTTCGCTTCGAGGTGGGTCGGTTGGCCCAGGGACTTCCTCCGAGTCCCTCTCGATTGGGTCGAGGATCCTATGCCGCGTCACGCGGCGCACACGGGCTGAACAGCTTCACTCTGGCGACCACGGCGCCGGGGTCGTCCGCACCGTCATTGGCGTACAGGGGCGGGATGGTGGCGGCGAGCTCCTTGGTCATGAGCTTGTGCCCGCGGCGTCCGCTGTGGCTGTCCTGCCAGGTCGTGCCGGTCATGGTGGTTGTTTCTTGGTCAAGCATTGGTTGCTCCTCTCTTGTCTGTTCTCTGCATTGGTTCGCGAAGGCTTGCCGCTAGGACGCTGGCTCGGAACCGGTTCGAACCACCCGCGCCACCGCCTCCGGCGTGGCGTAGGTCGGGGTAACGGTGCCCTGCTCCATGTCCAGGTAGAGGCCCATGAAGGGGCAGGTTCCCGCCGCCGTGCGGCGGACCACCTGTAAGACCAGCGACGCCATCATCTGGTTGATGGTGGGGTCCTGTTCGGTGAGGTCGAGGGCCGCCGCGCAGTCCACGTCCGGCGGTCTGGTCGAAACCGCCGTCAGCAGGTCGGGGCGCTGCACCGTGGGCGCGGGGAGCAGGTAACAGGTCTCCTCGACGAAGGCTTGTTCGTCCCCAAAGTCCCGGTCGGCGACGTTGCCGATGAGCACTTGGCCCCAGTTGGTGTCGTTGCCCGCGTCGATGAGCCACCGGCGCGGGTCGCCCGGCAGGGACTCCGCCATCGCCCTGCGCGCTGTGGCGTTGTCGGCACAGCCGATGAGCAGGGAGCTCCCGTAGGGGGGCAGGCCGGGGTATCTGTGTCCGTTGGGGCTGGCGTCCTCGTCCCGGAAGGGGTAGACCGAGTAGCCGACGGGGCGCCGGTAGGCCCGTGCGAGCCGGTCGGCGAGGGCCTGGCTCTTGAACTTTCCAACGTCCTCTGCGTAGAAGTTCTGACGCAGCAGGTTGTGGGGCTCCACCCGATCGTGGTCGACCAGGACGATGGTGGCCTCCCGCCCCTGGAAGAGGCGGCAGAGGCCCTCGGCCACGAAGCCGCCGGTCCCGCCGCAGCCGACTACGGTGATCCAGGGGTTGTCCAGCAGGAATGCGTTGTCCAGGTAGTAGGGCATCTTCAGTTCACCTCCTTGTCATTCGTTTGGTGTGTCGTGTTCGCCCATGAACCGAACGCCCCTTTCCGGCCCTTCGAACACCTGGGGCCAGTCCAGCGGGGCGAAGTGGCCGTAGACGCCGACCCGGAGGCGCAGCTCCGGCAGAGGGGCGTCGAGGCGTCCGACGACGCCGTAGATACGGAAGCCCTGCTCGTCCCGGTCGTCGGTGGCCGAGAAGAAGGCGCGGGAGTTTCCGTGGGAGTGGAACTCGGCGACCACCCCTGCGGGGGGCTGGTACGCGAGTCTCGTGGCGGTCCCCGCCTGCGGGGGGACGACCAGCCGGTAGCCGTCCCCGTCCCAGCGCACGGCGAAGAACCGCTCGGTGTCCGGTGCGTCCTGGAACCAGCGCAGCCCCAGCTCGAACAGGACCGCCGGGATGGGGCCGTGGGTGAGTTCCACCTTCTCGGCCACGGGAGCGAGCCCCCGCACCGCGCCGGGTGCGACCCGCACCCGCGCCGTCAGGTGCGCGCTCTGGGACTGGACGTAGACGCCCCCCGATCCCAGAACGTAGTCGTAGCCGATCCCCTGGACACCGGCGAGTCCGCCGGGATGCTTGACCAGGTAGCCCACCGGCCCCACCCCGCTAGGGATAGCCACGTCTCCCCTCGGAGACCGCCATCGCCTGGGCCACCGTGCACTGGGGAACCAGGTCTTCAGCCGGGTATGCAGTTGTTCCATCGAGCTCCTCCCATAGCGCTTGCAGGTTGTCGGGGTGCTTCTTCGAGCGGTCCCGGATGTCGCCGGTAAGCGAGAAGAAGGACTGGAAGAACGACTCCGGTATCAGCCCCACCTCCTCGGGGAACCGGTGGCTTCCGGGGCAGACCCTCCCGTCTCTGAAGACGTTGAAGGCCGGGGCCCGGAAGAGGAGCTGCTCGGGGTCCGCCGGCCTGTTCAGTGCGGCGTAGACCCAGGGCGCACGCCCCGGCGAGCAGACGAAAACCAGCCCCGGCATGGGAAGGCGGAGCCGGGCGGGAGGCTTGAACGCCTCCCGTTGCAGGGCCACGGACCCGACCTGCGGCGGCCTCCAGAGGGCAACCACCTGCCCGGTCTCGCCCTGATTCCACCAGAGGGCCTCATCCGGCAGCAGCCCCGAGGAGAACCCCAGGTGCTGGGTGAACACGTTGGCGATCTCGTCCGCCGAGACGGTCCTGACCCAGGCCGAGTCGCCCTCGAAGCTCCGCAGTAGGATGGTCTCGTTGTAGACCTCCAGCTGCACCTTCAGCTCGTCCCTTGACAGGTCGCTTCCGCCCGGCAGGGACCATTCGGTTGTTTCCACATCACTGGTCATGGTCGTTGTCCTCCTGTTCTTGTTTGGGGAGCTGCCCCAGGACGAAATCCAGCATCTCGGCGAATCGGCCGGGGAGGTCCTCCTCCAGCCAATCGGCCAACCGGCTCACCGAGTCCATGAGGGCGCTGGCCTTGCGCCACTCCTCCGTGCCCTCCGCGATGATGTCGTCCTCCCAGGGTTCGGCGAAGCCGTCGTACGACCCGTCGTCGTAGGAGGCGTCCAGGAAGAAGTTGCCTGTCTCGGCAAGGACACACGAGCAGGCTTTGGCCGCCCCCTCGAACCGGGTCTCCTTCACCGCATCGGTGAGGTCGTCCAGGGGTATGCCGCCCTGGGGAATCCTCTCCAATGTGTCCTTCGGGATGCGTTCGGAACCTGCGTCGCGTCGGCTGTTGGTCTACGAGGATGGCCTGCCGAGTCCGCTTCAGGGGTATACCACCGAACTGCGTTACCTTGGGGCGTTTCCCATCGCCCTGCTCGACTTCGACCTTGAGGCAAACGCGTTCCCCATGTTCGGTCTGCACGGTGCTCTTGTAGCGCCGTGTGATTTTCCGACATGTGGTCTTGTGCTTGGCCGCAAGGGTTTTGACGAGCGACTGGCTCATGACCCATTGCAGTCTCCCGAAATGGGAGACGTTTACGGAGAGCCGGTAATACTCGATGACGCCCCGAAACTCCGCTTGATACCTGTCCACGATGGAGAAATCCTCGTCGTGGATGAGTGCGTTACGGTGCGCCGGTTTGCCGTTCTTCATGTAGGCTTGGCAGTGTTGTTCGATGACTTTGGCGGGAACCCGCAGCCCGATGCGGCCGTTGACTTTTCGCCGTCCTGTGCGGTCGAGCTTGTCATTGGCCTGCTGGTTCACGAGTTCGTAGCCGAGGAACCTTGCCGCCTGGCTGGTGGCGTGGGTTATGAGAGTTTTCTCCCTGGATAGTTCCAGCTTGAGCGAGTCGTGCAGGAACGTTTCCAGGGACTCCTTTATCTGCCCGGCTTCGGCCTTTGGCCCGCTGAATCCCAGCACGAAATCGTCGGCGTATCTAACATATCGCAGCCGTCGGTACCCAGGGTCGAAGGGGTCACGAGACGGCGTTTGTAGCCGGTCTTTGTGCAGCATGGCTGCTTCGGCATGACGCCCTGCTCTCCGATGAGTACGTATCTGGCTGGTCAACGCCTTCCACTGCTCGTTGCTTCTGCGTGCTTGGCCGCGGGTGTGGGCTGGAGTAAGCACTTTCTCGACAAACTTGTCCAACCGGTCTAGGTAGATGTTGGCGAGGATGGGGCTGACGATGCCGCCTTGCGGTGTACCGCTCAGCGTCCGGCCATACTTCCAGTCCTCAATGTAGCCCGCTTGCAGTAGGTACTTGAGCAGGCGTAGGAATCGGTTGTCGTGGAGCTTCTTGCCGAGCACCGACAACAGCACCTCGTGGGTGATGTTGTCGAAGCACCCTTTGATGTCGCCCTCG
>CAXXWW010000016.1:0-9477 GCA_963665215.2 Dehalococcoidia bacterium
TGGAAGCTGGTGACCAGCGCTCCCCTGCTCCCATAGGTGTTGAGTACCCACTCGACAGTCTGTTCCGCTGTCCTGGCCTCGTACTCGTTCGCCAGTTCCTCGATCTGAGTCTTGGACAGTCTCTGTGCTACTACCATTGCTCCTCTAGTCTCACGTCATCCGGGTCTGTGTTTGCGGGCAATAAAAAAGGCCCCTCGGCCTGGTTGGTTTCCGAGGGGCCTCTGCTCTTGCGTGTGACGTGACTGGGCTTACGCACTCCCGCGAGCAGGGGGCACAGTAATCGTGCCGGCCCCCCCGGTACAGGTGCAGCGACAGACGCAAGCCTTCACGCGATCGAATCTCATATCCTGCGAAATGGTACCGCCTGCGGGCGCCAACGTCAAGATGTTGACAGGGACCACCTGTTGTCATATCTTGGCGCGGTGGGTGGATGAGCCGCCCTTTGTAACGGATAGAAGGCATGATTGGGAGAGATGCGAGCCATTTAGGAGGCGTGCGTGCGATGAGAGCAATGAACAGGCTATGGCTACTACTGTTGGTAATTCCCCTGACCCTTGCGCTGGCGGCCTGCGGGGGCGACGAGGAAGAGGAAGCCGCAACCCCCGAGGCCACACGGGTTGCCGTACAAGCACCGGTTATAGGGGGCGCCCCAGAGGCGCCTGCCCAAGTACCTGCAACGCCCGTTCCGGCCAAGGAAGAGGTGAAGGTATCTGAGGAAGATGAGAAGTACGGCGGCAGCCTCAAGTTTATCCCGAACGGAGGGATTTCTGGACCAGACCCCATCCGTGGCGGGGACCTCAGCTTCCTGGCGGCCCTCAATATTCACGACCCGCTGATTGCCTGGGACAATGACGGGAATCTCCAGCCTCAAATGCTGGACCAGTGGAAGATTGAGAACGACGGCAAGCTCATCACGTTGACTCTCAGGGACGGGCTACTGTTTCACAACCTTGAGCCGGTCGTGCCGGCGGACATCATCCAGTCGATTCACCGCTGGCGAAGCAAGGCCGTCTTCGGCACTTTCTTCAACGAGAACTTGGTGAGTATGACATCTCCGAACGACAACACCATTGTTGCCGAGTTTACGGAGCCGTCGGGAGTCTTCATTCAGGGCCTGGGCGATCCTTCTTCGCCCTCGCCGGTCATGGTTCCCGAATACCTTGCCAAGACCCCGAAGGAAGATCTTATGCCGGAGGTTATCGGCGCGGGGATATACAAGATGGTCAGCATAGATGACGGTGTCAAAACGGTCTGGGAGCGCTTCGAGGATTACAACCCCCGCTCCGACCCGGCCAGCTTCCGCGCTGGCGGGAAGCATGCTTACTTCGACACGATTGAGGGACTCGAGGTCCCCGAGGCGCAGACCCGTGTCTCTGCCCTGGTGACTGGTCAGGTCGATTTCCTGGATATCATTCCCCCTGACTTTGTCGGAGAAGTCGAGCGCAACCCAGAACTTACGGCGTTGATCAGCCAACCCGGCGCCCAATACTTCATCTCGTTCAACTTGTGGGACGGTTCCCCGTTCGACATGACGGAAAAGGGTCTGCTGATGCGTAAGGCCGTCCAGGCTCTTACCGACAACGACGAGATCATGGCGTCGTTCGGGCCCGAGGATATGTGGATGACATGCGCGTCTATGTGGGCCTGCGGGACCAGGTACGGGAATGAAAATGTCAACCCGGAGCTTTACAACCAGAAAAACATCGACCAGGCCAAGAAGTACCTGGAGGAGGCGGGTTACGCAGGGGAGCCCATCATCCTGACACATGCCACGGGCGGCGGCGAGGCCTGGACCGCCTTCGCCACCGTCGTGAATGAACAGATGA
Source organism: Dehalococcoidia bacterium (assembly GCA_963665215.2). Lineage (GTDB taxonomy): Bacteria > Chloroflexota > Dehalococcoidia > Lucifugimonadales > CAUZJF01. The sequence goes on from CAXXWW010000016.1 coordinate 1,827, forward strand.
AGCGTGCGGGGTTCAACATTGATTTCAAGGTGCTGGACCGTGCCGCCATGGCGGCATATCGGGATGCCACAGGAGATGAGGGGTGGCACGTCTCTCCCACCTATATGACGAGCTGGTCTTGGAGGCCTATCGCGAGCCGATACAGTACATATGACCTTCATGGCTACGACAGTCCGCGGATGACAGCGGCTAGGCTGGCGCTTACAAAGGAACCCGACAATGTGAAGATGAAGGCGCTGGCGGATGAGATGCAAAGCGTCTTCTTTGAGGAAGTCCCGTACGTGCTGGCGGGTCACGCCTTCTTCCTGCGCGCCATGAACTCCGATCTGGAAGGGTACATAGACATGCCCATAGATGGAGTGTACTTTGCCGAGCTCCGCTGGAAGTCTGGCAAACAACAATAATCCGCGGTGAAGGCCTACATCGCGCGACGGATCTTGGCCGTCATCCCCGTAATGATGACGGTCGGGGTCCTCGTCTTCGTTCTTCTGAGGGTCGTTCCAGGGGACGTGGCCAGGTCCATCGTTGGAGTGGAAGCCAGCCGGGCTGAAGTGGAGGCGGTAAGAGAGTCCCTTGGGCTGAACGACCCCGTCCATGTCCAGTTCAGTTTGTGGGTGGGGCGGCTCGTGAGGGGAGACCTGGGAAGATCCTACATCTCCAACGAACGGGTCATATCTCAGATTGGGAAAAGGGCGGGGCCGACTCTCTCCATCACCTTCTTCACCGAGCTGGTGGTAGTCATCGTCGCGGTGCCCGTCGGCGTGTTGGCAGCGTGGAGAGTTGGTAGCATCGTCGATCGAGGGGTCATGGTCTTTGCCGCCCTGGGGTTTTCCGTGCCCGTCTTCTGGGTGGGATTCATCCTCATCTTTCTCTTCGGCACGTGGGCCTTTGGGCGGAGCGAACCCCTGCTCCCGGTATTCGGATATGAGCCTCTTTCCTCAGGGCTCGTCCCTTATCTAAGACACCTCGCCCTTCCAGTTGCCGCACTGTGTTTAGGGGCGATGGCGTTCCTCGTCCGTATAACCCGTGCAAGCACCCTGGAGGTCCTGAACGAGGACTACGTCCGAACGGCCAGGGCCAAGGGACTGGCCGAGGATAGGGTGCTTCTCATCCACGTCTTCAGGAACGCCGCGCTGCCTATCGCCACTATCATTGGGCTGCAATTTGCGGGCCTGCTAACGGGTGTGGTGATTACCGAGAGCGTTTTTGCCATTCCCGGTATGGGGAGGTACGTGGTTGCCGCCATGGCGTCCCGGGACTACCCCATTATAGAAGGGACGGTCCTGATTGTGGCTACCGGCTACGTGTTGATCAACTTGGGAGTGGACATCTTCTACGCCTATCTGGACCCTAGAATCAGATACTGATGCTAGGAAAGCGTACGGCAGCCGACCACGCCGCGCCTGTGGTGCGGGCCAGGGACAAGACCCGGTGGCAACGGCTGTATCTGCTTGCCCGTCGGCACCCAACCGGCTCGGTGGCCGTGGCTGTCATCCTCCTCATCGCGGTGGTAAGCGCGTTCGCTCCGATGATAGCCACTGATAACCCCTACGCGATCGATACCCCCAATCGGCTTAGCGCGCCCTCCAGGGAGGCCTATTTCGGGACCGATCATGTAGGCCGCGACGTATTCAGTCGGACCGTATACGGGGGTCGCATATCTCTGTTGATAGGCTCTGCGGTAGCCCTGTCGGGCGTGATCGGCGGCGCGGTTCTCGGCTTGATCGCCGGATACAATCGGCGCGTGGACGTGGTGCTGATGCGTATCATGGACGGTCTCATGGCTTTCCCGGGAATACTCTTGGCCATCTCCCTGATTGCCGTACTGGGGGCCAGCGTGCAGAACGTGATCATCGCATTGAGTATCTTTGAGCTCCCCTCGGTTTCTCGTGTCTCCAGGTCCACGGTACTGAGCCTGCGGGAGCAGCCCTTCGTGGAGGCGGCCCGCGCCATTGGAGCGAGGCCGCACCGCATCTTGTTCGTTCACATCTTTCCGAACATAGTCGCGACCCTGATTGTGATGGCCACCTTCGCATGTGCCGCAGCCATGCTGAGCGAGGCAGGCTTGAGCTTCATTGGGGCAGGCGTGCCCCCGGATACCCCTAGCTGGGGCAACGTGATGGCTGAGTCGCGGGGCTTCCTTCACAAGGCGATGTGGACGATCTTCTACCCTGGTCTGGTCCTGGCGATATTTGTCACGGCTCTTAACGTGGCAGGAGACACCCTCCGCGACATCCTGGACCCAAGGCTGCGGCGCCAGGCATAGTCCCCCTCTGCCCACAGCGCCGACGGCTTGTCTCGCCCTGCTCCGCCTCTGAATGTAAGACTCTCCAATGGCTGGGCTGGCAACAGTTCAGTGTTCGTGAGAAATGCAGGAATCGTCCTGTTGTCATTGCTATGAAAAAAGATAGCGACGTCCCTCATGCTGATGGGCGGGTTTCAAACCCCGCCCATCCCTTGAACAGGATGCCGTCGCCATTTTCATTCCCTTGTGCGGCCTTCACAAGGCCATAGTGATTCCGAGGAGCGCAGCGACGAAGAATCCAAGACCTCTGCGCACACGCCGGGCGTCGAGGAAAGGACCGCCCCCGATTGCAGGCCTTAGATTCCTCACTTCGCTGGCGCTACGTTCGGAATGACAATTCGGAGATCCTTAAGATTCGACGTGAAGACTGAACAGTTACCTGGGCTGGCGCGGTCTTGCCCTCGGCCAGCCCGGTTGCGTGTGTCCAGGCTCGCTACTGACAGGGAGCTACGTTACCTGTCCACTCTGCTCTGAAGGGCTCTTCGACCGTGATGGTCAATGTTGTCAGGAGAGAAAAGCTCGTCAGCGGCTGGCGGCCAGTCTTGAAGTCCCGGGGCGTAGTCAGTGGCTCGGCCGCCTGGGTACTCTCTGGGGGCCAGATGTCGACATATTGCCTATATGGCTGGTTGCTGAAGTCCTTCCCGACGAAGGTGGCGTCCTTCCATTCGAAGTCGTTCAGGTTTCTAACAAAGAGCTGAATATCATACCCGGGGAGGCCCTCCACTCTATTCTTGCACACCTCAGCCTTGAGAGTCGGCGCGGGCGTTGCCGTCGGCGCAGCGACCCCCCCTCCGCAACCGCTTAGAAGGACCACTATCAGTCCTGCGCATGCTATTGTTCGCAGGGCCATGCCTAACCTCCAGGGACGAACTGCCGGAACGGCGCGCAGCGGTGGCTGCGTAAATCGTTCACATCATACAGGTTCCCCGAATCCACTGCCCGATCCGGGCGAGCGGCACAACGGACGGTGTCCTGAAGTTCAGGAAATGGATTTGAGTGGATTCGCCTTGACCCACTTCCGTCGAGTCCGTATATTACCATCGGCTAGGCGGTCAATATGCCGAGCCAAAGTCTAGACGAGGGTAGCTAGTTATGACATTCGGAAGCGGGGACTTTACCTACGAGGTAGTCGAGGGCTGGGGCGACCTGCCGTCGGGCTACGAGCTCTTCCAGGTCGCGGGAGTAGCCGTGGACGCGGACGACCGCGTGTACGCCTTCAACCGGAGCACCCACAAGCTGATCGTGTTCGACCGGGACGGCGGCTTCGTAAAGGCATGGAAGGATACCTTCGAGGTTCCCCATGGGATGCGGATAGGACCGGACGGCAGCATCTTCCTGGTCGATCAGGGCTCGCACGTCGTCCTGAAGTACTCGCCCGATGAAGAGCTGTTGATGACGCTGGGCAACCGTGGCCAGCCGTCGGACACAGGGTACATTGAGCATAGGGTTGTCAAGCGGGCGGCGGGGCCATTTAACAATCCGACGGGGGTCGCCATCAGCGATTCGGGCGACATCTTCGTATCGGACGGGTATGGCAACTGCCGGGTCCACAAGTACAGCGCGGACGGAGAGCTGCTGAAGACCTGGGGCGTCCCGGGGACCGAGGCTCCCGGCGAGTTCCATCTCCCTCACGGCATTGGGATTGACAACCAGGGCAGACTGCTGGTCGCGGACCGCGAGAACCACAGGATCCAGCTGTTCACCCAGGACGGAGACCACATCGATACCTGGACGGGTTTCCGACAGCCGTGCTCCGTGACCGTGGGGCCGGACGGGACGGTGTACGTGCCCGAGCTCGGAAGCCGGATGAGCATCCTGGACTCGGACGGCAACTTGCTGTCCCGTTGGGGTGGCGACGCGACCAAGGCGTCCGGCCTCTTCACCGCGCCCCACGGCGCGGCAGTGGACTCCCGGGGCGACCTCTACGTCGGTGAGGTTCTCGAGGGCAGCCGCCTCCAGAAGTTCGCCAGGTTGTAGCCTGGTCCGGTGTCCAGCGGCAGCAGGTGTGCGGCCCGATGGCCGCTCCCGTATTTACGCATTTTAGAAATGGAGAGTTAACGTATGGACGGCGACAGAGTAATAGCCAAGATTCTCAAGGCCGAGGGGGTCGAGTGGATATCCTGCTTCCCGCACCAGCCCCTGATCGATGCGGTCACCCACGAGGGCATAAGGCCAATCCTCACCCGCCAGGAGCGGGCCGGGGTCAACATGGCCGACGGCTTCAGCCGGATCAAGAACGGTCGCAGCATCGGTGTCTTCACGATGCAGGAGGGGCCGGGCGCGGAGAACGCCTTCTCCGGCGTGGCCCAGGCCTACGCCGACTCCGTGCCGTTGCTGGTGATTCCCGGTGGAGCCGCCCGCTTCAAGTACGGCGTTCACCCCAACTTCGGAGCCGTGGCCAACTACGGCGGCATCACGAAGTGGGCGGCTAACATCAACCTCGTATCCAGGATTCCCGAGCTCATGGGCCACGCCTTCAGCCAGCTGAAGCACGGCCGACCGGGCCCGGTGCTGATTGAAATGCCCAGCGACGTGGGGTCCGAGACCTACCCGCACGACCACCTCGACTACCAACCCGTCGTGCGCAGGCTCTCCGCAGCGGACTCGGATGATGTGCGCGACCTCGTCGCGGCGCTGCTCAAAGCCTCCAACCCGATGATCCACGCGGGCCAGGGCGTCATGTACGCCGAGGCCACCGACGAGTTGGTCGAATTCGCGGAGCTTACCCACATTCCGGTCGCCACGACCCTGGCAGGAAAGAGCGCATTCCCGGAGGACCATCGGCTTTCCCTCGGTACGGCCGCGAACACCGTGACGGGGATGGCTCGCCACCTCTTGGCCAAGACCGACTTCGTGCTCGGCCTGGCCACGAGCTTCACGGTTTCCAACTTCAGCGCCGCGACGCCTCAGGGGGCGGTTACGGCGCAGGTGACCAACTGCGCCGAGGACTTGAACAAGCAGGTCCGTCCAGCATTCGGAGCGGTGGGCGACGCCAGGCTCGTCCTTCGTCAGATGATCGAGGAGGCCAAACGCCAGCTGGGCGAGAACGGCCGGGGCGACGTCAACGGGGTCGTCGACGAGATAGCCAGTGCGAGGGCGGCCTGGATGGAGCAGTGGGACCCGCTGCTGACCTCCGACGAGATGCCCATCAATCCCTACAGGGTCTTCACGGAGCTCGAACGGTCGGTGGATGTGGCCGATACGATAGTGACGCACGACTCAGGTTACCCACGCGACCAGCTGGTGCCCTTCTGGCGTCCGGTCAAGCCGCGGGGCTACATCGGCTGGGGCAAGTCGACCCAGCTCGGCTACGGGCTCGGCTTGGCGCTCGGGGCCAAGATGGCCGCGCCGGAGAAGCACGTGATCAACTTCATGGGCGACGCCGCATTCGGCATGGCCGGACTGGACATCGAGACAGCGGTGCGGGCCGAGATACCGATCCTGACAATCATCCTGAACAACGGCGTGATGACCCACTACCACGAGAACATGCCGGCCGCGACCGAGGTGTGGAACCTGGATAAGCTGTCCGGCGACTACTCGAAGGTAGCTGAAAGCCTGGGCGCGTACGCCGAACGGGTGACCGACCCCGACCAGATATCGCCGGCCGTCATGCGTGGCTTGGCCGCAAACCGGGAGGGGCAGCCCGCCGTCCTTGAGGTCATGACCAGGGCAGAGGAGCGGGTCTCCAGGGCATAACGCGAGGAGTCCCCGTTACAGGGTGCCTGGGTCGGTTCCCTCGTCCCCTAGAAACGGCTGACGGCTGAGTAGATGCCGATACCGCCGGCGATCAGGTGGAACGGGTGCAGATAGGGCAGGCCGAGTGAGGCTATCACCACGTAAGCAAGGACCGTCCCGCCGGCGGCTATCAACCTGAGGGTATTGCCCCGCTTCCGATTGACGGACAGGCTGACGATCTCGCCTACGACGAAGCCGAGGCCGACTATGGCTATCGTGTCGAGAAATGGCAGACGGTAGAGCAGGGGCGGCCCAAGTATCGCGACAAGTATTCCCCCGACAGCACCGGCGGCGATGGCGGCCGCCACGGCCCGCGCCATGTAGGGTGTCGTCACCTCGAATGTCGGAAGACGCCTGACGTTCGCGCACTGCGGGCACCTCACGCCCACCGGCGAGTGGACCATGCACCGCGGGCACACGGGAGCCTCGCACTTGCCGCAGAGCAGCCGCGTCGGAGTATCGGGATGCCTGGCGCAGTGGGCTTCCGGCGAGGGCTTTGCCTGGCTGCTCATTCTTCGGTCCAGGGGCGTCGTTCAGTCCACGAAGCCTGCCTGGGAACGTCGCGGTCGAAGAGTGCCCTCAGCCCCAGCACCCGGAGTGCCGATGAGCCCGACGGCAGAGGCTCCCAGTTTGCGGTTAGCCGCTTGGTCATGAGCAGAACGCCGATGCCAACGCACATCGTCAGCACTTCGACAGGGCGGTCGAAGAAATAGGCGAGGATGGGCAACGAGACCATCGCGACAAGAGTCCAGAACCCAGTATCGCGTTTCAGCAGCCACCCGATCATCCCCACCGCGGTCAACAGGATCAAGGCCTCTTGCCACATCTCGAACCCCAGTACCGCGCCTAAGGCCGCCGCTACTCCCCTGCCCCCGGTGAACCGCAGGTACGGGGACCAGTTGTGTCCCGCGATCGCGGCGAGCCCTATCGCGGCCCGGACGGCGTCATCGCGCTCCAGAATTCCGGCTAGGGCCACCGGCAGGATGCCCTTGGCCGCGAAATCGAACATCCCCTGCAGGATTCCTGGCACCTTCCCCACGTGGAGCGAGACGTTTGACGCCCCAACGTTGCCGGACCCGAACTCTCGTATGTCGATGCCCTTGGCGTACTTCGCGACCAGATAAGCCGATGGAATGGCGCCCCACAGGTAGGCGCCGATCACAAACGCCGCGTCCGTAAGCGTCAGCATGGGCGCTCACACCGGTGCCCGCCGTCGTCAGAGGGCAACCGCGCGTTCCGCCTTCAACCGCCTGAGTGCCTCGACCGTTTCCATCGGCGGTCCGGCTGCGCCCGGCTCCGGCTCTCCAGGGTTACCCAGGGCGTGGTAGTCGGTGCCCCCGCAGGGAATCAAACCGAGCTCGTCGGCTATCCCGGCGAGCCGGGTCACCTGCTCCGGCGAGTAGTCCTTGTAGTGTACCTCCATGCCCACCAGGCCGGCTTCCTTGAGCTCTACAAGGATGTCTCGCAGCCCCCCGTAGGCACCCTCCTGGGAGCGGTCGTCGTAGTAGGTGGGATGGGCCATGACTGGCAGGGCCCCGTTGGCGGTCAGGATCCCCACGGCCTCCACGGGCGTGACTCTGACCCGCTCCACGTAGGCCGCGCCGTTCC
>CAXXWW010000017.1:0-817909 GCA_963665215.2 Dehalococcoidia bacterium
CGATTTTTTAGAGTCCGCGCTCACGAAGGCGGGATTGCCGGGCGCAAGGCGATGATCGACCGCGATCACAAGCTGCCTCTCGCCCGCCAGGCAAAGGCAGTGGGCATCAGCCGCGGGAGCATCTACTACCGGCCACGGCCGGTGGGCGAAGCCGGTCTCGGGCTGATGCGCCGCATCGATGAGCTGCACCTTGAGTATCCGTTTGCAGGCAGTAGGATGATGCGAGGCCTGCTCCGCCAGGAGGGACTCTCCTCCGGGCGTAGACACATCGCCACACTGATGCGGCGGATGGGCATCGAGGCGCTGTACCGCAAGCCCAACACCAGCCGGCGACGGCCCGGCCATACGGTGTATCCGTACCTGCTGCGCGGGCTTGAGGTGAGCAGGCCCAACCAGGTGTGGGCAATGGATATCACGTACATTCCGATGGCCAGGGGGTTCGTGTACCTAGCCGCAGTGATGGACTGGCATAGCCGCAAGGTGCTGGCCTGGCGGGTATCGGTCACAATGGACACAGACTTCTGCGTGGAGGCGCTCGAAGAATCCCTGGGACGCCACGGCGCGCCGGAGATATTCAACACAGATCAGGGAAGCCAGTTCACAAGTGACGCCTTCACCGGCCTGCTGAAAGCCAATGGGATCCAGATCAGCATGGACGGGAAGGGAAGCTGGAAGGATAATGTGTTCGTCGAACGGCTGTGGAAGAGCGTCAAGTACGAGGAGGTGTACCTGAGAGCCTACGAATCGGTCCCGGAAGCCAGAACTGGCCTCGGGCGGTACTTCGAGTTTTACAATGCCGGACGGCCCCATTCGAGCCTTGGGGGAATGACGCCGGACCAGTTCTTTGACAGAGCGCCTGCCGAGTCCGCGGCGGCCTAACGCACGGCAGCGCGATTCCACTTATCAAACCGGGCAGCGCTGTTCAGACAAACGAGACCACCTCTGTCAACGAACTGTTGGCGTCCCTCTCCAGCTCCACGGCCTCGTCCAGACGGCGCGGAGCCACCCGCTGAATCCCCAGCCTGACGTGATAGCTACTGGTGCGGCCCGAGCTCAGCCGCGCCTCCTTGAGGAACACCACGCTGCTGTGCACGTAGGAATTCTCGATTTGCTTGACATCCAAGCTAGCAGGGATATAGTCGGTACTTTGGCGTATCTTTCCTCCCTGTATCGTCGCGCTTCCCCCCATCCCGATCTGAATTGCCCTTTCAGTACGCGCATAGCGCTCCTCGCAGACCAGGTCCACTCTTCCTTCCCGCACGTTCACATCTGCATTAGGGGTTAGTTCAACTGTGAGGTCAATCCTATCGCCGAGCTTGTATGGCCCCTCTTCGCAGTCCAGCTCAAGCTGTAGCGGTCGTAATCGATACACCATTAGTTTAGCTCCCGGTTTATTTTCTGTTTGTCAGCACGAAAAAGCGCCAACTGCTGAGCATGAGACGCCTCAACCATATGGTGCAGCAGGTTACTGCGCCGGGCCGGGCGACGACCAGGTATCGGTGGAGGGGTCGAACAGCTCCGTGGAGTGGAGCATGGACTGGTCCTCGCCCTTGCCACCGACGACCAGCACCCTGCCGTCCTCCAGCAGCACCGCCGAGTAGTACGCTCGCTCCTCGGACATGCTCCCCACGGGCGACGATGTGCCCGAAGAGGGGTCATAGACCTCCGCTGAGCCAACAACCGGTCCAGAAATAAAAAAGCCCGAGGAAATCGCTTTCTCTCGCTCTCAGTCCACCTGCGACCAGCACTCTGCCGTCCGGCAGGCGCGTCGCAGTGTGCGCTGCAAGCGCCTCGGACATGCTCCCCGTAAGTGACCAGGCGCCGCCTGACGGGTCGTAAATCTCGGCCGACTGAAGGGCTTCGAAGTCCCTGGTCATGCCACCGGTGAGGAGCACCGTACCGTCCGCGAGAAGCGTTGCCGTGTGAAATCGGCGCTCCTCACGCAGGCTACTGGTTTGCGTCCACGTGCCATCGGATGGGTCGTACACTTCAGCCGGCACATCCCTCGAACCCCCCGCGGCAAGCACCCTACCGTCATCAAGAAGGGTAAGTGTGTGAAATAGCCGCTCATCGCCCATGCTCCCCGTCGTCGACCAGGTGCCTGTGGCAGCGTCATAGATCTCCGCCCAATCGACCGGTCCGCTGCTTAAACCGGTAGTGTCTCAGTTTGAAGTTACGCCTCCGCGCACGCCAGCGGAGCGGAGGGACGGGGTTAGACCGAGCCGGAAGGTCGGGTGGACGGCGCTTGAAGGGCCGTCCTCTGAGTCTCAAGCCGGTTGGCGTAGCCCTTCGGAGTGTCCCCCTGCCTCCACTCAGTCAAGCCCCACATACCATCGCCCTTGGTACTCTCGAAGCGCGCGTCGTTGCTCATGTGAGCCGTCAGATTGTTAACAGGGTTGTCCCCACGGACAAACAGACCCATGTCTTCTATGGCGTACCGGTGAAGCTGCTTCCGGTGAATGGGCTGACCGTGGTCCTTCAACTTCTGGTAGTTGCGGTTGGGATTGGATTCTCCGGGAGGATGGATGCAAACTGAGACACTACCAAACTTCAGGGCCGATGCCACCAACGACCAGCACGGTGCCGTCGTCCAACAGGGTCGCTGCATGGCCGGCTCGGGTCAGGGTCATGCTGCCCGCTAGAGTCCAGGTCCCGTTAGATGGATCGTAGGTCTCTGCCGACTTGAGATGGTCGCCCCAGCCCTGTGGCACACCATCTCTCCCGGGGGGTTGAACAAAGCCCCCCGTCACCAGCACCCTGCCATCTCGGAGCAACGTAGCCGTGTGCCAGTCGCCGCGAGGGTCCAGCAGGCTCCCGATTCTGGACGGTACAACAATCTCGGGCTCGGAGACCTGAGCAGGCATGGGAGCAGCCGGAGCAACAGCGGACGAAGGTCCCACCGGGGTTGGCAACGGCGTCGGAGCAGATGGGACGCCGGTCGGCGTAGCAGGGGCAGCCAGGTCGCGTATGGCGTCCTCGCCCAGGCCCCCGCAGGCGGCTATAACGAGGACCGTCAGCACGGCGCCAGTCAGGCGCATGTTTCTTCTCCTGATGTAATTCGCGGGGAACATGGCGCCGGCCTCACATCGGATTCCAGGGCTCCCCGCCCGCTACTGGGCCGACCCGGGCGATGACCAGGTATCGGTGGACGGGTCGAACAGCTCCGTGGAGTGGAGCATGGACTGGTCCTCGCCCGTGCCGCCGATGACCAGCACCGTGCCGTCCTCCAGCAGCACCGCCGAGTGGTACGCTCGCATCTCCGACATGCTCCCCACAAGCGACCAGGTGCCCGAGGAGGGATCATAGACCTCTGCTGAGCCAATAACCGGTCCGGAAACATAAAGCCGCCCGAAGGAAAAATCGCTTTCTCTCGCTCTTAGTCCACCTGCGACCAGCACTCTGCCGTCCGGCAGGCGGGTCGCAGTGTGCTCTGCACGCGCCTCGGACATGCTCCCCGTAACTGACCAGGCGCCGTCTGCCGGGTCGTATATCTCGGCCGACTGAAGGGCCTCGAAGTCCCTGGTCATGCCGCCGGTGACGAGCACCGTACCGTCCTCGAGAAGCGTTGCCCTGTGATATCGGCGCTCCTCACGCAGGCTACCGGTTTGCGTCCACGTGCCATCGGATGGGTCATACACTTCAGCCGGCACATCCCTCGCACCCCCCGCGGCTAGCACCCTACCGTCATCAAGAAGGGTAAGTGTGTGCAATACCCGCTCATCGCCCATGCGCCCCGTCGTCGACAAGGCGCCTGTGGCAGCGTCATAGATCTCCGCCCAATCGAGCGCTCCCCCGCCTAGATCCCCCAGCCCCAATCCGCCCGCGACGAGCACCCTGCCGTCCGATAGGCGTGTTGCGGCGTGCCACGCGCTAGGCCGTTTAGCCCGAATCCACCGAAGGAGGGCGTCGGGTTAGCGTCCTGAGGCGGCAAGAAGGTGCTCCTGTGCTTCTGGGATAATGGTTTTGTAGCAAAAAAACGGCCCCGGAAAAGGAGCACCCAGTAGATGCTGCCACGCAACCACCCCGACCGGATCCAAATCACCTTCGACGACCGCCGCTTGGTGGCCAATGCCGGGCTGCTCCTTCCGGCCACCCTGGCGCGGCACCTCGGCCTGCCCGAACTCGTCCGGCAGCGCCTCGACCTGGGCGATGCCCCGGGGCGGGCGAACACGAGCGACAAGATGATGACGCTGGTGGCGTCTGCGCTGGCTGGGGGCGACTGCATTGACGACGCCGATGTGTTGCGCACCGGGGGGACGGCCTGCACCCTGGGCGGCACGGTCAAGGCGCCATCCACCCTGGGCACCTTCCTGCGCAGCTTCCGGTGGGGCCACGTCCGTCAACTCGACCGGGTGAGCCGCGAGTTGCTGGCCCGGGCTTGGCAGGCCGGGGCGGGACCCGGCGACGGGCCCCTGACCATTGACCTGGACTCCACCATCTGCGAGACCTACGGACTGGCCAAGGAGGGCGCCCGCCACCACGGCTATACCGGCAAGCGGGGCTACCACCCGCTGCTGGCCATCGCCGCCGGCACCGGAGACGTGCTGATGTCCCGGCTGCGCGAGGGCCGGGCCAACACCGCCCGCGGCGCCGCCCACTTCCTGCGGGAGACGGTGGGACGGGTGCGCTACGCCGGGGCCAACGGACGACTCACGCTACGGGCCGACAGCGGGTTCTACACTCATGGCGTGGTATCCGTCTGCCGCAAGATGGATGTCCGCTTCTCCATCACCATCCGCCAGCACAAAAGCCTGCACAATCTCATCGAGGCGATACCCGAAGATGCCTGGACGCCGATTCCTTACTGGATGGACGGCGCCGCCGATGTGGCCGAGACCACCTGCACCCCCTTCCAGGCCGAGGCGGACGCCGCGCCGGTACGGCTCATCGTCCGGCGGGTGAAGCCCACGCCCGGTTCCCAACTGGCCCTCTTCGCCAAATACAGCTATCATGGCTTCATCACCGACCGGGACGGGGAGTTGCTCGAACTGGAGGCTGACCATCGCCGCCACGCCGAGATCGAGAATGCCATACGCGACCTCAAGTACGGCGTCGGGCTGAACCATCTCCCCTCGGGCCGCTTCGCCGCCACGGCGCCTGGCTGGCCGTCCAGACGATGGCCCACAACCTGGCCCGCTGGACGGCGCGGATCGGTCTGGGAGAGCGGATAGCCACCACCAAGACCCTCCGGCGGCGGTTCTTCTCCCTGGCCGGACGGCTCACCCGCTCGGCACGCCGGTTGACCCTGCATCTTCCGGATCGCTGGCCTTGGGCTGAGAAGTTCAGCCGCGCCTTGGCCCGGCTGCGAGCCATTCCACTCCCGGCCTGACGGCACCGTCGGCGACCGACCCACCCACCGGACAACCGAAGATCCCCGCAGACTCGTGCCAGCCCGGTCCGAGAGAGTTCCCTGCTGCGTATTCTCTCGCCATCCCGCGCATCGCAGCTCCCGCAGACGGCCATAGGGGCCCCTGTGCGGCGATGAAGACCGTCCGCCGACCTCCCTACCCCAAATGGAACCCAGGCTATTTCCCCTGTAGCTCCCTCACCCCCCTTCCGCTTTCCTCACGCCGTCCATCGGTGTCCTTCGGTGGATTCGGGTTTAGACATGGCGGTTCTGGCCCACGAGTCTGTTGAGGGATTGTAGCCGGAATTACCCATATCAAGCTGCCTGGGTCCAAGCAACGCACCATCCTCGACGAGAGCCATCGTAGTATCAGTCACGGATGCCGTCAACCATCCAATCAAGCTCACAAAACCATCTCTCGGCGTGGTGAGTTAGCGGCCCCAGGCAGCGGAGGTGGCTTTCACCACGTTTGCACTCCCTTCAAACTCCTCCGGGCGCGCACCTCGCCCTTGGTTGCCTCTCTCCACCTCTGATGACCTCAAGGATAATCGCTACCCTGGTGCTGGATGGAGCCCGGCGATACGCTCCAACACTTGCCGGAATACCTCCCCGGGACACTGCCACCTCAGCAAGCTGAAACACCAACCTCCTGGCATGCCGCACCAGACGTCCACCCATCTTGATGAGCTTGGTCTGCACGCTTCGCAGTGACCAGTGTTTCACTGACTCTGGCAAAGTCAGCCTTCTCATGAAGTTGCCCAGGTTGTAGGCCAGCACAAACAGCCACAGCCTCACCTGGTTAGCAACGAACCTGTGACACGAGAGCCGCGTCCAGTTCAGGGCGTATTTACCTTCCTTGATCCACTGCTCGGCCGTGCCCCGCCCGTTGTAGAAGTGGGTTACGCCCTGCCGGCGGTAGGTTGAGGTTGGTGACGACGAACCCGACCCTCGGGAATAGCTCACCCTGGCGCCACTCCACCTTGGCGACCACACGCCGGGGAATGTCCCAGCTCTGGGCCTGGTAAACGAAGTCGTGATACCGGACTACGGGCTTCTTAGCCCGAATCCACCGAAGGACACGGATGGACGGCGTGAGGAAAGCGGAAGGGGGGTGAGGGAGCTACAGGGGAAATAGCCTGGGTTCCATTTGGGGTAGGGAGGTCGGCGGACGGTCTTCATCGCCGCACAGGGGCCCCTATGGCCGTCTGCGGGAGCTGCGATGCGCGGGATGGCGAGAGAATACGCAGCAGGGAACTCTCTCGGACCGGGCTGGCACGAGTCTGCGGGGATCTTCGGTTGTCCGGTGGGTGGGTCGGTCGCCGACGGTGCCGTCAGGCCGGGAGTGGAATGGCTCGCAGCCGGGCCAAGGCGCGGCTGAACTTCTCAGCCCAAGGCCAGCGATCCGGAAGATGCAGGGTCAACCGGCGTGCCGAGCGGGTGAGCCGTCCGGCCAGGGAGAAGAACCGCCGCCGGAGGGTCTTGGTGGTGGCTATCCGCTCTCCCAGACCGATCCGCGCCGTCCAGCGGGCCAGGTTGTGGGCCATCGTCTGGACGGCCAGCCAGGCGCCGTTGGCGGCGAAGCGGCCCGAGGGGAGATGGTTCAGCCCGACGCCGTACTTGAGGTCGCGTATGGCATTCTCGATCTCGGCGTGGCGGCGATGGTCAGCCTCCAGTTCGAGCAACTCCCCGTCCCGGTCGGTGATGAAGCCATGATAGCTGTATTTGGCGAAGAGGGCCAGTTGGGAACCGGGCGTCGGCTTCACCCGCCGGACGATGAGCCGTACCGGCGCGGCGTCCGCCTCGGCCTGGAAGGGGGTGCAGGTGGTCTCGGCCACATCGGCGGCGCCGTCCATCCAGTAAGGAATCGGCGTCCAGGCATCTTCGGGTATCGCCTCGATGAGATTGTGCAGGCTTTTGTGCTGGCGGATGGTGATGGAGAAGCGGACATCCATCTTGCGGCAGACGGATACCACGCCATGAGTGTAGAACCCGCTGTCGGCCCGTAGCGTGAGTCGTCCGTTGGCCCCGGCGTAGCGCACCCGTCCCACCGTCTCCCGCAGGAAGTGGGCGGCGCCGCGGGCGGTGTTGGCCCGGCCCTCGCGCAGCCGGGACATCAGCACGTCTCCGGTGCCGGCGGCGATGGCCAGCAGCGGGTGGTAGCCCCGCTTGCCGGTATAGCCGTGGTGGCGCGCTCCCTCCTTGGCCAGTCCGTAGGTCTCGCAGATGGTGGAGTCCAGGTCAATGGTCAGGGGCCCGTCGCCGGGTCCCGCCCCGGCCTGCCAAGCCCGGGCCAGCAACTCGCGGCTCACCCGGTCGAGTTGACGGACGTGGCCCCACCGGAAGCTGCGCAGGAAGGTGCCCAGGGTGGATGGCGCCTTGAGAGTGCCGCCCAGGGTGCAGGCCGTCCCCCCGGTGCGCAACACATCGGCGTCGTCAATGCAGTCGCCCCCAGCCAGCGCAGACGCCACCAGCGTCATCATCTTGTCGCTCGTGTTCGCCCGCCCCGGGGCATCGCCCAGGTCGAGGCGCTGCCGGACGAGTTCGGGCAGGCCGAGGTGCCGCGCCAGGGTGGCCGGAAGGAGCAGCCCGGCATTGGCCACCAAGCGGCGGTCGTCGAAGGTGATTTGGATCCGGTCGGGGTGGTTGCGTGGCAGCATCTACTGGGTGCTCCTTTTCCGGGGCCGTTTTTTTGCTACAAAACCATTATCCCAGAAGCACAGGAGCACCTTCTTGCCGCCTCAGGACGCTAACCCGACGCCCTCCTTCGGTGGATTCGGGCTTAGGCGGCCTGCCCACGGGCCGCTTCAGTAGGTGCCGGATGTTTCCTTGTAATACCTCGTTGGCCGGAAGCCGCATAGCGTAGCCAGTGTCCCTTGACTCCAGGTACTCGTACACCTCGGGCTTGGCAAAGGCAGCATCGGCCCGGAACAGCAGCCGGACTCCTTTCTCCTGGTATCGCTTCACGACTGGCTCCAGAACCTCCCGCCACCGCTCAGCGCTGTGGACGTTGCCCGGGCGAAGCATTGCACCTTCGCAATCTCCGAAATGGTTGAACAGGAAGAGCGGGTGATAACATACGGATCGAAGTGGCCGTTGTAGGCGACTCCCTCTTGCTGCCCATGCACCGGGCTTTCAGAGCTGTCCATGTCTAGGATAACTCGCTGGTGAGATGTCTGGGCCATAGCCCTGTCCACCCACTCAACATTCAGGCGCGCAAGCCCATCCAGGTTCTCCTCTTCGGTTAACACCTCAGTCTCAAATCGGCTCATAGTGTTGGTGCTGGCCGCCTGCTTATCAGTACCTTGCCACCCGACGATGACACGCATAGCCGGGTCTTGGGCAAGCCGTTCAGCGTCGTTGGTGTCCTCGTAGCCAGCGAGACGGCTATACACCGATTGTCTGAGCAAGGGCAACAGCGGGTGTTGCACATTGCGGCCGGTGCGGCTTTCATGGATATAATCGTTGGCTGTCTCTGTGAGCCCCAGAGCGGCATCAAGCTCGCGACATGCCAGGAGTCCGGCGTCCGAGGTGATGGTAGCGCCACGAAAATCCAGGCGGACTCTGCGGTCGAATTGGAGCTTCAAAGGGGTGTCGGAGCTTTCACCCATTGGGTGCCTCCAGCGAGATTGCGGTATCCAGAACTAGACCCGCTAGCTCGGCCTGTCTAGCACCCACACTGCCCATAATGCCCAGGTATGCGGCTCAAATAGGCAGCACTCTTACCGGATTACGACGCACCCACGCGGCTGATCTGGGAAATGTGGGCTTAGACGTATGAAACGTCGTTTACCTCGCGTGCTTCATCCCCGGATTTGTTCCGTAGGTAGACTGAAGTGGACCCAATCCTTTGGACAGGAATCGGGGCTTGTTAAGCTAGAGTCTAGCACACCAATCCATTGTCAGGTGGGCACCAGTTCCGGGGTGAGGCTCATCCCAGGCTGGTGTACCTGATTCCTTCCTTCCTCGAACACCTGGGCCGGAGTTCTGTAGTCGAGGGTCTGGTGAGGGCGCTCGCTGTTGTAGAATCTCAGGTAAGTTCCGATTCCGGCCCTGGCCTCTGCCACACTCTCGTACGCCTTGAGATACACCTCCTCGTACTTCACGCTCCTCCACAGCCGCTCCACGAACACATTGTCAATGTAGCTGCCTACTGAGTCCATGCTGATCCTCACTCCATGAGCCAGCAGTACCGAGGTGAAGGCATCAGAGGTGAACTGACTCCCTTGGTCCGTGTTGAATATCCCAGGCAAGACAAGCTCGACCTCACGGATGTCGGCCCCCTCCGAACTGTTCTCTGTCTTAGCCATGATCCACCTCCTTGTATTTTCGCTCCGGGCCTGGCTTTCAGGCCCTGAGCGCCATCATCCCACGAGACTCGACACTGGTTGCCACATCTTTGCAGCATTTGACCAAGCACTTATCCAAGCTCCGGTTGCGTCAACATGCTGAAATAGCCCATCTCGACAACGGGAGTCACCGACACCCGGCCCCTGCCGTCGTACCCCGCACGAAAGGCGTACTCGACGTCGGCGCCCCAGGGCACACGTCCGCCGACCCGAACAGCGCCGCCGCCAACCTTGATTCCCTCGTAAAAACCCGTTTTGAGGAAGTTCCAGCGCTTTAGCACATGTGAGCGCTACCGTATGTTGGGGTAGTACACGGAACAGAGACTGTATATTGTACCCAGGCAAGGGTACGGTTGTTCTAATTCGACCTGCACAGACTTTTTACGAGAGAATCAACCTTGCTCCCACCCCCGCCAGCGCCGCGCACCACCATGCCGTGCCGCACACCCTTCCGCCAACCCAACACCTTCACCTCGGCAGGCATGACCCGCTCCTCATCCCTGGACCGCTGGAACAGAACCCCGTGCAGTTTCTTCAGAACACCCGGCGACGGGCTGGAATTGCCGTTCATGATCTGGGAGAGGTGACTGGAGCTGATTCCGGCACGCCGGGCTACCTCGTTCTGACTGAGCCCATGAGCATCCATCCGGCCCCACACCGCTTCACGATCGATGTAGACCTGCTGGGAAGGCGCGACCTTGGCCGGAGCCTTCAACGCCGACTCGACCCGCGCCTGGACCTTCACACCCATATTGCTACGACCGCGGGACACCTGCGACATGTAGCCGTAAGACACCCCCACACGCTGGGCTAGGTCCTGCATACTCATGCCCAGAGCGCGGGCACGCTCTCGGATGTAGCTGCTCTCCCCGCTCACCACGCCTGTCTGGCGATAGACGACCCCCTGTCCGGGAACCTCTTCCAAGACCGACACCGCCCTCTCGCGCATCCTCCGGGTCCACGGCCTGCGCCCCGTGGCAACCACCGACAGGTAGCCCGCAGACACACCCATCTTCGCCGCCAGCTCCCTCATCGTGAGCCCGCGAGCCCTCGCCGCAGCCCTGAGCTCGGTCTCACGGGCCGCCGTCTCCATCGTCTGAGTTCCAGTCACCAATGTTGCCGTCGTCATCGTTCTGTCCTCCTTCTAGTTGTGTGTTGTGTTTGACCTGCGCCCGCTTGCGGGCAAAGAAGAAGGGCCGCCTCGAAGAGACGACCCTTGTGGACTGGGATAGGCTGTGATTGGCCCGGAGGCCCCGTTGTCAGCGGCGAAGGTGCCTTCTTCCCGGGCGGCGCACGAGGAACCGCCTGAGCGGGAGCGCCCCGACTCCCGGACCTACGAGGTTCGGGACGAAGAGCTTGACTCACCTGCTATGGTTCTGAGACCCCGCAGGCTGCGCTTGGACAGGATCTTGCCCGGCTGCCAGCGCATCCCCAGCACCGCCAGGACCTCCAACGTCCCGTCGTCATTGGGGAACAGCGCCGCAGCCCTGCCGGCGCCCTGGCTGTATGTCGCCAGCTCCTTCTCGCCGAACCTGCGTTTCACCAGGTCGAGCCACTCGGCGTGTGCCCAGCGCACCTCCCTGGCATCTGCCTGCGCCGTGTCCACACCGGCGAAGATCGCCAGCGCCCCGTCCAGGTCGCCGGTCTGCCGCAGCCGCCGAGCGTCGTGAACGCTCCGGGCCACGGTCTGTGTTCGTGGCGTCTCGCGGTTGGAAGCGAGGATCGCCTCAATCAGCCGGTCCACCAGCTCTTCCAGACTAGGTCTCCGGGCTGTCGTCCCACCTATGGTTCCTATGGTTGCCACTTGCGTCGTCATCTCTGTTCTCCCTTCGATTTGGATTGCCTTCGGTCGTCAACTCACAACAAAAAGGCGGTGCGGGCGTTCGCGCTCGCACCGCCATACTTGGCCCCTGGATATAGAGCTACCCTGGGTTCTGGGCAGCCTCCCTCTCTCGGAGTCTCAGCCAGCGCTGATACTCCCACTCCTCTCGCTGGGCGCGGCGCTCTAGCCACAGCCGGTGCAGCCGTGCTTCTCGCCGCCTGAGCACATGGTCCCGGATGAACAGCGCCCCGATGCCGAGTCCCACCACGTTCAGGACGAACACCTCATACCCCATGCCGGTCAGCAGCGGTCCGATCACCAGCAGCGCCATCGCCACTCTCTTGTGTCGCCCCAGGAATCTCCCGACCCTGACGGCGGCTTCCATGACCTGTGAACCTCGTTCTTTCGTGTGCATACGCACCTCCTTGTTGTGGGTTGCCCGCGCTGGCATCCAGAGCGCGGGTCTAAATGACTTGCTTGCCTTGTGATGGCCACACTCCGCCCACGGCTGGATGCCTTACGCGGGACGTGGAGCGTGGTTTGCACCCGGCCCGCCTACGTATCGCACGCAGAACGGCCAGGGTCTGTATCCCTTTGGAAGCGCCTTCTGGGAGGCTGCGACTACGTGGAAGCGGCCGGCCTACGACGTGTGGTCACAGGACGGCGCAATGGGGAAATGGGCACAGCTCGACCAGGGTCAATATGGCGTCGACTCTGGGAGGCTGCGACGAGGTGAAAGCGGCCGGCCTACGACGTGTGGTCACAGGACGGCGCAATGGGGAAATGGGCACAGCTCGACCAGGGTCAAAATGGCATCGACTCTGGAAGCTGCGATGAGGTGAAGCGGCTGTCCTACGATGTGGTCACAGGACGGCGCGTGTTGAAGCTACGGCTCAGCTAAGTGCATCAGCTATGCCGTAGGCATGGGGACACGGCCAGAGCGCATGGCGCACTCTGGCCGTGGTATCGATAGGGCGAAGCGCAGGACGCACTTCGGCCACGGTATCCAGCGGAAGAAGGGCTTATCACTCCAACCACCGGACAGTGCTGCGGGCAAAGGGCTTAATCACTCCACCTTGGCAGCAGTTCCCTCGTGGGCGACCATCGGGAGAGCAAGGCTCAATCCTTCTGGTCTATCCCGGGCGAAGGGAAGGACCCCCAGGTTTCTAGGGCGGGAAACACTGGAAAAGCCTGACAATGATCTAAGTATTACCCCTCATTTCGCCGTTTACAAGGGTTTCGGGGCCTCAGCCCCCAAAGTGTTCACTTTGGTTCACAAAACTTCGGGTGTACTTCAACAAAAGTTTGATTTCCCACTCTACGGACGCCAAAGCGGCTACTTCCGCCACAGGCCGACTGTCAGCACCCGGCGGACCCACCTGAGCAGCTCCCGTTTGGCCCGCGCCCTCTGAGCGTCGTACAGAGCCGTCCTTCGCCAGCTAATCTGCCCGTTGCGATCAGAGCCCCGCAGCGGACGCTTCTCCGGAGGCAGGGTCAACCCGTGCTCCTCCAGCAAGGCCAGCTCCACCGCCAGGAACCGCTCCTCCGTAGCGAGCCAGGACAGGCTCTTGCCCTGGTTGGGATGGGTCTCCTTCAGCCCTCGCCACTCGGCTATCAGGGGCCACGCCGCGCCGAAGACCTCCTCGTCGTCGGGGGCAGCTTCGCGGGTCACCAGGTCGGGATACTCTCGCTGGGACGCAACCTTCTTCGTTGGCTGTTTGAGGGCTCCTTTCGCTTCCCCCGCGCTCTGAGCGACCTGACGTGCCTCCAGGCTCGCCACCCTTCCCTCCAACTGGCGCATCCCCTGGGCGTGCTCCTCCCTGAGCGCCTTGACCTCGCCCTCGATGGCATCGCGGATATCTTGGAGGCCGCTGCGGGTCTCCTCCACAAGCGCCTCAACCTGCTGCTTCAGATCCCCCATCTCCTGCCGTTGCCGTGCCGCAGCCGAGCCGCCGCCTGAGAGCAGCGCCCTCTCCAACGCAAGGCGCACCCGCCTCGACAGCTCTCCCCCCTCCATGCTGGCGATCAGCGTCCTGTGGTCGATGTCCAACACCGCCGCCGCTCCTCTGGGACCCTTCTCCCGCACCATCTGCCGCAGCAGCGCCATGAGCCGCAGATGCTGAAGGTCTCCCATGCTCCTGCCCTTTTCCATGATCGGCTCTCCTGATCTCATCGGTCCTGCCCTCCGAACAAAAATGCTCATTTTAGCTAGGGCCTTTGTTCACTCCCCCATTTTTCACGGCGAACAGAAATGTCCGTTTCAGCTAGGGGCTTTGTACACCGGGGGTGGAAGGAGCACTTAAGTCAAAGTGTTCACTTTTTCCGTCCTGTAGGGGCCTATTCCCCCCTGTTTTAGCTTGATTTAGCTTGCCACGACCCGGTGTGCATTTTTGTCACCAAACGCATTTCTCTGTACACGGGTATGACATCACAGAAGGGGGTCTCCGCAGAAGGTCTTAAAGGGGCGTGCAAACCTGCGTCCCCACATAGGAGGCTGGTGCAGTCCTGCACCACCTCATAGGTAGTTCTGCGCAACTTTTTTATCCGCCACACTCGATTGCAGGACCGAAACTCCACCCTTTCGAGGAGGCGTCTATGGGACTGCAATCGAGGTTCACACCCGGTAGAGCAAGACGACTTATCCCGCTGGCCGCAGCGCTGCTTCTGGCGGCGCTCACCGCCATCCCCGCAAGCAACCCGGCCTTCGCCCAGGCCCCGTCCACCGAGGGCGTCACCCTGGTCAACGAGGACGAGGAGTTCATCGAGCGCAAGGGCGACGGGCGCTTCATCGCCCGGCCCCTCTTCAACCGCGAGCTGGACATCCTCTACTACGGGGTGAGAGACCCAGACAACGGCGACTGGATAGTCGGTTTGGTCCTGGTGCAGGGGGGAGAGAAGAAGCGCAAGGACGGCTGGGAGTACTCCTTCGAGTACCCCTTCCGGGACGACCAGGCAGACCTCGACCCCGACCAACCCTACCTGCTGGTCATCGTCGTCCCCGATCCCGACGGCGCAGACGAGCCCCACACCTTCCATGGCGTCATTCCCATCCACCAGTCGGGAAGGATCTGGGACAAGATTCTCCAGGCCCTCGACCCGGGACGGTGCTCCGTCATGGCCCTCATGGCAAGCCAGGGAGCATTCGACGCCATCCCCAACTGCGCCATCTTCGCCGACACCCACTGGGAGCCTCCCAGTCTCTACACTCACCTCGATTGGCTCGCCGAGCGTCTCGGCTTCCCCGTGTACGTCGTGGACAACGGGCGGAGTCTCCGCGAGGACGTCAAGACCTTCACCAACCACTCCGGCAACGCCAGCTTCGTAGACCTTCCCGTTTATCTGAAGGGACGTGACGGAGGGAGCGACGGGATGGGTCGTCGCCAATGTACCGAGCACTACAAGATAAGGCCGATTCAGCGGAAGATACGCGAGCTGCTGGGACTCACAAAAGGACAACGTGTCCCGTCCGGCACCGCCGTCGAGCTGTGGCTGGGCATCTCTACCGACGAGGCCATCCGCATGAAGCCCTCTCGCGATAGATGGATACAGAACCGTTACCCCCTCATCGAAGCTGGGATGTCCAGGAAGCAATGCATTGCGTGGTGGCAGGCCCGCTACGACCGGCCACTGGAGCGCTCCGCCTGCATTGGCTGCCCATACCAGTCACGGCAGCGGTGGGTCGAGACCAAGCGCAGGTGGCCCGAGCTGTTCGCTGAGGCGGTCGAGATTGACGCCAACCTCAGAGGACGGCTGGCCTTCGCCAAGGAGCCCTACCTGCATCCTCGACGGGTGCCCCTCGCGCAGGCGGTCAGCCTCGATGAGGCGGAGTTGGGAACGGACGGGCAATCGGACGGGTTCGGAAACGAGTGCGAGGGGCACTGTGGCGTCTGAAGGCTTCGGGACGGACAGATGGCAGAGAGCGGGGCCACACCCACTGGCAGGGATGTCTCCTCCCGCCTCCCCCGTAGTACGTCTGGTATGGCCCCCCGTATGGATAAGCGATCAAACCCCGTGGCCACCCCTGTTGCCTCTCCCGCCAGGAGGCGGTACTATGTAGTCACAACAGCCTATCTCTATAACCACTACAGGAGGAATCACATGACCACGTACAGCATAAGAGAGTTCAAAGCCAGGGTCAGCGAGATACTCAGAGACCTGGACGACGGCGCGGAGGTAATCATCACCCGCCGTGGAAAGCCTTGCGGCAGGCTCACTCCTGTAGAGGGACCCACCGAGGGAAAACCTTCCCTCAGCACGTTGAAGGGCTCCCTGTCCCACCTGCCCGATGCGACCTATGAGGATTTCCTGAATGTCAAGACGCTCTGGGAGCCCAGGTCCCCGGCATCTGGAGAGCCGGAGCGCAGCCATGCTGGATAGTCCGGCCCGGTTCGTGGTGGACACCCACGCCCTGTGGTGGTATCTCCGCTCGCCCGAGCGCCTCACCACCGCCGCCTCCGCCGTCTTCCGTCTTGCCGAGACGGGCAACGCGACCATCATCGTCCCCGCCATAGCGGTGGCCGAGTTCTACTTCCTATCGGCCAAGCTGGGCCAGCCCATCCCTCCCTCCGATCTGCTGGCGGCGTTGGACGCAGTGGGCGGGATAGAGCTGTCCGACCTGGGCAGGGCGCAGCTTGAGAGGCTGGACCGCTTCCCGGAGATACCGGAGATGCACGACCGGCTCATCGCCGCCGAGGCAGCGGCCCTTGACGCGCCGGTGGTGACGCGGGACGAGACCCTTACAGCTTCTGTGCAGATAGAGACCGTCTGGTAGGAAAGGGCGCAGAAGTTCTGCTCCAAGAGGCTTTGCACCAAAAGTGCCGCCTCGAATCAAAAGTGGGGCAGGATTACTGTAGAAGGTGGCATCATGGGCTATTACGTCTACGAGAATTGGACCCACGAGCGGGCAAGAGTCCACATAGACTCATGTCCATATTGCAAACACGGCCGCGGTACCCAGCCGCAGGATGGCGGTCGAATGGTCGCTGGCTGCCAGGCCCAGGTAGACCATTCGCAACGAGAGAGGAAGCCTTTCAACGGGCACAAGCTAAAGGTTGGGAAGACTCCAAAGGTTGTAAGTATTGCAAGCCGTGAAAGGTGTGCCTTATCCCTTAAACAAGGAAATTCCACATATTTAATTTTCTTGAGTACTTGGGTCCAGGAGCAGCCAATCCAAGACGAGGAGTTGCGGCCTGCACGGTGACGCGCTTTGACGCCGCCGCGCCAATCAGGTATGATTAGGGGTAGAAGTTGGCCCGGCGATGCTTACAACACCCCGGGCCGCGGCGCCACCTGATTGGTCAGGTGATGCGAAGTAATTGTACTACTCGCAGACCCGCTCCCGACAGGAGGCGGGTCTTTTTTGGTTTCACAGGGTACGAGAATGAAAGGAGGAGATCGTGGCGGGAACCACAGCACAGCAACAGCAGGCAAACGGCAAGAGGGCGGCAATCTACGCCCGCGTATCGGACAAGAGCCAGGACGGGGAGGACAAGACATCCATCTCCGAGCAGACCTCCGAGATGGAAGCCTACTGCGAAGGCAAGGGGCTGACCATCACCGTCCGCTACCAGGAGGTCGGCAGGGGCTGGTCAAAGAAGCGTCCCGAGTTCCAGAGGATGCTGACCGACGCCAGGAGCGGACGCTTCGACACCATCGTCTGCTGGAAGTCCGACCGCCTGAGCCGGGGCATGTACCCCGCCGCAGCACTCATGGAGGTCGTCGAGGCCCACCAGATACAGCTTGAGGCCGTCATGGACGCCATCGACATGAAGACCTTCGGCCTCATGGCGGCCATCGGCAAGATAGAGCTTGACAACTTCCGGGAGAGGGCGTCAATGGGAAAGAGGGGGGCGGCCAAACGGGGGCGAATACCAACCAGCCAGGTGCCGTATGGATACACGATAGCAGAAGACGGCACGCCCCAGGTGAACCAGGAGAAGGCGCAGATCGTGCGGCGCATCTACCATCGCTACATCCATGACGGAATGGGCGCCCGCGCCATCGCACGGCAGCTCGACGAAGATGAGGTCCCACCGGGGACGCCGGGCAAGCAGTGGCATGATTCGCAGGTCCAGCGCATTCTGCGGAATGAGACCTACAAGGGCACCTGGTGGTACGGCAAGGCCCGTCATGTCTCGACGGACGACGGGACGAAGGTATACGAGCAGCCGAAGGATGCCTGGGTCGGGGTCCCGTTCCCGCCGATAGTGGACGATGAGACGTGGGAGCGGGTTCAGAGCCTCAGGAAGCAACGGTGGACGCCGCCCACGCGCAACACAAAGGCGTTCTACCTGTTGCAGCACATGGTCAGGTGCGCGGAGTGCGGGATGCTCTTCGGATGCCGCACGACGAGACGCCAGACCGTGAAATACAACGGCAAGGTCTACAAGTACGACCTGGACCCCCCTCGCCGGTACTACAGATGCTACGGGGTGCAGAAGTTCCGCCTCAACTGCCGGAATCGCTCCTATATCAGGGCGGAGCGGCTGGAGGAGCTTGTTTGGGGCCAGGTCAAGAGGGTCGTGCAGGACCGCGACCTCCTCATCGCTGGCATCGACGCTCTCGACACCAGTGAAGACGGCGAGATGGCGAAGCAGGTAGCCAGGACGGAGCGCGACCTGCAAAACATCCAACTGGAAGAGGACCGGGCGATCAGATTGTACGTGTCGGGGAAGATCACCGAGAGCCAGCTCGACCATCAACGCAAGTTCATCACCGAGCGCTTGGAGAACCTCCGCGCGAAGCTGGATGACTACCGCGCACGGGAGTCGGCCGAGGTCGAGCGGCGAGTGCTGATGGAGTACGTTCTCGAGTGGGCAGAGAAGGTCGGCGAGGGCCTTGACGATCTGCCCTCCGAGGAGCGGCGGGACGTGTTGCAAATCCTTCTCGACCGGGTCATGATCGACCGGGATAACAACGTAGTCATCACGTTGGGCATCCCTACTGATGATTTAGTCGCAATTGGAAACCCCGAACCAGCGTTCCTGTGTACGCTTCGTTGGAGAGGATGCGGTGCACAGTGGACTTCAACCAGTGCTTGCCCGTTGAGGTGGGGATGCCCTCACCATTCAGCGTCTTCGTGATGTCCAGGGTGCTCTTGCCCTGTAGGGCCATCTGGAAGATGCGCCTGACCACGGCGTCCGCCGGTGAATCTAGCTCCAGCTTGGGCCGCTTCTTTGCTCCGTCCTGGACCGACACCTTCTTGTAGCCGAAGGGAGCGTAGGTGGAGACCCAGAAGCCCCGTATGGCGGCTTCCCGCATCCCTCGGGTCACCTCCTGGGCCAGGGTCCCTGTTTTACAATCAACACAAAAAACTGCGGTACTCGTGGGCGATAGGTTTGGAAGCGGTGGACAACCAGAGGTGACCATCTCACAGTTTCCTCGAAGCGCATCGAGGTGATAGTCGCATGCAAGCAGGGCTTGCTCAAAGTGAACTCCGATCCTCGTATTATCTATGTTGCCGCCTAGCTAGGAGATAAAGAGGCTGGACAGTCCACTTATAGATCCACTTTGCTTCTCGACGTTCGTCGACCACAGTCGCTCGGGTGCTTTTCCAGGAATTGGTAACCCAGCTCGTGAAGGCACCTTGGCTAGGGCCACCACCTAGCACACGACGGGCACCGTAATTTCAGTTTTACAGAAAGGCATAATGGGTCTATTCTTTAACTTCGTGGATTAAGGACTGAAAAGAAAGGAAATTGAATACCCGCATAAAAATATTGGTAGGGACTGGTCTGATGGTTGTAGCCATCCTGGCCGCCGGATGCGGGCAAGACGCCATGGCCACGCCCGTTCCCACCCCGACGACGGCGCCCACTATCGCCCCAACTCCCACACCAGCCCCCACCCCTCTCCCAACGCCAACGGCGCCCGCGCCCACCGCTTCGCCAACGCCGACACCGCACAGCGACGCTGATGGCGATCCCAGCGAGGCCTACTTCGCCCTCGACCGCGTTCTGAACATAGAGATCGAAATGGCGCCGGAGGATTGGGACACGCTGCGCCATCAGACCCGCACCTTCGAGGACGTGATGGCGGAAATCGAGGAATACAGCCTCTCCCGTCCCTTCGCCAACATCTACACCTGGTTCTCGGGCACCGTAACCGTGGACGGCGAAACCTACTCCAACGTCGGCGTCCGCAAGAAGGGTTTCCTAGGGTCCCAGAGCGACACCAAGCCGTCGCTGAAGCTCCGGTTTGACAAGTATGTAGATGACCGGTCTCTTGGCGGCGTCATCGAGCGGATGACCCTGAACAACAGCATCCAGGACGCCTCGATGGTCAACACCTGCCTGACCTACCAGATTTTCGCAGCCGCAGGGTCGCCTTCGCCGCGATGCAATTTCGCTACGGTTACGTTGAACGGAAAGAACCTAGGGCTGTATGTTCACGCGGAGGAGATCAAGAAGCCCTTCCTGACGCGCCATTTCAATAACGCCGAGGGCAACCTGTATGAGGGAACGGTAAGCGATTTTACACCCGACTTTCGAGGCACTTTAGAAAAGAAAACCAACGAAGACGCCGACGAGTGGTCGGACATTGACGCTGTGGCGGCCGCCCTTCAGGACCCGTCGGACGGCGGGCTGGAGGCCTTGGCCAAGGCCGTTGATCTGGACCGCTTCCTGTCCTTCTGGGCCACGGAAGTGCTGGTGGGTCACTGGGACGGCTATGCCGGCGACCGCAACAACTACCACTTCTACCGGGAACCCGACGACCCCTTTGTGTTCATTCCTTGGGGAGTGGATGACACTTTCCACCTGAAGGACGACCCCAATCCCTTTGACAACATCAGCGAGCCGCCCCCGTCGGTGCTGGCCCTCTCCGCCATTCCCAACCGTCTGTACAACAACGCCGACTGGCGATTGAAATACGTCGTCCGCCTGGAAGAACTGCTGGATACCGCCTGGAACGAAGATGAGTTACTGGCAAGCGTTGACCAAATGGCGGCCATCGTCCAGCAGCACGCCTTACCCGAAGCCAAGGCAGCGGCAGCCGAAGACACCGGGCGGGTGCAAAAGTTCATTTTGAAGCGGCGGGGCGAAATTTTGGCCGACATCACGCCGGAACCACCGGATTGGCCCGAACCCGAAGGGGCCGCCGCGGCTGGGGAGTCAGGCTCCCTGGAACTGAGCTTTGAGACCACTTGGGGAAGCAACAAGAGCGCCAACCCCTTGGAGGAGGGGGTGGTCACCCGTCTGCTGCTGAATGAAAATGAAGAATCCGTAGATGGCTTAGCCGTCATTGCCGGTCATGCCAGTCCGGAGGAACAAGTCATCCTGTCGGGTGCCGGAGCATTGGCATCCATAGCCATTTTTGGTGTCGAGCCGGACGGCTCCGTCAATGGTCTAACCATTGTGCTGCCCTTGTCCCACCTGACCGGCAGCGCCACGCTGGTCATTGGCGAGGACGAAATCGCCGGAGGTGTGTGGACCATACCCTCCGGGGCCGCCGCACCGGACAGTTTCTCACCCTTCACCACAGGCATTCTGGAGCTATTGGAAGCGGGAACGGAGCCAGGCGCGGCCATTGTCGGCAGCTTCTCCGGCTCCTTCGGGGGAATCCCGTCCTTCCCCGAGAGCAGTGAAGGCGGTGCCGGCACAACTGCGGCTTATACCGGCCTAGTCATAAACGAGGTGGCTGCCAAAGGCGATCCGCTGGACTGGTTCGAGCTGTACAACGCCTCTGGCAAGGAGATAGCGCTGGCCGACTTCGTGGTGGCCGACGATCTGAAGGACGCAGCCAAGCGGGTTGCCTTCCCTGACGAACTGGTAATCCCACAGGGCGGATACTTGGAAAATCAAGCTGGACAAGGACGGCTGGCCCGGTTTCGCGCTGGGCGGGGGCGAAGAGTTGGGCATCTGGACAGCGGACGGCGTGCTGGTGGCCGAGGTTGATTGGGACGAAGGGCAGGCGGGTGAGGGTATGAGCTTCGCGCGGGTGCCGGACGCTATCGGAGAGTTCCAGACGGTCGTCAACCCCACACCGGGTGCCGCAAACCAGACTGGCAACTGACCGCGGGAAACGCAGAGAGATTCACGCGAGAAACCGCTATAATCACTGCGTTCCCTGTGGCGAAAAAGCTAAAGAGGCACGGAATACGTCGAACTGGGCCGGACGGCCACGGTCACCGTCGCCCGGTGCCGGACGCGCCGGCCTAGACCGATGTTCCTCAGGTGACCCGCAACAGCGCGGTGGTGCAGTAGCCGGCCAGGCCTCAAAGGACCAGCCACAACTCGAAGACAGTACTGCCTACCGTCAACTTAGGCCCACCATTTTGTACGGTAGACAGTACCGAGCCGTTCAGGGCCACCTTTTCGGCGACCCTTCCGGGTATCAAGCTGTCGTCGGGCATGGCTGCGCTATTTCCCTGCTTGCCGCTACCGGACCCGTGTTATTCGAACTGCGAAGTTGCGGACATCTGGTGCGATGGTGCGCGCGGCGTCGATGACGGTTGCGAGTACCCATCCCGCAGCGCTCGCCGTCCACTCAGGCAGCGTGACCGACAAGCCGAGGCCCGAATGCGCAGGGGAGATGGAGAGGATAGGGTACTCGGCCCCCGCTTTGATCGAGTACTGCTCAGGCACGGCTACCACCGGTCCGAACTCAAACGATCTGTTGTTCCTCCGCTGGAGCCTGGCGAACAACTCCGCCTCGGTATGGCCCCCAAGCAATTCGTTGTCAACGGCGATGAGCGCATCTGTTCTCGCCTTCGGGGTAGTGTTGAACCAATTGAGCCCAGAAACGAGATCGCCAATGCAGGATCGTGTGCTAGGCTCCAGGGAACTCGCCGTCACCTGGAGCCCAGACAACTCGATGACCCCAAAGCGGCGGAGCGCGTCATCGAAACACTGAATCAACGGCGGCAGCACGATAGCTGGATCTACGGCGTCGGCGCTTCGTGGCGTCGGTAACCTTGCATAACCCGTCCAGCCTCCCCTGCCGGCGGGACTCGGCCTCGGTGCAGATGGATCGCTGCCTGACTCGAGGACACCAACGATGCCAGGCTTTAGTCCGACTTGCACAAATCCGATCCGGGTTGCGTCAGTCCCGGCGGTTAGCTCCGCCTCCTCCATCCCCCAGAGCAGCGGGCCGCGACGTGTCGACGTGTCGCACCAACCCATCAATGTAGCATGCGCTAGGAAAACGCTATAAAGGTCCTCCTCCTCGGAATCAATCAGGTACGTCTCCGGGGAAAGCTGTCCGAAACCTTCAAGGAAAAGTGTCGACATGACAACTCTTCTCCTTCAAGTCAGTTGTCTCGGCGGCAGGTCAAGGGCAGAAGATTGCGAGCTCTCGTCAGCCGCGAAGTAGTGTTCCATTTTCCTCGCCAAAGTCAGGAAATCGAAGTCCATTGATCTGGGGCGGCTCCAGCCCTCTGTCGAAGTCTGGGCGACGCTTCGTTTCCGTCTTCAGCGCACGTAGCCAATAGGTTTGCTCGGCGTGCCAGGCATCCAGCATTGTCCATCCAGCGGGTGACTCATAACGGTTCTGCTCCGCAGTCAGTAGCCCACCCAAGCTCAGGTGAACGCCGTCCCACTCTTCCGATGCAGCTCCCCAATTCGGCACCAGGCGGTCGTCCTCTCTACCCCTTGCAGGATAACTGACACATAGGTCATGCCAGTCCGACGGACCATGAATCTCGTACACTCGCACGCCTTCAAGAAATCGGACAGACCACCACGCCAGCGGGAACGTGCAATCGTAGTCACCCACCCGGTTATCATAGGCTACAAGTTTGGACGTGACGTACGGACCGTACAGGGTCGATGTGATCTGGTTTCCGTAAGGCTTCTGTGCGTAACGCTCCCAAGGCCTCGGTGGGTTCCCCGGTTGTTGCCACGCCATGGTATCCGGCGGCGTGCCATAGATGAACTTGTCCGGAGTCCCGTGTACGGAGAGCCAGGTCTGTGCCTGCAGGTCTACGTCATCGAACCACCATGCAGTACCGGGGTGTTCGATCAGTGCACGCGCTAGGGCCGCTTTCTTCCTTGCGAGAGTCAGCACCCCAGGCGCGACCAGATCATAGTCTGAGCGGAACCTAAACACCCGGTCGACGCACGCTGCGGCCACCCGCAGGCCGGTCTCCGGTTCTGCTACCTCTTCCGGCATGAGCCCCGTTTCGTCGAGCGCGGCCACAAATGCGCAGCCGACAACGGAGTTGAGAAGATGGCCAACTCGTGAATTTATTTCGTCCATTTCTACTGGCTTGACCTCGGTCTCTCGCCTGCTTCTTTTCCGGAATTCATGAGGCAACAAGGCAAAACGCACGGCATCTATTCGATCAGCTTTCCTTCTTCAATCAGGCTCTCACAAGTGGTGTGATTCATCGCAATTTGTCGGCTGACGACAACGTAGTCATCGGACCCGGAAGAGCCAGCGTGCCAGCTACGGCCATTCCCGAATCGCTCGCCTTCGATCAGATACATACGGCTGTCAGCCAACTCCTCTCCCCGGCGGTAAATGACAACCCCGTTCTGCCGTAGCCATTCGGCAATAACTGGGTCATCCACTTCCAGACTGGGTTGAAAGGGCCACAGCATGAAGTAGTAGGCGACCAAGAGAACAAAGGCCACGAGCAAGAGCAAGCCGAAAGCGATGGGAATCAAATGTCTCATATGGAAAATTGTAGCCAGAATCTGCCCCTTCGGGAACTACCGAGCTTTGGTTTCTACCTGTCGTCCTTACTTTACTCGAAGGACGGAGTCCTCTTGTGTCAACGACTGCTTTTGTACCTGCAACTCGAACGTGTGTTCCTTCAGTTCTCCTCCAGCACAGGCGGCGGCGGCCAGAGCGGTCACCACTGTCAGGGCTGTCGTAATCACTCTCGTGTTGATCAGTTTCATCACAGATGCTCCTGCTTTTAGAGTAAGCATCACCGTTTCTTGCGGCCTTGGGGTCTAGGCGACATGCGCTGTTTACCTTTCCTCAACGCCCTCCCAGCGAACCAAAGCAACAGGCCGATCAGAACGACTGCCGTGCCTATGACGGTCCAGCCAACCCCTGATTCACCTCGAACAAGAACCACCGGCATATCCAGCACCTCTTCACCGAGAGTGCTGGTCACCACCATCGTAAACACCCAGTCGCCCGGTTCCTCTGCGGGGACCGTCATCGTATAGGTTTGTGACCTGGCAATGTAGGTGCCGAGTACCGGGCCGGCCTGGATGCCGCTCTCCGACCCCCGGCCGGTCACCTTAATCGTGGCATCACTCACAGGGAAATGACTAACAGCATCGAACACCACGACAGTCATGTGGACTGGGCCGACTATGGGAATCGCCTCCACTCTAATGGTGTAGGGACCAACGGAACCAGAGAAGAGCTCTTCCGGTCTTATATGGGGGCCGTTGGCGCTAACCTCGGTCAGTGGAGCCAACGTTGCTACAATCACGCTTAACGAAAGCACCACCAACCGTGCGGACCTAGCTACAAGATGTTGCCAGTGTGCCGACATTCTCCCCTAAGCTCCAAGTTACGAGGGTTAAGAGCCGGAATTACCCATATCAAGCTGCCTGGGTCCAAGCAACGCACCATCCTCGACGAGAGCCATCGTAGTATCAGTCACGGATGCCGTCAACCATCCAATCAAGCTCACAAAACCATCTCTCGGCGTGGTGAGTTAGCCCGAATCCACCGAAGGAGGGCGTCGGGTTAGCGTCCTGAGGCGGCAAGAAGGTGCTCCTGTGCTTCTGGGATAATGGTTTTGTAGCAAAAAAACGGCCCCGGAAAAGGAGCACCCAGTAGATGCTGCCACGCAACCACCCCGACCGGATCCAAATCACCTTCGACGACCGCCGCTTGGTGGCCAATGCCGGGCTGCTCCTTCCGGCCACCCTGGCGCGGCACCTCGGCCTGCCCGAACTCGTCCGGCAGCGCCTCGACCTGGGCGATGCCCCGGGGCGGGCGAACACGAGCGACAAGATGATGACGCTGGTGGCGTCTGCGCTGGCTGGGGGCGACTGCATTGACGACGCCGATGTGTTGCGCACCGGGGGGACGGCCTGCACCCTGGGCGGCACGGTCAAGGCGCCATCCACCCTGGGCACCTTCCTGCGCAGCTTCCGGTGGGGCCACGTCCGTCAACTCGACCGGGTGAGCCGCGAGTTGCTGGCCCGGGCTTGGCAGGCCGGGGCGGGACCCGGCGACGGGCCCCTGACCATTGACCTGGACTCCACCATCTGCGAGACCTACGGACTGGCCAAGGAGGGAGCGCGCCACCACGGCTATACCGGCAAGCGGGGCTACCACCCGCTGCTGGCCATCGCCGCCGGCACCGGAGACGTGCTGATGTCCCGGCTGCGCGAGGGCCGGGCCAACACCGCCCGCGGCGCCGCCCACTTCCTGCGGGAGACGGTGGGACGGGTGCGCTACGCCGGGGCCAACGGACGACTCACGCTACGGGCCGACAGCGGGTTCTACACTCATGGCGTGGTATCCGTCTGCCGCAAGATGGATGTCCGCTTCTCCATCACCATCCGCCAGCACAAAAGCCTGCACAATCTCATCGAGGCGATACCCGAAGATGCCTGGACGCCGATTCCTTACTGGATGGACGGCGCCGCCGATGTGGCCGAGACCACCTGCACCCCCTTCCAGGCCGAGGCGGACGCCGCGCCGGTACGGCTCATCGTCCGGCGGGTGAAGCCGACGCCCGGTTCCCAACTGGCCCTCTTCGCCAAATACAGCTATCATGGCTTCATCACCGACCGGGACGGGGAGTTGCTCGAACTGGAGGCTGACCATCGCCGCCACGCCGAGATCGAGAATGCCATACGCGACCTCAAGTACGGCGTCGGGCTGAACCATCTCCCCTCGGGCCGCTTCGCCGCCAACGGCGCCTGGCTGGCCGTCCAGACGATGGCCCACAACCTGGCCCGCTGGACGGCGCGGATCGGTCTGGGAGAGCGGATAGCCACCACCAAGACCCTCCGGCGGCGGTTCTTCTCCCTGGCCGGACGGCTCACCCGCTCGGCACGCCGGTTGACCCTGCATCTTCCGGATCGCTGGCCTTGGGCTGAGAAGTTCAGCCGCGCCTTGGCCCGGCTGCGAGCCATTCCACTCCCGGCCTGACGGCACCGTCGGCGACCGACCCACCCACCGGACAACCGAAGATCCCCGCAGACTCGTGCCAGCCCGGTCCGAGAGAGTTCCCTGCTGCGTATTCTCTCGCCATCCCGCGCATCGCAGCTCCCGCAGACGGCCATAGGGGCCCCTGTGCGGCGATGAAGACCGTCCGCCGACCTCCCTACCCCAAATGGAACCCAGGCTATTTCCCCTGTAGCTCCCTCACCCCCCTTCCGCTTTCCTCACGCCGTCCATCGGTGTCCTTCGGTGGATTCGGGGTTAGCGGCCCCAGGCAGCGGAGGTGGCTTTCACCACGTTTGCACTCCCTTCAAACTCCTCCGGGCGCGCACCTCGCCCTTGGTTGCCTCTCTTCACCTCTGATGACCTCAAGGATAATCGCTACCCTGGTGCTGGATGGAGCCCGGCGATACGCTCCAACACTTGCCGGAATACCTCCCGGGACACTGCCACCTCAGCAAGCTGAAACACCAACCTCCTGGCATGCCGCACCAGACGTCCACCCATCTTGATGAGCTTGGTCTGCACGCTTCGCAGTGACCAGTGTTTCACTGACTCTGGCAAAGTCAGCCTTCTCATGAAGTTGCCCAGGTTGTAGGCCAGCACAAACAGCCACAGCCTCACCTGGTTAGCAACGAACCTGTGACACGAGAGCCGCGTCCAGTTCAGGGCGTATTTACCTTCCTTGATCCACTGCTCGGCCGTGCCCCGCCCGTTGTAGAAGTGGGTTACGCCTGCCGGCGGTAGGTTGAGGTTGGTGACGACGAACCCGACCCTCGGGAATAGCTCACCCTGGCGCCACTCCACCTTGGCGACCACACGCCGGGGAATGTCCCAGCTCTGGGCCTGGTAAACGAAGTCGTGATACCGGACTACGGGCTTCTTAGCCCGAATCCACCGAAGGACACCGATGGACGGCGTGAGGAAAGCGGAAGGGGGGTGAGGGAGCTACAGGGGAAATAGCCTGGGTTCCATTTGGGGTAGGGAGGTCGGCGGACGGTCTTCATCGCCGCACAGGGGCCCCTATGGCCGTCTGCGGGAGCTGCGATGCGCGGGATGGCGAGAGAATACGCAGCAGGGAACTCTCTCGGACCGGGCTGGCACGAGTCTGCGGGGATCTTCGGTTGTCCGGTGGGTGGGTCGGTCGCCGACGGTGCCGTCAGGCCGGGAGTGGAATGGCTCGCAGCCGGGCCAAGGCGCGGCTGAACTTCTCAGCCCAAGGCCAGCGATCCGGAAGATGCAGGGTCAACCGGCGTGCCGAGCGGGTGAGCCGTCCGGCCAGGGAGAAGAACCGCCGCCGGAGGGTCTTGGTGGTGGCTATCCGCTCTCCCAGACCGATCCGCGCCGTCCAGCGGGCCAGGTTGTGGGCCATCGTCTGGACGGCCAGCCAGGCGCCGTTGGCGGCGAAGCGGCCCGAGGGGAGATGGTTCAGCCCGACGCCGTACTTGAGGTCGCGTATGGCATTCTCGATCTCGGCGTGGCGGCGATGGTCAGCCTCCAGTTCGAGCAACTCCCCGTCCCGGTCGGTGATGAAGCCATGATAGCTGTATTTGGCGAAGAGGGCCAGTTGGGAACCGGGCGTCGGCTTCACCCGCCGGACGATGAGCCGTACCGGCGCGGCGTCCGCCTCGGCCTGGAAGGGGGTGCAGGTGGTCTCGGCCACATCGGCGGCGCCGTCCATCCAGTAAGGAATCGGCGTCCAGGCATCTTCGGGTATCGCCTCGATGAGATTGTGCAGGCTTTTGTGCTGGCGGATGGTGATGGAGAAGCGGACATCCATCTTGCGGCAGACGGATACCACGCCATGAGTGTAGAACCCGCTGTCGGCCCGTAGCGTGAGTCGTCCGTTGGCCCCGGCGTAGCGCACCCGTCCCACCGTCTCCCGCAGGAAGTGGGCGGCGCCGCGGGCGGTGTTGGCCCGGCCCTCGCGCAGCCGGGACATCAGCACGTCTCCGGTGCCGGCGGCGATGGCCAGCAGCGGGTGGTAGCCCCGCTTGCCGGTATAGCCGTGGTGGCGCGCTCCCTCCTTGGCCAGTCCGTAGGTCTCGCAGATGGTGGAGTCCAGGTCAATGGTCAGGGGCCCGTCGCCGGGTCCCGCCCCGGCCTGCCAAGCCCGGGCCAGCAACTCGCGGCTCACCCGGTCGAGTTGACGGACGTGGCCCCACCGGAAGCTGCGCAGGAAGGTGCCCAGGGTGGATGGCGCCTTGACCGTGCCGCCCAGGGTGCAGGCCGTCCCCCCGGTGCGCAACACATCGGCGTCGTCAATGCAGTCGCCCCCAGCCAGCGCAGACGCCACCAGCGTCATCATCTTGTCGCTCGTGTTCGCCCGCCCCGGGGCATCGCCCAGGTCGAGGCGCTGCCGGACGAGTTCGGGCAGGCCGAGGTGCCGCGCCAGGGTGGCCGGAAGGAGCAGCCCGGCATTGGCCACC
This sequence comes from Dehalococcoidia bacterium, assembly GCA_963665215.2. Classification (GTDB taxonomy): domain Bacteria; phylum Chloroflexota; class Dehalococcoidia; order Lucifugimonadales; family CAUZJF01. The sequence goes on from CAXXWW010000017.1 coordinate 29,026, forward strand.
AAGCGGCGGTCGTCGAAGGTGATTTGGATCCGGTCGGGGTGGTTGCGTGGCAGCATCTACTGGGTGCTCCTTTTCCGGGGCCGTTTTTTTGCTACAAAACCATTATCCCAGAAGCACAGGAGCACCTTCTTGCCGCCTCAGGACGCTAACCCGACGCCCTCCTTCGGTGGATTCGGGCTTAGGCGGCCTGCCCACGGGCCGCTTCAGCAGGTGCCGGATGTTTCCTTGTAATACCTCGTTGGCCGGAAGCCGCATAGCGTAGCCAGTGTCCCTTGACTCCAGGTACTCGTACACCTCGGGCTTGGCAAAGGCGGCATCGGCCCGGAACAGCAGCCGGACTCCTTTCTCCTGGTATCGCTTCACGACTGGCTCCAGAACCTCCCGCCACCGCTCAGCGCTGTGGACGTTGCCCGGGCGAAGCATTGCACCTTCGCAATCTCCGAAATGGTTGAACAGGAAGAGCGGGTGATAACATACGGACTCGAAGTGGCCGTTGTAGGCGACTCCCTCTTGCTGCCCATGCACCGGGCTTTCAGAGCTGTCCATGTCTAGGATAACTCGCTGGTGAGATGTCTGGGCCATGCCCCTGTCCACCCACTCAACATTCAGGCGCGCAAGCCCATCCAGGTTCTCCTCTTCGGTTAACACCTCAGTCTCAAATCGGCTCATAGTGTTGGTGCTGGCTGCCTGCTTATCAGTACCTTGCCACCCGACGATGACACGCATAGCCGGGTCTTGGGCAAGCCGTTCAGCGTCGTTGGTGTCCTCGTAGCCAGCGAGACGGCTATACACCGATTGTCTGAGCAAGGGCAACAGCCGGTGTTGCACATTGCGGCCGGTGCGGCTTTCATGGATATAATCGTTGGCTGTCTCTGTGAGCCCCAGAGCGGCATCAAGCTCGCGACATGCCAGGAGTCCGGCGTCCGAGGTGATCGTAGCGCCACGAAAATCCAGGCGGACTCTGCGGTCGAATTGGAGCTTCAAAGGGGTGTCGGAGCTTTCACCCATTGGGTGCCTCCAGCGAGATTGCGGTATCCAGAACTAGACCCGCTAGCTCGGCCTGTCTAGCACCCACACTGCCCATAATGCCCAGGTATGCGGCTCACATAGGCAGCACTCTTACCGGATTACGACGCACCCACGCGGCTGATCTGGGAAATGTGGGTTAAAGCCATTGAACAGGGAATCAAAATCCCCCGTGCGGGAAATAACGGCTGTCTGAAGTCCCTGTGTAGTGTGAAACAAGTCTGATTCTCTCGTAAAAAGTCTGTGCAGGTCGAATTAGAACAACCGTACCCTTGCCTGGGTACAATATACAGTCTCTGTTCCGTGTACTACCCCAACATACGGTAGCGCTCACATGTGCTAAAGCGCTGGAACTTCCTCAAAACGGGTTTTTACGAGGGAATCAAGTCTGTCTGCATAACCCTGCCTCCGAGGACGCCGAAACGGATCCACACAACCGAATCGGGTCGCGAGTGACTGCAAGAACCCTAGCCCTGTCGCTGAATGCGAGAACGGTTGTTCGATTGTATCACGGTTGAGCAATCCAGGAGTATCTTCATGCCGCCGAGCCGTCTTGTGCCAGACGGTCGAAGCGGTCCACCCGTATCGTGCCGCCGCGGTTCAAGCTCACCCCTGCAGGGTCGGTCTATCTGCAGAAAATCGGCCTCCCCCCCCTCACGCGACCCTGAAATCGATGCGCACCTCGTCGGGCGTCACGTAGCCTTGAGGTAGTCAGGAGTAGTCGGGCTCGTAATCGCGGCCAGCCCAGAGGGTGTGGGGATCGCCATCGATCGTCGCGGCAGGGGCTACGTCAAGCGGATGTAGAACGAGGATCATATTGAAGTTGACGTCCCGGAGCACATCGGCGACCTGGCCGCAACCGTATACGTGCCCAAGGTAGTGGCGCGATCCGCGGCGCCATGGCCGACCTCTCCCCGCGACCCGGCATTCATCTCGCCGTTCGCCCCGTGCCGAGAACGGCTCCAGGGAGACAGACGGTGGCCTGTCCTGGCGTCATCGATGGACGGGGCGCTAGGGCTGCTCGCCCAGCCAGTGGACCTGGGGCACCCGTTCCCGTACCGACCTCACCAGTCGCCGGTCTGCCGTCCAGAAGGCACACCCCTGGGACTCTGCCAGGGCCAGGTACAGCGCGTCGTAGGTAGATCCCAGGGACAGATACGCCGCCAGCTCCAAGGCTCTGCCGTAGAGGCCGGTGGGCTCGGCGATCTCAACAAGGGGCACGAGAATGCCAAGGATGTCGGCGGCGTCGGAGCGGTCGAGGTGCCCTCGCCTGACATATTGGTGAATCGCGTTGGTGACCTCGGGCCTGAATATGGGCGGTGCGACCACCGTCTCAGAGGACACTTGCCAGTGGCCTCGAAGGAGGAGGGCGTCCTCGGCCCCCTGCTCCGGAAGGACCCACTTGAGCGCCAGACTCGCGTCAACTACGACTGTCATTCGCTTCGTCTCCGGCCGGGTCCCCCAAACTGCCGGAAATCGCCTCCGTAATCTGCGCGGTCCGCTTATCCCGCTCCGCCCGAATGGTCTCCACGCTGTCGCCCCACACGGCGTACTTCGCCGCGATGCGTGTCCGGACCGCGTCCATCCGGGCGCACGCCTCTGCGGTCAAGCGCCCGGCAACGATATCTCCGCCATCTGCTACTGTTTCGTACCGCATCGCTCCGGCCCCTTCCCGGGGGAACCCGAAAAACCCCTCCAGGTCCTCAGTCCTTAAGAGCGTGGCGCGCTCGTCGCGAGGGTCTTTCTCGCTGTGCACGCGCCCCGCTCGTACGAGTCGATGGAGTTTGGCCCTGCTCACCTGATAGCGGACCGCCGCCTCCTTGATTGTCAGGAATCCCGGTCTTGTGTTATAGTGCATATCGTCTCACTATAACATATTAAGCCATCTATGTCCATTAGGTACCGTTAGGCACGATACGTCCGTTAGGCCCCAGGGCGCGTTGCCCTGGCCTCAACTCCGGCAAGGCCCTCAAGCACCTTCACGTAGGCCTGAATCCCCTCGTCCCCCAGGTCCGCCCGCTGGGCCGACCGGAATATCTGGCTGACCAGAGCCGTGGTGAACAGCGGCACGTTCAACTGGGCCGCCGTCTCCAGGACGAGGCGCAGGTCCTTCAGCGCGAGCTTGACCATGAACCCCGGGGCGAAATCGCCACCGAGTATACTGGGACCGAGGTTTTGCACCATCCACGAGTCTGCGCCGCCGCCGCCCCACGCCTTCAGGAGCGCCTCGGGATCGCCGCCGGCCTTGATGGCGAAGACCAGCGCCTCGCACATGGCGGCTAGATTGCCGAGACCGATGATCTGGTTGGACAGTTTTGTGATCTGGCCCATGCCGCTGTCGCCACAGTAGGTGATCCGGCTCCCCATGGCCTGATATATAGGCATGATTCTATCGAACACCGACTTCTCCCCACCCACCATTATCGAGAGCGTGCCCTCTTCGGCCCCGGTGATGCCTCCGCTCACGGGGGCGTCCATCATGTGGACTCCGTTCGACATCAATCTCTCGGCAATGCTCACGGTTACAGAGGGTGATATGGTGCTCATGTCTACGACCACCGAGTCCGGGGCGGCCCCCTCGATCACCCCACCGCCACCAACGATAACCTCTTCGACGTCAGGAGAGTCCGAGACAATGGTAATCGTTATCTCGCTCCGCTCCGCCGCCTCTCTGGGAGAATCTGACCGCTTAGCGCCCGCGGCCACAAGCTCGTCCATGCGCGATGGCGTGCGGTTCCAGACGGTCACCTCATGGCCCGCCTTGAGGATGTTCCTGCACATCGGACTGCCAATTAGTCCCAGGCCTATAAACCCGAATCCACCGAAGGAGGGCGTCGGGTTAGCGTCCTGAGGCGGCAAGAAGGTGCTCCTGTGCTTCTGGGATAATGGTTTTGTAGCAAAAAAACGGCCCCGGAAAAGGAGCACCCAGTAGATGCTGCCACGCAACCACCCCGACCGGATCCAAATCACCTTCGACGACCGCCGCTTGGTGGCCAATGCCGGGCTGCTCCTTCCGGCCACCCTGGCGCGGCACCTCGGCCTGCCCGAACTCGTCCGGCAGCGCCTCGACCTAGGCGATGCCCCGGGGCGGGCGAACACGAGCGACAAGATGATGACGCTGGTGGCGTCTGCGCTGGCTGGGGGCGACTGCATTGACGACGCCGATGTGTTGCGCACCGGGGGGACGGCCTGCACCCTGGGCGGCACGGTCAAGGCGCCATCCACCCTGGGCACCTTCCTGCGCAGCTTCCGGTGGGGCCACGTCCGTCAACTCGACCGGGTGAGCCGCGAGTTGCTGGCCCGGGCTTGGCAGGCCGGGGCGGGACCCGGCGACGGGCCCCTGACCATTGACCTGGACTCCACCATCTGCGAGACCTACGGACTGGCCAAGGAGGGAGCGCGCCACCACGGCTATACCGGCAAGCGGGGCTACCACCCGCTGCTGGCCATCGCCGCCGGCACCGGAGACGTGCTGATGTCCCGGCTGCGCGAGGGCCGGGCCAACACCGCCCGCGGCGCCGCCCACTTCCTGCGGGAGACGGTGGGACGGGTGCGCTACGCCGGGGCCAACGGACGACTCACGCTACGGGCCGACAGCGGGTTCTACACTCATGGCGTGGTATCCGTCTGCCGCAAGATGGATGTCCGCTTCTCCATCACCATCCGCCAGCACAAAAGCCTGCACAATCTCATCGAGGCGATACCCGAAGATGCCTGGACGCCGATTCCTTACTGGATGGACGGCGCCGCCGATGTGGCCGAGACCACCTGCACCCCCTTCCAGGCCGAGGCGGACGCCGCGCCGGTACGGCTCATCGTCCGGCGGGTGAAGCCGACGCCCGGTTCCCAACTGGCCCTCTTCGCCAAATACAGCTATCATGGCTTCATCACCGACCGGGACGGGGAGTTGCTCGAACTGGAGGCTGACCATCGCCGCCACGCCGAGATCGAGAATGCCATACGCGACCTCAAGTACGGCGTCGGGCTGAACCATCTCCCCTCGGGCCGCTTCGCCGCCAACGGCGCCTGGCTGGCCGTCCAGACGATGGCCCACAACCTGGCCCGCTGGACGGCGCGGATCGGTCTGGGAGAGCGGATAGCCACCACCAAGACCCTCCGGCGGCGGTTCTTCTCCCTGGCCGGACGGCTCACCCGCTCGGCACGCCGGTTGACCCTGCATCTTCCGGATCGCTGGCCTTGGGCTGAGAAGTTCAGCCGCGCCTTGGCCCGGCTGCGAGCCATTCCACTCCCGGCCTGACGGCACCGTCGGCGACCGACCCACCCACCGGACAACCGAAGATCCCCGCAGACTCGTGCCAGCCCGGTCCGAGAGAGTTCCCTGCTGCGTATTCTCTCGCCATCCCGCGCATCGCAGCTCCCGCAGACGGCCATAGGGGCCCCTGTGCGGCGATGAAGACCGTCCGCCGACCTCCCTACCCCAAATGGAACCCAGGCTATTTCCCCTGTAGCTCCCTCACCCCCCTTCCGCTTTCCTCACGCCGTCCATCGGTGTCCTTCGGTGGATTCGGGATAAAGCCTACTCTGGTCATTAGATGTCTCCTTCGTGACGCCGGGGAAATAGACTCGCAGGGCTGCGAGGTGGCGCCGATTATACCATAGCCGCATGAGGGCATGACGCGCCTCGCCATGGGCCGCACGCTGAACTCCAGGAGCCCTTGACACCGGTATGCGTGTGTTATAATCTTCACGCGGTTTGCTCGGGGCGCCGATGCCCCTAACCCCCAGGCGCCTTAGCAAGGCAGACGATGGACCCCGTTGGTTTGCTCAGCTACGAATGGAGCGAGATTGGGAAGCTTCTGACCAATCTGTGGGTAATTGTCGGCCTGATCATCTTCGTCGCGACCAACGCGCTCGTCAGCCTGATTTTCATACCCTCGCTGGTGGCATCCTTTCATCTCCCTCCCATCGTACATAAGACCAGGCCGCTGTTTTACGCCCTCGCCATCGCCTCCTTCGCCCTCGCGGTATTTGTACTCATACGGGTCATCGACCAGTCCGACGTCATAGCGCGGTTTTATGACGACTACTGGATCTAAGGCCTTCGATCGGGGGCCGCCGGCGCTCAGGTCCGGTGTTCTGGAACCCCAAGTTCGCTTAACAGTTAGGACGGGCTAACTTTGCTCCCAGGGGATTTTAAGCTTCCAAGGCCCAACAAAAAAATGCTCTTCGTCCTTCCGGTCCTCGGCCTGGGAGGTTTCGTCGGACTAGTCGCAACCATCGGTATCATTGGGTTCGTTCTCTCCGCCTGGTTTGGTCTCCCACTGGCCGTGTATGGCCTGGGTGAGGGCCCCGAGCAGCCGATCGCCTTTCCCCATACGGTCCACGTTCAGGAGCTCGGACTGGACTGCACGTTTTGCCACAGGAACGTCACCGTGGGGGCCGCTGCCACAATTCCTGCCGTCGGCCTGTGCATGACCTGCCACAAGACGGTAGGTGACGACAACCCAGAGGTTGACAAGCTACGGACCACGTACTTCGATGCGGGCCGGCCCATCGATTGGGTGAGAGTCCACAGGGTCCCGGACCACGTCCAATTCGTGCACGAAGCGCATATCAGGTTCTTCTCCGGGACTAAGACGGTCGTAGATAGGGTTAGCGGACCGGGGCACATCGGGGTTACCGAAGCCAGGATTATTAAGCCAGGTGCAAGAGTCGGGGACAGTCTTGATGTTACTCCGGCGGGCACGTGCGCGATCTGCCACGGGGATGTGGGCAGCATGGTCAAGGTTAAGCAGGTCCGCGCTTTGAAGATGGGCGACTGCGTTGACTGCCACAAGGATAATAGCGCCCCCACCGACTGCACCACCTGCCATTACTAGGAACCGACACGACCATGCCCGTAACTAGAAGACAGTTTCTGACCCTGCTGGGCGGCTCCGCCGCCGGCGCCGTGGTGTTCCAGGCGTGTGGCGTGCCTGAGGACGAGCTGTTGGTGCAAGCTCCGATCGAGATGCCCGAGGACCTGGTAACCGGCCTAGATAACTGGTACGCAACCCTCTGCCACCAGTGCCCCACCAGTGAAGGTATCGTGGTCCGGGTCATGGAGGGACGGGCGAAGAAGGTTGAGGGCAACGTAGATTATCCTATAAACCGCGGCAAGCACAGCGCTCGCTGTGAGGCCGGGTTGCAGGCACTCTACGATCCGGACCGGATCAGCGCGCCGTTGGTCCGAGTTGGGGAGCGCGGCGCGGGCCAATGGGACGAAATTAGCTGGACCGACGCCATCAGCCGGGTTGTGCATCAGCTCAGCCAGGTGGGTGACCCGTCTGAGATGGTGATGGTGACCGAGCCCGTCGGCGCGCATCTGGGGATGGTGGTCGAGCGGTTCGTATCCAAGCTCGGCGGGCGCCACATGCCATACGAGACCCTGGAGCGGACCAATCTCCGGGTCGCCATGAACCGGGTTTTCAACCAGGACGTGATGCCCGACTTTGACATCGAGCATACCGAGCACCTGATATCCTTCGGAGCCGACTTCCTCAACACGTGGGTCTCGCCCGTGCGGTACGCCCGTGGCTACGGCCGGTTCCGGCATGGCGAAGGGAAGCGGGGCACCCTGGTGCACGTGGACTCGCGATTCTCGATGACCGCCGCAAACGCCGACGAATGGGTCTTCGTCAACCCCGGCTGGGAAGGGGTGCTGGCCATGAGCATGGCCCAGGTCATCATCGACGGGGAGCTTAGCGATGCGGACGCCGCCAGCGCGCTGACGGGGGGCGGCGCCGTCGATCTCCGCGGGTACGCTCCTGAGGCGGTGGCGGCACAGACTGGTGTGGACGCGGACCGCATTCGACGACTGGCGACGGACTTCGCACAGCACCGGCCCAGCCTCGCCATAGGCGGTGGCTCCGCCGCCGCGAATACCAACGGCCTTTTCAACTTGGTCGCCATATACTCATTGAACTACCTAGTCGGAGCCGTGGGCGCGCAAGGAGGGGTCGTATTCAACCCCCCGCCGCCGCTGGACGATGTGCCCACCGCCCCCGCGGCGGCGCCGTTTGCCGAGTGGGGGAATATGGTATCGGAGATGATCCAAGGTAAGGTGGGGGTCCTCATGGTCCGAGGGGCCGACCCCATGTACGGGCTTCCCGGCACCCTGGGCGTCCAGTTCCGCGACGCATCCCGCAGCGTGCCCTTCATCTTCAGCTTTTCGGGACACATGGACGATACCACCGCCATGGCAGACCTGGTACTGCCGGAGCACAACTACATGGAGGACTGGGGCAGCGACGTCCCAGACCCGGGGCCCGGCTTCGAGACAGTGGGTTTTCAGCAGCCCGTGGTCCGGCCATTCCTCGAGTCCAGGGGCGAGCACCTCGGCACCAAAAGCTTCCCCGACGTACTCATGGTCATGGCGGAGGCGCTGGGAAAAGACCTGGAACTCCCGGGCGAGACCTTCAACGACATCCTTCAAGTCGGGGCGAGGCGGTTGTATGAGACGGGCAGGGGCTCTGTTAAAGCGGGCAGCTTCCAATTATTCTGGAACGGTGTGCTCCAGCGAGGCGGCTGGTGGGATGCGGCAGCCAGATACCAGGGCCCCACCCCCACGCCCCCACGGCTTCCGAGCCAAGCGGAGCGTCCACGGTTCCACGGAACTCAAGCCGGAGACTCTTTCTTCCTACTTCCCTTTGCCTCCACCTCGCTTTCCGACGGGAGGGGCGCCCATTTGCCCTGGCTGCAGGCGACCCCCGACCCGGTGACGACTGCCACCTGGTGGACATGGATCGAGATCAACCTCAAGAAGGCCGAGGAGATGGACATAAAGAAGGGCGACATACTTAGACTGGTGTCGCCTCAAGGCCAATCTATAGAGGCGTTGGCCTATCCTCATCCGGGGGTGTCACCCGAGGTCTTGTCGGTTCCTCTCGGCCAGGGGCACAGGGCCGGGGGCCGATACGCACAGGGGAGAGGTTCCAACGTCCTGTCCATCATCTCCTCGGAGATGACAGACCCCAGTACCGGGGCGCTGGCATGGGGAGCGACCCGTGTCAGGCTCGAGAAGACCGGGCGGTGGATGAGGCTTCCAGAGTTCGAGAATACCGCGCCGGACCTGGCCGTGGACGAGGAACGTAAGGTGATCCAGATCACCCCGTTCGATTCATAGGGTTCAACAAGGCAAGCGTAGAGAACAAGACGTAAGTCACGCTGGGGCGCACCCGGGGAGAGAAGACAGATGGCCAACGAGAAATGGGGCATGGTAATCGACGTCGACAAGTGCATCGGCTGCCAGGCGTGTGTCGTCGCGTGCCAGGCGGAGAACAACATCCCGATTAACGAGGAAGCCCACTTCAACCAGAGGCGGGCGATCGAGTGGATACGCATAGAGCGGTACTGGGAGGGGGAATTCCCCGATGTGAAGGCCAGGTTTATCCCCGTCCTTTGCCAGCACTGCGGGGATGCGCCGTGTGAACCCGTATGCCCGGTGTTCGCCACGTACCACAACTCCGAGGGCCTCAATGTGCAGGTATACAACCGCTGCATCGGCACGCGTTTCTGCGCCAACAACTGCCCGTACAACGTCCGGTTCTTCAACTTCTGGGAGCCCGCCTGGCCGGAAAGCCTGAAGAACCAGCTCAATCCCGACGTGACCGTTCGAAGTCGCGGCATCATGGAGAAGTGCACATTCTGCGTCCAGCGCATTCGGCGCTCGACGCGTGAGGCCCGTAGGGACGACCGCCAGGTTGAAGACGGCGCTCGGGAGCTCAACCCTGCCTGTGTAAACGCATGTCCCACCGAGACTCTGGTGTTTGGCGACGCGAACGATCCCAACAGCAAGGTCTCGAGGCTTCGCGCGAAGGAAAAGGCCCAAGACGGACGCGCCTACAGGCTTCTGGAGAACCTGGGCACCGACCCAAACGTCACGTATTTGAAGAAGGTGGACAAGGGGGCCAAGGTAGCTACCCATGCGTAACGGGGCTACGCAAAACGCTGGTGCGGCCTTGGCCTCACCAGCCGGCGTGACGCACGATCTGCTGGACAAGCACCGGACGACTGGGAACATGTTCCGGGCTGCAGCGGTGCTGTTCGCGGTCCTTTTTGTGCTCGGTATCGTCGGCTTCGTCATGCGACTGCAGGACGGCGTGAGCAACAGGGCGGTCTGGGGTTACCACGCGGCCCTGTTCGCATTCATACTCACCGCGGCCCAGGGCGCCCCGATGGTGTCCATCGCCACCAGGCTAGCCAAGGCCCACTGGCGCCGGCCCATCTCTCGCAGCGCGGAGCTTTTCACAGTCGTGGGCCTGTTCAATCTTCTCCTGTTCATACCGTTGCTCTGGGTATTGCCGAGCCTGGAGGATGGACGGCGTACCCTCTGGTTCTTCGGCCAGGATGAGGTGCCGAGTCATAGCCCCCATATTTGGGCCACGATAGCTCTGGTCGCTCTCATACTATGCGGCATCGCTCTCCTGTGGGTGTCGGCACTGCCGGACCTGGCCGCGGTGAGAGACAGCTCGACGGGGCGACGACGACGCCTTTTCGAACGTCTGGCCTTCGGCTGGCACGGCACCACGAAGCAGTGGCACATGATGCGTAGCCGTCTCGACATCCTGGGCGTCTTTTACTTCATGATGATGGTCGGCGTGCACTTTCTCATCAGCATTGACTTCGCCATGGCCCTGGTCCCTGGTTGGATAGATGCGCTGTTCCCGGCGACACACGCATTCATTTCCCTTCAGACCGGGGTAGCCACGGTCCTGGTCACTATGTTCGTGCTCCGCCGGTTCGGCGGCTACGAGGAGTACATCGGACTCGACCAGTTCTGGGCGCTGGGCAAGCTGCTCTTCGCCCTCTCGCTGTTGTGGGTCTGGTTCTGGTTTTCCAGCTTTATTGTCTTTTGGTACGGCAAAAAGCCCAGCGAACAGAAGGTGCTGGAGCTCCTGATGGTAGGCCCCTATCTGCCGATCTTCATTGCCTCATTCGTCTTGAGCTTCGTCGCGCCTTTCTTTGCGATGATATGGAACCCGGTGCGCAAGAGCATCTGGGGGCCGACGATAGTTGCAGCGGGCGTCCTTATTGGCACCTTCCTCGACCGGGTGAGGATATACGTCGCCGCTTACTCCATACCGGGCATCGGCGACCCGCTGGTGGAGAAGCACGACCTGCACGAGATCCCATCTACCGTGCTGCCCGAACTGCCCGATATCCTCATCTGGATAGGGGCAATCTCAGGCTCGATTCTGGTCTACATGGTGGCCACGAGAATATTTCCGCCCATCAACATCTGGGAGCAAAAGGAGTTGCTCCTGTACAGGGTCCATAGGCGGTTCCACCGGACAGAGGTAACGGTGCTGGGGAAACCGGACTAAGTTGGGCCCGAGAGTAGCGTAGGAAAGCCGCGATGCAAGAACACGTTCAGCTCACCCAGAGGGAGATTAATCGCGACCTGCTCAGCGGGGTCCTGGGGACGCCCAAGTGGTGGCTACCCTCGGTGGCGCTCCTGGCGCTCATATTCATAACGGGCGTGGGCGCCTTTGGCTACATGGTCAACAAGGGTGTCGGGGTAACAGGGCTCAACCGCCCCGTGTTCTGGGGCGTGTTCATGGTCAACTTCGTGTTCTGGATCGGCATCAGCCACGCGGGCATAATGATTTCGGCGATCCTCCGATTGACGCAGGCGGAGTGGCGTCGCCCGGTCACCCGGGCGGCAGAGGTGCTGACGGTGTTCTCCCTGCTCGGGGCCACGATGGCGGCTGCCCTGGTCCATACGGGCCGTCCGTGGCGGGGCTACTGGGTCTTTCCCTACGACTTCCCCCGGGGCGTCTGGATGAACGTGCGCTCGCCCCTCATCTGGGACCCCAGCGCCGTGAACACCTACTTGATCGCCAGCTCGCTGTTTGTATTCGTGGCCCTGCTGCCGGATATGGCCATTGTGCGAGACAGGAGCACGGGTCTGGTCCGTATGATGTACTCTTTTATGTGCCTTGGATGGAGAGGCACGCCAAGGCAGTGGAGGCTGCAGGCCGTGGCCGGAATCCTGCTGTCGGCTCTGGTGCTGCCGGTCTTCGTATCAGTCCACAGCATCGTGTCGTGGGACTTCGCCGTACAGATAGGCCCCGAGGGGTGGCACTCCACTATCTTCGCCCCCTATTTCATCATCGGGGCTATTCACTCGGGCGTTTCCGCGGTGGCCATGGTCATGGTCCTCATGGTATGGCTGTGGGGGTGGGAGAGGTATATTACGCCCGACCACCTCGACGCAATCGGTAGGCTCCTGATAGTGGTTGGGACCGCCTGGTTCTTTTTCTTCTTCCTGGAGTGGATCTTCGCTCTGTACACCCTGGAGGGCCCGGAGATCGCCTTGAGGGAGCTGCAGATCTTCCAGTGGCCCTGGAGCGGCCTGTTCGCGCTGTTCGTGGTGACGGCGTTCTTAATCCCGGTACCGCTGTGGCTGTTCAGGCGGGTGCGCCGCAGCCTTTTGCTGATGTTTTTGACAACCGCATCGGTCAACATCGGCATGTGGCTGGAGCGTTTCCTGATTATTGTTCCAGGCCTTATGCGAAAGCAGCCACTGATATTCAACTGGGGCAGCTACCAGCCCAGCATCATAGAGGTGCTCATGGTGGCGGCGATATTTGCATGGGTGGGGATGGGCATGCTGGTATTCTCCAAGGTCTTTCCTCTAATTCCGCTCTTCGACATCAAGGAGGGCATGGTCGGCAGGGACGAGATCAGGATAGGGCGGCGGACGGTTCCTGCGTCAATCCGAGAGTGAGAGGTGCTGCAGTGGCACAGTCGATCATCGGCCTGCTAAAACAAAGGAGCGTGCTCGGCCTTTTCTCCAGCGAGGACTCGGCGGCCGACGCACTGGACGCCCTCAGAGAAGCAGGCTTCGCGCAGGGCGAGTTCGAGGTGCTGACCGGGACTCCATACCCGGAGGGGACATTCGGCGAGGCCGAGCCCGTCCACAAGCTATACAGGTTTCCGCTAATAGGTGCAGCGTGCGGCTTCATTGTCGGCCTCCTCATCACAGCGGGGACCCAGCTGGCCTACCCGGTGGTCACCGGCGGCAAACCGATCCTTTCGATTCCCCCCATGGCCATCGTCATGTACGAAGGCACCATGCTGGGCGCCATAATCTTCACCGTAATCGGAATCATTTTCGAGTCAAGGCTGCCGCGAATGTTCATGGGCGCCTACGACACGCGCATAACCGAGGGATATATCGGCGTCGCCGTTACGACCCAGGAGGATAGGGTAGGCGTGGCAGAGGAGGCACTGAGAGGGGCCGGCGCTGAAGACGTGAAGCGAGGCTGGGAAAGGGACTAGGCCGATGGCGCTGCCCGCAGTCCGGCGAAGGGAACTCAAGGGGAGGCCGAGACGCCCCCGCCTCGTCATCTGGGTGGTCCCCGTTATCGCCGCCGTGGCGCTGATAGCTCTGGGGTGCGGCAACCTCCGGACGGGCGAAGCAGAGATCTATGGAATCGCCAAATTCAATATGACAGCCTTTCCTGAAACGGGAGCCAACGTGATCGAGATGTTTAACGAGATGCACTACCAGCCCTCGTACAAGTCCCAGGAGGGCCCCAGGTTGCTGCCGCCTCCTGATTCGGTGCCGGTGTCCGGTAGGGAGCTGAGGTACGCCAAGCTGGAGGACTATCGGGACCTCACCGTCCCGGCCGGGGTGGCCGAGTCTTACGATGGCGCCGCGGCGGCCGAGCTGTTCCGGGTCAACTGCATGGTGTGCCACGGGGTGACTCTGAAGGGGGACGGGCCTATTCGCCCGTTTATGACGAAGGGACCTTTCCCCGCGGACCTTACGAGCGACATAACGCAGGGGTCCACCGACGGCGAGCTATTCGCCTTTATCTCGAGGGGCGGCAGGCAGGGCCTGGCAGCCACGGAGAGAGGGAGGGAGTCGCAGTCGCCCATGCCCGAGTTCTTGCTGCTTCTCACAGAGCAGGAGCGGTGGGCTCTAGCCATGTACCTGCGCTCCCGGTAGCGCCCGCGCCGGGTTGGACCCCATCGAGTCCCACCGGCGTCCAATGGCCAGCCCGCTCAGCTCTGTGCCGTCGAATGCTCCCCAGGGCGCGCGGGGTCCGCCACCGTCGCCATGGCGCCGCGGACCCATATCCTCTCGGCCACCTCATATCCCAGCGCCACTTCTTTGCCGTCGCACATGAGTTTGATGACGCCGCGATAAGGCGCGACCTCGACCACCTCGACGGTCTCACCGGGCACCAGCCCGTTGGCGACGAAATACTCCAGCAGCGCTTGATCGTCTTCGGGGACGCGGTCCACCACCAAGCTCTGCCCCTGGCGGGCATTTCTCAGGGGGGCCGCGTCATCGGCGGCGACGTATCCGCTGCCGGGAATGGGGTGCCCAAAGGGGCACGTGGCGGGGTTTCCCAGCCGCGCCACAATCTTCTCCTCCAAGTCGGGGGAGATGGCGTGTTCCAGTCGGTGGGCCGCCACATGGGCCTTGTGGAGTTCCAGCCCCAGAAGGTCAACGACCATTCTCTCCGCGAGCCGGTGTCGACGGACGATGCTGTGAGCGGACATGCGACCCTCGTCCGTCAGCACTACGTCCTTGCTCGGTGTAGTTTGAATCAGGCCCTCGCGGACCATGCGCCTGAGCATGCCGCCCACCGAAGGTAGAGAGGTGCCCAAACCCTCACCGACCGGCAGACGCTTAAGCTGGTCCGCCAACTGGGTCGAGGTCACGCTGATCCCCTGCTCTTCGAGCTGGAAGATCGAGAGGAGGTAGTTTTCCGTGGCCATCGACAGACGTGGTTGAGGGCGCCTGGCTTTTTCGGCGTTGTCGTTGGATGCAGCCATTGTAGCTCGGGTAGTCGAGGGTGGGGGGTTGGTCGAGGGTACCATGAAGGCATGGGCCAGTCAACGACGGGGTCCAGGTGACGGCGCGCCCCGGGGCCGCGACCCAATACTCGGTGGCAAGTTGAGCCCCGGGGAGCCAATGTATTGGGATTAGAAGGCCGGTGATATATAATATGAGGCCGCAGTCAGGATTAGCCGACAAGAGTGGTGATGAGGGAGCTAGAGACGACCACACGGGAGACCACTACGCTTCCACGGGACTGGGCGCGCCTTCGGTTTACGGCCAGCGTGAGCCTCTACGGCGCGGCTCTTGGGGCGGCCCTGGTCAATGTCAGCTTGCTGTCTCAGCAGACCGAGCTTGTCGGTGATCCGGAGAGACTGTCGCTGGGCCTGTCGCTGGTTTACGGCACCGCCGGCGCGCTGGCTGGTCTCACCATCACGGCCCCCTTCGCCTTCTGGACCTTCGGCGCCAGGCCCACGTTTGCCACCACCAGGGCTCGAAGGCCGCGCACCTTCCTTGTGTGGCTGGCGCTGGGACTTGGCTACGGCATCGCGTTTCCGCTAGCGTTGGGCGCATTCTTCCTACCGGCAAGCGCCAACTTTCTCGACTTCTTCGAGGGCATGATGAGCTTACCGAGCATGTTGGTAAGGTCATTAGACCTCGTCACCGGCCGTGCCGCCGCCTTCGTGTTTGTTTTTGGCATTCGGTTCATGTTCACCGGACTCGCCGGGGGTGCGGTGTTTGGGGTCGGCGGATGGATCATTGACAGGTTCAGCACGTCGGCTGACCCGACTACCGCGCGGTACGGGGCCTGGGCGATTACACTCGTGCTTTCCGCGTTGGTAATCATCACCGCGGCGTTTGCGCCCGAGTTGGCACTGGCGAAATTGGGTTGACGCCGCTCCGGACGGCGTGCGGTCCGGTCAATCGGGATGCCCGGCGAAGCGGGATGATACCCTTTGACCGGTACCGACGGGTAGAATGGATATCCTGGCGCGTCACATCGAGTCTAGCTGCCGGGAAGGCCGAGTCAGGTCAGAGTGGGAGGCCGCGGAAGGCCAGAGCGGCGGCCGGTCGCCCGCCGGCCTCAAGTGGGCCGGGGGAGGCAACCGCTCCGCCGCACGTCATCGTAGTAGTTGGATAGGACCTGGGTAGGAAAATCATGTGGTAAATTGAAGCTTGACAGTGGGAGCTAGAGTATTATAGGCTTGGCGGCAGCGGGGTCGGAAACTTTGTGTACGGGGGTGATGGTGTGGCAAATTACATTGTGAGACGTATCCTGTTGGCCGCTCTCACGGTGATGTTGATCTCCATCCTGTCCTTCGTGGCTTGCTCTTTGTGTACGGGGGTGATGGTGTGGCAAATTACATTGTGAGACGTATCCTGTTGGCCGCTCTCACGGTGATGTTGATCTCCATCCTGTCCTTCGTGGTGCTCCAGTTGCCTGAGGGCGACTATGTGGACTGGTTTGTCGAGGACCTGATGATGAAGGGCGACCACATCAGTATGGCACAGGCACAGAACATACGTGAGTACTACGGTCTGGACAGGCCCATGCTGGTGCAGTACTGGTTATGGGTCTGGAAGATAGCGCACTTTAACTTCGGCTACGGATTCGAAGGCGAGAAACCGATTAAGGAGATCATAGCCGACCGACTACCCACCACCGTGGCCCTCACGGGCTTCACCATTATTATTACGTGGATGTTCGCCATACCCGTCGGCATCTACAGCGCGGTGCGGCAGCACAGCATTGGAGACTATACGTTCACGTTCCTGGGCTTTGCGGGCCTGGCGGTCCCGGACTTCCTCTTGGCGCTGGTGCTCATGTACTTCGCCTTCCGCTACTTCGAATTCAGCGTTGGGGGCCTGTTCTCGGGCGAATACCTGTACTCGGAGTGGAGCTGGGGCCGGTTTAGGGACATGATGGAGCACCTGTGGATACCGGCCGTGGTGCTGGGCACGGCGGGTACGGCCAGCCTCATCCGCATCATGCGGAACAACCTGTTGGACGAGCTGGCCAAGCCATACGTGGTAACCGCAAGATCCAAGGGGCTGAAGGGCTGGAGGGTCGTGATAAAGTATCCGGTCCGGGTGGCGCTTAACCCGTTTATCAGCGGCATCGGTCAGATTCTGCCGGCCCTGGTCAGTGGCTCTGTGATCGTGTCGGTGGTGCTGAGCCTGCCGACTCTGGGTCCGACTCTGCTTAACGCGATATTCAGACAGGACATGTACGTGGCCGGACTCATAATTCTCATGCTGGGCGCCCTCACGGTCATCGGCACACTTATCTCCGACCTCTTGCTGGTCGTGGTCGATCCCCGCATTAAGCTGGGTGGACAGAGACAAAGCACCTACTAAACCCGAGGAAGCAGCTAACAACATGGTTGACCAAGTCGCGCAGGGCGTCGAGTCCATTCTGGAGGAGAAGGAGGAGTTCAGCGTCGCCTCGCAGTGGCGACTGATGTGGTGGCGCTTTAGAAGGCACAAGCCCGCGATGGTAGCCACCGTCATGCTATTGTTCTTCTATGCGATCTTCCCGTTGGCGGAGTTCCTGGGGATGGGCGACCCCGAGCTGGTCAGGACCCAGTTCCATTACATACGCCCCCAGGCGCTGCGATTGTTCGATGATGGCGCGTTCAGCCCACATGTGAACGGTGTCAAAGGCTTTCGGGACCCCGTGATCTTCAAAAGGGACTACGAGGTCCTACCCGACGAGAAGTTGCCCGTGGGATTCTTCGTCAAGGGCTACGAGTACAAGGCGCTGGGGCTTGTCGAGAGCCGCCGCCACTTTTTTGGCTTCACTTACCCCGAGTTTTGGGAGTCTGAAAAGGTCAAGTCGGCGCTCGCGTCGAACGACGACAAGGCGGTCGGTAAGTTGCTAGACAAGAAGATAAAAGAGAGGCCATCGCCCTACCTGCTGGGCAGCGACAAAATTGGGAGAGACCAATTCTCCCGCATGCTGCTGGCCAACCGTATATCCCTTTCCATCGGCCTCGTCGGGGTGGCCTTGGCGTTTATCGGCGGCATCACTCTGGGGGGGATATCGGGCTACTATGGAGGGATTGTAGACACCTTCATACAGCGTGTCATCGAGCTATTCAACTCCGTTCCCACCCTCCCGCTGTGGATCGGTCTGTCGGTGGCGGTGCCCCAGGACTGGGGCGTACTAAAAGTGTACCTGGCCATCACGATTATCCTGTCCATCTTTGCATGGACCGGCACCGCGCGGGTTGTTCGAGGTAAGTTCTTGGCCTTGCGGGAGGAAGACTTCGTCATGGCGGCCCAACTGGCCGGGGCCAACGAGGGGCGGATTATGTTCCGCCACATGCTGCCATCGTTCTACAGCCACCTCATCGCCGCTGTCAGCATCGCGATCCCAGGAATGATCCTCGGCGAAATCGCTCTGAGCTTCCTGGGACTGGGGTTGAGGCCGCCGGCGGTCAGCTACGGAATAATGCTCCAGCAGGCGCAGAACCCTCAGGTGGTGGCCCTGTATCCATGGTTGATGTTCGTGGCGATACCCGTGATATTCATCGTCCTCTGCTATAACTTCGTAGGTGACGGCATCCGGGACGCAGCAGACCCCTATGGTGGGAGGTAAGAGGTAGCTCGATGGTTGCCACGGACCAACAAGACCAACAGCCCCTGCTCTCGGTAAAAAACCTGAGAACATACTTCGACACCGACGAGGGTATCGTCCGAGCCGTCGAAGGTGTCTCCTTTGACGTTTTTCCGGAGAAGACACTGGGCATCGTCGGTGAAAGCGGATGTGGTAAGAGCACCGTCGGTCGGTCAATTCTCCAGATTCTTGACAGGGCCGGCCGGATAGACCATGGGGAGATTCTCTACCAAATGGGCGATGGGAACGGCACCGGGCAGACAGTAAACATTGCCCGCGAGAACCCCAACGGTAGGCAGATGCGGACGATCCGCGGCCAAGAGATCGCCCTCATTTTCCAGGAGCCGATGACCTCCTTCAGCCCGGTCCACACCATAGGGAACCAGATCAACGAGGCGATCAAGCTGCACCAAGACGTGTCCAAGAAGGAAGCGCGAGAGAAGGCTACAGACCTTCTCGACATGGTGGGCATTCCCAATCCGGCTCAAAGGTTTGGGGAGTATGCCTTCCAGCTGAGTGGCGGCCTGAGGCAGCGGGCAATGATTGCGATGGCGCTCTCCTGCGAACCGAAGCTACTGATAGCGGACGAGCCCACTACGGCGCTAGACGTGACCACTCAGGCCCAGATTCTCGACCTGCTCCGCGATCTTCAAGAAAAAAACAAGATGGCAATCATGCTCATCACCCACAACCTGGGTGTGATCGCCGAGATGGCCGATGAAGTAGTGGTGATGTACCTGGGTAAGGCGGTGGAGGTGGGGCCGGTAGACGACGTATTTCACTCGCCGCAGCATCCGTACACGCAGGGCCTGCTGCGTTCTATCCCCAGCATATATTCCAAGGGTGTAGGGAGGTTGCCGTCTATCACGGGTAA
Organism: Dehalococcoidia bacterium; assembly: GCA_963665215.2. GTDB lineage: Bacteria > Chloroflexota > Dehalococcoidia > Lucifugimonadales > CAUZJF01. The sequence continues at coordinate 48,343 of CAXXWW010000017.1, forward strand.
CATCCCGCACCCTTTCAACAGGCCCTCTGGGTGCGAATTCAGGCCGCGCTGTCCGTCGTTCATGGAAGGGGTGTGCGATGTGAACGTCCCCGTGTTCCTCCCCATTGAGGGGACATCACAAAGCGTGACTTGCTTCCTACATCACCCGCCGCAGGAGGCTACGACCGGTGACTGAGGCAACTGCTAGCTCAGAACAGGCACTCCTTGAGGTCAACTGCCTTGTAAAGTTCTTCCCCATCCAGCGGGGGTTCTTGAAACGCACCGTTGGACATGTGCGCGCAGTGGACGACGTCAACTTCAAGATCAGCTCGGGAGAGACGCTGGGCCTGGTCGGGGAAAGCGGCTGTGGGAAAACCACCACAGCGCGGTGTATCTTGCGGGCTATCGATCCCACCAGTGGCGAGATACTGTTCCGGACAGAGGAAGGGTCCACGATCGACGTAGCCACGCTGGGCAAAGAGCCGCTGCGCGAATTGCGCAGTGAGATGCAGATGATTTTTCAGGACCCATTCGGCTCCCTCAACCCCAGGATGATGCTCCTTGATATCGTTGGCGAGCCGCTTCTGGTTCACGGGATGAAGAACAGGCGTGAGCGGGCGGACCGAGTCGCAGAGCTCATGCGTCTGGTTGGGCTGCGCCCAGAGTATATGAGGCGGTTTCCTCATGCGTTTAGCGGCGGCGAGCGCCAGCGCATCGGCATCGCACGGGCTCTGGCGCTGAACCCGCGCCTGGTGGTGGCCGACGAGCCGGTCTCCGCCTTGGACGTCTCGGTGCAGGCGCAGGTCATCAACTTGCTGGAGGAGCTTCAGGAACAGCTTGACCTTACCTATCTGTTCGTAGCCCACGACTTGAGCGTGGTCAGACACATCGCCGACAAGGTCGCGGTGATGTACGTCGGCAAGATAGTTGAAATGGGCCCCACTGAGGAGTTGTTCGACTCCCCCAAACACCCTTATACGTCTGCCCTCCTCTCCTCGGTCCCAGTACCGGACCCCCGCGCGCGGGCGCGCCGCATCCCACTAGAGGGCGAAGTGGCCAACCCCGCCAACCCTCCATCGGGCTGCTACTTCCACCCTCGTTGCCCCCATGCCATCGAAAGGTGCCGAGAGGAAACTCCCGAACTGGAAGAGATAAGCCCGGGACACGTTGTGAGCTGCTTCCGAGCCAAGGAGCTCGATCTCGCGGGCCTCGCAGCGTCCGAGGAGGCAACGGGCAAGGGCGCCGCCTCAACTTCCTAACCAACAGCTCTATTTGCCGCAATCCCCAGCGGCCATTCTTCCGACGGCTGACGCCGCGCAAACGCGCCTGTCGTCGTGGCCGTTCAGCCCGCTGGACAGCCCCCGACCTCCACGTGCGTCGGCCCGACATGCCTGCGACTGAAGACCAGGCTTCTCCCCAAGAATATTCGGAGCGGCCGCCCGCGTCCCAACCCCTGCTATCGAGTGCGCCGATGGCGCGGCACCCCCGGTACACCGCTAGGAGATGCCGCCATCAGCGGGACCCGTGCAGAGACGAGACCAACCGCAAGGAGTGTGTGGTGGGGTACGTGGGCGCCCGGACGTCGTCTCCACCCAAAGATCACGGGCTATTACTGAGGGCCGATAGCTCCCAGTTCAGCCTGGAGCGTCCTCGGGCCTCGGCTCCGGCAGACGTCGCGCTACGGATGCTCCGCGACTGGCTCGGCGCGCACGAATCCCCGGCGCATGAGCAGGTCCAAGATGTCACGGGCGTTACTCTCCGCCGAGCTGGCCACCGTATCAAGCACGAATTCAGGGTGCTCGGGGGCCTCGTATGGGTCGTCGATGCCCGTGAATCCCGTTATCTCGCCCCGCCCGGCCTTGGCGTACATTCCCTTTGAGTCCCGCTCCTCGCAGACTGCCAGCGGGGTGTCCACGAACACCTCGATGAAGTTGTCACCGCCGACCATGCTGCGTACGTCGTCGCGCGTCGCCCTGTAGGGGCTTACAGCGGCGCACACAACTGCCCCACCGTGCCTGACGATCTCCGAGGCGACGAAGCCGATGCGCCGGACGTTTATGTCACGGTCTTCCTTGGTGAATCCCAGACCTCTTGAGAGATTGGTCCGCACCACGTCTCCATCCAGCACCGTCACCTGACGGCCGCGCTCCATCATCAGCACGGTGAGCACATCGGCGGTAGTGGACTTGCCGGCGCCACTCAGGCCCGTGAACCAGATGCACACCCCTTGCCGGTGACGGGGCGGATAGGTATCGGCCATGATCTCTGCGACCTCGGGCCGGGTGAACCATTCCGGCAGCGCTCTGCCGATTGTGAAGTACTCGTCTCGGACTTGTGTGCCGGAGATGGATACGGTCCTCGCCTGGCCCGACACCTTGGACACCTCTTCGTAACGGTCCTCGTCGGGGAGGTACACCAGCTCACGGAAGGGTACCACTCCCACACCAAGCTCGTCGGCGTGCTGTTGGACCAGCTCTTGGGCATCGTAGGGCCCGTAGAAGGGCTTCCCCGTAGAGTCGAGACCCGGCCCGGCATGGTCGCGACCGACGATCAGGAAGTTGGCCCCGTAGTTGCGGCGAATCAACGCATGCCACAAGGCCTCCCTGGGGCCGGCCATTCGCATCGCCAGCGGAAGCAGTGAGAGCAGGACTCGGCCGGCGCCGTAGTAGCGCTCGGTCAGTGCCTTATACGTCCGGACGCGGGTGAAGTGGTCCACGTCGCCCGGCCTGGTCAGCCCTACAACCGGGTGAATGAACAGGGTGCCATCCACCTCATTGGCCGCCCGTTTGGTGAGCTCCTCGTGCACGCGATGCAGAGGGTTGCGAGTCTGGAATGCCACCACGTTCGCAAATCCGTAGCCCCTCAGGCGGGCCCGCGTCTCCGCAGGCGTCAGGCGCAGCTCCTTGAAATCGTTGTGTCGCGGTAGCTGCAGGACCCTAAGCCTGCCGGAGATGTTGACCGCTCCCCAGCGGTGCATCTCGGCCACCAACGGATGACGTGGGTCGGTGGTACCAAAGGCCTTGTTGGCCACCTCATCGAGGTCCCACCCATACGCCTCCTCGATGGTCATCACCGCCAGCAGCTCGTTTTGTGTGTTGCGCAGCGCGACGTCCCGGCCCGGGCGAATATGGGCGCCCGGCTCCACCGGCAGCGTCACCGGTATGGGGAAAAGGTGTCCGCTGCGAAGGCGCAGGTCGTCCAGCACGCTCTGGTGGTCGTCCTGGCCCAAAAATCGGTCCAGCGGAGAGAAGGCCCCTGTTGCAAGGAGCTCCAGGTCGCATATCGCGCGCTCCGACAGCTGCACCGAGGGCAGGCGGTTGGCCTCGGCCCTGACTTCGTTGGTCTCCTCTGGCGCGACCAATAGGTCCACCAGCTCCCCGCCGTAAGGCGGTATCAGATTTGGCTCGGGATGGCTTTCACTCAAATCTCCGTTTTCCTCCTCGTCTCGATCATTCGCGTCCATTCCTAAGTTTGAGGCCGACCAGCATCCCACGTCAACCTCGGAGGCATATTTAACACTCCTCTGACCCGAGACGCTAGGTGGTGCGCCCCCAGGCGGGACCCATGTGAATGCCACACTCCTTGGGCATGCCCTCCTCCCACCACCACCGGCCGGCCCGAAAGTCCTCGCCAGAACGAATGGAGCGCGTGCAAGGTGCGCAGCCGATGCTGGTGTACCCCTTGTCGTACAGTTCGTTGTAAGGGACCTGGTTCGCCCTGATGTACTCCCAGACGCGTTCGTAGCTCCAGTCGGCCAGCGGGTTCACCTTGATGACCCGGCCGTGACCCGTATCCCGCTCGATCTTCGCCGCGTTGGCCCTTGTTTCGACCTGGGAGCGCCTAAGTCCCGATATCCAGGCGTCCAGGTCCTTCAGAGCGCGGTTCAAGGGCTCGACCTTGCGAACGTTGCAGCACAGCAACCTGAGCGAGACGCTCCTGTAGAAGGGGTTAACGCCATGCTCGCCCACCATCTGGCCCAGCTCGTCCTGGTCTGGGGAATAGACCTGCACATCGATACCGTAGCGCTCTCGCACTCGGTCGATGAGATCGTAGGTCTCCTGGGGTAGCCTGCCAGTGTCGATGGTGAACACCTTCACCTCGGGATCAATACGCTGGGCCATGTCGAGGATCACATTTCCCTCGGCCTGGAAGCTGGTAGATATGGCGACCATCGATCCGAAGCTCTCGAGCGCCCAGCGGATCACGTCCTCGGCGGGACAAGTCTCATATTCGGCCGCCAACGCCCCGACATCCACATCCAGCGCCGGTCCAGGCCTGGTTACACTTTCCTTCTGATGCATCAACTAGGCTCCTCTGTCGAATGCCGTGCGCTGGCAAAAATGAAAACCCCTCGAGGGTTTGGGCTCGAGGGGCCTGCTTGCGAATATGGGGCGGCGGACTACTCCTGCGCGTGCCTACGCACAAGGGTCCCGGGTGCCTCCCCGGTCCCCCAGCTTTGTGTGCGACAACACATGCAGGCCAGAGAGATGGATAATTTTTTCACAAACATCCTCAGCACAAGTCTAAGAGACCGCGGACGATCTGTCAACTCTGATCAGGATCACCGTTTGGCGGTGCGGTACGCCGGGAGGCCGGAAAGGGCGGCAATAGGGGCGGCGCATGGTTATGCTATAATCCGTGTGTGGCTGGCGCTTCCGGCTTTGGACCGCCGCCTGTAGCCCCAGCGGGGTAATCTACGAGGGGGAAAATGGGATAGACCTATGCCTCTCTTCGAGGACCTCAAGGTATTCAGCGGCAACGCTCACCCGGCCCTTGCCAGGGATATATGCGCGTACCTTGGCATAACCCTCGGCATCTCCGAAGTCTTCAAGTACAGCAACGACGAGACATTTGTCAAAATTCTGGAAAACGTCCGGGAGAAGGACGTGTTCCTGTTCCAACCCATCTCGGCCCCCGTGAATGACCACCTGATGGAGCTGTGGATCATGATAGATGCGGCCAGGAGGGCGTCGGCTGGCCGCATCACCGCCGTAATCCCCTACTACGCCTACGGCCGCACCGACAAAAAGGACCAGCCCCGGGTGGCAATCACCGCCCGGCTGGTGGCCGACTTCATAAGCACCGCCGGCGCCGATCGGGTGCTCACGATGAACCTGCATGCGGGCCAAATCCAGGGGTTTTTCAACATCCCTCTGGATGAGCTCTCTGCGATACCGCTCCTGGCGACCCAATACAAGGACCGGTCGTTGCCAGACCTGGTCGCCGTTGCTGCCGATGTAGGGGCCGCCAAGCGAGCGAGGGATATGGCCGGCCGGCTGGGGGCGGACATCGCTATCATTGAGAAACGGCGCACGGCCAATGATGACCGCGCGGAGGCACTGAACGTGATCGGGAATGTAGATGGAAGGCCAGCTCTCATAGTCGAAGACGAGATAGTCACGGGCGGAACGGTGGTCGCGGCGGCGGAAGCGCTCAGGGCGCACGGTGCCACGGATATATACTGCTGTGCCGTGCATGCGGTGCTCCCCGGCAAAGCCGCTCAGGCCCTGGCAGAGGGCCTCCTTAAAGAGGTTGTGGTGACTGATACGCTTCCTGTGCCACAGAAGAAGCAAATCCACAACATACAGGTCCTCTCCGTCGCGTCACTTCTGGGTGAGGCGATCCACCGTATCCACAGCGGACTGTCCGTTGGCGCGATGTTCGATCACTAGGGGTCGAAGGTCGTCTGAGGATACGCCGTCCCAGTTCGGACAGCACGCCGGGGGGCGTCATCCATAGGATTTGGGTGGGGAGGGCCGAGGAAGTGAAGGCACATGCTTAAGAGCCTTACCAGGATACTTGGAGGGTCAAACGAGGGAGCCCTCAAGAAACTGGGGCCCGACGTCGATATAATCAACGGACTGGAGCCCGAATTTCAGAGCCTCTCGGACCAGGAATTGCGGGCCAGGACCGACCAATTCAGGTCGCGCATTCAGGCCGGTGAAGAGCTGGATGACCTGCTCCCCGAGGCATTTGCGTCGGTAAGGGAAGCGGCCAAACGCACCCTTGGCCAGAGACACTTCGATGTCCAGCTTATGGGCGGCATCACCCTCCACCAGGGCAAGATCGCCGAGATGAAGACGGGCGAGGGCAAGACCCTGGTGGCGACCCTGGCAAGCTACCTGAACGCCCTGAGGGGCGAGGGCGTCCATGTGGTCACGGTCAACGACTATCTCGCCCGACGTGACGCCCAGTGGATGGGCTCCATATACCACATGCTGGGCCTCTCGACCGGCGCGCTTCAGCACGAGGCGGCATATATTTACGAACCCACGGTCGAGGCGGCCGACAGGGGCATGGAACACCTCCGACGCGTCGAGCGGCGAGATGCCTACTCCGCCGATATCACCTACGGCACCAACAACGAGTTCGGCTTCGACTACCTCAGGGACAACATGCTCATCAGCCTGTCCCAGCGGGTGCAGCGCAAACTGGCCTACGCCATCGTGGACGAGGTGGACAACATCCTTATAGACGAGGCCAGGACCCCGCTAATAATAAGCGGAGGCGCCGAGGAGTCGACGAAGGAGTACCACCGCTTCGCCCGTCTGGTCCCCAGCCTCCAGCATGGTCAGGACTACACCATCGACGAGAAGCACCGTGCCGTGTCGCTTACCGGCGAAGGCATGAGCAAGCTAGAGAAGCTGCTCAAGGTGAAGAACCTGTACGACCCTGAGAATTTCCGCCTGGTGCATTTCGTAGAAAACGCCTTGAAGGCACGGGCCTTGTTTGAGCGTGACAGGGAGTACGTGACCAAGGACGGCGAAGTGGTGATCGTGGATGAGTTCACCGGCCGCCTCATGTCCGGCCGGCGGTACTCTGACGGACTCCATCAGGCCCTGGAAGCCAAGGAGGGGCTCAACGTTCAGCGCGAGACCATCACCTACGCCAGCATTACCCTGCAGAACTACTTCCGGCTGTACACGAAGCTGGCCGGCATGACGGGCACAGCCTCGACCGAGGGCGAAGAGTTCTGGAAGATCTACAAGCTGGAAGTGGTGGAGATCCCCACCAACGCCCCGATGCTGCGGGCGGAGATGACCGACCTGGTCTACCGGGACGAGAGGAGCAAGTACGCCGCCGTTGTCAGAGAGATCGAGGAGCGGCACGAACGGGGCCAGCCCGTCCTGGTGGGCACGACGGATATATCCAAGTCGGAAAGGCTGAGCGAAATGCTGACCCGCAAGGCCTTGCCCCACGAGGTCCTGAACGCCAAACAGCATGAGCGGGAGGCGGGGATCATCGCAGAAGCGGGGAGGGCCGGCGCGGTCACCGTCGCCACCAATATGGCAGGACGGGGCACCGACATAGTGCTTGGCGGAAATCCGGAGTCGCTGGACATCAGCCAGAAGGAATGGGAGGCCGACCACAAGAAGGTGGTGGAGCTGGGCGGGCTGCACATCGTCGGGACAGAGCGCCACGAGGCCAGACGCATCGATAACCAGCTCCGCGGGCGCGCGGGCCGCCAGGGCGACCCAGGGAGTTCCCGCTTTTTTGTCGCCCTGGACGATGACCTGATGAGGCGGTTCGGTGGCGAGAGGATCAAGGCGGTTATGGGTTGGGCGGGAATTGATGAAGATGCCCCCATTGAGAACAGGTTGGTCAGCAAGACCATCGAGGGTGCTCAGGTCAAGGTAGAGGCGTATCACTTCGACCAGCGCAAACATCTGGTGGAGTACGACGACGTCGTCAACACTCACCGCAACGTCATATATGACGAACGGGACAAGGTATTGAGCGGCGCCGACCTGAAGGCGAATATCCAGTCCATGGTCGAGCGTGAGCTGGGCGACGTCCTCGGTCGCTACCTGGATAATGCGCCGCCGGAGAACTGGGACATAGATGGCCTCCTTAGTGAGCTGCAGGCCATCTTTCCGCTAGGGGACTCACTGTCCGACTCCGAGCTTCTCGCTCAAATGGACCGGGAGGAAATAGAGAGCCGCGTCCTCAACTACTCCATAAAGCGCTACGAGGAGCAGGAAGCCGATCTGACACCCGAGCTAATGCGCACCATCGAGCGCGAGTTGATGCTCAGGGTCATCGACAGCCACTGGGTCCACCACCTTACCGGAATGGAGAGCCTGCGTCAGGGCATTGGGCTACACGCATATGGACAGCGTGACCCCCTGGTGATGTACAAGAAAGAGGGCCACGAAACGTTCCAGGCTCTCCTGGACCGCATTCAATACGACATCGTTCACACGATCTTTCACCTCAGCGTGGGCGGCGGCGGCCCGGATGGCAAGGCCGGGCGGGCCGGCCCAAACGGCCCTGCGGGCGGTAGAAGCATCATGGCCCGTGCGCCGGGGGCCCGCTCCCGCGAGCCGGTGGCCGCCGGGGCGCGCAAGGTTGGGCGCAACGAGCCGTGCCCGTGCGGGAGCGGCAAGAAGTACAAGCGATGCCACGGCGCATAGACTCGGCCGTCCGGTCGTAGCCGCGGCGACGCCTGGCCCGCGCGGCATGCCCTGGCCGAGCACCTGCTCCAAAATCGGGGATAGTACGTATCAACGACGTATTATGAGGGTAGAGAATTCAAAACAGGCTCACGATAACAGTTGACCAGCAATGCTACGAGGAATTGCACCCAATATGTAGGTGGCACCAGGAAGAACAGCAGACAAGTCGCGCGCCGCCATGAACAATCCCCAGATTGCCGAGATATTCGAGAATATTGCTGGCCTCCTGGAGATGAAGGGGGAGTCGGTCTTCACTATCCGGGCCTACCAGCGCGTCGCCCGCACCATTGATCACCTACCCACTGAGCTTGCGCAGATGATCCGGGAGGAGCAGGACCTGAAGGAGATTCCCGGCATAGGGCGGGCCATCGCCGAGAAGATAGGGGAGCTGGCGACATCGGGCAGTCTGGAGTACTACGAGAAGCTGCGGTCTGAGTTCCCCGAGGGCATCCTGGACGTCATGCACGTGCCCGGTGTCGGCCCCAAAACGACGAAGCGGCTGTGGGACGAGCTGGGCATCTCGACTGTCCCACAACTGGAGCAGGCAATAGAGGACGGCAGCCTGGCCGGTCTGCCCCGCATGGGAAAGAAGCTGGCCGAGAATATACTGCGCCAGATCCGGGGCGCGCGCACGAAGGACGACCGCTTCCCGATCGCCAGGGCGATGCCCGCTGCGGAGCGTGTGATCTCGGTCCTCAGAGAGCGATGTCCTAGTATACAGCGGCTGGAGGCGGCGGGCAGTTTACGGCGGTTCGAGGAGACTATCGGCGACATCGACCTGGTGTGCACCGCCGGCGATCCACAGCAGGTCCTCGACGCACTGGTAGATCTGCCAAACGTGGCCCAGGTGCTGGGTCACGGGGGCACGAAGGCATCGGTCGTGCTCAGCGAGGCCATCCAGGTCGATCTGCGCGTGGTTGAAGATGCCCGCTTCGGCTCCCTACTACAGTATTTCTCGGGCAGCCAGCAGCACAACATACGGCTCAGAGAATACGCGGGTAAACTGGGGCTCTCGTTGAACGAGTATGGAATTACCGACCTGGAGACGGGTGAGGTAGAAGAGTTCAGCGACGAGGTGAGTTTCTACCGGCGGCTTGGCCTGCAGTACATCCCTCCTGAGATACGCCAAGGTATACAGGAGGTCGAGATTGCCCAAGACCAGGCGCTTCCAATGCTTGTGGAGGTGAGCGACCTCTCAGGGGACCTTCACGTCCACACCAACTGGAGCGACGGGCGCGACCCGACGGAGGTCATGGTCGCCGGCGCTAAGAGTAAGGGATACCAGTACGTTGCAATCACCGACCACTCGGTAGGTCGCGGCATAGCCCACGGATTGAGCGAGGAACGTCTCACGCAACATGTAGCCGAAATACGCGAGCTCGACGGTCGCTTCGATGACATCAAGGTCTTGAGCGGATCCGAGGTGGACATCCGCGCCGACGGCAGCCTTGACTACCCAGACGAGGTGCTCAAGGAGCTGGACTGGGTGGTCGCATCGGTCCACTCGGCGATGAACCAGGACTCAGAGGTCATGACAGAGCGAATCATCAAGGCCATGCGCAATCCGCACGTGACGGCGATCGGGCATCTGAGTACCCGCCTAATAGGAGAGCGCGGGCCGATCAACGCTGAATTCGATAAGCTGTTCGAGGCGGCGGCCGAGACCGGCACAGCCCTCGAGATCAATGCCTCCCCCGAACGCCTGGACCTGAAAGACACCCACGTGCACAGGGCCCGAGAGTTGGGGGTCGCCCTGGTTATCAATAGTGACGCCCACACGGTGGAGCGGCTCGACAGTCAAAGGTATGGGGCCGCGGTGGCGCGCCGGGGCTGGTGCGAGGCAAAGCACGTCCTGAACACCCTCCCATTGCCGGAGTTCATGCACTTCCTGGGCCTTGAAAAGGCTCAACGAGCGAGGCTAATTGCCGGTCATGGTTAAGACCGCCGGAAAGGAGCATACCACGGACTCCACGTCCCGTCAGGTGGCGTTTCGCCCCCTGCGAGATGCGATCGAGGGCGGTCGCGCGTGGCCCACGTCGCTGCTGGAGGCCATGGCGCTCTGGACCAGCCCGCGGGAGACCTACCGGGGCCGGACGTATAACTACTTCATCGCCGGAGAGGCGTTCGATTGGCTTCTCTTGGCTGAAAGGCTCTGCGAGGCCGTTGAGGGGATTATCCCTCAGCAGGAGCAAGAAGAGCTCCTTTTCTCAGGCCGTTTCCCTGTTTCCTTCGATTGGTCGAGTTTCCAAGAGCTGCTGGGGGTGGACAAGTACAGAGGCTATCTTAACTACCATTACGGCGTTACCGTGGAGGAGGCGCTTCAGCTCGCGACGGAGCTGGAGGTCCACAAGCGCCACGCCAGCAACGGCGTTCAGTACTTAGACGACTACTCAGACGAGGCGCACGTCAGAATATACAGAGCGTCCAGGAGCGAGCTGCTGGAGAGGTTCCGCGAGGAATCGGGCTACCCGTCCGGGCCTCGCATTGGGCTCGGCGAGTCGAAGGAGTTCACCTACTGGCTGTTCAAGTACCGCCTGAAGGTCTGCGACAAGACAAAAATCGCCAGCGACACCAGGAAGGGCCTGGACCAGCTCCGGCGCATGAAGGCGGCCTGGGCGGCCCACAACTCTAACCCAGCCGTGACAGCGTCTCGGTAATTCGCGCTCCCCGGTCACCCAGGGTCGCAAGCCGCTGGCGCTCCCGCTCGACCACATCCCCGGGCGCCTTCGCCAGAAACTTCTCGTCCCGCAGACGCGCGGCCAATCGCGCGCGGTTTCCTTCAACCTGCTCCAACTCCTTAGACAGCCGCGCCCTTTCCTGGACCAGGTCCACCAGGCCTCCAAGGGGGACCGTCACCGTCCCCTGGGCCAGCACCAGCGAGACCACCTGGCCAGATGCAGGCCGGTCCGTCGCGGACGAACTGGAGCCGATGATGAGGGGGTCAACCTGCGCCATAGTCCTTATGGCAGCGGCCTCGGCCTCGATAACCCGCCTGATGGCCGGCGCATCGACGGTGGCTTCGAGGCTCTGATTGGGCTGGATGCGGAACTCCGCACGCAAGTTCCGAATGGCGCGAACCATTTCGATGACCGCGCCTATGCCGGACTCGGCGGCCTCGTCGAACATTGAGGCGTCGGCCTGGGGATAGGCGGCGACTATCAGCGCAGTGGGAGCATCCGCCTCGCGCGGAAGATGGTCCACCAGGTTACGCCATATCTCCTCGGTGATGAACGGCATGAACGGGTGGAGCAGCCGCAGCAGTCGCTCCAGCACGAAGGCGAGGACCGGCACGGGCGACTCGTCACCGGCGCGCAGCCGCACCTTGGACATCTCGAGGTACCAGTCGCAGTACTCGCTCCACAAAAAGTCGTGGACCTCTCGCTGGGCCTCTCCGAACTGGTACTCATTCATGTACCGGTCTACCTGAGCGGCGACCCTGTTCAGGCGGCTGAGGACCCAGCGGTCCTCCAGATGTGTCGGGCTCGGCGGCCAGACCCAGCCACCGCTGGAGCGGCCGCGCTCAAGGTTGGTGATCACGTAGCGAGCCGCATTCCACAGCTTGTTTGCGAAGTTGCGGCTGGCCTCCATCTTCTGCTCGTTCAGCCGCATGTCGTTGCCGGGCGAGTTGCCGGTGGTCAGCGCGAACCTCAGGGCGTCGGCCCCGTACATGTCGATGAGGTCGAGGGGGTCCAGGACGTTCCCCTTCGACTTGCTCATCTTGACGCCGTCTGGGTCTCTCACGAGGCCGTGCAGGTATACGGTGTCGAAGGGAATGTCCGAGGTATTCTCAAGGCCCATCATGATCATGCGGGCGATCCAGAAAAAGAGGATGTCGTGCCCCGTCTCCATATCGCCGGTGGGGTAGAAATAGTCCAGGTCTTCGGTCTGGTCGGGCCACCCCAGAGTCGAGTGGGGCCACAGCGCCGAGCTGAACCAGGTGTCCAGCACGTCGGAGTCTCTTTCAAGCCTGTCGGAGCCACACTCAGCGCAGGCGTCAGGGTCCTCGTGTTCCACCGTGACACCCGCGCACTCGCCGCAGTACCAGACAGGAATGCGGTGGCCCCACCAGAGCTGCCGGCTGATCGGCCAATCGCGAATGTTGTGCATCCAGTTGTAGTAGACCTTGGTGAACCGCTCGGGGATGATCCTGATGCGGCCGTCCTCGACAGCCTCGATGGCCGGCTTCGCCAGCGGCGCCATCCTCATCCACCACTGTTTGCTCACGATGGGCTCGACAACCTGGCCGCACCGGTCGCAGTGGCCCACCGAATGGTGGTAGTCCTCAACCTCCTCCAGCAGACCATCCACTTCCAGCTTCTGCACGATCTGCCGCCTGACGTCGAAGCGGTCCACGCCCTCGTAGTGACCGGCGTTGTCGTTCAGGGTTCCATCGAGGTTCATTACGTTTACGATGGGCAGGCCGTGTCGCTCGCCAATCTCGTAGTCGGCGGGATCGTGGCCCGGGGTGACCTTGAGGGCGCCGGTGCCGAACTCCGGTTCCACGGCCTCATCGGCAATAATCGGTATGACGCGCCCGAGCACGGGCAGAATGACGCTCTTTCCCACAAGATGCGAGTAACGGTCGTCCCCCGGATTCACAGCCACGGCCGTATCGGCCAGAAGGGTCTCGGGCCTGGTGGTGGCGACGGTGATGGCTCCGCCGCCGTCCTCCAGCACGTACCGGATGTGGTATAGACTCGCGCTGTCCTCCTGGTGCTTCACCTCCAGGTCCGAGAGCGCCGTGGCGCAGCGGGGACACCAGTTCACGATGCGCTCGCCACGGTATATGAGGCCCTTCTTGTATAGGTTCACAAACGTAGTCCGTACGGCGCGGCTTGGCCCCTCGTCCAGCGTGAAGCGCTGCCGGGTCCAGTCGCACGAGGCGCCCAGCCGCTTGATCTGCTCGTTGATGGTGCCTCCATAGCGGTCGACCCACTGCCACACCGTCTCGACGAACCTCTGCCTCCCGAGGTCGTGGCGGGACAGATCGTCGCTGGCCAGCATCCGCTCCACAACCACCTGGGTCGCTATCCCGGCGTGGTCCGTCCCGGGAAGATACAGGGTGGGCTCGCCCTTCATCCTGTGCCAGCGCACCATCAGGTCTTCCAGGGCGGTAGTCAGCGCGTGGCCGTAATGCAACTCGCCGGTGACGTTCGGGGGAGGCATCATGAGCACGTATGGCTTCCTGGAGCGGTCGATTTGAGGCGTGAAATACCCGCCGTCCATCCAGAGGTCGTAGATGCGCTTCTCTACGAGCTTAGGGTCGTACGCCTTGGGGATGTCTCGCCTGGATGCGGTCCGGGTCATACGTGCCGTCCCTTGATCTGCGCTCAGATAGTAGCCCTACCATTCTAGAGGGGGCTACGAATATCGTCAACGACGCCACCAAGAAGCGAGCAGGCCCGCCTCCAGTGTTCGGACCCTCGTGAGCGTTGCGCCGATTGGCCCGTCTGTTCCGAGCCGGGCTCCTGCTGCATACAGCGCCGGCGGCGCCTCCCTGGGACGGGGCAGCCACGAATGTTCATGACGGCGGAAGGGGTCAGGAGGCTTCTGGTCATCGACCTTCAGAGGCTTTCCGGGCCACGGCCACCTCAAATCGCTCCGATTCTGCGGACCTGGACCACAGCTCTTCCGCCCCCGTCATGGCCGAAGCGCGCTCCGGACTGGCCCGCCAGGCATCGTAGAGTTCGGCGCTGTCCCAGAGTACTAGCGTGGTTATCTTGGCCGGGTCGGCGAGAGAGTACAGGGTCTCGCGTCGGACAAAGCCGGGCGCCCCGCTCTGCGCCAGGCCATTGCCGTCCAAGAGCGTTCGCGCCCTGGCAAGGAGACCCTCTTTAGCCCAATGGTGAGTCAGCACACCGATCATGGCAACATTGCCTCAGCAATCCGGCCACCCTGTCCAGGACCCGATGGCCAACCTCGTATTTGCTCATAAGGCCCAGCCCCTCCACGCCTCCCTCGCGGTCCAGGAGGAAAACCTTGTTAGTGTCGGTACCGAAACCGCTCCCCTCGGCGGTAACGTCGTTGGCGGCTATGAGATGCAGTCCCTTGTCCTTCAGCTTGGCCCGCGCGTTGGACTCCACGTCCTCGGTCTCAGCGGCGAAGCCCACCTTAACCAGGTGTTCGCCCTGAACCTCCGCCAGGATGTCGGGCGTCCTGGTAAGCTCAACGTTCCAGCGCCGGGAAGCGCCTTTCTTGAGCTTCTGGCCAGCCTCTCGCCCCGGTCGCCAGTCTGCCACGGCCGCGGCCATAATCAGGGCGTCCGCGTCACGACACTCTGAGCCTACCGCGTCCCGCATCTCCAGGGCGGTGACTACAGGCAAGACGCTGACTCCCACGGGAGGGGGAATGTGGCTGGGAGCGGCCACAATCACGGCGGCGGCGCCCCTGTCGCGGGCCGCCTCGGCGACGGCATACCCCATCTTGCCCGAGGACCGGTTCGAGATGTACCTCACCGGGTCGATTGCCTCCTGGGTGCCCCCCGCGGTGACCACGATTTTGCGGCCCGCCAGGTCGCCGTAGCGTCCAAGGACCAGGCGTACGTAGCCGAGAATCTGACGGGTCTCCAGCATGCGCCCCAACCCCCTCGATCCCGACGCAAGGTATCCTTCGGCCGGGCCCGCGATGGTAATACCCCTGGACCTCAGCTTCTCGATATTTTCCTGGGTCGCGGCGTTCTCATACATGTGGCCGTCCATTGCGGGGCACACGATGATGGGCGCCCGGGTGGCCAGGACCGTCGTTGTGAGCGCGTCTTCCGCCAGCCCCCACGCCATTCTGGCGATTATGTTTGCGGTAGCGGGGGCCACCACCATTACATGGGCCCGTTCGGCAATGGCTACATGGTCCATGCTCAACTCCGACTGGGGGTCAAACAGGTTAGAGACCACGGGCCGGTGAGTGAGGCTGCGAAAGGCCAGAGGAGTAACGAAATTGGCGGCGCTCCGGGTCATGACGACGTCAACCCGCGCGCCAGCCTGCGCCAGCTTGCTAGCCAGGTCAACCGCCTTATGACAGGCGATGCTGCCGCTCACCCCCAGCGTCACGAAACTCTTGTCCAGAGGGTCTGGCATCCCGTGGTCCCTTCCTTCCTTGGGCCGTAAAGGCCGATGCCTCGACTATACCTACGAGTTCAAGTCATGGATTATGCGTAGCCCGGCAAGGGTGAGGTCCTCGTTGACCGCGTCGAAGACGTCGACCTCCTGCGCAATGAGCCCGGCGAGCCCGCCGGTTGCGATCACCGTGCACCCCCCACCCAGCTCGCGGTCGAACCTGGCGACCATCCCCTTCACCATGTCGGCGTACCCGAGGACCAGGCCCGACTGAAGGGCATGGACGGTGTTCTTACCAATCGCGGTGGCGGGGCGGACCAGCTCCACGCGTCGCAGCTGTGAGGCGCTGTGAAACAGGGCGTCAGCGGCGATGGTAATGCCTGGCGCAATCGCGCCGCCTACGTACTCGGCCTCCGCCGATACCGCGTCAAATACCGTCCCCGTACCGAAGTCCACTATGATGGCAGGCCCGCCGTACAGCTTGAGCGCCGCCACAGCGTCCACTATGCGGTCAGCCCCGACGTCCCGCGGGCTGTCATAAAGGACCTTGACGCCGGTCTTGACCCCCGCTCCGACCACCAGCGGCTCCAAACCGAAGTAGGTCCGACACAGCTCCACAAATGAAGGAGTCAGGGGTGGAACGCCACTGCACATCGCCACGGCCGTCAGCTTGTCGGTGGGAATTCCCCTCAGCAGAAGCAGGTTGTTGAGCATCAGGCCGTACTCATCGCTCAGCCGGCTGGGCTCGGTGGCGACGCGCCAGGTAGCGCTGGGAACGTAGTACGCGGCATCGCCAGAGTCCTCTTCGAAGACGCCAAACTTGACGTTTGTGTTTCCAATGTCCAGGGCCAGAAGCATAAAGCTGAGACCTCAAGACCTGTTTCACGCGGCCCACGAGGATTCGCCATTGATTATACCATTGAGAGATGGACCGCCCGTCGAGCCCGTGTGTCCAGCGCCGCGCCCCGGACACGACACCCATCCCCAGCCATTGCTACCCGGAAGCTTCGTTCGCCGACTATATGAAGCCTCGGAGTCGGGCGACGTGGGCGACGCGTCCCACGCCGATGAAGAATGCAGCCTGCCTGTACGTGATGCCGTCTCGCTCCACCACTTCCCTCACGTCGTGGTACGCCTTGGTCATGATCTTGCTTAGGTCTTCGTTGACCCTCTCCTCTTCCCACTGGTGCTGGTACAGATTCTGCGTCCACTCGAAGTAGGATCCCACCACACCACCGGCATTCACCAGGATGTCAGGCAACACGTGTATGCCCCTGTCGTTCAGCGTCCGGTCCGCTCCCGGCGTCGTGGGGTGGTTAGCCGCCTCAACGACGATCCTGGCCCTGATACGAGACGAATTGCCGTCATGAATGACGCCGTCGATGGCGGCGGGGACCAGGAAATCGCACTCCAGCTCCAGCAACTCCTGGTTGGTGAGAAGATCGGTGCTGGGCATCCCAACCACGGTTCCCGCCTCTCTTTGATGCTCCACGAGCCGTTTCACGTCTATGCCGCCTTCGGAGTAGCTCCCGCCACGAACGTCGCTGACCCCGATCACCCTGCAGCCCATCTCGTCAGCGAGCCGGGCCACCCACATCCCGACCTGACCGAAGCCCTGCACGACTACTCGGGCTCCTTCGACGCTCACTCCCAGGTCATTCGCGGCCTCGCCCATCACGTATACCGCTCCCCGTCCCGGCGCGGCGTCTCGACCCACGGAGCCACCCAGCTCGACGGGCTTGCCAGTTACAATACCTGGGCTGTAGCCGTGAATCAGCCCGTATGCGTCCATCATCCAGGCCATGGTCTGAGAGTTGGTCCCCAGGTCCGGGGCGGGAATGTCGCGGTTGATGCCCAATATGTGCTCTATGTTCGTGGTGTAGCGCCGGGTCAGCCGGTTGAGCTCCCCATTGCTCATGGTGCGCGGGTCACACTGGACGCCGCCCTTGGCGCCGCCGAACGGGATATTGACCAGGGCGTTCTTCCAGGTCATGAGTGAAGCCAGCGCTCTAATCTCCTCTTGGTCCGCCTCCGGGTGATAGCGGGTGCCGCCCTTGTAGGGGCCCCGTACGCCATTGTGCTGCACGCGGTAGCCCGTGAAGACCTCAATCCGCTCGTCGTCCATCCTCACGGGGACCGCTACCCGCAGCTCGCGCCAGGGAATGCGCAGCATCTCCCGCAAACCGTCCTCAAGATCCAGACGGTCTGCGGCCTCGTCAAAAAAGACGTTGACCTCCTCGAACACGCTCATGGTGTCGGATTCGGACATTCACTAACCTCCATCCAGCCCTCTAGTCTGACTACTCGAGCGGCGCATCGCCGGACCTCTAGCCCGGTGCTGAAAACCACATTCGACGGCGCTTAGGGCAGGCGCCCCGATGGCCCGTCAGAGCTCGCCACAAGGCTCAGGTCGAGGGGCTCAGGGCAGGCGTCGGGGCTTCGCCCCCCGGCGCGCCTCATCCGCCGCAGGCGGCATCAACGTGCCCGGAGAGCTCTGAGAAGGGATGTAAGCAATAGCGCGGGGGGCGCCCATGGCGCGAATCTGCGGCCTTTTGGTCCATTATACATCCACCTCCGGGCTCTCGTGATACCGCGATTGGACTCGATTGCCTGGTCCCACGGCTAGACAGTTGCCGTCCGTGGTATAATGCCTGCGACTCCGAGACCCGGTTGCAACGACGTCCCGCTTCCTGCGTTTCAGGTAGATTCCGAAGACGCATGCGACGCTTGCCACGGATGAGGAGAATTTGATCGAAAAAGGAGCGCCGCATGAACATTTATGTAGGCAATCTACCGTTTGACGTCACCGATGACTCTCTGGCCACCACGTTTAGCGCGCACGGCGAAGTTACCACTGCGAGGGTGATCATAGACCGTTTCTCCGGTCGTTCTCGTGGTTTCGGCTTTGTAGAGATGCCAAAGACCGAGGAGGCCCAGGCTGCCATTCAGAGCCTGAACGGCACCGATATGGAGGGCCGCACGCTTACGGTAAACGAGGCTCGACCGAGAGAGAACGGCGGCGGACGACGCGAACGTAGTTGGTAAGGCCGCTCAATACGAGCGGGTAGGCCTCGTCACCTAGCCATTTTGGACTGAGGCCTCGTACCAGGGTTTGGAAGCGCCCAGTTAGCCCGAATCCACCGAAGGACACGGATGGACGGCGTGAGGAAAGCGGAAGGGGGGTGAGGGAGCTACAGGGGAAATAGCCTGGGTTCCATTTGGGGTAGGGAGGTTGGCGGACGGTCTTCATCGCCGCACAGGGGCACCCTATGGCCGTCTGCGGGAGCTGCGATGCGCGGGATGGCGAGAGAATACGCAGCAGGGAACTCTCTCGGACCGGGCTGGCACGAGTCTGCGGGGATCTTCGGTTGTCCGGTGGGTGGGTCGGTCGCCGACGGTGCCGTCAGGCCGGGAGTGGAATGGCTCGCAGCCGGGCCAAGGCGCGGCTGAACTTCTCAGCCCAAGGCCAGCGATCCGGAAGATGCAGGGTCAACCGGCGTGCCGAGCGGGTGAGCCGTCCGGCCAGGGAGAAGAACCGCCGCCGGAGGGTCTTGGTGGTGGCTATCCGCTCTCCCAGACCGATCCGCGCCGTCCAGCGGGCCAGGTTGTGGGCCATCGTCTGGACGGCCAGCCAGGCGCCGTTGGCGGCGAAGCGGCCCGAGGGGAGATGGTTCAGCCCGACGCCGTACTTGAGGTCGCGTATGGCATTCTCGATCTCGGCGTGGCGGCGATGGTCAGCCTCCAGTTCGAGCAACTCCCCGTCCCGGTCGGTGATGAAGCCATGATAGCTGTATTTGGCGAAGAGGGCCAGTTGGGAACCGGGCGTGGGCTTCACCCGCCGGACGATGAGCCGTACCGGCGCGGCGTCCGCCTCGGCCTGGAAGGGGGTGCAGGTGGTCTCGGCCACATCGGCGGCGCCGTCCATCCAGTAAGGAATCGGCGTCCAGGCATCTTCGGGTATCGCCTCGATGAGATTGTGCAGGCTTTTGTGCTGGCGGATGGTGATGGAGAAGCGGACATCCATCTTGCGGCAGACGGATACCACGCCATGAGTGTAGAACCCGCTGTCGGCCCGTAGCGTGAGTCGTCCGTTGGCCCCGGCGTAGCGCACCCGTCCCACCGTCTCCCGCAGGAAGTGGGCGGCGCCGCGGGCGGTGTTGGCCCGGCCCTCGCGCAGCCGGGACATCAGCACGTCTCCGGTGCCGGCGGCGATGGCCAGCAGCGGGTGGTAGCCCCGCTTGCCGGTATAGCCGTGGTGGCGGGCGCCCTCCTTGGCCAGTCCGTAGGTCTCGCAGATGGTGGAGTCCAGGTCAATGGTCAGGGGCCCGTCGCCGGGTCCCGCCCCGGCCTGCCAAGCCCGGGCCAGCAACTCGCGGCTCACCCGGTCGAGTTGACGGACGTGGCCCCACCGGAAGCTGCGCAGGAAGGTGCCCAGGGTGGATGGCGCCTTGAGAGTGCCGCCCAGGGTGCAGGCCGTCCCCCCGGTGCGCAACACATCGGCGTCGTCAATGCAGTCGCCCCCAGCCAGCGCAGACGCCACCAGCGTCATCATCTTGTCGCTCGTGTTCGCCCGCCCCGGGGCATCGCCCAGGTCGAGGCGCTGCCGGACGAGTTCGGGCAGGCCGAGGTGCCGCGCCAGGGTGGCCGGAAGGAGCAGCCCGGCATTGGCCACCAAGCGGCGGTCGTCGAAGGTGATTTGGATCCGGTCGGGGTGGTTGCGTGGCAGCATCTACTGGGTGCTCCTTTTCCAGGGCCGTTTTTTTGCTACAGAACCATTATCCCAGAAGCACAGGAGCACCTTCTTGCCGCCTCAGGACGCTAACCCGACGCCCTCCTTCGGTGGATTCGGGGTTAGTCCACCGAGTTCAGGCGACATGGGGAGTACGACGCTCCCCGTGGTGCCGTCTCGGGAAGGGCCGAAACGCCCCCACCGGTTGGAAGCGGCCAAAGGGTGAGCGGGCACGCAAGCTGGCGAACCGATCCCTTCGCAAACAGAAGAGGCAGGCGCAACACCCGGTTACGTCTGCCTCTTTTATTCGACGCCGTTGGCCCCACACTTCCGGTACACGACCGGAGAGAGACGGCCCAGCAACCTGGGCCTGTGCTACCTCTTTATGAACGCGGGCCCGCCAGCTTTGGATTCCCCTGCCGGCTCAAACGCCCTGATCAGAGCTCAACACCTCCAGGACCGGCAGGGGCATGTATAGGAAATTTCCATTGATGGCTCATGACAATCTGGTGAACCATTTCGCACCTCCTATCGGGTCCAGAATGCGGGGTGGGCTCTCGCCCTCTCCCGAATTTAACGTAGCAGCGACGCCCCACGATGTGAACATTGTCCCTTGATTCACAAGGCTCTCCATAGCTTTGGCTCCCCGGCCCCAGGATTAGAATTTGTGATGTGTCTCATCACCAACACTGCTCGCTCCGGCGGTGTCCCGGCCCGTGCTCGAACCCTCTAAGCCCCGCTGAACATCAGATTACAGGAGCCGCTGAAAGGAACACCGGCAGGGGGCGCGTGTTGAAGTGCATCGCGGCCACATGCTATACTCACGGCGTGTCAAACCAGCTGGGAGAGAGAAGGGCTGAGTGATAATGAAAGGCACTTTGGAGGTCCCTCCGGTTTCGCACAGGCCGCCGTCCGCGGCAGAGGACTGTACGCGCTGCTCGATCTAGCCGGAGCGCGAGGTCTGGCGGTCCGTAGACGAAGCCGCAGCCGCGGTCTCTAGATACACCGATATCTGGCAACGGCATCTAGGGCCGCTCCACCGGGGGCGCACCACAGCCGATGGCTCCCCGCGGATACATAACCTGCTGGAAAGCTCCACTGTGAGTATCTCGCGTCTGGCAGTGGAGTTTTTATTTCCCATGTAACGCAGCGGCCATCTCTCTGCCACCGAGGGATAGCAAACAGAGCGTAAGGAACTTGGAGAAACAATGGTTACACTCGAAACTCAGGCGCTGACCCCCTATCAGGTGGAGCGGTATAGCCGCCACATCATCATGCCGCAGGTTGGCAGCAAGGGGCAGCGCAAGCTGCTGGACGCCAGGGCGCTCGTCATCGGCGCCGGCGGGCTCGGCTCGCCCATAGCGATCTACCTCGCCCTCGCCGGCGTCGGAACCATTGGCATCGTGGATTTTGATACTGTGGACGTCACAAACCTGCAGCGCCAGATACTGCACCACAACAAGGACGTCGGCCGGCCGAAGGTGGAGTCAGCAAAAGAGACGCTCAACTCCTACAACCCCGACGTGACCGTCATTACCCACGATGTGCCCCTGACCTCGGACAACGCCATGGAGATCATGGCCGGTTACGACCTGATCGTCAACGGGGCCGACAACTTCACCGCGCGGTACCTCATCAACGACGCCGCCTATCTAAGCGATAAGCCGCTGGTCGACGGCAGCATCCTGATGTTCGACGGCATGGCCTCCGTATTCTTGCCCGGCCAGGGATGCTACCGATGCCTATTCCCGGAGCCACCACCGCCCGGCGAGGTGCCGAGCTGTGCCGAGGCCGGCGTGCTGGGCATGCTTCCCGGAATGGTGGGCACCATCCAGGCCACGGAGGCGGTGAAGCTAATCATGGGTGTGGGCAAATCGCTGTCCGGACGGCTCCTGCTCATCGATGCGCTGGACATGGATTTTCGCACGGTCAAGCTGCGCCGCAACAAGGAGTGCCCGCTCTGCGGCGACAACCCGAGCATAACAGAGCTGATCGACTACGAGGCGTTCTGCGGGGTACCCGCGGTCTCAGCCTAATGCGTTCCCAATAGGTGGTGTTCAACATTAGAGCCCGTTTCAGAAGTCCCTTCTGACGTGGCGAGAGAAGGTCAGAGCCTGCCCTGAGCTTGCCGAAGGCATGAGGGGGTACCGACGAAAGTCGGCAGCTCGCTATCTAGATATGACAGTTAAGGGCCGATGAGGGGATCACCCTCACCTTAATCCTCTCCCATCAAAGGGAGAGGAAAGAGCCCAGCGTCCCCTCATGGTAGTTATAAGACAGGCTCAATAGTCTGACTGGGAGGTTTCAATGCCAGCACGGGTAGCGCATCCGGAGTCTATCGTCGAGACGGGTTGGGTCGCCGAGCACCTGGCCGATCAGAATCTTGCGGTCGCCGAGGTTGACGTAGATACTAAGGCGTATGAGCAGGGACATATCCCGGGCGCCGTTGCGTGGAACTGGACCACCCAGCTCAATGACACTTTGCGCAGGGATATCCTCACCAGAGAGCAGATGCAACGCCTGCTCGGCGAGTCGGGGATCAGCCGCAGCACCACAGTGGTGCTCTACGGCGACAACAACAACTGGTTCGCAACCTACGCCTTCTGGCAGCTGAAGGGCTTCGGCCACAGGCGTGTCAAGATAATGAACGGCGGCCGCCAGAAGTGGATCGACGAGGGAAGGGCGACGAACACGGAGATGCCCGGTATTGCGCGGCGCGTCTACCGCGCCGGCGACCCGGACCCCACCATCAGGGCCACGAGGGACTACGTGCTAGAGGTGGCCTCCACCCGCAACAACGTCGGCCTGGTGGACGTGCGGGCCCCGGCAGAGTTCAGCGGCGAGCTCCTTGCGCCCGCCAACCTGCCTCAGGAGGGCTCTCAACGAGGTGGGCACATCCCCGGCGCAGCCAACATTCCCTGGGCCTCCGCGGTCAACGAAGCCGATGGTACCTTCAAGTCCATGGAGGAGCTGAGGCAGATATACGGCGGCCGGGGCATCACGGCCGACAAAGAGACCATCACCTATTGCCGGATCGGCGAGCGCTCGTCCCACACCTGGTTTGTGCTCACGCAGATCCTCGGGTACAACAAGGTCCGAAACTACGACGGCTCCTGGACCGAGTACGGCAGTATCGTGGGCGCGCCCATAGAGCGCTAGCCAGTAAGCGCCGCTCAGCACGTCGCTTCGAAGGCCCACAGGCTTTGAGCGTCAGTGGGTCGGCGTGTGCCAGCCCGGCCACCCGGGGATAGCGTATAACAGCGATGGACCGATGCCGGAGTATCCCTCACGGCTCCTCGGCGCACTCCAATCTACACGTAATTGCCGCGGTCCACGAGGTCCCCGCCGTGGAAGACGTCCACCGCGTTCTTCAAGGCCGCGGTGTCCTGAGAGGGGTCGCCGTCCACCACCAGCAGATCGGCTTGTTTACCCGCTTCAATGGTGCCCACTTGGCCGTCGATCCAGCACGAGCGCGCCGAGTCGCGGGTCGCCGACACGATGGCCTCCATCGGTGACATCCCCACCTGGACGTGGGAGTCGATCTCCTTCTGGAATTCGCCCATCTGGTAGTGGGCCCAGGCGGAGTCAGAGCCGCATACGAGCCTTACGCCCTCGGCCCTCATCCTGGAGATGTGATCGAGCCTTATCTCGTGGACCCTGCGAAACTCGTCCAGCTCCTCCCGTTCCTGCTCGGTGAGCCCCTCGGACTGCATTTTGTCCTCCAGGAACCGCCCACTCTCCACGCCCTGGTGCAGGGTGGGATTGACGAACACCCCTTGCCTGGCGAACCTCTCGGTGATCTCGGGCCTGTATTTGAAGGCGCCGTCGGGCTCCCGGTAGTAGGCATGAATGATGGTATCGACCCCTGCGTCGAGCGCGTTGACGATTCCCTGAGACGAAGCGCAATGGGCGGCGGCGTGCTTGCCGAACCTGTGAGCCTCGTCGCAGATGGCGAAAAGCTCTTCTACCGAGAAAGAGGGCCTGAGAGGGTACGAGGTCCGTGTGCTGCCCCCCGTCGCGGTTATCTTGATGAAGTCGGCCCCTTCCTTGATGAGCTGGCGCACGGCGGCGCGGCACTCGTTCTCACCGGTGGCCTGCACGCCGAAGTAGCTGAGATGGCCGCCGATGATTGCCACCGGCCGACCCGACAGAACGAGCCGCGGCGCCGGCGTGATACCCATCCGCACCGCCTCTCGCAACATGAAGGTCGTCCGGTTCTTGGCGCCGCAGTCGCGCACCGTGGTTACTCCCGAGAAGAGGTGGGCCCTGGCGTTGCGGGCCGCCTGGAGCGTCAATACCTCGTCCGGAAGGGGCGCCAGCTCGTCTCCCTTGCGGCCGTCGGCCATTCCGATCAGGTGGACGTGGCAGTCGACCAGGCCGGGCAAGAGGGTATTGTCCGGGTAGTCGAACTCCTGGACCTGCGCGCCCTCAGGCGCCACGACGCTCTCCTCCGTACCAACGGCGCTAATGGCGTCGCCTTCTATCAGGATGGTCCCCCGCTCGAGGGGCGCCGCGCCCGTGCCATCTATGAGGCGCGCGGCCCTGATGAGCTTGAACCCGTTACCGTTGGTCATATCTATCTCCTGTTGAGTCGGGTCTCGTCGGCGGAACCACAGGGAGCGGCCCTCGTGAGCGCGCGGCGATCATCCCGGAGCTAGCCGCCAGGTGGCATCTGCCGGATGGCGGCCAGGACCTCGGCCGATCCCCTCTCCACTCGCCAGCCGGCCTGGAAGACGTCTACGACGTTCCACAGGTCCCCGATGTTCTCGGAGGGGTTGCCGTCGAGCACGACGATGTCAGCCTCTTTGCCCGCCTCCAGAGTGCCCACCGTGTCGTCGATTCCCAGGGCGGCTGCTGCTTCGCTCGTCACCGAGAGCACCCCTTGCATGGGCGAGCGACCGGCCATGACCAGGCACTCGGTCTCATACTGGGTGTTGCCCAGCCGGTAGTCTCCCCACGAGGAGTCGGACCCGGTAATCACCTTCAGCCCCATCTCTATCAGCCGCTGGCAGTGCTCCAGCCTGGTCTCGAAGGCGCGTAAGCCCTTGTCCAGCTGACGCTGCTGCTGTGCGGTCAGGGCACGTCGCTCCTTCTTGCGCTGCAATGCCCAGATACTGGCCCTCATGACGTGCAGGGTCGGATTTACGTACGCGCCTTGCTTCCCGATACGCTCGGCGATGTCCTCCCGGAAGCTCTCGAAGCCATCAGCCTCCTTGAATACGCAGTGGATGATCATGTCCACGCCCGCGTCCAGTGAGTTGACGATGCCCTGCGCCGAGAGGCAATGAGTGGCGGTTAGCTTGCCGAAGCTGTGGGCCTCGTCGGTGATGGCGAACATCTCGTCAACGTTGAAGGCCGGCCGAAGGGGGAAGGACGTCAGCGTGGAGCCGCCGGTGGCGGTGATCTTTATGTAGTCCGCCCCCTCTTTGATAAGCTGCCGGGTCATGGCCCGGGCCTCGATAGGCCCGGTCACCTCGGAGCCGAAGTAGCCCATGTGTCCGCCGATGATGGATACCGCGCGGCCGCACAGGACCATGCGGGGGCCGGACGCCCTACCCTCCCGGATGGCGTCTCGCAACCGGAACATGGTGAGGTTCTTGGGCCCGTTCTCGCGTATGGAGGTGACGCCGGAGAACAGGGCGGTCCTGGCGTTGCGGGCGGACTGAAGGGTTAGGACCTCGTCGGGGAGCCCGGCCAGATCGTCCCCAAGGCGGCCGTCCCCAAATCCGTTGTGGTGGGTGTGGCAGTCCACCATCCCGGGCATGACGGTCTTGTCCGGATAGTCCAGGACCTGGACGGTGGAGCCTTCGGGCGCGGCCACGTCACTCTGAGGGCCCACAGCCCGAATCTTCGAGCCGTCAATGAGGATGGCGGACCGCTCGATGGGCGGCCCACCCCGGCCATCGATCAAGAGGCCGGCATGTATCAGCTTGTAGTCGTAGCCCTCGCCTGGCGCCCGCCCCCTCGGGGTCACGCGGTTGGCGGCTTGTCACGCGGAGGTACGTGCGGATCGTACCGAGAGACGCCTGGATCATATGACCGAGGCTCATCCTGCGGAACATCTGGCGGCACATCTGGCTGCCCATCGGGGGAAGAGTCCACATCCTGGCCCTGCTCCGAATCGGGCGTGACCGCGTCCATCCGCTCTCGTAGCTGGTCGGCGACTCCCGCCAGCGCGGGAACGTACGTCAGGCTCGCGGTGGCGCCGTTATCCAGCAATATGTCGATGGCCTGGTAGCCGAGGGCCCGCCCGAATTTCCCATACCGGGCCCTGACGTCCGACAGCTGGGACATCGGGATCGGGTACCTGCTCGTCTTGAGGATGCCGCCGCGCTGATAGATCAACGTATCGTCGGTGATGATGTACTCGCTCCTGCGCCACGAGAAGTACCTGGGCACAATTATCATGACCGTTAGCAAGGCGACAGTGACCTCGTCAATCGGCAATACCTGAGTGAGGAGGACCGCGTACACCACAACTAGCCACGGCGTCGAGGCCCAGAGCCAGGCCCACTTCACCTGCTTTATTCGGATCGCGTCCTCAGGTATCTCGATGATCTTGTCCGGCGGCGTGCTCTCACTGCCCATAGTCACTCGTTCTCCCGAATCAATTGCTAATCGGCCTCGCCGGCGAGCTCCGCCGGCCCTTAGACAGATACAGTATACATCACGGGTGGGGAATGGGGGATGGGGTGAAGCGGATGGGGTGAAGGGGATAGGGGATGGGGTGCGGGGTCAAGCCTCCGGCAGCGAAGGCGTGCCGCTGACCTCCCTCGCCGTACGACCGGCAGTGCCCGGGGAAGTCACCAGCCGGTTAGCCTGGCGTCCGGCCAGCCCGCTTGCCCAGTGTTCCCGGAACGCTAGACGTGTTCTGTCTCACCTAGCACACCGGCCAACCGCTCGTTATCGGCTTTCAGACGCCGGTTCGCCGCCTCGGCCATTTGGAGACGGTCCAGCAGCTTCATCACAACCTCGACTCCAGCCAGGTTTACGCCCAGGTCGTCCATCAGGCTTCTCATGCGGCGGACCCTCTCCACATCCCGCCGGGAATAGACCCGCTGGTTCCCCCCAGTGCGATAAGGCTCCACAAGCCCCAGGCGCTCGTAGTATCTCAATGTCTGGGTCTGCACTCCCAGAATCCGCGCCGCCACGCTTATGACGAAGCACGGCTCATCGCGGCCGGGGATATCATTCATTGACATGGCTTGTCACCTCTTCTCCGGCGCGGAGCGCCCTGAAACTGCGGATGAGCTCCCGCTGCTCACCGGTCAAATTCGTTGGCATCTTGGGTCGAATCACCACGTACAGATCGCCCCTGGTGTCTTTCGAGCCCAGCTTGGGCATGCCCTGTCCTGCCAATCGAATCCTCTGCCCGTTCTGGCTCTCCGGCGGCACCTTGACGCTGACCTTGCCCTTCATCGCCCTTACCTCCACCTCGCCCCCAAGAATCGCGTCCTCGAGGGGTACCGCGACATCCGTGTGCAGATCGGCACCCTTTCGAATGAAGCGCTTGTGGGGAGCAACGGTGATGTTGAGCAGCAGCTCCTGCCCGCCTCCAGGGCTGATACGCACCACCGAGCCCGTGTCGACTCCCGGCGGTATGCTCACCTCGATGCGACGGTCGCTGCCGGCTGAGGAGATGGTCACCTGTCGCGCGGCGCCAGAGTACGCCTCCTCCAGAGTCACCTCAACGGCGGCCTCAATACGCCTCGACGAGGCTGACCGGCCCCGACGCCCTCCGAAACCCCCGAAATCGGTAAGCAGGTCCCCGAGCCCAGAGAATGGGTCGACCCCCGCTCTCCGTCCCTGTCTTCCAGTGCGGTAGGTCCAGCTGTACGGCGATCCGGCGACATCTCCATACTGGGCTTTGATCTGGTCGGCGCGTTTCCACTGGTCGCCGTATTTGTCGTACTTCTTGCGGGAGTCCGGGTCCGAGAGCACTTCGTATGCCTCGTTGATCCGCTTGAACATCGACTCGGCCTTCTTGTCACCCGGGTTGAGGTCGGGATGGTACTGGCGCGCCAACTTTCTGTATGCCTGCCGGATCTCCTTGTCGGCGGCGCCTCTGGTGACGCCCAGCATGCTGTAGTAATCGCTCATTATCCAGGTCCCTCAGCTCCAGTGCCGTTTATTATAGCATACTTCAGGTAGCACAAACCATCAAACCTCATATCCAGGATATATAAGACTTGACATCTTCACTACAGCTTTACTATAATGGTGATAACCGCTGCATGGACCGAATGTCCAAGATTAGCGAGTCTAATTTAGCACACTGGAGGTGCGAATATGGTTTTACGGCGATGGTACCCGTTAGCGGAGATTGGACGCATGGAGGAGAACGCGAACCGTTTCCGGCGGGCCTTCGGGGCCGGGCGGTCTCTGTACTGGCCAGTGAGCAATGGAGCTCTGCCCCTGGACGTCGAGGAGGAGGACGACAGCATCATAGTACGCGCCTCACTGCCCGGCGTGCGCCCAGAGGATATCGAGGTCACCACGGAAGACGGAGTCCTGACCATAAAGGCGGAATCGGAGGCTGACAGCGAGGTCAATGAGGGCGCTTTCTTGATTCATGAGCGAAGGAACGGCTCGCTCCGTCGGTCGATTCGTTTGCCCGACGCGGTCGACGCGGGCAGGGCCGAGACAAGCTATGAGCACGGGGTTCTGACGGTGTCATTCCCCAAGCAGGAAGCCAGAAAGCCCAAGCGCCTGGAGGTCAAGGTCAAGAGCTAATCCGGCAACACGCCCGGCGAGGGGCACTCGCCGCGCGATAGCGTCGTAATCGTGGACAGCGGCCCCTCTCCGCGTGCGTGTATAGACCGGGGACATAGCTTACACATGTTCGGGGACATGGTGGACACCATAATAGGCATGACTTCATTACAAGGAGGTGGTCATGCCATGGAAGGAGATGTCCGTTATGTCTCAGAGGAGAGAGTTCGTGGAGCTGGCGCAGGCTGAAGGCACCAACAAAAGGGGCCTTTGCCGTCGCTTCGGGATCAGCCCTACGACTGGATACAAGTGGCTTGGGCGTTTCCGTGAAGGGAGCGAGGCAGGCCTGGTCGAGCTGCCGCGGCGGCCTCACTACTCGCCTGCACGTACCCCATCGCAGGTTGAGCAGGCGGTGCTGTCTGCCCGTGCGGCCCATCCGGCCTGGGGAGCTCGTAAGCTGCGACGGTGGCTTTTGGACCGCAGGGATGTGTTTGAGGCGGACATGCCGGCCCCCAGTACTATCACGGCGATCTTGCGTCGTCATGGCCGCATTGACCCCGCCGAGGGGCCCAAGCACCGTTCCTGGCAGCGATTTGAACACCAGGCACCCAACGACCTGGGGCAGATGGACTTCAAAGGCCACTTCCCCCTTACCCGAGGACGCTGCCACCCTCTGACTGTTCTGGACGATCACTCTCGGTTTGCCTTGGGGCTGCAGGCCTGCGGTAACGAGCAGGGAGAGATGGTGCAACAGCGCCTGACGGCTATCTTCCGGCGCTACGGCCTGCCCAACACAATGTTGATGGACAATGGCTCCCCGTGGGGCCATGACCAAGACCACCCCTACACACCTTTTACAGTCTGGCTGCTGAGGTTGGGCATCGGAGTCAGTCATGGACGCCCTTATCACCCTCAGACACAGGGAAAAGATGAGCGCTTCCACCGAACCATGACCGTTGAAGTGCTGCAGGGGAGCAGCTTCACTGATCTGGCGCACTGCCAGAGAGCCTTCGACCTGTGGCGGGACATCTACAACTTGGAGCGGCCCCATGACGCCCTTGACCTTGCTACTCCGGCCACCAAGTACCAAGTGAGCCAAAGACTGTTTCCCGAGGTCCTTCCACCCTTGGAGTACGAACCAACCGACCTGGTACGCCGTGTTCACGACAAAGGTAGGCTCCAGTTGTTTGGCCGTATCTTCAAGGTACCTAAGGCCTTCAAGGGCATGCCAGTGGCTATTCGGCCGACAACTGACGATGGAGTCTGGAACGTCTTCTTCGCCACTCATCAAATCGCCCAGCTTGACCTCAGGCACGATGCCTAACATACTCAAATGTGTCCACCATGTGTCCGGTCCATACAGGGTCGGAGGTATCTTCAAAAAGTGTGTAAACAGTCAGGCAGTGTACCCTCTCTCTGAACAACACGGGCTCGAGGCCCAAGAGAGGAGATAGACCGCCCATGAGGAAGGAAAGCACTGAGAGTAGGTCGGAGTCAAGGCCGGAGTGGGAGCAGTTGGAGGATTGGGTGCGAAGCCAGGTCCAGAGGCTGATCCAGGAGTTGCTGGAGGAGGAGGTGACGGCGTTTCTGGGAAGGGCGAAGTCGGCGCTCAGATCCGACTCGGACAACGATACCGGCTATCGGAACGGATACGGCAGAGCCCGGAGGCTTACGCTGAGTTCGGGAACGATACAGCTGAGGCGGCCGCGAGTCCGCGATACCGAGGAGCAGTTCGAGAGCCGGCTGCTGCCGCTGTTCGTCAACAGGACCAGGAAGGTTGCTGAGTTGATCCCCGAGCTGTACCTGCACGGTCTATCCGAAGGCGACTTCGATCTGGCTTTGCGGGGGCTGCTGGGAGAGGACGCACCGGTATCGGCGAGCACGGTGGCCCGGTTGAAGGATAAGTGGAACGATGAGCTTGCCCAATGGCGCAGCCGGCCCCTCGATGACCTGGAAGTGGTCTACATGTGGGTGGATGGAGTCTACGTCAAGGCTGGTCTTGAGAAGGAGAAGGCGGCGGTACTGGTGGTGATGGCGGCCCTGAGCGACGGGAGCAAGGTGGTGGTGAGCGCTGTTCCCGGATACAGGGAGTCCACAGAGAACTGGTCCGAGGTGCTCAGGGACATCAAGCGCCGGGGCTTGAGCTGCCCGAGGCTGGTGGTTGGAGACGGACACCTGGGCATCTGGGGAGCTCTGCGCAACGTCTATCCACAGGCGGCAGAGCAACGCTGCTGGAACCACAAGATCGTAAACGTGCTCGCCAAGCTTCCAAAGCGACAACAGGACCAGGCCAAGCTCATGCTGCGTACTATCCCCTACGCGCCGACTCGGACAGAGGCTGAGCGGCTCAGGACGGTGTTCACCAGGTGGTGCGGCGACCATTCCTACGAGGCGGCCTCAGAGGCCTTGGAGCGGGACTGGGACCGCATGGTCACCTTCTATGACTTCCCAAAGGAGCACTGGGGGCACCTTCGCACGACGAACCCGGTAGAATCACCCTTCGCGGCCCTCAGGCTTCGGACCGATGCCGCCAAGCGCTACAAGAGGGTCGATCGGGCGATAGCGGTGATCTGGAAAATGTTGATGGTCGCCGAACAGCGCTTCAGGCGTCTGAAGGCCCCTGAGTTGATCGAAGACGTCTATCTCGGTGCACAGTATGCGGATGGAATCGCCATTGAATCAACGGCTGAGAAGGTCGCCGCCTGATGTCGTTTACACACCTATTGACGTAACCTCCAGGGTCGAGCGAGGGTCAACGAGTTAAAGCAACATACCGCGGAGGAATCAGCATGAAATGTTTGTACCTCTGCGTCCTCTGCCTGCTCTGCGGCTTTGCACTATAAATGCCGGCTGAACCATAATTCCCAATTCTGAACCATAAATCAGACATCCAACCCCCCGCTGCAGGAGGGAAGGAAGCTGTCAGACCATTTCGGCGTCGCTGCCGACTTGTCTGCCCAGCACTTCGAGGAGCGCTGGCCTGTTCCTGGGAGATGTGGCCCATAGAAGATACTCCGTAGGATTCTAACAAGACCATCGCAGGGTACATTGGCCGTATCCCCTAGGTAGTTGTGTAGACATGCCCCAGCCAGAATCACATAAGACAAGGGCAGCTGAGGAGCGCACGGAGGATGCCAGATCCTTTCTGCGAAGAGTCAGGAGGGCAGCCCGGCGCAGATACACGGCCGAGGAGAAGATCCGTGTCGTCCTAGAGGGGTTCGGCAGGGAGGTCGCCGTTAACGATCTGTGCCGGCGGGAGGGGATCAAGCCTCACTCCTTCTACGCATGGACCAAGGAACTCATGGGGCTGGGAGGCAGCGGCTGGCCCGAGACACCCTAGCATTCAATCGCTCGACTTGTGCCTCACCAGGACTGCGTTGGTGATATTGGAGCTTGGGATGAGAATCTCGCAGTCTTCCGTGTTCAGCACGGTGTGCATCAGGGTTATCCTGATCACCGTCCCGGTGTTGGCGCCAATCGTCACCTTGTCCTTAACCCGAATCCACCGAAGGACACCGATGGACGGCGTGAGGAAAGCGGAAGGGGGGTGAGGGAGCTACAGGGGAAATAGCCTGGGTTCCATTTGGGGTAGGGAGGTCGGCGGACGGTCTTCATCGCCGCACAGGGGCCCCTATGGCCGTCTGCGGGAGCTGCGATGCGCGGGATGGCGAGAGAATACGCAGCAGGGAACTCTCTCGGACCGGGCTGGCACGAGTCTGCGGGGATCTTCGGTTGTCCGGTGGGTGGGTCGGTCGCCGACGGTGCCGTCAGGCCGGGAGTGGAATGGCTCGCAGCCGGGCCAAGGCGCGGCTGAACTTCTCAGCCCAAGGCCAGCGATCCGGAAGATGCAGGGTCAACCGGCGTGCCGAGCGGGTGAGCCGTCCGGCCAGGGAGAAGAACCGCCGCCGGAGGGTCTTGGTGGTGGCTATCCGCTCTCCCAGACCGATCCGCGCCGTCCAGCGGGCCAGGTTGTGGGCCATCGTCTGGACGGCCAGCCAGGCGCCGTTGGCGGCGAAGCGGCCCGAGGGGAGATGGTTCAGCCCGACGCCGTACTTGAGGTCGCGTATGGCATTCTCGATCTCGGCGTGGCGGCGATGGTCAGCCTCCAGTTCGAGCAACTCCCCGTCCCGGTCGGTGATGAAGCCATGATAGCTGTATTTGGCGAAGAGGGCCAGTTGGGAACCGGGCGTGGGCTTCACCCGCCGGACGATGAGCCGTACCGGCGCGGCGTCCGCCTCGGCCTGGAAGGGGGTGCAGGTGGTCTCGGCCACATCGGCGGCGCCGTCCATCCAGTAAGGAATCGGCGTCCAGGCATCTTCGGGTATCGCCTCGATGAGATTGTGCAGGCTTTTGTGCTGGCGGATGGTGATGGAGAAGCGGACATCCATCTTGCGGCAGACGGATACCACGCCATGAGTGTAGAACCCGCTGTCGGCCCGTAGCGTGAGTCGTCCGTTGGCCCCGGCGTAGCGCACCCGTCCCACCGTCTCCCGCAGGAAGTGGGCGGCGCCGCGGGCGGTGTTGGCCCGGCCCTCGCGCAGCCGGGACATCAGCACGTCTCCGGTGCCGGCGGCGATGGCCAGCAGCGGGTGGTAGCCCCGCTTGCCGGTATAGCCGTGGTGGCGGGCGCCCTCCTTGGCCAGTCCGTAGGTCTCGCAGATGGTGGAGTCCAGGTCAATGGTCAGGGGCCCGTCGCCGGGTCCCGCCCCGGCCTGCCAAGCCCGGGCCAGCAACTCGCGGCTCACCCGGTCGAGTTGACGGACGTGGCCCCACCGGAAGCTGCGCAGGAAGGTGCCCAGGGTGGATGGCGCCTTGACCGTGCCGCCCAGGGTGCAGGCCGTCCCCCGGTGCGCAACACATCGGCGTCGTCAATGCAGTCGCCCCCAGCCAGCGCAGACGCCACCAGCGTCATCATCTTGTCGCTCGTGTTCGCCCGCCCCGGGGCATCGCCCAGGTCGAGGCGCTGCCGGACGAGTTCGGGCAGGCCGAGGTGCCGCGCCAGGGTGGCCGGAAGGAGCAGCCCGGCATTGGCCACCAAGCGGCGGTCGTCGAAGGTGATTTGGATCCGGTCGGGGTGGTTGCGTGGCAGCATCTACTGGGTGCTCCTTTTCCGGGGCCGTTTTTTTGCTACAAAACCATTATCCCAGAAGCACAGGAGCACCTTCTTGCCGCCTCAGGACGCTAACCCGACGCCCTCCTTCGGTGGATTCGGGCTTAACTCTGATAGGTCGTGCGATTGTCATGAATAGCCCTGCCAGGGCGTTTCTCATCACGGTCTGGCTCGCAAAGCCGGCGACTAGACCTGCAAAGCTGCCCATTGTCAACGCTGCGGCTGGGTTGTTGGTCAGAACGGAAACGACTGTGGATAGTATGATCCCGTACGCGACGATCCGCGCTATTATTCGGAGGGCTCCTGCAACATCCGGCGATATGCGCCTTTGGACAACGGCGAACAAACTCTTGCTTCCGTTCTCTACGGCCGGAATCCCGAAGAGCGCGAGCAGAGCGATCACAACGTAATCCTTATATGGCGCAAGGAAACCGATCGGCTGACCCTCTTCTATGCTGGCCGTGTATGCGAGAAGGCCGAAAAAGGCTACGGCACACGCCACCGTCCACAACAGCGGCCAAGCCACCGAAACAGCAGGCGTGGGTTGATTTGTGTTGTCAGACATCGCTTTCGCTTCCTAGTAGACCGACATCCTAGCAATGAAGGGTAACGAGAATACTGCGCGACGCTCCCATCCTAACCTTCCCCCTGACGGGAAGGGACTCACTGTTGCCGTGAGGTCTCGCCAATCCAGGCTAACCCTCATTTCAAAGAGTTCGTACCACTAGTCCCGTATCTCTATAGTTCGCTGAACAATCCTCCGAATCGGTGAGCCGCATCCGATTCTTGTGCCATCCGTTGCGTTCGTTCTACAAGGACAGGGGCCGGGTGGACCGACACGAACGTCTCCGGACGGCTGAAGGGCTACAGATTGTTCTTTAGGGCCTCCTCCCTGGTCTGGTTCCATTCTGTCGAATCTGGACCGGGCCACGTTTCTAATACGAGCTTGGCCATTCGTAGGCTTCTGGACCGGATGCTTTCTTCGTCCCAAGGCGATTGAGCCAACAACTCGTTGTTGAGCAGCAGAACGCTGTGCTCTTGGAGTTCGTCACGTTTGGATTGCCAGGAGGCGTTGGACATGGATGAGTTGAGTTTCTGCGTAACGAGCGTGAGGTTGCCAATTGTGTGGACAAGGCTATTGCGCTGGTAGGTGGCTACATCGACATCAACCCACCCTGGGAGCGGCCACTCCTCTTCTCTCCAACCCACCGGTAGCAGGTGCTCTATTGTCAGATTCGTTGGGACGCCAGGTTGTTCAGACTTTCCCGAGGAACGCAACCGCCGCTCAACGCCTTCGAGCACCAACCGTAGCCTGCCCCTTGTAAGCAGGCGATAGAGGGGAGAAGACTCTAGGGCATCAGCCACAGCTTCGTTGCTAGGCCATTCCCTAGCATGTGCTGTCTGCTCTCTCAGGAACGCGGCGGTCACTACGTCTGCCTTGTCCAGCCCACTCTCTTGCAAACGGCTGGCCATCTCTAGGATTAGCCTGTTGTAGTCCTTCGTAGTCTGACGGCAGATCATTCTCCGGACGAGGAAACTCTCCAAGGCGCTAAAGGCCCTTATGCGCGTTTCTGCCTCAGCTGACAGGAGCAGCAAGAGCACGGGAGTGATCACGCCTGCCTGCATGACACCTACGTGGTAGTAGAACGACTTCTCATCAGGGCTACGGCCTCCGGTGGTCTCGAAGTCACGGTAGTGCGCCAGGTCCAGCTTGACTGCCGACATCACCGAGTGGATCTCTTGCTCCGCAACGTCGCTGCGGAAAGCGTCAAACACTTTTGATGGAGACACCTCCGCACCCGTGCACATCACCAGCCAGTAGTTGAGGAGCATGTCCAAGCGCGGCCTGAACAGGCGGCCTTGTCTGACCTCCGTCCTCCACCACCCATCGTCCAAGTTTCCCCAGGCATCTCCCTCCTGGTCTCGTTCCCGAGACAAAACAAAGTTCTTAATGAGGTCGGACTGCTCAAGTGGAGTGCCGCGGGCATTCAGCGTCTCGAATATAAGATTCGGATCGTCCTGAGAGTCGAGGTCAATTACAACCATGTGGAGCATCGACGTTGCCGCAGCCTCAAGTGCATCGATTCGCGGTTCAATTGACCCTGGTACGTCTTGAAGCCATTTGCGAATTTGCAGCTGGAAGAACTCGTGCGCTTGGACGATCAGTGACTCCTCAAAGTCGTTTGCGGCGAGCCCATTGTCCATAGCATGCCTGAACGCTTCTCGGTCGCCCCTAGTAGGCCACAACTTGAAGATGTGAAGCCTATTGTCTCCGATGAGTTCTTCGTCGTTCGTAACGAGCTTGGCCAGACGCCTTGCGACCATCTTAAGGTATGGTTGGTCTGACTCCTCGCAAATCTGTCGAATGGCATCCAGAAGGAGCTGCAGTGTCGTCACCCGCTGTTGGCCGTCAATCACTTCACGCTGGTCGATGTCCTTTGCCGCCGCGGGGATGAGGTTACGTCAATAGGTGTGTAAACGACATCAGGCGGCGACCTTCTCAGCCGTTGATTCAATGGCGATTCCATCCGCATACTGTGCACCGAGATAGACGTCTTCGATCAACTCAGGGGCCTTCAGACGCCTGAAGCGCTGTTCGGCGACCATCAACATTTTCCAGATCACCGCTATCGCCCGATCGACCCTCTTGTAGCGCTTGGCGGCATCGGTCCGAAGCCTGAGGGCCGCGAAGGGTGATTCTACCGGGTTCGTCGTGCGAAGGTGCCCCCAGTGCTCCTTTGGGAAGTCATAGAAGGTGACCATGCGGTCCCAGTCCCGCTCCAAGGCCTCTGAGGCCGCCTCGTAGGAATGGTCGCCGCACCACCTGGTGAACACCGTCCTGAGCCGCTCAGCCTCTGTCCGAGTCGGCGCGTAGGGGATAGTACGCAGCATGAGCTTGGCCTGGTCCTGTTGTCGCTTTGGAAGCTTGGCGAGCACGTTTACGATCTTGTGGTTCCAGCAGCGTTGCTCTGCCGCCTGCGGATAGACGTTGCGCAGAGCTCCCCAGATGCCCAGGTGTCCGTCTCCAACCACCAGCCTCGGGCAGCTCAAGCCCCGGCGCTTGATGTCCCTGAGCACCTCGGACCAGTTCTCTGTGGACTCCCTGTATCCGGGAACAGCGCTCACCACCACCTTGCTCCCGTCGCTCAGGGCCGCCATCACCACCAGTACCGCCGCCTTCTCCTTCTCAAGACCAGCCTTGACGTAGACTCCATCCACCCACATGTAGACCACTTCCAGGTCATCGAGGGGCCGGCTGCGCCATTGGGCAAGCTCATCGTTCCACTTATCCTTCAACCGGGCCACCGTGCTCGCCGATACCGGTGC
This sequence comes from Dehalococcoidia bacterium, assembly GCA_963665215.2. Classification (GTDB taxonomy): domain Bacteria; phylum Chloroflexota; class Dehalococcoidia; order Lucifugimonadales; family CAUZJF01. Next base: position 85,708 of record CAXXWW010000017.1, read on the forward strand.
GTCCTCTCCCAGCAGCCCCCGCAAAGCCAGATCGAAGTCGCCTTCGGATAGACCGTGCAGGTACAGCTCGGGGATCAACTCAGCAACCTTCCTGGTCCTGTTGACGAACAGCGGCAGCAGCCGGCTCTCGAACTGCTCCTCGGTATCGCGGACTCGCGGCCGCCTCAGCTGTATCGTTCCCGAACTCAGCGTAAGCCTCCGGGCTCTGCCGTATCCGTTCCGATAGCCGGTATCGTTGTCCGAGTCGGATCTGAGCGCCGACTTCGCCCTTCCCAGAAACGCCGTCACCTCCTCCTCCAGCAACTCCTGGATCAGCCTCTGGACCTGGCTTCGCACCCAATCCTCCAACTGCTCCCACTCCGGCCTTGACTCCGACCTACTCTCAGTGCTTTCCTTCCTCATGGGCGGTCTATCTCCTCTCTTGGGCCTCGAGCCCGTGTTGTTCAGAGAGAGGGTACACCGCCTGACTGTTTACACACTTTTTGAAGATACCTCGCGAGAGTGCTCGACGAGGCCAGGGCCGCGCTCGCACGTGCCGAACATATCACCCCGTGGGATCTAGCCTACCGTCTCGCTGATGATGAGTTCGCGGACGAAGGCGGGCTCGTCCCGCATTGGGTGTTCACAGAAGGTGACGCACGGATTCAGCGCCGCTCGCCGGTCCTGCCGCTGTCGCGGGATGTGGACCGCGAGGTTGCGCTCAGGCGGTCACTGGCCGTATACCGTATGGTATTTGGACAGCCACGACAGGATGACCTGCTGGAATTCATCCTGCGCGAGGTCCCCGACGACCGCAGGGATGATCTTGCGACGGCGCTGACCATCGACCTGAGTCCGCCATCATGAGGCTGCTCAACGGCCTACCGTCCAAAGCGGGTTCAGTGGTACTGCCTACCGTCCAACACAGACTCACAAACTTCCCAGCCACAATTCGAAGACGGTTCTGTCTACGGTGAAAAAAGGTCCACCAAACTGGACAAATCAAGGCCCTTCGTGTTGAGGTTCGTTTTGGGAACGCCGATCATCCGGCCTGATCGTCCCCCGTAACGTCGAGGAAATACTGCTCCAAGGACATCTCCTCGGCTGCCATCTCAGTAACGTAGACCTCTGACCGGCCCAAAGCCATACTGAGCTCAGGCGACCGCTCGCCCGGACCTGTCACGACAACTGACTCACCGTCTGCCGACACGTCGTCAACCCAGTCCAGCGCCGACAGCACCTCGACGGCCTTAGCGTTGTCGGTCGTACGCAGACGCACGCGCTCGCCTTCCCGCGAATGCACTAGGTCTTCGACCTTGCCCTGCACGATGAGCTTGCCCTTCGAGAGTATGCCTACGCTGTCGCACACCTGCTCGACCTCGTGCAGCAGGTGACTCGACAAAAGCACGGTGCGGCCGCCCGTGCCGAGGCTGCGTATCAGGTCCCGCACCTCGGCCATGCCAGCGGGATCCATGCCGTTGGTCGGCTCGTCCAGGAACAGCAACTCGGGATCGCCCAAGATGGCGTAGGCCAGCCCCAAGCGCTGCTTCATACCCAGGGAGTAGGTGCGGAAGCGGCTGTCCCCGCGGTCGGCAAGCCCTACCTTCTCCAGCAGGTCGTCCAACTCCCTCCGATCTCCCCTCCCGGCGATGCCCTGGAAGTAGGCAAGATTGTCGCGGCCCGACAGGTAGGGATAGAACGACGGGGTCTCGACTATGGCGCCGACGCGACTCAAAGCTTCACGGTGCTGTGTATCCGCGTCGAACAGGTTGAACCTGCCCGCCGTGGGTTTCACCAGCCCGAGCAGCATCCCCATCGTCGTCGTCTTGCCCGAGCCGTTCGGACCCAGAAGCCCGAATATGTGGCCGCGCGGCACCTTCATCGACAGCTCGTCCACGGCCAGGATGTCGCCGTACCGCTTAGTCAGCCCATCTGTTTGTATGACGAGATCGTTCACTATCCATCCTTTCTCATCTCACATCACGCCAACGGCAGCACTGGACCTTCAAGGTACGCCTGTCACAATTGGGAAGGAAGGACATGCCCGATCATTCGCCCTTCGCGCCGGCGATGTCCCTGCGGAGGAATATCCAGAAGGCGGCGGTGCAGAGCACCATCGTGTAGGCCAGTATCACCAAGAACGCTTGGAGCGTGTGAGGCTGATTGGCCGTGGAGCTGGCGCCTGAGACCTCTACGGTCACGAATGCGGACTCCATCCATTCGCTTACGTTATTGCCGAGGAGGGCGTCTGCGATGTTCTCGCCCCAACTGGTGACATTGAGGATGGGGGAGGCTATCAACTCGATGACGTAGTATCCCAGGGCGATTGCCATGCCTGCGGCGGCGGACTGGGTGAGCACTGCCAGGAAAATGCTCAGCGCGATGTATGGCGCGACGGCATAGACGGCTTTGCCGAAGGTCACGGCTACATCGAACCACCTTCCGGCGTTGGCGAGCTTGCCAACTTCGTCAGGAGGAATAACGGCGGCTAGCAAGCTGGCGATGGCCGTCGCGACGGCCACGACGATGAATCCGGCGGCGCACGTCAGCAGGACCAGGATGATCTTTGACGCGAGGAGCTGCCAGCGCCCGGTGCCGCGCGTCAGGGTCGTCCTCAGCGTGCCCCATCCGTATTCGGTACCCATGAGAGACGCGGCGAGGATCATGAGGAGGATGGGGGCGAAGCTCACCAGCCCCGTCGTGCTATTGGCGATGGAGTGCGGAATGGTGAACGCCTTGCGTAGGTCTTCGCGCAGAGCGGTATCGCCGCAACTCTCTTCGCGGAATCTCTCTACATCTCTCAGGAAACGACTCCGCTGCTCTTCGGGGAGGGTCTCAACCTCTGGGGGCATATCCTCATTCGCGAGGCTTTCGCACGACACCTCTATGTTAATTGTCTCGCCGTCCACTTCCTCGCTTACTCCGAAAGAGTTGCTGCCTCCAGAAGTGATTTCCTGTAGAGTCTCGTTGTGGTACGCGGTGTAGCCGAACCACATGCCGAACTGTACGAGGACGACAGCGATGCCCAGGAGGACCCACGGCATCCAGCGGTGGCGGAGCTTGAACCACTCCCATAGTGTCAGGCGCATTACGTGGGCGATCATTTGTTTATGGCTTCTCCAAAGTCGATTTGCAGATCTTGCTCACGGGCCTGCGTGAGGCTTCCTACTCAACAAGAGGGCGATCAGACGACACCTGATCAACCGGGATTTCCCATATTGGCAGTCTTCAGATTCAAAGGGCAGCCCAAACGAGATGGGAGCATCATAGTCAGGTCCTGCAAGGCCAGTCAATCGCCGGTCTATCCAACAAGAGATGCGTTTGCAGTCGTAGAGCACCCTTCTTGTCCGTCTTCATCGTCCTCGTGTCCCCTGCCAGTGGGGTGAAACCGCATTGAAGACAAGGCGACTCCCTGAAGCGCTCTCCCCCTCTTGGCAAGATCGTGGTTGTACCCTCCCTCAGCTTGGCGCCGGCGATAACCGGCCGATACGATCCAACACTCCCTGGAACAACCGTCGAGGAACCGACACCTCGGATAACTGAAAGATCAACCACCGGGCGTGCCGCACCAGACGGCCTCCCATCTTGATCAGCTTGACCTGCACGCTCCGCAGCAATCAGTGCTTGACCGCCTTGGGCAGACACAGCCGACTCCTGTCGCCCCGTAGCGGGACAGGATCGGATCCAATACATCACGCCACCTGTGCGCGCTATGTACGTTCCCCGCACGCAGCATCGCGCCCTCGCAGTCACCGAACTGGTTGAACACGGACAAAGGGTGATAGCACGTGCTCCCAAAGTGACCGTTGTACGACGCTCCCTCCTGTCCTCCATGTACCGGACTGTCCGAACTGTCCATGTCTAAGCCGGAATTACCCATATCAAACCGCCTGGGTCCAAGCAAGGTACCATCCTCGACGAGAGCCATCTTAGTATCACTCACGGATGCCGTCAACCATCCCATCGAGCGTACAAAACCATCTCTCGGCGTGGTGAGTTAGCGGCCCCAGGCAGCGGAGGTGGCTTTCACCACGTTTGCACTCCCTTCAAATCTCCGGGCACGCACCTCGCCCTTGGTTGCCTCTCTTCACCTCTGATGACCTCAAGGATAATCGCTACCCTGGTGCTGGATGGAGCCCGGCGATACGCTCCAACACTTGCCGGAATATCTCCCGGGACACTGCCACCTAGGCAAGCTGAAACACCTGAAGCTCCAATTCGACCGCAGAGTCCGCCTGGATTTCCGTGGCGCTACCATCACCTCGGACGCCGGACTCCTGGCATGCCGCGAGCTTGATGCCGCTCTGGGGCTCACAGAGACAGCCAACGATTATATCCATGAAAGCCGCACCGGCCGCAATGTGCAACACCCGCTGTTGCCCTTGCTCAGACAATCGGTGTATAGCCGTCTCGCTGGCTACGAGGACACCAACGACGCTGAACGGCTTGCCCAAGACCCGGCTATGCGTGTCATCGTCGGGTGGCAAGGTACTGATAAGCAGGCAGCCAGCACCAATACTATGAGCCGATTTGAGACTGAGGTGTTAACCGAAGAGGAGAACCTGGATGGGCTTGCGCGCCTGAATGTTGAGTGGGTGGACAGGGGCATGGCCCAGACATCTCACCAGCGAGTTATCCTAGACATGGACAGCTCTGAAAGCCCGGTGCATGGGCAGCAAGAGGGAGTCGCCTACAACGGCCACTTCGAGTCCGTATGTTATCACCCGCTCTTCCTGTTCAACCATTTCGGAGATTGCGAAGGTGCAATGCTTCGCCCGGGCAACGTCCACAGCGCTGAGCGGTGGCGGGAGGTTCTGGAGCCAGTCGTGAAGCGATACCAGGAGAAAGGAGTCCGGCTGCTGTTCCGGGCCGATGCTGCCTTTGCCAAGCCCGAGGTGTACGAGTACCTGGAGTCAAGGGACACTGGCTACGCTATGCGGCTTCCGGCCAACGAGGTATTACAAGGAAACATCCGGCACCTGCTGAAGCGGCCCGTGGGCAGGCCGCCTAAAGCCTGCCCTGAGCCTGTCGAAGGGAAGCCCGTAGTCCGGTATCACGACTTCGTTTACCAGGCCCAGAGCTGGGACATTCCCCGGCGTGTGGTCGCCAAGGTGGAGTGGCGCCAGGGTGAGCTATTCCCGAGGGTCGGGTTCGTCGTCACCAACCTCAACCTACCGCCGGCAGGCGTAACCCACTTCTACAACGGGCGGGGCACGGCCGAGCAGTGGATCAAGGAAGGTAAGTACGCCCTGAACTGGACGCGGCTCTCGTGTCACAGGTTCGTTGCTAACCAGGTGAGGCTGTGGCTGTTTGTGCTGGCCTACAACCTGGGCAACTTCATGAGAAGGCTGACTTTGCCAGAGTCAGTGAAACACTGGTCACTGCGAAGCGTGCAGACCAAGCTCATCAAGATGGGTGGACGTCTGGTGCGGCATGCCAGGAGGTTGGTGTTTCAGCTTGCTGAGGTGGCAGTGTCCCGGGAGGTATTCCGGCAAGTGTTGGAGCGTATCGCCGGGCTCCATCCAGCACCAGGGTAGCGATTACCCTTGAGGTCATCAGAGGTGAAGAGAGGCAACCAAGGGCGAGGTGCGTGCCCGGAGGAGTTTGAAGGGAGCGCAAACGTGGTGAAAGCCACCTCCGCTGCCTGGGGCCGCTAACTCACCACGCCGAGAGATGGTTTTGTGAGCTTGATTGGATGGTTGACGGCATCCGTGAGTGATACTACGATGGCTCTCGTCGAGGATGGTGCGTCACTTGGGTCCAGGCAGCTTGATATGGGTAATTCCGGTTTACTGTACCGCCGCGCGTGGGCCTAAAGGCCCCGCGCCCCAGTACTATGCGGTGCTCTGGCCCTTCAGGGCCAAGCGAAAACAGCGCATCAGCCGCGTAACGGAGCGGTCACAAACCGGGGTGGGGCGAGGGCCCCACCGTAGAAAAGGGAGAGGGCTTATGCTAATCTTCGAATAAGGGGTACGCATCTCAGCGAGCAGCCAGTCTCGTCCCCGTGGCTGTTCAGCCCCTGCACATTGAGAGGCAGCCCTCAGGCCCCCCAGGTTGACGCGGTGCGCACTCTATTCAAAAACTCAGCCCTTCACCGTATAACCTCTGCCGTCGTCCGCAGAAGCGACGCCGTGCGCGAGCGCCTGGGGCGCTACTTTCTTATCGTCCTCGTCGTACGCACCGTGCAAGAGATGTCCGACGATGACGCTACCCACATGGCCGCGGGCGTCGCCTACTATGCTCTGTTCTCCATCTTTCCCCTGCTGCTGGGCCTGATAGCCCTTGTCAGCTTCCTGGACGTGCTGGAGTCGGAGACCGTGCAGACCGAGATCACCGACTTCGTCACCGACTACCTTCCCGGCTCCGAGGGATTAGTCGACAGCAACGTCGAGTCGGCCAACCGGCTTCAGGGGGCCCTGGGCGTGTTCGCGATTGTCGGGCTTATCTGGTCAGGCAGCGCGATCTTCGGTGCCGTGACCAGGGCTGTAAACAGGGCGTGGGACGTCCATAAGGACAGGCCGCTGCTCGTCGGCAAGCCCCGACAGCTGGTCATGGCGTTGGGCGTGGGAGTCCTGTTCATGCTGTCCCTGAGTACGGCCACCTTCGCCCGGGTGGTGGGGCGCCTCAGCGAGTCCGACGTGCCCGGCGTTGGATTCCTGGCCGAGGCCGTCGGCGTGGTGTTGCTCCAAGGCAGCTCCTTCGTGCTCTCGCTCTGCATATTCCTGCTCATCTACAAGTTCTTGCCCAACACCAGGACCTACTGGGGGTACATCTGGCCCGGCGCGCTTCTGGCGGCGGTCCTCTTCGAGCTGGCCAAGAACGTCTTCATACTCTACCTGGGCCGCATCGCCACCTTCGAGAGCGTCTACGGCTCCCTGGCCCCGGTCATCGCCCTGCTGCTGTGGACCTACGTCAGCAGCCTGATCCTGATCCTCGGGGCCGAGCTCAGCTCGGAGTACGGCCGGCTGCGGCGGGGCGTGGACCGGGGCGTCCTGCTTCATCCAAAGGAGCCGGTCGCTCGAGACGAGACCGAACCGGGCGCGAGCTAGAGGGAGACCTGGGGCGGGTACCTCTAGCTCCAGTCGGGGTCGAGGTGGGCCTCGATGTACTCGATGTTCAAGTCGACGCCCAGCCCGGGCCGCTCCGACAGGTACAGGTAGCCGTCTCGTATGTCCAGGGCGGGCGTGACCAGCGCGTTGTGCAGGTCCAGGGCGGCCCGGTTGAACTCCAGCCGGTAGAAGTTGGGCACCGTCATCATGGTGTGAGCGCCGCTCAGCACGTTGATGGGCCCGCTGGCGTCATGGGGACTTATGGGGATGTAGAAGGCCTCCGCCATGTTGGCGATCTTACGCATCTCGCTGATGCCCCTTCCAGATACCCAATACGACCGCGGGAGAAGCAGCACAAATCGCAAAGAGGCCGCTGCTGTGGCGACACATGTCATGGAGCATGCCAGACGGAGTCCTGGATTGACCCTCGGCGTAGCAGCGTTTAGTTCCGCGCAGAGAGAAGCTATCCAAGACGAGTTAGAGAGACTCCGCCGCCAAGACCTCTCCTGCGAGGCGTTCTTCAATGACCATCCTGAGGAACCGTTCTTTGTCAAGAATCTGGAAAATGTCCAAGGGGATGAAAGGGACGTCATTTGCATTTGCATCGGTTATGGGCGTTAAGAGACCCCAATCCATCACCTAACCAGGAAGGGGGGAGAAATCATATTTGAGGGACACCCTCAGACTCCCGGCGTAATTGATTAGCGGGATCGGCGTCGGTAGGGGGGTTGTGGGGTACTGAACAGGTTTTTATACTTTGGCTATATGTGAGGCCAAAGACTTCCCTCCCTCTGAGCGCGACGAGCTGATGGGGCTGGTCAGTTGCAAGGGCAGGTTGCGCAGTTGACGGCGGCCAAGGAAGAGTTGCACAAGAAACTCGCCGAGCTCAAGCGAGCAGGAAAGCGCCAGGCGGCTCCGTTCTCCAAGGGTGGGCGAAGCAGCAGACCCAAGCGTCCCGGCCGCAAGCCGGGTATGGGGTCGTTCAGCTATCGAAAGTCGCCGTCTCCCGATGAAGTCACCGAGCCGCTTGTAGAGGTGGCGGTGGCTGAGGACACCTGCCCCGGATGTGGAGGCAGACTCGAGCATGAGGGAGTGCGGGTTGTCTACGCAACCGACATTCCTCCGGTTCCCAGACCCCAGGTGACGGGGTACCGGGTGCAGATATGTCGGTGCCGGTCCTGCGGTAAGCAGGTCCGAGGGCGGCATCCCGATGTTGCGCCGGACCAGTACGGGGCCAGCGCGCACCGGGTAGGGAGACGAGTGATGGCGGCGGCCCACGTGCTCCACTATGGAGTGGGCGTTCCGGTACGGAAGGTTCCCGCTGTGCTCAGAGCGCTGACTGGTGTGGAGCTGAGCCAGGGGGCGATCAGCCAAGACGCGCTGCGACGTGCCAGGGGTGCAGTGGGGGATGCCTACCATAAGCTGCGGGGTTCGGTGCGTGCCAGTCCACTCGTCCACACCGACGACACGGGATGGCGAGTGGACGGCGGGCCTGCTTTTCTGATGGCGTTCGAAACGGATGAGGCTACGGTGTACCAGGTTCGTGCTCGTCACCGCAACGAAGAGGTACGTGAGGTGGTGCCCTCGGACTATGGAGGGGTGATGGTAACGGATCGAGGACGGAGCTACGATGCACAGGCTCTGTCGGGGGTGGAGCAGCAGAAATGTCTGGCCCACGTGCTGCGCTCGATCAGTGAGGTGGTCCAGCGGAGATCGCCGAGACGGTGCCCTCCAGCACCTGGTCCGGGAGGGCGTCCATCGTCACTCTGGCCGGAGCGCCTTCCCGAATAAAGAGGACGTCAATCTCGTCCACGATGCCGTCCACCTCGACTGTGGTGGGGTCCACGACCTCGAATACAGGGGTGTTTGCGTTGACCTCCTGCCGTGCCTCCACGTTCACCATGGAGACCATTGCGTCCCAGGGCGCTCTCAAGGTCGCGCTCTCAAGCCTCTGTAGGGCCACTGCCAGGGCCGCCTCCGCGGACGCGACCTGGGCTTCCCGCAGCGCGACTTCCAGGGCGTCAACGCTGCCCCTTAGCTCCGCCAGGTCCTCCTCGGCCTTGGACAGGCTTGCCTCCGCTACTGGGACCTGCTTCTTCTTCGCCTCCAACTCCAGCGGGCCGGGTCCGCCGGCGAACTCGGCAAGGTCCGCTATGGCATCGTCGAGGCTGACCTGAGCGAGGGTTACCTGTGTTTGTTTCGCCTTCAATTGTAGTGGATCGGGCCCGCCCGTGACCTCGGCCAGGCTGGCTTCCGCCTCGTCGAGGTCAGCTTGGGCCAAGGACACCTGCTCTTGCTTGGCCTGCAGCTCCAGTGTGTCGGGCCCCTTTATCAGCTCGGCGAGGCTCACCTCTGCCTCGTCGAGGCTGGCCTTCGCAATGGCTAGCTGGTCATACTTGCGGTCCACTTCTAAGGTATCAGACCCGGCATTCAGGTCGGTGAAGGCCGTCTGGGCGTCAGCGAGGCTCTCCTCGGCGCGCGCGATCGCGGTCCTGGCGTTGGCCACCGCTTTTTCTGCCTGAGTTTCAATCATGTCCAGTTGGGCTTCCGCGTCCTTCAGGGTGTCCCAGGCATCGTCAAAACTTTTTGCTACGCAGATACTCTGCCCCGCGGGGTCCCCGCCGTTGCACGTGGCCGCGAACGCACCCGGGTATAAGTTCAGCCACGCGTACACCACGGTCTCGTTCCACCTGGTGGCCGGATCATCACGGGAGCCCTGGGCCAGCCACGCCTTGCCCAGGTCATAGAATCGCAAGTCTGTGTCGAACAGGGTCGCCAGGTCTGTGCCCCACAATTCCAAGAGACTGGTCGGGTCCATGTCTGTCTCCCCCTGGTCGATCTCAGCCCCTAGCCACTGTCGGAAGACATCACGATATCCCTCAAACGAGGTCGCAACCGAATCGACGGCATCCAGCTGCTGGTCATCCCAGTCCCCTCGAGTAAGCTTCAGGTCCCGGTGCGCGTTTTCCAGGGACGTAGCGGCGAATCCTATCTGGGATTGGGCTTTGGCAATATCCTCCTCGCTGGGGCCGTTTATCAGCGCATGGAGGGTGGTCGAGGCGTTGTCCACGGCGAGTCTCGCATCGGTGACCCTGGCAATGGACTGTGCCATGTCCTGGGGCGTCGGCTCAATCAGACGGTCGAGGGCTTCCTGCACATCCTGGAGGCCACGCTTGGAGGCAACCAGTGCCGCTTCGGCCTGGATAACGTCTCGAGGTGTCGGGTTCAGCAGCCTGTCAAGGGCTTCCTGGGCGTCCTCCAGGGCTAGCTGGGCGCTTGCCACTGTTGCTTCAGCCTGGGCGATTACCTGGGAGGTTGGCTCCATCAGGTCGGCCAGCAGGTCCCGGGCGTCCTCGAGCGTGATCCTCGCGTTGGCTACTCCGGCTTCGGCCTGGGCAAGATCCAGCAGCGTATGAGGGTCTCTCGCCTTGGCTAGAGCCTCGTTGGCAGCCTGGAGATCGACCCGCGCACCGGCGACTGCCTCCTCCAGGCCTGCGACCGCCTCCGAATCCAACCTGGCCAGCAGCTCTCCCCCCCGGACCTGCTGCCCCTCCTCTACAAGCACCTCCCCGACATTGCCCCGGCTGCCGAAGGTCAGCAGCTCCCTTTCAGGATAGACCAGGCTGCCGTTGACGGAGACCTCGTTTAGCAGGTTGCCATACTGTATGGGGATGAGCTGTTCGTCCTCCCCCAGGCCGACCTGACCTGAGCTGCCTAACAACGCGTAGACTCCATAGGCAATGCCGATTCCCCCGGCCAGCACGGCAGCAAGTGTCCCGATTTGCCACAGCTTCAAGCCCTTCAACGCGTCCAAGATTGCTCCCATGACATCTCCAAAGGATATATTTAACCCATGTTGCTGGTGTTACATTGAGCAGACCGCATGATACACGGCGTGTTGAAGTCTCCTCGCTCGCTAAATTACAACGCACACCTCTCGAAAAGGTTACTGTCTGATTGGCCGCCAATCAGGGCACCCTGATTCACCTCTGGATGTCATACGTGGGGCTTCGCCCAACACCTTCCGGTGACCAACTCTCAACACTCGGTCCGGTCCGCCGGCGCCGACAGCCCTCGGTGGCGCTGCACCGCGGTCCCGCAGTCCATCCTGCATGGCCGCAACCGTGGGCGATCTGGCCAAGGAGGCGCCGGATTCCTTCATGAGTGGCGCCCGAGTGCCTGCCCGGGGCGTTGCAGTGGGCCGGTTGATAAGAACGGCCCTCGAAGGCGGCGGACGCGGGCGTTCGGGTGTGCGGCTCTCTCTAAGCCTGCGCCGCGACACCCCAAATGCCATCCACGTTGTGGCCAGGCCACTGAGGTGGGTGATAGCGGTGAATTACGCTTAATTGTGAAAAATTTATCGAGGCCGCTGGCATCATGCTCAGCAAAAAACGGCTATGGCGGAAAAAGGCTATGACACACAATCAAATGTATCAGTTCCGCCTCGTGTTCTGGAATAGTGTCGGATTTCACAAACATTTTCGTTGCATAGTAGGTGTACCTTTGCTATATTGATACCGAAGCCGGACAGGTAGAGGGAGGGATCGCATAGTGGCCTAGTGCGGGCGCCTGCTAAGCGCTTAGGGGGAGAAATCCTTCTCGTGGGTTCGAATCCCATTCCCTCCGCCACGACCGGGACCGGGGTAGCTATTGGACCTCCATAGCTTCTACATATGGACTATCGGCTGCCAGATGAACAAGGCCGATTCCGAGCGCCTTGAGAGCGCTCTGGGCCAGATGGGCCTCTCGCAGGCCGGGTCTGTCAATGACGCCGATGTCATCGTTTTAAACAGCTGCGTCGTGCGGCAGAGCGCCGAGGACAGGGTGGTGGGGATGCTGGGAAGCCTCAAGCCGCTCAAGTGGCGGGGCCCAGATAAGGTCATCGCCTTGATGGGCTGCATGGTGGGACCCAAGACCGCCCCTCTGGAGCAGCGATTCCCCTATGTAGATGTCTTCATGCGGCCTCAGCAGTACCAGCCGCTCATAGAGTTGGTCGGCGAGCGGATGGGCATAGACCCCGAGGGGTGTGTTGGACCGCTGACGGCGCAGGCCGCCGTGACCGCGTTCGTTCCCATCATCCACGGCTGCGACAAGTTCTGCGCATTCTGCATAATCCCTTACCGGCGGGGAAGAGAGGTGAGCCGCGCCATCGATGACATCGTCGGCGAGGCGCAACGGCTTGCCGAAAGGGGCGTTAGAGAAGTCACGCTGCTGGGCCAGAACGTCGACTCCTACGGACACGACCTGCCGGCCTACCCGGACCTGGGCGACCTCCTGGCCGCCGTGAGCGAGGTGGACGCGATTGAGCGCGTTCGATTCCTCACCTCCCACCCCAACGACATGAGCGACCATATAGTCGACTCCGTCGCGGGGCTTGAAAAAGTGTGCGAGCACATCAACCTGCCGTTCCAGGCGGGTGATGACGAGATTCTGGAGAAGATGCGCAGGGGATATACCAACAGCGACTACCGACGTCTGGTGGACAAGATACGCGACCGCATCCCCGGTGTCTCAATGAGCACCGACTTGATCGTCGGGTTCTGCGGCGAAACGGACCGGCAGTTCGAGCGCAGCCTGGAGATGGTGCGCGACATGCGGTTCGATAAGGTCCACGCCGCCGCTTACTCTACCCGGGAGGGGACCATCGCGGCGCGCCACATGGAAGACGACGTGCCCTCGGAGGACAAAAAGGCCCGCCTCAAGGCTATCGAGGAGCTGCAGGCCGGCATCCAGGACGAAATCAACAGCCGCCTCAGGGAAAAGACGCTGGAGGTCCTCGTGGAGGGGCTAAAGCGAGGGAAGGCAGAGGGACGCGACCGTAACGACAAGCTGGTCTACATCGAGGACGGCCACGACCGGATCGGTGAGATGGTGGACGTAAAGATAGACAGTACGAGCCCCTGGTCGCTCCGGGGCACGGTGGTCTCCCTAGCATAGGGGGCGCCGGAGGAGCTAAATGGTTACCCAGGTCAAGGAACCGACAATCCCCATCACGGAGATCGAGCAGTCTGCCTTCTGCCAGACGGACGAAGAGCTCAAGACCAAGACCCTGGAGGAGGAGTACAGGTCTGGGGTCCAGTGGCAAAAGCTGCCCATTTCCTATCTGAAGATGTCGCCGGAGGAGCTTGACCTCCGGATCGCGGAAGCCAGGTCAGCTATCGGTGACCGCCTCCTGATCCTCGGCCACCACTATCAGCGAAACGAGATCATCAAGTACGCCGACCTGCGCGGCGACTCTTTCAAGCTCTCTCAATATGCAGCCTCTCAGAAGGACGCCGAGTACATCATGTTCTGTGGGGTCCACTTCATGGCGGAGACGGCTGACATCCTGAGCTCCCCTCACCAGAAGGTGATGCTGCCGAATTTGACCGCAGGTTGCTCCATGGCGGACATGGCGCATATAGACGATGTCCTGGACTGCTGGGACGACCTGCAGGACTTGCTGGGCGGCGCCGGTGGCATCGCCCCGGTCACATACATGAACTCCACGGCCGGCATCAAGGCGATGTGCGGCCGCAACAATGGCATCGTGTGCACCTCGAGCAACGCCACGGCCACTTTCGAGTGGGCCTACGGGCATGCCGAGCGCGTGCTGTTCCTGCCCGACCAGCACCTGGGCCGAAATACCGCGTTGAAGCTGGGAATCGGCGTGGAGGAGATGCTGGTCTGGAATCCGTTCAAGCCGCTGGGCGGTCACACGGAAGAAGAGCTGCGCAGCGCCAAGGTCATCCTGTGGCAGGGCCACTGCTCGGTCCACACCCGGTTCAGCGTAGACCAGATAGACGAGGCGCGCAGCCGGCATCCCGACGTCAAGGTGGTCGTGCACCCTGAGTGCTTCATGGAGGTTGTTCAGGCGGCCGACATGCACGGCTCGACGGAGTTCATCATCAACGTAATCAACGAGTCGCCGCCCGGAAGCGTTTGGGCGGTCGGCACCGAGATCAGCCTCGTGAACCGCGTGGCGCAGCAAAATCCCGACAAGACTGTATTCTGTCTCGACTCGGTGGTCTGCCCCTGTTCGACGATGTATCGGATCCATCCAGCGTACATGTCGTGGGTCCTGGATGGATTGAACGCCGGCGTGGTCGTCAACCAGATCAAGGTGGACGACGAGACCGCGGCACAGGCCAGGGTGGCGCTGGACCGCATGCTTTCGGTGGTGTAGGCCCTTTTTCCATTCCCACACCCCCTCGGTGGACTTCCGGGTGGAGACCTTTCCCCAAATCGCTCTGCGGGGACAAGCCGCAATCGGACCAGACCCCGCCATGGGCGACTGCGCCATCGGATTGCCGGTGTGGAGGAAGCCCCTTGATTCCCATCGCATCTGAAATCGATGCGCTGATAGACCGGGCCCTGGCAGAGGACCTCCACGGCGGCGACCCCACGACGGACACCCTGATACCCGGTGACCTGTCCGGCAGGGCGGTGGTGGTAGCCAAGGCGGCGGGCATCCTCGCCGGGGTCGATGTCTGCATTGCCGTATTTCGCCGCGTTGACCCCACGGTGGAGGCCAGAGCGCTGCTGGCGGACGGCTCCTCGCTGACCGCAATCGATGGCGGCCATGAGGGCGACGTGATAGCCGAGATCGAGGGATCGGTCTCGTCGATACTCAGGGCCGAGAGGACAGCGCTCAATTTTCTCCAGCACATGAGCGGCGTCGCTACGCAGACGAGACGGTACGTAGTCGCCGTGGACGGACATGAGGTGCAGATCCTGGACACTCGGAAGACGCTCCCCGGCCTGCGCAGCCTTCAAAAGTACGCGGTGGTCGTGGGCGGAGGCAAGAACCATCGGCGTAGCCTCGGCGATGGTATCCTGATAAAGGACAACCACATAGTCGCCGCGCGCCGCCGCGGGCTGGACCTGAGAGACGCCGTTCGGACGGCTCGGGAAGGCGCTCCCCATGCCCTGAGAGTCGAGGTGGAGGTCGAGGACCTGGACCAGGTACGAGAGGCTCTGGACGCGGGCGCGGATATCCTCCTGCTAGACAACATGGGCCTTGAGCAGATGGGTGAGGCGGTGGTGCTGGCTGGGGGTAAGGCGATCACAGAGGCTTCGGGCGGAATCACCCTGGAGAACGTCCGAGCGGTGGCCGCAACGGGTGTCGATCTCATCTCAGTGGGCGCGTTGACTCACTCCGTCAGTGCCCTTGACATAAGCCTGGAGCTGGTGTGAGAGGCCCGTGAGGCCGGGGCCGTGGGGGCCGCAAGGATGTTGAGGGTGTACGCCTTCGTAGTGCTGCTGTCCTCTATCATGGTGGCGGTGGTCGTGCTGGGCGGCCACGGAGGGACCTCGTCGACCACGGAGCCGGTGCCGCCCAGCACGGCGGTGGACCGCATCGCCTACGTCGGCCCGGACGGCCCGATACGTACGGTGAACCCCAACGGGACGCGCAAGATCACGATCACCCCGGATGAAGGAGTCTACAGCTGGCCCACTTGGTCTCCCAATGGGCGGAAGCTGGTTTTCTCAGGCGTGACCGGGGCGGAGACGGATGAGCCTCGTGTTAGCCTCTATGCCTATAATGCGTTTACGCGGCAGCTGCGAGAGCTCCACGTGCGGGAGCCTGGAGTCACGGGCCTGGTGGCTACCAACGCCCCCCACTATCCGATCTGGGCGCCCAATGGCAACTATCTTGCGTTTATCGGCAGCACCGGGGGCGGCTTGCGTCTTTACCTGGACGACCTCCGGGACGGCGAGGGCCCGAAGCCGGCGGTGGACGATGCGCCGCTCTGGTTGGACTGGTCGGCGGACTCCCAGTATCTCCTGGTCCAGCGCCAAGGAGACCACTATCTTGTGGACATGGAGCCTTTTTTCCGCGAGGGAGCCATGACGACCCTTGAAATCCAGTCCGACGGCTTTGGATATAATGTGCCGTCGTGGAACCCCGCGGGTGACGAGTATGCCTTTGTATCCGGCGACATCGCCGGGGGCTATGGCCTCTTCACGTCGCGCCCCAACGGTGACGCCCAAGTTCTCGTAGAAAGAGTCTCGCCCAGCACGGCGTTTCTGTGGTCCCCGGACGGCCGGTCACTGGCGGTTACCCAGTCGGACCGATTGCTCATCACGTCCCTGTTGCGACTGTCGGTCTACACGCGGGTCAGCCTGTATGGGCAGGACGGCTCCACGCACCCGGTCGACATCGAGGAGAACGTCGTTGCCTTCTTCTGGTCGCCGGACAGTACGAAGCTGGCGTACGTGACACTCACCGAGACGCCGGGCGTGCTCCGGTGGAAGATCTTTAATGTCCTTGATGGAGCGAGCTGGACCCTGACCGATTTTATCCCTTCCCTCGATCAGCTGACCGTGTATCGCCACTTCGATCAGTACGCCCACTCCCATTCGCTGTGGTCTCCCGACAGCACGTCACTCGTATTCGCCGGGAGGACGGTCGGCGGGGCCACCTCCGCCTCGCTGAGGCAGCGGCAACCCGACCGGATCGTCGTGGTATCCACACACCGCTTCTCGTTTGTAAGTGCCATAGCCAACGGGGTCTTGGGCTTCTGGTCACCCCGCTAGCCTTCACCGCGGCTTTGCACAAGAAGTAGCGCGGTCGTGTGAATTGCCCGTCGACAAGCTCAGGGCGAACGGTTGGTTTATCGCTCCGTTCGTGGTGAGCCTGTCGAACCACGCCTCCGCATTCCACCTTTTGATGCAAAGCCCTTCACCGCCGTCTGGGGCGGTCCCGGTCGGACGAGTCGACCATGATGGTGACGGGGCCGTCGTTGTGGATGGATACCAACATGTGCGCCTGAAACCGGCCCTGCTCCACGGCCAGCCCCGTCTCGCCGAACAGCTCCACGGCCCGGTGGAAAAGCTTTTCGGCGCGCTCCGGCGGTGCGGCTTCCACGAAGCTGGGGCGGCGGCCCTTACGCGTGTCGCCATAGAGGGTGAACTGGCTGACAATCAAAAGCTCGGCGCCTGTGTCCAGCGCCGAGCGGTTAAACCTTCCGTCTTCATCGGCAAAGATGCGAAGATTCACGACCTTACCGACTGTGTAGCGGGCCTCCTCCTCACTGTCCTCGCGGGCTATGCCCAGCAGGATCACCAACCCCGGTCCAGTGCTCCCGACAAGCTCGGAACCAACCGTCACTGATGCCTTGGAGACCCGCTGTACCAGGGCGCGCAACGGTTTACGGCCTTCCTACGATTTCGCCGTCGGCTCCTTGTCGGGTTTCCCCTTGGAGCTTGAGTCAGATTCAGCCTTTGACTCTGACTTGGAGCTCTTGTCGGAGTCCGACTCCCGGCGGCTCGCAGCCGAATTCGAGGAGCCCCTGCCCTTTCCGTAGTCGTTGACGTAAAAGCCGCTGCCCTTGAATACAACGGGCACGGAGTGGATTATGCGGCGGGACCCGTTCTGGCAGACGGGGCAGGTGGCCACCGGCTCCGAAGAGAAACTCTGCCTGACCTCAAACCGGTGCTTACAGGTCTGACATTCGTAGTCGTACCTCGGCAAAAAGGCCTCCCTTTCCAAACACATAGTTAGCACCCCTATCTGATGGCTGCTAACGCTACTCTCAAATTTAGCATTGGATACGGATAGTGTCAAGCTGAGGAAGTTTCTTAATTCCATAAAAGCCACCCTACAAGGATGCCGCCTATCGGAGCGCCACGAAGCCTGGCTGGAGGCCAACCGGTCGGTTGGGAGCGCTTACCCGGCCTGACCGGCCGCCTGCCTCTCAAGGCCGCCGTGCCACGCCTCGGCCATCTCCCGGACCGTGACCTCAAGATGTCCGGCTACACTCAGGGAGTCGCCGCCGACCTCCCCCAATAGGGCCCAACCTGCGCCCTCTTCGCGACAAATGCCCTCCAGGCGCGCGCGGTACTCCGGGCTGACGGAGACCACGATGCGGGACTGGTCCTCCCCGAAGAGGGCGGCGTCCCATCTTCCCGATATCGGGAAAGTGCCCCGGAAGCCGAGGCCACCGGCGATGCAGCACTCGGCCAGCGCGACGGCCAGACCTCCCTCCGAGCAGTCGTGTGCCGACTTCACCACGCCTTCTGTGACGGCCCTGCGGCACGCCCTCTGGACCGCCTGCTCACGATCCAGGTCGATGCTGGGCACGCCCGCCACAAGGCCGTGCACCAGCTCCAGGTATTCGGCGCCGGCCATCGAGGCAGCATCACCTCGGACTTCCTCTGCGCCCAGCAGCAGCACTAGGTCCCCCGCCTCCCGGAACGCAGGCGTGGCGTGTCGAGTCACGTCCTCAAAGAGGCCAAGGGCCCCGATTACCGCGGTGGGGTAGACGGCCGCTCCGCGGGTCTCGTTGTACAGGCTCACGTTCCCGCTGACCACCGGCGCGCCCAGCGCCTTGCTTGCCTGGGCAATCCCCTTGATGCATTCCTCCATCTGATAGTAGACATCCGCCCGTTCGGGGTTCCCGAAGTTGAGGCAGTCCGTGAGGGCGATGGGCTCCGCCCCGGCGGATGAGAGGTTTCGGCAGGCCTCGGCCACGGCTATCATCCCGCCCACGTATGGGGCCAGGTGGCAGTAGCGCCCGTTGCCATCGGTGGTCAGCGCGATTCCCTTCGAGACGCCTTTGATTCGCAGGACGGCGGCGTCGGCGCCCGGTCCGGTTACGGTGTCGGTCTGTACCTGATGGTCGTACTGCCGGAAGACCGACTCCTTGCTGGCTACATTGGGAGAGGCAAGCAGCCGCAGCAGCACCGACGAGGGCGATTGGGAGGGTAGGGGAACGCCTTCCAGGTCGTAGGCCTCCGTGGCGTCCAGCCAGTCCGGCCTGACGCCCTTGAGCCGGTACAGCGGAGCGTCCGTGAGCAAGCCCACCGGCAGCTCCCCCTTCAGCGTGTCGCCCTCGTATATGCGCGCGATTCCGTCCCCCGTGGCCCTCCCGATTACATTGGACTCCAACCCCCACCTGTCAAAAATCCGCTTCACCTCCTCCTCGTGTCCGACCTTCACGAGCACAAGCATCCGCTCCTGCGACTCCGACAGCATCACCTCGTAAGGGGACATGCCCGCCTCTCGCCGGGGCACCAGGGAAACGTCGAGCTCCATGCCGCACCCGCCGTTTTCGGCGGCCTCCACGCAGGCCGACGCCAGTCCGGCCGCCCCCAGGTCCTGAATGCCCGCGATATGGTCGGTACCGGCGACCTCCAGGCAGGCCTCGATAAGAATCTTCTCGAGAAAAGGGTTCCCGACCTGCACCGTCGGTCGCAGCTCCCGTTCGTCCTCGAACGTGCGCGAGGCGAGGCCGGAAGCGCCGTGAATGCCGTCGCGCCCCGTGTCCGCGCCCACGAGCATCAGCAGGTTTCCCGGCCCGCCCGTGGTGGCCCGGACCAGCCTGTCTCGCTCGACGACCCCGACACACATGGCGTTGACAAGGGGATTTTCCGAGTAGGACGGCGAGAACGAGATCTCTCCTCCCACATCGGGAATGCCTATGCAGTTGCCGTAGCCTGAGATGCCCGCCACCACGCCCCCAAACAGGCGCCGGTTGCGCTGCTCGGTCAGCGGTCCGAAGCGCAGCGAGTTGAGGAGCGCGATGGGCCTCGCGCCCATTGCGAAGATGTCACGCACGATCCCGCCCACGCCGGTCGCCGCCCCCTGGTAGGGCTCGATTGCGGATGGATGGTTGTGCGACTCAATCTTCATCACGATGGCCAGGCCATCGCCGATGTCGACGACGCCGGCGTTTTCCTCGCCTGGGCCGACGAGCTGCCTGGGGCTATCGACCGCAAGCATTCTCAAGAGCGGCTTGGAGTGCTTATAGCCGCAGTGCTCGCTCCAGAGGGAGCCAAACATCCCGAGCTCAAGCTGGTTGGGCTCCCGGCCCAGGCGCTCGACAATGGCCTCGTACTCCCGCTCGGAGATGGCCAGCTCGTCCAGGGTGCGCTTCGACACAGCCATGTCAACTCCTCAACGTCAGGACGTAGGACGAGACGCCGGCCGACAGAGCGCGGAGTGATGTTACGGACGAGATCATCGGAAAGATGCACCGTCCGGCCAGTAGGGGCAGGTTTGAAACCTGCCCCTACGTACGACAACGTCCAGCCCAAACGAAGCAAGTCTGGTATCACCCATGAGGTGTCCTGAACTTCCGCTACGCATTGGCGATTCGCTCGCGGTGGTCAAAGGGAAACTCCCGCTCACGGGCCAGATTCATCGTCTCCTGTAGGGCCGCGAGCGCCTGCTCCGTGCGCCGAGCTACACCACCACGCTTCTGAGCAGCGACTCGAAGATGGCCTTGCCGTCCTCGCCGCCCACCAGCGCCTCGCAGCACCTCTCCGGGTGTGGCATCATCCCCAGGACATTCCCCGCTGAGCTGGTGATCCCCGCGATATTCCCGAGAGACCCGTTGGGGTTGGCCGCATCGTTCACCTCGCCGTCCTCAGAGCAGTACCGGAACAACACCCTGTCGCCCCGCTCCAGCTCCGCGAGGGTGCTGGAGTCGGCGTAGTAGCTGCCCTCACCATGCCCGATGGGTATGCGGACCACCTGCCCCGGCGCTGCGGCACGGGAGAACGGGGAGGAGCTGCTCTCAACGCGCATGTGTACCCACTGGCAGCGGTACTGCTGGTGCACGTTCCGCATGAGCACGCCCGGCAGCAACCCGGCCTCGCACAGGACCTGGAAGCCGTTGCAGATGCCGAGCACGAGGCCCCCGCGGTCCGCGAAGCGCTCCACCGCCCGCATCACCGGCGAGAAGCGCGCTATCGCGCCGGGTCGCAGATAGTCGCCGTATGAGAAGCCGCCGGGCAGTATCACGCAGTCGTATGCCGACAGGTCCGTCTCCTGATGCCAGACGTACTCCGCGGGCTGGTCGAACACATCCGTCACCACGTGGTAGCAGTCCATATCGCTCCAGGTGCCGGGGAAAACGACGATGCCGAACTTCACTCTCCCAGGCCCTTCAGCAGGCTGGAGACCACCGCGCTGGCCGCTTTTCCCTCAGCCTTCCCCCTGATTTGAGGCATCAGAAGGCCCATCACCTTGCCGATGTCCCGCGGGCTGCTGGCGCCGGCCTCTTCGATGGCGTCCTTGGCCAGCGATGCGAGCTCCTCTTCCGAGAGCTGTTGGGGGAGGTACTCCATGATCATGGCCAGCTCCGCCTCTTCCTTGTCGACGAGGTCCTGGCGGTTTCCTCGCTTGAAGGCGTCGATGCTCTCGCGGCGCTGTTGGGCCTGCTTGCCCAGCAGGCCGATGATGGCGTCGTCGTCCAGGGTGGTCCGGCGGGCGATCTCCTGGTCTTGTATCTGCGCGCGCAGGTATCGGATGAGCGACCGGCGAGGCGCATCGCCCTTGCGCATGGCCTCCTTCAGGTCCTGCTGCAGTCTTTCTTGCAGTGACATCTACGGTTGCTGCCTCAGCATGGTCTGGCCCGCTCCGTGTCGGCTGTCCCACATCTCGAACGCCGGCTTATCGGGCGTGATCACGTTAGACGGGCTCCCCTGCATGTTTTCTATCGCCTCGCTGGATCCAGGTGTGCGGTACGCCAGTTACGTGTCGCTTCGGACAGATGGGAGTGTAGTCAGGCCTGCGCGCACTGTCAACACTCGCTCGTACCCGTAGACGCTAATTCCACTCGATGGTCACGGTTCCTGGCAGCCGGGCGGGTCGAGGCCGATTGATGCGCCGGCATCAAGCTGGGAATGCGCTATAGGCGGGCCAGCGCATCCCTGACGGCCGCCAGCGACCTTTCCTTGCCCAGGACCTCCAAGGTCTCGAACAGCGGCGGAGACACCCGCAGGCCGGTGGTCGCGATCCGCAGCGAGCCAAAAAGCTGCCCCACCTTCACCCCCAGGTCCTCCGCGAGGGGCCGCAGCACCGCCTCGATGGCATCGGCGTCGAAGGCCTTCACCCCTGAAAGGGACTCCAGCGCTCCGGACAGCGCAAGCCTGGTGCCCTCGGCATCCATCCCTTTTTGGACTAGCTCCTGAGACTCGTACTGCGCCTCTTGCTTGAAGAAAAAGGCGACCAGCGGCGCCGCGTCCTTCAGCGTCTTGAGGCGCTCATGAATCAGGGGGACGATCCGCAGCAGGTATGCCCCGTCGGGCAGCGCCGGTACCTCCTCCGGGAGGTAGCGGCGCCAGTAGTCCAGTAACCTGTCTGTCAGCTCCTCAGGGGTGAGCTGCCGGGTGTAATGCCCGTTGAGCCAGTTGAGTTTATCAAGGTTGAAGACGGCCCCCGACCTGCCCACGCGCTCAATGCTGAAATGTCTGACCAGATCGCCGGTGGAAAAGAGATCGGTCTTGTCATCCAGCGACCAGCCCATCAAGGCCAGAAAGTTGACCATCGCGTTTGGCAGGTAGCCCATCTGCCGGTACTCGAGCACGGACGTGGCGCCGTGCCGCTTGCTCAGCTTTGATCTGTCGGGGGCCAGGATCATAGGCAGGTGTGCGAACTTCGGCGGCTCCCAGCCGAGCGCCCGGCAAATCAGGAGATGTCGCGGTGTGCTTGGCAGCCACTCCTCTGCTCGAAGCACGTGGCTGATCTCCATCTTGTGGTCATCGACAACGACGGCCAGGTGATACGTGGGAAACCCATCCGATTTCAAGATGACGAAGTCGTCGATGAGGCGGTTCTCGAATGAGACCTCACCGCGTATCAGGTCGGTGACCCTGGTAGTACCCTCAAGCGGCATGGCAAACCGCACGACCCACTCTCCCCTCTCGGCCTCGCGGCCCCTCCGCTCTTGGCTGCTCAGGTGTCTGCACCGGCGGTCGTATCCCGTCTGCCTGTTGAGGCGGTTTTGCTCCTGCCTCATCTCAGCCAGACGTTCGATCGTACAGTAGCACCGGTACGCCTCTCCCGCCTCCAGAAGCTCATCGGCGGCCTGGTGGTACCCGGCCAGGCGTTGGGACTGGATGTAAGGGCCGTGATCGCCACCCACCTCCGGACCCTCGTCCCAGTCCATTCCAAGCCACCTCAGCGCGTCCAGAAACTGCTCGATCACCCCTTCTACTTTTCTGGACTGGTCGGTGTCCTCGATTCGGAGGATGAAGATGCCGCCCATATTTCGGGCAAACAGCCACGTAAACAGGGCCGTACGCATGTTGCCGACGTGCGGCTCACCTGTAGGGCTGGGTGCATATCTCACTCGAACTTGGTCCGCCATCTGCGCCCGGAGCACCTCCAGCGAAATTCTAACACGGCCAGGACTCACGCTCTAGGCAAGCTGCCGAAACTGGATGGAGAAGCCATGGCGTTGGCGCGCTACGCCGGTTGACAATATCGCCTTTACTGATACAGTATCTCTGTTTACTGGTCTTTCCGTATCGTACTCGAATGCATGGTGGTCCTCGAGCGTCATGACAGCAAGAGCCTCTTCCAAGCGGGACCTGATCGCCATTCTAGAGGACCGTGGCTTTCGCGCCACCGGCCCGCGGCGCGATGTCATCGCCTTGCTCGACACGAAGGACGAAGGATTCAGCGCTGAGCGGCTTGCCGGCGAGCTGCCGGGTGTGGGTCGGGCGACCGTCTACAGGACGATCAGGCTGCTGCTGGACGCCGGTGTCATCTGCAAATTGGCCCTCCCCGACGGCGCCCCTAAGTACAGCTTGGCACGCGCCGAGCACCACCACCACACCGTGTGCGTGAGCTGTGGGACGGTGGGGGAGTTCAGGGCGGTAACCATGGAGCGGCTGCTACGCACCATAGGAGACGACATCTCCGGTGAGATCGTGGGCCATCGCATCGAGATCCACATCACCTGTCAGGAGTGCCTGGCAAAGAACGCCTCCTAGTCCCTTCGGGCGCAGACGTAGTATGCAGTCGAATCCTGGCAAGTAATGATACATAGTCTCAGGATGCTTAGCTGCGGGGTCCGCATGGAGACCATTCGTACGATGCCGAAGTGGGAGGAACTCCGGTCGCTCGGCACTGGAGGGCGCCTATGAATGAGTGGGGCTATGCGCTGGGAAGCGCGGGCCTTGTGAGCCTCATCTCCCTGGTGGGCATCGTCACCCTCATGGTCGGCGTTCAGCGGCTGGATAAGGTGATCCCCCTCTTGATCAGCCTCGCCGTCGGGGGGCTTTTCGGCGACGCCCTCGTGCACCTCCTGCCGGAGGCATTTGAGGACTCCACCGCTGAGGCGCTGACGTCGTTTTACGTGCTCCTCGGGATCCTGATTTTCTTTGTACTGGAACGGTTCCTTCACTGGCATCACGAGCACCATTCGCAGACGGTCAACCCCGTGCATCCGGTGGCCTACATAAATCTGGTCTCGGACGGGGTGCACAACTTCCTGGATGGCCTCATCATCGGCGCCAGCTACCTGGTGAGCATTCCAATCGGGATGGCAACAACGGTGGCCGTGGCGCTTCACGAGATCCCTCAGGAGCAGGGTGACTTCGGCATACTGGTGCACGCCGGATTCACCCCGAGGCGCGCTCTGCTGATGAATTTTCTCTCCGGAGTTCTGTCGATTGTTGGAGTGGTCATATCGCTTGTGATAGGCCCGAATGTGGGCCACTACACGGTCTTCATGCTGCCGCTGACCGCCGGGGGCTTTATCTATATCGCGGGATCCGACCTCATACCGGAGCTCCACCTGGAACGAGAGTTGCCCGGCTCGCTGGCCCAGTTCGCCATGATGATCGTGGGGGTCGGCCTGATGTACCTGCTTCTGCTCGTGAGATAGGCGCGAAGGGCTGCGGGCATGGCGCCGCGGGCGTTCCGGGGCGGCCTGTCAGGGCTCGAGGGCATCCAGAAAGGCGAGCAGCTCGGGCGGCAGCTCGGAGACCAGCTCGACGTACTGGTCTCCCGACGGGAGCCGGAAGCTCAGCCGATGTGCGTGGAGGAAATGGCGGTCGAGGAGCGCATGGGGCTTGCCGTAGGTAGCGTCGCCCGCCAGCGGATGGCCCACCGATGCCAGGTGTACCCGCACCTGGTGAGTGCGGCCTGTGGTGGGCCTCACCTCAAGTAACGTATAACTCTGGAACTGTTGAAGCACCTTGTATTTGGTCGTCGCCTCTCTGCCGGTGGTCAGCACGGCCATCCGCTTTCGGTCTTTGGGGTGGCGGCCAATCGGGGCCTCTATGACCGCCTCGGCCGGCGATATCCGACCGTGTACCAGGGCCAGGTAGAGCTTGGCCACACGCCGCGCCGCGAACTGCGCTGCCAGGCGCGCGTGAGCCTCCGCACTCTTGGCCACGACAATCAACCCCGATGTGTCCTTGTCCAGCCGGTGGACTATGCCCGGCCTGAGGGCGCTTCCGATCCCCCGGATCTCTGGCACGCGCGCCAGCACCGCGTTGGCCAGCGTCTGGTCAGGATGGCCCGCCGCCGGATGGACGGTCAGCCCGGCCGGCTTATCGATGACCAGCACGTCACGGTCCTCGTAGACAATGGTCAAGGGGATCGGCTGTGGCACGAGCTCGCTGGGGGCGGGGTCCGCGACCGTTACGCTGACGTGCTGCCCGGCACGGAGCCTGGTGGCTGGCCTGGCGGGCAGCCCGTCCACCGTAACGTGCCCGTCGGCGATTAGCCGTTGCAGGCGGGAACGGGAGAGGTCAGGGCAGCGGTCCACCAGGAACCGGTCGAGCCGTTCAGGGCCTGCTTCCGACTCGAAGGTGCGGGTGTGGCTCATCGTCGGCCGACCTGGAAGTGTTTTGCCCGTCGCCCTTAGTCACGGCCGGCTTGCCGTTGCCCTCGGCCATGGAGGTGGTTGCCCCTGTCAAACAGTAGCAGCCAGCCCAGAAGACCAATGCCGATGACGATGGATGAGTCGGCAAGGTTGAAGACCGGCCACCAGCCGACGTCGATGAAGTCCACCACGGCGCCGACTCTGAGGCGATCGATAAGGTTGCCGAAGGCCCCTCCTAGCTGAAGGCCGATGGCGAGTCGGAGTAGTCTGCTCGGGAGGGCCTGCGTGCGGTAGAAATAGTAGAGGAACCCGATGGCCAGAACAGAGGCAACGATCAGGATAAGTGTCTGGTTTGGCAAGAGGCCGAAGGCAGTTCCGCTATTGGTCCCGTGTGTGAATCTGAATATCCCCTCGCTGGGCCACGACTCGTAGAGGGGGAGGTTGGCCCTGACCAGATATTTGCTGAACTGGTCGACCAGGAACACCCCAATCACGGTGGGCACTAAGAGCCGGTCACGGTACCAGAGTATGCGGGGTGGGCTAGATTCGTCGGCAGGCGCGTCCAATCCCTGCCGCGAGATGGGCGACGCATTGTCCTCCTCGCCGCGAAACTCGGTCTCGGAACTCTCGTTTATTCCGCTTGGTCGTTCCCCCAGCATTCGTAGTACAGGCCTGTATAGAATGACATAGACTACTACGAACAGGACGGCAAAGCCGACTATCTGGAAAGCCTCCACACCCATTACGATTATCCAGCCCCTTCTTGCTGCCTGGCGAAGATAGGCCCCGCGTAAGCCAAAGTAACACGCTGAGTCCCTGGTCGCAAGGAGTCGCTGCGCTGTAGGATCTCCTGAGAGCCGCTTTGCGAGCGTCAAACCACACTAGGGTTCAGCGTCCGTGCGGCAGGCAGCAATCGGGTCGCCGGCCGTCGGGACCGGCCGATGAGCACCCTTTCCCGATTGAGCGAAATTAGACAGTTGACAAAGACGTAAGAATAATGTACCATTACGCGTAAGCATCAATTAGCAGGAGGCACTTGATGAGCGAGCAAGAAGGAAACAAAAAAAGGCTAATGGAAGGTGTGGAGATCATAGTAGATGAGGCCAAGGCCGCAGCCAAGTCTGCGATCCGCCGGACCGGGGTCGAGTCCCTGGGCGAGAACCTCAGGGAGACCCTGGAGGGAGCCCTCTCGGCCCGAGACAATGTTGTCATGGTCAGGCTTAACAAGGAGAGTCTGGCCCGTCTGGATGGACTGGTGGAGGCAGGCGTCGTCCACAGCCGGTCTGAGTCGGCCGCGTTCCTGATAGGAGAGGGGATCAAGGCAAGGGCGGCGCTGTTCGACCGGATTTCGGAAAAAATCGAGGACATCAGAAGGGCGAAACAGGAGCTGCGGGAGCTCCTCGACGAGCCGGAGGGCGAGGGCTCGGAGTAGTTTCGACCTGCGGTAACAAGAGGGAGGGCATCTATGGCTGAGAAGCTGAACTCAAGCGAGTGGCGCGACGAGCTGAAAGCCACACTAGGCGCCCGGAAGGACCTGGGCGAGGAGATGGAAGATGAGGTCATCGAGTCGTTCCTGGCCCGGCTCCAGAACGCGATCGACGACCAGGTGGCTGTCCGGGTTGCCGAGGAGTTAAGGCATAAGCCGCGACGCTCCGGCATCTTCCCATAGCGTGTTGGGGCGGTCCTGTGCTGCTCCATCCCCTTGATCGCCATCGCTGGAGTCTTCGCCGGCACGTGGGGGATCCTAGCGGTTGTTGGCTTTGGGCTAGCTGTTCTGTTCAAGGTATGAGGCCCCGCAGCCGTACGCTCTAGTTGAGTTATTCTACCGGGCGCCTCTGCGGCAGGACACCATGAGCGCGACGGTATAGATAGAAAGGAGACTGTGATGAACAAGCTCGGCGGAAGTGGCCTAATTGTGTTCGGAGTTGCATTATTCGTGATGGGGCTGGTCCTGCGGTGGGACCTCATCGATTGGCTGATCGACGCGGTAGGGCTGTTGTTCCTGCTCGCCGGCGCGGGGGTGGGTATAGCGGGTATCGTCAGGGTGTTCTTCGGGAGAAAGACTGCGTCGGCTTGAGTGTGGCACGACGTTTGCGGACTTCCTTCACACATCGGTAACATTCTTCCAGCGCCGTTACAATAGCGGCGCCATATCCGCCAAGGGGGTGGAGACCATCACTGCCATCCGGCAGGCGGTGGGGCCCGACGTCGAGGTGCTGATCGACGCCCACGGCAACTTCAGCGTGCCCACAGCCATTGATCTGGCGAGGCGGCTGGAGCCCTACCACATAACCTGGTTCGAAGAGCCGGTCCCTCCCGATAGCCTCGAGGCGCTGCGGCACGTCAAGGAGTCGGTGAACGTCCCCATCTGCGTGGGAGAGCGGCTTTATACCAGGTTCGACTTCGTCCCTATTCTCACCGAGAGACTGGCCGACTACATCATGCCCGACGTCGTCTGGACAGGGGGGATCAGCGAGCTGCGCAAGATTGCCAACATAGCGGAGGCCTTCTACATTCCGGTGAGCCCCCACGACGCCAGCGGGCCGATAAACATACTGGCCGGCGCCCATACGACGATGGCCGTCCCCAACCTGTACCGCCTTGAGCTCGGCACCGCCTTTCTCGACCTTTACGACGAGCTGACATCGCCGGCTCTGGATATCCGGGACGGCTACCTGTATCTCTCCGACCGCCCCGGCCTGGGCGTAGAGCTGAACACGGCCTTCGTAAAGGCCCATCCAGACCCCGACTGGCATTAGCCCGCGCCTGCCACGGATCCCGTTGCCCGGCGTCACCCGGACTCGCTGCCCCTCCCACGCCGCTCCGCGCCGGGCTGCACCAGGCCTCGCGCAACGCCCTTGCGCCTCAGTTTGAAGAGGTTTTTGGCCGCCTCGAGGAGAACCGCGGCCGGCAGGGCGCCGGCGCTTGCCTGCATTCACTGTGGCGGATAGGATAGGCCCACTGGCAATAATACCGGCCAGGCTATGGCGGTGGAGACGATGTCCCACATACGATTGCGGTGTACCCGTTGCGGCGCGCCCCATGCCGCCGATATGGCGACGCTGGCCTGTGACGACTGCGCGGGTCCTCTGGATATGGAGTACCGTCCACGGGGCCAGGGAGGGAAGGCCGCTGACCGCGTGGCCTGGTCCGACGTTGAGCCCCCCTCGCCATTACATGACCCCCCCTCAGCTCTATCCCTCGGAGAGGGCGACACCCCGTGCGCTGAGCTCCCGGTGGCCGCAGAGCTGATCGGCCTGCGGCGGCTCGTCGGAAAGCTGGAGTTCCTGAATCCTACAGGCTCGTTCAAGGACCGGGGAACGGCGGTCATGATCGGCGTTGCCAGGGAGCTCGGGGTGCGGGAGCTCGTCGAGGACTCGTCAGGCAATGCCGGGGCCTCGGTGTCGGCCTACGCGGCCCGTGCTGGAATCAAGGCGCACATATTCGCGCCGGCGGGCGCTCCCCCGGCCAAGCTGCGTCAGATCGCCGCCTATGGAGCGGAGGTCCACTCCATCGAAGGGCCCAGGGACGCCGCGACTGACGCCGCCGTGGCCTACTACACCGAGCACCGGCTGGTGTACGCCTCACATGCCTTGAGCCCATACTTCCTGGAGGGCACCAAGACCTTCGCCTACGAGGTGGCACGGCAGTTCGAGGGAGGGCTTCCCGCACATATCGTGTTCCCGGTGGGGAATGGCGGGCTGTACCTGGGGGCGTGGAAGGGATTTGACGAGCTGCGCAGCGCCCGGCTTATCGCCTGGGTGCCGCGTCTGCACTGCGTCCAGTCCCGGACCGTCATGCCGCTGGTGGCGGCGCACCGTGGCGAGGAGTGGGACTCCGGTGCCCAAACCGCCACGGTGGCGGGGGGGATTGCCGTGGGGGCCCCCGCCCGGCGGGATCAGGTCTTGAGCGCACTGCGTGCCACCAACGGCGCCGCGGTGGCCGTCGATGATGGCGATATTCTGCGGTGGCAGTCGACGCTGGCGGAGCGCGAGGGCGTCTACGCGGAGGCAACGTCCGCCGCCGCGCTGGCCGGTCTCGAGCAGCTTGTCCTCAGGGGTGTTATCGGCGCCGGTGAGTCGGTGCTGGTGCCCATCACCGGCACCGGACTGAAAGACACGCCGCCGGCCTAGGCGCGAGCCTTTCACAAGCTAACTGAACGTACCTGACAAACTACCGATCTACCTCACCCCAATTGATAACATGGTGAGCCTACCGTTCTTCCCCCCTCTCCGCGAGCGGAGAGAGGCCGGGGGTGAGCCGCTTCGGGACTGACAGAAGTAGCCCTTGGGTGGCTAAACTTAATCAAACCTGCCCCTACACCAGCCGATGTGCGCCGTCAGTTGAGTATTACCAAAGGGGTTCCCTGACTATGCACTACGCACTGTACCGCTCGAAGGCTGCGCGGAAGCCGGCCAACGACCCCTCGAGCGTAGCGTCGCTGACACAGTATGCGATCCGGAAGTGGCCGGGGGCCCCGAAGCCCCGCCCCGGCACCACCAGTACCCTGTGCCGCCGTAGCTCGGTCACGAAGGCGACGTCGTCATCGATGGGCGACTTGGGGAACATGTAGAACGCGCCGTGCGGCTTGACCACCGAGTACCCGATATCCACCAGGCCCTGGTATAGGAGGTCGCGTTTCGCCTGGTACTGCACGACGTCTACGGTGACGGATTGCAGGTTACGCACCAGGCGCTGCATCAGGGCCGGGGCGTTCACGAACCCCAGGGTCCGGTTGCAGAAGGTGAGGCCGTCGACCAGCTCGTCACGGCCCTCGTACCCGGGGTTGACGGCGATGAATCCTATGCGCTCGCCGGGCAGTGCCAGGTCCTTCGAGTGGGACGTTGCGGCGACTGTCCGCGCATGATGGCGAAAGACGTGCGGGTACTCGGCCCCATCGAAGAGGATCTTGCGATAGGGCTCGTCGCTCACCAGGGTGATCTCGGTCCCGTACTCGCCCTCCTTTCGGCGCATGGTCTCCCCCAGCCAGGCCAGGACATCGGCGCTGTAGAGCACGCCCGTGGGGTTGCCCGGGGAGCTTATCAGCACGATGCGCGTTCTGGGCCCGATGCTGGACTCAAAGGCGTCGAAGTCGGGGTAGAAGTCCGGGTCCGGCGGCACGACGATGCAGGTGCCGCCGTGGTTGTCGGCGTAGAACATGTACTCGACGAAGTACGGGGCGAAGATAACAACCTCGTCACCCGGGTCCAGAAGGGCCTTCATCACCACGTTCAGCGCCCCGCCGGCGCCGCAGGTCATTACTATCTCGTCGGCGGTGAACTCGAGCCCGGTCTCCACACTTAACTGGGACGCCACCGCGGCGCGGGTTTCGGGGTAGCCGGCGTTGGGCATGTAGCGGTGCATCCCCGGGGTTTGGTCCTCGGCTAGCCTGCGTAGCTCCCGGAAGAACTCCGGTGGCGGCTCAGCTCCGGGGTTGCCAAGAGAGAGGTCGAAGACGTGCTCCTCCCCGAGCTCGCGCTTGAGGGCGATGCCCTCCTCGAACATCCTGCGAATCCAGGAGCCCTGCTCCATGAGCGCTTTGATCTTCTTTGAGACGGCCATGCACGCTGCTCGACGTCACAGGCTAGATGGGGGCGTCGTCCCCATCGGGTCACGCCGAATGTAACCTCAGCCTCACGCGTCTGTCAATACGGACGTGGCCTGGGACGCCCCGGCGACCCTTCGGTAGGCTCAGAACAAGCGGGCAGGGGAGCATCACATGGCGGCCCACGGTCTCATTGACAGCCTGTGCGCCGTAAGGCTACGCTACAATCCTACTCCTCGGGCCCGTAGCTCAGTGGTAGAGCGATCGGCTCATAACCGATTGGTCGTAGGTTCGAACCCTGCCGGGCCCACCACCTTGGAATAATGGCAAGAAGTCTGCCAATATGTCATTATCGCGAACGGTCCGGAGAAGACTGGTCCTAGGGCAGTTCAGGTCCTGAAGCCCGCCGGTGGTGGCAACCCTAATCTCTGGTCGTTGCGAGGGCGGCTTCGCCCGCGGCAATCTGGTGGCGTGGGGGTGGGTGGCTGGGCTACAAGGAAGGCTAGGAATGGGCAAGACCTTCTATGTGTACATCATGACCAACCCCAGGAAGACGGTGCTGTACACAGGGGTAACAAATAACCTTCCCCGCCGCGTTTATGAGCACAAGGAGAAACTCACTCCTGGCTTTGCCTCACGGTACAACGTGACTGACCTAATCTACTATGAGATGGCAGAAACCGCCGAGGCTGCTATTGCTCGTGAGAAGCAGCTGAAGGCGGGCTCCCGCCGGCGCAAGATCGAACTTATCAACAGCATCAACCCAACTTGGCGAGACCTTAACCCTGAGCTATAGGGGGGACAGCCACCACTCCACCGGATCGCTTCGCTCGAAGACGCGCTCGCAACCACGACTGAGGAGGGACTGTCCATGGTGAGACCGTTGCTCCAAATCGGACGGAACCTTTCCGAACACCGGATCGCTGCTTATGAATGTACGGTGGAGGGTTCAGTGCTGGAGAAACACGGGGAGCAGGTGGCCGGATGGTACGGCATGTTTGATGACCAGCGATTGAGACAAGAAATCGTCCCGAAGCTCACTGAGTACGCAAGTCACGGCGCGTCCTATCCGTTCTTGATCACTTCATCCCACATTTCCCAGATCAGCCGCGTGGGTGCGTCGTAATCCGGTAAGAGTGCTGCCTATTTGAGCCGCATACCTGGGCATTATGGGCAGTGTGGGTGCTAGACAGGCCGAGCTAGCGGGTCTAGTTCTGGATACCGCAATCTCGCTGGAGGCACCCAATGGGTGAAAGCTCCGACACCCCTTTGAAGCTCCAATTCGACCGCAGAGTCCGCCTGGATTTTCGTGGCGCTACGATCACCTCGGACGCCGGACTCCTGGCATGCCGCGAGCTTGATGCCGCTCTGGGGCTCACAGAGACAGCCAACGATTATATCCATGAAAGCCGCACCGGCCGCAATGTGCAACACCCGCTGTTGCCCTTGCTCAGACAATCGGTGTATAGCCGTCTCGCTGGCTACGAGGACACCAACGACGCTGAACGGCTTGCCCAAGACCCGGCTATGCGTGTCATCGTCGGAGGTTACGTCAATAGGTGTGTAAACGACATCAGGCGGCGACCTTCTCAGCCGTTGATTCAATGGCGATTCCATCCGCATACTGTGCACCGAGATAGACGTCTTCGATCAACTCAGGGGCCTTCAGACGCCTGAAGCGCTGTTCGGCGACCATCAACATTTTCCAGATCACCGCTATCGCCCGATCGACCCTCTTGTAGCGCTTGGCGGCATCGGTCCGAAGCCTGAGGGCCGCGAAGGGTGATTCTACCGGGTTCGTCGTGCGAAGGTGCCCCCAGTGCTCCTTTGGGAAGTCATAGAAGGTGACCATGCGGTCCCAGTCCCGCTCCAAGGCCTCTGAGGCCGCCTCGTAGGAATGGTCGCCGCACCACCTGGTGAACACCGTCCTGAGCCGCTCAGCCTCTGTCCGAGTCGGCGCGTAGGGGATAGTACGCAGCATGAGCTTGGCCTGGTCCTGTTGTCGCTTTGGAAGCTTGATTCCCTCGCAAAAAGGCCTGTTTGAGATGAACCCTGGCGTGCGAAGGGGCCTGGAAGGGAGGAGGCCACGGGATGCCGGCTGCTGGGCTCACCGCACCATCTGCCGCGCTCAGGACAAGCGTGATCCCGTTGCGGTACCCCTTCCGTGGCTCAGGGCACCCGGTGGAAGCTGTGGAGCGGCGCCCTCATGCGGCCGCGACCGCAGGTACCGTCCCGACCGCCCGCTGAGCCGTGTTCTCCATCTCCACCAGGCGTGCATGGACCATCCGCTTGAAGTTGCACGCCAACGTCTTCAGGTAGACGGCAAGCCGCACCCGACGGCCCCCTCGCACCCGCAAGCGCCCAAGCCCGTGGGCGCGCTTGAGCTCGGAGTTCGTTCCCTCGATCCCGGCCCTTATGTCATACCGCTTGCGCCACTCCTCGGTGGCCTCGGCCCTCCGGCGCCGCTCGATGTTCACCTTCACCAGGTCCGCCTTGAGGACGTAGTCCCCCGCACGCCGGTCCAGCTTCACTGGGCAACGGGACCGCAAGGGGCAGGGCTCGCATGTTGTCCTGGCAAAGTGGACCTCTACCCGCTCCGGCGCATCCTCCAACTCGTGCTCCTCGATGGACGGGTGGCCGGCGGGGCACACCGTGGCCTGCTCCCCTGTGACGTCGATCTGGAAGTCCGCGGCGGTGAGCGGCGGTGGTCCGTCACGCTCTCCTTCGTGCGAGTTCCCCGGCGCCGACCCCGCCACCGGGCTCACCAGTTCCGTTCCCCGGCGCGAGGCTTCGAAGGCGTTGCGGCCCGACCCATACGCCGTGTCGACGAAGAGCTCGTCCGGTCGGACCTTCCGCTCCGCGAGCCCGTCAACGACCGGCACGCTCACGTCGGTGTCGCTCCCACTCGAGGGGGTCACCTCCACGTGGGTGATGAGCTGGGTGGCGTTCTCCTCGTGGCAGGTCTCCGCCACCTGCACCTCGTACCCCTTCCCCTTGTGGCCGCTGTAGGTCACATCCGGGTCGTGGGGCGATTGCAGCGAGTCGGCGGACACCTGCTTCGGGTCCTTCAGGGCCACGGGCACCTTGCATTCCCCAGCATCGTCATCATCGTCCCCCGGGCGCCCGTCCCGGTGTTTGCCCACATGGCACTGCTCCCGCAGCAGCCGCTCCAGCAGCCGATACTCCTCCAGCTGGGCAGCAGTCGTGCCACGGAACCGGTCCACCAGCCGGTAGAGGTCCCGGGCACAGACCGAAAGGCGTCGCCGACCCTCCCCCGTGTGGGCGTCCTCGTAGTGGGTCGCCTCGTCTTCTTCCTTCAAATAGCGCCCCAGGAGGCCCTCCGGAACCACAGGGCGAAGCTCTGGGTGCTCCCAGCGCAAGGCCCGCAGGAACAACCGCATCGTCTCACAGAACAGGCCCAGCCGGGTGAGTGTAGCGATGTTGCTCATGATGTGGGTGGAGTCCAGCCGTTGCTTTCCGGTGCGTATGCCCAGCGCCTGGATGATCCGGTCCGTGGTCTCCTGGAAAGCCAGCCGGCCACCATCGTGCTGCATCAGGCGAACTCGGAAGTTGTGGAGGGTCTTCTGGGGCAGGTGGGTCTCCTCGATGTCCAGCCGCAGGGCGTGGTGCCAGAGCAGGTTGAACTCTAGCTGCTCCAGGGCTTCACCGTCGGTGAGGTTGAACATCTCTTTGAGAAGGTGGACCCCGAGGACGGTCTGCACCGCTCGGTTGGGACGGCCGTTGTCCGCGCAGTACATCGGAGCAAAGAGCTCCTCGTCAATCAGGGGGAGCGCCTCGTTTCGGAAAACCTCGGCCCAACTCCCCTCCAGGCGCTTAGCCTTCTTCGGCGTCACCAGGAACTGGGACTGCCAGAGGCTCTCTTGCGGGTCTCGCGCTCGGAACATGCTCCCCTCCCTCGCCCGGGCGCTGCCCCAACGCCCTTTCCCCACATTATCCTCCCATTGCCCCCGGAGGACGAGGGGTTTTTACGAGGGAATCATCCTTGGCGAGCACGTTTACGATCTTGTGGTTCCAGCAGCGTTGCTCTGCCGCCTGCGGATAGACGTTGCGCAGAGCTCCCCAGATGCCCAGGTGTCCGTCTCCAACCACCAGCCTCGGGCAGCTCAAGCCCCGGCGCTTGATGTCCCTGAGCACCTCGGACCAGTTCTCTGTGGACTCCCTGTATCCGGGAACAGCGCTCACCACCACCTTGCTCCCGTCGCTCAGGGCCGCCATCACCACCAGTACCGCCGCCTTCTCCTTCTCAAGACCAGCCTTGACGTAGACTCCATCCACCCACATGTAGACCACTTCCAGGTCATCGAGGGGCCGGCTGCGCCATTGGGCAAGCTCATCGTTCCACTTATCCTTCAACCGGGCCACCGTGCTCGCCGATACCGGTGCGTCCTCTCCCAGCAGCCCCCGCAAAGCCAGATCGAAGTCGCCTTCGGATAGACCGTGCAGGTACAGCTCGGGG
The DNA here is from genome assembly GCA_963665215.2 of Dehalococcoidia bacterium. GTDB lineage: Bacteria > Chloroflexota > Dehalococcoidia > Lucifugimonadales > CAUZJF01. The sequence goes on from CAXXWW010000017.1 coordinate 121,306, forward strand.
ATCAACTCAGCAACCTTCCTGGTCCTGTTGACGAACAGCGGCAGCAGCCGGCTCTCGAACTGCTCCTCGGTATCGCGGACTCGCGGCCGCCTCAGCTGTATCGTTCCCGAACTCAGCGTAAGCCTCCGGGCTCTGCCGTATCCGTTCCGATAGCCGGTATCTGAGTCCGAGTCGGATCTGAGCGCCGACTTCGCCCTTCCCAGAAACGCCGTCACCTCCTCCTCCAGCAACTCCTGGATCAGCCTCTGGACCTGGCTTCGCACCCAATCCTCCAACTGCTCCCACTCCGGCCTTGACTCCGACCTACTCTCAGTGCTTTCCTTCCTCATGGGCGGTCTATCTCCTCTCTTGGGCCTCGAGCCCGTGTTGTTCAGAGAGAGGGTACACCGCCTGACTGTTTACACACTTTTTGAAGATACCTCCATCGTCGGGTGGCAAGGTACTGATAAGCAGGCAGCCAGCACCAACACTATGAGCCGATTTGAGACTGAGGTGTTAACCGAAGAGGAGAACCTAGATGGGCTTGCGCGCCTGAATGTTGAGTGGGTGGACAGGGCCATGGCCCAGACATCTCACCAGCGAGTTATCCTAGACATGGACAGCTCTGAAAGCCCGGTGCATGGGCAGCAAGAGGGAGTCGCCTACAACGGCCACTTCGAGTCCGTATGTTATCACCCGCTCTTCCTGTTCAACCATTTCGGAGATTGCGAAGGTGCAATGCTTCGCCCGGGCAACGTCCACAGCGCTGAGCGGTGGCGGGAGGTTCTGGAGCCAGTCGTGAAGCGATACCAGGAGAAAGGAGTCCGGCTGCTGTTCCGGGCCGATGCTGCCTTTGCCAAGCCCGAGGTGTACGAGTACCTGGAGTCAGCAGGCATTAGCCCGAATCCACCGAAGGACACGGATGGACGGCGTGAGGAAAGCGGAAGGGGGGTGAGGGAGCTACAGGGGAAATAGCCTGGGTTCCATTTGGGGTAGGGAGGTCGGCGGACGGTCTTCATCGCCGCACAGGGGCCCCTATGGCCGTCTGCGGGAGCTGCGATGCGCGGGATGGCGAGAGAATACGCAGCAGGGAACTCTCTCGGACCGGGCTGGCACGAGTCTGCGGGGATCTTCGGTTGTCCGGTGGGTGGGTCGGTCGCCGACGGTGCCGTCAGGCCGGGAGTGGAATGGCTCGCAGCCGGGCCAAGGCGCGGCTGAACTTCTCAGCCCAAGGCCAGCGATCCGGAAGATGCAGGGTCAACCGGCGTGCCGAGCGGGTGAGCCGTCCGGCCAGGGAGAAGAACCGCCGCCGGAGGGTCTTGGTGGTGGCTATCCGCTCTCCCAGACCGATCCGCGCCGTCCAGCGGGCCAGGTTGTGGGCCATCGTCTGGACGGCCAGCCAGGCGCCGTTGGCGGCGAAGCGGCCCGAGGGGAGATGGTTCAGCCCGACGCCGTACTTGAGGTCGCGTATGGCATTCTCGATCTCGGCGTGGCGGCGATGGTCAGCCTCCAGTTCGAGCAACTCCCCGTCCCGGTCGGTGATGAAGCCATGATAGCTGTATTTGGCGAAGAGGGCCAGTTGGGAACCGGGCGTCGGCTTCACCCGCCGGACGATGAGCCGTACCGGCGCGGCGTCCGCCTCGGCCTGGAAGGGGGTGCAGGTGGTCTCGGCCACATCGGCGGCGCCGTCCATCCAGTAAGGAATCGGCGTCCAGGCATCTTCGGGTATCGCCTCGATGAGATTGTGCAGGCTTTTGTGCTGGCGGATGGTGATGGAGAAGCGGACATCCATCTTGCGGCAGACGGATACCACGCCATGAGTGTAGAACCCGCTGTCGGCCCGTAGCGTGAGTCGTCCGTTGGCCCCGGCGTAGCGCACCCGTCCCACCGTCTCCCGCAGGAAGTGGGCGGCGCCGCGGGCGGTGTTGGCCCGGCCCTCGCGCAGCCGGGACATCAGCACGTCTCCGGTGCCGGCGGCGATGGCCAGCAGCGGGTGGTAGCCCCGCTTGCCGGTATAGCCGTGGTGGCGGGCGCCCTCCTTGGCCAGTCCGTAGGTCTCGCAGATGGTGGAGTCCAGGTCAATGGTCAGGGGCCCGTCGCCGGGTCCCGCCCCGGCCTGCCAAGCCCGGGCCAGCAACTCGCGGCTCACCCGGTCGAGTTGACGGACGTGGCCCCACCGGAAGCTGCGCAGGAAGGTGCCCAGGGTGGATGGCGCCTTGACCGTGCCGCCCAGGGTGCAGGCCGTCCCCCCGGTGCGCAACACATCGGCGTCGTCAATGCAGTCGCCCCCAGCCAGCGCAGACGCCACCAGCGTCATCATCTTGTCGCTCGTGTTCGCCCGCCCCGGGGCATCGCCCAGGTCGAGGCGCTGCCGGACGAGTTCGGGCAGGCCGAGGTGCCGCGCCAGGGTGGCCGGAAGGAGCAGCCCGGCATTGGCCACCAAGCGGCGGTCGTCGAAGGTGATTTGGATCCGGTCGGGGTGGTTGCGTGGCAGCATCTACTGGGTGCTCCTTTTCCGGGGCCGTTTTTTTGCTACAAAACCATTATCCCAGAAGCACAGGAGCACCTTCTTGCCGCCTCAGGACGCTAACCCGACGCCCTCCTTCGGTGGATTCGGGTTAAGGCGGGCACCCACTCCCTGACCATGTCCAGGGTGTAGGGCTGACCATCAAACGTCCCGCTCTGGTACCGCTCCGTTAGGACCAGCCGTCCGGTCACCTTGTCATAACCGTAGACATCCCGCGAGACGCCTTCGGCGCCCGCCTCGGGTTCATCGAAGGTGACCGCCTTAGTGAACAGCACGACGTCCCGGCCAGATGAGAGGGTCCTCTCTCCGACCGAGTACTCGCGTGTAGTTGAGCCGGAGGACGGCTGGCCGCCGGTCAGCCACGCGTTCCGGTGGCAGTCCCAGTCGGGCGTCAGCAACGCCTGGCGATCGTGGCCGTGGATGGCGATGGTTTCTGTCCCAAAACCGGCCGCCAACGCCTCGTTATAGAGGTCTTCGTCCCGGTCGGTGCCCTCCAGGATATTGCGTTCATCGTCCCGGTAGACAGTTTTTGCGTGGGCATAGGCCATGGAGTTCTCGATGCGGGCGCGTTTGCCGGTCGCCTCGTCAACGACCCGATTCATACCGCCGTCGTCGAGTCCGGTCAGGGTAAAGGTCACCGAGCTCTCGGCGGACCTGTCGCGTAGCTCGTTTGGGGGACCCGGAATCTTGCCCTGGAGCCGGGTGTCCCCGGCCAGAGTCCAGCTATCGCCCACGGAGGCGCCCACCCGGGCCACCAGATCTGTCGGGAAGCAGGAAATGTTCTCGCGCGCGGGCTTGGGAGGCGGGGGCGGGCTCATTCGTTGCCGAGGTCTCCTTCGGGGTCGGCACCCCCGCAGCGGCTGGTGATGCGACGCTGGTCCCACTGGGGTCTGCGGCCGGCGGAGCATCGAAGTCCGCCGACGCCGGCGGCTCGTCATTACCGCCACCACATGCCAGGCCGACGACAATCAGTGTCGCGACTCCCAGTCCTAATGCAAGTCCTCTTATCCTGTTCATTTCCTTTTCCTTATGTCGTGTGACATATCTAGTGGACCTGTATGTATAGACGGAGACAGCCCTCGAAAGGTTCCACGCGTCGTGGCTGTGCCGACGTCGGCAGTCATACCCACTGCACGCCAACCCACACGCCTAATCTCCAGCTAGAGAACAAGGCAGCCACTCTCATGTCTCGAGCGCTCTGCGCTCGCCTGAGTTGGCACAGTTTAACCCGAATCCACCGAAGGAGGGCGTCGGGTTAGCGTCCTGAGGCGGCAAGAAGGTGCTCCTGTGCTTCTGGGATAATGGTTTTGTAGCAAAAAAACGGCCCCGGAAAAGGAGCACCCAGTAGATGCTGCCACGCAACCACCCCGACCGGATCCAAATCACCTTCGACGACCGCCGCTTGGTGGCCAATGCCGGGCTGCTCCTTCCGGCCACCCTGGCGCGGCACCTCGGCCTGCCCGAACTCGTCCGGCAGCGCCTCGACCTGGGCGATGCCCCGGGGCGGGCGAACACGAGCGACAAGATGATGACGCTGGTGGCGTCTGCGCTGGCTGGGGGCGACTGCATTGACGACGCCGATGTGTTGCGCACCGGGGGGACGGCCTGCACCCTGGGCGGCACGGTCAAGGCGCCATCCACCCTGGGCACCTTCCTGCGCAGCTTCCAGTGGGGCCACGTCCGTCAACTCGACCGGGTGAGCCGCGAGTTGCTGGCCCGGGCTTGGCAGGCCGGGGCGGGACCCGGCGACGGGCCCCTGACCATTGACCTGGACTCCACCATCTGCGAGACCTACGGACTGGCCCTGGCCAAGGAGGGCGCCCGCCACCACGGCTATACCGGCAAGCGGGGCTACCACCCGCTGCTGGCCATCGCCGCCGGCACCGGAGACGTGCTGATGTCCCGGCTGCGCGAGGGCCGGGCCAACACCGCCCGCGGCGCCGCCCACTTCCTGCGGGAGACGGTGGGACGGGTGCGCTACGCCGGGGCCAACGGACGACTCACGCTACGGGCCGACAGCGGGTTCTACACTCATGGCGTGGTATCCGTCTGCCGCAAGATGGATGTCCGCTTCTCCATCACCATCCGCCAGCACAAAAGCCTGCACAATCTCATCGAGGCGATACCCGAAGATGCCTGGACGCCGATTCCTTACTGGATGGACGGCGCCGCCGATGTGGCCGAGACCACCTGCACCCCCTTCCAGGCCGAGGCGGACGCCGCGCCGGTACGGCTCATCGTCCGGCGGGTGAAGCCGACGCCCGGTTCCCAACTGGCCCTCTTCGCCAAATACAGCTATCATGGCTTCATCACCGACCGGGACGGGGAGTTGCTCGAACTGGAGGCTGACCATCGCCGCCACGCCGAGATCGAGAATGCCATACGCGACCTCAAGTACGGCGTCGGGCTGAACCATCTCCCCTCGGGCCGCTTCGCCGCCAACGGCGCCTGGCTGGCCGTCCAGACGATGGCCCACAACCTGGCCCGCTGGACGGCGCGGATCGGTCTGGGAGAGCGGATAGCCACCACCAAGACCCTCCGGCGGCGGTTCTTCTCCCTGGCCGGACGGCTCACCCGCTCGGCACGCCGGTTGACCCTGCATCTTCCGGATCGCTGGCCTTGGGCTGAGAAGTTCAGCCGCGCCTTGGCCCGGCTGCGAGCCATTCCACTCCCGGCCTGACGGCACCGTCGGCGACCGACCCACCCACCGGACAACCGAAGATCCCCGCAGACTCGTGCCAGCCCGGTCCGAGAGAGTTCCCTGCTGCGTATTCTCTCGCCATCCCGCGCATCGCAGCTCCCGCAGACGGCCATAGGGGCCCCTGTGCGGCGATGAAGACCGTCCGCCGACCTCCCTACCCCAAATGGAACCCAGGCTATTTCCCCTGTAGCTCCCTCACCCCCCTTCCGCTTTCCTCACGCCGTCCATCCGTGTCCTTCGGTGGATTCGGGCTTAGAGAAGGACCTGAGCTGACACCGCTCGATCGCATTCAGAGGAGTCTGGCCCGCGGCTGAGGCGGTGGCTACACTCACGCCCTGAATCTGGCGCCCCGGCCGGCCATCCCCCCGCGAGCCCCTCCTCGCCTCTACAGGTGGCTGCAGTTCCAGTGCTCTATTTGGGCTTGGAGCAGTGGTTCTCTCCCGTCGCCTGACGACGTTAGGCTCGCGTTGTTCGCGGAACGGAACTCGACCCCGTCAGGTGAAATTGAGACCACCCATTCCCCGTGGGTAGGTGGCGTGAAGTTGACGGGTGACCCGTACTACGATGAGTTCAAGCACTTTGGGCGGTCATGATTTGTTGGGTCGCTTACCTGTCGGTGCGCGCGAGTGTCGCGAGAAGCACGCGCTCCCCGCGAAGGAGAGAGCCCAGATACCGAGACTCGAACGGCCGAGTCGCTACGAAAGGACCCTAAGAACTCACCGCCGGCTCTTCATAACAGAAATCATCTCGGTCCCGATCTGTCTCAATGTTGCGGAGTGACAGCAGTGACGACGGTGAGAAGCACGCTTCAACTGACCCTAGAGGTCCGAAAGGGCCTTCTGCAAGCCCTCCCCGTTCTCCTTCCACCAGCCATAGAGGATGGCGATGTCGGTGCCAATGGAGAAGTGACGCACGCCCATGTCGATGAACTCCCTGGCGTCATCCACGGTCTGGATCTCGGCGCGCGGAGGCACGCCCATCTTGAGAGCAGTCTCAAAGACTTTGTTCCGCGCCGCCACGACATCGGGGTGAGATTTTTCGCCTGCCTTGCCGATGCTCATCGAATAGTCGCTTGCGCCCCATTGCACCATGTCGACCCCGGGTAACGACAGGATCTCTTCCAGCTCATCCACGGCCCCTTTCTTCTCGATCATAATCGCCACGACGATGTCATTCAGCGCCTGAACGTAGTCGGGTGTCCCGCCGTAGCCCATGTAGCTATGACGACGTGTCGCAACGCCGTACAGGCCCTGGTCAGCCGGTGTGTCCGGACGTGCGTTGCGCACGCACTCGCGGACATCATCTGCCGATCGGCAGTCTGTGAACAGCACACTGCTAAACCCGGCTCCTATTCCGCGTTGCGCCAGGAAAGCCTGGTGGCTCTGGTCAACTTTTATCATGCTGCCCATACTGTAGAGCTCGGCTGCCCGGCAAAAGTTGTCAAGATCGTGTAGGTCAAAAGGCCCATACTCTGCCACGAATTCGACGTAGTCGTACAGCCCGGTATGACCGACGGCTTCGACTATAGATGGCCAAGTGGAGTGAATATGCGTGCTGACGGTTGTTTCGCCGTTAATCAGTTTCTCGCGAAACCTGTTAGGTCTGATGGTCCCACCTCCTGGAGGATAGTTCAAGATAGTCACGATTCGACGTGAGCACGACCGGCAGGGAACTCGCTCGGCTCAATCAGAACGGCGCGCGGGGTCGGCAGCCGCACAGCGGGTGACCGCTTCGGATGCTTCCCGTGGTAGCGCCCTGTGCGGTGACTGTCGGGTAATTGTACAGGGTTTCGACAATCCCCGTAATCGAATGTAACTGTGAATTGACCGTCGTCAAGCCTAATTAGATTGACCCTGGTACAATCATCGGGGGCGGGTCACACCCAGGCGGCAGTGAAGCAGGAGAGGTTACGTCAATAGGTGTGTAAACGACATCAGGCGGCGACCTTCTCAGCCGTTGATTCAATGGCGATTCCATCCGCATACTGTGCACCGAGATAGACGTCTTCGATCAACTCAGGGGCCTTCAGACGCCTGAAGCGCTGTTCGGCGACCATCAACATTTTCCAGATCACCGCTATCGCCCGATCGACCCTCTTGTAGCGCTTGGCGGCATCGGTCCGAAGCCTGAGGGCCGCGAAGGGTGATTCTACCGGGTTCGTCGTGCGAAGGTGCCCCCAGTGCTCCTTTGGGAAGTCATAGAAGGTGACCATGCGGTCCCAGTCCCGCTCCAAGGCCTCTGAGGCCGCCTCGTAGGAATGGTCGCCGCACCACCTGGTGAACACCGTCCTGAGCCGCTCAGCCTCTGTCCGAGTCGGCGCGTAGGGGATAGTACGCAGCATGAGCTTGGCCTGGTCCTGTTGTCGCTTTGGAAGCTTGGCGAGCACGTTTACGATCTTGTGGTTCCAGCAGCGTTGCTCTGCCGCCTGCGGATAGACGTTGCGCAGAGCTCCCCAGATGCCCAGGTGTCCGTCTCCAACCACCAGCCTCGGGCAGCTCAAGCCCCGGCGCTTGATGTCCCTGAGCACCTCGGACCAGTTCTCTGTGGACTCCCTGTATCCGGGAACAGCGCTCACCACCACCTTGCTCCCGTCGCTCAGGGCCGCCATCACCACCAGTACCGCCGCCTTCTCCTTCTCAAGACCAGCCTTGACGTAGACTCCATCCACCCACATGTAGACCACTTCCAGGTCATCGAGGGGCCGGCTGCGCCATTGGGCAAGCTCATCGTTCCACTTATCCTTCAACCGGGCCACCGTGCTCGCCGATACCGGTGCGTCCTCTCCCAGCAGCCCCCGCAAAGCCAGATCGAAGTCGCCTTCGGATAGACCGTGCAGGTACAGCTCGGGGATCAACTCAGCAACCTTCCTGGTCCTGTTGACGAACAGCGGCAGCAGCCGGCTCTCGAACTGCTCCTCGGTATCGCGGACTCGCGGCCGCCTCAGCTGTATCGTTCCCGAACTCAGCGTAAGCCTCCGGGCTCTGCCGTATCCGTTCCGATAGCCGGTATCTGAGTCCGAGTCGGATCTGAGCGCCGACTTCGCCCTTCCCAGAAACGCCGTCACCTCCTCCTCCAGCAACTCCTGGATCAGCCTCTGGACCTGGCTTCGCACACAATCCTCCAACTGCTCCCACTCCGGCCTTGACTTCGACCTACTCTCAGTGCTTTCCTTCCTCATGGGCGGTCTATCTCCTCTCTTGGGCCTCGAGCCCGTGTTGTTCAGAGAGAGGGTACACCGCCTGACTGTTTACACACTTTTTGAAGATACCTCAAGCAGGCGCGGGAATGTTACAGCCTCGACAACAAGAAGGAGGGATAGGGAACCATGGAGATGCGTCCACTAGGGAAAACCGGTGAGTCTCTCTCCGTCATAGGCTTCGGTGCGATAGTTTTCGTCAACGAAGGGCCTGGGTTTGCACGCGATACCGTTGCACGCGCCATCGATGCGGGAGTTAACTATTTCGATATGGGGCCGCGGTACGGCAAGGGGGAGGCTGAGGAAAGAGGTGGCCCGGCCATCGAGCCGTACCGGGACAGAATATTCTTGGCCGAGAAGACGGGCGAACGTAACAAGAATGCGGCCGCAGCCGAGCTCCGAAAGTCGCTCAAGCGGATGCGCACTGATCGTTTCGATCTCTATCAGATGCATGCCGTCAGTACCCTGGAAGAGGTGAACACGATCGTCGGCCCGGGTGGAGCGCTTGAAGCGTTTGTCGAAGCGCGGGATGAGGGGCTGGTCAGGTTTTTGGGCTTCTCGGCCCATACTCAAGAGGCGGCCCTGGCCCTTATGGACCAATTCGAGTTTGACTCGATACTTTTCCCTTTGAATTACGTTACCTGGTACCAGGGACATTTTGGACCCGCCGTTTTGGACAAGGCGCAAGAGAAAGAGATGGGCATTCTCGCCCTCAAGACCCTCGCGAAGAAGCCCTGGCCGGACGGCAAGAAAGAAAAGTGGACAAAGGCCTGGTATTCGCCGGTGGACACCTACGAAGAAGCGCTGACCGCATTACGCTGGACCCTTTCACGCCCCGTTACCGCCTGCGTGAGTCCGAGTCACGCGGAGCTGCTGTGGTGGATGATCGATGCAGAAAAGGAGCTAACGCCACTGACGGCAGAAGACGAAGAGGTCGTTGCCCGCTCCACGGAAGGCGTCACGCCGATCTTTGTGGGTCACCAGGTGTGACCAGTGGTGCGCGCAGTGAGTCCGAGAGCGCATGGCGCGTGGGACTTCTTGGGGCGCGACCGAAGCCAGTCTGCTGGAGCATGGCAAGGTAGGTTTGGCTACTGCCGCAGGTCGCGGCGAAGGGCCGCCAGGGCAGCGTGATGGCCGCACATGCCGTGCACACCGCCGCCGGGCGGAGTTGAGGCGGAGCAGATGTACAGCCCTCTAAGCGGGGTCGAATAGGGGACAATCCTCGGCACGGGTCTGGTGAACAGCTGGCGAATGTCCTGGACGCCTCCGCTTATGTCACCCCCGATGTTGTTCGGATTGTACTCCTCCAGTCGTGCCGGTGACATGACGCTTTTGGCCAGAATGCGGTCGCGGAATCCAGGCGCGAAGCGTTCGAGTTGGGCCTCGATCCGGTCGGTCATGTCGAATGTGGATCCATTGGGAACGTGACAGTACGCCCACAGAGTGTGCTTGTCCCCAGGTGCGCGCGTCGGGTCGAAAAGGCTGTGCTGGGCTACGAGAACGTGAGGCCGCTCCGGATGCTCGCCCTGCCAGACGGCTCGCTCGGCAGCGACTGTATCCTCGATGTCACCGCTGAGATGGACGGTGCCGGCGCGGGCACATTCTGACGCCCTCCAGGGGACTGGGCCGTCCAGGGCAAAGTCCACCTTGAAGACGCCCACTCCCTGGCGAAAGCGCTCCAAGCCACGGCGGTACCGCCCCGGAAGCCTGTCCCCTGTGATCTTCACCAGCGCGCGGGGCGGGATGTCGCAGAGGACCGCCCTGGATTTCGGCAGCTCGTCCAATGACTCGACCTTCGCACCGGTCACGATCTCTCCGTCAAGGGAGAGGAGGTAGGCTGCCAGCGCCCTGGTGAGGTTCTGGGACCCGCCTTTGACCATGGGCCATCCCACCGCGTGTCCGGCGATGGCGAGCATGAGTCCGAAGGCGGCGGTCGGTGGGCGGTCCAGCGGCATCATGGAGTGACCGCATATCCCTGCGAACAGCGAGCGGGCGCGCTGTCCCTCGAAGAGACTTCTGGCAAGGCCATTGGCTGAGCGGATGGCCTTGAGACCGAATCTAGCCATGGCAAAGGGATGCTTGGGAAAACGCAAAGGGCCCAAAAAACCGTCGGCCAGTTTGTCCCAGTCGGCCACGAGGGGTCGCATGAGCCGCCGATACGCGTTGGCATCCGGGCTCAGGGCATCCGCCGTCGCATCGATGGAGCGCTCCAGGACCGCAGCGGTGCCGTCGTCGAAAGGGTGGGCGACGGGAGCCAGGGGGTGCAGCCACTCCAGGCCGTGCTCGTGGAGAGGGAGAGTGTTGAAGAAAGGTGAGCCGACGCCGAGGGGGTAGATGGAGGAGCACACGTCGTGGACGAAGCCGGGGAGAGTCAGCTCGTCGCTGCGGGCGCCTCCTCCAATGGTCTCCGCCGCCTCCATCACTAGCACAGACCGGCCCTTCCTCGCCACCGTGATGGCGGCGGAGAGGCCGTTGGGGCCGGCCCCAACTACCACGGCGTCGTAGAAGTCGCGCTTTGGGCCACCGCTCAATTTGCGCGAACTACCAGGCCGCGTAGCCACCGTAGGGGAGACGCCGTGGCGTAGACCGCTGAGCGGATGGCCGCGTTGTGCCAGATGTTCTTGGCCTGCGACCACTGGCGCCTCGGGTCGACAACGGTCGCCGTCATCTGGGCGTGGCCGCTGACGCCAAAGTGCCGGGCCAGTGATTCCAGCGTGGCGAGCCAGAACTGGTCCTCTCTCTTGAATCCGATCAGCCGCATGGCGAACTCCCACAGGGGATCGTTTGCCCTGATCAGCACCTGGAACCTGGGCCACGGTGGCGCCGTCCTCCTCGAAGCCGCTGAACGTGATCCAGCCCGAAAGCATGTGGCCCTCGGGGGTCATGAATGTGAACGACTCGTCGTCCGCATACAGCACCATTATGCCGGTGGAAAGCACCATGCCACCAGGTTGCGTGAGGTTGATGATGGCGACCTCGCCGGGGGCGATTCCGGCGATCGGGGCATAGAACCGGCTGCCTTCTGGCCAGAACTTCTCGAAGTTCTCCTTCCACGTCTTGATCAGCTCGCGTGGCGAGGCTTCCGCTCCGTTCAGGCGCACCGAGTAGGTCTTCTGCCAGAGCTGGCCGAATCCCTGCAATGGCCCGACGACCTGTCGGCCCTCCACGTTGAGGTTGACGGCTCCCGCCGGTGCCTGCTCGACCTTCAGCTTCGAGACGGACTTCGCCCAGTACGCCTCGTCACCTGGCTTCTTCTCGTCGGGTTTCTTCGATCTGGTGGTCATGATCGGCTCCTCCCAAGTGCCGTCGCTCAGGGCGGGTCCCCGGACACCCACCAGAGGGGGCTTGCGGGCCCTGCTAGGCGTCGAGTCCGGCCAGGGCCTCCTCTTCATTCTCGAAAACTCGAATGGCCTCGTTGAGCCGGGTGAGCTCGAAGATGTGCTGATAGTGTTCGTTGAGGCCCACGGCGAAAAGCGACTGCCCGTTTCTATTGGCACGGATGAGGAGAGTGACCAGGAGCCCGATCCCACTGCTGTTCATGTACTCTAGGCCGCTGAAGTTGAGGATGATGGCTCGGACCCCCTCGGAGCTCGCCTGAGCATACGCGTCTGTGAAAGCTTTATCGGCCGAGGCGTTCACCTCGCCTCGGATGTCTACGACGCTCGCGTCGGCTCTGACTCGCCGGACGCTCATGCTTAGTTCGGCCTGGCTCACTGTGGGACTCCTTGGCAACGCCGTCGGGTATGACCTCCGACCAGCGGCGACCTACGGTTGGTCTGGCGTCTGGACCTCCGCCACGGCGGCCTCCTCGTCGGCGTAGAGGGTGATGAAGTCGGCCAGCCTCGTGATCTGGAAGATCTGCGTGTAGTGCTCGCTCAGCCCAGCAGCTATCAGACGCACGCCGGACTTCCGCGCCTGGGTGATAAGGCCGACAATCAGCGCGATTCCCGTGCTGTTGATGTAGCCTACACCCGTGAAGTTCAACAGGATGGCGTCGGACTCCTGGCGCGTCGCCTCGGCGAACGCCGTGTCGAGCGCCCCTTCCGAAAGGCCGCTTATCTCCCCTTGCAGATCGATGACCGGTATCCCGCCCCGGCTGCGAACTCTCGCCTCGAGGTGTCTAGCCGTCATCCTGGTCTCCCTGGAGATTAACCACCAGCTCGATGGTGTGATGCACCTCGTCACTGGTGACGTGGAACTCATCGACCATCTCTTTGATCAAGAAAAGGCCCCATCCGCGGGGACTCTGGATGCCGGCCAGCTTTGCGTCCAGGTCCGGGACTTCGGGCTCCGGGATATCGTCCCCACCCCCGTGGTCGGTGATGCGCACCGAGATGGCGGCCTTCGAGGCGGCCACGTGAAGGGATACCGGCAGGTCGGGCTTGTACTCGTTGCCGTGCTCCATGGCATTCATCGTCGCCTCGGCCACGGCGGTCTTCAGCCGCTCCAGCCGCACCGGGGACATGCCCAGGTCCTGCACGGCCTCGGCGACCCGCTCCGTCGCCTGGCGCTCGTTACCCGCCTCGCTGGGAAGGTCGAACTTCAGCAGCGTCCGCCAGCTGGGGTCTTCAGGGGCCTCTGAGGTCGTGGTCGTCATGGGAGTATTCCTGTTGCCAGCACCTTTTACCCCAAGACGCTGGAGGGTCACCATGGTCACGTCGTCTTCCTGGATCGACTCGGGTCCGGTGAACTCGGCAAGCTCTTTCAAGAGGAAGTCGATCAGCGGCGCTCCCCCCGGGTGCTCCAGCACAAGGCCTCTCAGGCGTGGCAATCCGAACATCTCGCGCTGCTGGTTATGCGCCTCCGCGAGGCCGTCGCTGTACATGAACACGCTCTCCCCCGGTTTCAGCGAGACCTCCTTCTGCTCGTAGTCCATGCCGGGCATCAGGCCCAGCGGCATTCCCGTGGCCCGGAGCTCCCGTAGGCCGTCGGAGCTCCTGAGGCATGGCAGGTCCTGTCCCGCGTTGGCGTACTGCAGCAGGCCTTCCTTGGGATCGAGGACCGCGTACAGACAGGTGACGAACATCTTCGGGGGTATGTCGGGGCATAGCACATCGTTGGCGCGCCGCAGAACCTTGCCCGGGGAGATCAACTGCTCGGCGGCGGCACGAAGGATCGCCCTTGTCGTGGCCATTACCAGGGCCGCGGGGACACCCTTGTCGGTGACGTCGCCGACCACCAGACCGAGCCGCCCACCCGGCAAATCGAGGAAGTCGTAGAAGTCTCCCCCCACCTCGCGGGCCGGCTGGTAGTGGGCATTCATCTGCCAACCCGGCAACTCGGGGACGGCCTGAGGGAGGAGGGTCTGCTGGATTACGCTGGCGACCCGCAGCTCCTGCTCCAGACGCTCGCGCTCCCGCACCTCGACCTTCTGCTGGAGTGCGAGCTGGGCCACCCGCACCGCCGGGGCCGCCTGAAACGAGAGCTTGCTCAAGAGCCGCAGGTCATCGGTCGAGTACTCCTGCTCGCTGAGCCGCTGGCCCAGGTTCAGAATGCCTACCAGTCCGCCCTGGCTTATCAGCGGCACCGCTAATTTGACGCCCGCGGCCTTGAGCTGTCTGACCGTGGGCGAGTCAAGGTTGAGTTTGTCGACTTCCACCACACCCGGCGAGCTCTCCAAATAGGGCACAATGGGGTCGTTAAGCGCGATCTCGACGGCCTGACCAAACGTCGTTGGCTGTAGGGATACGGGCGGAATCTCGCCTGCTTCGGGATCGGGGCGTTCGCTCCCGACCAGCCCCTGCCAGATGTTCTGTAGCCTCATTGTCACGTCCATACTGACTACATCCTATCCCGAACCACTTCAGAATCTTCAGTGCGACTCTCACTTCTCACACACCTCTCTCATGGCCTTCGGGTGACGCATATCCTACAGGATTCGGTAAGCCATGAACAACTTGATGCGGCTGTGCAGCCAGGCTAGCGAGAGGAGCTTCCCGCTGCGCCACCACGTGGCTTTGCACAAGAAGTGGCGCGGTCGTGTGAATTGCCCTTCGACAAGCTCAGGGCGAGCGGTTGGTTTATAGTTCCGTTCGTGGTGAGCCTGTCGAACCACGCCTCCGCATTCCACCTTTTGGTGCAAAGCCCCGTCCTCTCGAGTGGTCATCGCTCCGATTACAGGCCGCTGCACTGCGGGCTCCATTTCGCGACTTCAACTCCGAATCAACACAGCGCTCACCCCCCCCCAATGGAGGGTCCCAAAGGGCGGATCCTGTGGCGCGGGTTTGGGGCGCGCCGCCCAGAGGTCCCCCTCGGGGGGAGTGTATAGACCGGGGACATAGCTTACACATGTTCGGGGACATGGTGGACACCATAATAGGCATGACTTCATTACAAGGAGGTGGTCATGCCATGGAAGGAGATGTCCGTTATGTCTCAGAGGAGAGAGTTCGTGGAGCTGGCGCAGGCTGAAGGCACCAACAAAAGGGGCCTTTGCCGTCGCTTCGGGATCAGCCCTACGACTGGATACAAGTGGCTTGGGCGTTTCCGTGAAGGGAGCGAGGCAGGCCTGGTCGAGCTGCCGCGGCGGCCTCACTACTCGCCTGCACGTACCCCATCGCAGGTTGAGCAGGCGGTGCTGTCTGCCCGTGCGGCCCATCCGGCCTGGGGAGCTCGTAAGCTGCGACGGTGGCTTTTGGACCGCAGGGATGTGTTTGAGGCGGACATGCCGGCCCCCAGTACTATCACGGCGATCTTGCGTCGTCATGGCCGCATTGACCCCGCCGAGGGGCCCAAGCACCGTTCCTGGCAGCGATTTGAACACCAGGCACCCAACGACCTGTGGCAGATGGACTTCAAAGGCCACTTCCCCCTTACCCGAGGACGCTGCCACCCTCTGACTGTTCTGGACGATCACTCTCGGTTTGCCTTGGGGCTGCAGGCCTGCGGTAACGAGCAGGGAGAGATGGTGCAACAGCGCCTGACGGCTATCTTCCGGCGCTACGGCCTGCCCAACACAATGTTGATGGACAATGGCTCCCCGTGGGGCCATGACCAAGACCACCCCTACACACCTTTTACAGTCTGGCTGCTGAGGTTGGGCATCGGAGTCAGTCATGGACGCCCTTATCACCCTCAGACACAGGGAAAAGATGAGCGCTTCCACCGAACCATGACCGTTGAAGTGCTGCAGGGGAGCAGCTTCACTGATCTGGCGCACTGCCAGAGAGCCTTCGACCTGTGGCGGGACATCTACAACTTGGAGCGGCCCCATGACGCCCTTGACCTTGCTACTCCGGCCACCAAGTACCAAGTGAGCCAAAGACTGTTTCCCGAGGTCCTTCCACCCTTGGAGTACGAACCAACCGACCTGGTACGCCGTGTTCACGACAAAGGTAGGCTCCAGTTGTTTGGCCGTATCTTCAAGGTACCTAAGCCCGAATCCACCGAAGGAGGGCGTCGGGTTAGCGTCCTGAGGCGGCAAGAGGGTGCTCCTGTGCTTCTGGGATAATGGTTTTGTAGCAAAAAAACGGCCCTGGAAAAGGAGCACCCAGTAGATGCTGCCACGCAACCACCCCGACCGGATCCAAATCACCTTCGACGACCGCCGCTTGGTGGCCAATGCCGGGCTGCTCCTTCCGGCCACCCTGGCGCGGCACCTCGGCCTGCCCCAACTCCTCCGGCAGCGCCTCGACCTGGGCGATGCCCCGGGGCGGGCGAACACGAGCGACAAGATGATGACGCTGGTGGCGTCTGCGCTGGCTGGGGGCGACTGCATTGGCGACGCCGATGTGTTGCGCACCGGGGGGACGGCCTGCACCCTGGGCGGCACGGTCAAGGCGCCATCCACCCTGGGCACCTTCCTGCGCAGCTTCCGGTGGGGCCACGTCCGTCAACTCGACCGGGTGAGCCGCGAGTTGCTGGCCCGGGCTTGGCAGGCCGGGGCGGGACCCGGCAACGGGCCCCTGACCATTGACCTGGACTCCACCATCTGCGAGACCTACGGACTGGCCCTGGCCAAGGAGGGCGCCCGCCACCACGGCTATACCGGCAAGCGGGGCTACCACCCGCTGCTGGCCATCGCCGCCGGCACCGGAGACGTGCTGATGTCCCGGCTGCGCGAGGGCCGGGCCAACACCGCCCGCTTCCTGCGGGAGACGGTGGGACGGGTGCGCTACGCCGGGGCCAACGGACGACTCACGCTACGGGCCGACAGCGGGTTCTACACTCATGGCGTGGTATCCGTCTGCCGCAAGATGGATGTCCGCTTCTCCATCACCATCCGCCAGCACAAAAGCCTGCACAATCTCATCGAGGCGATACCCGAAGATGCCTGGACGCCGATTCCTTACTGGATGGACGGCGCCGCCGATGTGGCCGAGACCACCTGCACCCCCTTCCAGGCCGAGGCGGACGCCGCGCCGGTACGGCTCATCGTCCGGCGGGTGAAGCCCACGCCCGGTTCCCAACTGGCCCTCTTCGCCAAATACAGCTATCATGGCTTCATCACCGACCGGGACGGGGAGTTGCTCGAACTGGAGGCTGACCATCGCCGCCACGCCGAGATCGAGAATGCCATACGCGACCTCAAGTACGGCGTCGGGCTGAACCATCTCCCCTCGGGCCGCTTCGCCGCCAACGGCGCCTGGCTGGCCGTCCAGACGATGGCCCACAACCTGGCCCGCTGGACGGCGCGGATCGGTCTGGGAGAGCGGATAGCCACCACCAAGACCCTCCGGCGGCGGTTCTTCTCCCTGGCCGGACGGCTCACCCGCTCGGCACGCCGGTTGACCCTGCATCTTCCGGATCGCTGGCCTTGGGCTGAGAAGTTCAGCCGCGCCTTGGCCCGGCTGCGAGCCATTCCACTCCCGGCCTGACGGCACCGTCGGCGACCGACCCACCCACCGGACAACCGAAGATCCCCGCAGACTCGTGCCAGCCCGGTCCGAGAGAGTTCCCTGCTGCGTATTCTCTCGCCATCCCGCGCATCGCAGCTCCCGCAGACGGCCATAGGGGCCCCTGTGCGGCGATGAAGACCGTCCGCCGACCTCCCTACCCCAAATGGAACCCAGGCTATTTCCCCTGTAGCTCCCTCACCCCCCTTCCGCTTTCCTCACGCCGTCCATCGGTGTCCTTCGGTGGATTCGGGCTAAGGCCTTCAAGGGCATGCCAGTGGCTATTCGGCCGACAACTGACGATGGAGTCTGGAACGTCTTCTTCGCCACTCATCAAATCGCCCAGCTTGACCTCAGGCACGATGCCTAACATACTCAAATGTGTCCACCATGTCTCCGAACACCCGTCCACCATGTGTCCGGTCCATACAGGGGAGGCGTGGTGGGACACTACGGCCGTGACTCGAGCAGGTCCTTCAGGTTCTCGATGTCGGTGTCTACCTGCCTCTTGAGAATGCGCCCTATTGGTGGCTCGGCAAGCCTGAAGAAACCGCCCGGCTCTCCCTTGCCCGTCAGGGTGATTCTCGTCCCCTCGTTTACCGGTTCGAAGTCGAGGCTGGCTTCGGCCGGTATCGGCCCCGAGGTGACCTTCCAGGCGTAACGCTTGTCGGGCTCGTATGCCGTGACCTCGCTTTGCGACTCGATCTTCCTGCCCAGGAAACGAGCGACGTATTCATACCGCGTGCCCACCCCCAGGGGGCCTTCCGAGACCACCCGGGCGTCCACGGCCCACGCCTGCCACCGCGGGGAGTTCTCGACGTTTGTGACGAACGCGAAGACCTCTTCCACCGGTCGCCTGATCGTAAGGCTGCGCTCCAGCTCTATCATCTTGTTGCACCCCCTGTTGGAATCCCTCGTCGTCCTTATACTAGAACCCGCGTGCCGACCACCAGGGGACGGCCCATCGCAACACAGTCTACATGGAGGGCGTCCCCGTACCGTTACGGGACTCGTTACGGGGCCGCTCCGTTGCGGTCTGTTGTAGAATAGGGGCCAGGAGTCGCCATCGTGCATTCCCTCGCGATATTCCTTCTCGGTCCGCCGCGCATAGAGAGCGAGGGCGCTACCGCTCGAGTCGACACACGCAAGGCCACCGCGCTCATGGCCTACCTGGCGGTGACCGGCGAGGGCCAGCGACGAGACGGGCTTGCCGGCCTGCTATGGCCGGACAGCGACCAGGTCAGCGCCCGCGCCGCCCTCAGGCGCACCCTCTCCACGCTGAACAAGGCGCTGGGTCGACAGGGACTCGTCATCCAGCGTGAGACAGTAGGCCTCGATTGGGACGCAGGACCCTGGATCGATCTGGTCGAGTTTCGGCGGCGGCTGTCGAGCAGCCGGGACCACCCCCACCCCTCCGAGGGCGCCTGTGACGACTGTCTCTCGTGGCTGAGCGAGGCTGTGCGGCTGTACCGAGGAGACTTCCTGGAGGGGTTCACTCTCAGGGACAGCAGCGTCTTCGACGATTGGCAGCTTGGGCAGAGCGAGGCGCTGCGAATGGAGATGGCGGGAGTCCTGGAAAGGCTAGAGGGCATCCATGCCGCCAAGGGCGACCTGAAGTCTGCCATTGATTACTCCCGGCGCTGGCTATCCCTCGACCCCCTGGACGAGAAGGTGCATCGCCGGCTAATTCAGCTCTACGCATGGGATGGTCAGAGGGCGGCGGCGTTGCGCCAGTACCGGGAGTGTGTGCGGATACTCGACCAGGAGCTCGGGGTGGCGCCCCTGGAAGAGACGACCCGGCTATACCAGACAGTCAGAGAGAGCAGGGTGTCCGCGCCGCCGGTCACGGCTCGGCCGCGCCCCGTCATGGCGCGGTCACAAAGCAGCATGGCCACGCGGCCCCCAACGGACTTCCCCGAGCGCCAGCGGGCGTATCCCATGGTCGGCCGAGCAGCCGAGCTGCAAGCCCTCATCGACGCCTACCGCTCGATCCGGGACGATGGGCGCCTGCTCGTCCTGACGGGCGAGGCGGGCATCGGCAAGACCAGGCTGGCCGAAGAGTTCCTATCGCACCTCAGGGCCATCGGTGCCACCACAATCGCCACCAGATGCTTTCGGGGGGAGACGGGCCTCGCCTACGGCCCCTTCGTCGAAGCCCTGTGTGCCGCCATAGCGGACACCGGCGGGGATGGTTCCGGATTGGGCTGGTCCGACCACTGGCTGAGCGAGGCCGCTCGCCTGGTGCCCGACGCCAACCGTGCGGGTCGGGACATACCCGTCGTCCCCCCGCTCGACAGTCCCGGGGCCCAGAGACGCTTCTTCGAGGCCATCGGCCACATTCTCTCCTCCATCTCTCGCGAGGGCAGGCCGGGCGCCCTGCTCGTTGACGACCTCCATTGGGCCGATGAAGCCTCCCTGGACTTGCTGACATTCATGGTCCGCCGCCTGCGGGGACAGCCTATCTGCATCGTCGCCACCTGGCGTACCGAGCTCGAGGCCGGGGGCCGCCTGCGGGGCCTCCTGGCGGAGGCCAAACGATCGGGTGTGGCCGCGTCGGTCCCGCTGACCCGCCTGACCCTCTCCAATGTGACGGAGCTGATACGTGGCGTGCAAGCCGCCGGCCAGCCGCCTCCTGGAGCGATAATAGACAGGCTATACCGCGAGACGGAGGGGCTGCCATTCTTCCTGGTGGAGTATCTGGAGAGCCGGCGCAGAGACCGAGGGTGGACTGCCGATGAGCCCTGGGAGATGCCATCCGGCGTCCGCGACCTCCTGCGGGCGAGGCTGGACTCGGTGAGCGAGACGGAACGGCAGCTACTAGACGCGGCTGCGGTAATCGGACGCTCCTTCGACTTTCGCACGCTTCAGGAGTCGAGTGGGCGGCAAGAGGAGGAGGCCGTGGCGGCCCTCGACGGTCTGCTGAGCCGCGACCTGGTGAACGAGTTGGGCCGGACCGATAAGGGGACGGGCATCACCTACGACTTTAGCCATGAGCAGCTCCAGGCACTGGTCTACGAAGAGACCAGCCTGGCGCGGCGGCGGCTGCTCCATCGCCGGGTGGCGGAGGCTATGATCGCGCGCTTCAGTCGTGAGAGCGACCGCGCGTTGGCGAGCACCATCGGCCAGCACCTTGGGCTCGCCGGCCGGAACGAGGAAGCCTCGTGGTACTTCAAGCTGGCGGGGGATCACGCCGCCGCCCTCTACGCCAACGCTGAGGCCATGGGCCACTACCGGTCGTCGCTGGTGCTTGGACACCGCGACCCCGCAGGTCTCAACGCGGCCATAGGCGATCTACAGACCCTGGGGGGTGAGTACGGCCAGGCGATAAGCAGCTACGAGACGGCCGCCTCCCTCTGTCGCCCGGATGCCCTGGCAGGAGTCGAGGGCAAGCTCGGCGGCGTCTACCTGCGGCGCGGAGACTGGCAGGTTGCGGCAAGCCACTTCGAAGCGGCGCTTGCCGGCCTGGCTGACCCCGGCGACCTGGCACTGCGGTCGAGCCTGCACGCAGACCTCAGTCTGACGGCCCATCGCACCGGTGACGCCGATAAGGCCCAGGAGGAGGCCGCTTTGGCGCTGGAACTCGGCGAGGAGGCCGGCGACCCTCAGTCCGTGGCACAGGCACACAATATCGTGGGGATCCTGGCGCGAAGCCGAGGCGATCTGCCGGCGGCACGTTATCACCTCGCCCTCAGCCTCGACATCGCGGAGCATCTGGACCACTCCGCGTCCCAGGTCGCCGCGCTCAACAATCTGGCGCTCGCACAGTGGGGCCTCGGCGAACTGGATGCTGCCATCGCGCTGGCGGAGAGGGCCCTCTCGCTATGCAGCTCGCTTGGCGACCGCCACCGAGAGGCGGCGCTGCACAACAGCCTGTCCGACCTGCTGCACACGTCCGGCAGCCCGGACGCAGCTATGGAACACCTCGAGCAGGCCGTAGCCATTTTCGCGGACATTGGCGAGGACGCGGGCGCGATGCAGCCCGAGATATGGAAACTGGTCGAATGGTAGGCGGCGTCCCGCCTGGCCAAGGTAGGTGCCGAAATCCATATCCGCTTGGTGAGGGCTACGATGGCATGGCGATCGACAAATCCCCGGTAGTGTCCGCGTCCCGCCAGATCATGCGACTGAGTGGGCCATCGATCAGGGTAACGTTAGGCCGATTGTCGCCTAATGCCATTGAAAGAACGAGGCCACTAGCGTCCGTGTGGCGCAGCAACTCGGGGGCATGGGACTAACTGCCATGGCGCTCACAGGTGGGTTCGCTGTCTGGCGCTCGCAGTTTCCAATCGAACCCACCTCCGCGGTGGCCTGAAATCATCGCGATAGTTCGTAAGTAATCGCCAGCGGTGACTGAAGTATAGCGGCAGGGTTCCAGGGATCGGTATCGTGTCGACCGGATAGTGCCGAACGTCACCTGAGACACGAGTTGGCAGTTTTGGTAGCCGACATCGACCCCTTCTTTGTGTTCCGCGCAGGGGTGTTTCAGAGCTTGCGCAGCTTTTTCAGGCTTTTCGGCTCGGTCGGAGGGTCCATATGGCGGCCCCGGACAGTGAAGGAGACCTCCGACACGTAGATGTCTCCCTTCGAGTCGACGGCGATGCCGTGGGGTGCGATGAACCTACCCGGCTCCTCGCCTTCCTCCGGGTCGCCGAAGCGGGCCAGGAGCTCTCCCCGGAGGTTGAAGACGCTGACCCGGTGGCCCAACCCCGGAGCGCCTGCGAGGCTGGTGTTCAGCAGTTCGCCTATGTAGACGTTCCCATCTGGCCCAATGGTCAGCCCGTCGGGCATATGGATGTTGTTCCACATCGTGATGAACTTCCCGTCGGCATCGAAGATCTGGACACGATGGCACTCCCTGTCGGCGACGTAGACCCGCTCTTCGGCGTCGACGGCCAGATTGTGTGGCACCATGAACTGGCCGGCGTCGATGCCCGGCTCCCCCCACGAGAGGAGCAGACGGCCGTCGGAGGTGTACTTGTGCACCCGCGAGTTCCTGTATCCGTCGGTCACGTAGATCGCGGCGGTGCTGGGTGAGACCACCGCGTGAGTCGGCCGGTTGAAGGGCGCTCCTCCCCACATCTTCGACGGCCTGCCGGGTGTTCCTATTGTCATAAGCAGCTCGCCATCCGGGGTGAACTTGGTCACGGTGTGCGTGCCGTAGTCGGCGCAATACACGGAATCGTCCGGGCCGATCGAGATGCCGTGAGTAAGCTCGCTGAACACCCCTTGCCCAAACGACCGTAGGAAGTCGCCGCCGGGGGTGAATACGATAAGCGGATACTCTCGGTTGCGGGTGAGCACGTAGACGCGGTCGTGCGAGTCCACCGCCACGCCCGGGCACTCGATGAAACGCACACCATCCGGAAGCGATTCCCATTCGGCCATCGCCTCGTATCTGAAATCGCCGTCTCCTAGTATCTTGCCCATGTTCGCAATGCCTCGCTTTCTGATCGCGTCACGAGTCGGCCCGGTGGTCCGACCGCTTCCGCCGCACGTCTGCCGACCGACACAGCGCCGTGCTATACCTTACTCGGTATTCACCACCGGTCAGCTGACTATGTCCTTGCCCTCCATTGGGTGTGGTATGAGGCGACTCGTTACGGCAGCATCACCCGAGCCGGAAAATGCAGCCCCGGATATGCCGCCTGCCACCGCGCAGGTCCACGTCTGCCTCTTGTTCGTTGAAGTAGTAGGCCACGAAGATGCGCCCGTCATCCATCGAGCACGCGCTGGGATAACCCAGGTCCCGACTGCCCCCCTTGTCCTGGAGAACGAACTCCCCGCTCCAACTCTTGCCCCCATCCTCGCTGACTCTTCCTCGAATCCCCAAGCCCGGATGCCGGTACCCATATACGACGACCACGCGCCCGTCTGGTAGCAGCACCAAGGACGCTGGGGCACCGTAGTCGTTGATCCGCCGTGGTACACTCCAGGTCCTCCCTCCGTCGTCGGACTCGACCAGTAGTGTCCATGCCACCGAAGCGCCCTGATGGCGGATCGTGGCCAGAAGATTCCCGTTCGGAAGTTCGATTAGAAACGGTTGATGAACATCGAAGCCCTCGGGCCCGGTGGGGCCGACTATTCTGGAGTAAAAGGCCCAGCTCTCTCCTCCGTCATGTGAGGAGAACAGCACACACTCGTGCTCTTCAATAGCCCCGCCCGTGCTTGCGGGCAAAAGGATAACGCCGTCGGAGCGGCGCAAGAAGTTGCTAAAGGTCCTCATCTCGGAGATATTTAGCCGATCGATCCAGGTCGGTCGCGTCTCCCAGGTGCGTCCCCGGTCGGGAGAGCGAATCACGATGCATCGATGAAACAAGGTGGGCGCTTGCGCGACTTTCGGTGGTACGAAATCCCTCTTTCCTTCCCAGTTGTAGGCAGCGTACGAGAACAGAATCGAGTCGGGTTGCCGCATGTCCACGTCGAGCCGGCGTCCCGCTTCGAGCTCTGAGTAGGTCGAGCGGAGATCGAAGAGCTCGGTCTGCTGGTCGTCGGGCCACGTTTGCCCTCCGTCGAGGGAGCGGGCCGTGATCACCGTGGAGTTTTCAAGTACCTGAGTGTGACGGATATCTAACAGCCGCTCATACCGGCAGGGCGATGAATAGAAGTTGACCACAAGCTCGGTGCCGTCGAAGCAGTAGGCACGCCCGAAGAAAGGCCACGCCAAGAAGCGGTCCTGCCGATAGGAGATACGGAAGTCCTCCTTTTCGACGGTTGGCTGCGCCGTCTTACTCGTTGTCATCGCCGCCTTCCTTCTTGCATAGCTCTAGTACCTATTACAAGTGGATTTAACAACCTGTCGTTCTGAGCGGAGCGAAGAACCTGGTGGGGTCGGGTACCAGGATAGCCCGACTAAGCTCGGCGGTGACACCACCCCAGGTTCTTCGTCGCGCGGCTCCTCAGTATGGCAATAAAATCTGGCTGGACAGAGTACTAGTGCTGGGTCTGGGGCCCCCCGTGGGCCTGCAATGCAGCGACTCGTCATGGCAGCATCACCCAAGCCGGAAAATGCAGCCCCGGATATGCCGCCTGCCACCTCGCAGGTCCACGTCTGCCTCTTGTTCGTTGAAGTAGTAGGCTACAAAGATGCGCCCGTCATCCATCGAGCACGCGCTGGGATACCCCAGGTCCGTACCTACCCCCTTGTCCTGGAGAACGAACTCCCCGCTCCAGCTCTTTCCATCATCCCCGCTGACCCTTCCTCGAATTCCGGAGCCCGGTCGGCGGTACCCATACACCACGACCACGCGCCCGTCTGGTAGCAACACCAGGGATGCTGGGGCGCCGTAGTCGTTGATCCTCCGTGGCACACTCCAGGTCCTTCCTCCGTCGTCGGACTCGACCAGTATTGTCCATGCCACCTCGCTGGAAGGGCCCTGATAGCGCATCGTGGCCAGAAGATTCCCGTTCGGAAGTTCGATCAGAGACGGTTGTTCAGGGCTGAAGTGCTTGGACCCGCTGGCCTCGACCAATCTGGAGTAAAAGGCCCAGCTCTCTCCTCCGTCATGTGAAGCGAACAGCATACAAACGCGCTCTTCAGGAGCCCCATGCGTCATTGCGGGTAAGAGAATAACGCCGTCGGAGCGGCGCAAGAAGTTGCTAAAGGTCCTCATCTCGGAGATATCGAGCCGATCGATCCAGGTCGGCCGCGTCTCCCAGGTGCGTCCCCGGTCGGGAGAGCGTATCACGACGCATCGCTGAAACAAGAAGGCCCCCCTTCCTTCCCAGTTGTAGGCAGAGTACGAGAACAGAATTGAGTCGGGCTGCCGCATGTCCACGTCGAGCCGGCGTCCCGCTTCGAGCTCTGAGTAGGTCGAGCGGAGATCGAAGAGCTCGGTCTGCTGGTCGTCGGGCCACGTTTGCCCTCCGTCGAGGGAGCGGGCCGTGATCACCGTGGAGTTTTCGAGCACCGTAGTGTGACGGATATCTACAAGCCGCTCATACCGGCATGGCGCTGAGAAGAAGTTGACCACAAGCTCAGTGCCATCGAAGCAGTAGGCACGCCCGAGGAAAGGCCACGCCAAGAAGCGGTCCTGCCGATAGGAGATACGGAAGTCCTCCTTTTCAACGATCGGCTGCGCCGTCTCACTCGTTGTCATCGCCACCCTCCTTCTTGTTTGAATGGTCCACGCGAACCCCTTCCCTCGTAACTCTTCGATGCCAGGCGTAAATAGAGGGGGAAAAAGCCGAGCCAAGGCTGGTGGCCCCCGGCAGGAGCTTCTCCTAGTCGTCTCCACCCCACGCCACCGCCAGGGTCGCTGTCAGGGCCACCACCGGCAGCGGTTGCAGCTTAACGTCGATCAACTTCGCGAATATGCATTATCCTCAAGCGAAACGCCGCTGCGACCAGCGTTTGGCTGTCATCCATCGATAGATGCGGTGCGTAATTCACGAGCAAGTCCCGATGGCAAGCCGTATCCAGCCGCCGGTTGACGACAAAACACATTGCGACGAGTAGCGACGTTCGTATACTAAGAGGCACGTACCGTAATTACAATGGTCTCGGGCGTATTCGTTCTTATTGAGATAATAAGCGCGGTCTATTAAATCATTGACGAATCTTCTGATTGAAGTCACAAGAGACTCCACCTTCTCAATGACTCAGTTTTGACGCCCCTTGGGGGTGGTGCTAAACTGGCGCCCATAATGGATTCGCCTTAGTCGGGCGCAAAGCATGGGAACTGGGAGTTGTCGGGTTAGGTGACCAAGGCGATTGGTGAAGGAGGCCGAGATGAGCACACTGTCGTACGTACACGGGGCATCGAACGTTCCTCTTATCGGCTACACTATCGGGGCTTACCTGGACATGATAGTGGCCAAGTATGGTACCAACGATGCTCTGGTCTCCCGCCATCAAGGGGTTCGGCTAACGTACGGACAGCTTCACACCGAGGTGGAGCGAGCGGCCCGTGGGCTCCTCGACTTGGGGGTAAGTAAGGGAGATCGGGTTGGGATGTGGAGCCCAAACAACGTGGAATGGGTCATTGTCCAGTACGCCACTGCCAAGATCGGTGCCATCCTTGTCAACATCAATCCCGCTTACCGGACACACGAGATCAAGTATGCGTTACAGCAGTCAGGTGTCTCAATTCTGATCATGGCGCGTGGATTCCGCCAGACCGACTACGGCCCGATGCTGGAGGACGTAAGGGCTCAATTGCCAGAGCTTCGCCAGGTGGTGCTCCTGGGACCGGACACCCCTCCCGCAGCGATATCCTGGGAAGAGCTGCTGGACCGAGGCGATCTCCTCGGCCTGGACAGCTTACGCGAGCGAGAAGCCATCCTGGAGTTTGACGACCCCATCAACATTCAGTACACGTCAGGCACAACCGGGTTTCCCAAGGGTGCGACCCTGTCCCACCACAACATTTTGAACAACGGATTCTTCACCGGGCAACGCCTACACCTTACCGAACGAGACCGCGTCTGTCTCCCCGTGCCCTTCTACCACTGTTTCGGCATGGTCCTGGGCAACCTGGCCTTCATGACCCATGGCGCTGCTGTCGTCCTACCGGGCGAAGCCTTCGACCCCAAGGACTGCCTGGAGACTGTGCAAGAGGAGTCGTGCACCGCCCTTTACGGTGTACCAACCATGTTCATTCGTATGCTGGAGGAATCAGAGTCTGACTCATACCGGCTGGACACTCTCAAGACTGGCATCATGGCGGGTGCTCCGTGTCCTGTGGAAGTGATGCGCAGGGTGATGGACCGGATGCATATGCATGAGGTGACCATCTGCTATGGAATGACCGAGACGTCACCGGTGTCTTTCCAGTCTGAGGTTGACGATGACATCGAGCACCGGGTATCGACCGTGGGGTTCATCCACCCACACGTGGAATGCAAGATTACTGACCCTGAGACGGGGCAAACTGTCCCCAAAGGCGCGCCCGGAGAGCTGTGTACCCGAGGATATCTAGTAATGCTGGGGTATTGGAACAATCCAGAGGCTACCGGACAGGCCATAGACGAGGTCAGGTGGATGCACACAGGGGATCTGGCCGTCATGCAAGAGGATGGTTACGTCAACATCGTTGGCAGACTCAAGGACATGATAATCCGGGGCGGGGAGAACGTGTACCCTCGCGAAATCGAGGAGTTCCTGTACACTCATCCCAAGGTTGCCGACGTTCAGGTCGTTGGTTTGCCCGATGCAAGGTATGGGGAGGCGGTTTGCGCCTGGATAAAGCTCAAGGAAGGAGAGGCGGCAACAGAGGAGGAGATAGTGGAATACTGCAGGGGACAGATTGCCACCTACAAAATCCCACGCTATGTCCGGTTCACCGATGAGTTTCCCATGACCATTACCGGAAAGGTCCAGAAGTTCAAGATGAGGGAAGTCTCCATCGCCGAATTGGGCCTGGAGGAGGCGGATAAGGTGCGCAGCGCGTAGCCTTGGAGGGCCCGATTCTTAGCTCATTCGCTCCAGGTCTGGCCTCGTCCTCGCCAAGCGGGCTGCGCGAAGCTCAGACCGCTGGTCAGGCGACACGATGCCAGATGAGAGGTCAAGGGGAAAAAGCCGGCGTGGTCGATTTGGCGCCGATTGAGACGCGCGTCAGACCGCGACGCACGTACGACCAGCCCGTCGACATGGACTACTGGGACGACGACGGCTCCAGGGACTTTGCCCTGGCGTGGGAGCGTACCGCCTCGGGCCCGGTGAGTTGAGAGGGCGAGGCCCGATCGTCGGGATTCGGGGCGCCGGCCCCGCAGGCCGCTGAAGCGGGGAGTCCCCGCCTGGCAACGGGCGCGAAACTGACGGCAGCATCACCCGAGCCGGAAAATGCAGCCACGGATATGCCGCCTGCCACCGTTCAGATTCACGTCAGCCTCTCGTTCGTTGAAGTAGTAGGCCACAAAGATGCGCCCGTCATCCATCGAGCACGCGCTGGGATAACCCAGGTCATAGCTGCTCCCCTTGTCCTGGAGAACGAACTCCCCGCTCCAGCTCTTTCCCCCATCCTCGCTGACTCTTCCTCGAATCCCAAAGGATCCAGGTCGCCGGTACCCATACACAACGACCACGCGCCCGTCCGGTAGCAACACCAGGGATGATGGGGCGCCGTAGTCGTTGATCCTCCGTGGCGCACTCCAGGTCCTTCCTCCGTCATCGGACTCGACCAGCAGTGTCCATGCCACTTCCACCGAAGGGCTCTGATAGCGGACCGTGGCCAGGAGCTTACCGTTCGGAAGTTCGATCGGAAACGGTTGTTGAACGTTGAAGTCCTTGGACCGGGTGGCGCCGACAATTCTGGAATAAAAGGCCCAGCTCTCGCCTCCATCATATGAAGCGAACAGCACACACTCGAAATCTTCAGTCGCCCCGTGCGTCATTGCGGGTAAAAGAATAACGCCGTCCGAGCGGCGCAAGAAGTTGCTAAAGGTTCTCATCTCGTTGATATCGAGCCGATCGATCCAGATCGGGCGGGTCTCCCAGGTGCGTCCCCGGTCGGGGGAGCGTAACACGATGCATCGCTGCATCAAGGGGGGGGCCATCGCGAGTTCCGAATGATCCCAGTTATAGGCACCGTACGAGAACAGAATCGAGTCAGGTTGCCGCATGTCCACGTCGAGCCGGCGTCCCGCTTCGAGCTCTGAGTAGGTCGAGCGGAGATCGAAGAACCCGGTCTGCTGGTCATCAGGCCACGTTTTCCCTCCGTCGAGGGAGCGGGCCGTGGTCACCGTGGAGCTTTGAAGCACCGAACGGTGACTGATATCAAGCAGCCCCCCATACCGGCAGGGCGCTGAATAGAAGTTGACGACAAGCTCGGTGCCGTCGAAGCAGTAGGCACGCCCGAGGAAAGGCCACGCCAAGAAGCGGTCCTGCTGATAGGAGATGCGGAAGTCCTCCTTTTCGACGGTCGGCTGCGCCGTTCTACTCGTTGTCATCGCCGCCCTCCATCTTGCTTAGCACTAGAGGCTGGGTCTGGGACCCCAGTGGATGTGGTATGAGGCGACTCGTTACGGCAGCATCACCCGAGCCGGAAAATGCAGCCCCGGATATGCCGCCTGCCACCGTTCAGGTCCACGTCTGCCTCTCGTTCGTTGAAGTAGTAGGCCACAAAGATGCGCCCGTCGTCCATCGAGCACGCGCTGGGATAACCCAGGTCATAGCTGCCCCCCTTGTCCTGGAGGACGAACTCCCCGCCCCAGCTCACTCCCCCATCCTCGCTGGCTCTTCCTCGAAGCCCGAAGGACCCCGGTTGCCGGTACCCGTACACGACGACCACGCGCCCGTCTGGTAGCAACACCAGGGATGCTGGGGCGCCGTAGTCGTTGATCCCCCGCGGCTCACTCCAGGTCCTTCCTCCGTCGTCGGACTCGACCAGTAGTGTCCATGCCGCTCCCACCGCAGGGCTCTGATAGCGGAGCGTGGCCAGAAGCTTACCGTTCGGAAGTTCGATCAGGGACGGTTGAGTATGGAAGTCCTTGGACCCGGTCCCGCCGACCATTCTGGAATAAAAGGCCCAGTTCTCTCCTCCATCAATGGAAGCGAACAGCACGCACTCGTACTCCTCAATAGCCGTGCCCGTCCTTGCGGGCAAAAGAATGACGCCGTCGGAGCGGCGCAGGAAGTTGCTAAAACTCCTCATCTCGGTGATATTGAGTTGATCGATCCAGATCGGCCGCGTTTCCCAGTTCAATCCCCGGTCGGGAGAGCGTACTACGAAGCATTGCTTCATCAAGGGGGGGGCTATTGCGAGTTCCGATCGTTCCCAGTTGAAGGCAGCGTACGAGAACAGAATCGAGTCGGGCTGTCGCATGTCCACATCGAGCCGGCGTCCCGCTTGGAGCTCTGAGTAGGTCGAGCGGAAATCGAAGAACCCGCCCTGCTGGTCATCGGGCCACCTTTGCCCTCCGTCGAGGGAGCGGGCCGTGATCACCGTGGAGTTTTCAACCACCGAAGAGTGACTGATATCCAGCAGCCGCTCATACGGGCAGGGCGCTGAATAGAAGTTGACCACAAGCTCAGTGCCGTCGAAGCAGTAGGCACGCCCGAGGAAAGGCCACGCCAAGAATCGGTCCTGCCGATAGGAGATACGGAAGTCCTCCCTTTCGACGATCGGCTGCGCCGGCTTACTCGTCATAATCGCCGCCCTCCTTCTTGTGGTCCACACAAACCCCTTCTCTCGTATTTCCCGGTGACGGGCGTACCAGACCTCTTGTGACGCCCCATCAGCCCTTGGTGCCCTTCCTGGAGACTGTAGGGAACGTGTATCCATGCCTGGGGACCCAGTAGTCCAACCAGAGCTTCTCGCAGTCAGGGCTGTGGAACACACGCCGCCGCCCGTCGTGCTCCGAGACCCACTGCATGCGTGGGATCATCTGGCCGCAGAACGCGCAGTTGACGACGTTCGTCTCCCACCACTCCACCCGCAGCCGTTCCCACTGGCCCACTCTTGCCTCTCTATGCCCTTAGCCTTGCGGTCTCTTGCTCGTTGATAGCATACCGGCCGTTGTCGGGCTCTACCGCGACCTTGTAGACCTCCCGCGCCGCCCGCTCGGAGATGAAGCCCTGCGTGACGTCGTACAAGACGCGTTCCTCGTCTCGGGCGATGATCTCCCCATAGCCACCACCACCCGGCGACTCCAATAAGACCTGGTCGCCTGCGTCGACGACGCAGTTGACGAACTTCGCCGCGCTCACCGTCCCGTATACCTCGGAGAAGGTGCGGAACCGGTCGTCCTCCCTCTTCTTCACAAGGATCGCCGAGGTCTTGGCATGGCCGCCGCCGAAGAGCCCCCATGGCTGGACCTGCATCCGCTCGAAAACAGCACTGATGTTGATCTCGGCCGGCTCGACCACCTCCAGGATTCGCCGGATTCCCAGGCCCCCACGGTACCGCCCGGGCCCCGCCGAATCCTGGACCAGTTCATAAGACTTGGTGAGCCACGGATAGCGGGACTCGAACACCTCGACCGGGGTGTTGCGGCAGTTGCCGTTGGGCACCACGACCGCGTTGTTGCCGTCCTTGTAGTGGTTCGCCCCCCAGCCGCAGCCCTCGAAGTTGTATACCACGTAATACCGGCCCGTCTCGGGATGATTGCCCGCGAAGAGGAAGTTGCATGAGGTCCCACCCTCGGCCGCCGCGACTCGCTCCGGGACCGCCTGGCTCAGTGCTCCAAGAACGATGTCCACCAGCCTCGGATGGGTCTCGGTGTTGCCGCCAACCGAGGGACCAGGGTGTTGCACGTTCACAATGCTCCCGGGCGGCGCGATGATCTTGATGGGCCTGTAGGCACCCGAGTTATGGGGAATGTCCTTGTCGGTCGCGTGAAAGACCCCGTTGTACGTCCCCGAGGCTGTCACGCCGTAGGTGCAGTTGATGATGCCCTTGGCCTGGGGATCGGAGTCGCTATAGTCGGCGATTAGCTCGTCGTCCTTTACGACCAGCTTGAGTCGTATCCAGGTAGGGTCGTTAGTGACCCCGTCATCCTCGACGCAGTCCTCGAAGTAGTATTCGCCGTCGGGTATCTGCCTAATCTCCTCGCGCATCCACCGCTCAGCGTGGTCCATCAGCTCCTCGTTGGCCTGGTTGATGAACTCGACCCCGTACTTGTCCAGAAGCGTCTTTAGGCGGCGCTCGGCGATGTGCAGCGAGCCGATCATTGCATGAAAATCGCCCCAGGTGTGCTTTGGAGTGCGATGGTTGGTCAGAATCATCTTCCACACGTCATGAACGTATTCGCCGCGCTTCATGATCTTGACCAGGGGCAGCCGTAGGCCCTCTTGGTAGACATCTGTGGCGGTCGCCGCGAAGGAACCTGGCGCCATACCACCGATCTCAGCTATGTGGGCGATGTTGGCCACGAAGCCGAACAGCTCCCCGTCGTGATAGACCGGCTTGATCACGGCGTGCTCGGGCATGTGGCACCCGCCGCGGTACGGGTCGTTATGGATTACCACGTCGTCCGGCTCAAAACTCTCCAGCCCGTACTCCTCGATCGCCCACTTGATCGTGTATAGGATGGCCCCTAGCTGTGCGGGACAAAACTCGGCCTGGGCGATCATGTCGCCCTTGCGATTGAAGATCACGCACGAGAAATCCAGGCCCTCGTTGAAGATCGTCGAGTACGACGTCTTCATCATCGCGATCCCCATCTCGCGGCAGATATTGACGAGATTGTTATGGATCACGCTCAGAGTCACCTGATCGATCTTGTCCTTGGTCACGTAAATGCTCTCCTGCGAATTCGATATGTGTCAGCAGTGATCCTCAGAACGACAGCGACTATCAGGAATGACTTGGCGCAGTACTACTCGATTATCAGCAGCCCCTCTTCGCTTACCGAAAGCTGTTTCTCTGCGGGGAGGACCACCGTGGAGTCGACGCCGTCGATGACGGCCGGCCCCTCTATCACCGCGCCCGCGGTGAGCACCTCCCTGAGATATATGGGGCAGTCGATGGAACCAGCGCTCTCGAAATAGACGCGGCGGTACGCTCCAGGCCCGGACCCGTTGGCCGACCCTGAATTCAGTTTGGGGAGGGTAGCCTTCGAGACCTCCCCGATAACGCTGACGTTGAAGTGGATCAACTCCATGATCTCTCCCGGGATATTGTAGCCATAAAAAGCCTCGTGCTGCCGGTGGAATCGCTCGAAGACGTCGGCGAGTGTTGACTCGGTAATAGACCCGGGGGCCACGGGGACGTCCTGCTCGTAGTTCTGGCCCATGTACCGCATGCTGATCGAGCGCTGGACCACCGGCGTTCCAGAAAACCCCTCTTCACGTAGGGCCTCCAACGCGGACTCCGTGAAGGCGTCGAACCGTTCGTCTATGTGGGCCACGTCCAGCTTGTTGGAGCGGTAGGCGTGTGTCCAGGAGCGGTCCACCCGCAGGTCGGCAACCAGGGCTCCGAAAGCAGAGGCAAGCCCTGCATTCGGTGGCACGATGATTCGACGGACGCCGACCGCTTCGGCCAGCGCCGCCCCGTGCAGCGGGCCCGCGCCGCCAAAGGCCACCAGATCGAACTCCCGCGGGTCGATGCCTTGCTCCACCGTGATCAGCCGGATCGCGTTGGCCATGTTCTCGTTGGCGAGCCGGACGATGGACAGGGCCGTCTCTTCCATGCCCATTGCTACCTTTTCACCCATGCGGGCGACCGCTTCAATGGCCGTGTCCGTATTCAGTTTCATTCGGCCGCCCAGGAAGTAGTCGGGGTTAAGCCGGCCCAGTACCAGGTTGGCGTCCGTTACCGTCGCCGCTGTGCCCCCTGTGTCGTAGCACGCCGGCCCGGGCTCGGCTCCCGCGCTGTGGGGGCCGACCTTCAGGAACCCGCCCTTGTCTATCCAAGCGATGGAGCCGCCGCCTGCGCCGATGGTCGTGATGTCGATGAACGGCGCCGCGACCGGGATGCCCCATTCCACCTGGTACTCGGTCGTGTACCC
Source organism: Dehalococcoidia bacterium (assembly GCA_963665215.2). Classification (GTDB taxonomy): domain Bacteria; phylum Chloroflexota; class Dehalococcoidia; order Lucifugimonadales; family CAUZJF01. The sequence goes on from CAXXWW010000017.1 coordinate 154,929, forward strand.
GTACCCTCCGTCGATTACGACGCCGACGTCGGTGCTGGTGCCGCCCATGTCCAGGGTGACGACCTTGTTGCTCCCCGCCAGCTCGCCGAAATAGCGACCAGCGATAATTCCGCCCGCCAGCCCTGAGAGGAGCAGCTGCACGGCCTGCTCGGGCGCGGCCTCCGCCACCATGTTGCCGCCGTTCGACTTCATGAATTGCCACGAGCATTTCAGGCCCCGCTCGCGGAACCCGGCGTCCAGGTTCCGGGCGAAGCGGCCCACCAGCGGCTTGATGTAGGCGTCCGCCAGCGTCGTGGAGCCGCGCTCGTACTCACGCCAGATCGGCGCCACCCGGTGGGACAGAGACACCGGCACATCGGGGAACTCCCGGCGCAAGAACTCTCCGATCCTAAGCTCGTGCACCGGGTTGGCATAGGCGAAAAGGAGGTTCACCCCGATCGCTATCGGGCCCGGGCCTTCGGCGATGCGCTCCGCCACCACGTCTCGAATACGCGCCAGCTCCTCGTCTCCCAGGGGCACGAGGACCTCCTCGTCCTTGGTGATACGTTCATTCACGCCTATGCAGTCACGCCGTTCTACCAATGGGGCCGGCTTCACCCAGCTCAGGTCGTAGTGGTGCCGGCGGTTTATGCGCTGGATGAACGGCACGTCCTCGAAGCCCTTTGTTGTGAGGTAAAGTACCCTGGCACCGGTCCTATCGTGGAGGGCGTTAATCCCGATTGTGGTTCCCAGGATCAGGAAGGTGATATCGTCGAGGTCTATCCCGGAGCTGGCCAGGCTGTCGAAAACCCCCTGCTCGGGATTTCGGGGGGTGGAGGGGCGCTTGCTGACTATCATCTGGTTGCTATCTTCGTCAACACCAACCAGGTCTGTGAAGGTGCCCCCGGTGTCCATTCCTACGCGTATGGCCATACCCAAAGTTTACCTCTTCAGGTCGGCCAGTACCATACCCGCTGCAGCGCGGCTGGAGAGGGTCATACGGCAACTGGTTGACCGCGTTTCATGGCGTATCTATAATCGTGCGGACGCAGTGATGACGGCTGCTTTGGATCCGCGCAGGTTGGTATTAAGGACACCTCAGCGTCAGTGAACAGATGTAGGCCCGGGAAATCTTACGTACTGGCTGCGGCTGTGAGCGGGAGGAGGTAAGGTGACCACGACGCCACCAGGGAATGCCCTGTCCGATCTGGCCATCAACGGCGGGCCGAAGATCCGGACCGAGCCATGGCCTGAGCGCGGGCAGTTCGGTCTCGAAGAGAGGGCCGCGGTCAACGCCCTCTTCGACGAGTCGATCGCAACGGGGCGCTCCTTCAGCTACAACGGCCCGATCGAGCAGGCCTTCTGCGAAGAGGCGGCCGAATTCATGGGTGGCGGTTACGTTGACGCTGTCAGTTCAGGGACCAGCGCCGTTTATGTGGCCCTCCGCGCTCTAGGAATCGAGCCATTTACCGAGGTCATCGTGGGCCCTGTCACTGACCCCGGTGGCATCATGCCCATCCCCATGCTCAACTGCGTCCCAATTATCGCGGACTCTGCTCCGGGCAGTTACAACTTCGACGCCCAGCAAGTTGAGGAGGTGATCTCTCCGCTGACCAGCGCCATCGTGGTGGGGCACATAGCGGGCGAGCCGGCGGACATCGAGCACATCATGGCCGTGGCCCGAAAGCACGGCATCCCGGTGGTGGAGGACTGCGCCCAGGCTCACGGCGCCGCCCTGAACGGCAGGCTTGTTGGCTCCTTCGGCGACCTTGCCGCTTTTTCGACCATGAGCCGCAAGCACTTTATCACTGGCGGCCAGGGAGGCCTCGTTTACACCAAGAGTGAGGAGCTTTATCGAGCGGCTCGCCTCGCTTCCGATCGAGGCAAGCCCTTCTTCTTACCGGAGGGCTCCACAAACCAGATCGCCTCCCTCAATCACAATCTGAGCGACCTCGGCGCGGCGATCGGACGGGTCCAGCTCAAGAAGCTCCCGCGTGTCGTCGAAGGTCGGCGGGCATTCGTCGCCAGGCTCGTAGAGGGGTTCGAAGACATGTATCTGCAGTCGGTCAGCGTCCCGCCTCAGGTTCCCGGCGCCGAGCCGTCCTACTTCTGGTGGCGGCTCAAGTTCAACATGGAAAAGCTGACGTGTGATAGGGACGCCTTCTGTGCGGCGCTGGCCGCGGAGGGCGTGCTGATCGAGCCGACCTACTTCATGCCTCACAAGATGGACTGGTTCAAGCATCGGCGTGTTTTCGGTAACAGCGGCTATCCTTGGGCGTGTCCCCTCTACAAAGGGGACCCAGACCGGGAGTATCCGTGTCCAAATGCCGAGGCCGCCATGGACAGCCACATGCTGCTGACGGTGCACGAGAGCTGGGGCGCTGAGGAGTCGGCCGATATCCTGGCGGCCTTTAAGAAGGTCGAGACGGCCTATCTGAAATAGTTGCCCCGGATCACGGTAACCCACACGCGATACCTTGGCAATCAGCACAAATGGGACTGCCGTACTGCCTTTGATGTGATCTGTCCACCTCGTTCTCGAGGTGGCCCCGCCCGCCCGCCGACCAGGTGAGCGGTGACCTCACAGGAGCTTGGCTCTAGGCCCCCTTGCGGTCCTGTCCACTGTCCCGGTCGATTGGAGCTTATTCTATCGAGCGTGAGGAGATAGCAGCGACGAGTAGTGATGTGGTGGACGGTGGAGGCGGAGACGGTCAGGCCACCATGATGGGTGAGCCAGGCGGCCCTCAGCGGAGCCTACCCTCCAGGAACCACGTCTCCATCCGTCCCTTCCCTTTCACCTCGACCAGGCCGCGAGGGACACACACGAAATCGTCCTTGATCAAGTCGTAGGTCGGCCGGGCAATCTGGATCTTGCCGGGCACACCGTGGGACTCCATGCGGCTCGCGATGTTTACCGCATCGCCCCACAGGTCATAGTGAAACTTCCGCCTGCCGATCACCCCGGCGACCGCCGGTCCCGCGTTCATGCCGAGGCGGAACTGCAGCTTCACGTCGTGATCGCTCCGGTGCTGGCCCACGTGCGACATCATCTCCAGAGCCATCCCTGCAAGGGCGTGGGCATGGTCAGCACGAGGAACGGGCACGCCTGACGCGATCATGTAGTTATCTCCGATGGTGCGAATCTTCTCGAGGCCGTACTTGTCGGCCAGAGTATCGAAAAACGAAAACACCTCGTTGAGGAGGTCGACCATCTCCCTGGGAGGAAGTCTGGCGGAAAGCGACGTGAAACCGACGACGTCGGCAAACAGGACGCTGACGGACTCGAATTGGTCCGCGACAGTAGTATCGTTTCCTTTCAGGATCGGGACGATCTCCTTCGGAAGCACATTAAGCAGAAGCCGCTCGGACTTCTCCTGCTCCTGGTGGAGCATCTCCATCGCTGCATCCTTCTGGGTCAGGAAGTGCCTGAGCAGGACGATGGCCAGCGTGAAGGGAGTACCGATATTCATGACGTACAGGACGAAGATGGCCCAGACTGGAAGATTGTTACCGTCACGCAGTATAGGCTCCAACGCGGCTCCGAGGGTCACGACTGCGATGAAGCCAACGAACCAGCCGATGGCCTCCCGACGGCCGGTGAAGAGCATTGCTCCCATGGGAGCGACGAGTGACCAGATTACTATCGCGCCAGACTCTTGGTAGCCCCCCAAGGAGATCATCACCAGGAAGGGTAAGAAAAGGCTAAAAGCCAGTTGGTTGAAACGAAAGAGTCGGTAGCGACGCGTTATTCGAAGGAGGGCCACGTTCAACCCGGTGGCCACGGTATAGCCAAATGGTATGAGGGAGGGCAGGGTCTCGTCGAAGGCGAAAAGGAATATGCCCCAAACGACCCCGCCGCCACTCATCATGATTCCCGTGGCTACCGCGAGGCGCTGTTGAAGGCGAGGCTCTTCCGCCTCGTCGGAGGCCACCCCGATGCGCTCGACAGCCTGGGCGACCGCCTCGACGAAGCCCTTGAGAGTGACGCCGTTCATAACAGCCTCAGAGATAGCAGATTGTCGGGAGCGCGGATCCGAAGCGAGTGGTTCCGGCTCAGGGCACATCGTTTCGCAGAGGTGCTAATGGACGGCTACATTGTAGCTTGTATTCAGCCGGAATTCCCCATATCAAGCTGCCTGCCGTGCAGATACATTACCTCTCCGCCGTCTGGCTTTGCACAAGAAGTGGCGCGGTCGTGTGAATTGCCCTTCGACAAGCTCAGGGCGAACGGTTGGTTTATAGCTCCGTTCGTGGTGAGCCTGTCGAACCACTCCTCCGCATTCCGCCTTTTGGTGCAAAGCCCCGCCGCCTACACCGCCAAAGGTCGCCGGGACCGTCGTCGCCGGACAGGAGCCTCTCGCCCGTGCGCCGGCCCTGGATGTCAGCGACCAGCAGCCTGCCATCGCGGTCCAGGTCGGGTAGTCCAACCCGAAGCAACTTGTCTGCGAGCTCTCCTTGCCACGAAAACACAAGGGCTGTAGCATAGGAGACGCGTCGAACATTCGCCGGTGGAGTAGGGGCAATCCCTAAGGAGGCGTATTGAGAGTCCGCGTTCTTGGCGCCCACAACCTGGAGGCCGGGCGCGCAAGACACACCTGCTTTCTCATAGATGGGGTCCTGGGCATCGACGCCGGGAGTCTGGTCAGCTCGCTCAGCCTAGTCGAGCAGGGCGAGATCAGGTCGCTGCTGATCACCCACCAGCATTTCGACCATAGCCGCGATATACCCACGCTGGGGCTGACAACCATGGGCAGTCCGGAACCTATCCACGTCTACGGCCTTGCTGCGACGCTGGAGAGCGTGCACGCCCACTTTCTGGACGGTCTGGTCTACCCTGACCTCACCAAGGAGTTGAACGGCACACCTCCCAGGTTTCGGTCCCATGGCGTCGAACCTGACGTCGCATTCGAGACGTTGGGGTACACGGTGAAGCCCGTCGCCGCGTCCCACCCGGTGCCGGCGGTTGGCTACATAGTCAAGTCCCCTTCCGGCCGCTGCGTAGCTTACACGGGCGACACCGACGGCGATCTGTTGCCGATACTCCAAGACGAGCTCGCGCCGGAGGTTGTGTTTGTCGACGTTACGTACCCCAACCGTCTGCAGTGGCGCGCTAAGGTATCCGGTCATTTGACGCCCTGCCTGCTGGAACGCCAGCTCGGTGCGGCGCTGAGGGACGGTGTCAAGTTGCCTAAGATAGTGCCGGTGCACCTGAGCCTCCAAGAACAGGACGAGATACACGAAGAGCTCTCGGGGGTGGGCAAGGCGCTTGATGTTGACCTGACGCCCGGTTACGAGGACATGATGCTATGATTGGCTGCTCTAGGGACGGTCCTTCCTGGCAGAGACTCGGGAGGCTGGGTTATGAATTGCGCTAGGTGTCAGACTCAGAACTCGGATGACGCGAGATTCTGCATGCAGTGCGGCGCGTCGCTAGTTTCGAGGTGTCCCCAGTGCGGAGCACAGCTCCCCACGGAAGCGCGGTTTTGCTCGGGCTGCGGCCACCAGCTCGCTGGGACCGAAACCGAGGCGGCGGATAGCCGACTCCATCAGTACATTCCCAAGGAGCTGCTGGCCAAGCTGGAGTCCGCCCGCGCCGCCGGAGGGGTGCAGGGCGAGCGCCGCATCATAACGATGCTATTCTGCGACGTCCAGGGCTCTACCGCTGCCGCCGAGAAGCTGGACCCGGAAGAGTGGGCTGAAATCATGAACGGCGCCTTTGAGCACCTGATCGCGCCGGTCTACCGCTATGAGGGTACCCTCGCCCGCCTCATGGGCGACGCGATCCTGGCCTTCTTCGGTGCCCCCATCACCCACGAAGACGACCCTCAGCGGGCGGTGCTGGCGGCGCTCGAGATCATCGAGCGTTCCTCGTCCTATCGCGAAGAGGTCCAGCGTAGCTGGGGCGTCGACTTCAACGTGCGCGTTGGCATTAACACGGGCCTGGTAGTAGTCGGAGAGGTCGGCTCCGACCTGCGGGTCGAATACACCGCCATGGGTGACGCCGTCAACCTGGCCGCTCGCATGGAGCAGACCGCTGAACCAGGCACGGTGCAGATCTCCGAGGGTACGTACCGGCTGGTCGCTCCCCTCTTCGACATCGAAGATCTGGGGGGAGTCCAGGTAAAGGGCAAGAAAGAGCCCGTACAGAGCTATCGGGTGTTGCGCGAAAGGGCGCTCCCGGGCAAGCTGCGGGGGATTGCGGGCCTGGACTCTACGATGGTCGGCCGTGAGGACGATATAAAGACTTTGATTGACGGAATCGAAGCGCTTCGACACGGGCGCGCTCAGATCTTCTCCATCATGGGCGAGGCTGGCCTGGGGAAGTCGCGATTAATAGCCGAACTACGGCACACGCTGGCTGGTGGAAGCGCGTCGGCGACCAATGGCGCGGAGCCGGCTGGTGCGTATGACGCAGATCAACGGGCCGTTGGGTGGTATGAAGGGCGCTCGCTTTCTTTTGAGACCTCGACCGCATACGCCCCGTTTGCAAACCTGTTCAGCGCCTGTTTTGACCTGCGGCCCGAGCGAACAGACGAGGAGCAGTACGAGTCGATCCGGTCTAAGGTTGATTCCCTCGTAAAAACCCCTCGTCCTCCGGGGGCAATGGGAGGATAATGTGGGGAAAGGGCGTTGGGGCAGCGCCCGGGCGAGGGAGGGGAGGATGTTCCGAGCGCGAGACCCGCAAGAGAGCCTCTGGCAGTCCCAGTTCCTGGTGACGCCGAAGAAGGCTAAGCGCCTGGAGGGGAGTTGGGCCGAGGTTTTCCGAAACGAGGCGCTCCCCCTGATTGACGAGGAGCTCTTTGCTCCGATGTACTGCGCGGACAACGGCCGTCCCAACCGAGCGGTGCAGACCGTCCTCGGGGTCCACCTTCTCAAAGAGATGTTCACCCTCACCGACGGTGAAGCCCTGGAGCAGCTAGAGTTCAACCTGCTCTGGCACCACGCCCTGCGGCTGGACATCGAGGAGACCCACCTGCCCCAGAAGACCCTCCACAACTTCCGAGTTCGCCTGATGCAGCACGATGGTGGCCGGCTGGCTTTCCAGGAGACCACGGACCGGATCATCCAGGCGCTGGGCATACGCACCGGAAAGCAACGGCTGGACTCCACCCACATCATGAGCAACATCGCTACACTCACCCGGCTGGGCCTGTTCTGTGAGACGATGCGGTTGTTCCTGCGGGCCTTGCGCTGGGAGCACCCAGAGCTTCGCCCTGTGGTTCCGGAGGGCCTCCTGGGGCGCTATTTGAAGGAAGAAGACGAGGCGACCCACTACGAGGACGCCCACACGGGGGAGGGTCGGCGACGCCTTTCGGTCTGTGCCCGGGACCTCTACCGGCTGGTGGACCGGTTCCGTGGCACGACTGCTGCCCAGCTGGAGGAGTACCGGCTGCTGGAGCGGCTGCTGCGGGAGCAGTGCCATGTGGGCAAACACCGGGACGGGCGCCCGGGGGACGATGATGACGATGCTGGGGAATGCAAGGTGCCCGTGGCCCTGAAGGACCCGAAGCAGGTGTCCGCCGACTCGCTGCAATCGCCCCACGACCCGGATGTGACCTACAGCGGCCACAAGGGGAAGGGGTACGAGGTGCAGGTGGCGGAGACCTGCCACGAGGAGAACGCCACCCAGCTCATCACCCACGTGGAGGTGACCCCCTCGAGTGGGAGCGACACCGACGTGAGCGTGCCGGTCGTTGACGGGCTCGCGGAGCGGAAGGTCCGACCGGACGAGCTCTTCGTCGACACGGCGTATGGGTCGGGCCGCAACGCCTTCGAAGCCTCGCGCCGGGGAACGGAACTGGTGAGCCCGGTGGCGGGGTCGGCGCCGGGGAACTCGCACGAAGGAGAGCGTGACGGACCACCGCCGCGGACTTCCAGATCGACGTCACAGGGGAGCAGGCCACGGTGTGCCCCGCCGGCCACCCGTCCATCGAGGAGCACGAGTTGGAGGATGCGCCGGAGCGGGTAGAGGTCCACTTTGCCAGGACAACATGCGAGCCCTGCCCCTTGCGGTCCCGTTGCCCAGTGAAGCTGGACCGGCGTGCGGGGGACTACGTCCTCAAGGCGGACCTGGTGAAGGTAAACATCGAGCGGCGCCGGAGGGCCGAGGCCACCGAGGAGTGGCGCAAGCGGTATGACATAAGGGCCGGGATCGAGGGAACGAACTCCGAGCTCAAGCGCGCCCACGGGCTTGGGCGCTTGCGGGTGCGAGGGGGCCGTCGGGTGCGGCTTGCCGTCTACCTGAAGACGTTGGCGTGCAACTTCAAGCGGATGGTCCATGCACGCCTGGTGGAGATGGAGAACACGGCTCAGCGGGCGGTCGGGACGGTACCTGCGGTCGCGGCCGCATGAGGGCGCCGCTCCACAGCTTCCACCGGGTGCCCTGAGCCACGGAAGGGGTACCGCAACGGGATCACGCTTGTCCTGAGCGCGGCAGATGGTGCGGTGAGCCCAGCAGCCGGCATCCCGTGGCCTCCTCCCTTCCAGGCCCCTTCGCACGCCAGGGTTCATCTCAAACAGGCCTTTTTGCGAGGGAATCAAGCTTGCGCGATTGCTCGCGAGATGGTAACCTGCTTCCAGAGTTCAACGACCTTCTTGCTTGGGTGGTCGTTCTGCTCTGAGAGCCAGCCGGGACTTGCACTGTCGAGTCTTCGGCGCCGCCCCCTGATGGCCCACCTGCGCAACCGCGTTCTGGAACCCGCCGAGTATCCAGCGCCGCCCCGCACGGGGACGACTTGCGACCTCATACCTGCGCGCGGCATCGAGGGAGCCGCCGGGGCCGTCAATTATCAAATAAGTAAGGAGTCAAGTGGGAGTGAGCAACATCAACGTGGCGATCATCGGCGTAGGCAACTGCGCGTCGGCCCTGGTGCAGGGGGTCGCCAAGTACGGTAACGTTTCCAGTAGCGACGGCATCCCCGGGCTAATGCATCCGGTGCTGGGCGAGTACGGAATCGGCGACATCAACTTTGTCGGCGCCTTCGATGTCGATGCCAACAAGGTGGGGCTGGACCTGTCAGAGGCCATTTTCGCCAAGCCGAACAACACCATCAAGTTTCAGGACGTTCCTCAACTGGGCGTTCCGGTCCAGCGCGGGATGACCCACGACGGGATCGGCAAGTATTTGAGTGATGTCGTCAAACCGGCTTCCGGTCCCACCGACGACATCGTCAAGACGCTGGTCGACCGGGAGGTGGACGTTGTCATCAACTACCTGCCCGTGGGGTCAGAGGAGGCGACCAAGTGGTACATCGAGCAGGTGCTGGCCGCCGGGTGCGGTTTCATAAACTGCGTCCCTGTGTTCATTGCCAGCGGAGCCGATGACTACTGGCAGCGCCGGTTCGTCGAGGCCGGGGCGCCCATAATCGGCGACGACATCAAGTCCCAGGTGGGCGCCACCATCGTGCACCGGGTGCTCACCCGCCTGTTCATGGACAGGGGGGTGAAGCTGGAGCAGTCGTATCAGCTCAACTTCGGCGGCAACACTGACTTTCTCAACATGCTGGAACGGGACCGGCTCAGGGACAAGAAGATCTCTAAGACAAACTCGGTGACGTCACAGCTCGACTACGACATGGGCAAGGACAACGTACACATCGGCCCCAGCGATCACGTGCCCTGGCTGAATGACCGCAAGTGGTGCTACATCAGAATGGAGGGCCAGGGGTTCGGAGATACCCCACTGAACCTGGAGCTGAAGCTCGAGGTGTGGGACAGCCCCAACTCCGCCGGGGTGGTGATCGACGCCATCCGCTGCTGCAAGATTGCAAAGGATAGAGGCTTGAGCGGACCAGTACTGGGCCCGTCGGCCTACTTCATGAAATCTCCCCCGGTCCAGTACACGGACGAGGTGGCCAGGGAAAAGGTTGAGGACTTTATCGCCGGGCGGGACGGAGCTGCGCCCGACGTGTAGCCCTCACGGCGCCTGAATTGTCAGGCATTTCCCTCGGCGATGCGGTTCAGGAGAGCCGCGGGCACCCCGGTTGCTGCTGCCCCACCGAGGCCGTCCTGATCTCAGCCCCGGCTGTCTGATTGGCGGCGGACTCATCAAACGCCTTCGGGCGCACGCCGTCAAGCTTGAATGTTGTGGCCACCGGCTTTGGCGTCTTGGCCCACGGTCAGGTCCGGGGCTTGTCCGTGGGAAGCTGCCTCGCCTTGGCGCCGACCTTCGCGGCATTCTGGTAGCCGAAGAGTTGCATGACTTTGACCTATTACTCATCGAGAGCGGGACGCGATATCCAACGGCGAGAGTCTCGCCCCAAACAGGAGGGAGCACATGAAAGGAGTAGTCCTTGCCGCAGGCGATGGAGGACGCCTGCGACCCCGTACCCAGTTCACCTCTAAGGTGTTGCTGGAGGTAGGCGGACAGCCACTGATCCACTATCCCATCGAGGCGTTACGTCTAGCGGGCATCACAGACATCGCGGTGGTCGTGGGTTATCTGGGGGATAGTGTGCGGAATGCTCTTCATGCTGTCTACCCACGTATAACCATAATCGAAAATGAGCAGTACGAGGAAGGCCTTGCCCTGTCGGTGCTTGCCGCCCGTTCCTTCGTCATGGACGATCCCTTCGTCCTATGCATGGGCGACCACCCTATCAGCCCCGACATCCCTCGGTCCGTCCTGTCTAATGGCTATACGGAGTGCGTCCTCTGTGTGGACTGGGGAGCACGGCTTTCCTGTCAGGTAAACGACGGCACCCGGGTACTGGTCGACTCAAATGGCTACATCTCGGCAATAGGCAAACGCCTGGACAGATGGAACGCCATGGACACGGGCGTATTCAGGATGACCACCGATGTCTTTACGGCGATCGACCATCTAGTCCATAGGCAAGGCGCCTCGGTAAGCGTTAGCGATGTTGTCAGATACCTCGGACTCAACGGCCAGCCCTTCGCCACCTGTGACGTCAGCGGCACTTTTTGGGGCGACGTGGACACCGCTGAGGACTACCACTCGATAGACAGCCTGCTGAGGGAAAAGAATGGAGAGCCCCTATGACGGGTTCGTGTCGCGTCATCTGAACCGGCGTATTTCTCGTCCTCTCGCCCGTCTCCTGAGCCATACCCCCGTAACCCCAAACCAGGTCTCCATCACCAGCCTTGGAGTTGCCCTGGCCGCGTTCTTTAGCTTCGCGTACAACCAGCACATCATCGCGGCCCTTTTGACCCAGACTTCGTCGATCGTCGACGGGGTCGACGGGGACCTGGCCCGCAGGAAGAATATGACCTCGGCCTTCGGCGGGTTCATGGACTCAATACTGGACCGGTACGCGGACGCCCTGATAGTACTGGGGCTCGCTATGTGGGTTGCCAGCGACGGCGCTCAGACTCACATCTGGATAACGGCGTTCTGGGCGCTGACCGGCACATTCGCGGTAACCTACACGCGGGCGAGAATTGAGAATACCCCGCGCAACATATTCGACACCGGCATCACATCGGTGGCCTCCAGGGATGTTCGCCTGTTTCTGGTGATGGTAGGCGCCCTGGCTGGGCAGGGATACGCCACCCTCCTGGCCCTGGCCGTTCTGACCAATTTCGTGGTGCTACTGCGGTTGCTCCGCGCCCGGCGTGTGCTGCAGGGGTCTTAGCCGGGGGAGCTCCCGCATCCCGACTCCCAAGCCAGAAAGCTCTAGAATGATCGCCCGCCCGAAGCAGCAGACCCCTCCCCCCGGGCCTCCCGCCCGCACCGCCCAAGACTGACACGCCATGGCCCCACGCTTGACACGGTCACCGGCCGTCAATACTATTCCATCCATCGTGGGCGCTGGCAGCTGTGGATTCCAGAGAGTCTAAGGAATAGGAACGTATGGTCTCCCTGCTACCTGGGAGCCAACTGGGTCGCTATCAGGTCCTTGAGCCGATCGGCCATGGAGGGATGGCCAGCGTCTTCAAGGCCCACGACCCAGACCTCGACAGGCTCGTTGCCATCAAGGTACTCCCCTCCTTCCACACCGAAGACCCCACCTTCGTCGAGAGGTTCAGGCGAGAGGCTCAGGCCATCGCCCGGCTGAACCACCCCAACATCATCCGCGTCCACGACTTCGGAGAGGACAAGGGATTCAGCTACATCGTAATGGAGTACGTGGCCGGCGGCACGCTCCTCGACCGCCTGAGAGTCCGGCTGCCCCGGGCCCATGTGTTGGATCTGGTAGGCCCCATTGCCGACGCACTGGGATCAGCCCACGAGCAGGGAGTCATCCACCGGGACGTCAAGCCGGCCAACGTGCTGCTAGACGAGAACGGTAAGCCCATCCTGTCCGATTTCGGCCTGGCCCGCATGCTCGAGGGGAGCGCCGGCCTCACCAGGGCCGACTCGGTACTGGGCACCCACGAGTACATGTCGCCCGAGCAGGCCCTGGGACGGCCCGCTGACCAGCGATCAGACCTGTACTCCCTTGGCATCATCATCTACCGAATGCTCCTGGGACGGACGCCATTCAAGGGCGAGTCCCCTTCTGCCACGCTGCTGGCCCACGTACACCAGCCCGTGCCCTTGCCCAGCGAGCTGGACCCCGACATAGACCTGCGCCTGCAGTCCGTCCTGCTCAAGACACTCGCCAAGGAGCCGGACGACCGGTACCAGACCCCGAAGGAGAGGTATCTTCAAAAAGTGTGTAAACAGTCAGGCGGTGTACCCTCTCTCTGAACAACACGGGCTCGAGGCCCAAGAGAGGAGATAGACCGCCCATGAGGAAGGAAAGCACTGAGAGTAGGTCGGAGTCAAGGCCGGAGTGGGAGCAGTTGGAAGATTGGGTGCGAAGCCAGGTCCAGAGGCTGATCCAGGAGTTGCTGGAGGAGGAGGTGACGGCGTTTCTGGGAAGGGCGAAGTCGGCGCTCAGATCCGACTCGGACAACGATACCGGCTATCGGAACGGATACGGCAGAGCCCGGAGGCTTACGCTGAGTTCGGGAACGATACAGCTGAGGCGGCCGCGAGTCCGCGATACCGAGGAGCAGTTCGAGAGCCGGCTGCTGCCGCTGTTCGTCAACAGGACCAGGAAGGTTGCTGAGTTGATCCCCGAGCTGTACCTGCACGGTCTATCCGAAGGCGACTTCGATCTGGCTTTGCGGGGGCTGCTGGGAGAGGACGCACCGGTATCGGCGAGCACGGTGGCCCGGTTGAAGGATAAGTGGAACGATGAGCTTGCCCAATGGCGCAGCCGGCCCCTCGATGACCTGGAAGTGGTCTACATGTGGGTGGATGGAGTCTACGTCAAGGCTGGTCTTGAGAAGGAGAAGGCGGCGGTACTGGTGGTGATGGCGGCCCTGAGCGACGGGAGCAAGGTGGTGGTGAGCGCTGTTCCCGGATACAGGGAGTCCACAGAGAACTGGTCCGAGGTGCTCAGGGACATCAAGCGCCGGGGCTTGAGCTGCCCGAGGCTGGTGGTTGGAGACGGACACCTGGGCATCTGGGGAGCTCTGCGCAACGTCTATCCGCAGGCGGCAGAGCAACGCTGCTGGAACCACAAGATCGTAAACGTGCTCGCCAAGCTTCCAAAGCGACGACAGGACCAGGCCAAGCTCATGCTGCGTACTATCCCCTACGCGCCGACTCGGACAGAGGCTGAGCGGCTCAGGACGGTGTTCACCAGGTGGTGCGGCGACCATTCCTACGAGGCGGCCTCAGAGGCCTTGGAGCGGGACTGGGACCGCATGGTCACCTTCTATGACTTCCCAAAGGAGCACTGGGGGCACCTTCGCACGACGAACCCGGTAGAATCACCCTTCGCGGCCCTCAGGCTTCGGACCGATGCCGCCAAGCGCTACAAGAGGGTCGATCGGGCGATAGCGGTGATCTGGAAAATGTTGATGGTCGCCGAACAGCGCTTCAGGCGTCTGAAGGCCCCTGAGTTGATCGAAGACGTCTATCTCGGTGCACAGTATGCGGATGGAATCGCCATTGAATCAACGGCTGAGAAGGTCGCCGCCTGATGTCGTTTACACACCTATTGACGTAACCTCCCGAAGGAGCTGATGCGGGCGCTGAGAGCGGCATCGCCGGTCTCGGATAACTAGCTTGAGACGCACGCCACCGTCGAGGCACCGTTGGCCGCTCCTCCAATAGCGGACGACCAGGCTGAACGGGAGGGGCTAGATACGGCCCCTCGGACGTACCGGAGGGGCGTATCGCTGGACCGGTCTCGCGTTCTGGCGATGAGCATCGCCCGAGAGACTCCCGGAGAGTATGGACGAGGATTCAGCGGAGTCCCAATGGCGTTTGAGGTCGTTGCCGAGGAGGAGACCGCAGACCACTACGTCGTAACACTGTCGTTCCGCCCGCAAGGAGACTTCGAGGGAGTGCCGGGACAAGAGCAGTTTTTCATCGACAAGGAGGGCGCCGTCGCCCACCGTCAGGTGCTGAGACTTCCTATCAGACCGGGAAGGTGGCACACCAGGGGAATTGCCATCGCCGCCGGGCTGGTGGCAGTGGCGATTGCGGTGACGGCCGGCATTCTCATAATGAACCGAGACGGCGGCAAGACACCTGCTACGGTGCTGGGAGCTGGGGCCTTGACGGCGACCGTCCCGCCGTCTCCGGCCGGGATTACCGGCTCGCCGGCACCTCCAATCGCCCCCACAGCCATGATCGCGCCGGTTCCTCAACCCACCGCCGTACCTGCGAGCCCCGCTCCAGCGGTAGCGATGGCCCAAGGAAGGGGGACTGCCGTCGTATTGGACGACCAGGCCCTCAGCGACGCCCTCACCTACACCATGACCGGCATGATGCCTCTTGACGAGGGCGAGGTGTATGTGGGCTGGCTTGTGTCGGACGACGGCGCCCTCAAGCTCGCCACCGGACCCATGACGGTGGAGGCCAATGGCACCATAAGCCACACATTCGACCACAACTCCAGAGGGTATGCCGGACTGAATCTGATCCATAGTTTCAGCAAGGTCGTGATCACCGTGGAGGAGGTGGGCGCGAGATTCGACGCCCCTCTCGGCCCGCCGTTGTTCAGCCACGAGATACCGCTGGGCGCCATGGAGCACATCCGGCATCTCCTGACCAACTGGCCGTCGGGGACCAATCGAGGAATTGTGACCAACCTGAAGGAGCAGCTTGGAGAGGCCCTCCTCCATGCCAGACTAGCCAGCTCCTCGGAAAGCATCGAGGAGGTAAGGCAACAGACCGAGCAGCTGATAAACGTCATCGACGGCCCGTCTAGAGAGAACTACGGTGACCTGGACGGGAACGGCACGGTAGAGGACCCCGGAGACGGCATCGGTGTTCTCACGCACGTCGACGATCTCAAGCACGGCAGATTCGCCGCGGCTGAAGCCCCGGACGACGTTGTTGTAAACGAGCACGCCACGATGGTCGCGGACCGCGGGGCGCTCGTCCAGGAGACGACATTGCGCGCGTTGGGGCGCGCGCTGGAAGTCCTGGCCGCCCCGGATATAGCCGCCGCCCGGAAGCTGCTCGGGCCCGGTGGGGACTCGGTCATCGACTCGCTGGAGACAGCGCTAATGGCCTTCGCCGCGCAGGCATACGTAGAGGCCCAGCTCATGGCCGCCTACACCCTTGAGGCCATTGCGGGCGCCCCTCCAGCCGGGTCTGCCCCCAGCGGCCACATCACCTACGGCCTGCCCGGTGGCCGGGTGTACCTCGTCGAAGCGGCGGAGGGGGCGACGCCTCAGGATGTCAGCCTGGTGCTGGACGGGGTGTCCAGCGGCTCTGACCTGACGCTCAACATTTCCCCAGACGGACAGTGGCTCGTCCTCGATTCGGAACGGTTTGACATTGACTGCGCAGGTTGGTCCTGCCTGGCCGTCGTAAGATGGGACCTGTCGATGGGCGAAGCGGTACGAGCGGGAGCGGGCGGTGGAGAGGTGGTCCACCCGTCGCAGGGCCAGGTGGCGGTCGCATCAGGCGGGGACGCCATCGTCTACCAGCAAGAGGGCGTGGTGGACCGTCACATCACGGACCTGTTCGTAACCACGCGCGGTGTAGGGGCCTGGGGCGCCCCGCTGGCTCTCACAATTGAGTCGCCATTTAGCTGGCACCAAAATCCAGCCATCTCGGACGACGGTACCAGGGTGCTGTTTCAGTGCGGCAACGACGACTGGGACGGTCACGCCATCTGTGAGGTGGGCGTCGATAGCAAGGGATTTCGGTTAGTGGTGACCCCGGCAGACAATCCGCGCGGCGGCCCGGAAATGGGAACCTTGCACAACCCGGACTATGCCCCCGACGGCAGTATCGTCTTCGCGGCCAACTGGGACGGCGACGCCGTCTGGCGCCTGCCAGCGGGCGGGGGCGGACCTGCCGCCGCGCTCGCCGACCACCTGCAGCCCTGCGTGCTCCCGGATGGCCGAATCGCCGCCGTGTACATGGACTGGTCGAAGGACGAGTCCAACCCCGACATCCATATCAGGGTCCTCGACCCCGATGGCGGTGGCGTCATCACGGTCACAATTCTGGCGCAGGTGGAAACCACCAATCCTGGCCTGGGCTGCGGCAGTTGAGCGTGGCACCCGCGCGCAAGCGCCTTCAACGCCATAATCGCGGCGTCTCGGAGGTCCGTCCGGGTCGGCACGAGTCGGGAGCACGGGATACCCGCTGGCGGCGCCGAGCCGGAAAATAGTCTCGGCGGACTCACGTCACTTGCGCGTCAGGTAGCTGCTACTACCTTCACCCGGCTCCCCACTCCGACTCCCAGCCGGCCTGCGGCGTTCCCATTCCGCTCGGCGATCTCAAGGTAGCCGTGACTTCCCACCAGCGCTGCCATACCTTCAGTCTCCGCGTACGTCCGGCTCAACCCATGGATAACCGTACTTCCCACCTCAACCTCCACACCGCCACCGGGAAGAAGTGACGAGCGGATGTTGCTTACGAGGTTGCCGAAGTGATCGACGAATATGATCCGCCCCTCGACCACGCCGCCATGTCTCTCCCGATAATGGAGATCGAGGCAGACGAGGTCCTCGACCGCATCACCCATCTGGTCGGGCGGAACGCCAAGCGAGAGGTGGGCCGCGACAGGTGCGAACACGTCCCGCCCATGGAAGGTGTCGCTCACCGGATGATGCCAGTACGCGCTCCTGGTGAGGACGTATGCCGAGCAGCCTTCAGGCACGGGTAGGGTCACCGGCTGCATGAACTCGCCTTCGCCGGAGACTCCAGTGCCCGTCGGGGAACCTCGAACTTGATGGTCGGCCAGCACATACGTGAGGAGACCGTTGTCCGGCGCTAGGAACCTGCCGGTCGGCGTGACCACGAGAATCGACCGCCGTGACGTTCCGACGCCCGGGTCGACCACCGCGACATGCACGGTGTCCGGGGTGAAGTACCGATAGGCGCTGCCCAGCACGAACGCGACGTGGGCGATGTCCTGGGGCGGAACCTCGTGGGAGATGTCAACAAGGGCGACACTCGGGTCAATACCCAGTATCATGCCCTTCATGGCGCCCACGTACCCGCCGGCGGCCCCAAAGTCTGTGGTCAGGCTGACGATCTTGGAGGACATGCAGGCGCGACGTGGGGACCATTCGGTGGAGGGAGATTTCAAGCAGGGTCAGAAAACGCGGACGCTTATGATCGACGACATTATAAAGACGACGACCAGGAAGATGGTGAACTGGAAGAGGGTCTTCTCCAGTCCCCTGCGCGTCCGGTACGAGCTCTCGGAGGACCCGAACAGGCCCGTGCCCTGGCCGCGCACCTGAAGTAGCACAACGATTACTAGGATGACGGCTACAACAATCTGCACCACGTTCATGACCGTCTGCATTGGGACCTCACCCTTTGCCAGCCGCTTTCCGTCTCATCATTCAGCCGCCGTCACGCTTCCATGAGGAGCGGCCATGCGCTTTCCATGATACACGTCCATGATTACCCGCGCCAGTTTAGCGGAGTCGTGGCGAACGGGGTGGTCCGGGTCCACCATGTCGTCGCTGATCACCTGAGCGTGCCTCATCTCGCGGCCATCGTCTACCACCGCCTCGCCGGCGAAGGACGCGCCAAGCTGCCGCAGGTTATCGTTGGCGAGCACGTAGTCGATTATACCGGGAACCGTGTGCGCCTCCAGGGCTTCTACGTGCTTTGCCACGGTGTACCTATCGGTCTCTCCCTTCTGCGTCGCCACGTTGCAGACGTAAATCTTGGGGGCCGTTGACATCCTGATACCGTGGACAATGCCCGACACGAGCAGGTTGGGCAGGATGCTGGTGTAGAGACTGCCCGGCCCTATGACAACTAGCTGAGCCTCCTCAATTGCCGCCACCGCCTGAGGATGGGCCTCGGCGTCCTCCGGCTCAATCAATATTCGGTCGATGGAGCCTCCGCGCTCGGTAATGCTTGACTCGCCCCGCACAACCGTCCCGTCGTCAAGCCGGGCGGACAGGCCCAGATTCGCCACCGTGGCCGGCAGGATCTGCCCGTGGACCGCAAGCACACGGCTGGACTCGTACAGCGCCTGCTCAAAGCTGCCCGTCACGCTGGTCATTGCAGCGATGAACAGGTTCCCAAAGCTGTGCCCCTCAAGACCGTCACCCTGGTCAAAGCGGTACTGGAAGAGCTCTCCCACCAACGACTCGGCATCGGACATGGCCACCAGGCAGTTTCGAAAGTCCCCGGGCGGCAGCATACCCAGCTCACGCCGCAGGCGCCCAGAGCTGCCGCCGTCGTCGGCCACGGTAACGATAGCGGACAGGTTGTCCGTGTACGCCTTCAACCCCCGCAGCAGCACCGACAGCCCGGTGCCCCCACCAATGGTCACGATCCTGGGGCCCCGGCCTCTCGAGCGGCGCGTGTAGATCGTATCTGCCAGCGTCTCGAAGCTTGTGGAGGCAAAGACCAGCGGCCCTACGGAGCGGTACAGCCCGTAGATCGAAAGCAGAATTACGATCACCCCTCCGAAAGCCAGGACCATGCCTTCCAGGTACCACGGCAGAAAGTTGGGGAGGTAGAGGCCGAACAGGTTCTTGATCACAAAAGCCAGCCCAACTGAGCATATCCCGATGCCCAGTGCGCCCACCAGCAGCCACCGCTTCACCCCGAGCCCTAGGTAGAAAAGCTTTCGCCAGACAGTCCACCTGGACCGCTTTGCGGCGGGACCACTCAGAATTTCGTTGGCCGGGACACTCCCATCCATCTCACTACCTCATCGAGTCCAGCTTTTCTCGCAGCAGTCTGGCAGCCAGCTGAGGGTCCGCCTTGCCCTTAGTGGTCTTCATCACCTGGCCTACAAGGAAACGCATGGCCGTCTCCTTGCCACTCAAGAAGTCGGCCACGGGCTTGGGGTTGCCGCCGATGACGTCCTCCACCGCCGGCTGAATGGTAGCTGCATCGCTGATCTGCACCATCCCCCCTTTCTCGGCGATGCTCGTGGGCGACCCTCCCACCTTGAACATCTCCTCGAACACCTCCCTCGCCATCCCAGTGCTTAGGGTGCCGGCGTCTATCAGGTCCAGCAGCTCAATCAGATGTTGAGGCTGGATTTTTACGTCCTGCAGGTCACCGCCTGTGACATTGAGGAGTCTTGCGAGCTCGCCCAGCATCCAGTTGCTCACCGACTTGGCGAGCCGTCTCCGTGCCTCACCCTCCTGGGATCGAACAGCCATGACGGACTCGAAAAAGTCGGCGGTGTCCCTGGAGGCTGTCAAGAGTCTCGCATCGTAGAGCGGCAGGCCATACTGCTTGACGAGCCTCGCCTTCCTGGCCTGGGGCATCTCGGGCAGCCGGCTGCGCACCTCCTCCACCCACGCAGGGTCGATGACCAGCGGCGGCAGGTCGGGCTCGGGAAAGTAGCGGTAGTCGGAGGCGTACTCCTTGCTACGCTGGGACACCGTCACGCCACGGTCTTCCGACCAGCCGCGTGTCTCCTGGGCAATCACCTCGCCTTGCCGCGCCAGCCGGACCTGGCGCTCAGCCTCATACTGCAGGGCGCCGTAGACCGAGCGGAAGCTGTTCATATTTTTCACCTCCACCTTGGCCCCCAGCTCGGTGGACCCCTTCGGGCGCACGCTTATGTTGGCGTCGCACCGGAAGCTGCCCTCTTCCATGTTAGCTGTGCTCACACCAAGGTACCTGAGGATGGAGTGCAGCATAGTCAGGTAGGCCCGGGCCTCCTCCGGCGCCCTCATGTCGGGCTCGGTCACGACCTCCATCAGAGGGACGCCAGCGCGATTGATATCCAGCAAAGTGTAAGTCTCGCCATCCGGCCCCATCCGATGAGAGAGCTTGGCTACGTCCTCTTCCAGGTGAACACGTGTGACCCGAATCCTCTTCTCGTAGCCATCGAGCTCGATCTGGATGTTCCCCTTGATGGCGATGGGCTGGTCGTATTGCGAGATCTGGTAGCCCTTCATGAGGTCTGGATATGGATAGTTCTTCCGGTCAAATTTTGTATACCTGGAAATCTCACAGTTCAGGGCCAGCGCCGTCGTGACCACAAGCTCGATGGCCCGCCTGTTTATTACGGGGAGCACACCGGGCATGGCCATACAGACCTCGCACACCATCGTATTGGGCGGAGCTTCCTGATAGCCGGCAGCGCAAGAGCAAAACATCTTGCTCTTGGTCAAGAGCTGGCTATGCACTTCAAGTCCTATGACTACTTCATAGTCCATGGGCCAGGCAACTGCGCTCCAGCAGGGTGCTGAGAAACCCCTTACACCCATTAATACATCAGCCCGCCAGAAGGTAGGCGCTCCCAAGCCAGCGCCGGGACACCCGGGTCGCCATACAGCGTAACACGCCCAACACTCTATGACCCGCCGGTGATGTATCTTTCACCGAAATCGTCCGCGGGCAATCACAATCCCTTTAGTCAGCCCGATTCTTCTTCCACCTCAGGCCAGGCGCCCTCGTCCAGCAGCGGTACGAACCGACAGGGCCCCAGGGTACGCACCGAGTAGGCGTCGGCGGTCCTCGTTACTTTCATGAGGTCCTGGCTCTCCATGGAGCCCACCGGAATGACGAGCCTTCCGCCGACCGCCATCTGCTCCATCAACTCAGAGGGCAGCTTGGGGGCGCCCGCCGCGACGATGATGGCATCGTAGGGAGAACCCCTCCGCCAGCCCAGACGCCTCTCAGCGTGGACTATCTCCACATTGGTATAACCAAGGGAGGCAAGTCTCTCCCTTGCCGAGTCGGCCAAGGAGCCGATGCGCTCGACGCCGATCACCTCGCCAGCCAGCTCGGCCATTATCGCCGCCTGATAGCCGCTGCCCGAGCCTATCTCAAGGACCCTGTCGGACCGTCGCAGCTCCAGCGCCCGGAGCATCAGCGCCACTATCAGCGGCTGCGAAATCGTCTGCCCCTCCCCTATGGGTGCAGGGACATCCTCATAGGCCAGGTGTCTGCTCTCCTCGGGGACGAACATCTCCCGCGGCACCCGCTCCATGGCCTCGATGACCCGATCGTCGGGCACCTCACTCCTGAGTCGGTCCATCAGACGGCGCTTGGCCTCCTCCAGTTCCAGACCCCCTTGATCAGAGAAACGATAGCACAGGACACGGAGCACGACAACGCCCCGTGTCGAACTGGAACACCCAAGACGCGATTCCTAATCGGGTCCTACGCCAAATCACTCGATATTTACGCATTACGTCTTCGGACTATCCTGTACCGGTCGGTCGAAGGCGCTCAGGCAGTTCACTCTCAGGGGACGCAGTCGCACCTCCGCCCGTCTCGGGCTCTCGTTGACCGGCCAGAAGACACTATGCTAATCTAAATGGCAGAGTTTGTGCGACGCTCCGCGGACCCATCGATGTGATGTTGCGGTGAGCTGTGTGCATCGTGCGGCATCGCCCAATTCGCTGAAGCACACGCGAGCGAGCGACACGATGGCTTCCGACATCGACATCATCGATCGAAAGCTGCTGAACCTGCTCCAGGGGTCTTGCCCGCTGGTGGAGGAGCCCTTCGCTGACCTTGGCCGGCAGCTTGGATTGGACTCGTCTCAGGTCATCAGCCGCATCCAGACGCTGAAGGACAAGAACGTAGTCCGCCAGATCAGCGCCATCTTCGATACCCGCCGCCTCGGCTATAAGACAGCGCTGGTGGCGATGCGCCTCCCGCCGGACAAGCTGGACTCCGGGGCCCAGACCATCAATGAGCACCCAGGCGTGAGCCACAACTACGCCAGAGTCGGCGATTACAACCTGTGGTTCACCCTGGCGGTACCCCCCACACAGAGTCTTGACGGTACGGTTGAGACTTACGCCCAGAGGACCGGAGCCGAGAAGTACAGGCTGCTGCCGACCATCCGCTTCTTCAAGATCGGCGTTAACTTCGACATGGTGAAGGAGGAGGGGGCCGCGGAGGACTACTACAAACCCGATGAGTATAACGGGGGCGTCACCGCAGACTGGAACAAGGCCGAGCCCGTCACAGAGTCCGAGATCAGCGCGATCCGCGAGCTGCAGGAGGACCTGCCCCTGCTGCCACGCCCCTTTGAGCCCATGGCCAAACGGCTCGCCATGAGTCAGGAGGCCCTGTTTGCCCTGGCCGACTCGTTCAGAGAGCGGGGAATAATGCGCCGGTTCAGCGCGGTATTGCACCACCGCCGGGCGGGATTTAAGGCCAATGCCATGGCCGTGTGGAAGGTCCCTCCCGAACGCTCAGAGGAGGTGGGGAAGGTCATGGCAAGCTCACGGTGGGTCACCCACTGCTACGAGAGGCCCACATACCCGGACTTCCCCTACTCTCACTATACTATGATTCACGCGACCTCCGAGCAACAGTGTGAGGAGGTGGCGGGGGATATCTCCAACGCGACAGGCATCAGTGACTACAAGCTCCTCTACAGCACCCGCGAGTATAAGAAGACGCGCGTCAGGTACTTCGCTTAGGACCCGGGGCCTCACGCGCCGCGGCGCTCAGCTCACCAACCTCGCCCAGACTGTCCCAACTTGCCGAAAGGACCACGATGCCAGCGTATTATCCGGTTTTCCTGGACCTACGAGACCGCCGCTGCGTGGTGATCGGCGGTGGAGACCTCGGCGAGGAAAAGGCCGTCAGGCTGCTGGAGTACGGCGCACGTGTCGTGTTGATCAGCGCAGAGATCAATGACGCTCTAAGCCAGGCCGTGGACGGCGAGCGTGTCACCTGGATACACCGGAAGTATGAGCCCGGGGACCTGGAGAGCGCCTTCATCGCTATAGTCGCTGACACGAGCGACCGCAAGCTCAACAGAGCCGTCAGCGAAGAAGCGAAAGAGCGCAACATCCCACTGAATGTGGTTGACGTCACCCCTTTATGCACCTGGATCGCGCCGGCAATCGTCAGGCGAGGCGACGTAGTACTGGCCGCGTCTACCGGGGGCGCGAGTCCAGCCCTGGCCCGGAGGTTCCGCGAGGAGCTGTCCGGCACCAGCCGGATCACATCAAGACATGGCCTGATGGAACTGGCCGACCTTGCCCCCTTGTTGTCCGAAGTCAGGGGAGTCCTGGCGCGGCAAAGAATCACGCTGTTCCCAGACCACTGGCAGGTATGTCTCACGGATGATCTGCTCGACCTGGTGCAGGCCGGCGAGGCGCAGGGGGCGAGGGAGCTCCTCATGTCGCGTCTCATGATGGGGACCGACTGTGGATGCGAGGACCGCGTCTGCAGGATGTATGAGGAGCTGGCACCCGCCCCGGCCGCCGGGGATGGTAGATCAGCATCCTCCGGAGATTGACCGGGCCCCCCATGACCGCTCGCCTCAGGGTAATCGTCGGCTCCAGAGCCAGCCCCCTCGCCATGGCCCAGACCGAGGAGGTGCTCTCCCAACTCCGAGAGCGCTTTCCCGATATCGATCTGTCCGTCGTACCGATCACCACCACCGGCGACAAGCACAAGGAAGCGCCCCTCGCGGGGCTGGAGCGTGGCACGTTCGTTAAGGAGATCGAGCTGGCCCTCATCAATGGAGAGATCGATGTTGCCGTCCACAGCGCAAAAGATCTGCCCGCCTCGTTGCCCGAAGGCCTGACGCTGGCGGCGATTGGCCGCCGCCAGGACCCGCGGGACGTGCAGATGAACAGGTGGGGCCTACCCCTGGCCAAGCTGCCCCCGCACGCGCGCCTGGGCACCAGCAGCCCCCGACGCGTAGCGTTGCTCAAGGCGTTCCGTCCCGACCTGGAGCTCCTACCGATCAGGGGAAACGTCGGCACCCGCCTGGACAAGGTGGCGGGAGGCGACTACGATGGCGTTGTTCTCGCCGCCGCGGGGCTGATCCGCCTGGGCAGACACGCCGAGATAACCGAGTACCTGTCTCCGGACCTCTGCACGCCGGAGGTAGGCCAGGGCACCCTGGCAGTTGAAGCTCGCGCCGGCGACACGAGAATCATCGACATGCTGGCCGCTATCGACCACCGGCCAAGTCGAATAGCCCTTGAGGCCGAGCGGGCGTTTCTGGGCGTCATGGGGGGCGGCTGCGAGGTGCCCGTGGCGGCCTACGCCCAGCTTGAAGGCGACCAGCTCCATATATCCGCGATGGCCGCCCTGCCGGATGGCAGCCGGGTATTCCGTACGCGTGTAACCTGCGATGCAGCCGAGGCCGAGGACGGTGGCAGGCGGACCGCCGAGTCCCTGCTAGAGGCCGGCGCCGCCAAAATTGTCGGCGGCCGTTGAGAGGCAGGGCCGGACCGAGGTACGCTGATGGTCAGAGCGGCATGAGGAGGAGTGGCCACCACGAGTCCTTGCGGGGCGGGGCCGGTGGCTACCCCATCGAGATGAGAGACTCGCATACAGGCAAGAAGGGCGCTGTCTGCCTCGTGGGCGCGGGGCCCGGCGATCCCGGGCTCATCACCGTGAAGGGACTGCAGCGCCTGGAGGCAGCGGACGTTGTGGTCTACGACCGGCTGGTGGACCAGCGGCTGGTGGACCGCGCCCGCGCGGACGCCGAGGTGATCGACGTTGGCAAGGTCCCTGGCCAGGACCGCAACCCCCAGGCGGACATTAACGCGCTGCTGGTCGAGAGGGCTAAGGCCGGCAAGCAGGTGGTACGCCTGAAGGGCGGGGACCCGTTCATATTCGGGCGGGGTGGCGAGGAGGCGGAGACCCTTGTGGACCAGGGCATTCCCTTTGAAGTGGTGCCGGGCGTAACCTCCGCCATCGCGGCACCCGCATACGCGGGCATCCCACTGACCCACCGAGGGTTCGCCTCTTCACTCACCATTGTCACGGGCTCAGAGTCGCCGGACAAATCCGACAGCGCCGTTGCATGGGATAAGCTGGCGCAAGGGGGCGAGACGCTCGTCGTGCTCATGGGCTGGGACGCGCTGACGAGCATAGCCGCCACACTGGTGCGTGCGGGCCGCCCCGCGGAGACACCGGTGGCCCTGGTACAGTGGGGCTCCCAACCGTTCCAGCGCACCGTGGTGGGCACCCTCGCCGACATAAGGGAAAAGGCCGACGATGCCGGCCTGGCCCCGCCGGTGGTCGCGGTGATCGGGGAAGTCGTGCAGCTCCGGGACAGGCTTCGCTGGTTCGACAACCGTCCCCTCTTCGGTAAACGCGTGCTGGTTACGCGCATCCGAGCTCAGGCCGGCGCTCTCTCGGACCTGCTCTACCGGGAGGGGGCCGAGCCGCTGGAGGCGCCGACCATACACATTGAGGTCCTGGAGGACCACTCGGCGCTGGACGCGGCGCTCGAGTCGTTATCGGAGTACGACTGGGTCGTGTTCACCAGCGCCAACACTGTCCAGGCGGTGTTCGACCGTCTCGGCCAGCTCGGTCGGGATTCCCGGGCATTCCACTCAGCCCAGGTCGCGTCTATCGGCCCGGAGACCGCGGCCAGGCTTCAGGCGCACGGTATCGTCGCCGACCTGGTCCCAAAGGAGTTTGTGTCCGAAGCGATGGTGGACGCTCTGAAGCATAGAGGCGTAGCCGGGGCGAAGGTCCTGTTTGCCAGCTCAGACATCCGGCGCGACGCGATACCGGATGGTCTGGCCACTCTCGGGGCCCACGTCACGGAGGTAACTGTTTACAGGAACGTCGTCCCGAAGGACGCCGGGGACCGCATATCGGAGGTCCTGTCGCGGGGTATCGACGTCGCCACCTTCACAAGCTCGTCAACGGCGAGAAACCTGAGGGCGCTGCTCGACGGCAACCTAGACCAGCTGGGCGAGGCGAGAATCGCCTGTATCGGCCCCATTACCGCGGCTGCCGTTAGGGAAACAGGGCTCGAGGTGCACATAGTCGCCAGGGAGCACACGATCGCCGGTCTGGTCGATGCCCTCAAGGCGTACTACACCGAGGAGGCACGCTCCGATGGGTAGGTTCCCGCAGGTACGACTTCGCAGGATCAGGCGGTCGCCCGCGATTCGCGAGATGGCCCAGGAGACCAGTCTGTCGGTAACCGACCTGATCTATCCCATGTTCGTTACCCACGGACGCAACGTGCGGGCCGAGATTGCCCCGATGCCGGGGATGTATCAGCTTTCGCTTGACCACCTCATCTCGGAGATCGGGAGCGTGGCGGACCTGGGGATTCCCGCGGTACTTCTCTTCGGCATCCCCGAGACCAAGAACGCGGAGGGTACGGAAGCGTACGAAGCCAACGGGATAGTGCAGGAAGCGATCCGGGTGATCAAGAAGACCGCGCCCGACCTCCTGGTCATCGCCGACGTATGCCTGTGTGAGTACACCGACCACGGCCACTGCGGCGTCATCGAGGACGGCACGGTCGACAACGACCGCACGCTGGAGCTTCTGGCCAGAACGGCGGTCAGCCAGGTAGCGGCGGGGGCTGATATGGTCGCGCCATCGGCGATGATGGACGGGCAGGTCAACGCCATCCGGTCTGCACTGGACGGAGGCGGGAGCGTAGATACGCCCATCATGGCCTACTCGGCCAAGTACGCCTCCTCCTTTTACGGCCCATTCAGGGTGGCGGCCGAGTCGGCGCCCCAGTTCGGCGACCGCGAGGGCTACCAGCTTGACCCGCGCAACTCGCGTCAGGCCCTGCGAGAGATAGAGCAGGACATAGCGGAAGGGGCCGACATCGTCATGGTCAAGCCGGCGCTAGCATTCCTGGACATCATCGCCAGAGTCAGACAAGCCGTCGCATGCCCCGTCGCGGCCTACAACGTCAGTGGCGAGTACGCCATGGTAAAGGCGGCGGCTCAGAACGAGTGGCTCGACGGCCGCCGGGTCACGGTCGAAATCCTCACGGCAATCAAGAGGGCAGGCGCCGATATGATTATTACATACCACGCCAAGGAGATGGCCCAGTGGCTGTCGGCCGAGGGCCCCTGAGAAGCGCGAGCCCGTTGCCTCACCCGATGGCGCCCCAGCTCTGAAGCGGCCAGTAGCGAAACCAGGCCTTGCCTACGATCAAGCGCGCGCCCACAGGCCCGTACTCCCTGCTGTCGATGCTCCGCAGCCGGTTGTCGCCCAATACGAAGTATTCGTCCGGCCCCAACTCCCAGGCGCTATCCCCCATTCCCACCGACGCTGGCAGGCCTCCCAGGTATGGCTCATTCATCCGCGCCCCGTCTATCAGCAGCGCGCCGTCGAGGATGCGGACCTCCTCGCCTGGCTGGCCGACGACCCGTTTGAGGTACCGTGCCACGGTATTCCCCGGACCCCGCACGATCACCACGTCGCCGCGGGACGGCCGGGAGGCGGCGTAGGCCGCACGGCTCACAAGTAGCTGGTTTCCCGGCTGCAAGGATGGTGTCATGCTGTCTCCACGTACCACGTAGAGCCGGCTGGAGAGAAGATCGACTACGACTCCGAGGGCTGGCGCCCTGGCCAAGAGGCCGATCCAACCCCTCGCGGCGGCCCTCTGGCCGGTCCGGTCAGCCCTTCCACCTTTACCGGTTACGCCGACATGATCTTGGCCCACGAAGGCCATTCTATGCCGTGAGTCACCCCGATGCAATCAACACGGGCCATTCGCGGGCCCTTTCGTTTTGGATCAAAGACACTTTGGCCACCGCCCCTTTCCCCTTGTGCGGGCCCTGGCGGTCCATGAGCACCGAATGCGCAGGGGTTGTGTGCGGGCCCACGATCCTGATACTCTTCTTAGCGGCTCATAACACTCAAAAAATGGAGGAATCTTGCCATGAGAATGCTTCGGACCCTGCGACGATGGCTGCCCATACAAGTGGCGTATGCACACTGCGACATCCCGTGCGGAATATACGACCCCATTGGCGCCAAGATCGCCGCACAGACCGTGTTGAAGATGGTAATGCGGATACAGGCGCTGGACTATCCGCAAAGCGGCACCCACGAGGAGTACAGCACCTACCGCAACACCTTCGGCCGCTACGTAACCGTCAAGGAGCAGCACGCCGAACTCGTCAAGCACGAGATCGATATCCTCTGGCACGACTACTTCAAGCCGGAGCACCTGGACAAGTACCCCGATCTGCACACCGCCGTCTGGGAGACCACCAAGCTGGCATCGGCCAACAAGCAGGCGGTGGACTTGGACGCCGCGAAGCGGCTGGTGGACTCGGTGGACAAGATAGCAGAGACATTCTGGGCTACCAAGGGTGTGACATACAACGACGCCGTGGCGGATGTACGCTTCGGCACGTAACCCGTCGACGCCGCACTTGTGAACCCTGCCTCACACGCCGGTCCTGACCTCATTGCAAGGGCATGCCCCTGAGAGCATATGGGGCGTGCCCGCCTCGCTCGGTACCATTGGAACCCGTAGGCGCCGCACCTGGGCCACCCTTTGACAGAAGATGACGTCCGAATGAAAAGGGTCGCGATCATCGGGCCGGGAGGCTCTGGCAAGTCTGTGCTTGCCCGGCGGCTTGGCGACATGCTCGGCGTGGAGGTCATCCACCTGGACGCGCTCTTCTGGAAACCGGGGTGGGTCGAGACCGACTTTGACGAGTGGCAGCGGACAGTAGAGGAGCTGGCAGGGGGGCGCTCCTGGATTATCGACGGCAACTACGGCCGCACGATGGAGGTCCGGCTCGCCGCCGCCGACACCGTCATTTTTCTGGACTTTCCGCGGCTCACCTGCCTGTGGCGCGTGATCAAAAGGCTGCTTCAGTACTGGGATGGGAGCAGGCCCGACATAGCTCCCGGCTGCGACGAGAGGTTCGACCGGGAGTACTTGCGGTTCCTCAAGTGGATCTGGGGCTATCCTACACGGAGCAGGCCCTAGGTGATGGAGAGGCTGGAGCGGTTCTCGAAGGGAAGGCAAATCTACATACTAAGGCGGCCCGGAGAGGTCGAGCGCTTTCTGGAAGACGTTGGGCGTCAACGGCGGCCCCAGGCGTTTTCTTGAGGCCTCCAAACGCGCGCCGGTATCGCCGCGCCAGCGGTGATCAACCCGCAGACGCGATGCCACCACGGCCCGCTGATAGACCGACAGACTCAGCGCGGTATCTACAATTCGCCAAGGGGAGAATATCCATGCCCCAGCCAAAGATCGAGGTCTCAAAGGCCGTAGGGACTGAGCTGCTTTTCGAGAACGACCGTGTCCGAGTGTGGGACATGGAGCTCCAACCCGGGGAGCCGTCGCCCCATCACCGGCACGAGTCCGACTACGTCTACGTCTACACGACGCCGAGCAAGATCGCCGTCGACATCCCGGGCCAGAAGCAGACCGTTCGAGAATACGCGGAGGGATTCGTACAGTTCACGGTTGTCGGCGGTGGAATCGAGCACCGCATAACAAACGTGGCCGACGAGCGGCATCACCAATTCATCTTAGAATTCAAGGGCCCAAGCGCTTCGGCCGACACACTGGCCCCACAAAACAATGGGCCTTTCGGCTGATCCCGGCTCGCTCGAAGGACCACCATGAGACTGGCAGGTAAGGTCGCGTTCACAAGCGGCGCCGCCCGCGGCGTAATGTTTGATTTGTCGAACACGCTTTTGCCGGAAACCTCATTTCCGGGATAGCGGTGGTCATGGGGTGCGCATATGCCGCCAGCGGCGCCTATTTGTTCAAGACGTCTCTGTGACACTATGAACCCCCTGCCATTAGACGCTTCTTGGTGTGCGGGCAGATTACCACAGTCCCGTGGAGTGGCCAGTTGCTGCGTCGATAGTCGCCTGCATCTCAATTGAGGAGGTTACGTCAATAGGTGTGTAAACGACATCAGGCGGCGACCTTCTCAGCCGTTGATTCAATGGCGATTCCATCCGCATACTGTGCACCGAGATAGACGTCTTCGATCAACTCAGGGGCCTTCAGACGCCTGAAGCGCTGTTCGGCGACCATCAACATTTTCCAGATCACCGCTATCGCCCGATCGACCCTCTTGTAGCGCTTGGCGGCATCGGTCCGAAGCCTGAGGGCCGCGAAGGGTGATTCTACCGGGTTCGTCGTGCGAAGGTGCCCCCAGTGCTCCTTTGGGAAGTCATAGAAGGTGACCATGCGGTCCCAGTCCCGCTCCAAGGCCTCTGAGGCCGCCTCGTAGGAATGGTCGCCGCACCACCTGGTGAACACCGTCCTGAGCCGCTCAGCCTCTGTCCGAGTCGGCGCGTAGGGGATAGTACGCAGCATGAGCTTGGCCTGGTCCTGTTGTCGCTTTGGAAGCTTGGCGAGCACGTTTACGATCTTGTGGTTCCAGCAGCGTTGCTCTGCCGCCTGCGGATAGACGTTGCGCAGAGCTCCCCAGATGCCCAGGTGTCCGTCTCCAACCACCAGCCTCGGGCAGCTCAAGCCCCGGCGCTTGATGTCCCTGAGCACCTCGGACCAGTTCTCTGTGGACTCCCTGTATCCAGGAACAGCGCTCACCACCACCTTGCTCCCGTCGCTCAGGGCCGCCATCACCACCAGTACCGCCGCCTTCTCCTTCTCAAGACCAGCCTTGACGTAGACTCCATCCACCCACATGTAGACCACTTCCAGGTCATCGAGGGGCCGGCTGCGCCATTGGGCAAGCTCATCGTTCCACTTATCCTTCAACCGGGCCACCGTGCTCGCCGATACCGGTGCGTCCTCTCCCAGCAGCCCCCGCAAAGCCAGATCGAAGTCGCCTTCGGATAGACCGTGCAGGTACAGCTCGGGGATCAACTCAGCAACCTTCCTGGTCCTGTTGACGAACAGCGGCAGCAGCCGGCTCTCGAACTGCTCCTCGGTATCGCGGACTCGCGGCCGCCTCAGCTGTATCGTTCCCGAACTCAGCGTAAGCCTCCGGGCTCTGCCGTATCCGTTCCGATAGCCGGTATCGTTGTCCGAGTCGGATCTGAGCGCCGACTTCGCCCTTCCCAGAAACCCCGTCACCTCCTCCTCCAGCAACTCCTGGATCAGCCTCTGGACCTGGCTTCGCACCCAATCCTCCAACTGCTCCCACTCCGGCCTTGACTCCGACCTACTCTCAGTGCTTTCCTTCCTCATGGGCGGTCTATCTCCTCTCTTGGGCCTCGAGCCCGTGTTGTTCAGAGAGAGGGTACACCGCCTGACTGTTTACACACTTTTTGAAGATACCTCCAATTGAGACCAGACATCCGTAGCCGACGCCCCAACGCGAAAGCCCAAATTGGGTAACCGAAGTACAGCCCCGCCAGTACGTGCAGAAGCATGCTCTTTGGCAGTATGGCAGAGGAGCGCCCCAGGTAGCGGACCATCACAAACCAGGCCAAGACCACCAGGAATCCGACACTCACCATCCCTATCTGCTGATCGAATGGCAGCACGTTTACTACCAAAAGTACTTGGAGGACTATCACTGCGATCATCCCCGCTACTCCCAGCAGCAACGCAACCAGGCTTAGGGTCGGCCCGTGAGGTCGTAAGGCCTGGTGTAGTGCGACTGCGATAGGGAGCATGAGCCCATACTGGATGACCACGGCTATGTCGTTAAGCGTTCCCAGTGGTCCGATGAACGTCGTGAAGAAGGCCACCAGAAACAAAATGCCGAAGATGGATACGATCCCGCTCGCGTAGGCGCACCACCCGGCCACACGGACAAGCTGCCTCGGCAGAGTGACACCTGGATGCGTTGCCTGACTCAGGTCTGTCATCGCGAACTCCTT
Organism: Dehalococcoidia bacterium; assembly: GCA_963665215.2. GTDB lineage: Bacteria > Chloroflexota > Dehalococcoidia > Lucifugimonadales > CAUZJF01. Next base: position 186,799 of record CAXXWW010000017.1, read on the forward strand.
TCGGCTGTGTCAGCCCTGGCTTTTCGCCCACGTATCCGCTCTATATGAGGGCATCGCGACCGCGCGTGTGCCACAACTGGGCGAAGATCGTGAAGTGTGTGATGAGGACCAGCGGTACGACGAACATTGGCACCACCAGCAAGGGAAACGCGGTCAGCTCGACCATAGCGTCGGGATCGTCACCGAACAATATGAGGCGCTGGGCCGTGGCAAAGACCAGAATCATGTCCAGCAGCCCAATCAGGTTCCAAGTGAAGATGATGCGGCGCCGCATGGCCGTACGAGCGGACACCGCAAGTGCGAGGATCAAAGCGGATACCCCAACAATGATGTCGCCGACCCCGGCCGTGTCCGCAAACTCGGGTGGCAGTTCATCTCCGGACATAAGAAGGAACCCCGTGCCGATTCCCGCTCGCACGACGTGATAAAGGACTAGCCATCGAAGGTTGACGCCAAGCGCCCATGCGCGAAAGCTTGCAGACCTGGCAAAGGCTACCAGGAACACCACCACCGGGCCCCAGACTAGCACTGGAGTGACAGCTAGCGGCGGGCTTTCAAGCACACCGGAGGCAGCAACGACAATCGCCGTGACCAGCCAGAACGCCAGCACTACGAACACAATTGTAGACGGTGACGACGAACCCTCAGCCATTCGTCCGTCCCTGACTATTTCCTCTCTCATGGGCGACCTCCACCTCCTCATTTGCCAGCACAAACAGAACTGGTCAGTTGATAACCGGTATAGAGGAATCCTATAACGGGGTCGGCCCTTGCGCATCGGGCGATCGCCCGATTCTTGACGGAAGAAAGGACCTCACGGGGTGGAGGAGCGACTCCAAGCTAGGGCTGGGTCTGTAAGGAGCCCCTGTTCCATAGCAAAGAGCACAGCGGCAGCTCGGCTTGAGGAGCCGATCTTGCCGTAGATGTGTTCGAGATGGGTCCCTACCGTTTTCTCGCTGATAGTCAGGTGCCGGGCCATCCGACGTTTGGTGAGTCCTGTAGCTGCGACACGAAGTACATCAACTTCTCTGTCTGTGAGTCCCGCGGGCCACTCGCGCCTGAGAGATGCTTTCGGAATGGTCACGCCGGTTACCTGAGATAGAGCCTCGCAACACTCAGGGTCGAAGCGGGACCCGGTCTCTTCGCTCAACGTGCCGAGAGCTTCGTCCGTGTCCACCCCTGGGTGTCCCGGGCGTCCTTCGACCAGTTCCTGGAATGCGTCGGCCAACGCCAGTATACGAGCACCGACAGGTATCCGAGAGCCGGACAGCCCACGATGGTAGCCCTGGCCATTCACCCATTCATGATGGGCCCCCGCGATGGTCGCAACAGGAAGCAGAGCCGGGACTCGTGAAAGTATGCGCTCAGTGTAGTGAGGATGGAGGCGCACCTGTTCCACCTCCCACTCCTCTAGAGCCCCTTCCTTCACCAGGATTCTGCCCGGAATGCCGACCTCACCGATGTCGTGGACCAGGGCTGCTCTCCGTATCATAGACACGGACGATTGAGGGAGTCCCATCTTCTCGGCTACGGCGCCGGCAATGTCCGCTGTACTTCGCGCGTGTCCGGCTTTATGGGCCGTTTTCAGTTCGGCAAAGTCGGCAAAGACCAAAGCCACGTCCTCGATCCTCTCCTCACCTATTGATCTGGCAGGCGATTCCGGCTCCAACTCGAGGATGGTGTCCCATAGGTCCGGTGCCGACAGTCCGGCCCAGAATAGGTCACTTCTGGATGCGCGCAAAAATCCATCCACGACCTCGGGATCGAACACCGTACCCCTCTTCCGGCGCGCTGCTTCTTCGGCCGCCTCGCGTCCCTCGGACTGGTAGAAACGCACGAGGACCATGCAAATATGCGTTATCCGAGCGATCAGCGGGATCTCGTCCCCGCGAAGACCTTGGGGACCCCTTCCGTCCCAACGCTCTAACCGACAGCGAAGCGCCTGACCTACCTGCCTGGACATTCCGAGGCGCGCAGCCAGTCGGGGTGCTACTTCGCACACTCCTTGCATCTGCTCCTCCAGGTCTCCCCTTCCCCGCAGAATGTCCACTAGACGCAAGACCCTGGTGGGGATGGGCTCGTCAGCTGCGACGTAACGGAGCATCCATTGAGGTATCTTCAAAAAGTGTGTAAACAGTCAGGCGGTGTACCCTCTCTCTGAACAACACGGGCTCGAGGCCCAAGAGAGGAGATAGACCGCCCATGAGGAAGGAAAGCACTGAGAGTAGGTCGGAGTCAAGGCCGGAGTGGGAACAGTTGGAGGATTGGGTGCGAAGCCAGGTCCAGAGGCTGATCCAGGAGTTGCTGGAGGAGGAGGTGACGGGGTTTCTGGGAAGGGCGAAGTCGGCGCTCAGATCCGACTCGGACAACGATACCGGCTATCGGAACGGATACGGCAGAGCCCGGAGGCTTACGCTGAGTTCGGGAACGATACAGCTGAGGCGGCCGCGAGTCCGCGATACCGAGGAGCAGTTCGAGAGCCGGCTGCTGCCGCTGTTCGTCAACAGGACCAGGAAGGTTGCTGAGTTGATCCCCGAGCTGTACCTGCACGGTCTATCCGAAGGCGACTTCGATCTGGCTTTGCGGGGGCTGCTGGGAGAGGACGCACCGGTATCGGCGAGCACGGTGGCCCGGTTGAAGGATAAGTGGAACGATGAGCTTGCCCAATGGCGCAGCCGGCCCCTCGATGACCTGGAAGTGGTCTACATGTGGGTGGATGGAGTCTACGTCAAGGCTGGTCTTGAGAAGGAGAAGGCGGCGGTACTGGTGGTGATGGCGGCCCTGAGCGACGGGAGCAAGGTGGTGGTGAGCGCTGTTCCCGGATACAGGGAGTCCACAGAGAACTGGTCCGAGGTGCTCAGGGACATCAAGCGCCGGGGCTTGAGCTGCCCGAGGCTGGTGGTTGGAGACGGACACCTGGGCATCTGGGGAGCTCTGCGCAACGTCTATCCGCAGGCGGCAGAGCAACGCTGCTGGAACCACAAGATCGTAAACGTGCTCGCCAAGCTTCCAAAGCGACAACAGGACCAGGCCAAGCTCATGCTGCGTACTATCCCCTACGCGCCGACTCGGACAGAGGCTGAGCGGCTCAGGACGGTGTTCACCAGGTGGTGCGGCGACCATTCCTACGAGGCGGCCTCAGAGGCCTTGGAGCGGGACTGGGACCGCATGGTCACCTTCTATGACTTCCCAAAGGAGTACTGGGGGCACCTTCGCACGACGAACCCGGTAGAATCACCCTTCGCGGCCCTCAGGCTTCGGACCGATGCCGCCAAGCGCTACAAGAGGGTCGATCGGGCGATAGCGGTGATCTGGAAAATGTTGATGGTCGCCGAACAGCGCTTCAGGCGTCTGAAGGCCCCTGAGTTGATCGAAGACGTCTATCTCGGTGCACAGTATGCGGATGGAATCGCCATTGAATCAACGGCTGAGAAGGTCGCCGCCTGATGTCGTTTACACACCTATTGACGTAACCTCCATCCATTTCAAGATGTTCACGGGTTTGGCGAGATCTCGAAGAAACAGATCACGGTGGGCCGCAAGCTCATCGCCGTGTATCAACGATGCAAAGAGGCTTGCTCCCGCCGTGCACCCAGCGTGCGCCAACAAGGCCGTGTGAAAAACGTCGGCCTCTTCCCGTTCAGGCTGCTTTAGCTCCTGAGCGATGCCCATGGCCATGTAACACATTCGGAGGACATCACCCATCGGCTGGCCTGCGCCCAGGTCTGTCGCGAGCGAGAACGCACTGAGAACTTCGGCTACTCGAATTGGGCCAAGTTGAAGCTCAGGCGCGGTCTCAGCGTGGGTCATTCGTCTTCCTTAAACACAGCAGTTTACTCTATTTTGTAGTTAGTATGCGGTTGGCGCAAGCTGCTTTCGCCCATCACCATCCCCCATAGCTCCCGAAACCGCCGACTGCAAGTGCCCCTCTTTGCCTTAGTGACCCCAATGGATTTTTGTGTCACCTAAATCAGGGAGGGTCGAGCTGCCAGTCCAATCTGCCATTATACAAGCGTGGGACAGCCCCACGCATGAAAACAAGTCAGCCCGTGGCCGGTGGGGGCAGCGGCGCTAGCGCCGGCAGAGAAGCTTGCCGTATACGATGTCGCGGCCTGCCCGTGGGAGGCGAGCTCGGCTGACGAGCACCGCATGCCCTGAGTGCGGAGGCTGTTTTCCCGCGCTCCCCCTGCACTTGCCGAAGAGGCCTGTCCAAGGGTGGTATTGGCGCGCCTTACTTGTATTCCTCACGTGGCGGGGAGAAAACGTCCAGGGCAAGGGCCCAGCCATCGCCACCGGTGAGCTTGTGCTCCACGCCGGGTGGAATCACGTAGGCGTCCCCAGGCTTCAATCGCCGCGTCTCACCGCCGATCATCATGTCGAATTCGCCCTGAAGGACTATTCCGCCCTGCTCGTGCTCGGAGTGCGTGTGGGCGGGAACTACGGCGTGCGGCGCATTCTCGACGATGCTTATCATGAGCTTGTCACCCCACATGGTGCGTATGGTTATGCCAGGCGCTATCTCCCTGCGCTCCAGCTTCGACGAGTCGATGAAATACGGCATCTAATCTCCCTCCTGGTATTTTATTAAAACCTCACGCTAATAGAGAAACCACCTGAACATCAGACAAATCAGGCGGAGTCGCCTTGTACCGTCAGGCCTTATCTGGTGAGAAAAGCGCGGGGTTATTGTCATTCTGAACGGAGTGAAGAATCCAAGGCGCATGGCCTCCTTGGCGCCGCGCCTTAGACCCTTCGCGGAGTCTATCCTGAGCCTAGCCGAAGGGCTCAGGGTGACAGTACTTCCAACCTTGGACACCAGAATACGACGCTACCATTGTACGAAGTCTATGTGATTTCTCCATAAGTAGATCCTCAGTATCCACCGATAATTTCACTCCCACCTCGCCACGGGCGGACGAGGGGTCTGTCCTAACTCAACGTTGATCCGCCGCCTGGCTGGGACACGGCCCTGGCCCTGTTGTGGGCCACCGTGAGGCACGCGGCTATAAACTCGTTCCCCGGAGTAGGCACCCCGAGCTCCCCGCCCAACCTGGCGACGGCGCCGTTGAGGACGTCTACCTCCAGACGGTTGCCCCTCTGAAGGTCTGTGAGCATCGACGAGATCGCCCCCTCTCGAGTTTTTTGGAAATAGGCCATCGTTCTATCGACATGGTCGGGGTCCACATCGACCCCTTTCGCCCTGGCGACAGCCTCGACCTCCCGCATTATCCTCAACGTCAGGTCACTAGCCTCCGGAGTGCTCGTTATCTCGGCCATGGGCGCCCTGGTCATGCAGATCATTCCGCTCCAGGCGCAAATGTAGATGAGCTTCTTCCAGAGCTCCTCGGCCACGTTGGATGACAGGCGGACGTCGATGCCCGCGTCCTTCATGGCGTCGCGGACAGCCACGGCCATCGGCGTGTGCCGTCCGTCCTGCTCGCCGAACACGATGTTGCACTTGTCCCCCACCTCGGCCACGACTCCCGGTTCCGTGCGGACCGCGTCGATATATGTGACACCCAGCAAGACCTTGTCCGCGCCGAAGGCGTCCGCCAACCGGTCTCCGCTGCCTATGCCGTTCTGTAGCGTCAGCACCTTGGTGTCCGCGCCGACCGTGGGCGCCATCGTCGCTATCGCCCCGGCGTTGTCATAGCCCTTGACGCAGTAGAGGACCAGTTCCGCCTCCAACGACGGGTCGGGCCTGTCGGTCGCCGCAGGGCGAATAGTGAAGTCTCCGGAGGCGACGCTCTCGATACGCAGGCCGCGCCCGCGTATGGCATCCAGGTGCTCGCCCCGCGCGACAAGCGTCACCTCGTTTCCGGCCCTGTGAAGTACCGCGCCAAAATAGCCCCCTACCCCACCTGAGCCCATCACCATTACCTTCACATCTGCACTCCGTTCGCGATCGCAGACAACCGTCTCAAGCCGGCCCCGGATACATGACAGCATCATATCTCGGAAAGCCGCCTCCCGCAATTGAGGGCCAAGCCGGGGTCGTTTGATGTCCGAGGCTCATCTCCGGGCTCGCCGTCCTCTACTGCCGCTCGCTAGTACAGGGTACCAGTGAGATTTGGCGCAAGCGTCGCTCGTCCCGCTGTCCGCCGCGGGCGACAATCGACACCGTGCGAACGCTCGCGGGGACATTACAGGATAAGGAGCCCCAAGAATGGGCCAGCGGCGTCAGACGATGAGCCATGGGCCGGCAGCGGGTCCGGGGCATGGGTTCTTCGATTGTCTCAACCCGTGCTCGCCCTTCGACGAGCTCCCCTCGATACGGGGCCGCAGGCCCCTACTCGGGGCGAACGGAAAAACACCGATGATGGTGAGTACGCCGGAGGCGGTATCGAACCATCGTGGAGAGCCCGACGGACCATTGACGGGCGAGCAGTTTGGAGCCACCGCCCGAAGGCCGCCCCGTTAGCCCTTGATCTCGATGAGGACGTTCCTGAAGCGGCCAGCGGTGTGGTTGAGAACCCGGTGCACCCCGTGCTCGCCGTGGTAGCGCCAGTCCCCCACTACTGATGAGCCGGCCTCCGTCGATCCGTCCTCGTACTCCACCGTAAGCCCGCCGCCCTCCACCACCACCGTGACGTAGTCCCGCTGGTGGTAATGCCAGGCGCTTGCTTCGCCGGGCTCCACGACCAGATTCCAGACCTTCACCCGCTCATTCTCAAAGAGCACAACAGTTGCGATGTCTCCGAGAGGCTCTTCGTTCCTTGGCACAGTCCACCTCCTGTGAATACCGTCTCACGGGCTCGCAGCCCCGGACCCAAACGCGCCGGCCTACTGGGCAGCGGCACCGCCCGCATCGCCGAAACCCAGGCCCTTCTCCTTCAGGCTGACGTACCCCTGTCCGCCGATGATTATGTGGTCCAGCAGCTCGATGTCCAGCATCTCCGCGCCCGAGGCGATACTCCTGGTCACCAGCACGTCGTCCGCGCTGGGCGCCGGGTCACCTGTATAGACCGGGGACATAGCTTACACATGTTCGGGGACATGGTGGACACCATAATAGGCATGACTTCATTACAAGGAGGTGGTCATGCCATGGAAGGAGATGTCCGTTATGTCTCAGAGGAGAGAGTTCGTGGAGCTGGCGCAGGCTGAAGGCACCAACAAAAGGGGCCTTTGCCGTCGCTTCGGGATCAGCCCTACGACTGGATACAAGTGGCTTGGGCGTTTCCGTGAAGGGAGCGAGGCAGGCCTGGTCGAGCTGCCGCGGCGGCCTCACTACTCGCCTGCACGTACCCCATCGCAGGTTGAGCAGGCGGTGCTGTCTGCCCGTGCGGCCCATCCGGCCTGGGGAGCTCGTAAGCTGCGACGGTGGCTTTTGGACCGCAGGGATGTGTTTGAGGCGGACATGCCGGCCCCCAGTACTATCACGGCGATCTTGCGTCGTCATGGCCGCATTGACCCCGCCGAGGGGCCCAAGCACCGTTCCTGGCAGCGATTTGAACACCAGGCACCCAACGACCTGTGGCAGATGGACTTCAAAGGCCACTTCCCCCTTACCCGAGGACGCTGCCACCCTCTGACTGTTCTGGACGATCACTCTCGGTTTGCCTTGGGGCTGCAGGCCTGCGGTAACGAGCAGGGAGAGATGGTGCAACAGCGCCTGACGGCTATCTTCCGGCGCTACGGCCTGCCCAACACAATGTTGATGGACAATGGCTCCCCGTGGGGCCTGACCAAGACCACCCCTACACACCTTTTACAGTCTGGCTGCTGAGGTTGGGCATCGGAGTCAGTCATGGACGCCCTTATCACCCTCAGACACAGGGAAAAGATGAGCGCTTCCACCGAACCATGACCGTTGAAGTGCTGCAGGGGAGCAGCTTCACTGATCTGGCGCACTGCCAGAGAGCCTTCGACCTGTGGCGGGACATCTACAACTTGGAGCGGCCCCATGACGCCCTTGACCTTGCTACTCCGGCCACCAAGTACCAAGTGAGCCAAAGACTGTTTCCCGAGGTCCTTCCACCCTTGGAGTACGAACCAACCGACCTGGTACGCCGTGTTCACGACAAAGGTAGGCTCCAGTTGTTTGGCCGTATCTTCAAGGTACCTAAGGCCTTCAAGGGCATGCCAGTGGCTATTCGGCCGACAACTGACGATGGAGTCTGGAACGTCTTCTTCGCCACTCATCAAATCGCCCAGCTTGACCTCAGGCACGATGCCTAACATACTCAAATGTGTCCACCATGTCTCCGAACACCCGTCCACCATGTGTCCGGTCCATACAGGCCAGGAAGGGGTGGTTGTGCACCACGATTATCGACGGGCAGTTCTCCCGAATGGCCGGCCGCAGCACCTCAGAGACCCGAATGATCGAGGCGTTGACGTTGCCGATATACACCTCGTGAATGCCCCTGACCTCCTTCTTGGTGGAGAGCAGTATGACCCGCAGGTGTTCTTGCTGAAGGTACCCCATCTCGGCCGCCAGCAAATTGGCCACGTCCTGGGGAGTCCGGACGATGTTTCGGTCCTCAGGGTTCATCGATACCAGCCGCCGGCCGAGCTCCAGAGCGGCCAGGAGCTGGCACGCCTTGGCGTCACTGATGCCCTTGAGCGAGCACAGCTCTCCGTAGCTGACGCGGGCCATCCCCGCCATCCCGGCAAACCGGGTCAGCAGGCGCGTCGCCAGACTCAGGACGCTCTCCCCTCGCGTTCCCGTCCTGAGCAGGATGGCGATGAGCTCGGCGTTGCTGAGATAGCTCGCGCCCAGCTCTCTCAGCCGCTCCCTCGGCCGCTCTCCCCTCGGCAGGTCACGGACCATCGTAGAGTACGCCGGACTCGCGGTGTCAGCCATGTCTGATTCTCCCGTATCGGTTTCATTCGGTACCGGGGTAGTGTAGTCCGATGGCGCCGCTGTCGTCCATCGGTCCGGGCAGTCCCGCGCAGTGAGCCTCTCCCCTGAACATGCTCCATCCTTGACAGGGCGGACGCAGTGCATAGAATGGACTGGACCGGCGGCCGTGTGGTGACCGCCCCGTCGCCAAGGAGGTCCCATGCGAATCGACAGGCTGGACGTCTACTACGTCTCCATGCCGCTGATCTACCCCTGGCGCACGGCCTACGGGGTAGACTACAACATCGACTCGGTCCTGGTGAAGGCCTCCACCGGCGACCACCACGGCTGGTCCGAGTCAACTCCCTTCTTCGCCCCCACCTATCTGCCCGAGAGCGCTGGGACCGTCTTCTACCACGTGACCGAGGTCTTTGGGCCGCACGTGGTGGGCCGGGAGTACGATACTGCCGAAGATCTGAACCGGCGGCTTCAGGTGTTCAAGGGCAACAACTTCGCGAAGGCAGCCATCGAGATCTGCTGGTGGACGCTTCAGCATGAAATAACCGGGACTCCCCTGCACCGCCTGCTGGGTGGCGAAACGCGCGAGGTAGTAGCCGGCGCCGACTTCGGCATTCAGGACTCCATTGACATGCTGCTTGGCAACATTCAGCAGGCCGTGGACGCGGGCTTCCCTCGGGTGAAGCTCAAGGTCGCCAAGGGGTGGGACCTGGAGATGCTGCGCGCCGTGAGAGCCACATTCCCTGACACCACCTTCCACATCGACTGTAACTCCGGCTACACCCTGGACGACCTGCCCTTTTTCAAGGCCATAGACGGGCTGGACCTGGCTTTCATCGAGCAGCCGCTGCACTACGCGGACGTGCTCGACCACGCCGAGCTGGCCCGCCAGATAGAGACGCCCATCTGCCTGGACGAGACCATCGTCAGCGTCAAGGCGGCCGAGCAGGCGATCCGGATCGGGGCCTGCAAGTACATCAACATCAAGCCGGGCCGCATCGGCGGGCTGAGTAACGCCCTGGCGGTACACGATCTGGCCCAGGAGGAAGGGGTCCCGGTGTGGGTGGGCGGCATGCTGGAGAGCGCCGCCGGCGCCTCCCTGTGCGTGGAGCTTGCGACGCTGCCAAACTTCACCTACCCGGGCGACCTATTCCCCTCATCACGCTTCTACGTGCAGGACCTCGCCGACCCGCCCCTGGAGCTCACACCGCGGAATACCTTCCAACCCTTCACGGGGAGTCTTCCGAAGCCAGACCCCGAACGGCTTGCCAAGCTCACGGTGCGCTCCAGTACCGTGGCGCCTCACGGAGCCGGCTAGGGGTTGTCGCGCCGGGCGCTTCCGTCGGGAATCGCGCCCTTGACACCCTCACCGAATGAAATACAATCGGAATGCTCATCCCAAGAACGAGTGGCCAAAATCAATGTGAGTGACCCCGGTCTCTAACGCGTCATGCGCCCATACATGGGACCGCGGCACAGTACAGAGGAGACAAGATGATAAGCCGTGACCGACTGGTCAAGACCTTCCGCGACCTGGTGGCAATAGACAGCCCGTCGGGAGAAGAGGAGCAGGTCGCCGTCGAGCTGGTGCGCCGCCTCGAGGCGCTGGGGCTTACCGTCGTTCGCGACGGCTACGGCAACGTGATCGCAGCAGACGGCGGGGAGAACCCCATCATGCTCTCCGCCCACATGGACACCGTTGAACCGGGGAGGGGCGTCGTGCCACGAGTAGAAGGCGACCGCATCCTCTCGGACGGTACGACGATACTGGGTGGCGATTGCAAGGCCGGCGTCGCGGCCATCCTCGAGGCGTTAGAGTCGGTTACAGAAGACGGGGTGGACCACGTGCCGTTTGAGGTCGTCTTTACCCGGGAAGAGGAGCCGGGCCTGATCGGCGCGCGCAACCTGGACTACTCCAAGATCAGGTCCAGGGAGGCGATAGTCTTCGACGGCGAGGGGCCTCCATCCCAGATCACATCCGCCAGCCCGACCTACATCGGCTTCGATATCGAGGTCACGGGCCGGGCGGCTCACGCCGGAGTCGAGCCCGAAAAGGGCCTATCCGCCATACGAGTCGCCGCGGAGCTCATTGCTAAGCTGCCCCAGGGCCGCCTGGACCACGAGACCACCTTCAACGTCGGCACCATCGAGGGAGGCCAGGTGCGAAACGCAGTTCCCGAGACCGCTCTCCTGAGGGGCGAGTTCAGGAGCATGAACATGGAGACACTCGACGGAGTCCGGCTTCAGCTGGACCAGGCGCTCGACCAGGTGCGCCGCATGTTCCCCGAAGCGACCATCGATGACCAAGTCCGCACCGATTTCGAGACCTACAAGCTGACCGACGACGACGCAGCCACCCAGAGGGTGAGGGCGGCCCTTCAAACCCTCGGGCTGAAACCGACGATGGAGCCGTCGGGAGGGGGCACGGATGGGAACATCTTCCGGCGAAAGGGCATCAGCGCCGTGGTCGTTGGGATGGCCGACCACAATATGCACACCAAGCAAGAGTACGTTACGATCCCAGACCTCGTAGATGCCGCCCACCTCACCGAGACGCTGCTGAGAAGGGCCTAGCGCCGGTCCTGTCCTTAACAACGCTCGACATGGCAAGGGCACCATTCGAACACAGGCATAAGTTCGCAACCTGGGCAGCCGCGAGGGCTGCGCAGCGAGGGTCGACAACTGTCAACAAGTGGAATCACTCATAGGAGCGAACATGAAACAACTGAAGAAGCTAGTACGGGCTGTGCTGCGCGCTCGGGGATTCCGGCTAGTACGCCTCAAGAGCAAGACTCCGCAGTTATTGACAACTGCGGAGGTCCGTTCGATTGTGGAAAAAATGGATGCTGGCGATTTTTGCTTCGCCCCAGCTACTCGAGAGGTTACGTCAATAGGTGTGTAAACGACATCAGGCGGCGAGCTTCTCAGCCGTTGATTCAATGGCGATTCCATCCGCATACTGTGCACCGAGATAGACGTCTTCGATCAACTCAGGGGCCTTCAGACGCCTGAAGCGCTGTTCGGCGACCATCAACATTTTCCAGATCACCGCTATCGCCCGATCGACCCTCTTGTAGCGCTTGGCGGCATCGGTCCGAAGCCTGAGGGCCGCGAAGGGTGATTCTACCGGGTTCGTCGTGCGAAGGTGCCCCCAGTGCTCCTTTGGGAAGTCATAGAAGGTGACCATGCGGTTCCCAGTCCCGCTCCAAGGCCTCTGAGGCCGCCTCGTAGGAATGGTCGCCGCACCACCTGGTGAACACCGTCCTGAGCCGCTCAGCCTCTGTCCGAGTCGGCGCGTAGGGGATAGTACGCAGCATGAGCTTGGCCTGGTCCTGTTGTCGCTTTGGAAGCTTGGCGAGCACGTTTACGATCTTGTGGTTCCAGCAGCGTTGCTCTGCCGCCTGCGGATAGACGTTGCGCAGAGCTCCCCAGATGCCCAGGTGTCCGTCTCCAACCACCAGCCTCGGGCAGCTCAAGCCCCGGCGCTTGATGTCCCTGAGCACCTCGGACCAGTTCTCTGTGGACTCCCTGTATCCGGGAACAGCGCTCACCACCACCTTGCTCCCGTCGCTCAGGGCCGCCATCACCACCAGTACCGCCGCCTTCTCCTTCTCAAGACCAGCCTTGACGTAGACTCCATCCACCCACATGTAGACCACTTCCAGGTCATCGAGGGGCCAGCTGCGCCATTGGGCAAGCTCATCGTTCCACTTATCCTTCAACCGGGCCACCGTGCTCGCCGATACCGGTGCGTCCTCTCCCAGCAGCCCCCGCAAAGCCAGATCGAAGTCGCCTTCGGATAGACCGTGCAGGTACAGCTCGGGGATCAACTCAGCAACCTTCCTGGTCCTGTTGACGAACAGCGGCAGCAGCCGGCTCTCGAACTGCTCCTCGGTATCGCGGACTCGCGGCCGCCTCAGCTGTATCGTTCCCGAACTCAGCGTAAGCCTCCGGGCTCTGCCGTATCCGTTCCGATAGCCGGTATCGTTGTCCGAGTCGGATCTGAGCGCCGACTTCGCCCTTCCCAGAAACGCCGTCACCTCCTCCTCCAGCAACTCCTGGATCAGCCTCTGGACCTGGCTTCGCACCCAATCCTCCAACTGCTCCCACTCCGGCCTTGACTCCGACCTACTCTCAGTGCTTTCCTTCCTCATGGGGGGTCTATCTCCTCTCTTGGGCCTCGAGCCCGTGTTGTTCAGAGAGAGGGTACACCGCCTGACTGTTTACACACTTTTTGAAGATACCTCAGAAGACGCGTCCTCGGTCTCCAAGAAACACAGTCGCGCGCTGGCACTGGTGCGCTCTGACTGAGCTGGGATGCAATACAAGCCATGGAAGTTGAGCTGGCCTACGGTAAAACTGGGCTGACCGTCGAGCTACCCGACGAGCGCACAACGGTGATCGAGCCGTCCCATTTGCCGTCCCTCCCCGATGAGCGCGGCGCCCTGCTGAACGCCCTTCGCGTTCCGGTCGGCGCCAGCCCGCTGCGGCGTATGGTCCGGCCCCAACAGAGGGTGGCCATCTCCGTGTGCGACATAACCAGGCCCATGCCGTCAGCCACCATCCTGCCGGTGCTGCTGGGCGAGCTCGCCCACGTCCCCAACGATCACATCGTGATTCTGGTCGCCACGGGGACCCATCGCGCCAACACCCCGCAAGAGCTGGAGGGCATGTTGGGCAGTGAGGTGACTGGGAGCTACCGGGTCGTGAACCACGACGCCTTCGACAAGAGCGGTCTGAAGCTGGCGGGTGAGACGCCTCAAGGCATACCCATCTGGCTCAACCGGCTGTGGCTCGAAAGCGACGTGCGGATAACAACCGGCTTCGTAGAGCCCCATTTCTTCGCAGGCTTCAGCGGAGGTCCGAAGATGGTTGCGCCGGGCCTGGCAGGCTTCGACACTATCATGCGGCTGCACAGCGCCTCGCTCATCGGCCACCCCGATTCCACGTGGGGCGTCACCCAAGGCAACCCCATACACGACGCCATCCGCGATATCGCGCGCCAGACGGGCGTCGATTTCAGCGTCGACATGACCATCAACCGCGACCACAAGATTACCACCGCATACGCGGGCGATCTGTTCGCCGTCCATGCGGCCTCCTGCGACGTCGCCAAGCGCACGGCGATGCACCCGGTGAGCCAGCCCTTCGACGTGGTAATCACCAGCAACAGCGGCTACCCGTTGGACCTCAATCTGTACCAGGCGGTCAAGGGCATGTCGGCGGCCGCCCAGATCGTAAGAGACGGCGGCAGCATCATCTGCGCCGCAGAGTGCAGCGACGGCATCCCGGACCACGGGGAGTACGGGCGTATTCTCGCGGCAAGGGACACGCCCGAAGAGCTGCTGGAGATGATAGGCGCAGATGGCTATGACCGCCATGACCAGTGGCAGGTCCAGATCCAGGCGCAGATACAGCTCCGGGCCCGGATATACCTCAAGTCAAGCCGGCTTGAGCCCCAGCAGGTCCGCGCTGCCCACCTTGAGCCCGTCGACGATATTTCGTCCACGGTGTCCCAGGTCCTGCGCAGTCATGGACCGGATGCGAGAGTGTGCGTTCTCCCTCAGGGCCCGCAGACCATCCCGTACGTGGAGAAGGGGCAAAGGGTTGGGGGTTAGGGCTTTGCACAAGAAGTGGCGCGGTCGTGTGAATTGCCCTTCGACAAGCTCAGGGCGAACGGTTGGTTTATAGCTCCGTTCGTGGTGAGCCTGTCGAACCACGCCTCCGCATTCCACCTTTTGGTGCAAAGCCGGCGGTTAGGGGTCACGGGCCGAGCAGAAGTTCTTACAAACCGTGGGCGGCAGGAGCGCGTGATAAAGCGAAGCGCCCCTGTTCGTTGGGGCGCCCGGTCATGGCTCATCAGATCCCTTTTTTGTGGCGAGACTATTGCCGCTCTTCCGGACTCTCGGCCGCCCTGCCCTCTGCGCTGCAGGTTAGGCAGACGAAGCTGTCCCCCTGCTCAAGGGCGACTCCCCTCGGCACATTGCGCTTGCGGCCGCACACCGTGCACGTAACCGCCTCCAGAGGGGTTTGACCGGTCCTGTCCGGCTCCTTCTGGAGCCCACGGAACCCTTTATAATCCGGGTCCAAACGCTTCATAGCCTCGAAGCGCTCCCGGTCTCTACGGCGACTCACCGTATCCCTGCCTTCCACGCTCGCGGGCGCCGCCGCTCCGTCCGGCGTCCTGCGCTGCGTCATTACCCGGGTCTGCCCTTCGGCGGGGCTCAAAGCCTGCCCTGAGTAAATGGTGAGTTTATCGAACCATCACCAAAGGGACAGGCCTAGACCGGCCATCTGCAAGATCGGTTCTACTGGACCGCGACGGCGGCGCCTGCCGACTCCAGCTTTTCCTTGACCTCCTCGGCGTCTTCCTTGCCGATGGCCTCCTTGACTGCTACAGGGGCACTCTCGACCAGCTCTTTGGCCTCCTTCAACCCGAGGGTCGTGACCGATCGCACCGCCTTGATGACGTTTATCTTATTGGGCCCTATCTCGTTGAGCATGACGCTGAACTCCGTCTGCTCCTCCTCTGCGGCAGTGGCCGCCTCGGCCGTGCCCGCGGGCGCGGCGGCCGCCACGGCGACTGGAGCAGCGGCGCTCACGCCGAACGTCTCCTCAAGCTCCTTTACAAGCTCTGATACGTCGAGGACCGACATCCCCTTGAGCGCCTCCACGATCTCTTCCTTATTCATCTCTATCTACCTCCATGCATTATGCGCCCGTTGCATTGTGCGGGCGCTCCTAGGACCCTTCAGGCAGGATCGGCATCCGCCGGCGACTCCCCTTGACCCTCAGGGCTCGGAACCGCCGCTGGGACGACCCCCGGGGGCTGGCCTGTCCCTCGTCTTCCGCCTGCGACTCCCCTTGGACCCTCAGGGCTCGAAGCCGCCGCCGCTGCGACGACCTCCGGGCTGGATTGACCCTCGTCTCCCGCCGCCGACTTCTCTTGACCCTCAGGGCTCGATGCCGCCTCTGCCGGGGCAACCTCCGGGCTGGATTGTCCCTCGTCTCCCGCCGCCTCTATGTGTCTTTGAAGCACCGTAGCCAGTGCCGACACTGGGGCGTTGAGCACCCGAGCCAGGCCGGCGATGGGGCCCTGCAACAGACCAAGTAGCTGCGCGATCAGTTGATCCTTGCTCGGCAGCGCCGCCAGCCTGCTGACTTCTTGCGCTGTGAGAACGCGCTCGCCCAGCACGCCTCCCTTGACTGCCAGCGGATGCCGGGTATTCCTGAGGAACTCCGCAAGCGCCCTGGCCGGCTCCACCGGGTCACCAAATCCCAGCGCCAGGCCCGTCGGGCCCTGGAGGATCTCCTTTACCACCGGCCTCCCCGCCGCGTCGGCTGCCAGATAGGCAAGCCGGTTCTTGACCACGTGGAACTCGACGCCCTTGTCACGAAGGGACCGCCTCAGCTCGGTCATCGCACTCCCCGTCATCCCCGAGAAGTCGGTGGATATGGCAATGGTGCAACCCTCGAACAGGCGGCGCAACCGCTCTACGACCTCGGACTTTCGCTCAGTAGGCACATTTCACCTCAAACAAAATCCCCTGAGCCGCAGACCCAGGGGACGCCTCGAATACGCGGAGTCCTGTAATCTAGCCTCGGCGGGCCGGTGATTTAATCCGCTGGGAGCGGAGCCCACTGTCTGCGGCTACTGCTACTATTCTACCTTCAGAGCGGTGGCGCTCGCAACATCCAGCTGGACACTTGGGCCCATCGTTGTCGTAAGATACGCAGTCCGAATGTACTGTCCTTTGAGCCCGCTGGGCCGGGCGCGGACGATATTGTCCATGAGGGTGGTCATGTTGTCCAAGAGCTGATCTTCGTCGAAGCTAGCCTTGCCGATGGGAATGTGAATCAGACCGGTGCGGTCGAGCCTGTACTCCACCCTGCCCTTTTTAGCCTCCGCCACGGCCCGAGGGATGTCCTCCGCCTGCACCACTGTCCCCGTCCTCGGATTGGGCATGAGGCCCCGTCGGCCAAGATATCGCCCTAACCGTCCGATTCGGCCCATCATGTCGGGCGTCGCGATCGAGACCTCGAAATCGGTCCAACCACCCTCGACCTTCTTTATCAGGTCATCGCTGCCCACGAAGTCCGCTCCCGCCTGTTCGGCGACGATAACCGCCTCGCCCTCGGTAAAGAGCACCACCCGTATAGTCCTCCCGACGCCGTGGGGCAGGACGGCCACACCGCGTACGGCCTGGTCGGCATGGCGCGGATCGGCGCCGGAGCGCAGATGGAGCTCCACCGTTTCATCAAACTTGGCCGTCGCGAAACTCTTGAGCAGCGCAATCGCCTCCCGCGGCTCGTACTCCTTGTCAGCCTCGACCAGCCCCGCCGCCGCCCGATAACGTTTCGTTCTAGTTGCCATCGTTGGTGCCCTTCAACTAGATCGAGGAAGCCTCGATCTCAATACCCATGCTGCGGGCGGTCCCCTCCACGATTCGCATTGCCCCCTCGATATCGGCGGCGTTGAGGTCACGCATTTTCTGCTCCGCAATTTCCCTGACCTTCGAGGCAGGGATCGTGGCCACTTTTTCGAGGTTTGGAACGCCGCTGCCCTTCTCGATTCCCGCAGCCTGGCGAAGTAGCGCTGACGCGGGTGGAGTCTTGATCTCAAACGCAAATGACCGGTCCTCGTACACTGTGAGGACCACGGGCACGATGGTCCCCGCCTGGGAGGACGTGCGCTCGTTGTACTCTTTAACAAAGGCCATGATGTTAACGCCGTGCTGACCCAGCGCCGGCCCAACCGGCGGCGCCGGAGTCGCCTTGCCGGCCTCGATCTGTAGCTTGATTATCGCACTAACCCTCTTTGCCAACTGGCTCCTCTAGTCCTCGAGATTTATGCCTTCTCGACCTGCAGGAAGTCCAGCTCGACGGGCGTATCCCGGCCAAAGAACGACACCAGGACCTTGACCTTAGACTTGTCTGGGTACACCTCATCAACCGACCCCATGAAGTCCACGAACGGGCCCCCCTTGATCCTCACCGTTTCCCCGACCTCGAGGCCAACCCTGACCCTGGGCTTGGCCGACTCCATCTGTGCCAGTATCGCCTGGACCTCGCTATCCTCCAACGGTACAGGCTTGGGGCGCTTTTCGTTCTCGTCCTCCGCCGAGATGAAGCCCGTGACCCCAGGGGTGTTGCGGACCACGTACCAGCTTTCGTCATCCATCCTCATCTGCACAATGATGTAACCGGGGAACACCCTGCGGGGCACGGCCTTACGGCGGCCGTCCTTGATCTCGATCTCATCCTCGGTGGGCACGATGACCTGCAGGATCTTGTCCTTGACGTCCATGGTCTCGATGCGCAGGTCGAGATTCTTCTTGACGCGGTCCTCCTGGCTGGAGTAGGTGTGGATTATGTACCAGCGGGGCGTTGTATCTGGGGCGTCAACCATGGTCCCTATTTCTCAAGCAGCAGATCGAAGAGTCTGGCGAAACCCAGGTCGATTATCCCCAGGAATATCCCCACGGACGCGGCGACGACGATAACCATAATGGTCAGACGCATCGTCTCCTGACGGGTAGGCCAGGTGACTCTGCGGAGCTCGGCTGCCGCCTCGGTGACAAAGCGGAAGTTTATCGACCGACGAGCGGCCCGCGCGCCTACCCGACCGGGAAGACCAGGAGATCGCGCCATGCTGCCTACCGGACCTCCCTGTGCAGGGTGTGCGCGCGGCACCTCGGGCAGAACTTCCTCAGCTCCAGCCGGTCGGGGTCGTTGCGCCGGTTCTTGCTGGTGGGGTACGTCCGCTCCCTACAATCGGTGCAGCCCAACGTGATGAGTATTCGGCTATCTCCTCGACGTGGCATTTCGCCCTCTCACGGCGAGGCCGGATTGTCGGCCCCGGGCGGAGCGTGGCCGGCCCCGCTACTGGAGTATCTTCGTAAACACACCGGAGCCGACGGTGCGCCCGCCCTCGCGCACGGCAAAGCGCAACTGCTCGTCCATCGCTACCGGCGACATAAGCTTGACGTTCATCTGGATGTTGTCGCCGGGCATCACCATCTCCACCCCATCGGGGAGCTTAATCTCGCCGGTTACGTCGGTGGTGCGTATGTAAAACTGTGGCTTGTATCCGGTAAAGAAGGGAGTGTGGCGGCCACCCTCCTCTTTGGTCAGCACGTAAACCTGCGCCTCCGCCTCCGCGTGGGGCGTGATGCTCCCAGGCGCAGCCAGCACCTGTCCGCGCTCGATGTCCCCACGCTCAATACCCCTGAGCAGGACGCCGATGGCATCTCCCGGTTCGCCTTCGTCCAGCGTCTTGCGGAACATCTCGACGCCGGTGACCACTGTCTCATTGGTCTCGCCGAGGCCCACGATTTCGATAGGCTGACCCACATTGACAACGCCGCGCTCCACGCGCCCGGTAACCACGGTGCCACGGCCCTTGATGCTGAAGACATCCTCCACGGGCATCAAGAAGGGCAGGTCTCGCGGCCGGTCTGGGATGGGTATGTTCTCGTCGACGGCGTCAAGGAGATCCCAGATACCCTTGCCCCACTGCGACTCCCGGGAGGTGTCATCAGCCTCCAGGGCGTTCAGCGCGCTCAACCGCACGATGGGAATATCGTCCCCCGGGAACTCATAGAGGCTGAGCAGCTCCCGCAGCTCCAGCTCCACCAGCTCGAGAAGCTCCTCATCCTCCATGGCATCCACTTTATTGAGGGCGACGACCATGGCGGGGACCTGCACCTGACGGGCCAGCAGGATGTGCTCTCTGGTCTGTGGCATGGGGCCGTCGGGTGCGCTGACGACTAGAATTGCGCCGTCCATCTGGGCCGCGCCGGTGATCATGTTCTTGACGTAGTCAGCGTGACCCGGACAGTCCACGTGGGCATAGTGGCGTTTCTCGGTCGCGTATTCCACGTGCTGAATAGCGATGGTGAGACCGCGCTCCCTTTCCTCGGGCGCGTTGTCGATCCTGTCAAAGGGCGTGAAGTCGGCAAGGCCGCCGTCACTCAGAACCTTGGTTATGGCGGCGGTCAAGGTGGTCTTGCCGTGGTCCACGTGCCCAATGGTGCCCACGTTGACGTGGGGTTTGTCCCTTACGAACTTCTCTTTTGCCATTCGCTCTCCCTCACTTCGCTCTCCCTCACTTGGTTAAGCCCACAAGCAGACTCGAACTGCTGACCTCGTTCTTACCAAGAACGCGCTCTGCCAACTGAGCTATGTGGGCGTTACTCGCCCGCTGCTTGCTCCTCTTCTCTCCTGGTGGAGGGGGTAGGATTCGAACCTACGTAGCCCTTCCGGGCGCCAGATTTACAGTCTGGTGGTATTAACCGCTCACCCACCCCTCCGTATCTGCCAGAATTCAGTGTAGCACACGGAATTATCCGTTCCAAGGCCAGCCGTTCCTCCTGGCGCAGGACCGAGCCGGAAGCCTGACCAGAGAAAGGTCAGCCCCAGAGGGGACTCGAACCCACTAACCTGCCGATTACAAGTCGGCTGCGCTACCGTTTGCGCCACTGGGGCATCGGGCTAAGCACCGCCATGTTAGGACATGGCGCGTGAGGAGCGGCATCCGGTGAAAAAAAGGCGGCTAGCCTACCGGTTCCTCCCTGCTAGCCGACCAACATTTTATCTGATCTGCCACCGGCGGTCAACCGGTCCAGGGGGAGGGAATAGGCCTCTTTTCGTATCCCCTGACCGCGAGGGGCCGCCCTGGAGCTGCCACGTCGGCCATTGGAGTCACTAGCTCGCCACGAAGGGAAGTCGACCGGATGCGCGCGATCTGGTGCGGGGCTGGGGTCTGTCCGGTGTCTGCTGGAGGGTGTCCCAGGAGCAGCTTGGGATCGCCCAACTCTGCCATGCCATTGAAGCTAGGATGTGAAAGTCCGGCCTGCACTCGTTCTGAGTCAGCCTGGGCGGCCGGCGAAAGAGAGTGAGCGCTTCGACGTGCCCTCTCAGGGCGAAGTGGCGTAGCCGATGAGCCTGTACGTCAGCTTCGCGGCGGTAAACGCGCAGGCCTCGGGGCCCTCCTCCGGGCTCAGCTCAGTAACATCGAACCCCACGATTTCGCGCCGCTCGCCGACGGCCCTCAGCAGGCCCGTCACGTCTTCCCAGCCCATTCCTCCCGGCTCCGGGGTACCCACCGCGGCCATGATCGAGGGGTCGAATACGTCCAGGTCGATGCTGATGTAGACCCGCGGCGAGAGTGCTTCCAACACGCGTGAAGGGAACTCACCTTTGTCGCTCCCGCTGGGCGGCCAGAAGGTCACAGGAAGCCCCACCTCGCGGATGAATCGCCGTTCCGCTGCGCTAAGGCTGCGGACCCCGACCTGGACCAGGTCACACAGCCCGTGCAGCCGGCGGGCCACCGAGGCGTGACCCCAGGGAGTCCCCATGTACTCGTCTCGCAGATCGGCGTGGGCATCCAGGTACAGGACAGACATGTCTGGGTACAGTCCCTTGAGAGCCTTGACCGCCCCTGTCGTGATGGAGTGCTCTCCACCCAGCAGGCCCACCAGCTTCCCCGGCCCGGCCACCGACCTCACCACACGCTCAACACGCGCCACCATTGCCTCAGGCCCGCTGACGTCTGGCTCTATTTCGGGAGTGGTGCAGATACCGACTTCCGAGAGGTCCCGGTCCAGCTCCAGGTCGTAGTCTTCGAGCTGCCGGGAGGCGGCTATGATGGCTTTGGGGCCGTGCCGGGCCCCGCCCTTGTAAGACGTGGTGCTATCATATGGGACCGGCACCAGGACCACCCGGGCGTCGCCCGGAGTGGGATCGCCGGGGGGGGAGTTCAGGAAGGTGTCCCAGTGCCGCGGCACACCCCCAAAGGGGTCTTCGGTCCACTCAGACATCCGCCGAATCGCGAGATGGAATCAGGCCGACGCGCTCCTTGACCATGCCGTGGTAGGCCGCCCGGGCTGTGGAGTAGTGGAGTCCGCGCTCCATCGTACAGACCCTCACCTCCTCCAGTGAGAAGACCCTCTTCACGTCGCGCTGAGCAGCGGTCGCGTCAAACTCCTTGCAAGAGAAGATGTCGATATTTACGTACCCTCTGTCCGGGAAGGTGTGAACGCTGATGTGGCTCTCCGCGATCAGCACGAACCCCGAGACTCCCCAGTCCCCCGGCGTCCGACCGCGGTAGGTATACACCTGGGGCGGCATGATCTTGGTCATTCCTATGGTGTCCGGGTACGCGTCCAGAAACCCGAGGACCAGGTCCTCATCCTTCAGCCTATCTGGATCTGCGCCGTAGCCGTCGACTACGAGATGCAGCAACGAGACCTCTCTGATGTCTCCGTGGTCTTCATGTGGTCTGCGGTGAGTTTTGATAGGGGCTATTAGAGTAACATCGTTGTGTAAGCCGCACAATAGAGCGGTGTTTCCCACCCGCGCGCCCGGATATCTATTTTGGGGAATAGTGAATGGTGGGTTTATCGAACCATCATCGGACGGACAAGCCCATCGCCAGTGGGGACCACACCACCGGCTGGCCCTGGGCCGCGAGCCACCTCTGCGTGTGCGTCCTCCCTTAGCCCGAATCCACCGAAGGACACCGATGGACGGCGTGAGGAAAGCGGAAGGGGGGTGAGGGAGCTACAGGGGAAATAGCCTGGGTTCCATTTGGGGTAGGGAGGTCGGCGGACGGTCTTCATCGCCGCACAGGGGCCCCTATGGCCGTCTGCGGGAGCTGCGATGCGCGGGATGGCGAGAGAATACGCAGCAGGGAACTCTCTCGGACCGGGCTGGCACGAGTCTGCGGGGATCTTCGGTTGTCCGGTGGGTGGGTCGGTCGCCGACGGTGCCGTCAGGCCGGGAGTGGAATGGCTCGCAGCCGGGCCAAGGCGCGGCTGAACTTCTCAGCCCAAGGCCAGCGATCCGGAAGATGCAGGGTCAACCGGCGTGCCGAGCGGGTGAGCCGTCCGGCCAGGGAGAAGAACCGCCGCCGGAGGGTCTTGGTGGTGGCTATCCGCTCTCCCAGACCGATCCGCGCCGTCCAGCGGGCCAGGTTGTGGGCCATCGTCTGGACGGCCAGCCAGGCGCCGTTGGCGGCGAAGCGGCCCGAGGGGAGATGGTTCAGCCCGACGCCGTACTTGAGGTCGCGTATGGCATTCTCGATCTCGGCGTGGCGGCGATGGTCAGCCTCCAGTTCGAGCAACTCCCCGTCCCGGTCGGTGATGAAGCCATGATAGCTGTATTTGGCGAAGAGGGCCAGTTGGGAACCGGGCGTCGGCTTCACCCGCCGGACGATGAGCCGTACCGGCGCGGCGTCCGCCTCGGCCTGGAAGGGGGTGCAGGTGGTCTCGGCCACATCGGCGGCGCCGTCCATCCAGTAAGGAATCGGCGTCCAGGCATCTTCGGGTATCGCCTCGATGAGATTGTGCAGGCTTTTGTGCTGGCGGATGGTGATGGAGAAGCGGACATCCATCTTGCGGCAGACGGATACCACGCCATGAGTGTAGAACCCGCTGTCGGCCCGTAGCGTGAGTCGTCCGTTGGCCCCGGCGTAGCGCACCCGTCCCACCGTCTCCCGCAGGAAGTGGGCGGCGCCGCGGGCGGTGTTGGCCCGGCCCTCGCGCAGCCGGGACATCAGCACGTCTCCGGTGCCGGCGGCGATGGCCAGCAGCGGGTGGTAGCCCCGCTTGCCGGTATAGCCGTGGTGGCGCGCTCCCTCCTTGGCCAGTCCGTAGGTCTCGCAGATGGTGGAGTCCAGGTCAATGGTCAGGGGCCCGTCGCCGGGTCCCGCCCCGGCCTGCCAAGCCCGGGCCAGCAACTCGCGGCTCACCCGGTCGAGTTGACGGACGTGGCCCCACCGGAAGCTGCGCAGGAAGGTGCCCAGGGTGGATGGCGCCTTGACCGTGCCGCCCAGGGTGCAGGCCGTCCCCCCGGTGCGCAACACATCGGCGTCGTCAATGCAGTCGCCCCCAGCCAGCGCAGACGCCACCAGCGTCATCATCTTGTCGCTCGTGTTCGCCCGCCCCGGGGCATCGCCCAGGTCGAGGCGCTGCCGGACGAGTTCGGGCAGGCCGAGGTGCCGCGCCAGGGTGGCCGGAAGGAGCAGCCCGGCATTGGCCACCAAGCGGCGGTCGTCGAAGGTGATTTGGATCCGGTCGGGGTGGTTGCGTGGCAGCATCTACTGGGTGCTCCTTTTCCAGGGCCGTTTTTTTGCTACAAAACCATTATCCCAGAAGCACAGGAGCACCTTCTTGCCGCCTCAGGACGCTAACCCGACGCCCTCCTTCGGTGGATTCGGGCTTAGGAGTAGCCGATCTGCCGGGTCGTCGATTCTGCGGGCAAACATCGCCACTTTCCTGTTCAGTGCAGCGATCCACGGCCAGCCATGACAGGCTCGATGGGGTCCCAAGGGGCGGCGTTCCTCAACCAGCAGTCTCGAGACATCTCGAAGCCATCCGGGGTGGGCACACGCTACATAGTCAAGCGCTTGTAGAGGTACAGGAGCCGGCGTGGTAGCTCGTAAATATCGTCGAGGACCTCGTACCCAATGTCCTGACACATTGTCTTCAGGTAGTCGTGGCCGTTCTTGTCCACCGTGAGGCAGAAGGCGGTGATGTCCTTCCCACCCGCCTCGTCCAGGGCCATTTTGGTGTCGTGGACCGCGTACTCTTTCTCCACCCCTTCCCTGCTGTACCCCCTGTCCTGGGGGCGCCCGTCGCTGATGAGGAAGAGAAGCTTGGTGCGCGCATCCTGAGCCTCCAGCTTGGTCGTCGCGTGCCTTATCGCGGGGCCCATGCGGGTGGCGTGGAGGGGAGCGATCCGGTCGATGCGCCTCTTTACCCTATCCGATAACGCCTCGTTAACGTCCTTGACGGTGTAGAACTCCACGTTCTCACGGCCGTAGCCGGAGAACCCGTAGATGCCGTAGACGTCGCCAATCCCCTCCAACGCATGTATCAGCAGGACCACCGCCTCTTTTTCGAGGTCGATGATGCGCTTGTAGGACCGCCTCGTCCCCTGGCTGCGGCGGTTCCGAAGCCAGACCATGTACTCAACCGGATCGTCGGGAGCCTCCCAATCATCGGACAGCTTCCTGGACTCGTCGATGGCCTCCGCAGTGGAGGCGCTGGTGTCGAGCAGGAAGACCACCGCTACGTCCCGCTGGACCTTGTTTCGTCTCCAGAATAGCTTCTCGCTGGGCCCCACGCCGGTCCGGACGTCGATGAGCGCCTCTATCACATCATCTACGTCGATCTCGTCGCCGTCCTCCAGCTTGCGGACCTTCCGGTGCATCTCCGGCACCATCAACTCAAATTGGCGCCTGATCTGGCTCACGAGCGGCCCGTAGCTGTGAAGGGTGGCGCCGTAGTAAGCCGGGTCCCCCTCCGGCATGACTTTCTGCCGGACGATACACCATCGCGGTTTGTAATCATCCGCGCGAAAGTCCCACTCGTCGTAGACGAAGGTCTGGGGCTCCGATGAGTCGAGGGCGCCGCCATCCTCATCGACGTGCCCCAGCGGGCCCTGGCCCAACTCGGGCGTCAGCGGCAAGTTCAGCCCGGCCTCCTTGAGCATATTGTCGGCGAAGGTGTTACCGGCCCTATTCGGGTCTCCCTCGGTGCCCTGGAGCTCAACCTCCGCACTTTTTTGCAGCAACTCCTCCAGCATCTCTTGGGATATAGGCTCGGCGCCTGCTTCGCCCGTCTGCGCGTCGTTCTGCATTCGAAGCAGAGTGAGGAGTTGGACCAGCTCGGGCTTGAAGTCGCCCCGGTAGTCCACGTCCTGGCTGGGGCTGTACTCCTGCTCGCCGTCGGAACCGGGCTCGGTGGCCACACCGCGAATGAGCTGCTGGAGGAGCTGCTCGTCGGCGGCGTCGGCCGCTTCCTCCTCGTTGTCCTCGTCCACGTCGACCTTTTGCCAGTCATCCGGCGCCTGTATTTCGTTGGGTATCTGGACGAGGACTGCGTAAATGCGGAGCGTGGCCTCGGCCGTATCCTCGACGGTAGCGCCGGTGTGCAGCACCCGCCTCGCTATTCTGGCCGCCTTGCGAGCCTCTTCGACGTACCGACTCGGGACGGAAAGAGCCTCGTACTGGTGAAGGCTCACTCTAACCAGGAACTCCACCACCGCCTCTCTCGCCGGGAGCGACTCGATCTCCGACCGACCCTCCGCCGAGTCGTCTTGGACCCTCGAATAGGTGCCGCTAATTCCAGGGTATTCGGCCTTGACCCGAGCGTCCAGCCGGCTGTCCTCGACGACGGTGAACACGTCCAGGGCGAGCTTGCGGTCCTCGAAAATATCGAAGAACCGCTGCAGATCGGTTACCCAGGCGCTCCCGCCACTGCCGCTGTCCAGTTCAGCGAAGTCCTGCGCGCCTTCACCCAGCGCACGGACATCAATCCTGGGACGAAAATCACTGAACAGCGTCGACGGCCGGTCGTACTCGAAGCGGAAGCTGCCGAACTCCAGGTGGGCTACCTGGTGAGTCGAGACCACCTTGAACCATCCGAAGTTCTCATCCTTGCTGCCGTAGCGGTCCACAGCGGGCGGAACGAAGACCGTGGAGCCCTCGGTCGAGGGGGCCTCTCCGGAGACCCAGCCGATGTTCTTTTCGGCAAGCTCCTCACTGGCGGCAAGGCTCACGTCGGCGCCTGCTAGCGCGCGGCAGTACATCTCCATGAGGTCTTTTATTCGCGTGAACTCGACGCTGGACGATAGGGCCTCGAGCACCTTTTGGGAGCGGGCCGACTCTACCCTGAAGTAGGCAAGTCCACCATCCCTGTTCTGCTCCAGTAACCTCACGCCCTCGTCGAACCATTTCTCCAGCTGGCCCATTGTCACGCGCTCCAGCGTCGCCGGACAGCTCTTGATGAACTCCGGCATCGCGGGGGGCCAGACCTCGAGCAATCTCTCAGCCAGTCCAAGGAGCTGCGCGTGGCTCTCCCCCTCCAGATGTTCAAGGGAGCGGGAGACCTCCAGCATGGCAGCGGGGACATTGGTGAGTCCGCTCACCCGGACCCGGTCTGCCAGGTTCAGGAACCGCAGGCGTTCTCCGGGCTCGACGGCTGGCAGTGCCCTGTCCGCGGCCTCGAAGAGGCCCTTGACCTGCCGCCAGTTGGTCTCCAACACCGCCGAGACGAGGGAAACGAACACGTCCTTGTTGTCCCCAAGCAGCGGGAACAGCTTTTGCCCCAGGATCAGGCACTCCCCGGACAGATCATAAGAGCGGCGGGAGAGCGCTTCGAGAAAGGTGACGAACCTCTCCAACTCAGGCACGCTCATACTCTCCAGGAGCGCCGCGCTGGACTCGAAGAACTTGCACGACAGGGTGCTGGACTTCCAAGTGCCCTTGTACAGACTGCGTCCCAGGCTGGCCCAAGCCTCGATATGACGCGACCTCAGCCGGGCCATGGCGCCAGGGCTGGCCTGGAAGTAGCACAGGGCCAGCGTGGGCGACTCCTGACACAGTTCGCTTCCGCACTCGGACCACTTGACAAAATAACCGAAAGGCATGAGGCGAACGACTCTTGGACTCGCCTTAAAGTACTGGCCGGCGGCCTCCCAGGAGCGCACGGTCTGCCGGGCCAGCGCCAGGCCGCCTTCGGCCCAGACGGCCAGCTGGTCGTCGTCCAGCACGGAGGCCATGTCCTCCCACGCACCCTCGAATTCCGCGGACACCGGAGGAGGATAGTGTCGTAGGTCCTCTAGTACGCGCTCCCGCGTCATGGGCCGCCCCTTTTCCACAGCGCCTCCTCGTCCGAGACGCCATCCAACAGCCCGAGGAACTGTGCCAGCACCCTGGCCGTGGCACCGTAAATCAGGTGCCCCCGATAGGCATATGAGGGCCTGCTCACCAACCCGCCATCCACGATCCTGACCTCGTCGCGGAGGTTGCCACTGTCCCGCAGCTCGGCGACTGGTATCTCGAGCACCTCCGCGACTTCCCGTTCGTTCGGCTGGAATGGGTACGATGGAGGGATGGTACCGACATAGGCGTTGATCAGGTAATTGGAGTTGGTGGGCACATCGTCCAGCTCGCCCAGCACATCGACGTCCTGAGGCCGGACGCCCATCTCCTCGTAGGTCTCGCGGAGCGCCGTGTCCAGAAGCGTCCGGTCAGCCTCGTCCTTCCGGCCACCTGGAAAGGCGATCTCACCCTTGTGGTCCTCAACGGATTCGCTTCGCTTGTTAAGCAGAATCCGGAGCTCTCCACCTTCCGGGTACATTAGCAGCATGACACCTGCCGGGTACATTAGCAGCATGACGCCTGCCGGGGTAAGCGAGGGATCGACGAGGGCCTTTTTAGGGTTCTGGGAGAGGATACGCCGCACTGCGGTTATGGCGGGGTGTTCCATCTAGTATTGGATGTGCTACTCAAAAATGGCGGAAATGACTTCCTCTATACTGGCCTGGACCGAGTGGTCGTCCGTCAGCGCCCAGTTCACCGCCACCTGGCAAGCCCGCCTGGAGGAGATGCCCTGCGTCATCAGCATGCCAGCGTAGATCAGCAGACGGGTGCTGGCGCCCTCCGCCAGCCCGTGCTCCTTTAGGTTTCGCACCTTCTGCCCCAGCTTCGCAAGCTGCGCGGCGGTGTCGGGGTCTACGTTCGCCTCATGCTGGATGATCTGTGTCTCAATGTCTGCGGGCGGCGGATTGAACTCGATGGCAACGAAGCGCTGACGGGTGCTGTGCTTCAGGTCCTTAAGGGCGCTTTGATATCCCGGGTTATAGGACAGCACCAAGAGGAAGCCATCGGCGGCCTCCAGTATCTCGCCCCGCTTCTCTACCGGAAGGAGGCGCCGGTGGTCGGTCAGCGGGTGGATCAGCACGGTGGTGTCCTTCCTGGCCTCGACAATCTCGTCCAGATAGCAGATGCCGCCGGCCTTGACAGCACGGGTCAGCGGGCCGTCAATCCACACAGTGCTGTCGCCCTGCAACAGGTAGCGGCCCACCAGGTCGCTGGCCGTCAGGTCCTCATGGCAGGCGATGGTTACCAGCGGGAGGTTGTGGCCGTCCTTGGAGGCCGGGGCGTCCAGCCCTTTGCCTGCTCTCGAGCGAGGCTTGACCTTGGTCAAGGGCCGTCCCAATCTGTACGTCATATACTCCACGAACCGGGTCTTGCCCACACCCGTGGGGCCCTTGAGCAGGACTGGTATCTTCTGATGGTACGCGGCCTCGAAGAGCTCTATCTCGTCGCCGACCGGCACATAGAAAGGTTCCTCGGTCAGGAAATACTCTTCAACTATGTAGCTGCGGTACAGTGTTCTGGTTGGTGTTGGCATGTCCGAGGCTATTGGCTCTTGTGTTTCGTCACCCGCTTGCGCCACAACACTCGCACCCGCTCTCGCAGCTCCTCGAGGCTCCCCCCGTTGTCGATCACGGCATCGGCGCGCAAGAGCCTCTCATCCTGAGACATCTGAGACCGCACGCGGGCCTGGACGGCCGTCAACTCGAGCTGATTGCGGACGCGGACCCTCTCGGCCACCTTGTCTTCGGGAGCGGTGGTCACCCATACCTCGTCGGTCAGGTCTGCCCATCCGGCCTCAAGCAGAAGGATGGCCTCGACGACGGCCACCTCCTCGCCAAGCTCCCTAAGCTCACGGACCCGCTCTTCCACCATCGACCGGGCGCGGGGATGGACTATGGCGTTGAGCCGGGTCAGCGCCCGCTGGTCCTTGAACACGATGTCGGCCAGCCTGCGCCGGTCCACCTCTCCACCCGGAGACAGGACCTTCTCTCCAAACTCCGCCACCACCTCCCGCCAGCCATCCGAGCCGGGCCTGTACACCTCATGGGCCACCTGGTCAGCGCTTATGACAGCCGCGCCCAGATCACGGAGCATATCTGCTACTGCAGTCTTGCCGGTCCCGATACCCCCCGTGAGCCCTATCACGATCATATGTCGCTCGGCGGAACAGGAAATCCTCTCCATTCTAGCAACGGCGCGCCGACAGGGTCAAGGGCGCTGGCCCGCTGACCAGCCAAATCATCGCACTCCAGGCTGGGGTATAATGGGCTCGGGACGATTCCAGGAGCCGGCACATGACAACCCCATTTCGCGGCCTGCCCGGCGTCGACCGGGTCCTGTCGGACAAGCGGGTGCAGAGGCTGGTGGACGGGTACTCCCACGACGCCGTCCTCAGCCTGGTGAGGGCAGAGCTAGGCGACGCGCGTTCGGCCATTGGCGAGGGCAAACCGCCGCCGGGCCTCGACGAAGTGGTTGTCGCAGTCGAAGCGCGCGCCGCATCGGGGTGGCGATCATGGCCCACGCCCGTCATCAACGCCACCGGGGTCATCCTTCACACTAACCTGGGCCGCTCTCCCCTCAGCGCCAGCGCCATGGACGCCGTTGGACTGGCCGCCACCGGCTATAGCGATCTCGAGCTGGACCTGAGCAGCGGCAAACGAGGGTCCCGGCAGCCCTACATAGGCGGCCTCCTCCGCGAACTCACCGGAGCGGAGGCCGCGCTGGTGGTAAATAACAACGCCTCGGCGGTGTTGTTGGGGCTGGCCGCCGTAGCGGGCGGGAAAGAGGTCATCGTCTCGCGCGGGGAAGCCGTTGAGATCGGCGGCGGGTTCCGCATCCCCGACGTGTTGAGGCAGGGCGGCGCCGAGCTGGTGGAGGTGGGCACTACCAACCGGACGTATGTCGGCGACTACGAGGCCGCCATCTCGGAGAGGACCGGCGCCCTCCTCTCGGTCCACGCCAGCAACTTTCGGCAGACCGGCTTCACGCACACACCACGCCTGACCGAGCTGGTCGACCTCGGTGAGGCCAAAAACATTCCCGTGCTGCACGACCTGGGCAGCGGCTGCCTGCTGGACACGGCCGCCTTCGGGCTGGCCCACGAGCCGATGCCGCAGGAGAGCGTAGCGGCGGGCATCTCCCTGGCCTTCTTCTCCGGCGACAAGCTGCTGGGCGGCCCGCAGGCCGGGTTAATCATCGGCATCTCCGACCTGGTCGGGGCGGTCGCCCGCCACCCACTGGCCAGGGCCGTCCGTATCGACAAGCTGAGCTTGGCCGCCCTCGGCGCCACGCTGCTGCACTACGTCAAGGGCGAAGCCGAGAGCGAGGTGCCCATCTGGAGAATGGTCACGGAGCCGGCCGAGAGCATCGAGGCCAGGGCCGGCCGGTGGCGAAAGGCGCTGGGCCAGCGGACCTCGGTGGCCAAGGGCCTCTCGACCATCGGCGGGGGCAGCCTCCCGGGCGAGGTCCTGGAAACTACCCTCGTGAGTCTTGACCCGTCCGGAGTCGCCGGGGGAGCCGCCGCGCTGGCAGGGCGGCTGCGTCGAGGCGCCCCTCCGGTCGTCGGCCGCATCGAGGAAGAGCGCGTCCTGCTCGACCCCAGGACGGTGCTCGCCCAGGAGGAAGACGCGCTGCTTCGCGTCGTCGGGCAGGCGCTCGCCGACACGGACTGAGCTGCTTGGCGAGGCGGGGTTGCCGCACCCAGACCATCATCCCGTTCATCCTGAGCTCGTCGAAGGACCGCATGCAGACCTCCCAAGAGCGGCACGTAATTGCAAACGGCGTCTCGCTGTGGACGGCTACTCAAGGACGTGGCACCCCGCTGGTCCTATGCCACGGAGGGCCGGGCGCGTATGACAACCTGGGGCCCGTCGCTGACATGATCGATGACATCGCCACTGTATTCCGCTACGACCAGAGGGGATGTGGCCGCTCGGATCGTAGGCCGCCCTACGATATCACCACTTACATCGACGACCTGGACGCCCTTCGGGAGCATTGGGGCCTGGGTAGTTGGGTTTTGGCGGGCCACTCCTGGGGCGCCAGCCTTGCGCTGGGTTACTGTCTTACCTTCCCGGACCGGGTCATCGGGTTCGTTTCTATTGCCGGCGGGGGCATCTCCAACGATTGGAGCGAGGAGTACCATCGGAACAGCGAGGCGCGACTGGCTCCCATAGATCGCCGACGGTTTCTCGAGGTGACTGCTATGCTTGAGACTGCGGATGGGAGTGAATTGGCGAAGATCAGGGAGGAACGTTCCAGACTTTTGGAGCCTACGAATTTCTTCGACGCCTCCCAGGTCAGTCCGATGCCCAACCATGACGAGTTTCCAGTCAACTTTCAGGTGAACTCCATTATGGGCGAGGCGTCCGATATGCCGAATGTTGCCGAGAACGTCCCCCGGCTGGACGTGCCCGCACTGATTGTCCATCCAGAAGGCGACCCCCGTCCCTCCTGGCCGTCGAGGGAGCTTGCCGACCTGCTTCCCCAAGGGCGGTTCGAGTCGCTGCCAAAGGCGGGGCACGAGCCCTGGTTCGAGCAGCCAGACGCGCTGCGACTGGTACTGCGGAAGTTCCTGGAAGGACTGATCACAACGAGTCCTTCGACAGACTCAGGGCGGACGGGCAAATGACCCTCTTTGAGCACCAGGCCCACCGCCGGCGAGAGAGGGAGGCGCCCCTGGCCGCGAGAATGCGGCCGCGGTCCTTCGACGAGTTCGTCGGTCAGGAGCACATCGTCGGGCCCGGACGCGTGCTGCGCAAGAGCATCGAAGCGGACCAGATACCCTCCATCGTCCTGTGGGGCCCGCCGGGCAGCGGCAAGACCACCCTCGCCAACCTGATCGCCACCCTGACCAAGAGCCACTTCAGTGCCGTCAGCGCCGTCGGCTCCGGCGTCGCGGACCTGCGCCGCATCGCCTCGGAGGCCGAGGAGCGGCTGGGGATGCACGGCCAGCGGACCATCCTCTTCATCGACGAGATTCACCGCTTCAACAAGGCACAGCAGGACGTGATTTTGCCCCACGTCGAGAACGGCACCATCGTGCTGATCGGGGCGACCACCGAGAACCCCTCATTCGAGGTCATCTCCCCGCTGCTGTCGCGCTCCCGAGTATTCGTTCTGAAGCCGCTGACGGACGAGCAGGTCGAGGGGATCGTCCGTCGCGCGATAAGAGACGGCGAGCACGGGCTCGGACCCCAGTCGCCCGAGCTCGACGCTGAAGCCATGCAGGCGCTGGTCACCCTGGCCAACGGCGACGCCAGAATCGCGCTGAACGCCGTGGAGCTGGCCACCAACGCCACGGAGCTCGATGGGACCAGCGTGCGCCGCATCACGCAGGCGGCAATCGAGGACGCCATGCAGCAGCGCTCGCAGCTCTACGACAAGGCGGGCGACCAGCACTACGACACCATATCGGCCTTCATCAAGTCGATGCGGGGCTCCGACCCGGACGCCGCCGTCTACTGGCTGGCGCGGATGATCGAGGCCGGGGAGGACGCGCTCTTCATAGCGCGGCGGCTGGTCATCCTGGCGGCCGAGGACGTGGGGATGGCGGACCCACACGCGCTGTCGGTGGCGGTGGCGGCGCAGCAGGCCGTGCACTTCGTCGGGATGCCCGAGGGCCGCATCCCGCTGGCCGAGGCGACGGTCTACCTCGCGACGGCGCCCAAGAGCAACGCGTCCTACAAGGCCATCGATGCCGCACTGGAGGACGTGCGGAGGACGAAGAACGAGCCGGTGCCGCTGCACCTGCGCAATCCCGTAACGGGCCTGATGAAGGACATGGGCTACGGCAGCGGGTACAAGTACTCCCACGACTACGAGGGCGCTTTCTCGCCCATGCGTAACCTGCCCGAGAGCCTGAAGGGCCGCCGCTACTACTCCCCCGGCGACCAGGGCTACGAGCAAGAGGTCGCCGACCGCCTCCGGAAGTGGTGGGGGGAGGGGAATGAGGATTCACCAGGTAGGGAGTCGCACGAATGACAGAGCCAAGACCCGCAGCATTCATGAGCTATGTTCGCACCG
This sequence comes from Dehalococcoidia bacterium, assembly GCA_963665215.2. GTDB lineage: Bacteria > Chloroflexota > Dehalococcoidia > Lucifugimonadales > CAUZJF01. The sequence continues at coordinate 220,299 of CAXXWW010000017.1, forward strand.
ACGACCGACACGAGGAAGGGCGCATAACTCAATTCCGAGAACGTCTCTCCGGCGAAGTGCAGATGCAGACAGGGGAGGACTTCCCCATCTTCCAGGATCGCAACGACATTAGCTGGGGCCAGGCCTGGGAGGAGCGAATCGAGCAGTCCATCGATGAGGTGACCTTCCTCATCCCAATAATCACACCCAGTTTTTTCAGGAGCCCAGCTTGACGCAAGGAACTGCTGCGATTCCTCGACCGTGAGAAGGAACTGGGCCGAAATGATCTCATTCTGCCGGTGTACTACGCCAACTCCCCTCTACTCAGCGACGAAGCGAGGCGGAAGAGCGACGAGCTCGCGCAGATAATCGCCAGCCGCGAATATGCAGACTGGAGAGACCTACGATTCGAGCCTCATACCACCCCGGATGTGGGCAAGGCGCTGGCCCGAATGGCGATTCAAGTTCGACACGCCCTGGAGCGGGTAACCACTGCGGGGAAGGTTACGGACACCAACGCCGGTGCTAGAACGAAAACCCGCCCTGCCATCAGACGATCGCGGGCCCCAAGGCGATCTGCTCGCGAAAAGGCGGCTGACTCAACGGAAAGCGAAACGGAGTCCGTTACCGCGCAAATCGCGGCTCGATCGGGACCTGCGAGCAAGTCGGAACCACCAACTCTAGTAGTAGATCCAATGTACCGTGGCGACCACCCGACGATCACGGAAGCCATCAGCGCCGCGCTTCCTGGGTACCGGATCGTCGTGCGTCCTGGGCTCTACCAAGAAGGAATTGTGATTGAAAAGCCGCTGGAACTAATCGGTGAGAGTGAACTGAGTGAGATTGTCATAGAGGCCACCGGGAAGAGCGTGGTGCTATTCAAGACGTCAATGGGACGCATAGCGAACTTGACCTTACGACAGATCGGCGGTGGGAAGTGGTACTGTGTGAATATTGCCCAAGGACGCCTGGAAATGGGCGAGTGCGACATCACGAGCCAGAGCCTGTCCTGTGTGGTCATCCATGGCGGCGCCGATCCGCGCCTGCGCCACAATCGTATTCACGACGGCAACGGGAGTGGCGTTCTCGCGTACGGAAACGGCCGGGGCACACTCGAGGACAATGAGATCTTCGGCAATGCCCGCGCGGGTGTCGCAATTACAGAGGGGGCCAATCCCACGCTGCGCCGCAATCGCATTCACGACGGTAAGCAAACTGGCGTTTTCGTTTACGAGAACGGCCAGGGGACACTCGAGGATAACGAGATCTTCAGCAATGCCCGCGCGGGAGTCACGATTAAACAGGGAGCCAATCCAACCCTGCGCCGCAACCGGGTCCATGGAAATGATTACGAAGGTGTCTGGGTTTACGAAAACGGTGCCGGGACCTTTGAGGACAACGATCTGCGTGGCAATGAACTAGGCGCCTGGGACATATCCTCAGACAGCGAATCCAATGTCAAACGCTCCGGGAATCTCGAATGACGACAGGCCCGGAGATGGGCCTCTCTCCATCCCACCCCACTACTCCCCAGCCCCCAGACCCCCTCCCCGTCCCAGCCCTCCCCACAACCGCACCGCGTTCAGTACCACCACGGTGCCGCCTATGGCGATGGCCAGCGGGGCCCCCACGCGGCTGGCGATGGCGCCCGTATGAAAGCCCGACACCCCGGTCAGCCCCCAGGTGGTCATCTGAAAGCTGATCACGCGGCCGCGCATCTCGTCAGGTACGATGGTCTGCACGAGGGTGAAGAGCGTCGCCTCGTAGACAGCCACAACGGCATAGGCCGCGGCGATAAGCGCAAGGGACAGCGGAAAGTAACGTGAGGCGGCGAACAGGACCAGGAACAGCCCGAAGCCGCCGTAGCCAATCACCGCCGCACGGCCCTTGTCCCCGAGCTCGCCTACGCTGGAGATAATCAGCGTGGTCACCAACATGCCGGCGAAGCTGGCCGACATCAGGTAGCCCAGCCCGGATGCGCCGACGTCCAGCACGTCGCGGGCCATGACCGGCAGCATCCAGATGTGGGCCCACCCGAACACCTCCCCCACAAGCTCCATGAGGATCAGCGTACGGACAGCGGGCGTCGTGAGCACGTATCTCGCGCCCTGTTTCAGAGAGAGCCAGGGCGAGCTCCGCGGCCCGCCCTGAGCCGTTGGGGCCGGTGCGGGGTCCGGCATCGCCACCAACACCGCGGATCCCGCGAGGTAGGCCGCACACATGGCCACGTACACCCACTCGATACCCCACCAGATGCTTACCAGGGCGCCCGCGGCGAGAGGTGCAACCATACCCGCTACTCCGATGGCCGCGAAGTTCGCCGCATTGGCCTTCAGAAGCATGCTGAGTCCCACCACGTCCACGGTCAGCGCCAGGAAGGCCGGGAGCCTTACCGCGTCCACGACGCCGACGGCCAGCGCCACGGCCAGGACCTGCCACAATCTGACGTGGTCCGTCAAGATGAGCACGGCCAGCACCAGCGCCATTCCCGCCTGCGCCAGCCCGCCGCCGATAACCAGCTTGCGCCGCGACACTCTGTCGGCCAGGACGCCGCCCAGGGTGCTGAAGCTCACCAGCCCCAGACCTCCCATCCCCGCGGCCGCGCCGACCCAAAACGCCGAGTTGGACACCGTCAGCGCGAGCCAACCGTGCGCCACCATGAACATGACCCCGCCAATGGCGCCGACGGCGCCGCTTGCCCAGAGCAGCCTGAACTGAGGGTGACGCAGTATTAGCAGCATACCTTGCTCAGCACCAAAGAGAGAGACAGGCCGATTCGCTCCTCGACCTGCCCCCTTGACACGCACGACTCCGCCGGCCGCACTATTCTCTACACGACCGGACCCCGACCACGATCTCTCCTGTACGCGCCGGCTCGGGCCCCCGACTTCACGGCGCCAAGGGCGAAGGTCCATCCGGCGGGAGAATGGGGCGTTCGGCCCCCCCGGGGCACACCTCAGTGGAAATGACTTACGCAACCAGCGCCGGAGAGCCGGGTCCTAGCCGACGGCGTACTGGGCAAACGTCGACTCGATGACATCGAGGGTGTAGTCGATGTCCTCGGAGGTGATGCCGTAGTGTGTCACCATCCGCCACATCGAGTCCTCACGAGGCCCCACCTTGATGCCTCGTCCGTCCAGGCGGCGGGCCAGCTCCAGTGAGGCGCCCCCCGGCACCGTGAAGAACACCAGGTTGGTGGGAAGGCTGTCCGGGTCTATGGCTATTCCCGGGACCTTGCTGAGTCCTAGGGCCAGCTTTCGAGCGTTTGCGTGGTCATCCGCCATGCGGCCCACCATCGTCTCCAGGGCCACAATGCCCGCGGCGGCGATTATCCCCGCCTGCCTCATGCCGCCACCCAGCATCTTGCGCCAACGACGTGCCTGCTCGATGAAAGCGCGGCTGCCGCACAGCAGTGAGCCGACCGGCGCGCTCAATCCCTTCGAGAGGCAGAAGGTGACGGTATCCATGTCACGCACCAGCTCTGCCACCGGCGTCTCCAGATAGACGGCGGCGTTGAAAATCCGGGCCCCATCCAGGTGCAGCGGAATCCCGTGGGCGCCGGCCACCTCGGCCACGGTCTTCATCTCTTCGGGCGTGAGTGCGGAGCCGCCGCTGGAGTTGTGGGTGTTCTCCAGCGCGATGAGCCTGGTACGCGGGAAGTGGGCATCGTCGGGATGGACCGCCGCCTCCACCTCGCCCGGATCCATCATGCCCCTGTGGTCGTTAGGCAGAGCCTGGATGACGACCCCGCCCAGCACCGATACCCCACCCGCCTCGCCCCTGTAAATATGCGACCTGTTGCCAACCATGACCTCGTCGCCGCGCTGGCAGTGAGCGAGCACGGCTACCAGGTTTCCCATCGTCCCGCTGGACACCAGCAGGCTGGCCTCCTTGCCCAGCATCTCCGCCGCCAGCGCCTCAAGCCGGTTGACCGTGGGGTCCTCGCCACTCACGTCGTCCCCCAGCTTGGCGGTGGCCATCGCCTCCCGCATCTCCGGCGACGGCAGCGTCTTGGTATCACTGCGAAAGTCTATCTCACGCATCGTCGTCGCTCCTGAGGACCGGCGCACCGTATTCGCGGCAGCGCCAATTCTAGCAATACCGGTTGTCAAAATCTATAGCGTCGCCTAACATTGGACCGTACTTGACGCTCGCGAAAGCAGTCGTCACGCCTGATGCCGGGTTTCAGTGGCCGTGGGCGGGTTATTTTGAGTCGGGGCCGGTCTCCACCCGGCGCGAAAGGCGACCGGCCGGCCTCAGGACAATCGGGCCGCGTGCAGAACAGAGGGCCGGAACGACATCTATCATGGCGCGGCGGTCTCCGAGAGTCCTGTGGTCAAATCTTTGATAGCTAACCGCGCAGCACCGGAAGCGCCGATGACACAAACCGCGATAGACTTTCGAACGAGCAGTCGCCTGTCGCTGGTGGGGATCTTGACCACCCCGGAGGATGGCGATGCGCTGTTTCCCGCGTTCGTGGTCTGCCACCCTCACCCCACCCTTGGCGGCGACATGGAGCACCCCGTGGTGACCGCCATATGCCGGACCGCCGCTCGCAAGGGCATAGCCAGCCTCAGGTTCGACTTCCGTGGCGTCGGTGAGAGCCAGGGAGCCTTCAGCAACGGCCGGGCCGAGCAGGACGACCTGCGCGCGGCCTTCGAGATAGTCAAGCTCCTGCCGCACATGGATGCCAACAGGTTGGCCCTTGTCGGGTACTCCTTTGGTGCATCGATCATCCTTGGCGGACTGGGAAGATGCAAGGCGGCCCGCAGCATGGCGCTGATCTCTCCGCCGCTTTCTTCGGTCAGGAAGTCGCGGATCAGGAAGAGCAAAAGGCCAAAGCTTTTCGTGGTCGGCGGGCGTGATCGGGTCGTCCATCCTGTCGAGCTTCAGAGCGCGCTGGACGAAGTCCGCCCGCCCGTCCAGTTCGTCGAGGTTCCGGACGCCGACCACACTCTAATGGAGCACGAGCAGGTCGTTGCAGACCACGTCTCGAAATTCTTGCTGGAGACGCTTGGCGCCTGATGGTGGGACGTTGCGATTAGGTTTAACTACTCGCGGGCTGTTTTCTTCAGTCCCGAAACACCCTCAGACTCCCCTATCCGCGTGCGGAGAGGGGCTAAGAATGGCGGGCTCACCATCGTATCAATTGGGGTGAGGTAGAGCGGTAGTCTGTCAGGTACGTTAAGCTAAGCTGTTAAAGTCCATGTCGGTGTCAGGCGCCGGCGAAGGCGCAATGAGACAGGGGGTTCATGATGGCAAAGGCTGAGCTGGAAGAAAACGTCCGAACGGAGCGGGACTCCATGGGAGAGCTCAAGGTACCCGAGCACGCCTATTACGGCGCCCAGACCATGCGGGCGGTCCTGAACTTCCCCATCAGCGGATTGAGGTTCCCCAGGTCCTTCATCCGCCAAGCTGGCGGCCGCAGAGGTCAACCGGGAGCTAGGGCTCCTCGGCGAAGAGCTGTGCACCGCCATCGTCGATGCCGCTCGGGAGGTCGTGGACGGGAAGCTTGACGAGCACTTCGTCCTGGACATCCGCGCGCTTGGCCAGGTCAAGCTGGCGGCCGCAGAGGTCAACCGGGAGCTAGGGCTCCTCGGCGAAGAGCTGTGCACCGCCATCGTCGATGCCGCTCGGGAGGTCGTGGACGGGAAGCTTGACGAGCACTTCGTCCTGGACATTTTTCAGACCGGCTCCGGGACCTCCACCAACATGAACGCCAACGAGGTGATCTCGAACCGCGCCATCGAGATTCTGGGAGGTGAGCTTGGCAGCCGGGACCCTGTGCACCCCAACGACCACGTGAACGTGGGCCAGTCCTCAAACGACGTTATCCCCACGGCGGTCCACGTCGCCGCCCTCAGCACCATTATCGACGGCCTGATACCGGCTCTGGGCCATCTCCAATCGGAGCTGGAGCGCAAGGCGGAGGAGTTCATGCCCGTGATCAAGACCGGCAGGACGCACCTTCAGGACGCCACCCCAGTACGTCTGGGGCAGGAGTTCCGGGGTCATGCCGGCCAGATCGAGCGCGGCATCCGGCGGCTTATACACTCCACCGAGGGCCTCTCCGAGGTGGCGCTTGGGGGCACGGCGGTGGGGACCGGCGTCAACACCCATCCCGAGTTCGCCGAGAGGGTATGCCGCAGGCTGTCGAGCATGCTGGGGTTCCAGATAACGGAGACCAGTAACCACTTTCAGGCGCAGAGCAGCCTGGACACCGTCGTACAGTGCAGCGGTGCGCTGAAAACAGTGGCCGTGAGCCAGATGAAGATCGCCAACGACATCAGGTGGCTGGGGTCGGGCCCGCGGGCCGGCATCGGAGAGATCGAGCTCCCGGCGGTGCAGCCGGGGAGCTCCATAATGCCCGGGAAGGTAAATCCGGTCATCCCGGAGTCGGTGTGTCAGGTGGCCGCCCAGGTCATCGGCAACGACACGGCCATAGCCATCGCGGGGCAGTCCGGCAACTTCGAGATCAACGTCATGATGCCCGTTGCGGCCCACAATCTGCTGGAGTCCATCGACATTCTGGCGTCGGCGTCGCGCAACCTGGCCGACCGGTGCGTTAGCGGACTCACCGCCACGCGGAAGGGGCCGGACATGGTGGAGCAAGGGCTGGCCATCGCGACGACCCTGGTGCCGCACATCGGCTACGACAATGCCGCGGCCATCGCGAAGGAGGCGCAGGCCACGGGCAAGTCCATCCGGGAGGTGGCGGTAATCAGGACCAGCCTTTCGGATGCCGAGCTGGACGAGATCCTGGACCCCGAGTCCATGACCGAGCCCGGCCTCTCGGGCGGCGCGCCGGGAGGGTAGGGGTTTGATGGAAAGAAGGCGTCGCCTCGACGAGCTAAGGCCCTACGCTGAAAAGGCGGGCCGCATGGAGGGCTGGGACCTCGATGAAGTTCGAAGAGAGGCGGTCGGTCCTGGCCCTTCCTGGGACTACGTGGCCCGCGCCCGGGAGCTTGTTTCGAATGCCCGAGCTATCCTCGACATGGGGACTGGTGGAGGCGAGGTGTTCTCAACCATCTGCGAAGGTAATTCGGGACTGGCGGTGGCTACCGAAGCGTGGCCCACGAACGTGCCTGTAGCCTCCCAACGGTTATCTCCGAGGGGTGCGTCAGTGGTACACGCGTCGGGCTCGCATCTCCCCTTTGGATCGCAAAGCTTCGATATTGTTCTGAACAGTCACGAGGAACTGTCCCCTCAGGATGTAGCAAGGGTATTGCGTCCTGGAGGTCGCGTGCTCACCCAGCAAGTGGGCCGCAATGAATGGCAGGAGATCGCCCAGTTCTTCCCCATGACTAGCAAGGAAGGTCGACCTGACCAGTTTCACACCTACCAGACGGGCTTCGAGGGCGCTGGTCTGACGGTAATCTTCGCCCGTTCGCAGGACACTCCGGTAGCCTATCGCAGCTTGGAAGATGTGGTCTATTTATTCGCCGTGGTAATGCCGCAGTGGAGGAACCACGAATTTGACCTGGAGCGGGATCTTGACGCCCTCCTCGCGCTGGAGCGCAGCCTCAGCACCTGGAAGGGCATCGTGCTCACCGAGAGCCGCTTCGTGATAGAGGCGGAGAAGGCAACGGCGTGACCAGGCAGGAATCCGTCACCACCCCAGACCCCCCGCGACAAGCTCGGCACAGGCTTCGCATGGCTCAAGGTGACGGAAAACCAGACGACGAGCTAGCCGCCCTCCAGGCTCCGCCGCACCATCGTCTCCTCGTCCTCCCTGGTGGAGACGAGACCCTCTAGCCGCGCGGTGAGCAGTTTTTGAAGTAGCTGCCCCACCAGCGGGCCCTCAGGCACGCCCAGCGCCATGAGATCGTCGCCGTTCAACGCGGGACGTACGTGCCGCAGCTCCGTCAGGTACAGGTCCAGGCGCTCACTGACGACGGGCTCACCCGAAGCGAGGGCGCACCCCTCGATGGCGGCGGGGTCCAGGCCGCGAAGAAGGCCGAACACCTGGCTGGGACGGATTTTTTCTCCCTCCAGTTGGACGAACGTCGCCCTTGTCTTACCTACGTCTCTGACCACCGCGGCCCACCTTCCGCCCATGTTGAGCCGCCCGACGAGTCCCGAGCGCTCGCTGTCGGACGCCGAGAACGCAAACACCGCAAGCAGTCGCAGGTCATTTCGCTGTCCCGGCCCAGCGGCGGTCTCACCGAGCCTCTTCAGCACCGCCGGCTCGACCCTGAGGGCCGGGTGGATGGCCGCTAGCACGCCCAACTCCTGGGCATCGAGCAGGATACCGGCCGCCTGGGGCTCGCGGAGAATCCGCTCCAGCTCGTGGCGCACGCGGTCGCCGCTGATGGCTTCCAGGTAGGACAGGCCGCTGCACAGAAGGCGCTCCGTCTCCTCCTCGATGCGGAAGCCCAGACTCCGGGAGTATCGCACCGCCCTGAGGATGCGGGTCGCGTCGTCCTGAAAGCTGTCCGGATGCAGGACCCGTATGAGGCCGCTCTGGAGGTCGGCCCGCCCCTGGAAGGGATCGAGCAGGTCTCCCCAGCTTCCCTCCCCCAGGGAGACCGCCATGGCGTTGATCGAGAAGTCCCGCCGCGCCAGGTCCTGGTCCATGGTGCCCGGACTGACGGCCGGTAGCGCGCCCGAATGCGAATAGGTCTCGGTCCGGGCAGCGGCGAGATCGACCTCGACGCCCTCTATCCTCAGCTTAGCGGTCCCGAACTGGGAGTGCGCCACGACCTCGGCGCCCAGCCTCCCGGCCAGCTCCGATGCAAAGTCAAGGCCTCCGCCGGCGGCGACTATGTCAAGGTCGGCAGTCCGCCGCCGGTACAGAAAATCACGGACGGTGCCGCCGGCCAGGAAGAGCTCGATTTCGAGGTCCGCCGAGGCGTTCGACGCACGCCTGAGCAGGTCGAGCTCGGCCGGGCGCAAACTCTCCTTCATCTGGCTGGCTACGTTGGGCAACGTGCGACCCCGAGTCAGGTTCTGGCGGTACAGGATGCAGGGTAAGGGGAAACGGGTGAGGGGTAAAGGGGCTGCTGGATTCGCGCGAGCGGCTGCCCGACGAGGACAAAAAGCGCGGCCGGCAACGTCTACTTAGAAGCCGCCGCCACCCTGTCCAGGTAGGCGCGGCTGCCAGTCTCCACCCACGCGGTCCAGGGCGTCATGAAGAAGCGCACGCCCTTTTTTATGTAGCTCTCCACGTTTGAATCGTTAACGACGGCGCCCGCCACCCTTCCTGCGCCGGTTATTTGCTCTATTGCCCGGTCGACGGTCGCAAGCACATCCGGATGGGTCGCCTGGCCTAGCAGACCCATGCTCTGGGCCAGGTCGCCCGATGCGACGAAGAAGACGTCTATGTCGTCGACCGCCAGTATTTTCGCAAGGTTGTCGATTGCGACTACGTCCTCGATCAGCACGACGACCATGGTCTCGTCATTGGCCTTCGAGGGGTAGTCATCCACGCCGATTCCCTGCCGGCTCGTGTAGGCGCCCCGCGCCCCGATGGGATGGAACTTGGCGGCGGTGACCACCGCCCTGGCCTCCTCTGCGGTATCAACGTGCGGCACCACGATGGCCTGTGCTCCCACGTCCAGGGTCCGGTAGATTACGCCCGGCAGGTTAAGGTTCACCCTGACGACGGGGGTCATGCCCCAGAGGTCGCAAGCCCTGGAGAGGTTGGGAATGTCGGCGAAGTCGATGGGGCCGTGCTCCGTCTCGATCCAGATGCCGTCGAAACCGAATGGTCCCAGGAACTCGATCATCTCTCCGTTGATGTGCCCTGAAACAATTGTGGCGATGCCACCATCTTGCAACTTGTGTTTCGCCTTGTTCGGCCGAAGCTCTGCCAATGTACCTCTCCTGATTCCTGTGAGCCAACGCGGGCGCCTCGCCCCACGCCGGACGGTAAGCGCCGCAATTATAGAGGGCTGAATCTAGAGCGTCAACACGCACGCACCCTGGACAAGTAGGGGTGCGGTGGGTAGCATGAGCGGAGCAAACCGGACTATTTGGTGAGACGTGACACCGGACGCGGACATGGACGAAAACTTCTGCCAGCGGTGCGGCCACGCCCTGGCCGAGAGAGACGTGGAGGGCAAGCGCAGGCCCTACTGCCCCGCCTGTGGCTACGTGGCCTTCCTCGACCCCAAGGTGGCTGCGGTGGTCCTGGCGACCAAAGACGGCAAGCTAGTCTTGGTCCGGCGCGACATAGAGCCGGCCATCGGTGAGTGGAGCCTACCGTCGGGCTACGTTGACCGGGGCGAGGCCGTAGAAGACGCGGCGGTCAGGGAGGTCAAGGAGGAGACGGGCCTTGACATTAGTCTGACCGGGTTGGTCGGGCTCTACTCCCATACCGGCAGCCCCGTGGTACTGGCCGCGTACGCCGCCGAGGTAGTCGGCGGCACGATGGAGCCGGGCCCGGAGGTCCGGGAGACGGCACTCTTTTCCCCGGATCGGCTCCCTGCGCTACCCTTCCCCCACGACGACCAGATCCTCGATGACTGGCGCGCCCTGAGCGCCGCGTCCTAGCCCATTCTCCATCTCGCGCAGGTGGACTTGCCCGTGACGCCCATGAATGGAGCGCGACGACTCGACCTGCTCGCAACACGGTCCCGCCGATCACGTCCCGGTCATTGACGGGCCGCGCCCGTCAGGCCCGCGCGGCCGTCGGGATAGACGTGATGATAGAGGAGTATCGGCACCCGCTAGCCGACTACCTCCAGATCGTCCTCTATGCGCGGGGAGGACTCCAGGGTCCGGTGGACCGGACAACGGCTCGCGATGCGCCCCACTCGCTCCTTCTGCTCAGCCGTGAGGGGGCCCTCGACCAGGATGTATCGCCTGACGACCTCGATATAGGCCTGTTCACCCTCGTCGCAGTCCTCCAGGTCCCGGCGATGGACGCGCTCATGGCTGCACTCGACGGTGACGGACCTCACAGGCCATCCTTTCCTCCGCACATACAGGAGGATCGTCATGGCCGTTCAGGTGCCAAGCGCGGCCAGGAGCAGCTCATAGGGGTTGGGCCCCAAGTCGTCGCCGTCTGGCTTCGGCTCGTCGGAGACTAGGGCGTGACCGCTGGTTATGACGACCTGCTGCAGGTTTTCGAGGCTCTTGACGGTGACCGCTTCCATTGTCGCTCCTCTCAGCCCTTGCCAACACGCTGTGCCGGCTATGGGCCCGATGTTAGTGTCTTGTGAATGATGCGCCTTCGATTGGCCGGTCCTGATGAGCCTTACCTCAGAGCGTCCACATCAGCCCTACCCTTTGCCACCCGCGAGCAGCCGGCTTTGTGGCAGCGCGCGCAGTCTCTGCAGACCCGATATTGCGATGATCGCCAGGAGGCCGAGGGCCGAATACGATACGACCCATCGATAGGCCTCTGGAGACACGTCCAGGATTCCGCCGAAGGCTATCGGCCCGACCACGCCCCCCATCAGCCCCAGGGAGGCCTGCATCGCCATTGTCGAGCCCAGCTGCACCGGGTTTGAAACCTCGATGACTCCGGTCTGGTATATGGCCGAATCGGCCGCGATAGCCCAGCCGTATACCACACCCACGGCGACTATGATGGCCCACGGCAGATCGACGATCCAGCCGATTAGGAAGGCACAAGCGCCGCTGAGGGCGAAAATGGCTGAGGCCGACATGGCTCGGCCCCACCTGTCGGACATGATCCCGCCCATGACTGGCCCGATGGAGCCGACGGCCAAGACCACGCCACCCATGGTGGCGCCGGTGACGACCGCCTGCGTCGTGGACACCCCGCGGGCGACCAGGACCGCAGTGAGAAACACCGGCAGCCACACGCGTACTGCGAAAAGCTGAATGGCGTGCAGCGAGTAGCCCAGGATGAGATATCGCACCGTCGGATTCCCGAGCACCGTCGGATCTAGCCTCCCGCTGGAGCCCCCGTCTGAACTTTGGGTACTGCCGCGCAGCAACACGTACAGCATGGGGAGGCTGACGACCGCGATCAAGGATACCGCCAGGTAGGCAGGGCGCCACTCCGAGGCTGCCAGTCTCGACCCACAAAAACCCCACCCCTGCCGGTCGAGATTTGCCATTAGGGCGCCGGTGATGGCCAGCGAGCCGCTGTGGCCAGCGTACTGGGCGGTCACGAACACGCCGATGGCCGTACCGCGCCCACCGCCGGCGAAACGCTCCGCCACGATCCGCAGACCAGGGGTATAGACCCCCAAAAAACCCACACCCGCGAGTACCCTCAGTGCGGCCCCGGTGACGATGTTGTTCGCCGTCAGCGGGAAGAGGGTGTGAGCGACCACTGACAAGATGGCCGACCCGATGAGGACTCGCCTGGGGCCGATGCGGTCCGTCAACGGGATCAGGACCAGCGCCGAAAAGACCGCGCCCACCAGGGACGCCGAGTACATCGCCCCCGCCTGCGTGTTGTTGAGGTCCCACTCGTCTTTAACAAAGGCCAGCGCCGCCACATAGCTGGAGATGGGCAAGAGGAGGACGAAGAGCGCCAGGGACATGGCCACCAGCCAGACGGCGTTTCGTGGTTCGATGCCCCCCAACTGAAGGAGGTGACTGGCGCCTCTTGGATGCCATGACTTCACGAGCACTCCCTCAGTCGAGGAATTGAATGAGTTTAGACGCCCGATTGCAACGAGTCAACTGAATCCGAGGCGCAAAAGAGCGCTAGGGTGAACACGCCGACGCCGGTCACGAGCAGACAAGAACGCCAAAGCCATCATGGGCCGCGTGGCGTCCCGGTGGCGGTCCGGCCCAGGAGTATCAGGGCATCTCACCTCGCCGTATGTTCGCCAGCAACTGCTTCGCGGGCAGCACCCAAACCTCTTGCTGAGTCAACGCCAGCACCTGCTCCAGGTCCAGTGCCGCGCCGTCCGCGTCGCCGTCACGCAAGCGGAGCTGCGCCCTCTCCATGTAGTACCTCGGCTCGAGTGGCTCCAGCCCAATGACGGCCGACATGTCGTCGATCGCCGCGGCGATGTCCTGGTTCGCCACGCCGGCCGCCGCGCGATTGTAGTAGGCCTCCGTGTACGCCGGGTCAAGCTCGATGGCCTTGGTGTAGTTGAGTATCGCCCGATCGATATCCTGCATGGCTGAGTACACCAGGCCGCGGTAGTGGTAGGCCAGGGCCAGATCGGGATCGAGCTTCGTCGCCGCCACCAGATTTTCCAGCGCCGGCGGCAGGTTCCTGTAGGCGTAGAGGACGTAGGCCCGGCCGGCGTAGGCCTCGGCAAGTCTCGGGTTCAAGCGGAGCGCCTCATTGTACGCGTCACCCGCTCGGGACATATTGCCCTTCTCTTGAAGGACCCTGCCCTTCTGGTACTCGCGCTGCGCCTCAGCCTCCGCCGCGCGAGGCCCACCCCCACACCCGGCCATGGCCGAGAGGGCCACCAGGCCCAGCACAACCGCGAGGGAGGCGGCGGCGCGCCGCGCCACACCGCCGTATCGGTGGTCAGCCATGTGGTGACAACCGCCCCCAGCTCGCCACCTTCTCCGGCGTGATCCTCAGCACGGTGCAGCCCTCTTGCAGAAGCCGCCCATACTGGGGATACTTGGCCCTCAGCATGGCTTCTGCGCGCGACCGCTCATCGCCCGGCTCCAGGACCACCGCCACCCCCTGAACTAGCACGTAGGCAAGCTCATCCCAGTTCTCGGAGTAGTCGTCAATCACCAGGGCCACGGTTGGGTTGACCATGACGTTGCGAACGCGCTTGAGGCGGCGGGGGGCAACGCGCTTGGGCTTGAGGTCCAGAGCAGTGTAGATGCGGCGGCCGTCGTAGGCGTAGCAGATGGGGACGACATGGGGCCTGCCCTCCTCGTCGGCCGTGGCCAACCTGCCCACGCGATGCGCCTCAATGAACGCTCGAGCCTCAGCGGATAACGCCGCAGCCATCATCCTCCTGGTCCAGCGCGTAGAAATGGCGGCCACCGACGGCCCCAACTGCTGCCGCCTGCAACGACAGGGCCCCCTAGCCTCCCCACACCTCCCGGAAGAGCCGCAGCCAGTTTCCTCCGAGGACCTTCGCGACGTCCGCCTGGGCATAACCGCGGCCCAGCATTTCCAGGGCCAGGTTGGGCATCGCGTCCGGCGTCTCGAAGTCGCGTGGATGTACGTGCGGGTCTGGAACGGGGACCGGCCTCGCCCGGTACTTTGTGCCCTGCTGGGCGAATATCCATTGGAAGAAGGCGTGCGGCTGGTCCTGGCAAAAGTCAGTCCCGAGACCGACGTGGTCGATTCCACAACGCTCCACCAGGTCGTCGATGGCGTCCACGTAGTCAGCCACGGTGGACTCATACCCCCGGCGAAGGAATATGGGAAACGCGTTCGCGCCGACGACACCACCCTTCTCCACCAGCAGCTTCAAGGCTTCGTCCGTCTTGTTTCGGACGTGGTCCACGAAGCCCCGGGCGTTGGCGTGGGTGAAGGCCACCGGCCGCTCGGAAAGTTCGATTGTCTCCAGAGTGGTGCGTTCGCCCACGTGGGACAGGTCAATCAGGATGCCCAGCTCGTTCATCTCCTTGACTGCGTCGACGCCGAAATTGCTCAGGCCGTCGTCCGTCCGCTCATAGCAGCCGTTGCCCAGCAGATTTCGGTCGTTGTACGTGACCTGGATTATTCGCACGCCCAGAGCGTGGAAGAGCGCCAGACGGTCGAGGTCGTTCTCGATGGGAGATGCGTTCTGCCACCCGAATATGACCGCCGTCTTCTGTTGCTCTTTGGCCTGAAGGATGTCCCTCGTGGTCCTCCCGTGGAGCAGGGTGTCGTCATGTTCGCGTAGCCTGCGCAGCCAGCCGGCGATATTGTCCATCGTCTGGGGAAAGTTCTCCCAGACGGCGATTGTGGCGTTTATGGCCGTAACCCGGCCGGCATCGAGGCTTACGTAAACGTGGTCGCTGTCCCAATTGCTCACATTCAGGCCGTCGATAACAACGGCCTCGTCATAAACCCGCTTGGCTGTATCTTCGGCCGCCATCCCGTTGCCTTCCCCAGGAAGCCTTCCACCACTACGGCGCTCCCTTGTAAGAGCGGCCCAACCACGAAGTCGCTCCCCATCACTCAAGGCCCGCCGCCGGAGGTGGCAGGAGTATACCACACGGTCCGCAGGCCTTAGGTGCCTTCAATGGCCCCCCAAGACCAGTAACCAATGACGCAAGTTTTTGGCAATCAGCAGGATACAAAACGTCCTATGCCGCATAGCGTCACCCAGGCAGGTATGAGATACGAGCTCACGGACCTCCAGAGCCCGTGTGCCCGGAGCGGGGCAGAACAAGACAATGAAGGCAGACGGAACCGGCGAGAGGGGGTCCTTGTGTTATACTTAGTCGCGTCCTCGAGCGGCTGAATCGTGGTACCGGCGGGCGTACAAACCCCGCCTGGCCGGCCGGCGAAGACGCCCCAAAAGCTGGTCTACTGAATGATTCCCTCTTGATTGTCCTTGGTAAGCAGATAGTGAATTGCCGGAGGGCACGGAGCATGACGCAGGCACACGACCACGTCCGGTTGACGACTCTGGCCAACTGCGCAGGTTGAGCGTCCAAGTTTAGTCCAGACGACCTGGCGCAGGTGCTGCGTCAGCTGCCAGCGGTTAGCGACCCCAACCTCCTGGTTGGGTTCGCCTCGGAGGACGATGCCGCCGTCTACCGGATGGACGACGACCTCGCCGTGATACAAACGGTGGACTTCTTCCCGCCCATCGTGGACGAGCCCTTCAGCTACGGGGAAATCGCCGTTGCCAACGCTGTTAGCGACGTCTACGCCATGGGCGGACGGCCCCTGCTCGGCCTGAACATCGTGGGCTTCCCTGCCGACTTGTCCAAGGATGTTCTTGTGCAGATCCTGAAGGGCGGAGCGTCCAAGGCGAGTGAGGCTGGGCTACTCATAGTGGGCGGCCACACCATCGACGACAAGGAGCCAAAGTACGGGCTGGCGGTCACGGGCGTCATAAAGCCTGGTGCGCAGGTCACCAATGCCGGGGCCCGGCCGGGCGACAGCCTGGTCCTCACCAAACCCATCGGGACGGGGATCATCACCACCGCGGGCAAGCATCAGCAGGCGCCGTCCCAGGCGCTTAACGGGGCCATCGAGGCCATGACCGCGCTCAACCGCGCCGCCTCGGAGGCGATGGTGGCAGTAGGCGTTAGCGCTTGCGTCGACGTGACCGGGTTCGGGCTCATCGGCCATCTGCTGGGGATGGCGAAGGGCAGCGACGTAGGCGCAAGAATCTCCCTCTCGTCCATTCCCCTGCTAGAAGGCGTGCGTGAGCTGATTAAGCAGGACATCGCCCCCAGCGGCACGCGCCGCAACTTGACGTCGGCCGACCGGTTCGTCCTCTGGGACCCGGCCATCGACGACCCTGCGAAGCTGCTGCTATGCGACGCCCAGACCTCCGGTGGGCTGCTCATATCGGTGCCGCAGGGCCAACGAGACCGGCTGCTGGCCGCACTGGAGTCCCGCGGAGTGGAGACCAGGGCGGTCATCGGCGAGATTCTGAGCCCTGACTCCTTGGGCGACCGGCGCATACATGTCACGGAATGACATCGGGACCTATCCACCCTTCGCCGGCGGGCGGCTGAGACCCGTTTCTAAGCTGGCGAATAAATGCTCCCGGATTGGCGCGTCCGGCTGACCATACGAAGGTCGCCGTGATGATTGGGCCTGATATCCGCAACAAGTACCCGGTGCGCGGGCGTAGAGGGGTGGCAGAAACCCTGGCGCTGGCCTGTGCCTTCTTGGCCGGCGCGCTGATCGCCGGTTGCGGTCAAGGGGAGCAGGTAGAGGTGCCGGCCGCGCGGCCGGCGGTGGCCCAACCGGCAGGAAGTCCAACTCCACGACCCACTCCCGCCCCGCACACACAGGACCCCTTGCGGTCCGCAGCGATAGAGATTCTGGTGGACGCGCGCCTGGCGACGGCCATCGCCGGGCCAGCAACCCCAACCCCGACACCATCCGCAACGGCCAGTCCCCCGTCCAAGCCATCGCCATCACCGACGCCCGCTCCCACCTCCAACGAGACACCAACGGCACCGGCCACTCCGACGGATACGGCTACCCCCGCGCCATCCGCATCTCCCGCGCCCCCAGCGTCCGCCACTCCTGCGCCCCCGGCGCTGCCTTTGCCCACCCCAACGCCTCGGGCAACGGCGACCCCATATTCCGCACCGACGCTCACGCCCACGCCCGCGCCGACGCCTTCGCCCATCGCGATACCCGCTCCGTCGCCGACACCGACGCCCACCGAAACACCTGCTTTGTCGCCGACACCGACGCCCACCGAAACACCTGCTTCGTCGCCGACACCGACGCCCACCGCGCCGCCTGCTTCATCGCCTACGCCCACCGCCACGCCGACACCATCGCCTACGCCCACCGCCACGCCGACACCTTCCGGCCAGCCCGATGTTCAGATAGCGTGCATATTCTTTGACGGCGCGGTCTATCGTACCGAGTCCGACGAGTACGTTTAGATTGTCAACCTGGGTAACGCCGCTCAGGAGCTGGCGGGCTGGGTCCTCGCGGACAGGGAAGGCACGCCCTCGTTCGAGTTCCCGTCGTGGGTACTGGAAGCGGGCGCTGCCGTCAGGGTGTATACCAACGAGGTGCACCACGAGTGGGGCGGGTTCAGCTTCGGACGAGGCAAGGCGGTGTGGAACAACTCACAGCCCGACACGGCGGAGCTCTATGACCAGGCCGGGGGGCTGGTCTCCACGGCGACCTATCCACCCGGATGCGATTAGCTCACCATCGGCTCCCAGCGCAGGACTGGCGGAAAGGGTCTCCATCTGGTATTTTTTCAAGGCCGACGATAGGTCAGAAACGTGCCCCCTAGAGCATTGCAGAAAACCATAGGTCACCAGATAACCAAGCTTCTGGCTGGTGCGCTGAATGACGCCCAGCGCCGTCAGCTCCTGCCGTCCGGCGAAGTGGGCGACCTTTCTGTCGAGCGCCCCCAGGACCAAGAGCATGGCGACTTTGCGTCTAGCGCGCCCCTGAAGCTGGCACGGCCCATGCGAATGGACCCCATGGCCATCGCGGAGACGCTGGCCTCTCAGATAGCCGTCGAGGGACCGCTGGAGAGGGTGTGGGCCGCGCGGCCAGGGTTCGTCAACTTCGCCCTGAGCCCGAGCTGGCTCGCGGCGCAGGTAGACGTCATACGGCGGGCCGGCTCCACCTACGGTAACGTTGATGTCGGTGCGGGCCAGAGAGTGCAGGTGGAGTTCGTCAGCGTCAACCCGACCGGCCCGCTTCACGTCGGCCACGCCAGGGGCGCGGTCATCGGCAGCGCCCTCGCCAACGTCCTAGCTGCGGCGGGCTACGACGTTGAGCGGGAGTACTACTTCAACGACGCCGGCAGCCAGATGGACCGTTTCAATCAGAGCCTCTACGCCCGGTACCTCCAGGAGTTCGGCAGGGAGGCCCAACTCCCCGCCGACGGGTACCAAGGGGATTACATGGTCGATCTGGCCCGAGAGATAAGAGAGGACGAGGGCGACAGGTTCCTGGATGTGCCGGAGCAGGATGGCATCAATGAGGTGGGGAAGATAGGCCAGGGAAAGTTGCTGGATGTCGTCCGAGCCGACGTGGAGCTTCTGCGGGTCAGGTTCGACTCGTGGTTCAGCGAAAGCACCCTATACACCAACGGACAGTACGAGAGTGCCATGAGCCTGCTGCGAGAAAAGGGCTTAGTGGCCGAGCGCGACGGGGCCGTGTGGTTCGTGGCAACCGCTGCGGGAGAGGACAAGGACAGCGTCCTGGTGCGCAGTACGGGCGTGCCCACGTACTTTGCCACAGACGTGGCTTACCACTACAACAAGTTCCTGGAGCGGAAGTTCGACCGCGTGATAAACGTCTGGGGAGCCGACCACCAGGGGCAGGTCCCGCGTCTAAAGGCCGCCGTCGGCGCCCTGGGGATCTCCCCGGAGAGGCTGACCCTGATAATCAACCAGATAGTGACGCTGAAGCGGGGCGCCGAGGTGGTGCGGGTCTCCAAGCGCACGGGCGATCTGGTCACGCTGCGCGAGCTTGTGGAGGAGGTGGGCCCGGACGCCTGCCGCTACTTCTTCCTGTCCCGCTCGGCCGAGAGCCAGATGGAGTTCGACCTGGAGCTGGCGAGGGAGCAGTCCTCCGAGAACCCCGTCTACTACATCCAGTATGCGCACGCGCGCATCTCCGGCATTCTTCGGCTGGCGCAGGAACGGGGAATAGACTACGGCGATGGCGATCTGACGCTGCTCACCCACGAGGTCGAGCTGGCACTCATACGAAAAATGCTGGTCCTCCCGGAGCTGGTCGAGATGATGGCGCGCAGCCTTGAGCCGCACCATCTCCCCCACTACTCCGTCGAGCTGGCCACCGCATTCCACTGGTTCTACGAGCGATGCAGGGTCGTGTCCAGCGCCCGCGAGGACACGGATATTACCAAGGCGCGGCTCAAGCTCGTGGAGGCGGCTCTGCTCGTGCTGGCCCGCTGCCTGGGCCTGATGGCGATGGACGCGCCGGAGAAGATGTAGGCCGGCTAGGTCTCCTGCGCCGACTCCAGGCCTCCCTGCCTCTTGTAGCGCTGGGCCTTGAGCAGATAGCGATCGCAGGTCGATTTGATCAGCTCGATGTGGCGCTCCTCGACCGCTCCACTCACCCGTCCGGGGACGCCCACCACCAGCGACCGGGACGGGATAACCATGTTCTCGAGCACCATCGCCGTCGATGCGATCAGGCTGTCCTCCCCGATCTCGACCCCGTCGTTGACGGTCGCGCCGCTGCCTATCAGCACCCGGTCACCCACACTCCTGGCGTGGCACAGCACTCTGTGCCCGATCACCACCCGATCGCCGATGACGACATCCGCGTCTCCGTGGACCACGGAGTTGTCCTGAACGCAGGTGAACCTGCCGATGGTGATCTTGCCCGCATCGGCCCGCACCACTACGCCCGGCCAGATGCTGGACCCCTCCCCAATTGTCACATCACCCACGACGTAGGCGGACTCACTGACAAACGCGGTTGTGTGAATCTTCGGAGCTATACCGTCCAGACTCCTTATCACGGCTCCTCCTGGCAACCAGGCCTTCGGAATACCTCGCCTCTGGCCCAGGGCTCAGCCGGCTGGTCCAGGGTCCGGTGACGCCGCTCCCAGCGCCACTTGTCGCTGCCTGAGATGAGCGTCCTCTGCGCCTTTGGGGTCCGCTCCACAAATCCGGGGCTCGGCTCCTGGCCGTTCCACGCCTGGAACATCGGCGGCGTATATCCTGCAATGATGATGACGCGCTCGCGGTCGCTCCGGACGTGGCCGGTCGCGTGGACCAGCGCCTCGCCGAACAACAGGGTGGACCCCGCCGGCGCGATCACCTGGTGTATAAGTGAGCGGTCTTCGAAAGCGCACGCCACAATCTCCTCCTCCGGTCGCTGCACCTTATGGCTGCCGGCGACGACCACCGTGCCGCCGTCATCGGGCCCCAGCTCCGTCAGGTTTGTCAGCGTCTTGACGAAGTTGCAGTGATAGAGGCCGTTCTCAAAGTAGGTCCCAAACTCCGGACGCGTTCCCGTGTGGAAGCGGTAGGCAGGTGGCCCGCCCGCGTCAGCGTTTGGACTACGCGAGTTGATGATCGCCTCGGACTCCTCCAGCCGCACGGTGCCTCCAACCAGCTCCTCGGCCATGCCGACGAGCCGCGGATGAGTCACGTAGTCCAGAACAGCCGGGTCGGTCTCCAGCACGTGGGCGAAATGCATATGGTGCGGCCGATATTTGGCCGTGCATCCCCGAACGGTGGCGTTGGCGATATCACCGGTGGCAATGAATTCGCGCTTCAACCTCTGTATAGTTTCTAGTAGGCTCCCGGTCTCGTCCTGCGTCAGCGTATTCTCGATGACCACGTAGCCGTAGACATCCAGATGATATCGCTGGGAAGGCGTCAATGCGGGAAACGGCCGCTCGAAAAGGCCCTCATCCTGGGATTCCATACGCGTTCCTCCGCATGCAGGGTTGACAACCACCCCATGCAACCGCACCCGCCACTGATCTTACAGGTCCGCCCCTCATGTTCGTGTTGAGCCCGGTGGCCTATGCGGGCACTATGACGTGATGCAGTACGCCGCCCGGCAGTATCCTACGCCCGGACCCGCCGGTTACTCGGGTCGTAGGCTGGACGCAGGCTCGCGGTGGCCGTGAACCGTTGAGCGGCGATCTCGATCTCGTAGTCGCCCGCACTCACAAAGGCGGCGTCCACGCCTCTCTCGTTCTCCACGTAGCCCATGCCCACGGACCGGCCCAGCGTATGGCCGTAGGCCCCGCAGGTGGTCCGGCCCACCAGCTCTCCATCGCGGTAGATGGGCTCATCACCCAGAAGCAGTGGCTCAGGATCATTTATCGTGAACACCGCTAACCGTTTCTGGACTCCAAGCTCCCGCTGCCGCAACAACGCGTTCCTGCCGAGAAAGCCCGATTTCTTATCGAAGGCCACCGCGAAGCCTAGACCAGCTTCCAGCGGCGTATCAAGGTCAACGATGTCGTGCCCCCAACCCCTATATGCCTTCTCGATCCTGAGCGAGTCCATAGCGTGGAACCCGGCGTGCCGCAACCCGTATCTCTCCCCGTCGTCGACGACGGCGTCGTATACTCGTGTGGCGAACTCCACGGGAATGTAGAGCTCCCAGCCCAGCTCCCCGACGTAGGTGATGCGGGTGGCCCGCACCGGCGCGTACGCGATGTCGATCTCGCGCGACGTCAGATACGGGAACGCCTCGTTGGAAAAGTCGGCGTCGGTCAGCCGGGACAAGAGCTCCCGTGAGCGCGGCCCCATGACGCCGAGCACGGCGTAGGCGGAGGTCACGTCGGTCAAAAAGGCATGCGGCCCCACCGGGATGTGGCCCTTGATCCACCCGAAGTCTCGCGTGGCCGTCGCCCCCGACGTGATGATGAGATACCGGTCCTGGGCCATCCGCGTGACGGTGAGGTCGGCCTCTATGCCGCCACGATTGTTGAGCATGGCCGTATAAACGACCCGGCCCGGCGGCAGGCCCACTTCGTTGGCGCAAATCCGCTGAAGCACGTCCTCGGCGTCCCGGCCTTGAAGCAGGAACTTGGCGAACGACGTCTGGTCGAACAGCGCCACCGCCTCTCGCACCGCGCGATGCTCCTCCGCCGAATAGGAGAACCAGTTCTGGCGTCCAAAGGAGTATTCGTATGCCGGCGCCACCCCCTCCGGCGCGTACCAGTTGGGCCGCTCCCATCCGGCCGCCTCCCCGAAGCAGGCGCCCCGTGACGCCAGACGGTCGTGGAGAGGCGAGCGCCTAACGTGACGCGCGGTCTCAGGCTGGAGCTGAGGCCAGTGCATCCCGTAGAGCGATCCCACTCGCTCCACGGTGCGGCTGTAGAGGTAGCGAGCGCTGTTCTGGAACTCGTGGAAACGCCTTATATCGACCTCCCACAGGTCCATCGTCGGATGACCTGCGACGATCCACTCCGCCACCGCCTTGCCCACCCCGGCGCCGGCCGCGATGCCGGTGGAGTTAAGCCCGGCGGCCACGTAGAAATTCCTGAGCTCGGGTGCCTCGCCCATCAAGTAGCGGTTGTCCGGGGTGAAGCTCTCGGCGCTGACGTAGAACCGATTGATCCCCGCGTCGTTCATCACCGGAACGCGGTATATAGCGTTCTCCCAGAACACCTTGAAGTGGTCCCAGTCCGGCTCCAGCAGGCCAAAGTGGTAGTCGTCCGGGATGCCGTCATGGCCCCAGGGCTTGGCCGCCGACTCGAATCCGCCCATCAGGATCGCCCCGGCCGAGTCGATGTCCCGCCTGAAGTAGATCTGCTCGTCCGGGTCGCGCAGAGAGCGCATGTCGTGGGTAACGCCATCTATAGGGTTGGTGACCAGGTACATGTGCTCGGCAGCATGCAGCGGCACTTTGACGCCGCACATCAGGCCGATCTGCCGGGCCCACATCCCCGCACAGTTGACGACGATCTCGCAGGCGAGTTCGCCGGCATCCGTCGACACCCCCGTGACCTCGCCTCCCCGACGCTTTATCCCCGTCACCTTGACGTTCTCGAAGATCGAGGCGCCGCCGTCCTCTGCGCCTCCAGCCATGGCCAGCGCCGTGCTCGCCGGCACCGTCTGGCCGTCCCTGGGGATGGACACGGCCCCCACCAGGTCGTCGATGCGCATCAGCGGCCAAAGCTCTCCAGCCTGGCGGGGCGTGACGGGCTCGATCTCGATGCCGAAGGACCGGCCCAGGGATGCGATCCTTTTCAGCTCGTCCATCCGGCCCTCGGTCCGGGCCACCGTGATGCTACCGGTCTGCTGGAAGCCGACGGGGCGACCCGTCTCTGCCTCGAGCCTGGAATACAGGTCCACGCCGTAGCGGGCGATGTCGATTAGGGTCCGCGAGTTGCGGAGCTGCGTCACGAGCCCGGCGGCGTGCCAGGTGGTGCCCCCGGCCAGAGTGCGCCGCTCAAGCAGCAGGACGTCCTTCCAGCCCAGCTTGGTCAGGTGATAGGCGACGCTACATCCTACGATGCCGCCGCCCATGACCACCACTCGGGCCTGGCCGGGCAACTCCCTGGCCATGGTGTGCGCCTCCTCTGGGGGCATGGGCTACAGGGTAAAGGGTGTAGGCAAAAGGGTAAAGGGTATGGAGACTCGCCTGGGCGGTCGCCATTGCGATAATCTCACAACCTCGCTATTCTACTGCAAGTCCGACGTTGGACACGACCCAAGAACCTGCGTCCGGGGGGCGGAAGAGTCGCGAGGAAGTCCGATAGCCGGGTCCCGTCCCGCCCACACAACTCAGCGTAAGGAGAAAAAATGGCTAACCGGTACTGGCTTTTCAAGTCCGAGCCGACCGCATACTCGTTCGCCGACCTGATGAACGAGCCCGATCAGACCGCCGAGTGGGACGGCGTCCGCAACTACCAGGCCCGTAACTTCCTGCGCGACGAGATCAAGAAGGGCGACGGCGTGCTGTTCTACCACTCGAGCGCCGATCCCACCGCAGTGATCGGCACCGCGCTCGTGGTGCGGTCCGGCTATCCAGACCACACGGCTTGGGACCCGGGCTCCGACCACCCGGACCCCAAGAGCACGCCGGACAACCCTCGGTGGTTCATGGTGGACATCAAGGGCGAGGCGGAGCTGCCTCACCCCGTGACGCTGGCGGCTGTAAAGGCTAACCCTGTCCTCCGGAATATATCCTTGCTGACGAGGCCGCGGATATCGGTCCACCCGATAACCCCAGACGAGTGGCGCATCATCCTCGAGATGGGAAGGACGGGGGCATAGCGCCATACTCAGTGCTGCGAATACAACCCGCACAGGGAGCGTGTTCTAGCCCGGAGCTGAGCAACGGATGCGGAGCCCCAGCTACTACAAGATAGTCGATCACGATCGCGCGTGGCCTGACCTGTTTGAAGAAGAGAGAGGCCGCATTGTGCCGCTGCTTGGAATCGGTGTCAAGCATGTCGAACATATCGGCAGCACGTCTGTACCTGCACTCGGGGCCAAGCCAATCCTGGATATGATGCTCGGCGTTACCCATCCGTCCGATGTCGGGCAGTACCTGGAGTGTTTGAAGAGTATCGGGTACGAGCATCGTGGCGAGACCGTCCCCGGCACACTGTCTGTACGCAAAGCCCAGCCACGCCGATTCAACCTCCATATGACGGAGTACGAAGGCGAGTTCTGGATAGAGCACCTGTTATTCCGCGACTTCCTGCGCGCTCGCCGGGATGTTGCCCAGCGATACGAGGACCTTAAGCGCAGGCTAATGGTCACGTTCGCGTCTGACCCACCCGCCTATAACGCGGCGAAGGCCGCTTTCATTGAATCTGTAGTGGAGGAAGCCCGGCTGGAAAAGACCTCCCCAGACCGATCATGAGCCGGTCAATGGCGAGAGCTAGACCCGCCCGGCGATGACGTCCCCCATCCCGGCCGTCGAGACGACCTCCTCCCCATCCCCGGCGATGTCGGCCGTGCGGTAGCCCTCCGCCAGCACGCCCTCGACGGACCGCTCCACCGCAGCCGCCTCCTCCTCCAGCCCCAGCGAGTGCCGCAACATCATGGCCACGCTCAGGATGGTACCGATGGGGTTGGCGATTCCCCGGCCGGCGATGTCGGGAGCGCTACCGTGTACCGGCTCGTACAGGGCAACCGCCCGTTTCCGGCCGCTGCCCGCGGTCGGAAGCCCCCGCAGGCTGGCCGAGGGCAGCATCCCCAGCGAGCCCGTTAGAACCGCCGCCTCGTCCGAGATGATGTCGCCGAAGGTGTTCTCCGACACGATGACGTCGTAGTGGGCGGGGTTTTTGATAAGCTGCACGGCTAGGTTGTCGACGTAGATGTGCTCGAGCTCCACGTCCGGGTAGTCGCCGGACACCTCTATGGCGATCTCCCGCCACAGCCTTGACGACTCCAACACGTTGAACTTGTCCGCAGACGTGAGGCGCCTGCGGCGCCCCCGGGCCAACTCGAAGCCCACCCTGACAATGCGCTCGATCTCCTTCTCGGTGTAGCGAAGGGTGTCCAC
Source organism: Dehalococcoidia bacterium (assembly GCA_963665215.2). Lineage (GTDB taxonomy): Bacteria > Chloroflexota > Dehalococcoidia > Lucifugimonadales > CAUZJF01. The sequence continues at coordinate 245,749 of CAXXWW010000017.1, forward strand.
GCCGCGGCGGCCTCGCGCCGTCCGCCACCGCCGCTTGGGCCGGGAGAAGTACAGCCCCCCGGTGAGCTCCCGCACGATCATCAGGTCGACGCCTTTCAGTAGGTGCGCCTTGACCGGGCTTGAGTTGATGATGGCCTGATACACCTTGACCGGCCTCAGGTTGGCGAAAAGCCCCAGGCCCTTGCGAATGGCAAGGATGCCGTCCTCGGGCCTGCTGGTCGCGTCGAGCCTGTCCCACTTTGGCCCGCCCACTGCGCCGAACAGGATGGCGTCGGCGTCCCGGCACATGGCCGCCGTCTCCTCGGGCAGGGGGGTGCCGAACTCGTCTATGGCGTTGCCGCCTATTCTCCCGAAGCGAAGGTCGAACGCGTGGCCCGACCGCGACCCCACCGCGTCCATCACCTTCACCGCCTCCCCGATCACCTCGGGGCCGACGCCGTCTCCCGGCAGCACCGTGATAGAGAACTCCATGAGCAGCTCCTTGACATGTCCGGCTGGCCTGTCATCCAGTCCTGGAGTATTATATGCCAATCTGGACGGGCTCACGCCCCCCTGGCGTGGCCGACAAGCGGGACTCGAGCACTGGGGCTCTGACCGCCTTCCGGCGCAGCCGGGGCCGGTCCCCAGCACGCCTGAGGGCTCATGCGCGGCCCTAATGTGAGTTCGTGCCGCGTGACGGGCCTCACCGCCGGAGCGCCGGCGAGGCCGCACAAGACCTTCCAGATTGGGTGGCAGACCCACCGAAAGGACTCTGGGATGGCGGTCACAACTGATGCCGTCGTGATCGGCGGCGGCGTGATGGGCACCAGCATACTGTACAACCTGGTCTCGCGCGGGGTGAAGTCCCCCGTCCTGCTGGAGCGGGACACGCTCGGCTCAGGCTCCACCGGCCGGTCGTCGGGCCTGGTGCGAATGCACTACTCCACTCTGGTGAACGCGCAACTGGCGTGGGAGAGTTACCAGATCTTCAAGAATTTCCAGGAGGCCGTCGGGGGAGGCAACGTAGCTTTCGTCAAGACGGGGTTCATGGTCTTCGTGCCCCAGGAGTCGGTAGAGGGACTGGAGCACAACATCGCCATCGGTCAGTCGGTGGGCATCGAGACCCGCATTATCTCGAGAGAGGAGGCGCACGAGCTGGCGCCTGCGTTCCACCTACAGGAGGGCGAGGCCTTCGCCTGGGAGCCGGAATCCGGCCACGCCGACCCCTCCGGCACGGCCCTGGCCTACTCGACCCGCGCCCGCGAGATGGGGGCCCAGGTAGTCCTGGAGTCGCCGGCGCTGGACGTGGAGATACGCGGCGGCCGGGTGGCTGCCGTCACCACTGCGGAAGAGCGTTACGAAACACCCATCGCCGTGGTGGCCACCGGCCCGTGGTCTTCCAGGTTCCTGGCCGGGCTGGGCATCGACTTGCCGCTGGAGGCGACGCGCCACGAGGTCTTCATGATCCGCCGGCCCATGGACAAGCTGAAGTCCCATCCCGGCGGCGCGGACATGGCCAATCTCACCTACTTTCGACCGGAGGGCTCGGACCTGACCCTGGTGGGAAACGGGAATGTGGAGGAGGAGGTCGACCCCGACACCTACAATCCGCGCCCCAGCATGGACCACCTGGAGGACGTCTGGATGCGGCTGGCCCGGCGGCTCCCCGACATCGCCGACGGCGAGTACTTCACCGGCTACGCGGGACTCTACACCACGACTCCCGACCTGCACCCGGTGATAGACAAGGTGGCCGGCGTCGAGGGGCTGTACATCTGCACGGGGTTCAGCGGCCACGGCTTCAAACTGTCGCCGGCGGTGGGCATCTGCATGGCCGAGTTGGTCCTGGACGGGGCGGCCCGCACCGTCGACATCTCAGCGCTGCGGATCAGCCGCTTCGCCGAGGGCGACCTGAACACCATCACCTACAAGTTCAGGGTGATCGCGTAGTGGGGCGGCACCTGCTGGGCCTTCTCAAGACCGGAATGTCGTAATATCCGCCTGGATATGAGTTGACAGGACAGTACATTCGTTCTATATTCTTTTTGAGCAAGCTGATCTGGAACGGGAGCGCCTGACATGGCAGACAAAAGTGCTATTGAGTGGACGGACTCCACATGGAACCCGGTTACCGGCTGCACGAAAATCAGCCCCGGTTGCGCTCATTGCTATGCCGAGACCATCACCCTGAGATTCAAAAGGGGAGGCCCCTTCCTCCCCGGCAAGACCACCATAAGGCTGCACCCTGATAGGCTGAACGATCCCGGCAAGTGGCGCTCTCCCCGCATGGTGTTCGTCAACAGCATGAGCGACCTCTTTCACGAAGAAATCCCGTTTGAGTTCGTCCACGACGTGTTCCTGAGCATGCAAGAACATTCCAGCCACACCTACCAGATTCTCACGAAGCGTCCAGGGAGAATGCTGGATTATGTCAGGTGGACTGGTGATGCGACGTGGCCGGATCACGTGTGGGCGGGAACGTCGGTTGAAAACCAGTACTGGGCCGATCGCCGAATCCCGGTCCTCACGCAGGTTCCCGCTGCCGTCCGATTCCTGTCCGTAGAGCCCCTCCTCAAATCGGTGGACCTGAAACGGTTTCTGGGAGACATTCAGTGGGTAATAGTGGGGGGCGAAAGCGGGCACAAGGCCCGCCCAATGAAACCAGAATGGGCTCGCCACGTTCGGGACGACTGTGCCGAAGCGGACGTGCCTTTCTTCTTCAAGCAGTGGGGCGGAAGGACGAGCAAGGCGGGCGGGCGCAAACTCGATGGTCGGGCTTGGGACGGGATGCCATACGACGAGACTACACCATCGAGCCAGCGAATGAAGGAGACCGCCGTTGCCGGGGCAGCAGACTAAGAAAGGACGAGATGGTCTTCCGGTTCTCGTTCAAGGAGCGTGGAGCCGGGACAAGCTTTATTTCGTCGAATACTTCGAGGCCCTGTTCAACGGCGGAATGAAAAACTTGTGGCCGACCCGCGCGTACGTCGACCTGTTTTCGGGGCCCGGAATGTGCATAGATCGGGATACTGGTGAGGAGTTTGAGGGTTCGCCATTGCTGGCCCTAGGCTGCTCAACTCCATTCACGCATCACTATTTCAACGATATAGATACTGAACTTATTGGTGCTCTTGAGCAGCGGCAGCAGCGTCTATTCCCTCAAGCGAAGGTTACCTACAGCAATCTGGACTGCAACCTGGCAGCGACCTCGATCGCAGCACAGCTGCCGAAAGGGGCGCTAACACTCGCGTTTATAGACCCTTGGGCTTACGAGGTCACCTTCGACGCTCTCGCTTCTTTGCTTCAAGGGCCGCACATCGACGTGATTGTAACTTTTCACTCCACAGCCATCAAGAGGAACGTGCACCAGGAGGTCGCCGCTGTTGACAAGTTCTTGGATGGTACAGCCTGGAGAGAACGTTACTGGGCCGCACAAGGCGATCTTTCAACTCCGCCCAGGGTTGTCCTAATAGACACTCTCCGAGCGCGTCTGAGAGAGCGATTGGATTACAAATTCTTCGGCGATCCAGAAGTGATTAGGAGTACCAATGGTGCGCCGATGTATTACATGATATTCGCGTCACACCATCCACGGGGGCGGGATTTCTGGAGGAAGTCGTCAACCCGGACTCGAAGCGGCCAACGGACCATGTTCTGACATCCTCTGATAGAAGGCACGCTGAAAAGCATCTTGAAGCAAGCGCAAATCAAGGAGAACAGATAGGCATGCGCCGATTCCTCGCCATAACAGAGAGGGCCTGCGGCAATCACTCCGCTTACTCCCCCGACCTACCGGGATGTGTGGCTACGGGCGAGACCCGAGAGGAAGCGGAGCAGAATATGCGCGAAGCTGTCGCGTTGCACCTACAGGAGTTGGTCGAGAACAAGCTTCCCATCACGGACCCCCACTCGTTCGCCTCGTTCACTGCGGTGCCGTAGGCGGGGGCCACCCCACCTACGACGCCACTATATTCACCAGCTTGCCGGGGACGTAGATGACCCTGGCAACGGCCTTGCCCGAGATGTGCTGCTGCGCACCGGCGCTCTCCAGGGCCACATTCCTGGCCTCTTCCTCGGTTATTGACACGGGCACCTCGATCCGGTCCCGCAGGCGGCCGTTTACCTGCACGACCAATGTGAACACCTCGTCGGCGGCGAGGGCCGGGTCCCACTGGGGCAGCGTCTGGTCATGGATGCTGAAGGCATGGCCGGTGCGCTCCCACAGCTCCTCGGAGATGTGGGGCGCCATGGGCGCCAACAGCAGCAGCATCTTCTCCACAGCGTCGTTCCAGCCACCGGAATCGATGCCCTTGCGCTCCCACACCCGATTCAGCGTGTTGCTGAACTCCATCAGCGCTGCAAGGGCCGTGTTGAACTTGAAGCGCTCAATGTCGCTTACAACGCGCCGGATCGTTTTATGCACCGTGCGGCTCATGTCCCGGAGGGCGTCGGTATCCTGTGGGAGGCCGTCCAGCGCGCGGGCATCCCGCTGGGCCAGCTCCCATACCCGGTTCATCCAGCGTGCCATCCCGTTGATTCCGGAGTCGCTCCACTCGCCGCCCTGGTCCCACGGGCCCAGGAACATGAGGTAGCACCTGACCACGTCGGCGCCCACCTTCGATACGTATTCGTCCGGCGCGACGACGTTTCCACGCGACTTGCTCATCTTCTGGCTGCCGGCGATTATGTGACCCTGGGAGAAGAGCCGTATGAAGGGCTCGTCGAAATCCAGCAGCCCCAGGTCTCTCAGCGCCTTGGTGAAGAAGCGCGCGTATAGCAAGTGCATCACCGCGTGCTCCACTCCGCCCGTGTACTGGTCCACCGGGTTCCACTGCTTGGCGGCCTGGGGGTCGAAGGGCCCATCCGAATATTGGGGACTGGCATAGCGAAGGAAGTACCACGACGAGTCCACGAATGTGTCCATGGTGTCCGTCTCACGCCTGGCCGGCCGGCTGCAATTGGGGCACTCTACGTTCACGAACCCCTCGTGCAGCGCTAGCGGTGAGTCCCCCGTCGGCAAGAACTCAGCGTCCTCGGGCAGGAGCACGGGCAGGTCTTCCTGCGGAACCGGCACCTCTCCGCACTCGTCGCAGTAGATGATGGGAATGGGCGTTCCCCAGTAGCGCTGCCGGGATATCAGCCAGTCCCGCAGCCGATAGTTGACGGTGCGGTGGCCCCAGCCGTTCGCCTCTACGTGGTCGGCGATGCGCTCCATGCCCTCGCTGCTGGGCAGCCCGTCGAACTGGCCCGAGTTGACCTGGGTCCCCTCCCCCAGATAGGCCTCCTTTAGCTCACCGCCGTCCCATTCGGGCGGAGCCACGACGACCTTGATCGGCAGTGCATACCTCTCGGCGAACTCGAAGTCGCGCTGATCGTGGGCGGGCACCGCCATGACCACGCCGGTGCCGTAGGTCAGCAGCACGTAGTCGGCGACCAGGATGGGGACCCGCTCTCCGTTCAGCCGGTTTACGCAGTACGCCCCTGTGAACACGCCCGTCTTTTCCTTCTCGGTGGACAGCCGCTCGACCTCGGTCTGACGCCGCGCCTGCCCCACATATGCGTTGACTTCGTCTCTGCGCTCAGGCGCAGTTAGCTTTTCGACCAGTGGGTGCTCGGGGGCAATGACGACGAAGGTCGCGCCATAGATAGTGTCGATCCGAGTGGTGAAGGTGGTGAAGGCCTTGTCCTCGAGGCCGTGCTCCGATATGTCGAACTCGATCTCAACGCCTGCGCTGCGCCCGATCCAGTTGGTCTGCATGATTCTGATCTTCTCGGGCCACTCCAACTTGGAGACGTCCAGAAGCTCGTCAGCGTACTTCGTGATGCGGAAGAACCACTGGTTCATGTCGCGGTGCGTGACGGGGGTATCGCACCGCTCACACAGACCTTCAATTACCTGCTCGTTTGCCAGGACCGTGTTGCACGACGGGCACCAGTTGGCTGGGGCGTAGGCCCGATAGGCCAGTCCCGCTTTGTGGAGCTGGAGGAAGAGCCACTGGTTCCAGCGGTAGTATTCGGGTGCAGAGGTGACGATCTCCCTATCCCAGTCGTACATGGTCCCCATGGCCCGGAGCTGCCCCCGCATTCTGTCGATATTGTCCATCGTGGACTTCAGTGGGTGGATACCGCTCCTGATGGCGGCATTCTCCGCCGGCAGGCCGAACGCGTCGAAGCCCATGGGGTGCAGCACGTTGTAGCCCTTCATGCGCATGAAACGGGCACGCGCGTCGGAAGGCGCGTACATGTACCAATGCCCTATGTGTATGTCCCCGGACGGATAAGGGTACATGGGCAGCTCGTACCATTTGGGGCGAGGGTCGTCGTCCCGGACCTCATAGAGCTTGTCCGAGGCCCATCGCTCCCGCCACTTGGCCTCGATCTCATTTGGCCTATACCGGAACTCGGTTGTCCGCATCGCTGTGGTTGACATAGTTGTCGCGCACTCCGTTGTGAGTCTTGATTGGGGCTCTAATCTTCGAATTTGTGATCGCCGCGGCCAGTCGGGAAAAGAAAATCCCGCCCCCTAAGGGACGGGACCTGACACTCTGGAAAGGCATTCCCGCGGTACCACCCTACTTGCCCGCCTGCGGCGGACCACCTCGAGGCGATAACGGCACCGACCGTCCGGCCCTACGTGGCACCTGTCCGATTAGCCACAGGTGGGTTCGGTCCGGATGCTCCGGGGCGAGTTCACGGGTCCTTGTACGCCGGGATTACACCTACCCCCGTTCTCTATCGTAGGGTACCCGCTACTACTCCCCATCAAAGCGTTTAAGTACTATGTATTGTCGTTCCTCCGTGTATTAGAAAACTAGCACACGCCGGTATAGCCGTCAAGGTGCCGTTTGGCCTGCCGGGCCAGTCATGGGGCACCCGCAGTGCGTCTATCCGAAAGGCTATCCGCCGGGGGGTCTGTACGTGGAGGTGCCCGCCTCCCTCATGGCCTCGATGCCCCCGTCTTCTGTCAGCAAGGGCGTGGTCCTGATCGCCTTCACCGCTCCCCCGGCCGCCGCGGCCAGAGAGAACGAGGCCGCACTCACATTGTCGGGGAACTCGATGATAGCAACGAGATCATATTCCCCGAAGGTATAGTAAACGGTCTCGATCTTACCCCCGTGTCCCTCGACCGCCCCCCGGCAGCTGCTCGACGCGGTTCGCGGGGTTCTTGATCAGCGTCCCCCACGCTTCCGCTGTGTACCCAACCTGCAACATGTAGTGTGGCATCTCCGAACTCCGTTACTCTCCGGCGACCGATGGTATTACGGCGGAGCTTCATCCCCCGGGTGGGCGGTAGCCGACCGTCTTTTTGGTTGCCTGGTCCATCGTCTCGGGCGGGATGAGTACGGTGGTCTTGATCCCCACCGCTCCGCCTGCGCCGACCGCAAGGGAGATGGCTGCGGCGGTGGCGTCGTCAGGCAACTCCGCAATGACAACCACGTCGTCGCTCCCGAACGCGAAGTAAAAGGCCTCCAAGCTGCCGCCCATGCCCTTTACCAACTGCTCGATGTGCGCCCGTCGCGAGGTGCCACCTTCCATTAGAAGCCCCTTCACACCCTCAAGCGAATACGAAGCCTGAAAAAGGTAATTTGGCATGGTTTTCCTCCTCTGGGCACTTACTGCGATTCGACCCTGACATGCATGGCGCGAGGACGGCGCGACGCCACACGGCACCATGCTATTTCGACGCCCTCGTCATGTCAAGGCCGGGGATCGATCAATCGTACTACCGGACAGGAGGGGCTCAGCCCCGCGCACCCTCGACGGCCTCGAAAGCGCAGCGCGCCAGCACCCTGACATCCTCCGGCGGCGGCACTCGCTGCCCCCGACCGCCCTCCAATGGCGTTCCCTCGGCCAGCCGGTCCTTTGCAACCCAGAGCCAGCCATCGCGCAGCCGCCCGACAGGGCCAACGGGACGGCACATGTAGATCATGTCGATGTGCTGGTGATAGCCGTGGTCGGGGTCGTGTATGTCCTCGACCATTATGGTAAACGGGGGCGGCACCGGGGTGGGGTATACCAGCCCGAGGTGGGGTGCCGAGGTGACTACCTCGGCCCTGAGCCCCGTCTCCTCCTCGATCTCCCTCAGAACGGCCTCGACGGGGTCCTCGTTCTCTTCGATGTGGCCGCCGGGGGGTAGCCAGGCCTGCACTTTTGGATGCCAGTGCAGGGCCACACCGCCGTCATGGACCACGAACCCGGTTGCGGTGAAATGCCTGACTAGCGCCATGGGAGCCGCCCACTCCGGCGCAACCATGGGGCCGCCCGCGACCCGTCGCCGCGGCTCAGGCGCACCGAACGCATCCTATCTGCGTCTCCTTGTGCGGCGCCATCCCAGCAGGACGGCGACCAGAACGACACCCCACACCGGGCTGAGTATCGCCAGCCAGATCACGGCGTAACTCAACCCCTGCCCGACACCCGACAGCGCTCTCACCGCGGTCTTACCCGCGCCGCCAGGGCTAAAGCCGGCTACCACCCACCCCTCGGCCTCGGTCACCCTGACGCTCACCGAGCTGGAGGACTCGACCTCGCCTGCGTCGCTCTGGCCGGTGATGGTGAGAATCGCAGTGAAAGGGAACGGCCTGTGGTCGGCGTAGACGTGCTTGACCACCACGTTGGTCTCCCCCACTCCCAGGGTCCCGGTCTCGGAAGGGGAGCCGTCGCCGAAAGCCCACTCGAACTTCGCTTCGTTCACGCCCTTCGGACGGGTGAAGGAGCCGCTGAACTCGATCTCCTTGTCCTCCTCCACCGTGACGCGCTCTCCGGCAAAGACCTCGATGACGGGGATCTTCGTTACCGTGACGGTCAGGATGTCCTCTCCCTCCGCCAGGCCCGCGTCGCCGGTGCCCATGATCTTGACCTCGGCGAAGAAGGGCGACTCGTCCTCGCGAGAGTACTGGTGAGTAACGGTGGCCGTCACTCTGGTGTCCTCATCCTTGGTGGGGGCCGTGCGGTCGCTTTCCACGGTACGGGAGCCGTCGCCGAAGTCCCAGACGAAGAAGAAGTCCTCGATGTCCTCCGGCGGCTTGAAGAAGGCGCGGAACCTGACCACCTCTCCGACGCCCGCGGTCTGGTCAACGCCGGCATCGACGGTCATCTCGGCCGGCTCCAGTGTCAGGCTCACATTTATCAAGGAGAAGGCCGAGGTCTCCTCTAGGAACTTGACCCGGCCTTGCAGGCTCTCGATCTCGCCCTGGATGTCGGTCAGCGTTTTCTGCACGTTTAGGGCCTCATCCACCGTGTCGGCTCGCTCCATGAGCTTGAGCAGGGCCTGCTCAGTGGCCCGCAGGTTGTCCAGGCGGGCCGTCGTATCGACGTACTCGTCGGTTACGTCCCTGCTGGTCGAGACCTCGGACTTCACCTCCACCGCCAGATTGCGCAGCCTGACGAGGGCTTCGTCTAGCCGCTGAGCCGGGACGCGAAATGATATGGACCCCTGATGCCTCTCGAAGCGATTCGACGACACTACCCAGCCCCCCAACTCTTCGGCCAGATTCGCAGTCTCGTCCAACGTCGCGGGAACATCCGAGACCTCGAGATTCATCTGAACGGTGCGGACTATGATGCGTTGCTGCGTTACTAGGGCGGCGACCGCCTCCTCGCTGACTGTGGAAGGAGCGGCGAATACGGCGTCGCCTCCTCGCAATGCCGCAGGGGCCGCAGGGGCCGGAGCGGCCGGAGCGGCCGCAGGGGCCGCAGGGGCCGGAGCGGCCGGAGCGGGAGCGAAAGCGGGATGAGGCGGTGGCGCCTTGGCCGGCGCGGGCATCGCCGCAGCGGCAAACGCAGGCGCAATGGACTCTACGATGGCCTCGGCGGCCGCTTCCTCTGTAATATCACGGCTTAGGAACTCTGTGCCGCAGGCCACCAGCGCCATGACAACGACGGCCGCGACAGCCATGCTTAGCATTCTCATAGCCGGAATCATAGTGCAATCACCTCCGCGACACAAGAACTTCCCGAGACAGCCAGCGCATCGTAGTCGGCACGTCGGTCAAGGCCACTCGCGACGATGCGTCCGCCTTAAACCTACAGACGAAGTTGGGGGTGAAAATGTTCCGCGCAGAGGCCTCGCGCCAGGCAGAGCAGCCCCGCCGAGCCCGTCTGGTGGCAGCTAATTGAGACGATGGCGGGTGAGGGCGAGGGGGCAGGCGCCAGACCGGTCGTGGAGGGCGGAGCGGCGGTGGAGACAGACTGCGGGCCCTGCCGCGCCGGAGCGTCGCCGCAGGCGTACAGCAGGAGGGTGAGCGCGAGGATGATGGGGGTGAGAGCCAGTCGCCGTGGGAGCCACCGCTCAGGGACGACTCGGGACATGCTGGCTCCCAAATCACGATAAGGCGCCGCCCTGGGCAACCTCAAGGACTGGGTCCCAGAGCTCAGTCATGAGGGCCCCGCAACGTTCAGGAGCGGTGCAAGTGCCCCCAACGGAATTCGAATCCGTGTTTGCGGCTTGAAAGGCCGCTGTCCTGGTCCACTAGACGATAGGGGCACGCGAGTGTAACGCCCCTTCCCGCGCGGGTTACAGCCGCATGTTTCCATGGAGAGGAGCGAAGGGGGCTGACGCGGCGGCCGGACGCAACTCGACACCATCATTGTAGCGACATACTCGAGGCGCTGCAACGAGCTGTCGTACCGCGGCGGGCTGGCGGTCGCCGAAGGGAGTCTAGCGGACCTTGAGAGTCCTCTTACGACCTACGGTCTTGCCTCTTCAGCCATTTCAGGCACTATTCCGGAGTGAGCGGCGACACGCCGGGTAGGCTTACCAGGAACTTGTACAGTCGCCACTCCGGGTACTCGTAGTGGAAACGCAACATGAAGGGGACCGTCGCCGGCTCGATGGGAAAGAACCCTGAGACCTTGATGACATCACCGAAGTCCCGGCTCCGCTCTATCGAGGGTGGCTGGTCCCACTGCGGCTCGACGTTCGCCACACTCGATAGGTCCACCTGGCCGTCGATAAAGCTCTGGTAGGTGGCCTGGAGATCTTTGACGTGAATCTCAACCTTGAAAGCCCTGGACATCTTTTCGTAGAACTCCGCGAAGTCCCCGTCCTTTACCGCCTGGTCGAAGGCCAAAAGCGTTTGGCGGGTCATCCCAAGGAGCTCTTCTTCGTCCGGGACCTGGCTGAACCACGCGCCTGGCCCGACGATGCTTCCCCTGGGGATGCCGGAGCTCGTCATTGAGGCGAAGTTCACGTCCCCGTCGAATCTGAACACGCGCCCCGGCCCGGTGAAGTAGCGCACCTTCCATTCACCGCCCTCCTGCACCAGGCCGACTTTGAAGGGAAGCTCGAGAGGGTCATCGTACGAGCCGAGCTGTTGCAGCGTCCCCCGATACTCCACCTCGTCCCCGCGCTCCAGTCTCCGATTCCTCCAAGACTCCAACACATAGTTTCTGAGCCCCATCCGGTCCAAAGTTTTCTCGAAGGTCTCCTGGTCCTGCTCGGCTCGAAACTGAGCCGCCGTCGAGCTGTATGCCTGGCTGGTCTCTCCCTGCAACATCAAGTTCAGGAAACCCTCGGCCTCGGCGGCCGAGTCTCCGGTATTCACGGCCACCCAGATGAAAAACCCGCCGGTGCAGGCAGTGATGAAGCCGAACGTCGCTAGTAAAAACTGCAAGAGGAATCTCGTCACACAATCTCTCCCGGCGCCACGTCACTACCGGTCCGAGGTCCACATCTACGGGTAGAGGGCAAGCTGCTGCAGGCCCTCTACCTCTGGAAAGCCAAACATCAGATTCATGTTCTGCACGGCCTGGCCCGCCGCTCCTTTTACAAGGTTGTCAAGGCAGCTCACCACCACCAGCCGCCCCGTCCGTTCGTCCACCGTTGGGTACACCAAGCACAGATTCGAGCCCGTGGTCTGTTTGGTCCCAGGTGGCGTGTCTGTTACGCGTACAAAGGGTTCGGTGGCGTAGAACTCTCGGTATATCTCCCGGACTGTCTGCTTGCGAATCGTTTCGTCCTGGAGCAGTGCATAGCAGGTCGTCAGAATACCTCTGGTCATGGGAACGAGGTGGGGAATGAAGGTGACCCTGGCGCTCTCTGCCTTCCGAAGCTCTGCCAGCTCTTGGGCGATCTCTGGCTGGTGACCGTGGCCGTCCAGCCCGTAGGCGACGACGTTCTCATTGGCCTCGGCGAAGTTGTACACGGAGTTTGTCGCCTGCCCTCCCCTCCCGGCGCCTGAGATGCCGGACTTGGCGTCCACGACTACATCGTCGGCGACCAGTCCCTCTCGTACTGCCGGAGCTAAAGCCAGGATTGCCGCCTCCGGGTAGCAGCCGGGGTTGGCAACCAGGGTGGCCCGCTTTATGATCTCCCGGTGAATCTCCGGCAACCCATACACGGCCTTCTCCAACAAGCGAGAAGCCGGATGGTCGATGTTGTATGCCCGCTTGAACTCTATTGGGTCGTGCAGGCGGAAGTCTGCCGCTAGGTCAACTGTCCTAACGCCGCTATCTATCAGCGGAGCGAGCGCTTCGGCACTGGCGCCGCTCGGCAGGCTTGAGAAGACAACATCCACCGAGCCCTCGATGGATCTGGTGATGGGAAGATCCAGTCGCCAGAGGTGAGGAAGGACTTCCGGCAGACGTTTGCCAGCCGCACTCCGGCCGGTGACGGAGGTGATCTGGACGCTCGGATGCCGGGAGAGGATGCGGGCAAGCTCCATCCCGGCGTAGCCCGTTACATTTATGATCCCTACCCTCAAACTTTGCCTCTCAATGGTCGAAACCTCGATGCCGGTATCCCAACCCCATATTCTCACCGGCCGCCGGCCCAAGTCGTCCGCCAACCTCCTCGGAGCGCCGCCGCGTCGTGCCGCCAGAAAACCTGTTCGCCGATGTGGGAGCAAGCCTATAGCAAAAGTATAACCGCCAACCTTATCCTCCAACAAGACTTGTCCGGAGAAGCCAGGTGCGCCGGCCCATCATCCCGGCCCGCTTCCCCCACCTCAAGCCTGTCCCGGCCTGCCGAAGCGGCCTTCGTGGGCTTGCCGAGGGGCCTGTCACCCGTTGACTCCAAGCGGGCAATGTCGGCTCGGTTACCCGGGCCGCTTTGGGCGCTCGCCACTCGCAGGCCGCTGGAAAAGGTATCGGGACGGGCAGCCCCAGGCCAGCACACAATCACCGCATCTGGGGTGCCTTGCTTTACAGACCCGGCGCCCGTGGTTGATCAGATACAGGTGGAAGGCGAACACGTCCTCGGGCGCCACCATCGGCTCCAGGATATCGTGGGCCCGGTCGGCCGACACCTTCGCACCAATCAGCCTGAGTCGTTTCGCAACCCGGTAGATGTGGGTATCCACCGGCATCGCCGGCAACCCCAGGGAGAAGCAAAGGACGATGGCGGCTGTCTTGGGCCCGATGCCGTCGAGCCTCCTGAGCCACGACTTAGCCTGGTCGAGGGGCATCTCGCGCAGGAAAGAGAGGTCGTATGAGCCGATCTCTGCGTGGACCTGATTGAGTAGTGTCTTGATACGCGGGGCCTTGACCCTGAACAGCCCCGCCGGCCGAATCACCCTCTCAATGTCCGCCACTTCGGCCGCGGCGAGCGCTTCCAGGGAACCGAAGGTCGCCATGAGATCGTCGAAGGCCCTCTTGGAGTTGATGTCCGAGGTGTGCTGAGAGAGGACCGTGTAGACGAGCTCCCAGGCCGGCTCGTACCGAGGCGTCCACTCAAATGGACCGTACTCCTTGCTCAGCAACTCCATGACGTCTTCGGCGGAGACTCGGAGTTTGACGGCACCTTTCGGAGGTCTGGGCACGAGGACGCTCTTGGGTATCAATTGCGGGGACCGTAGCCGCCGACGGGAACACACCGGCCCACCGTGCAACGCACTTGCAAGGTTACCACACGTCAGGTCGAGCGCGCAGCGTGCCATCGACCGGCCTCGCAATTGCATGTCGCCATCAAATCGCTGGCCGGCACATCCGTCTGACGTGTGTTGTGGCACCGCTAGGCAGCTCAATAACTTGACAAATATGAGGAATCTGCCTAAATTTCGTGAATAGGAGGACCTGATTGAGCTGCCAGTTTCGGTCCGCCACCATCCGCGGTGGCTCGATGCCCAGCGGCGGGGCAGGGTATGGGAGGGGGCTGCAGGGGCCGCCGCCGGACGTTGAGGTGAGGGTTACGAAGCTCGTATCTAAGGACTACACGGCTGGGCAGCTTACGGGTAAAAGGCTGTGACTCTGAAGGAGTTCCTCGATCAACTGGGCGAGGCCAGCAAGCCCCTGAAGTACTCAGAGTTGCTTCAGGCCTCGGGCTTGACCTCCGAGGATACCCTTGACTTCAAGGCCGCATGGCCCTCGATTTCGAACACCCGCAAGCGAGAGGTCCTCACAAAGCTGGTCGAGCTTAGCGAAGGGAACATGGAGCTTGACTTTAGCGCCGCCTTCAGGGTGTGCCTGGACGATGTGGACGAGGTAGTCAGAGAGAAGGCAGCGCAGGGCCTGTGGGACTGCGACGACAGGACGATCATCCGACCCCTTATTCGCCTCCTGGAGGACGACCCATCACCGAAGGTGAGGGCGGCGGTCGGCATTTCTCTCGGCAAATTCGCGGCAATTGCCCAGAACGGCAAGCTGCTGTCACGCGACGCGGATGGGATTCGAGAGGCGCTCATGACCGTCATCGGCCGTCACGACGAGGAGATGGAGGTGAAACGTCGAGCCATCGAAGCGGTGGCATCCTTTGACGTTCCCGAGATCGAAGAGATCATCCGGGGCGCGTACCATAGCGGCGACCCCAAGCTCATGCAGAGCTCCCTCTACGCGATGGGTCAGAGCTCCAATGTCCAGTGGCTACCCAGCGTCATCGAAGAGTTAGACCATGAGCACGCCGCAATCCGCTATGAGGCGGCCCAAGCCTGCGGCCTGCTGGGCGATGAGTCCACGGTCCCACACCTAATCAAGCTGGTCCAAGATGAGGACACGCAGGTGCAGTTGGCGGCGATAGGAGCCCTCGGGACCGTCGGCGGCACGCTGGCGGGCCGCGCGCTGCTCCAATGCCTCAAGATGGGGGACGAGGCGCTGGTCGAGGCCGCTCGAGACGCCCTTGACAACATCGAGTTCGACGATAACCCTCTCGGCATCAGATTTGAAATCTAGGGCCGCTTCCTGGACACACATCCGGTGCCGGGTCACTCCTGCACGGCAGCCTCCCGCTTGAGGTGAACAGCTCTCCCTCACTGACCGATACCCTCACCCCGACCCCTGGGACTGTGTAATCGTGTCCGTGGGCAACGGCTCCTTGAGCAAGGGCATTGGCCAGGTCTTCAAGGCTCGCAGCACCCAGACCAGGGTCGTCGAATTGGCGCCCATACACGGCATCGCAGAGGCCAGAAGACCTCAAGAACTGGTCCAAAAGGAGTCAGCACCATGGGGAAACTTCGCTACTTAATCGCGCTGCGGCTTCGGCTCCATTTCAGGAGAACGATGATCGCAGGGGTACTTCTGCTAGTGCCCATCGTGATCACCTACATCGTCCTACGGTTCGTATTTGATTTCATGGACGGTGTACTTAAACCGGGGATCGAGGGCGCATTTGGCAAAAGTTTCCCGGGTCTGGGCATCATCACTCTGCTGGTCCTGGTGTATGTGGCGGGCCTCCTCTGGGACCAGGCACTGGGCCGGCGCCTGCTCAGAATGGGACAGGAGTCGCTGCTCAGCCTCCCGGTCGTCGGGGCCGTTTACCGGCCCGCGATGCAGCTCATAAACTCCTTCTCCAGCAACGGTGCATCTGGCTTCAAGCGAGTGGTCGCGATCGAGTATCCCAGGCCGCAGACCTGGGCAATAGGGTTTCTTACCGCCATGACCACGGACGAGAACGACCGGTCCATGGGCATAGTCTACATACCCACTGCCCCCACGCCGAATTCGGGGTGGGTAGCCATGCTCCCCGTTGAAGATATCTACGATACCGATCTCACCGTGCAACAGGCCATGTCCATGGTCCTCTCAGGGGGCATAGCCGCCCCGGCCCGTATCAACAAGGCCATCCTCAAGGAGCAAGTTAATGTGTAGCCGGGCGAGTGCCGGCGCCCACGCATCATGGCGGCAATCCGGCCCTGTCGGGCTAATCGATATCGCACAGCCTCAGGGCTAACGGCGTTCCGGGCCAGCCGAGGGACAGGCCGCAGGGAGGCTCCGAGAGGCCCTTGCCGGCGAGTGCACCGGACACGCTCCAAGTAACCTCAAGTAGGCACAATATGGCAACCGTGGGCATAATTGCAAATCCGGCTGCGGGCAAGGACATCAGGCGACTGGTGGCGCAGGGGAGGTTTATTCCCAACCAGGAGAAGGTCAACGTGCTCAAGCGCGTGCTAGCCGGGCTGGGGGCGCTGGGAGTCGAGCGGGTGCTGATGATGCCGGACGCATACAGGCTCGGAGCGGCCGTAGCGGACGGGGTGCCCCAGGGCGTCGAGCTCCAAATACTGGAGATGGTGGTCTTCAACGAGGAACAGGACTCCACGCGGGCGGCGGACCTGATGGCCCAAGGCGGCGCGGGTTGCATCGTGACTCTGGGCGGAGACGGCACCAACCGGGCCGTGGCGAAGGGCTCGGGGAGCGTCCCTTTGGTACCCATCTCAACTGGCACCAACAACGTCTTTTCTCAGCCGGTTGAGGGGACTGTCGCTGGTCTCGCCGCCGGGGTGGTGGCCCGAGGCCTCGTCGAACTCGACTCGGTCACCACCGTCCCCAACATCCTGGAGGTCCAAATCGGGCGGAGACCGCCTGAGATCGCCCTTGTGGACGTGGCTATCAGTACGGAGACGTTCGTGGGAGCCCGTGCCATCTGGGACGTGAGGACGCTTGGCGAGGTCTTCCTCGCCCGCCTGGTGCCGGGCAGCATCGGCCTCTCGGCCATCGGCGCGCTCTTGGCCCCCTCACCGATGGACGACGGGTCAGGGCTCCGCCTGCGCATCGGCCAAGGAGGGACCTCTGTCATCGCTCCCGTAGCGCCCGGTGTGATCAGCTCCGTGCCCGTCGAGAGCTGGGCACCGCTCCCGGTAGGCGAGCCGGTGGAGATCGGCCTTCACCCCTGCACCGTCGCACTGGACGGCGAGCGGACGTTCAGCCTGCTATCCGGCCAGAGTGCACGGGTTACCCTCAGCCGTAATGGACCACCGGTCGTCTCGGTGGAAGCCGCGCTGCGCCAGGCCTCGCAGGCAGGCGTCTTTACCGGCGGATACGCCGACACTGCAGGCTGACCAACGCCTTCCGGGCTCTACGCGACCAGTCCAGAGAGGGCTCTTAAGAATCTCCGCTGGTGAGCGGCATTCAGCAGTCCGGTCTCGGGGAGGCCGCAGGCCGATACGACGACCGGCATGGACCAGATGGAGCGGGCGATGGGATTCGAACCCACGACTCACTAGCTGTCCAACGTACGGGTGCGGGCATAGGTTCGTCCGTGCCCTTGAGTGGCCGTGCTGTGAAAGTGGTCTCTCTCGCAAGAACCAATGCACGCCACGAGGGGGCGTTCCTATTGGTCGCAACGATTGTTGTCTGACTGTGAGGTTGATGCATGGCCCTTTCAGACGAAGAGCGCCGTCGGATATACGAAGAGGAAATGACACGGGCCAGGGCCAGGGAGCGCATCAAAAACAGGCAGCTTAAAGTTGGATGTTGGGTCATCGTTGCCATCGTATTCGCAGTCATTATCGCGGTGGCCATTTCCAGCAGCGTCGGCAAGTTTAATTGACCGCTACGGTCTGTGTTGACGAGAATTCAAATTCACGTATTCGAAATCTAGAAAATTACGAATAGAGATATTACGTTCGAAGCGGTCGATCTTACCCGAGACAGCAATTAGATCTTCCGCAGAAACGGGTTAATTACTTCCCGGAGAGCAAGCAGAAGAGCCCCTGACATCGCAGGACGAATGGCTTCTACTAAGTCTACCAGGTGTACAGATGCCCGTCTCCAAGACCGCCCCCAAGCCTCTGGAGCGTACGGAGTACGAAGCTCTCACATTCAGCGCTCAGCCGAGCCGGTCGACCTAACCCTGGGGAGGGGCTGACCTCACGTAGAGCAGCACTCAGCGACATCCTGGCTACACCAAGCCTTTCGCCGTCGAGCGCCCCTAGGACCATGCTGAGCCTATCGCGAGTGGCCCTCCCAAGCGACGGACCACCAGCCGCCACACCAAAAGGTAGTCCAGGGGGCACGATAGGGTGTTTGACAGCGTTCCGGAGTGGCACTACCATTCTCGTCGTCAACCATTGTTGGTTCTTTGGACGCCTGGAGATTGATATGGGAACTCTCGGTTCAGGCGATCACCCAGCCCGGCGTAGCGCGGACGCCCTTCATTTGTCCAAGTGATGGCTGTCAAGCACAGCGGTGAGCGGCTACTGCGGGACCTGGGCAACCTCGGCGTGGAGGCTGGCGACGTCCTCTTCGTTCACTCCTCGTTCAGGAGCCTGGGGCCCGTCGAAGGAGGCGCTGGGACGGTCGTCGGCGCCTTGGAAGCCGCCGTTGGCTCGGAGGGTACGATCTTGATGCCCTCGTTCAACCTTGATTCCCTCGTAAAAACCCGTTTTGAGGAAGCTCCAGCGATTTAGCACATCTGAGCGCTACCGTATGTTGGGGTAGTATACGGAACAGAGACTGTATACCGTACCCAGGCGTGGGTACGTTTGTTCTATTTCGACCTGCACAGACTTTTTACGAGAGAATCAACCTTGCATTGAGGAGAGTACCGCCGTTGACTTTTCACTACAGGACGCTGGCGCCTTTCAACTACAGGGCGCTGGTCTGGGACGTGGAGACTTGCCCTTCTACAGTCGGGTGGCTGACCAAGTACTTCCGCCGGATGCCGGGCACGTACCGCTTCGACCACTACTCCCACTCGGTGGCGGCCAGAGGGGTGGGCGCGTGGGACTTCGTGGCAGGTCACCCCAGCCTGGCAGGGTTGAAGTCCGGGTAGGGCCGCTTCTCCTTTGACATTGTCTTCGGCACCCACTCCCCCATGTACAAGGCCTATCAGGCGGATGGCAAGCTTCTGATGCTGGGCGTGGACTACGATTCGTCCACCTATGTGCACTTGGTCGAGTCGATATACCGGAATAGGCGGCGCGCCCAGGGACTCGACGTGAGGAACGCGTACGTCCCCCCGCCGGCGGCCGGCGAGTACTGGGACCGCGCGGGAGGCCTCACCAGAGGCCTGGTTGGCGACGCCGAGTGCAGGCTGTTCGGAATACGGGATTACGTCGACACGTTGCTATGTGAAATCGATCGAAATCCTGGCCCCTATTGGGTGGACGAATAGACTGCGCCCACAATGGGCCACCGGGATTGGGACTGTTGTAGGAGTGGGGAAAGGGTCGTGGGCGGCGAGCAGTTCAGAATTCAGACGGCGGGACTTGACGACACGCTGACGTTGGAGCCGGCCGACGATGTCTCCCTCGACTGTGGCCACCCGGGCCTCTGCTTGCAAAGAGTACCTGGCCCTCGAAGCGTCGCGCCTGCTCGGAGACTAGAAGGGTGCCGAGCCGGGGCGAGCGGGTGCGGCCTCTGCCCCCCGACATCTAGTGCGTGGTGGTGCCGACCACCGTCTTAGACCCGCCAGCCTCCGGCCTCCTGCAGGGACGACGGCGCGCCATCGACCCCCAGCTCACGCGACCCGAAGGTACCACCCACCGGCGACCGGAAGGAGAGAGTTAAGAATGCGATCTAACCATTTGAGACAGTTGCTCAACGAAGGCAAGCCCAGCATTGCTACCCACGTGATGGCGTCGTGGCCCGGCATCATTGAGATGATCGGCCACACGGGTGCGATAGACTACGTCGAGCTGGTCGGCGAGGGTCTCCCGTACGACCTAGAAGGGCTGGAGAACCTCTGCCACGCTGTGGACCTGTTCCACAACATGACTTCGATGATCAGGATCGAACCGGAGCCCGCGACCTTCACCGCGGCGCGCGCCATCGGCTCGGGCGTCCAAAACGTGCTATTCGCCAACGTGCGGACCGTGGAAGAGGCCAAGGAGCGCTTGACGGAGATGCGCCTTAACGTGGTAGACGAGGGCGAACGGCATCTAGCCCAACAATTCAAAGATCAAATCCCAGGCAAGACCCGTCTTGCGGGCTACTTCCTGGAGAGCGGCACCCCGGCCTACACGCAGTCGCTCAAGGACTGCGTGGTCGCGCTGAAGATCGAACAGCGCGAGACGTTGGAGAATCTGGAGGCGATACTGTCTGTCGGAGGAATCGATATGGTGGTGTTCGGGGGCAGCGACTACTCTCCAAGTATTACTAAGCCCGGTGCGCCGGCCACCCCCGAGGTTCAGCAGGTACGGGACCGCGTGTTCAGGAGGGTGCTTAGCATGGGCGTGCAGCCGAGGGCTGATATCGGATCCGCGGAGCAGGCCAAGCCGTTCCTCGATATGGGCGTGCGCCACTTCGCCATGGGGACCGACCTCGCGATCCTGTTCAACTGGTGGAAGGAGAATGCCCAGGAGCTCGGCGAACTGATCGCCGGCGCCTGACTCAACATTGACGCCGGCTAGCTTTGGCTCATAGCTGTAGAAAGAGGCGTACCACTACATCGACACACGGTGGCCAGCACGGAAGTCGAGGATCAGCTGAGGGGTTGGAGATGTGGAGGCGGAAGAGCCCATGCCGGTGGGACTCTACCACGTGCGCGCCATGTACGAGCAGTGCCGCCGTATCCTGTCAAGGCAGCAAGCTTTGCCCGCTCAGCCCGCGGGGGGGCCCCATCTGGCCTACATGGTCAGCCGGCTGGACTTCGCAATCCAGGCGCTGGTCGAGAAGGAACTCCTATCCGACGGCAGCGTGCATGTCTGCGAGGCGAGGGCCGCGCGGGAGGCCGGTGACCACGACTTCTCCGACGACCACCTGAGACAGGCGCGTGACCTGTTCGAGCGGGCAATCGAGTCGGGCGAGGCCGCCGTGCGGGCCTCCGCTTCTCAAGTGTGGGACGACTCGGACCGGGCGTCCCTTGCAACCTACTATCACTTCTTCGTGCGCGAGGTGCGGGCGAGGACTTCTGCGGTCCTCGAGGAGCTAGCAACGCTGAATAAGCCCGTGCCCGACTATCTGTAAGGCACGCCGGTCTCGCGCAATGAGCCGAGCCCCCTCGAAGTGCCCACCCGTTATCGATGAAGAAGACGTCACTCATTATGAGCCACTCATGGTAGATGGGTTCCTTCGATGCTCACGCCCAGGGACGCGGCCAGGTCTGTCAGCTTCTTCCAGGCTAGTGGAGGGCCGCTCGTGCAGGAAGTTCCGCAACGGCTCGCAAGTGATGTATAATCCAGTGCGGCCGACTCTAATCGCTGGAGGTGAGGGGCATGGCTAGTCTGGTGCAAAATCGGTTGGTCCAGTTGGCCTCAGGGTACAAGGTCTCAGCGGTCCTGCTCGCAGTAATCGTGGTATGAAGCGGTATTACTGGCTTCGGCGGAGGTTACGTCAATAGGTGTGTAAACGACATCAGGCGGCGACCTTCTCAGCCGTTGATTCAATCCGGCGATTCCATCCGCATACTGTGCACCGAGATAGACGTCTTCGATCAACTCAGGGGCCTTCAGACGCCTGAAGCGCTGTTCGGCGACCATCAACATTTTCCAGATCACCGCTATCGCCCGATCGACCCTCTTGTAGCGCTTGGCGGCATCGGTCCGAAGCCTGAGGGCCGCGAAGGGTGATTCTACCGGGTTCGTCGTGCGAAGGTGCCCCCAGTGCTCCTTTGGGAAGTCATAGAAGGTGACCATGCGGTCCCAGTCCCGCTCCAAGGCCTCTGAGGCCGCCTCGTAGGAATGGTCGCCGCACCACCTGGTGAACACCGTCCTGAGCCGCTCAGCCTCTGTCCGAGTCGGCGCGTAGGGGATAGTACGCAGCATGAGCTTGGCCTGGTCCTGTTGTCGCTTTGGAAGCTTGGCGAGCACGTTTACGATCTTGTGGTTCCAGCAGCGTTGCTCTGCCGCCTGCGGATAGACGTTGCGCAGAGCTCCCCAGATGCCCAGGTGTCCGTCTCCAACCACCAGCCTCGGGCAGCTCAAGCCCCGGCGCTTGATGTCCCTGAGCACCTCGGACCAGTTCTCTGTGGACTCCCTGTATCCGGGAACAGCGCTCACCACCACCTTGCTCCCGTCGCTCAGGGCCGCCATCACCACCAGTACCGCCGCCTTCTCCTTCTCAAGACCAGCCTTGACGTAGACTCCATCCACCCACATGTAGACCACTTCCAGGTCATCGAGGGGCCGGCTGCGCCATTGGGCAAGCTCATCGTTCCACTTATCCTTCAACCGGGCCACCGTGCTCGCCGATACCGGTGCGTCCTCTCCCAGCAGCCCCCGCAAAGCCAGATCGAAGTCGCCTTCGGATAGACCGTGCAGGTACAGCTCGGGGATCAACTCAGCAACCTTCCTGGTCCTGTTGACGAACAGCGGCAGCAGCCGGCTCTCGAACTGCTCCTCGGTATCGCGGACTCGCGGCCGCCTCAGCTGTATCGTTCCCGAACTCAGCGTAAGCCTCCGGGCTCTGCCGTATCCGTTCCGATAGCCGGTATCGTGAGTCCGAGTCGGATCTGAGCGCCGACTTCGCCCTTCCCAGAAACGCCGTCACCTCCTCCTCCAGCAACTCCTGGATC
The DNA here is from genome assembly GCA_963665215.2 of Dehalococcoidia bacterium. Classification (GTDB taxonomy): domain Bacteria; phylum Chloroflexota; class Dehalococcoidia; order Lucifugimonadales; family CAUZJF01. Next base: position 268,331 of record CAXXWW010000017.1, read on the forward strand.
AGCCTCTGGACCTGGCTTCGCACCCAATCCTCCAACTGCTCCCACTCCGGCCTTGACTCCGACCTACTCTCAGTGCTTTCCTTCCTCATGGGCGGTCTATCTCCTCTCTGGTGCAAAATCGGTTGGTCCCGTGTGGCCTCAGAGTAGAGGGTCTCAGCCGTCCTGACTCGCAGTACATCACTGGTATTTGAAGTATTACCTGGCTTCGGCGGGGGATTCCTCCTCAGTCACGTCGGTGGGAGACCGGGTGTTCTTGACCAGTGGCGGCACCGTCCAAGCGGACCAGGGCAAGATGGTGGAGGGTAGGCTTAGATCCCAGATCACAGTGGACATGAGCCTCCCACTCACGGCCGCCGAGGCGGTCGCGGACGGCTGGACCGACCCGATATTCTGCTCGGTGGGCAGGGGCCGCTACTTTCAGAAGGGACCGGTGGGAGAGGGCGAGCCCTTTTTCCTCATGTACAATGCCGATGACGAGCTACTAGGCATGTACTTATTCAGCAAGTCCGAGATGCCTAGCCCCTGGCATCGCTGGGATGAGTTGAAGGGTGGCGGGGGTCTCACCCTCATCGACTTCGAGCACTGGAGCCTGGTCGTGTTCACGCAGGACGCCACCCGGGCATGTGGGGCAGGGCTAACGGGCCGAAGGAACATGGACGGCCGGGATCGCGGACGATGATGGGGCGCACCCGACCCGGGTATGTGGGGTCGGGCTAGCAGGCCGGTAGCGCGACCACTGGTCACTCGCGAAGTAGGGGCCTCGGCATCGCCGGCAGACGCAGCCATCTAGGCGACCGCAGCAAGCGTCTGCTCGGTGAGCTCCAGCCTTATAAGCCTTAATAGCATCCTCGCTGTTCACCTATTGGCACTGTAGCCCTAATCGTGCAACGAGCCGTGCCTAGGGTGCGCACCTAGGCGCCGGATGCTACGTGCTGGATAGGCGGCCCATCACATTTGGCGGAACGCCCTTTCGGGCGCTCCTCACGAACCGGCATCCAGGGGAGAACAGACGACTCGACAGGGAGCGGGAACATGACCGTCAGCAACGCAGATCAAGCGAAGGTTTTTGCGGCGTGTGAGCAGCTAGTCGACGAAGCGGTCGAGTTACTGGTCGACCTAATCAAGATCCCAAGCGAGAACCCCGGGTACAAGTACGACGAGAAGCTGTACACCGAGCAGGGCTATACGGAACTCTACGACGAGCCCATCACTCGCGGTGGGGAGACTCGCGTCAACAAGTTTCTCGAGCCTCTTTTGGCCAAGTGGTGTGACGAGACCCACATCGTGGCCGCCGACCCGTTGAGGGCGAATCTGGTCGGGGTGATCAATCCGGATGCTGAAAAGAGTCTCACCCTGAACGCCCACGTTGACACGGTCCCCGTCGGGCTGCACGAGGAGTGGACCGAAACAGGCGGGAACCCGTTCAATGCGACGGTCAAGGACGGAAGGGTGTACGGCCGTGGCGCCACCGACGACAAGGGACCGGCAGCGTGCCTGATCAAAGGCGTCGAAGCCATCCGTCGTGCCGGATTCAAACTCGAAGGACAGCTGCAGGTACACCTGACCGCTGGAGAGGAGACCGGCGAAGGGGAGACGATCGGGCCGGGCTGGTTCGTTCGCGAACAACCCAGGTTCAAGACCGATGCGTGCATCGTGGCGGAGAGCTCCGCGCCGCCACACGCGAACGGCATCTGCCTGATGTCACCGGGTGTCTCCGTGCTGACGATCATGGTGCAAGGCAAGACGGTTCACGCCGCGATGCGATATCGGACAATCCGCGCCGGATACGAGGGCGAGGACCTTGGTGTCAGTGCGGTGGACAAGGGCTACAAGATCTACCGGGCGCTGTTCGAGCTGGAGCAAGAGTGGGGCTTAAAGCATGATCCCTCCGGGTTGACGCCCTATGGCTTCCCGTCGATACCGATCGGTTGGGTGAAAGGCCAACCAAAAGGCATCGAGCTTCCGTTCTTCATCGCCGACCACTACGAGATGAGCATGGCGGTGTGGCGCTACTGGTTCGAGGATCGTGACGAAATAAGAGCCGAGGTCAACCGCGTGATCGACGGAGTGGTCCAGTCCGATAACTGGCTGCGGGAGAACCCTCCCAATGTCGATTGGTGGTACGACTGGCCTGCATTCCGCATCGAGAAGGACCATGCACTCACCGAGACAGTTGCGAGGGCATACGAGGCCGCGATGCAAGAGCCGCCCAGATATCAGTCCTGGCAGCCCGTGAGCGATGCCAGGTGGTACCAGGACCTTGGGGTCCCGTCCATCCTCATCGGGCCTGGCGATTACCGGGCGGCGCACGCCCTGAACGAATACATCGACATCGATCAGTTTCTACCCGCGATGAAGATCTACGCATTGTCGGCGATGGACTGGCTCGGTTACGAGTAGAGTTTCGAGAAAGCCTGGAGGCCTGAATTTAGACCGGCTCAAGAACCCTAAATGTCACGCCAGCACCTGCTGCGCCGCCCGCGCTCCCGCAATGCGCCCGAAGACCGCGCCGGCCATCATACCACCGCCCGACGGGTAGTTGTCGTACCACAGACCCCCTACCATCTCGCCAGCGGCGTATAGACTGGATATGACCCGGTCGCTGTTGTGTAGAACCTGCGCGGAAGGATTGATACGCAGACCCCCATACGTGAACGTCATTCCGCAGACGACGGGGAATCCCTCGAAAGGGGGACTGGTGATGGGCAGCGCCCAGTTGCTCTTGGGTAAACTTATCCCGGAAGTGCCTTTACCGTCCAAGCGGAAGGGGTCAAACTCCCCTTTTTGGATCGCGGCGTTGAACTCTCGGACGGTCGCGACAAATGACTTCACATCTCGAATCCCCAGCCCGTCGGCGAGGCCTTCCAGCGTGCCTGAACTGGTTCCTGTGGCGTTTTCGTAGCCCCTAATCAAATCCCGCCGTCTGTGCCCGGCATCGAAGACTTGAAATGCCAGCCCTCCGGGTTGCGACAGTATGGCACGGCCGGTCTTGGCGTATGTGAGCCCCCGCCATGTCTCGCCCTCATCAACGAATCGCCGTCCCTCCATGTTGACCATGATCCCGAACGGATAGGCGTACCGGCTCTCCCCGCTCACCCCCGGCCCAGGGACGTCGTATTTGGGCCGATTCGCGTCCTGAGGAGAGGCGTGACAGGAGGACCAGCTTCCGTGGGGGTGAGCTCCAATCTCCATCGCCATATTGAGCCCATCACCTGTGTTGAAAGGGACTCCCCGAATCTTGACATTCTCCCAGCCAGGGCCGATATGGCGGGCGCGCATCTCCGGGTTCGCCTCAAAGCTGCCGCAAGCCATTATTACTGCTCCACACTCGTACCGGACGTCTCCTTTTGGCGATCGCGCAAGCACCCCCGTCACCCTATCCGCGCCGTCCTGCATCAGCTCCGTCACGCTCGTTTCGTAGTGCACCGATATACCCAGGCGTTCGACCGTTCCAAACCAGCGTTCTTGCAGGCCATAACCACCGCCGGAAAACGAGACGACATTGGCTGACGTGGGGCTTTCGTACGTTGGAGTCCACAGATGGCCATTTGAGCGCATCCACTCAATCGTCGGATAGGCCTGACTCACGAGTATGCGTGCGAGGGTGGGATCGCTCTGGCCACCGGTTACCGCCATGATGTCGTCGTCGTAGTCGGACTCACTGTAATCCCCGACTCTCTCGGCCATTGACCGGGACTCGTCATGGCTATCGTCCGAGAGCAGTGGGGCCAGGTCGTCCATGCCGCTGTATGGAAAGCGCATATGGACCGCGAGCGCGCTATTGCCGCCCCGCTGTTCCCTCGGCGCCTTTTCCAGCACCACAACGTCGGCACCCCGCTCGCGGGCGGCCACGGCCGCAGACATTGCGGCGTTACCTGCTCCTATTACCAATACCTGCGTATTGACTGATTTTTCTTCCACGAGGCCGTCCACGCCTTCGCTAATGCATCATTCTAATCGGTGAGTGGACACCGGAAAACTAACCTACTGGGCGGGTGTTCCGCGACACATTGGGGTAGCTACCAGCCCGACCGCATCGGCGGGCTAGCCAGCCGGACTCTGGGTCTTCCTTGACCTCGTCACACTCCAGGACCCATCGTGCGTCAACAGGGAATATGCTGTCCGCCGGTGGGGCTGCATCCTCGTGGACGATGTGTCATAGACAGGCCCGCTACGCAAAACCGCCGCATCGTTGGGCGGAGGCCATACGAGTCCCCATACCTCGGCGGGACTCCAGCCCTGGATCCACTTGCGGTATCTCCGCTTTGGGGACACCAGGGCTACCGCATGCCCCATGGACGAAGGACTAGACCATGCCAGGCGGAAGAAGTTGCCGGCGATGTGCAGCGCCCCCCGAAATTGTTGCCGTCGACCTCCATAAGGTAGTAGGCGGTGAAGATACGTCCATGGTCGAGCTGCGTGGCGACAGGATAACCCCTCCCCGCCGCTGCCATCCTCGCTGACGATCAGGCCGATTACCGAAGACGACTGTCGCCGTACGAACAGCACCACAATCCGCCCATCTCGCAGGCGCACCGGCCAAGGTGAACGATAGAGCCAGCCGTTCCAGCGGTCACCCGGCCGGTGCCGGGCGGACCAAGCTCCGAGCGAACGCAGAGAGCATCTTGACCGCGTCGGAGTAGGTCCTGAGAGTCTTTTCGACTCTCCCTGATGCCCCGAGGGCCAAAGCGAACCCTGAGGGTAGGCCTTCATCGGAAGGGGTTTCGGGCTGATAGTTAGGTGCAGAAACGTGCGGACTAGATAGCTTGTTGTGCACCGGCAACCTCCTAATGCTGGTTGCCATCAAGTAAAAATTCGTGCACCTAATGTGTCAGGTGGAGCGGGTGGCGGGATTCGAACCCGCGACATTCTGCTTGGGAAGCAGACACTCTACCCCTGAGTTACACCCGCTCAGACCAGTGCATATCGCTCGCTCACACGACAGCAGCACCCAAATCCTATCAGGATCGGGGGCGACCCTCAATATGCCTCGAGGCCATCTACACTGGTCCCCCAAAACATCCGCCGGGTCCGCCCCAGGCGGACGGGACCGCCTGCCGAGGGCTCATCAGTCTATCACGCGCCGGTTATACTGTTGATAACTACCCGTTAATAGACTGGGAGCCCGTACCGATTCTATAATGGGTGGTAGACCGTAGCGCCTTGGGTGGAGACCCCCATGCTGAGAGTGCTGGCCCGCGCCTCTTTGTTGACCGCCATCTTGGCGGCCGCATCGCTGGTCTTTGCAGCTCAATTGATAGTGTCAGCCCTCATCCTGGCGACCGTCGGCCTGACGGCCGTGGCGCTGGTGATTGGACCCGATGGGGCGCGGGAGCGCGGAGGCGACGGCTCCCCGAGTGAGGCCGAGGGCCCTGCTTCTCCAGTTGTCCGTTGACCCATGCGACCCTCGACGGTGCTGGCTTGTCAGCCACCGCCGCGATCCCCATAATACGGCCGCGCCGCCGTCCAATCGCCGGCCACGGGGCGCCTTGACACCCCTTCAAGTCCACGGATATACTCGCTGCCGTGGAGGGGAAGCGAAGCGCGGTTGCGCCGCGGTTAGACGGGCCAGTAGCTCAGCCGGTTAGAGCGCAGTCCTGATAAGACTGAGGTCCCTGGTTCGAGTCCAGGCTGGCCCACCAGCCTCCATTCATATCCCGAGTGCCGGGCAATCCCCAAGAGCCTCCACCGAGCGGCGGCGCGGAGCGTCGGATGCAGATCAGAGCGCTTGGCAAGGACGGACCTCAGGTCCCCGTGATATGTTTCGGCGCGTGGCCGCTGGGTGGCGGCTTCGGCGCCGTGCCCGAAGACCGGGCCCTCGCCACCGTGCGGGCCGCCCTCGACGCCGGGATGACGTTTATCGACACCGCCGAAGGCTATCGAGGCAGCGAGACACTGATCGGCAAGGCCATCAGGCGAAGACGGGAAGAGGTCTTTCTTGCCACCAAGCTATCGGGGAACGACCACACTACCGAGCACATGAACCGGGCGATCGAAAACAGCCTGAAGGCCTTGGGGACCGACCACATAGACCTCTACCAGCTTCACCACCCCCAGCCCCAATGGCCGATAGGGCAGACGATGGAGAACCTGCTGCGCCTGCGAGACGCCGGCAAGATAAGGTACATCGGCGTCTCCAACTTCTCGGCTGAGCAGACCGAGGAAGCGGTGCGCTACGGGACCGTACAAAGCTCACAACCCCGCTACAACTTGCTGTTCCAGGATGCCGAGGAGTCGGTCCTGCCGGGCTGCCTTGCCAACGGTATCGGGGTAATCCCCCACTCGGTGCTTGCAAAGGGACTGCTGGGCGGTCGCTACCGCCCGGGACAGGAATTCCCCCCGGACGACGAGCGGCACTACTGGGCCCAGTTCCACGGAGAGTCCTTCGAGCGCACATTCAAGGTGACCGAGCGTCTCAAGCAGTGGGCCGCGGACCACGGCCGCGATATCGTTCAGCTCGCCATCGCCTGGCCGCTGGCCCATCCCGCCGTGACGTCCAGCATCGTGGGAGCCAGGACGCCGGAGCAAGCCCGCCACAACGCTCGTGCGGGAGACTGGGCGCTGACTCCCCACGACCTGGTGGAGATCAACGAGATACAGGGCGAGCTCCGGCTTCACTTCATTTTGCCCACGCACAGCCCCCCCCGTCCCGGCCACGCCCCGATCCGACGGGTAGCTCCTTAAGGGGGCCACTGAGCTTCCAACACGGTCGGTCCGCGGGCACGCCAATTGAAGCCGGGGCTTGCCGGCGCGGCACCGCCAGGGCGCCCGGCGGACGGCTGCTCGGCGCGTCAAGCCAGGGAGGAGTCCCGACGGTGCATTCCGGCAGCGCAAATAGCCAGGTCGATGAGGTACTCAAGGGCTCCTTCGACCTGCACGTCCACGCCGGGCCTGATCCAGGCCAGGCCCGCCGGCTGGACGCCCTGGACACCGGCCGTTACGCCCATGAGGCCGAGATGGCCGGCTTTGTCCTCAAGTCCCACCACTACCCGACCGCTCCCCTGGCCCAGACGCTCAACCGCATATATCCCGGCCTTTTGGTAGCTGGCGCCATCGTCCTGAACAGAGAGGTCGGGGGGGTGAGCCCGGACGCCGTGCAGGCTGCCGCTGACATGGGCGCGCGGGTGGTGTGGATGCCCACCCTCAGTGCCGACTTCTATCTGAAGGGACGGGCAGCGGGTCCCGGCATCACATTGACCGACGACGACGGCGCGCTGCTGCATGTTGTCCACGACGTGCTGGACATCGTGCACCACCACGACATGGTGCTTGCATCCGGCCACGTATCGCCGGAAGAGGCCCTGGTCCTCTTCAGGACGGCCAGGGAAAAGGGCATCCAGCGGTTGCTAGCCACTCACCCCTCGGGCATCGCCAGCATCGAGGAGATACGTCAGATGGCTGAACTGGGTGCGCACGTGGAGTACACCTTCCTCTCTTGCATGCCCTCCGTCAACAAGTCCACGCCGGCGCAGATCGCGTCCGCCGTGAGGGACCTGGGGTTTGAGCGCTGCGTGGTGACATCGGACTTTGGCCAGTGGATGAACCCGCCGCCGGCCGAGGGCTTCAGAATGGCTATCGCCGCACTGTTGGAGGACGGCCTGAAGGTGGAGGAGATCACAGCTCTCGTCAAGACCAATCCCTTGGACCTGGTCGGGATGGGGGAGTAGCGAAGCTCACGCCCTGCCCCCGCGTCGGCCAAGCCGCCGGGACGCCCGCCTCAGGCCTCCGAAGCGGAGCCTCAGAAGGCCCTTCACGTCCCCGTACGCCGTGCTCACGATTTTCACCCTGCTGTCCGGGTCGTCGGTCCATTTCACCGGCACTTCCTTGATCCGATACCCGTTTTTGCTCGCCAGGATGAGCAGCTCGGTGTCGAAGAACCAGCCGTTGTCCCTGACCAGAGGCAACAGCTCTTGCGCGGCCACGCGGCTGATGGCCTTGAAGCCGCACTGGAAGTCGTGCATGTCGAGGAGGAATACGCCCCTGGGGAACATGCTCCGGACCATGAGACTATAGACCCTGGAGATGGCCTCTCTGTGGAATGGCCGCCCCGCCACTCTGGCGCCTCTCTTGAGCCGGGAGCCGATGGCCAGGTCGTAGCCGTCGCGCTCGATAGCGTCGACCAGTTCGGCAAAAGCGCCGAGGTCCGTGGACAGGTCTACGTCCATGTAGGCGAGTACGTCGGCGTCGCTCTCCAGCCAAGCCTTGCGCAACGTGCGCCCGCGCCCTTTTTCGCGCAGGCTCACGTAGTCGACCTGACCATAGTCGCGGGAGAGCTGTCTGGCCACGTGCAGCGTCGCGTCCGTGGAGCCGTTGTCCGCGATGACGATGCGCCAGTCATAGCCGCTGAGGTCGCCGGAGAGGTAGCGGTGCAGCGTCGCCAGTCTCGGGGGAAGGGCTACCTCTTCGTTGAGCACCGGGAGAACGATTTCTACCGAGGTTGGCAAGGTCTCTGGTTTGGTGGAGATTACCGGCGACGTGGCGTCTAATGCTTGAAGTGCCGGACTCCTGTAAATACCATGGTGATGTTTAGCCGGTCGGCCGCCGCGATGACCTCTTCGTCCCTGATCGAACCGCCGGGCTGAGCGATGGCGGTGATGCCGCCCGCGGCCGCCAGCTCCACATTGTCCGTAAATGGCAGGTAAGCGTCGGAGGCCAGGGCGCTGCCCTTGGCCTTGTCGCCCGCGATCCGGAGGGCCAGGTGCACGCTGGTGACCCGGTTTGGCTGCCCCGCACCCATGCCGACAAGGGTCCTATCCTTTGCCAGCACGATGGTGTTGGACCTGATGTGCTTGGCCGCCTTCCATGCAAAGGCCAGGTCACCAAGCTCCGCCTCGGTGGGCTGCCGCTCGGTGACGACATCCCACGAAGCGGGGTCCTCGTCAATGACATCCGCCGTCTGGACCAAGGCGCCCCCGGACACCACGCGCGTATCAAGCACCTCTCCAGTCTCGTTGGACGGCGACACCTCGAGGACCCTGAGCTGCTTGCGCTTGCGCAGTATGTCCAAGGCCTCCGGTTCGTACCCCGGGGCCACGATGTTGTGGTAGAGTACGCCGCGCATGGCCTCAGCAGTGGCGGCGGTGAGCTGACGATTGAAGCCCAGTGCGCCCCCGTACGCCGATACGGCGTCTCCTTCGTAGGCCCGCTTGTATGCGACCGGCTGGTCCGGGTGCACAGCGAGTCCACAGGGCGTAGCGTGCTTGACCAGCGATACCGCCGGCTCCGAGAAGTCACTTACCGCGCGCCATGCTGCATCGGCGTCCAATATGTTCGTAAATGACATCTCCGGCCCGTGTCGCCGCTCGGCCCTGACGATGCCACCGCTTGACAGCGGGTCCGCGTAGAGCGACGCCCTCTGGTGCGGGTTCTCGCCGTAGCGGAGCCCGTATTGCCTTTGGTAGCCGATGCTTATTTCATCCGACGACAAGCGGTCGCCGTCTGACAAGTATCGCGATACGGCCGTGTCGTAGAGAGCTACGTGCTGGAACGCTTTGTGAGCCAGGCCCCTGCGCTCGTCCATCGTGAGTCGTGAGGCCGGCCCGTCGTCACCTGGTCCGCTGGAGAGCCGCTGGGCCACCCAGTCGTAGTCGGAGGGGTCGACGACGACTATCACGTATGAGAAGTTCTTGGCCGCGGCCCTAATCAGGGTCGGGCCCCCAATGTCGATCTTCTCGAGGGCGTCCTCGAGGGTAACGCCGGAGCGGCTGACTGTTTCGACAAAGGGGTACAAGTTGACGGCCACCAGCTCTATCGTGTCGATCTGGTGCTCCGCGAGTTGGGCGGTATGGTCGGGAAGGTCGCGCCGGGCCAGGATGCCGGCATGGACCATGGGGTGAAGGGTCTTGACCCGTCCGTCGAGCATCTCGGGGAAGCCTGTCACGTCCGACACCTGGGTCACGGGGAGCCCATTTTCGGAGAGAGCGTTGCCGGTGCCGCCGGTGCTTACCAGCTCGAAGCCGTAGTCTACCAGCGCACGCGCGAACTCGACCAGACCGGTCTTATTAGATGCACTGAGGAGTGCCTTCACAGGGACCTCTCGCGTAATCCAGTTGTGGGTGTTGCGGCCCTATCAGAGGTGCAGCGCCGCCAGCATAGGCGTTAGCGCGAGGTCACCTGGCGTCCATGCTGGCCCATACACGCAATGCCCGTGGTCTTCTCTACAACCACACCAGCATATCACAGGATGATGCAACGCTCTTGGGCCGCCGGTATCACCCCGCCGACAACCTTCGCCTCGGGCACCAGCGACGTGATTTCCTCGGCTCGCGATGGATCGCACACCATCACCAGCCCCGGTCCCATATTGTACACTCGGTACATCTCGTCCCTTGCCACGCTGCCTCGCTCCTGGAGAACGGGATATATGGGTGGCAGCACCCAGGCGGCGGTATCAAAGCGGGACCCCAATTCTGTGGGCAGCGCCCCTGGCAGGTTCTCCACCAGCCCGCCGCCGGTGATATGGCCATACTCTTGACCATGCCCAGAACGGGCCGGCCCAGCGGGTAGTAATAGCCATGGGGCTCCAGCAGCTCGTACCCCGACGTCCTTGCCGAGCTCGGGGTGGAATTCGTGCAACGGCGATGCATTACCGTCCAGACCCAGTACGTGACGGACCAGCGGGTAGCCGTTGGTGTGCAAGACCCACCCCCTCAGGCGTGCCATCCACGAGTGTGATCAGACCTCCAGCGCCAGCTTGTCCATCTCAAGCTGGACGGGGATGGGATGGCTGCCTGTAAAGCAGCCCATGCATACGCTGTCCCTGGACACGCCTATGGCGCGGAGCAGCCTCTCGTGGCTGAGATACCCCAGCGAGTCGGCCCCAAGGAAATCACATATCTCCTCGACGCTCATGTTGGACGCCAGCAACTCCCGGCGCGTCGGGAAATCGACGCCAAGGTGGCACGGGTACATGATAGGTGGGGCGCAGATGCGCAGGTGAATCTCCCTTGCTCCTCCCTTTCTGAGCAGTCCCACCACGGGGGGAGTTGTAGTGCCCCGCACGATGCTGTCGTCCAGTACAACGAGCCGCTTGCCGTCGATTAGCTCCGGGAGTGGATTGAACTTCGTCCGTACGCCCAGGTCTCGAAGCCGTTGGTCCGGAGTTATGAAGGTCCGCCCCACGTAGCGGTTCTTCACCAGCCCCTCGCCATAGGGTATGCCCGACTCCTGGGAGTAGCCCACGGCGGCTGCGGTGGCCGAGTCGGGAACTCCCATCACCATGTCCGCCTCCACCGGGAACTCCCTGGCCAGCTCCGCACCCATAGCCAACCGGCTGCTATAAACCAGCTTCCCGCCCAGTATGCTATCCGGCCTGGCGAAGTAGATGTGCTCGAAGATGCACGGCGCAGGACCTCGCTCCGCCTCCCGCCGGTAAATCGTCTTGAGTCCCTCGCCGTCGATCTGGACCGCCTCACCGGGCTCCACCTCCCGCACGTACGTGGCGCCGATGTGGTCGAGGGCGCACGTCTCGGAGGCGATGACCCATCCGCCATCCAGCTTCCCGATGCACAGCGGGCGCACGCCCAGAGGGTCCCGGATACCCAGCAGAGAGTCCTTGGTCATCACCGTCAGGGAGTAGGCCCCCCGCAGGCGGCGCATGCAGTAGGCCACGCGCTCCTCCCAAGTCGACGCCGGTGCGCGGGACATGAGGTGGGCGATGATCTCAGAGTCGCTGGTCGACGAGAAGGTGACTCCCCACTCGGCCAGCTCCTCTCTGAGCTCCGCCGCATTGACTACGTTGCCGTTGTGCGCCAGCGCGAGCTCGACGGTCGGCCCCTGGGACAGGATCGGTTGGGCGTTGCTTATGTTGCTGAAGCCCGTGGTGGAGTAGCGGGTATGGCCGACTGCGACGTGGCCCGGGAGCCTAGCAAGGTCGTCTTCCTGAAGGGTTTGCGCGACCAGGCCCATGGCGGTGTGCACACGTATGCGCTCCCCGTCTCCGGCCGCGATGCCCGCGCTCTCCTGCCCCCGGTGCTGAAGAGCGTAAAGCCCGAAGAAGGCGACTCGGGCCACGTCCTCTCCCGGCGAATAGACCCCGACCACCCCGCAGGCCTCATTCGCATGGTCGTCTAGGACCGGCATCGCATCCTCCGCTGGCCCGGGCGTCTACTTACTCGGAGCTACCCATCACATTTGAGCGCGTCCTACCAGTCCGCATTATATGTCGCCACGAAATCGCCGGTCAATGGTGTGAGCCACGAATCATCGGTCGGTCTGCACGTCCCTGGCTTAACCCCGGGCCGGGCTGATTACGATTGGCCTCCCGCGACGCACAGCATCTCGCTGTCTCATCGCCGACCGACAAGGCCCGAGGCAGCTATCAAGGCGCCGCGGTCGTGTAGGCTGGCGCCGCGCAGACGCCTCAAGATAGACGCTCATCCGGCTCGACTCGCTGCCTCAGCGAGGGCATGAGAGCCGCGATGAGGCCGAGGCATAGTATGCCCGCCCCCGCCATGAACCCAATGGCGAGGCTGGCGGTTAACGCGCTGGCGATCCCACCAACCAACAGTGCCCCGATAGGGCCCACGCCGATAGCCAGGCTGGTCACGCCAAGCGCCTTGCCTCGCATGTCCTCCCTGGCAACAAGCATCACAATCGAGGACTGCATGGTGCTGAAGCCCGCCGTGCCAAACCCCAGAGCCACAAGCGTCGGCAGTGACAGGAAATACGACCTTGATAGGGAGAACAACAGCAGGGCCGTCAGCGCGAACATCGACCCACCGATGAACAGCCGGCCGCGGTAGCGGATGTCCAGGGCCGACGCGATCACCACCGCGCCTATCAGGGCGCCTAGACCGGACGCGGCCTGCAGCACACCCATCAGGCCGGGGCCGACGTGCAGGACGTCTCGGGCCATTACCGGGACCAGGTGCTTGTATGGAAAGAGAAGTAGGTTCATCAGGACGGTTATCAGGAGCGTCGCCCGCAGGGTCGCGTTGCCGGCAATGTATCTCAGTCCCAGCGCCAGGTCCTCGAAAACACTTGCCCCGCCGCGGCTGCGCATCCCCGGGGTCAGCCTCAGCGGCATCAGCAGTACCAGGGACACGGCGTAGAGCAAGGCGATTGCCACGTAGGTTCCCGCAGGGTCGACCAGCGTTATGAGGGTACCGGCCAGGATGGGCCCCAGCAACATGCTGGCGCTCATTCCCACGGAGTCCAGCGCTACCCCATTGGTGACCCCTGCCCTGCCAAGGAGGTCGGGGATGGCCGAGCGTCGAGACGGCATGTCCAGCGCCCACGCCACGCCGACGACTGAGATCACCAGGTAGGCGTGCCAGAACCGCTCGGACTCGCTGATCAGCAGCAAGGCCATGGCCACCGCCGATACGAGGCTCACCCCCTGGGCAATCGCAAGCACCCTCTTTCGGTCCGCCGAGTCGGCAAGAAAGCCCCCGACCATGCCCAGGAAGAACATGGGGGACCAGGCGAAGAACCCCACCAGGGCCACGCGGAATGGCGAGTCCGTCAGCACGAGGACCAGCCATCCGAGGGTGGTCATCTGCATCCAGCGCGCGGTGTAGAGGAGTAGGTTGGCCGGCCACAAGAGCCGGTAGTCGCGGTTCTGAAAAGCGCGGAAGGTCCGGGGCAGATATACCTTCCGGCCGTTTAACGGCGAATCAGTTGACATCGAGATACCAGCGGCTATTGTATAGCTCGGCCGCGTGAGGGGGAAGAGAAGCGCCGGCCCCGCTTGACCGTCGGACTCTTCATGGCGAATGGGCGATACCCGGCGTTCGCTGCTCGACAACCTGACTCCGCCTCGTCCTCCGGAAAGCTGGAGGACTTCAGGTCTGGCGGTGCTTGAGGACCTTTCGATGCGAACGGGTCATCCCAAGGAACCGCGCACGAGCGCAATCCATCTCACCTTTAAGGCCAGCGGCGGTCAGAGGCCCGCTTGAGAGGCGACCACCGCAGGGGGTTTTGGTTATAATAGATTAATTGGTGCAGGGCTTCCAATGGCCCTGGTCTTGGGAGACAGCATTGATAGACGTGCCGATACTTATTGCCTTTTCAGCCGGGCTGGTGGCCACACTGGGAGTGGTCTTCTTCAAGGAGCTGGTCTCCAAGGGCATGAGGTACGTTTTCAAGTACGTGGAGCCCATCGGCAACCTCGCCATGGTGGGCGCCGGAGGCTACCTGATCTACTATTGGACTTTGGGTACGGGCAGCGAGCTGCTCGCGCTGCGGGCCGACCAGCTGTTTTAAGGCGGCTACTCCGTACCAAGATAAATCTAAAAGCCATCCCTGGAGGAGCGAACATGACGGACTACGTTAGGGTAGCATCGGTTAGCGACCTGACAGACGGCGAGATAATGATGGTCGAGGTCAACGGCGACAGCGTCCTGCTCGCGAACCTGGAGGGTAAGTTCTACGCTATCGGCGAGGAGTGTACCCACGAAGGGGGATCGCTGTCCGAGGGTTACGTGGAGGAGGGCCAGGTAGAGTGCCCGGTCCACGGCAGCCTCTTCGACCTGAAGACCGGCGCGAACACAGGCCCCCCCGCAGCGGAACCCGTCCAGGGGTACCCCGTCCGCATCGAAGGAGAAGACGTGCTGGTGGGCCCGGCGGAGGCCTAGCGACCTCGCCGGTCACCCCACAGCAAGATGTGGAGACGCGTGGAGAATCGGAACCCGAGCCGGACGCAGGCGTCCGCGACCCACGCGCCACGCTCCTGGATGACCCCGGCGGTTACGCCCTCGGGCATGAGCACCACCCTCTGAGGAGGAATCCCGTAGCTGTCGGCCAGCCGGCACACCTCGTCTACATCCGCGGGTCCTACGACGACGAACTTAAAGTATGCGTTGTCCAGCTTTTGGAACGCGCTGAGGGCCCTGGGTATTTCCCTGCGGTCGCGAAGGTTGCCGGAGTTGCTGGTCTTCGGGGACACGTTCCACTGTGAAATTGCCGACATCATCTCACTCTGCGGGGAAAGGGTCCCGTTGGTCTCCACCTCGCAGTAAAAGCCCCGACGTGCGAGGGACGTGGCCAGCGGCGCCAGCTCCCTCTGCTGCAGCAGAGGCTCGCCCCCGGTGATCACCAGGTGGGTCAGACCGAACGCCAGCACCCGCTCCTCGACCTCGTCGCGCGGTAGCGCCATCACTTCCCCGTCGTAGTCGTAGCTCCTCCAGTCCCAAGTGTACTTGGTGTCGCACCAGGCGCAGCTCAGGTTACACGTCGCCAGGCGGAGGAATACCGACGGAGTGCCGGCGCTGCCGCCTTCGCCCTGAATGGACCTGAAGATCTCGGGCTCTCCCGAGGGCTGCCGGCTGACCTTGAGCATTCTTACAAAGCTCCCAGATTTGCTCCCGCCAGTCTGTTAACGCCCACTCGCCTCACGCGAACAGCGCCATGTCATGCCGAGAAGCTCCAACCTTTCGGAACGACGAAGCGTCTGGAGGGGGAGACATCCGTGGCCCCGGCAGCTATGTCTAATGCGGAGAGCCAAGTCGGACCAGTAGCGGGTCGGCGACTCTGGCTTCATTGAACCCCTTGGCCCGCAGGACGCAGCTATCGCAGGCGCCGCATGGAAGCTCCGAGCCCTCATAGCAGCTCCAGGTGCGGTCCAGCGGGGCATTGAGACGAATACCCAGCCGCACTATCTCCGGTTTCGCCATATTGATGATAGGGGTGTCGATCTGCATGCGGACGCCGTACTGAGTCCCCAGCTTGCTCCCGAAACGCAGCGTCTGCGCGACCTGCTCGAAGTATTCAGGTCGACAGTCGGGGTATCCGCTGTAGTCTATCGCGTTGGGGGCCATGTACAGGCGGGCCTGCACGTCCTCGATATCGAGGCCCTCCGCCTCTATCGCGTAGAGCACGTGGCTCTCCAGGAAGGCGGCAGACAGCGCCAGGAAGATGGTGTTACGCAAGGGCACGTAGGTGATGGGTACGCTGGCGCCGAGCTGCTCGGGGCTGGTGTCCTTGGGGATGGGGAACGCCTCGGGGTTGGTCAGCGCCGAATACCAGGCGACGTCGCCGAGAAAGGAGATGTCGATGAGCTTGTGCTCGACTCCAAGGAGGTCCGCGATCTGCTTGGCGCAGAGCACCTCTTTGCTATGCGTCTGGCCGTAGCTGAACGTCAGGGCGGTGAGGTGGTCACACCGGTCTCTTGCATAGGCGGTCACGGTGGTAGAGTCAAGGCCGCCCGACAGAAGAGTGACCCCAAAGGAGGCCATCAGGGCTTCTGGTAGCGCACAGTCGCGCAGGCGTGCAGGCCGCCCCTTGCGTTGTAGTCCAGCGTTACGGTCATTCGGAGAGGCTGGCAGGCGGCGACCAGGTCGATCAGAATCCGGTTGGCCGCGTGCTCCTGGACGATGCCAACGCCTCTGTACGAGAGCAGGTAGTACTTGAGGGACTTGAGCTCGATGCACGACCGGTCCGGCACGTAACCCACCGTCAGGACCCCGAAGTCTGGCAGGCCCGTCCAGGGGCAGACCGCGGTGAACTCCTGGGAGTCGATGGAGACGTCGGTCTCCTGTCCCGGGTACTCGTAGTCGAAGGTCAGCAGGCACTCCGGATCGATCTCGCTCTGGAGCCGCGAGTCGAAGCGCCTTTCCAGACGCTCGTATTCCTCGTATAATGACTCGATTGTAGCCATCTGTTCTACCTCGAAGGCCCTGTCCTGAGCTATCAGGGCGCCTGGGCCCGGCTCTCTTGCCCCGTCTCGCCCCCCTATAATACAGTTACAGCCACGCAATGAGAAGTTCAGTCGGTAAGCTCAGATACCTGCTATGGGCGCGTTCAATCGCGTACCCCCCATACCCCATACCCCATACCCCATGCGCTATCTCGGTACCTCATGACTGACGGCGCCGGACAGAGAGGCCTGGCCATCGATATAAAGGGGTTGAGCAAGGCGTTCGGCCGGACCCGGGTGCTGCATAACCTCGACCTGGAAGTGCCGTGGGGCGAGGTACTGACTATTCTGGGGCCAAACGGCTCGGGCAAGACAACGCTGATCAAGGTCCTGGCCACCTTGACGAGACCCGATGAGGGCGAGGTTCGAGTAGCCGGCGCTAACATAGCGCGCCTGGGCCAGCGCAC
This sequence comes from Dehalococcoidia bacterium, assembly GCA_963665215.2. Taxonomy (GTDB): domain Bacteria; phylum Chloroflexota; class Dehalococcoidia; order Lucifugimonadales; family CAUZJF01. Next base: position 285,374 of record CAXXWW010000017.1, read on the forward strand.
ACGACGCATCACAGGGGTCGTCACCCACGATCCTCTGCTGTACGACGAGCTGACGGGCTACGAGAACCTCAAGTTCGTCTGCCGGATGTTTGGCCTGGACCGGATCGACGACCGGATCGCCTCGGTTTCCGAGGAGCTGGGCGTTACGGCCAGGCTTAGCCAGAAGACCGGTGCGCTGTCCCACGGGCTACGCAAGCGGTTCTCCATCGCTCGGGCGCTGCTCCACGAACCTTCGATCCTTCTGATGGACGAGCCAGACAGCGGCCTCGACCAGGAGGCCCTGGCGATGCTGGATACCGTTATTACCGACCGGACTGGCCCGACAAAGACGGTGGTAATGACCACGCACAACCTGGAACGGGGCCTGGCCCTGGGCCAGCGGCTGGCCATTCTGGCCGGGGGGGCGATAGCCTTCGAGGAGTCCGTGAGGTCCTCCTCGGGGGCTGCCGCTCTCAGGAAGGCGTACTTCCATCACACCGGGGCCAGGGTATGAATAGCGTGTTGACGCCGATTCTCGCGCTGCTCTGGAAGGACATCCTCCTGGAGACCAGGACCAAGGACATAGTGGTCTCCGTCATGGTGTTCTCCCTCCTGGTTATCGTCGTCTTCAACTTCGCCATAGAGCCCACGCCCACGTTAGTGGCCCTGGTCGCCCCAGGTGTGCTCTGGGTGGCCATCGTGTTCGGAGGGGTGCTGGGGATGACACGCTCCTTCGCACTGGAGAAAGACGGCGAGAACCTGCACGGCCTCATGCTGGCGCCTGGAAGTCGGGACGGCATCTTCTTCGGAAAGATGCTATCGAATACCCTGTTCATGCTGCTGGTGGAAGCGATAGTCTTCCCCATATTCACGGTGCTCTTCGGCCTGTCGCTTGCGGAGCCCGAGCTGGTCCTCGTAGCCTTCATGGCGACGGTTGGAATCTCCACCGTAGGCACCGTGTTTTCCGCGATGGCGGTAAACACCCGGGCCCGTGAAGTCATGCTACCCCTGCTCTTCTTCCCGGTGGCGATCCCCGTGATCGTGGGGGCCGTGGAGGCCACCGGCTTTGTACTACGAGACGCGGACCTGGGCGAGACGGTCCAGTGGGTCTTATTGCTGGCCGCATTTGACGCCATATTCTTGGTCGTGTGCCCCTTCGCGTTCCATCTGGTGATCGAGGAGTAGGCCAATCGTCCGTCCGCGCCTATGTGAAGCCGTTCACAAGCGTCTGTTGATTGACACTGACCGTCTGCGCCTGCTATATTTGTAGGCAGGCGCAGGAAGGATTGAGCGGCCATCGCCCGGTCGGCGAAAGCCCCGGGCGAATGTTTGAATCGGGCTACTGGCCGCCGCCGCAGGCAAGACATCTCAGAGGAGTGCCATCAGCTCAGGCGGGAGGGACCAGTTGAAGAAGACCGACTTCGTCGTCCGGTTCGCTGGCGAAGGCGGCCAGGGTTTCTTAAGTGGGGCCGAGGGGTTCGCCCAGGCCCACAGTCAGATCGGGTACCACACCCAGACCTTCGCCACATTTCCCTCCCAGATCGTCGGCGGGCCTACATGGTTACAGGTGCGCATATCGACGTCCGAGATATTGAGCCGGGGGGACGAGCTTGACGTTCTGGTTGTGTTCAACAGGTACGCCTACGAGGCCCACAAGGACGAAGTCAAGCCGGGTGGAGTAATCCTATTTGACTCCGACAAGCTCCAGCTAGAGGACGGTGGCAATAGTCTGGGCATACCGTTCGACAAGCTTGGCAGGTCTACCGGCAACGTCAGGGCAGCCAACATGGTAGTCATGGGCGCCCTCGCGCAACTGGTCGACATACCCCAAGAGCTATTGGAGGGTTACGTCAGGAAGCGGTGGGGGAACACGGCCCGCTACGGCGAGAAGACGGTCCCCTCCAATATACGGGCACTCTCCCTGGGCCGGGATGCCGCGGGCAGCAGCGGGTTCACCCTGGGCCGGCTTGCAGACCCAATAAAGCCGGATTATGAGCAGATCCTGCTCAATGGCAACTACGCCATCTGTCTCGGTGCCTGCCACGCGGGACTGCAATTCTACGTGGGCTACCCGATTTCACCGGCGACCTCCATTCTCATGTGGATGCAGACCAATCTGACCGGCGCCGGCAGGTTTGCTTATCAGGTCAGCTCGGAGATTGAGTCCATAACGGCCGCGTTGGGCGCCAGCTTTGCCGGCAAGAAGTCGATGAGCGCCACCGCCGGACCTGGATTTTCTCTGATGAGCGAGGGGCTGGGGCTGGCGTGGATGGCCGAGATACCGGTAGTGATCGCGAACATCCAGCGGGGCGGCCCATCGACGGGGCTGCCCACCAAGACCGAGCAGTCGGACCTACTCGCGGTGTTGACCCCAACGCACGGCGACGTGCGATTACCGGTCATCGCCCCGGGAACGGTGGAGGAGTGTTTCTACGCGGCGGTGGCCGCATTTAACTGGGCCGAGCGCTATCAGGGACCAGTGGTCCTGCTCAGCGAGCACTCGCTCTCCGAGCGGCAGCAGAACATCCGCAAGCCCGATCTCAGCAAGGTGGCTGTGGAGAATAGGGATGTCTACGGTGGTGAAAATGGGTACCTCCGATATGAGGCCCCCACGCTCTCGCCGATGCCCCTGCCAGGCGGCCCAGGGAGCTACGCGGCGAACGGCAGCGAGCACGACCCGCAGGGTGATACCACTCACCTACCCACTCGTCACGTCGAGATGACCGAGCGCCGCTTCAGCAAGCTAAGGCTGCTGGAGGACGGGACTTTCGAGAGCCGCAATACGGAGGCGGCCATCGCCATCATGCCATGGGGGGGCTCTAAGGGGCCGGCCCAGGCGGCTTACGAGCAGCTCATGGCCGCCGACGAGAACATAGCCTGGTACTACACAATGTACCTGCACCCACTTCCACCTAAGCTGCTGGAGGAGCTAAGGCAAAAGGAGCTGGTGATCGTGCCTGAGCTCAACTACCAGGGGCAGTTCGCGACCGTCCTCCGATCATTCGGGGTGCGAGCCGAGCCGGTCACGCAGTACACGGGCCTTCCGTTCAAAGTGAAGGACCTGGTCGACCGTATAGCGGAGAAGCTCCGAGCGGAAAAAAGAGAAGGTGTGGCGGTGTGAGCAAGAATAACCCGGAATACGACTTCGATTGGTGCCCCGGCTGCGGTGACTTCGGGGTACGGCGCGCGCTGGAGGCCGCCGTCGAGCAGCGAAGAATCGAGCTGGAGCTACCGGCTGAGAACAACGTGGTTGTGGCCGGAATTGGCTGCTCCGGCAACATGGTGCATTTGCTGGAGGGGCCGCAGCCATACGGGTTCCACGGGATACACGGTAGGACGCTTCCCATTGCCATGGGGATCAAGATGGCCCGAACCGACCTCAACGTGATTGTGGTCGCCGGGGATGGGGACTTCCTCAGCATCGGCATGGAGCACATCGCTCCCCAGGCCGCTCGTAACCTTAATATCACGTCGGTCATCATGGACAACGCCGTTTACGGGCTGACCAAGGGTCAAGGCTCGCCAACTAGCCACAAGGGACACGTCACGAGCTCCACACCGTATGGCAACCCCGTGGAGGGACTGAACGCCCTGAGACTGTATCTAACCCTGGGGGTCTCATTCGTGGCCTCCGGGTTTTCCAGCAAGGTCAAAGACCTGTCCCGGCTGATACACGCTGCAATGACACATCCGGGATTTTCCGTGGTACAAGTGCAATCACCATGCACCACCTACTACGACACCTACGAGCAGCTAAAGGGCAATACCAGAAAGGGAATCGAGCCCACGGCCTGGGATGTCCCTGACGACCATGACCCCGAGGACCTTGCAGCCGCCTACGACATCGTCAACCGGGGCGGGGTCCCATTGGGCGTGGTCTACAGCGACCAGAGCCGTACGACCTTCGACACTCGTGTTGACGAGATGGCGGAAAAGGCAGGGTCAAGGACGGTGCAGGAGATGGTAGACTCCTACGCTATCTAGGCCAGCCAGTTGGAGCCTCTTCAAACAATGAAGCGCCCCGGTGTATCCGGGGCGCTTTGGCATGCGCTCGCACATTCCTGGACCGTCCGCTTTCCCCACCCTTCCCGGGTCATGGCAGCTGTCGCGGTACGCTAGCGAGGCGCGGCCACATAGTCGGACAGGCTCTTACGGACCAAGACGCGGGCCCTGTGCAGGCGCGACTTGAGGGCAGCCACGGTGACGTTCAGTATCTCAGCGGCTTCAACGCTAGAAAGACCCTGCACGTCTCTCAAGACCACCGCCGCCTTCAGATCGGGATCAAGCTGATCGATTCCCTCCCGAAGCTTCTCTTTCAGCTCGGAGTTGACGGCCTCCCTGTCAGGAGATGCGGTCCAGTCTACAATCTCCACGTCTTCGAGGCTGGTCACGGGGACGGAGCGGGCCAGCTTGGTCTTCCGTAGCCTCATGAGAGCCGCGTTCGTCGTGATCCTGTAGAGCCAGGTGGTCACCCGGGACTCTCCGCGGAAACGATCAAAGGCGCGAAAGGCCGAAAGGAAGGCGTCCTGGGACACGTCTTCGGCGTCCTGGTGGTTTCCCATCATGCGGTAGGCCACGTTGTATACGAGGTCCGCGTGCTTCTTCACCAGCTCGTTGAAGTCGGTGATCTCCCGATCGCTGTTAGTGCTCTCCTCTTTAGACGACATCCCTAGTAGATCTCTCTCGAACCAAACTCCGGCGTCTCGCCGTGACGGACGCTGGAGCCCGTTTGTTGGGCCTCGCGACCGGTGGTCGGCTTCGGGCGGCCCAACCCGGTCTCAGACCCGGGAACCCACACTCGATTCCAGACAGGTCTCAGCACATGCGGGAGCCAAAATCGCCGTCGAGGCATTTGCATCCAATCGTTACAAGGGCCAGTTGAAACGCAAGCCGGCTAAGATTGACCTGTACACCCGGCTTGTATTAAAGTGGTCTGAGCGGGGACCGCGCCCAACCGGGTCTCGGAGAAATTGATGATATCCCGTATCTTAGGAATATTCAACCGCGCGCCAGACATTGATTGTGAGCACGTCCAAAATCTATCTTCTGATTACGTCGACGGAGATCTCGATCACAAGCAGGAAGATAAAATGAAGGCACACCTGGAGTGGTGCGCTCCCTGCCTTGCCTTGATCAACACGCTCCGGGCGACCATCGGACTCCTCGGGTCTACGCCAGAGGTAGAGGCGCCGCCCGCACTGCGAGAGCGCCTTCATGACATGGCCCAGAAAGAGCAGGGCCGCTAGCGCCTGCGGCCCGGCCCAAGTTTGATTCCCTCGTAAAAACCCGTTTTGAGGAAGTTCCAGCGATTTAGCACATCTGCGCGCTACCGTATGTTGGGGTAGTGTGCGGAACAGAGACTGTATATTGTACCCAGGCGTGGGTACGTTTGTTCTAATTCAACCTACACAGACTTTTTACGAGAGAATCAAGTTTCCCCTCCTCTTCCCCTCGCGTCACCTCGTGCGGCCGCGTAAACCCGAATCCACCGAAGGACGGCGTGTAGGAGGCCTGCTGAAGAAACAAAAGGGTGCGCCGCTGAATCTGGGATAATGGTTTTGAAACAGAAACCCGGTCCCAGAAAAGGAGCACCCGATAGATGCTACCACGTAACCACCCCGACCGCATCCAAATCGCCTTCGACGACCACCGCTTGGTGGCCAATGCCGGGCTGATCCTTCCCGCCACCCTCGCCCTGCGCCTTGGCCTGCCCCAACTCCTCCGGAAGCACCTCGACCTCGGCGGCGCGCCTGGCCGGGCGAACACCGGCGACAAGATGATGACCCTGGTGGCCTCCGCCCTAGCCGGCGGAGATTGCATCGACGACGCCGATGTGCTGCGCGCCGGCGGGACCGCCCGCGTGCTCGGTTTCACGGCTAAGGCTCCCTCCACCCTGGGCACCTTCCTGCGCAGCTTCAGGTGGGGCCATGTCCGCCAACTGGACCGGGTGAGCCGCGAGTTGCTGGCCCGGGTCTGGAAGGCCGGTGCCGGACCCGGCGACGCACCATTCACCATCGACCTTGATTCGACGATCTGCGAGACCTACGGACTGGCCAAGGAGGGCGCCCGCCACCACGGCTACACCGGTGCGCGGGGCTATCACCCGCTGCTGGCCGTCGCCGCCGGCACCGGCGACGTGCTGATGGCCCGCCTGCGCGAGGGCCGGGCCAACACCGCCCGCGGCGCTGCCCACTTCCTGCGTGAAACGGTGGGGCGGGTGCGCTACTGCGGAGCCAGGGGCCAACTCACGGTGCGGGCCGACAGCGGCTTCTATACCCACGCCGTGGTCGCCGTCTGCCGCTGGCTGGATGTCCGCTTCTCGATCGCCATCCGCCAGCGCGCCCGCCTGCGGAATCTCATCGAGGCGATACCCGAAGATGCCTGGACGCCGATTCCTTACTGGATGGACGGCGCCGCCGATGTGGCCGAGACCACCTACACCCCGTTCCAGGCCGAGGCGGACGCCGCGCCGGTACGGCTCATCGTCCGGCGGGTGAAGCCGGCGCCCGGTTCTCAACTGGCTCTCTTCGCCACATACAGCTATCACGGCTTCATCACCGACCGGGACGGGGAGACGCTGGAACTGGAGGCCGATCATCGCCGTCACGCCGAGATCGAAAATGCGATACGCGACCTCAAGTACGGCGTGGGGCTGAACCATCTCCCCTCGGGCCGCTTCGCCGCCAACGGCGCCTGGCTGGCGGTACAGGTGATGGCGCACAACCTGGCCCGCTGGACAGCCCGCATCGGCCTGGGTCAGCAGATCGTGACCACCAAGACCCTCAGACGACGGGTCTTTGCCCTGGCCGGACGGATCACCCGCTCGGCACGCCGATTGACCCTGCATCTTCCCCGGCGCTGGCCCTGGGAGGAGCAGTTCAGCCGCGCCCTGGCCCGACTGCGAGCCATTCCACTCCCAGCCTGACGGCGCCCGTCCGCCACTGACCCACCAGCCAACCCAACGTCCCCGCAAACTCGCGCCAGCCCAGTCCGCGAGCGCCTCTTGCCGTGTCCTATCCCGCCATCTCGCTCGCCACAGCCACTGTAGGCCGCCATCGGTGCCCCCAAAAGCGCCTGCAGACCGCCCTCCAACCTCCCGTCTACCCAAATCGAGCCCGGATCATCGCGCCTGTAACTCCCTCACCCCCTTCCGCTGTCCTCACGCCGTCCATCCCTGTCCATCGGTGGATTCGGGGTAAAGCTGCTGACATCAGGGGAGCCCCCATGCCGAGTGGTCGCTGATATTTTTTGCCGCTCGACGGCATCTGGAGGACCACGATAGGCTCGACGCAGGGGTTATCGTAGGCCCCCGGTCTTCCCACCCTCGCACATCTGTGCAATAATTCGTCCAGGGACAGACCCGCCGAATGGGCACTGTCCCGTTTTCTTTGCAGGGTGTCCCGTTCCGACTCACAACTCCTATCTGGATGGCACGGAATGGAACAACATGGAACAGCTTCTTCAGGCGAGCCCACGGGCCTGACCGAAAAGCGGCTCGCCGTCCTCCCGCGCGGTCGCCTCCCCCACCCTTGCCATGCGCCGCCCACCAGACCGCCGCACGCCCATCGAAGAAAAAGGTAGCACGAAAAACGGTTTGGGTGATCCGGGGATGGGCAGCGCTGCGGGGGAAGAGGCGTCGATCAGCTCGGCTCGTAGAAGCCCATCGCACGCATGACGCGGTGGGGTGGATCAACCAGCGGCAACGTACTTAGAGGGACACTTGACGATAACGTTATGGCTCTCGAAGACGCCGTCTTGAGTGTAGCTACCCTCGAGGATTATCTCCGAATGTTCGTTGAAAAACAGGTCGGGCAGGATCCCAAAGTGGACGGCCCCAATGGTCTCTGTGCCATCGGTGAGCGAGAAGTGGGCCAGGGTGGAGCCGGGCTCGCGGCTGAATGAGCCGGGCACCAGCTGTCCCCCGATTCGGACCACCCTCCCCTCTTCAGAGGGCCCTACTTGCCTGATCTCACCGACGGTATAGAAATAGACGGTGGCACTTTGAAAGGCCATGAACCCGAGATAGCCCAGGGCGGCGATGACCACCGCGAGGCCGATGAACATCTTAACCCGATTGTTGGACAGCGGCCCGCTCGCCGCAAGCTCCTCTGGATAATCGGTGATCGCCGTTGATTCCTGACTCATCACGTACGTCCTGATGCCACGTCTTTCTCCTCAGGCTGAGTCTGCTGCCCCGTAGGCGCCGGCTTGCTTCTGGATGACGCACCCTCCCGTTCAGCCAGCTCCATTCGCAGCGCCTCGATCTCCCGCTGCATCTCCTTGCGGCGCCGCGACATGACGAAGACGTAGCCGAAGAAGGCCGCCCAAGTAACGATGTAGACGGCGAACAGGTAAGGGAGGTTGGCTTCCGGGTCAGAGCCCTGTTCCTCTTGGCCCTGACCCTGGCCGGTAGTCTGGAGAGGCTCTTGCCGGGGTCCACGGTCCCCAGCGAACGCTGTGCCAACCCACCCGGGCCCTGCCGCGACACCAAGCCCCACGATGGCAATTAACAACCAACGCACGAAGAACGCCCTACGTGGCACGTCGATATAACTCATCGAGTCCGGACTCGGCACGCTTCAGCGAGTATCGTTCTGTCAACAGATATGCGTATAAGGTTGTGAAGGCGAGAATCGCAACCAGAAACGCGACCCTCATGTCCGGGTCCAGCGAACCGGACTCCGCCACCGGGCCTACGACTAGGTCCGGGTGCGCCGTCCTCCACAGAGTTGTGGCGAAATAGATCGGGAGGGTATCTATGGACCCGATAAGCGCCACGACGGACCCGTATCGGGCCCCCTGGGAGCCCTTGGGCCCGTACGCCCGGAGCATCAGATAGCTCACGTATATGAACCACAGGATGAGCGTTGTGGTCAGCTTGGCATCCCAGGTCCACCAAACGCCCCACACGGGCTTTGCCCATATACTCCCCGTGACGATTATGAGGGTAGCAAAAACCACCCCCAGCTCGGCGGCCGAGTAGGCCAGGCTGTCCCACTTCTCCTTCTTGGTAATCAGATGTAGGGCGCTTCCGATGGCTACCACTACTATGGAGACCATCCCCAGCATCCCTAGAGGGACGTGGAAGTAAAAGATGCGCTGGGAAATGCCCAGGTTCAGGTCCGTGGGCACCCAGAAGAAGACCAGGAAAAGGGTGAGGCCCATCAAGGCGGCACTGATCACGAGCAGCGCATCCCCGATAAGCGGTCCTACTTGGCTCTCGGCAGAGGACACTAAGGGAGGCGCACCTGTCTGAGCCATGAGAAGAATGTAACACAACCGTTATATGAAATACAGTATCAGGGCTCTAGATTCCCTCACGAGAAGCCTGGTCTGTGGCCCCACGTATGGACCGGTCCGTTCAGGCCGGGCGCGCCGCAATGGGCCGCAAGATCACGATGAGCGGTCCCTACTGTCAAATCGCTCCCTCCGATAATGCCGCACCCGTCGAGCGTGTCCTACCGGTCCACCACACCGAGCCGGCCCGGCAGGACTCGAGGCGTACCTCAATTCCCATCGTCGGAACGAAATGTTTCGAAAGATTTGCCGTTTCATCTTAGACTTAGCCGATGATCCTGAAGAGGCATTTCTGCTCTAATCTATTGCTTCGACCTTTACAAGATGCTCTTCGATAAACCACTCGCTCAGCAAAGGCAGATATTCAGACTGTAACGCTAGAGGTAACTCGAAAAAGCTAGAGACGATTGTCCCTCTGCAGCGTGGGCATCCACAGTTGCACCGCCACACCTTCCCACCGTGGCAGTCGATGATGTAGTCGAAAGTTATTTCCTCGAGGTATCTTCAAAAAGTGTGTAAACAGTCAGGCGGTGTACCCTCTCTCTGAACAACACGGGCTCGAGGCCCAAGAGAGGAGATAGACCGCCCATGAGGAAGGAAAGCACTGAGAGTAGGTCGGAGTCAAGGCCGGAGTGGGAGCAGTTGGAGGATTGGGTGCGAAGCCAGGTCCAGAGGCTGATCCAGGAGTTGCTGGAGGAGGTGACGGCGTTTCTGGGAAGGGCGAAGTCGGCGCTCAGATCCGACTCGGACAACGATACCGGCTATCGGAACGGATACGGCAGAGCCCGGAGGCTTACGCTGAGTTCGGGAACGATACAGCTGAGGCGGCCGCGAGTCCGCGATACCGAGGAGCAGTTCGAGAGCCGGCTGCTGCCGCTGTTCGTCAACAGGACCAGGAAGGTTGCTGAGTTGATCCCCGAGCTGTACCTGCACGGTCTATCCGAAGGCGACTTCGATCTGGCTTTGCGGGGGCTGCTGGGAGAGGACGCACCGGTATCGGCGAGCACGGTGGCCCGGTTGAAGGATAAGTGGAACGATGAGCTTGCCCAATGGCGCAGCCGGCCCCTCGATGACCTGGAAGTGGTCTACATGTGGGTGGATGGAGTCTACGTCAAGGCTGGTCTTGAGAAGGAGAAGGCGGCGGTACTGGTGGTGATGGCGGCCCTGAGCGACGGGAGCAAGGTGGTGGTGAGCGCTGTTCCCGGATACAGGGAGTCCACAGAGAACTGGTCCGAGGTGCTCAGGGACATCAAGCGCCGGGGCTTGAGCTGCCCGAGGCTGGTGGTTGGAGACGGACACCTGGGCATCTGGGGAGCTCTGCGCAACGTCTATCCGCAGGCGGCAGAGCAACGCTGCTGGAACCACAAGATCGTAAACGTGCTCGCCAAGCTTCCAAAGCGACAACAGGACCAGGCCAAGCTCATGCTGCGTACTATCCCCTACGCGCCGACTCGGACAGAGGCTGAGCGGCTCAGGACGGTGTTCACCAGGTGGTGCGGCGGCCATTCCTACGAGGCGGCCTCAGAGGCCTTGGAGCGGGACTGGGACCGCATGGTCACCTTCTATGACTTCCCAAAGGAGCACTGGGGGCACCTTCGCACGACGAACCCGGTAGAATCACCCTTCGCGGCCCTCAGGCTTCGGACCGATGCCGCCAAGCGCTACAAGAGGGTCGATCGGGCGATAGCGGTGATCTGGAAAATGTTGATGGTCGCCGAACAGCGCTTCAGGCGTCTGAAGGCCCCTGAGTTGATCGAAGACGTCTATCTCGGTGCACAGTATGCGGATGGAATCGCCATTGAATCAACGGCTGAGAAGCTCGCCGCCTGATGTCGTTTACACACCTATTGACGTAACCTCAGTTTCAACCGGGCAAACCTCAGCTACTCGGTGCAACCCAAGGCAAGTTCCTGGGGACAGCTGATGTCGCTGCTCCAGCAGCGACTGAGCCAGTCCATTATCATCTATTGCTTCTCCCGGCAGGAGACCGAGGATCTGGCCAGGGACCTGAACGCCCGGGGCTTGCCAGCCCGCCCCTACCACGCCGGGCTGGACCCCGAGGTGCGTCGTCGGACCCAGGAAGACTTCATTCGCGACCGGGTGCCCATCATCGTCGCCACCATCGCCTTTGGCATGGGGATAGATAAGCCCGACATTCGCCTGGTGGTCCACTACAGCCTGCCCAGATCCCTGGAGGGCTACTACCAGGAGACGGGCCGGGCCGGAAGGGACGGGCTGCCCAGCGAGTGCGTCCTCTTCTATAGCTATGCGGACAAGGCCAGGCAGGAGTACTTCATCAATCAGATGGGGGACGCAGTAGAGCAGCGGAACGCCAGGCAAAAGCTGGCTAAGATGGTGGAGTTTGCCCAAGTGCCCAGCTGCCGGCGCCGGTTCATCCTGGAGTATTTCGGGGAGCGATGGCCGGAAGAAAACTGCGGCGCGTGCGACGTTTGCCTGGAATCCCGGGATGAGTTTGACGCCACGGAGATCGCCCAGAAGATACTCTCGGCGGTAGTCCGCACCGGCGAGCGGTTCGGGGCAAACCACATCATCCAGGTACTGAGCGGGAGCGGGGAGAAACGAATCCTGGAATTGGGCCACGACCGGCTGAGCGTGTACGGCATCGCCAAAGATGTTGGGCGCCCCGAACTGAGGGAGATTATCGGCCAACTGCAGGCGAGGAGGCTGCTGGTACGAAGCGAGGGGGAGTACCCAACCCTGGCCGTCACCGCCGGAGGACGACAGTTTCTACAGGGACGCCAAGTCGTGACCCTGCCTCGACCCAGGACCGCCGACGCAGGCTATGCGCCGGGGAACGGATCCAACCTGGGCGGTTCCCCGGCAGCGCCGATGGAATACGATAGGGCTCTGTTCGAGGAACTGCGCGCATTGCGCAGGCGGCTGGCCGATGTGCGGGATGTTCCGGCCTTCGTGATTTTCGGAGATGTGTCCCTCCGTCACATGGCCGAATCTTTCCCCCGGAGCATGGAAGAATTCTCCCGTATCCACGGGGTGGGGGACGTCAAGCTGGAGCAGTACGGACCGGAGTTCCTGGAGGTTATCCGCGGCTACTCCGAGTCCAACGGCTTGCCGGACCGGACCGGCGTATCGGTAAAACGTCAACAGCCGGGAGAAATATCTGGAGAGCGAAAATGGCCAGAGAGTCGCCGGGGAGCGACCTACAATGAAACCAAATCGCTGTTGGCGCAAGAGTTGTCCATCAGCCAGATTGCCCAGCAGCGAAACCTGGCGGAAACAACCATCATCGGCCACCTGGAACGCATGGCCGGGCAGGGCCTAATCCTGGACTTGGAACACCTGCTGCCGTCGGCGGAAAAGCTCGACAACATAAGGGAAGCCTTTGATGTGTGCGGCAGCGATTTACTAAGACCCGTCTGGGAGTTCCTGGGCACACAATGCACCTACGATGAGCTGCGGCTGGCGCGGATCTATCTGCGCCAGGAGGAGATGTTGTCGGACTGATGACGACCTCAGCCTGCGTCCGAAGCAATTGGGCGGCGCACCGGGGTAAAGGGATAGGATAGCGTGGATTAGGTGAAGCAACTTGGTAAGGATAATCGAGGCAGTCGGGCCCGCTGTGTGCTCCTTGTGGATGGCGGCGAGAAGGGGGTCGCCGTCCGTGAAGGATGTGTGTTGAGACAGGAAATCGGGGTTTCGACCCTCGGTATGATTAGGGGGGCTGTTGGTTCCCTGACGTTAACCACGGCAGGATGCGACGACCCAGAGCCGACCGCGACACCTACCGCGGTGCCTACAGCTACTGACTGACAGATTCTGCATCCATGGCCCATCGTGCAAGCGCCTTCTCCGGCGAGGTTATTGCCTCTACCGATGTGTAGAAGAAGTCCTGCCAACCCTCCTCGGGTAGTCCGGTGAACAGCATCAGATTCAGAGGATACTGCTCACTGTCGGCAGCGCGACGGAAATCGTCTCGAAATAAGAACGTGGGCTTCCCCAGCGCAACCGCCATGCCTAACTCCACCATCACGCCTTCGTCTGGAGGAACGCCATTGACTACGGCGAATATGGCGTCTGCCGCCGCCACGTCTTCGAAATCCCTTTGGCCAATTCGATACGCCCGCCCTGTCTGCAGGAAGTCCACCTGGTTGATCCGAGCGAACGGCTCCCAAACTTCCAACCCAAGCTCCTCCAGAGCCGCCACTATGGGAGGCAGAAGCATCGTCTTCTGCTGGGCAGAGAATCCGTAAGGATTAGCCAGGTAGATAGTCTTTGTCACCTCTGGGCATCCCTGTACGTTTGCATCCACCGACCAGTCAAACTGTCCTCCTAATCCCCAGAGAGTATCACGTCACCCATCTGAGTACGGTATCGGCCCACTGGCCCCATAAGTGAGTGATCGGGTTAGGCGCCCGCGCGAGGCAGCGTAGCCCAGAACCGTGGCGGATCCGCCATCGGTCATCCCTCTCAGAACCAGCGCTCCTCGATCACTCTGAGCCCTGCCGTTCGCCGAGAAACACATCCAACCCGACGGGCGACGCCTTGCGATAGATTTCTTCCAGCGCAGGGATGAAGCTCTCCTTACCCCGCCAGAACGGGAAGCTGCCCAGCCGTTTGGGTAACGCCGCAGAGATCGTCGGGATGCGCGCTACTCCGTACGCGTCCTCCTTTTCCGCGTTTTCCTGTCCCCAGAACTCGTCGGGATCCGCGGGAAGCGGCTCCGGCGGTGGATGACTTGGTGCCTGCTCGGAGAAAGACCCGAGAGTCGCTTCATAACCTCCCGCCTTGCTCCTTGCTGCCGTCTGGCGTCCAACCAGGCCGACAAGCTCTCCTCGCTCTACTCCCCTCAGCTTGAAAACAAGGAACGGGTCGCGATCGAACTCCTCGCCCAAGAGGAGGTAGACCGCCGCGATGTGCTTGCAAGGGTTCGACCAGTCGGGGCACGAGCAGTCGGTCTCAAGGTCAGCGCCCTTGTCAGGGAAGAGCGAAAGTCCTGCGTCCCTGAAGACGTCTTCGATATTATCGGGCATCTGGCCTGCCAGCAGCTTTGCCGCGAAGATAGGCTGCCCGGAAAGCGCCGTGGTCAGCTTCTTCCAGTCCGATCTGCCAAGCGTACTGACTTTGATCTCGACCCGGTAAGGCCTGGCACGGGAGCCCTGCACCCTGGCTGTTACGGCTCCCTTTTCGACATCTATCGACAGCACCTGGCCCCGGCGAGCATAGGACCTGCCGCGACCGAGCCTCGCTCCGAGGTCGAAGCCCTCCAGAACCTCAATCCAGCGCCTTGCCCACCAGCTCCGGCCGAACCCACCCCGTCCGGACTGCGCCTTGATGCCGCCTTTCGCCTCGCGAGGCCGGGAAGGCTCGAAGTATTCATGGTAACGATATGCCATCCTATGCTCCTACGGCTTCCTTGCTCAGAGCCAGGACTTCCCTCAGGTCGTCGTTGGAGAGCGCCGTCAGCCAGCCCTCGTCGGCGCCGATGACTTTTTCAGCGACCTCCTTCTTGCGCTCGATCATCCCGTCGATCTTCTCTTCCAGCGTTCCTGCGCAGATGAACTTGTGGACCTGGACATTTCGCGCCTGGCCGATGCGGAAGACCCGGTCGGTTGCCTGGTTCTCGACGGCCGGGTTCCACCAGCGGTCGAAGTGGAAGACGTGGTTGGCCGAAGTGAGGTTTAATCCTGTGCCGCCGGCCTTGAGAGACAGGATGAAGATCTGCGGCCCGTCGCCCTCGTCCTGGAAGCGCTCCACCATCCGGTCGCGCTGGCGTTTCGGCACGCCGCCGTGAAGGAACAGCGCCTCCCGGCCGAACGTCTCCTGCACATGGCGTCGAAGAATGTGGCCCATCTCCGCAAACTGGCTGAAGACCAACGCCCGGTCGCCGACCTCTAAAACCTCCTCCAGCATCTCCGTCAACCTCGACAGCTTGCCGGACCGGGCGGCAATGCCGGAGTTGTCGCCCAGAAACTGCGCCGGGTGGTTGCAGACCTGCTTGAGCTTGGAGAGCGTGCCCAGGACCAGCCCTCTCCGCTGGATACCCTCGGCCGACTCCAGCGTCTCTTCCGTCTCCTTGAGGACGGCGGCGTACAGAGAGGCCTGCTCCTTCGTCAGTGAACAGAAGACCTTCATCTCCAGCTTCTCCGGCAGGTCGGAGATGATGGACCTGTCCGTCTTGAGCCTCCGGAGGATGAACGGGCCGGTAACGCGCTTGAGGCGCTCCGCCGCGCTCGGGTCCCGCTCTGCCTGAATGGGCACGAAGAAGTTGCGCTTGAACTCGCTCTGGGACCCCAGGAAACCAGGGTTCAAAAACTCCATGATCGACCACAGGTCGCCCACGTTGTTCTCGACCGGCGTTCCGGTCAGGGCGATGCGGTAGTCGGCTTCCAGCGACCGCGCGGCCCGCGCCTGCCTGGTCTCTGGGTTCTTGATGTTTTGGGCCTCGTCGAGCACGATGCCGCTCCACGGCACCTCCCTGAGGAACTTGACGTCCCGCTGCAACAGTCCGTAGCTGGAGACGACGATGGCGTGCCTTCCTGCCTCCTTCTCGAAAGCCGCACCTCGTTTCCTGCCGGCGCCGTGATGCACCAGCACGGGAAGTCCAGGAGTGAAGCGGGCGGCCTCC
The DNA here is from genome assembly GCA_963665215.2 of Dehalococcoidia bacterium. Lineage (GTDB taxonomy): Bacteria > Chloroflexota > Dehalococcoidia > Lucifugimonadales > CAUZJF01. Next base: position 301,254 of record CAXXWW010000017.1, read on the forward strand.
TTCTGCCAGTTGTTTACCACGGAGGTTGGGCAGACGAGGAGTACCGGCCGCTTGCCATTGGTCTGCCAATCCCGCTGGGTTAGCGCCAGGGTCTGAATCGTCTTGCCCAGGCCCATGTCGTCGGCCAAGCATGCCCCCAGGCCCCATTGACGCAGGAACGAAAGCCACGAATAGCCGCGGACCTGGTACGGCCGGAGCGTGCCCGAGAAGGCTTTCGGGGGCGCAAGCTCCTTGAACGCCACCTGTCCATCCAGCTGCTTTAGCAGCTTTCCGATCCAGCCGGTGGCCTTGACGCCGTTGAAGTCGAATCCCTGCGGTGCGTCCTTGGTGCCGAGTGCCATCTGAATGATGTCTCGGAAGGTCGCCTTCTCGGCGCCCTTCTTCTTCCAGAAATCGATCGCCGCCTGAATCTCCGCGGCGTTCATCTCCACCCATTGACCGCGGACCCTGACAAGTGGCGCCTTCATCCGCGCAAGCGCCTCCAGCTCGCGGAGGGTGAGCTTCCGGTCTCCGAGGGCCACTTCCCAATCGAACTGGACGATCGTCTCCAGCGACAGACCGCTCCCCCCCTGCATCTTCGGGCTCTTGACGTTGGCCCGGACGGCAAGCCGGACCTTCGTACCCTTGCGGGTCCACCAGGCCGGAAGCATAACGCCATAGCCCGCCTGCTCAAGAGCAATGGATTCTTCGGTCAGGAACTGATGAGCCTTGGCGGCGTCGAGTGGGTACCCGGCAGGCTTTGCGTTCTCGAGACTGGCCGTGATGCGAGGGCAGATGCCGGAAGCCTGCCCCAGCGAGGAGAGCAAGAACTCCCGCACATTCGAGCCATTTCGCTTTAGCGCGGAGATTTTGCGGCCTCCGGCTTTCCACGCCTCGTCAACCGGGATGAGAAGACTCGGATCGTCGTGGGGTTGGAGCAGATAGCGGACGTACCATGCGTCACCGGAGGCCTTCTCGGTTCTTCCGGTATCTTCCGGTTCTTCCAGGCGGAAGCAGAGGCGAAACGGGGAACCCACTGAAACCGCAATCGGTCGCCGCCATTCGCGGACCTGTGCGGCAAGCTGCGCTAGATCTGCCGTATCTCCCTCGACGACCCCGTCTATCGATTTCAAGGCGTGAAGCCAGGAGTCGTGCACGCTGTCAAAGGGAAGCTTGTTCTTGCGACGGCAGGCTGCCGGAGGAGATGCGTCAGAGGTTGCGGTGCGTACCAGGTAGTCTGCCAGTGTGGCCACAAACTGCCTGAGCACTGCGGTAGAAGGCCTCTCAGGAGGCGCGGCTACATCGGGCTCTGAGAGTGCCCGCGCGGCCGCAGGCATGCGCCTGGCGAGTCCGGCAAGCCGTTCCGCGTCCATCCCGATAAAGACGGGGTCCCACGTCGCCCGGGGCTCATCCGCGTCGGTCGTAAAGCCCGGGAGAAACTGCTGCCGCGCCATCATCGATCCGGCAAAGCGGAGCACCTCCGCCCAGTACGCCAGGTCTACACCGACGATCACTCCCGCCGCGAGCATTCGCTTGCCTATGGATGCGCACAGAAGCTGCACCGCCTCCGCTGTCGAAAATCGATAGGCTGCAACGGTCCAGGGCGCCAGCTTCGCCTTTGCACGCGATCTGGGCGGTTCGGCGATGAGAGCGCTGGAAGGGACAGGGCTGTCACCCCTGGTTGGCAGCCAGGCCGTCACGTGGCAAGCTGGGCTTGCCGCCGGTTTGAGACCGAGCAACATCTTCCTTAGCGCCTCGGTCAGCTCGCCTGTGCTGGCGGCAAACGGATGCAGACTTGCATAGGGGGCTTTCGTCCCTCGCCGCCGAGAAGTAGAGCGTACACTGTCGTCCCCCGATGCTTCGCCCCAGAGAACGAGGGCGCCGTTAGACTCGCCTGCATGAAGGGTTATCATCCTGCGGCTCCTAGAGAGGCAATTCTCCCCCAATCACGTTCGTCGTTCAAGTGGCGGCACAGAGTGCAAGACACCACCCGGTGGGTAAGGCGCTGACGGCGTTTCGTGTTTGTGACGGGCTTGGGGGCCCGTACACAGTACCATCTTCGAGCTGGGAGTTGAGTTATAGGACGACAAGCCTTGAGTGATTGACATTCTGGAGAAGAAGGCGGACTTGTTCTTGAGAGCTACAGAGGCTAGTTCCGTGGCCAGTGTGGCCTTCGGTGACAGGCTGGATGTCCATAACCGCCAGCACAACGTCATCCCTATGGACTACGCTGGCGGACAACGTTCCGGCTATGAACCTTTGAAAAGACAGAGGACTGTATAGGCTCCCAACTCTCGGTACCATCCGTCATAGGGACTTGACCGCTTCCTCGATGGCTGACGTTGCGTCCTGATAGTCCGTTCCAGGAGAGAAGCTCAACGGCTCTCCCAGCCGGACCTCGACCCTCCCCCGCCGGAGGACAGGGAATCGTGCGGGGAAGCCTAGCCTGTGGATGTATAGGCGCAGAGGGACTACGGGAATTCGCCCCTCGACGGCAACAAGGCCGGTACCGTTCATGAAGGGCTTGATGGGCCCTCCGACAGTGAGTTCGCCTTCCGGATATATCAGGACCGACCAGCCGTCGTCCATGATCTTCCCCATGTTCTCGAGGCTGGGCCTTACTGAGCCCTCCTTGGCCAGCGGGAAGGCGTTTCCCAATAGGGGGTTCATGATCCACCATACCGGATTCTTCCAGAGATCGGCAGCCCCGGCCACCGCCATCCGGCGGCGCCACTCGAGGGGAACCGCCTTGATGATCAACGGGTTGTCCAGGCCGAGGTTGTGGTTGGACGCGAAGAGCAAGGGGCCGGTGATGCCTTCCAGGTTCTCGCGACCCACCACCTTCAGTTTATAGGGAAGGCTGACCACCGGGAAGATGACTACCCGCTGGAGGAATCCGCGAAGGATACGGCACCACCATTGCATCCCCCAACCTGGAAAGCTCATCATAGGCGGGTTCCTTGACCCCTCTTCGACGAGAGCCTCCAGGCACCGGACCGTCATTTCCGGGCTCAACTGGCTCTCATCCATGTAGACACCGAACTCGGCCTCTATTGCCGACAGCAACTCGACGCGGCCAAGGGAGTCCAGGTCCAGGTCGTCGCCGAGGGTTGCATCGTCCCGCACCTCCCCGGCACCTCGTTTGCTCACCTCGCTGATGATCTGGAGCAGGCTCCTTGCCCCTCCCGCCGGGCTTCCGCCTGCCGGTGATACAGCCGGACTCTCCGGCTGTATCTTTCCGAGGATGGTATCGATCACCACCCCTTTCCTTACTTTGAGGGTGTGGGTGCGGGGAAAGTCCTCCTCCGGCCAAACGGTGAAGCCCCGTATCCTCTGCTGTTCGGCCAGTTGGCCGTTGGTCCAGGAAACAACCTCCTGGGCTGTGTCGGCGTCGTCGAGAATCAAGGCCGCGTGCACCTCAAGCGACGAGCCCCTCGTAAGCCCTACCACGGTCGCATCCGTAACGTTCGGGTGTTTCGCCAGCACCGCCTGGATGTCTTCCGGGAAGATATTCTGGCCGCTGGGGAGTACGATCATATCCTTTTTCCTGCCCTGGATGTGCAGGAACCCCTCGTCGTCGAAGAAGCCCAGGTCGCCCGTCATGTACCAGTCTCCGTCGAAGGCTGCCGCAGTCTCCTCGGGTGCACGCCAGTAACCTGGGGTGACGTTGTCCCCGCGCACCAGAATCTCGCCTTCGCTGCTGATCTTCACCTCTACGTTGGGCAGCGGGCGACCGGTGGAGCCGAGGCGACGTTCTCGTAAGCTGTGGTTGCTGATGACGGGGGATGCCTCGGTGGTCCCATACCCCCGTACGATCTTGACCCCCAGCAGTTCCCACTTGCGTCCCAGGTCCTGGTCCAGCGCCGCCCCTCCCAACACGATGAAGTCGAGCTTTCCGCCAAACTGCTTGTGGACCCGGCGGAACAGAAGGCGTCTCAGGGGAAATGGTGTCGCCGCGGCTATCCTGAGAAGCCGGTTCCAGAGGGATTCCCTTCCCTGCCGTTTCACCTCCCGCTCAATTCCGTTCATCAGCAGCTCCAACGCCTGGGGGACGAGAAGCATGATGGTTATCCTGCGCTCACGCATCGTCCGCGCCAGAACGGTAGGCTGGCGGCTGGTCGGGTAGGTGACACTGGCACCATGGTACAGCACGATGAACAGTCCGCCCATCTGCTCGTACATGTGACTGAGAGGAAGGATGGACAGGAGCCGGCTCGAGGGGTTGCAGGAGATGTACTGGGATATACCCTCTATGTTCGCTGTCAGGTTTCGGTGCGTGAGCATGCCGCCCTTTGGGTCGCCCGTCGTGCCGGAGGTGAACATGATCTCGGCGAGATCGTCCGGCGCGATGTCCACATGCTCCGGCTGGGGCAAACCCTTGGATGGCGGCTTCCAACTCCTCGAAGGTAATTTCGGGGACCCCCCAGTCAACCTCGTCCTTCGGAGTGAGCCGCGACGTGAACGCCAGTTTCGGTTCTGTCCTGGATATGACCCTGGAAACGTAGTCGGGCGCGCTGCGAAGGTCCAGGGGGACCAATACGACTCCCGCCCTGATACACCCGAAGAAAATGAGCACCCAGTGGGGAGAGTTGGGTCCCCACAGGATGACTTGGTCCCCCATTGTCAGGCCCCGGCGCTGGAGAAGGGTCGCGACCTGTCCGGACTCGTTCCACAGCCGTGAATAGCTCCATCGCTGGTACCGGAATGCCGGCTTGAACAGGAGAGCATCGCGGGACCCGTACCTCTCGACCGCTCCCCGGAGAAAGTCTATAACCGTCTCACCCACCGGTGCACCGGACACACGAGCATTTTTCATAGCCACTTCCTAGCCGCTGCAGGCAGCCAATGGTTTTAGTCCTTTGTGCAGGTGCGCGGTACAGCAGCGTTCCGGCCCGGTAAACTCCGGGCCATCACATCCACTACCCACCACACCAGTCATGCAGCATGTTGTTGAATGAGCCTTCGTAGAGCTTCGCGAGGCTCCGTACGCATGGGAGGGAAGTGACTGAAGCACATGGTATCGAAGTCCAGGCCCAGGAGCTTCTCAACCGACCGCATAGCCTCCTTCGGTCGCTGGGTGACTCCAAGCGCCGGCGGGCCGAGTGTGCGGGCGAACTTGTACTGCAGTGCGTCTCCAACGATGATGGTCCCTTTGTTTGGCAGGTGGAGGGCAATGCTGCCCTCGGTGTGTCCGGGAAGGTGGACCACACGCACTTCGGTCCCGAAGGGAATAACGCCGCCGTCCTCAAACCGGTCATCAACAGGGACGGGGCTTCCCATGAGCCTGCTGAACACGGGCTGTGTCATCTTCCCGATCAGTCCGTTTTGCAGCGGGCTCGGGGGCCCCGTCGTGCCTGCGATGATGTCGGCCTCCAGCCGATGAACGGCGACTGCGATCTCCCTTCCTGCAACCAGCCTACTCAGGCCGCCCGAATGGTCCGGGTGGGCGTGGGTGATGACCACCATTCCTATCTGTTCCGGGAACAGTCCCAGGGTCTCCAGCCCCTGTAGTATCGTGCCCGAGCTTCCACGGAGCCCCGCGTCTATCAATAGCGCCTCGCCGTTCTCGACCACGACGGTTACTCTGGCGCCGATAGCCCGTATCTGGAATACCCCGCCGGTTATTGCTATCGGCATGCCGAACATCATGAGTCTCGTTTGCTCCGGCTGTCCGTCTCCGGACCTCCCGCCTCCCGTCGCCGCTCCATTAGCGTCTCACCGTCGTCCGTCTTTGGGGGCAGAAGACAGTTGCAATGAGCCGATCACGTCGGCCTCGAAGACCGCTTGCTGGGCCAGACTTGACAGTAGGCAGTACCATCTTCGAGTTGTTCGTGGCCCTGTGAGCCTCCCAGGATCTGCCGCCCTGCAATTATGATGGTACTGCATGGGGGGCAGCAACGCCACCCATGCCCCCAACCCGCAAGACGCAGGGGAGTAGGCCATGTTGTCATCTGCCACATATTCGTCAATTCCAACTTGAGTTAGCACAGAACGCCCATCTATTATGGGGACCGGGGCGTATTTGATAAAGTCTCTGTGAGTATTTCCCCAGGGTCTTTTGGTTTTCAAGGATTCACCCTGTCATTCTCGCAAAAGCGGGAATCCACCACTCGGCACACCGGACTCCTGCTTTCGCAGGGGTGACGAAAATTACCACCAATATGGGAGGACCGAAAGACCCTACCTACCAGGCAGGGTTTGGGGACATCGCCATGCTCAGACTTCTTAGTGTCATCAACTTCGCTACCATAGACCAGCTTGAAATGGAGTTGGCGCCCGGCTTTAACGTGCTGACCGGGGAGACCGGAGCCGGCAAGTCCATCATCGTGGATGCGATGAGCCTTCTCTTGGGGGGCCGCGCCGACGGCGGCATGGTACGCTCCGGGGCACGCCAGTCCAGAGTGGAGGGCGTCTTCCTGCTCAACGGCGATATCGCTCAGAAAATCAACGTTGCCCTGGATGAATACGAGATTGACGGTGGCGAAGAGGAGATGATTCTCGCTCGCGAGGTCAACTTAGATGGGCGTAATACGTGCCGTGTGAACGGGCGAATTGTACCTCTCAGGCTGTTGAGCACCCTGGCCGAACGCCTGGTGGACATCCACGGCCAAAGTCAACACCTGTCCCTATTCCGTGTACGTGAGCACATGGATGTACTGGACCAGTATGGTGGACTATGGCAGCTTCGGACCCAAGTGGCGGAGCGGGTGCGCCAGCTAATGGAGGTGCGCCGGGAGCTAGACCGGCTTCGGACGGATGAGCAGGAACTTGCCCAACGGGTGGATGTCCTCAGGTATCAGGTGGGGGAGATCGGCGCTGCCAATCTTCGCCCGGCTGAAGATGAAGACCTGGCCCTTGAGCGGGACCGGGTCGCCAACGCGGAGCGAATTATCGCGCTGTCCGACCACGCCTATCGAGCGCTATACGATAGCTTCGACCGGCAAGAATCAGTCATGGACCTTATAGGACAGGTGGCCCAGGACCTCGCCCAGCTGGAGCAATTGGACCCCTCATTGAGCCAGGACCGTGAGTCGGTAGGTGCCTTGACCCACCAGGTAGACGAGTTGGCGCACAAACTCCGGAGCTATCGTGACAGCATCGAGCACAACCCGGACCGTCTTCGGGAGCTTGAGGGGCGGCTGGACTTGATCAGGGGTCTCAAGAGGAAGTACGGCGGCACCATCGAGGAAATCCTGGCCTTCGCCGAGAGGGCCTCCGAGGACCTGGAGAAGCTGTATCACAGCGAAGAGCGCACGGAGGAGTTGAAGTCCCGGGAGATGGAGCTTCGAGGGCAGGCTGGCAGGCTGGCAGGTCAGCTCTCCGAGGCCCGACGACATGCAGCCAAGCGCCTGGCTGACGCCATCGAGGAGGAGATCGCCGGGCTGGCCGTGGACCACACGCAGGTGTATGTGGATATCCGTCAGTCAGACTCGGAGGACGGTGTGCCAGTTGGGACCGGCGACTCCGGCCCATACTCCACACCTTTAGGTGGAGAAGGTGTTAGGTGCTTCGCCTTCAACAGCACAGGTATAGACTCCGTGGAATTCTTGATCTCGCTGAACCTGGGCGAACCGCCACGGCCCCTGGCCAGGATCGCCTCTGGGGGAGAGGCCGCCAGGCTGATGCTTGCCATAAAGACCATCCTGTCCACCGCCGACCGGATTCCAATCTTGGTGTTCGACGAGGTAGATGCGGGTATAGGAGGTCGAATCGGGAGTGTTCTGGGTCAGAAGCTATGGGGTCTGTCCAGAAGCCATCAGGTGCTGTGCGTAACCCATCTCCCGCAGATAGCGTGCTACGCCGAACGCCACGCCAAGGTCATAAAACTTGCCTCACATGACAGAACCATGACCTCTGTGGAGATTCTGGCCGACGAGGTCAGGGTAACTGAGCTTAGTCAGATGCTCGGCTCCGACAGCGGTGTAACCCGCAGCAATGCCCTAGAGATGCTGGAGCAGGCGGTGGGGTGGAAGGAGAGCCGAGGAAAAGTCAGTTAAGGTGGGTAGTCGAATCGTCATGGCAGGTGTCGCTGTGGTGATGGCTGTGGCGTCTACATCCTGCGAACCAGTCACCGACGCTGGCGTGAGATATGTGGCGATAGCGGAAGACGGAACCGTCGTTGCGACGATGGCCGAGTATATAATCGGGAGTCTGGAGTCAATGCAATCTGCCACGACCAGTGATGGTGGACGTACATGGACCAACGCCGATAAGACCTATCGGAAAGCGGGGAACGAGAGCGTGCAGATCCCCAGAGGCATCTACGCAATTCAGAGTGCCCGCGTAGACCTCGTTTCTGAGGATAGCGTGGACTCTGGTCTTGCCCCAGATCTCTCCTGCGGGGCTGGCGATACCCTCGTCGTTGAGGGTGCGGGCTGACAGACGACTGGCGTGCGAAGGGTTGGGCAGCACAAAGTAGACACGAGACGAGCAGCGTCTGTAGCGGAGCGCTATGGGTCTTGCGCCGGGTAGTCGACGGCGGAGGTCACGTCCCGTCAAGTGGTGCAAGAGTGCGTCATCCTGCTGATGTTGTCTAAGCCGCAGTCGTTTCTGCGGGTTCGGCCCCTGCAAGAGCTTCATTGAAGGTGAGAACCGTGGGTGTGAGGTATCGACGGCCGACGGCCCATTCGTCGTGCTGTTCAGCCAGGACGGCGCCAACCAGGCGACGCACGGCTGGTCGGTTAGGGAAGATGCCCACGACATCGGTGCGACGTCTGATCTCCTTGTTGAGACGCCCCCAGGGGGTTGTTGGACCAGATCTTCTTCCAGTGGGGGACAGGGAAGCTGGAGAAGGCCAGGATATCGGGTCCAGCCTCGTCCAGTAGAGAGGCGACCTGAGGGAACCGGTCCTGGAGTTGATCGGTCACCCTATCGAGTTGAGGTATCTTCAAAAAGTGTGTAAACAGTCAGGCGGTGTACCCTCTCTCTGAACAACACGGGCTCGAGGCCCAAGAGAGGAGATAGACCGCCCATGAGGAAGGAAAGCACTGAGAGTAGGTCGGAGTCAAGGCCGGAGTGGGAGCAGTTGGAGGATTGGGTGCGAAGCCAGGTCCAGAGGCTGATCCAGGAGTTGCTGGAGGAGGAGGTGACGGCGTTTCTGGGAAGGGCGAAGTCGGCGCTCAGATCCGACTCGGACTCACGATACCGGCTATCGGAACGGATACGGCAGAGCCCGGAGGCTTACGCTGAGTTCGGGAACGATACAGCTGAGGCGGCCGCGAGTCCGCGATACCGAGGAGCAGTTCGAGAGCCGGCTGCTGCCGCTGTTCGTCAACAGGACCAGGAAGGTTGCTGAGTTGATCCCCGAGCTGTACCTGCACGGTCTATCCGAAGGCGACTTCGATCTGGCTTTGCGGGGGCTGCTGGGAGAGGACGCACCGGTATCGGCGAGCACGGTGGCCCGGTTGAAGGATAAGTGGAACGATGAGCTTGCCCAATGGCGCAGCCGGCCCCTCGATGACCTGGAAGTGGTCTACATGTGGGTGGATGGAGTCTACGTCAAGGCTGGTCTTGAGAAGGAGAAGGCGGCGGTACTGGTGGTGATGGCGGCCCTGAGCGACGGGAGCAAGGTGGTGGTGAGCGCTGTTCCCGGATACAGGGAGTCCACAGAGAACTGGTCCGAGGTGCTCAGGGACATCAAGCGCCGGGGCTTGAGCTGCCCGAGGCTGGTGGTTGGAGACGGACACCTGGGCATCTGGGGAGCTCTGCGCAACGTCTATCCGCAGGCGGCAGAGCAACGCTGCTGGAACCACAAGATCGTAAACGTGCTCGCCAAGCTTCCAAAGCGACGACAGGACCAGGCCAAGCTCATGCTGCGTACTATCCCCTACGCGCCGACTCGGACAGAGGCTGAGCGGCTCAGGACGGTGTTCACCAGGTGGTGCGGCGACCATTCCTACGAGGCGGCCTCAGAGGCCTTGGAGCGGGACTGGGACCGCATGGTCACCTTCTATGACTTCCCAAAGGAGCACTGGGGGCACCTTCGCACGACGAACCCGGTAGAATCACCCTTCGCGGCCCTCAGGCTTCGGACCGATGCCGCCAAGCGCTACAAGAGGGTCGATCGGGCGATAGCGGTGATCTGGAAAATGTTGATGGTCGCCGAACAGCGCTTCAGGCGTCTGAAGGCCCCTGAGTTGATCGAAGACGTCTATCTCGGTGCACAGTATGCGGATGGAATCGCCATTGAATCAACGGCTGAGAAGGTCGCCGCCTGATGTCGTTTACACACCTATTGACGTAACCTCGAGATCGTGGTGAAAGACGATGGGAACGGCATGACCTTTGCCGAATGCCAAAACCGATTTCTGAACGTCGGGCTTGCCCGACGTGGAAACGACAGGACCGAAAGGTCTCCTTTGAAAGGGAGGCGGATCCTCGGTCGTAAAGGAATCGGGAAATTCGCTGGCTTCGTCATAGCTGAAGTGGTTCGCGTTGAAACCGTGAGTAGAACTAGCGGCGAGAGAACTGTTTTCGAGATGGACATCTCGAAGTTGCGCTCCGATGAATACGTCAATCCTGAAGGGACGGAGATTGATCTAATCGAGTATGAAGCTCCAGAAGACGACCGACAGCAGGAACACGGCACCACTATTCGGCTTAGGCGTCTGGTTCTTTCACAGCGCCGCGAGCCTACGTCGTTCGCCCGCAGCATGGCTAGACGGTTCTTGATACATCAGACTGCCGTCGACTTTCGTGTTCGCGTCAACGAAGTGCCTTTGCCCGGGGACGACGATTTGCTTCCGGTACAGTTCTCGTTCCCGACCGAGTACCGGACCGAGGAACGTCCGACTGATCTTGATATCAAGGGGGGCTGGGGCATTGAGACTGTCGGCGGCCAAGAAGTCAGGTGGCGTGTGCTTTTCTATCACGACCCCATCGGGGAAGAAGAACTGAGGGGCATTAGCGTGTTCGCAGGCGTTAAGATGGTGCAGGCACCTTTCTTCTTCAATCTCTCCGGTGGCCTTTCGGGGCAGCACGGCCAGCAGTATATTGCTGGCAATATCCAGGCCGATTCCCTCGATGAACAAGAAGCAGACCTTGTCGCGCCGGAACGCCAGCGAGTGAACTGGGATCATCCTCTGGCCTCCCAAATCGAGGAGTGGGGACGCCGGCGTCTGAGGCAACTCCTGGGTATCTGGAGAGACCGACGAGGGGAGGATCGAGAACGGCAGCTTGAAGCGCGTCTCGCGGGGTTCGCTGCCCGACTCGGGCGGCTGAGTGACCACGAGCGGACCACCGTCTCTCGGGCGATTAGGCGAGTGGCGCAGGTCGAGACTCTTTCTCAAGACCAATTCGAGGACCTGGGAAACGCGATGGTCACGGCCTGGGAGCAGGGAAGGTTGCATGACCTCGTAGGCGACATCGCCCAGGTCGAAGACCTGACATCCGATCAACTTCTGGGGATCCTCGCTGAGGCCCAAGTCTTGACAGCTCTGAATACGGCTGAAGCCGTTAGGACGAAGTTGTTGACTGTGGGCGGGCTGAAGCAGCGGATAGATCGCAGGGATCTCGAGAACGCCGTCCGAGACTACATAAGCCAACATCCCTGGCTCGTCTCTCCGAAGTGGGAGACCTTTGCTGCGGAGACAGGAGTAAAGCAGTTACTCGAACGGGCATTAGCGGAGTCTGGCATTCAAACCGACCCAGACTTCGCAGGCAGGGTTGACCTTGCACTATCAAGCGGTGAACACCTACTCGTCCTGGAGTTCATGCGGCCCGGCCTCAGGCTTGATTGGGACCACGTCAACCGCTTCGAGCGATATGTGAGAATCGTCGGAGCCAATGTAAGGGCGAATACGGGAGGTAGGTTCAAGCGGGCTACGGGCTACATCGTCGCGGACAAGCTGCACGATCGAGTTGAACTCGTGGACAAGATCATCGCACTAGAAGACGATGATATGTTCGCTCTGGACTGGCCAACGCTCTTCACAAACGCGATCGCACAGTGGCAAGAGTTTCTGGTCATCTTGGCGGGGCGGGACCCTCACGACGAACGACTGCAGGTCTTGATCGACGAGCATACTGGGCTGGCTCCGCAGTGACACATCGACCGCGCTCTATGGCGTCCGCAGCCTGAAGTCACGAGATGTCCAGATGTCGCACCAAGGCGCCATTCACGAGGGCGGCCATGTCGTGTCTGTGGTCCCCAGCAGCGTGGCCGGGACGAACCATGCACATCGAGGGCAAAGATTCGGGCCGCGCAACGTACCGGCATCGCTAACCGCCAATGCACAACCCATGGAATCGATCGCGAGCCGCTTGACCTTGTGCACAACCTCGCTGGCCACGTAACCCGTGAGGCGTTCAATGATGGGATCGGTCATGCTCTCGCACCTCCTCCAAGACTCATATGGCCTGGCTGAGTGCTTCTTGAAATCCTGAGCCATGCCGCAACATAATGCCGGAGCATGGGCCCCGGTAGGATCACAGAGCTCTCAACCACATCTCGAAGACGGCTTTTGTCTACCGTCCACTTCGGCCCATGAAGAGAGTCTCGAACTTTCCGTGAGGACTCCGTTGCCGGGGATCACAGAGACCCCAGCCACATCTCGAAGATGGTTCCACCTACCATCCACTTAGGCCCACCAAACTGGACAAATCAAGAGCCTTCGTACTCAGATTCAGGTTGGTCCCGTAACGGCTGCGCTGGAGGTGGTAGTTGCCACTGCCGAACGCGCCGTGAGGACAGGAAGGTAAGGATGACTGGCACTGGCCGTTGGTGGTCACTCGGCAGACAGGGCGGACATGTTGAAGTCGTGGGATACAATCCCGAGTGGCCTCAGGTTTTCGAGCGTGAGGCGGCTGCTATCCTAGAAGCGTGCCGACCCTGGGTCACTGAGGTTCATCACGTCGGCAGCGCCTCAGTACCAGGACTAGCAGACGGCTGCAATGGCGGTGGGCTCAGTCGGCAAGCGACTGAAGTACGAAGACCTGGTCGGACTGCCGTGGACACGCCAGCCCGCGATGCTATAACAAGGATCGGTCCAATGCCTACAAAGCACGACCTAGAAGTCACCCGACTCGTCCAAGATTACCCTAATGTCCGTGCACACAGATGCGCTTGGTGTGAAAATGTGGTAGATTTGCCCCCAGCGGAGGCGATAGTGCCTGAGCGGCTCCTCACTCTGGATGGCGTCCGCCAGATCTTTTGAGAGAACTCACAACTTGAGAAGGAACTCTCAAATGAGTTAGTAGAACGGATTCAAACACAGTGCAATCTCTCGAGGGAGAAGCTCGGTTACTTCCTGGACAGGCAGGCAAACGTCTTCCCGGCCATACGCTATCCATACATCGGAGATTGGATAATTCCCAATTAAAGGGATCGACATGAAACTCGGCAGACTTGTCATTCCAACCGTAGCCACTATTGCCGTGCTGCTGTTGGGTACGCTCATGGGTAAATTGGTCCCCACCGGACCGATCCTGGCCACTGAACCCACGCCCATACCGATCGAGCTCCCCGAGCCGCCGGACAAGGCGCCGCCATTGGAGCGCTCCACACAGGTGACCCGTTCAGAAGCGGCAGCCGCCCTGGACCAGGGAACGGTCCACACTTGGGAGGACGGCGACAGGACGATGAGGGTGCTGCTTCAGAACGGCCTGGTCGTCCAGAAGACCGCCGCCAACACGTCCGAGGACGTTGTGGTTGCGGAGGAAGCCGAGGACAGCGTCGTCCGGAAGCAGGCTAGACACGGCCCCGACGCTCGCCCCGTGTTCCGCTCCGAATCGGGAGGCGGGCTAATGACGCTGCCCGGCGGCGTTCTGCTGGCCCTCGATCCTGGCTGGGACGATGCCCAGGTCGGGGATTTCCTCTCCCACAACGACATATCGACAGACAGGACTTCTGAGCTGGGCTTCCTGCAGAACGGCTTCCTGATCGAGACCGAACCGGGCTTCCCGTCGCTGGAGCTGGCCAACGCGCTGGCCGGCCAGGACGGCGTCCTGATTTCCAGCCCCAACTGGCGGACAGAGGTTGAAGCAAAGTGAAATCCATCTCACTCCTATCTCCCATCTCTTGTCTCCTCTTGATCGCCGTGGTCGCCATCTGTTTCATCCTGAGCGCGGGTGTCGTCGCGGCCCAGACGGCTGACGACCACGGCGACACCTTCGCCACGGCCACGGCCCTGTCGCTGGGGTCCTCGATAGCCGGACGCATCGACCACGGCGACGATCACGACGTCTTCGAGATCGACCTGTCTCGCGCGTCGGGCCCCACCGACGTCTGGGCATACGCAACCGGCGAATACGATGCCGTTGGCGGCTTGTATGACAGCAATAGGGCTCTGCTCTCATTCAGTGACGACAGCCTCCTCGCGGGCAGCCTGCGCAACTTCAGTGTGCGGAGCAGTGTGCCCCCGGGCATCTACTACGTGGTTGTCGCCAGCTACGAGGGGGAGTCGGGGGAGTACACCATACACGCCCAGGCGGTGACGGACCCGGGCAGCTCCACAGGCACGGCGGCGCGCCTGGTCCTGGGCTCGCCCGCCGGGGGTACGATCGACACCCCAGAGGACGCGGACTACTTCAGGCTGTACTTCCCCGAATCGACGCACGCGATCATCGAGGCCAGGACCACGAACCTGGCGCCCATCAGCGCCGACCTGCTCGACGCCCAGGGCAGGGAGATCTCCGCGAATGTCTATCACCTGATAGTGAGATTCGGCTTTCGGTTCAGGCATGGCTTCCGGATTCTGGACGACTTCGGCCCGGGCACGTACTACCTCAGGGTGACCACTCCCAATGATCTCGCGCCTCGTCCCGTGCCCTACACCATCTACGCCTACGAGGATGACGAGTACACCGAGTACGCGGAGGAGTGCGAAGCCAGGACCCGCGCGTTGAACGATCCGCAGATCAGCGACCCCCTGTATGCGTGCCAGTGGCACCTCGACAGCCCTGACTACGCGAACATCGATGTCGAGTCCGCCTGGGCGGAGGGAGTCAAGGGCGAGGGCGTCACCGTCGCCGTAGTGGACGACGGGATGGACCCGACCCATGTCGACCTCAGAGACAACGTAAACACCGCGCTGAACTATGACTACACCGAGTCCGGGGAGATCTTCGACCCCTTCGAGCACCACGGCACACACGTCTCCGGGATCATCGCGGCCAGGGACAACGCCGTCGGCGTGCGCGGCGTGGCCCCGCGAGCCACCATCTACGGGTACAATTTCCTTGCCGCACCGTCGTTCTTCAACGAGGTCGACGCCATAAGCCGCAATGCGGTTGTGACCGCCGTGTCCAACAATAGCTGGGGGTCTCTCGACGGCCCGGAGCTGAGCTCCGCTACCTCGTTCTGGGAGATGGCCGTGAACGCGGGGATCACCACCGGCTACGACCGCAAGGGCACCTTCTACGTCTTCAGCGCCGGCAACGGCCACCTGCTGGGAGACGACTCGAACCTTGACGAGTACGTCAACTACTTTGGCGTGACCGCCGTATGCTCCGTGAACACCAGCGGCAGCAGGGCCGGCTACTCAGAGATGGGCGCCAACCTGTGGGTCTGCGCCCCCTCGAACAACCGTCCGGGGCCTCTGGGCGCAACACTGGGCATTCTCACTACCGAGAACTCCGACCGCTACGTGAAGGACTTTGGCGGCACCTCCGCCGCGGCCCCCATCGTCTCGGGCGTGGCGGCGCTAATGCGCAGCGCCAACCCGGAGCTGACCTGGCGGGACCTGAAGCTGATTCTGGCCGCTTCCGCGCTCAAGAACGACGCCGACAGCTCCGGCTGGGAAGAGGGAGCCCGCACGTATCGCTCCGCCAGCGACGCGGACCGCTATCACTTCAACCACGAGTACGGCTTCGGCCTGGTCGACGCCGGAGCCGCCGTCGCCCTGGCTGAGGGATGGACCAACGCTCCGCCGCTGCAGGTACGCGGGGTCGGATCGGACGAGCTGAGCGAGCTGGTCCCCGACGCCCCGCCCACCGGCGACCCGACGACCGTCGTCAGCGAGCTGACACTGGACACGGGCATCGGATTCACCGAGTTCGTGGAGGTCAACGTCGCCTTCCTGCACGGCTCTTTCCGGGACTTGGATATCGAGCTGGAGTCGCCCTCGGGAGCCGTCTCCAAGCTGGCGGTCCACTTCGACACCTTTACGGACTACTACGACCCATTTTCCGACTTCGTGCCGCTGCGCGGGGCGTTCCGATTCGGCTCGGCAAGACACCTGGGCGAAGACCCCAACGGCGTCTGGAAGCTGCGAGTGACCGACCGCATACACGTCGTGGACGGCGCCTTCGAAGGATGGAACCTCATCGTCTATGGGCACGCGCCCACGCCCGACGCTCCGACCGTGGACTCCGTCACCCCCGGCGCCGGGTCGTTGGCCGTTGCCTGGACCGCCCCCGTCCCGACCACCGGCTCGGAGGTAACCGCCTACGACCTGCGCTATATTCAGACCGACGCCGACGAGACGGTGGAGTCCAACTGGACCGTTGTGGAAGAGGTCTGGGCAGCCGGCGCCGGCGACCTGGAGTACGCGGTCACCGGGCTGACGGGAGGCGCAGAGTACGACGTGCAGCTCCGGGCGATCAACGAGTGGGGCGCCGGCGCCTGGTCGGCAGCCGAGTCCGCGACTCCGCAGAACGCCCTGCCTTCGTTCAATGAGGGCGCGACAACAGCCCGCTCCGTTGCCGAGAACACGCCCGGGGGCGGTAACGTGGGCGACCCCGTGGCCGCCATCGACGACGACGCGCTGGCATACACGCTGGCCGGTCCCGACGCCGCCCTATTCGAGGTCGTCGCCGACACCGGCCAGATCCGCGTCGGCGCGACCACCTCCCTCGACTTCGAAGACCCCGACAACCTGGACCACGAACACCAGGTCACCGTCACCGCAACTGACCCGTCCGGCGCCAGCGCCAGCGTCACAGTGACCATCGCCGTCACCGACCTGAGCCTGGGCGAGCCGGGCGACACCTACGACACCGACCACGACGAGTTAATCAACAGGGACGAGGTCATCCAGGCTGTACATGACTACTTCGACGACCTCATCACCAGGGACGAGGTGATAGCCGTCGTCCGACTCTACCTCTTCAGATAGACACCGTTTGGAGCGCCGTCGCCAGTCACCGCCTCTAGTCATGGGCCGGTAGCTCAGTTTGGCCAGAGCGCCGGACTTTTCATCCGGGTGTCCTGGCTTCGAACCCCAGCCCGCCCACCAACGTGCACGGTAGACAGAACCATCTTCGAAATTCGGCTGGCTTTGTAGTCGTGGGGGCATTTGCCTCGCCTCAGGCCAGCCCCGGAAATCGTGGACGCGGCACTCGATTTACTGAGGGCGACACATGGCCGTGTCACCTTACTGTCGGGGGCCATAATACCAGCGGGCGATAACCGGTCCAGCCAGGGCCGCCGACTCAGGCGCGGCGTCGGCGACGAACGCGGCTCTGACGTTGCACGGGCCACGTTCGAGGCCAGAACACTCGTCGTCTCGTTCACCGTCCCGCATCGCCACGTACAGCCTCCCGAACCCGCGCCGGAAAGCCTCATCCCCCAGGGTACCGTAAAGGTCAAGGAACAGCCCGCGCCCCAGGCTGTAGGCGCAGCCCGACCCTCTGATTATACCCGTGGACTGTCCGTCTTCCGTAAGCTCCCGAGGTATCTTCAAAAAGTGTGTAAACAGTCAGGCGGTGTACCCTCTCTCTGAACAACACGGGCTCGAGGCCCAAGAGAGGAGATAGACCGCCCATGAGGAAGGAAAGCACTGAGAGTAGGTCGGAGTCAAGGCCGGAGTGGGAGCAGTTGGAGGATTGGGTGCGAAGCCAGGTCCAGAGGCTGATCCAGGAGTTGCTGGAGGAGGAGGTGACGGCGTTTCTGGGAAGGGCGAAGTCGGCGCTCAGATCCGACTCGGACTCAGATACCGGCTATCGGAACGGATACGGCAGAGCCCGGAGGCTTACGCTGAGTTCGGGAACGATACAGCTGAGGCGGCCGCGAGTCCGCGATACCGAGGAGCAGTTCGAGAGCCGGCTGCTGCCGCTGTTCGTCAACAGGACCAGGAAGGTTGCTGAGTTGATCCCC
The DNA here is from genome assembly GCA_963665215.2 of Dehalococcoidia bacterium. GTDB lineage: Bacteria > Chloroflexota > Dehalococcoidia > Lucifugimonadales > CAUZJF01. Next base: position 319,267 of record CAXXWW010000017.1, read on the forward strand.
GAGCTGTACCTGCACGGTCTATCCGAAGGCGACTTCGATCTGGCTTTGCGGGGGCTGCTGGGAGAGGACGCACCGGTATCGGCGAGCACGGTGGCCCGGTTGAAGGATAAGTGGAACGATGAGCTTGCCCAATGGCGCAGCCGGCCCCTCGATGACCTGGAAGTGGTCTACATGTGGGTGGATGGAGTCTACGTCAAGGCTGGTCTTGAGAAGGAGAAGGCGGCGGTACTGGTGGTGATGGCGGCCCTGAGCGACGGGAGCAAGGTGGTGGTGAGCGCTGTTCCTGGATACAGGGAGTCCACAGAGAACTGGTCCGAGGTGCTCAGGGACATCAAGCGCCGGGGCTTGAGCTGCCCGAGGCTGGTGGTTGGAGACGGACACCTGGGCATCTGGGGAGCTCTGCGCAACGTCTATCCGCAGGCGGCAGAGCAACGCTGCTGGAACCACAAGATCGTAAACGTGCTCGCCAAGCTTCCAAAGCGACAACAGGACCAGGCCAAGCTCATGCTGCGTACTATCCCCTACGCGCCGACTCGGACAGAGGCTGAGCGGCTCAGGACGGTGTTCACCAGGTGGTGCGGCGACCATTCCTACGAGGCGGCCTCAGAGGCCTTGGAGCGGGACTGGGACCGCATGGTCACCTTCTATGACTTCCCAAAGGAGCACTGGGGGCACCTTCGCACGACGAACCCGGTAGAATCACCCTTCGCGGCCCTCAGGCTTCGGACCGATGCCGCCAAGCGCTACAAGAGGGTCGATCGGGCGATAGCGGTGATCTGGAAAATGTTGATGGTCGCCGAACAGCGCTTCAGGCGTCTGAAGGCCCCTGAGTTGATCGAAGACGTCTATCTCGGTGCACAGTATGCGGATGGAATCGCCATTGAATCAACGGCTGAGAAGGTCGCCGCCTGATGTCGTTTACACACCTATTGACGTAACCTCAAGCTCCCCATGGAGTCGATCAAGATCGGATAAAGTGTCCCCCAGGCTGCAATCGTGGGATGAAAACTGCTTGTTCACTGACACGGTGGTCATGAAGTCCGCCCCACCCTCGGCAATCCAAGCTGGCCAGAAGGGCCAGTAGGTATGGGCTAACTCGTGGGCGATGACGTAATCGTCTTCCACGTACACAGGATCAACGGTGATGATTCCGGTGGGGCCTCCGCCTCCACCTGCCGACGTGGCGTCGGCGACGAGGAGCCCGACGTAGCTTCTCGGAAAAGGCTCGTCCATAAACGCTTCTTGAGCGCGCAATGCCTGTTCCAAGATGTCGATGGTGCTGTAGGCGCCAGGGCTGACGTTGAGGACGGACAACGTCACCTCTCCGGCAAGAGGAATCTGGATTATGCGTTTCTCCACGGCGTCCGGTCCCAGGTCGAGCAGGGTTTCCAGCAAGTCCGGCCTGTCTTCGACCACAACACCTAGGGCCGCCACGACGAACGCCTCTGCATCGGAGATGCCATGCTCCAGCGTGGGATGAGCCAGGACTTGCTTCAGGTAATTCTCTTCGTCGGACGCCCAGAACAATGAGTGCAGTGAACTGGCGGCCGCCGCATCTACACCCTCGACCGATTCCAGGAAGGGCATGGCGGCTATTCGCAAAGTCGCAGCTTCGTCCCTCTTTGCCATGGAGACCCCCGCTATACCCCCCAGGGCCGCAACAACAGTCATCTCGTCACTGTCCAGCCCGTCTTCCGCCCAAGTCATGGGTACAAGCGTCCGAAAGAGATCTTGGGAGTCCAACGCCAACTCCTGCAACACGAGGACGGCGTTGACCTCCGCCGGGCTGATCCCGTCTTCGATCCAGGAAAGAGCCGTGAGCGTTGCGGCCGTCTCCGGCCATTCCCATTCCAGCCGCACCAACGCCATAGTCGCTGGGAGAACGTCGACGTTTCCTCCGGTTACGCCTGGATGGGATAAAAGCCAACGTAGACCCTCTTGATCGAGAGCTTCCAGCGTTTGCAGTATCGACAGGTCGTCCCGTTCGATGGAGTCGAGGAAGGGCATCCTGACGATATGTTCCGCTGACTCCTCATCAACGCTGACAATGGAGGCGAGCAAGAAGATTGCCTGGTTTTCCGTTGCGGACAGGTCGTCCCGTATCCAGGGTTTGTGCACCAGCTCCCACAGGACCATCCGGCGATCTTGAGCGATGTAGAGAAGTTGGATGACAGCCTCCTGCTCATCGACCGTCATGCCGTCCTCGACCCATGGCAAAGTCATAATGGCCATCTCCGCTTCTTCCAGCGATGGCAATGGGGCGGCGGTAGGCTCGGGAACCGCTGTGGGAGCAGGGGGCATGGCCGTCGGCACTGGAGTCGGGGTGGACGAGGGTGAAATAGTAGGTGTAGTCGTAGAAGTTCTAGCCGTTGATGACATCGTTGTCGGAACCGGCTCAAGTGCAGGTGTCGAGGTGAAAGAAGGCGATTCAGTACCCAGTACCGTCGTTGTCGCTATAGGAGTCGGCGTAGGCGTGGGCAGCGTAGGAGTCGATGTGCAAGCCATCAGCGCCAACACGAAAGCTGGGACCGCAAGGACCTGCCATCCTGTCCGCTTCAAGTGGTCGCGCCGATTAGCCGTTGCCAAATCGAACTCTCCCATACCTTTTCTACACAGCCAACGCGACATCAAAGACAAGCACTCTATCTTGGAACATAGGGGGCTGCACTCGCATCTGGGCTTCCCCGTTTGTTCTCATGGGCTGTCAGTGTGCTCCTCCCTCACCAACCACTTGAAGGCAAGGCTGGCGTCTACAACCACGAAGCCGCTCAAACTATCCCCTCCAACTGGGCGTCCCTAGCCTCCCGCGCTTCCCGAATGAACTCGGCTCCGTTGCTGGGAAGCACCTTGTCACCAAAGTACTTCTTTTGGAGTTCCTCGAACCGCTCGGCGTCAGACCAACTGGACACGGGACTGCCGAAGCCCTGTGTCTCGTCCTGCGCCAACTCTTGACCGCCGACCCGAACAGTGCCGCCTCCGTCCTTATGCCATGGGCCACCCGCGCCGCGCACCACTATCCCGCGCCGCTTACCCTTCTTCCAACCCAGCACCTTCACCTCGGCGGGCATGACCCGCTCCTCCGCCCTCGACACCGGGATGACATCAAAAGGCAAGATCGGCACGTTGGAGAGATTTGCCACCGCCACCATCATAGTGGACGGTCGAAGATACATCGTAGGACTCAGGGACGTGGAACCGGTCGAGGAAAGCCCGGAGCAGCCGACGGGAACGGAAGATACGGAAGCGGGGCCAAACGGAAGCTGAAGGCTCCCATCTTGCTCAACGAGTAACCACTCCCTGGGGGTCTCGCCTCGAAGCCTGCCTGTTTCAGAGCGTTGCCCAGGATCCCGAATGCCCTGTCGATGCCGAGACCGACGACCCTGGGCGTGGGTATCTCTTCCTGGGCCTTCAACTAGGGTGATGCTGTTCCCCTGGCCACAGTTCTACAATATGTCGAACGGCGTATCCAAGTCGTCGAGCCTCAAACCCAGTCCGATACGCTCCTGGATCACCTGTGTAACACCCTGTCTTGAGGCTGCGCCGGGTGCCTGTATCCGCCACACCAACCGAGGTTACGTCAATAGGTGTGTAAACGACATCAGGCGGCGACCTTCTCAGCCGTTGATTCAATGGCGATTCCATCCGCATACTGTGCACCGAGATAGACGTCTTCGATCAACTCAGGGGCCTTCAGACGCCTGAAGCGCTGTTCGGCGACCATCAACATTTTCCAGATCACCGCTATCGCCCGATCGACCCTCTTGTAGCGCTTGGCGGCATCGGTCCGAAGCCTGAGGGCCGCGAAGGGTGATTCTACCGGGTTCGTCGTGCGAAGGTGCCCCCAGTGCTCCTTTGGGAAGTCATAGAAGGTGACCATGCGGTCCCAGTCCCGCTCCAAGGCCTCTGAGGCCGCCTCGTAGGAATGGTCGCCGCACCACCTGGTGAACACCGTCCTGAGCCGCTCAGCCTCTGTCCGAGTCGGCGCGTAGGGGATAGTACGCAGCATGAGCTTGGCCTGGTCCTGTTGTCGCTTTGGAAGCTTGGCGAGAGGTATCTTCAAAAAGTGTGTAAACAGTCAGGCAGTGTACCCTCTCTCTGAACAACACGGGCTCGAGGCCCAAGAGAGGAGATAGACCGCCCATGAGGAAGGAAAGCACTGAGAGTAGGTCGGAGTCAAGGCCGGAGTGGGAGCAGTTGGAGGATTGGGTGCGAAGCCAGGTCCAGAGGCTGATCCAGGAGTTGCTGGAGGAGGAGGTGACGGCGTTTCTGGGAAGGGCGAAGTCGGCGCTCAGATCCGACTCGGACTCAGATACCGGCTATCGGAACGGATACGGCAGAGCCCGGAGGCTTACGCTGAGTTCGGGAACGATACAGCTGAGGCGGCCGCGAGTCCGCGATACCGAGGAGCAGTTCGAGAGCCGGCTGCTGCCGCTGTTCGTCAACAGGACCAGGAAGGTTGCTGAGTTGATCCCCGAGCTGTACCTGCACGGTCTATCCGAAGGCGACTTCGATCTGGCTTTGCGGGGGCTGCTGGGAGAGGACGCACCGGTATCGGCGAGCACGGTGGCCCGGTTGAAGGATAAGTGGAACGATGAGCTTGCCCAATGGCGCAGCCGGCCCCTCGATGACCTGGAAGTGGTCTACATGTGGGTGGATGGAGTCTACGTCAAGGCTGGTCTTGAGAAGGAGAAGGCGGCGGTACTGGTGGTGATGGCGGCCCTGAGCGACGGGAGCAAGGTGGTGGTGAGCGCTGTTCCCGGATACAGGGAGTCCACAGAGAACTGGTCCGAGGTGCTCAGGGACATCAAGCGCCGGGGCTTGAGCTGCCCGAGGCTGGTGGTTGGAGACGGACACCTGGGCATCTGGGGAGCTCTGCGCAACGTCTATCCGCAGGCGGCAGAGCAACGCTGCTGGAACCACAAGATCGTAAACGTGCTCGCCAAGCTTCCAAAGCGACAACAGGACCAGGCCAAGCTCATGCTGCGTACTATCCCCTACGCGCCGACTCGGACAGAGGCTGAGCGGCTCAGGACGGTGTTCACCAGGTGGTGCGGCGACCATTCCTACGAGGCGGCCTCAGAGGCCTTGGAGCGGGACTGGGACCGCATGGTCACCTTCTATGACTTCCCAAAGGAGCACTGGGGGCACCTTCGCACGACGAACCCGGTAGAATCACCCTTCGCGGCCCTCAGGCTTCGGACCGATGCCGCCAAGCGCTACAAGAGGGTCGATCGGGCGATAGCGGTGATCTGGAAAATGTTGATGGTCGCCGAACAGCGCTTCAGGCGTCTGAAGGCCCCTGAGTTGATCGAAGACGTCTATCTCGGTGCACAGTATGCGGATGGAATCGCCATTGAATCAACGGCTGAGAAGCTCGCCGCCTGATGTCGTTTACACACCTATTGACGTAACCTCTCATCACCAGGGCGCAGTTGCAGCGCGTCGGGAAGCATCTGAGCTCCCGCGCACCCAAGTTCAGCCACCCCCGAAGAGTCGGAAGCTCCTACCGGCTCAGCGGCCTCGCCAAGTGCAAGACGTGCAACACGCCGCTCATCGGCAGGTTCGCCCAGAGCGGCAAGTACTCCTACTACGTCTGCCAGTCGAACATCAAGCTCGGCAGGGACGCCTGCGAGACTCCCACGCTCAACGCCCGCCGCTTCGAGGAGCTGGTGGTCGCCAGGATTCGCTCCAACATCCTCACTGAGGGCAACATCCGAGATCTGGTCAAGGTGGTGGCCGAGGAGATGGACGGCGTGACCCGAGAGCAGCGCAAGAGGCTGGAGACCATCGAGGATGAGCTTGAGGAAGTGAAGCGGAAGCTGGGCCGCATCTGGCACTTCATAGAGACGTCCGACGCCGTTATGACCGACGCCTCAGACCGCATCAGGGAGCACCGAGAGCGGCAGGAACGTCTGGAGTATTTCGCTGAGCAGGCGAGGGCGGTCCTGGCCCAGCGCCGGAAGGTCCTCGACGATGCGAACACCATCGCGGCCTACACCAAGGACATGAAGGACTTCCTGAAGGAGAGCGAACTGACCGAGCGCAGGGCCTTCATCCAGTCCTTTATCAAGGAGATCGTCGTCGTGCCCGGCGACGCCCTGCTCAGATACACAGTCCCTATGCCAGACGACAGCTTGATACCTGGGAGAGCCGCCGAAAAGGTGGCCCTGAACGGGTCTGTTCTATCTACTTTACCCGATGGTGGGCCTAAAGGGACTGAATTGCGAACTTTTCGGTGGGCCGTCTCAATATGAAGGCCGGATCGTAGAACGCTACCTAGTTTCGAGGCGGGGCTACTACTCATACCAGCCCGACCCAAATAGCAGTCCGTCGTGCCGCACAATCCAAGTGTGCTTCTGACGGTTCTCGCCCGATTCCGGGTTGGGCAACACATAGTCCACCCAATGACCCGCCTCAGTGGCGCTCTGTAAGTCGTCGCCATAGAAATACCCCGTGGCGTCCACACGGAGGCTGGGATCACGCCCTCGAAACTGCGGGTTATGGTGGGCTATCGTGTAGCCGTCTGGGTCGATGATGAAGACGTACCACTGGCCGTCAATGCTCTCCTTGGTGTTGTAGTAGGCGACGGTCTCCTCCAGGCCGAGGGCGACGTAGAGGTTCGTGGCCTGCTGCACGAAGGCCTTCGTGTAGGCGGGGGCGTCGGACTTGCCGGGGCCGCGTTCGTACCAGCCGGAGCCGAAGGTAATGCCGTCGTGGATGACCGTCCAGGAGTGCTTGGTCTCCACAACACCAGAGGCGGGATTGGCATAGGTGTAGTCGAACCAGGCGCCGTCCTCGTCGGCAGAGGCGGCGACGGCGGACCCGGTGGGGTAGGAGTTGGGTCCGAGAGCCTGGGAGATGTGCTTGCCCACCAGGTCCGGGTTGGGGGCATGAGCGATGATGGTCTGGTTCTTATCGATGATGAAGACGTACCACTGGCCGTCAACACTCTCCTTGGTGTTGTAGTAGGCGACGGTCTCCTCCAGGCCGAGGGCGACGTAGAGGTTCGTGGCCTGCTGCACGAAGGCCTCCGTGTAGGCGGGGGCGTCGGACTTGCCGGGGCCGCGTTCGTACCAGCCGGAGCCGAAGGTAATGCCGTCGTGGATGACCGTCCAGGAGTGCTTGGTCTCCACAACACCAGAGGCGGGATTGGCATAGGTGTAGTCGAACCAGGCGCCGTCCTCGTCGGCAGAGGCGGCGACGGCGGATCCGGTGGGGTAGGAGTTGGGTCCGAGAGCCTGGGAGACGTGCTCGCCCACCAGGTCCGGGTTGGGGGCATGAGCGACGATGGTCTGGTTCTCATCGATGATGAAGACGTACCACTGGCCGTCAATGCTCTCCTTGGTGTTGTAGTAGGCGACGGTCTCCTCCAGGCCGAGGGCGACGTAGAGGTTCGTGGCCTGCTGCACGAAGGCCTTCGTGTAGGCGGGGGCGTCGGACTTGCCGGGGCCGCGTTCGTACCAGCCGGAGCCGAAGGTAATGCCGTCGTGGATGACCGTCCAGGAGTGCTTGGTCTCCACAACACCAGAGGCGGGATTGGCATAGGTGTAGTCAAACCAGGCGCCGTCCTCGTCGGCAGAGGCGGCGACGGCGGACCCGGTGGGGTAGGAGTTGGGTCCGAGAGCCTGGGAGATGTGCTTGCCCACCAGGTCCGGGTTGGGGGCATGAGCGATGATGGTCTGGTTCTTATCGCTCATGAAGACATACCACTGGCCGTCAATGCTCTCCTTGGTGTTGTAGTAGGCGACGGTGGCATCTAGTCCTTCCGATTCGTATCTGCTGATGGCGTCCCCTACTAGGAACTTGGTGTAGTCCCCGGGCGTCGACTTGGGAGGTACGGCCGCCGTGGCATAACTCGTGTCCAACTGCTCCTGCATCTGCTCAATGAGAGACGCGACGGTGGCCTCATCCACGAGAGCAGGTGCGCCCGCGGGCCCTGGAGGTCCGGCTGGTCCGGGTGCGCCCACGGAGCCCTGCGGCCCGGGAGGTCCCTGCTCCCCGGCGGGCCCGGCAGCTCCCTGGCAAGCAGCAATTGACAGGATAAGAGCGATGATCGGGATTACTGTGATTAACGCGCGTATTGTCAGACCTCCTGCTTGCGACGGGCGACGCCGGACCTCGCGGAGGCGGATACTATCGCTGCGCCGGAAGTGTCCAGCCAAACTTCAGCCCGCGGAAGCGCATGCGCCGCTGCCAAGTCGTTGTTGCTCTGTGTGGCCCAATCGACGTACTCAAAATCGGAATGGGCGGTGGCCGTGCCCTCATCGGTTTTCCACGCGATAGCGAAGTCATAAGCCGGTTGCACGCCCGCCGTGATGGTAGTAGTGGGGCCGGTCCATTCCGGTAGGAAACGGACTTGGCGTGGACGCAAGGTGACGAAAATCGGGTGGGGGGCGATGTTCGTGCTAGGCACACCGGACGCTGCTGCTGCCGGGGCCGGGTCGCCTGCTGTCTCTAGTACAGGTAGTCGCCTATCGAACGCCACGCAAATATCTCCAAAATTCATTGGTTGAAGACCAACTTCTATTGTAGACGGTTACTATACCATAGGTGTGTTATTCTGTCGTTGTTCTACGATTATGTCAGTAGCTAACTGGTCAGCGAAAATGTCATCCCATGGAAGGAGTGACATTGACGCAGAAGGAGCAGACGAGACTTCAGGTGCTCAACAGCGTTCTGGCAGATCAGGTGGTGGTATGTCAGGCGGCCGAGGTCCTGGGAGTGAGCGAACGCCACATGAGGCGTATTCTGGCGGCCTATAGGAAGGAGGGCGCCGCCGCACTCGCCCACGGGAATCGTGGCCGCCGACCGGCCAACACCACGACGGAGACCAAGATGACTTACGTGGTGCAGCTGGCCCGCACTCGCTACGCTGGAACGAACCATACGCATCTGACCGAGTTGTTGATGGAACGGGAGGGGATCGACCTGAGCCGCTCTACGGTGCGCCGCATCCTGGTCAGCGCCGGCGTGGACAGCCCCCGCCGCCGCCGGCCGCCCAGACACCGTGTCCGGCGCAAACGCATGGCCCAAGAGGGGATGCTGCTGCAGATAGATGGGAGCCACCATCGGTGGCTGGGGGAACAAGGACCCCGGTTCGTCCTGCTGTTGGCCGTGGACGACGCCACCGGCACTGTGCCTGACGCTCTGTTCAGCCAGGAGGAGGACACCCGCGGCTACTTCCTTCTCATGGAGGGGTTGATCCGGCAATGCGGGATACCGCTGGCCGTCTACAGCGACCGACACGCGGTCTTCAAGCATACTGGAGAGCCTCGCCAGAAGCCGGCCGGGCCAACCCAGTTCGCCCGCGCCATGGAGGAGCTGGGGATACGCCAGATATTCGCCAGGTCACCGCAGGCGAAGGGCCGGGTCGAGCGGACGGCGGGGACATTCCAGGACCGGCTGGTGACCGAGCTGCGCCTGGCGGGCGTCACCACCATCGACGAGGCCAATGAAGTCCTGCACCGCTTCCTGCCGCGCTTCAACGAGAAGTTCGGGGTTCCGGCAGAGCACTCAAGCGTTGCTTACCGCTCTATGGAGTCATCGGTGGCCCTGGACCAGATACTCTGCTTCAAGCACCGCCGCAAGGTGGCCAGGGACAACACCGTCAAGTACAACTGGCGTACCTTGCAGCTGCTGCCTGGTAAGGAGCGGCCTAGCTACGCCGGAGCGCAGCTGGAGGTCCATGAGGGCTTGGACGGTCAGCTCCTCGTGCAGTACCGGGGACGCACGATCCCCACACAGGAGGCGCCGCCGCGCCCTGGAGTTCTCCGTGCCTCCAATGGTCCTCTCCGATATGGCCCCGGCCTTGAGCGTAGGGTCAACGGCGTGGGCAGCCACCCCAAGGAGAGCTTGGCATCCCTCGACGCCATCGAGGCCGACAGCGCCACATTGAACGGCGGCGGCAGAGTTCGCAAGCCTCCGGCATCGCCACGCAGGACACCCACGCCGCGACAGAGGGTCCGGTGGAAGGCCGTGCAGCAGGCTAAGCTTCGGGGCCTCTCCATTCGGGCAATCGCCAGGGAGTTGGGCATCCACAGGAACACGGTCCGCGAGTACGCCGAAGCCAAGAGCCCGCCCATGATGCGCACCAGGGGCAGGTCCCGCGTATCACAGTCCGATCGTATGACAGCGGCCTAGATGGACATTTTCCCTGACCACTTAGGCGGACATAATCGCTGGACATCGACACAGGTCACCAGCACAAGATCAACCCATCCGTTGTAAGATCTTTCCTGGCTGTCTCGCTCGTGATTATTCTACCATAGCTCTTTGCTGACGACCTCGACCAGTCGGTACTGTCCTTTCTTCATAATTACCCTCAATCTGTACACGTATCCTTCCTCGTATTCGAACCCCTCGACCTTGCGGTAGGTGACCACGCCGTTTATCACTAGCGACTCCCTCGTTTCCGGTCCAACGGTCACCACCATATCTGAGGTGGTCTCGTTTGTCTGAACAGCGCTGCCCGGTTTGATAAGTGGAATCGCGCTGCCGTGCGTTAGGCCGCCGCGGACTCGGCAGGCGCTCTGTCAAAGAACTGGTCCGGCGTCATTCCCCCAAGGCTCGAATGGGGCCGTCCGGCATTGTAAAACTCGAAGTACCGCCCGAGGCCAGTTCTGGCTTCCGGGACCGATTCGTAGGCTCTCAGGTACACCTCCTCGTACTTGACGCTCTTCCACAGCCGTTCGACGAACACATTATCCTTCCAGCTTCCCTTCCCGTCCATACTGATCTGGATCTCACTGGCTTTCAGCAGGCCGGTGAAGGCATCACTTGTGAACTGGCTTCCCTGATCTGTGTTGAATATCTCCGGCGCGCCGTGGCGTCCCAGGGATTCTTCGAGCGCCTCCACGCAGAAGTCTGTGTCCATTGTGACCGATACCCGCCAGGCCAGCACCTTGCGGCTATGCCAGTCCATCACTGCGGCTAGGTACACGAACCCCCTGGCCATCGGAATGTACGTGATATCCATTGCCCACACCTGGTTGGGCCTGCTCACCTCAAGCCCGCGCAGCAGGTACGGATACACCGTATGGCCGGGCCGTCGCCGGCTGGTGTTGGGCTTGCGGTACAGCGCCTCGATGCCCATCCGCCGCATCAGTGTGGCGATGTGTCTACGCCCGGAGGAGAGTCCCTCCTGGCGGAGCAGGCCTCGCATCATCCTACTGCCTGCAAACGGATACTCAAGGTGCAGCTCATCGATGCGGCGCATCAGCCCGAGACCGGCTTCGCCCACCGGCCGTGGCCGGTAGTAGATGCTCCCGCGGCTGATGCCCACTGCCTTTGCCTGGCGGGCGAGAGGCAGCTTGTGATCGCGGTCGATCATCGCCTTGCGCCCGGCAATCCCGCCTTCGTGAGCGCGGCCTCTAAAAAATCGTTCTCCAACGCAAGCTCACCGATCTTAGCGTGAAGGACCTTCATATCTACCGGCTTTTCAGCCTGCCCTGTCCCGGCCCCAAATAACTGCGCCGCCCGATCCAGCAACTGGGTCTTCCATTGCGTGATCTGGTTCGGGTGCACATCGAACTGGCTTGCCAGCTCCGAAAGTGTCCGGTCGCCGCGCACTGCGGCAAGAGCCACCTTCGCCTTAACCCGACGCCCTCCTTCGGTGGATTCGGGCTTAAGCTTGCCGTTGAAGCTCTCAACATACCCATTCTCCCAAGGGCTACCCGGTGTGATGAAGAGGGTTGTGGCTCCCACCCCTTGGAGCCACAACCGCACCGCCCTGGCGGTGAACTCCGGCCCGTTGTCCGAGCGGAGGTGCTCCGGCACGCCACGCTGGACCATGAGGTCCCCCAGGCATTCAATGGCATGGGGTGAGCGTAACGAGCGACCCACATGGATGGCCAGACACTCCCTGGCATACTCATCCACCACTGTCAGGAGACGAACGGGTTTGCCGTCACTAGTACGAAGGGCCACAAAGTCGTATGCCCAGACGTGGTTCCGTCGTTGTGGCCTCAGCCGCACGCAGGAGCCGTCAGTAAGCCAGAGTCGACCACGCTTGGGCTGTTTGGCTGGTACTTTGAGTCCTCCCCGTCGCCAGATTCGCTCCACCCGCTTGTGGTTCACTCTCCATCCCTCCCATTGCAGCATGGCAGTCACCCGCCGGTACCCATATCGTCCATACCGACTGGCCAGCCGAACCACCGCCATCGTCAGGGCCTCCTCGTCGTCAGCCATTGTTGCAGTGTACCTCTGTGTTGACCGGGGTTGCTCAAGCGCCCGGCAAGCGCGCCGCTCAGAGATGCCATACCGTTCCCGTGCCAACTCCACGCATCTCCGCCGGCGAGCCGGGCTCAGAAGTTTCCCCGTGCTGCCTCCTTTAGAATCTGGTTGTCCAACGTCAGGTCCGCTACCGCACGCCTGAGTCGTCCGTTCCCCGCTTCCATCTCCCGCAACCGCCTCGCCTGGTCTATCCTCAGCCCGCCATACTGCTGGCGCCATCGGTAAAACGTATGGTCCGATACCCCGATACCCCTGCATGCCTGGGCCACCGTCTCCCCTTGCGCCAGGGCCACCTCCGCTTCCCGAAGCTTCCCTATTATCTCCTCTACACTGCGCTGCTTACTCGCCATTGACTACCCCCTTTCAGCATGTCCAGTTTACGAGTCTATTACTGGACCAGTCTTGAGGTTACGTCAATAGGTGTGTAAACGACATCAGGCGGCGACCTTCTCAGCCGTTGATTCAATGGCGATTCCATCCGCATACTGTGCACCGAGATAGACGTCTTCGATCAACTCAGGGGCCTTCAGACGCCTGAAGCGCTGTTCGGCGACCATCAACATTTTCCAGATCACCGCTATCGCCCGATCGACCCTCTTGTAGCGCTTGGCGGCATCGGTCCGAAGCCTGAGGGCCGCGAAGGGTGATTCTACCGGGTTCGTCGTGCGAAGGTGCCCCCAGTGCTCCTTTGGGAAGTCATAGAAGGTGACCATGCGGTCCCAGTCCCGCTCCAAGGCCTCTGAGGCCGCCTCGTAGGAATGGTCGCCGCACCACCTGGTGAACACCGTCCTGAGCCGCTCAGCCTCTGTCCGAGTCGGCGCGTAGGGGATAGTACCCAGCATGAGCTTGGCCTGGTCCTGTTGTCGCTTTGGAAGCTTGGCGAGCACGTTTACGATCTTGTGGTTCCAGCAGCGTTGCTCTGCCGCCTGCGGATAGACGTTGCGCAGAGCTCCCCAGATGCCCAGGTGTCCGTCTCCAACCACCAGCCTCGGGCAGCTCAAGCCCCGGCGCTTGATGTCCCTGAGCACCTCGGACCAGTTCTCTGTGGACTCCCTGTATCCGGGAACAGCGCTCACCACCACCTTGCTCCCGTCGCTCAGGGCCGCCATCACCACCAGTACCGCCGCCTTCTCCTTCTCAAGACCAGCCTTGACGTAGACTCCATCCACCCACATGTAGACCACTTCCAGGTCATCGAGGGGCCGGCTGCGCCATTGGGCAAGCTCATCGTTCCACTTATCCTTCAACCGGGCCACCGTGCTCGCCGATACCGGTGCGTCCTCTCCCAGCAGCCCCCGCAAAGCCAGATCGAAGTCGCCTTCGGATAGACCGTGCAGGTACAGCTCGGGGATCAACTCAGCAACCTTCCTGGTCCTGTTGACGAACAGCGGCAGCAGCCGGCTCTCGAACTGCTCCTCGGTATCGCGGACTCGCGGCCGCCTCAGCTGTATCGTTCCCGAACTCAGCGTAAGCCTCCGGGCTCTGCCGTATCCGTTCCGATAGCCGGTATCGTTGTCCGAGTCGGATCTGAGCGCCGACTTCGCCCTTCCCAGAAACGCCGTCACCTCCTCCTCCAGCAACTCCTGGATCAGCCTCTGGACCTGGCTTCGCACCCAATCCTCCAACTGCTCCCACTCCGGCCTTGACTCCGACCTACTCTCAGTGCTTTCCTTCCTCATGGGCGGTCTATCTCCTCTCTTGGGCCTCGAGCCCGTGTTGTTCAGAGAGAGGGTACACCGCCTGACTGTTTACACACTTTTTGAAGATACCTCCCAGTCTTTGGGGGGCAGGTCATCTTCAAGCTCCAATGACAGACCGGACCAGGCTGCTGAGTGACAACGGTCCGGGATATGTCTCAAGAGCCTTCAGGGACTACCTGGGCATGGTCGGCATCAAGCACATCCTGGCGGCGCCCTTCCACCCTCAGACTAACGGCAAGCTGGAGCGATACCACCACCAGACGCTGAAGCGGGACGTAAACCAGGTGCCCTATGAGTTGCCCGCCGACCTGGAGGCAGCTACCGCGGCCTTCGTCAGCTACTACAACTACGGCGCCACCACAACACCCTGGGCAACGTGACACCGTCAGACGTGCTCAAGGGAAGACGGCAGGAAATCCTCCGACGCAGGTGCAGGAAGGAGGTGCAGGCTCAAACCATCCAACGGCGAAGACTCTACAACAGGACCCTCAGGGAGTTCACCAGACCTCCATCCAACTCCTGATCTCTCGGGTCTCAAAGTGTCCCACTTTTGCTGGTTGACAACACCATAACCCGTCAGCGAAAATGGGACACCTTAGGGGGTTAGGAAACCCGAGAGAGTGAGGGGGTGGAGCGAGCTCTTGGACGAGGGTAAAGTACCTCATGAAAGGAGCAGACCGGGGTTACGTCAATAGGTCGCACGTAGGTGTGTAAACAACATCAGGCGGCGACCTTCTCTAGCGTTGCCCCACCAGCGATTCCATCCACGTATTGAGCGCCGAGATAGACATCCTCCATCAGTTCATGGGCCTTCAGACGCCTGAAGCGCTGCTCGGCGACCATCAGCATCTTCCAGATCACCGCTATGGCCCGGTCGACTCGCTTGTAGCGCTTGGCGGCGTCGGTCCTGAGTCTGAGGGCTGCGAAGGGTGACTCCACCGGGTTGGTCGTGCGGATGTGCCCCCAGTGCTCTTTGGGGAAGTCATAGAAGGTGATCATGCGGTCCCAGTCCCGCTCAAGCGCCTCAGCCGCCGCCTCGTAGGAGCGGTCGCGGCACCACCTGGTGAACGCCGTCCTGAGCCGCTCCGCCTCTGTCCGACTCGGCGCGTAGGGGATGCGGCGCAGCAGGAGTTTGGCCTCCTCCTGACGTCTCTTCGGCAGTCTATCGAGCACGTTCATCACCTTGTGGTTCCAGCAGCGTTGCTCCGCCGCCTGCGGATAGACGTTGCGCAGTGCTCCCCAGATGCCCAGGTGTCCGTCTTCAACCACCAGCCGAGGGCAGCTCAACCCTCGAGGCTTGATGTCCCTGAGCACATCGGACCAGCTCTGTGTCGACTCCCTAGTAGCCGGGAACGGAGCTCACCACCACCTTCCTCCCATCGCTCAGAGCCGCCATCACCACCAGGATCGCCGCCTTCTCCTTCTTAAGCCCAGCTTTCACGTACACACCCTACCCACACGTAGACCACCTCGAGGTCGTCCAGGGGTCTGGCGCGCCACTTGGCAAGCTCGGCGTTCCACTTGTCCTTGAGCCGAGCGACCGTGCTCGCCGACACCGGCGCGTCCTCTCCGAGCAGTCCCCGCAAGGCCAGGTCGAAGTCCCCTTCGGAGAGGCCGTGCAGGTACAACTCGGGGATCAGAGCGGATACCTGCTTGGTCCTGTGGACGAACAGCGGCAGCAGCCGGCTCTCGAACCGCTCCTCGGTGTCGCGGACTCGCGGACGCCTCAACTGAATCGTCCCCGAAGAGAGCGTAAGCCTCCGGGGTCTGCCGTATCCGTTCCGATAGCCGGCACCTGAGTCCGACTCAGACCTGCGGGCCGACTTCGCCCTCCCCAGAAACTCCGTCACCTCTTCCTCCAGCAACTCCTGGATCAGCTCCTGGACCTGACCTCGAACCCAGTCCTCCAACTGGTCCCACTCCGGCCTTGACTCCGACCCGCTCCCAGTGCTTTTCTTTCCCATAGGCGGTGTATCTCCTCTCTTGGGCCTTGAGCCCGTGTTGTTTCAGAGAGAGGGTACACCGCCTGACTGTTTACACACTTTTTGAGGGTACCTCGGGAAGAACACGGGGTCCATCAAAGCCAGCTACGCCACCGTCGAAATGACCGGCAATTCCAGCAGTCAATACGCCGGGGGCCTCGTCGGGGAAAACCAGAGAACCATCAAGGCCAACTATGCAACGAGCACCGTGGCAGGATACCGATACCTGGGCGGACTGGCGGGGAGGAACACCGGCACGGGGTCCATCAAAGCCAGCTACGCCGCGGTCGCGGTGACCGGCTCCGTCAGCAGTGAGGCATACGAGGAGTTGACAGAGGCGTATCGCAGGGAGCGCGCTGCGCACCGCAGAACCAAACGGATGGCTCGAACCCTGGGCGTGGTCGCCGTCACTTTGTTCGCGCTGCTGGCCGTTGGCATCCTTGTGACGTGGCGTCTGTTCACGTAGGAGGGCTTGCCCTGATTGCACAAATGCAATTCTCAAAGCTGGCGATGTCCTCTTCGACCCTATTTCTCCGATTGCACTTCTGCAATCTCCAAAGCTGCGACTGTCCTATAGGGGTGGAAGGAGCACCGGAATCGGATTGCTTGCTCCGATGTGGCAGGCTGGCCCATTCACCCTGATTTCAGCTACGGAATCGCCCAACCTGCAACTTGCTGCCCCACGAGTTTTTCTGTACACGGGTAGTACACCACCAACGACCCCGGGAATCTCGTGCCCTGTGAGGGGGGACCTGTGCATGAGCCTGTGTCAGGACCGCTGCCGCCGGAGCAGCATGTTCTCCCCAGTAGTCAGCAGTGTGCACCCTTGACATTATTAACTGTATACGTTAACATCATCAACAGTGCACCGATTTAGAGATGACGACGCGCAACGCCTCTTCGCCGGACAAACGGTTCGGCGATTGCCGCCCGACATCCAGCGCAGGGCGCGTTTGAGGTTACAGCGAGTGGTAGCCGCGGCGGCGCTGACCGATCTTCAGGTGCCGCCATCCCATCGGCTGGAAGCATTGCGGGGAGACCGGGAGGGTCGGTACAGCATCCGCATCAATGACCAGTGGCGCGTGTGCTTCATCTGGACAGACCAGGGTGCGATGGAAATAGAAATCACCGACTACCACTGAGGAGGAAACCCATGACCGTCCCCGAACCGATACATCCGGGCGAGCACCTGTCGGAGATCATGGAGGAGTTGGGCATCACCCAATATCGCCTGGCAAAGACCATAGGAGTGCCCCCGATACGCATCCACGATATTGTCCACCGTCGCAGGTCCATCACAGTGGACACCGCGCTGAAGATAGGAAAGGCCCTGGGGACAACTCCGGAGTTTTGGCTGAATCTCCAGAGGATGTACGACCTGGATGTGGCACGAGCCACTACCGACGTAAGCGGGATCGAGCCGCTTGTGGAGGTATCTGCCTGAAACCGCCGGGAACCTTTGCGATAGAACGAGGAGACTCAAGGAGGACAGTATGAAGAAACATCCGCAGCCACTCACACCGGCGGCACTCTACGCCAGGGTGTCCAGCGGTAGGCAGGACGTGGACCTGTCGGTGGCCGCCCAGCTGAGGGCGTTGAGAAGCTACGCCGAGGCCAACGGATACACCGTCGCACGCGAGTACGTGGACAAGGCCGAGAGCGGGCGGGTCGCTGACCGGCCACAGTTCCGGGAGATGATCGAGGAGGGCAGCCAGCCCAACTCCCCTTTCAGGGAGATTCTCGTCTGGAAATTCTCCCGCTTTACTCGTAAGCGGGAGCACGCCGTAGCATTCAAGTCCATGCTCCGCAGAAAAGGCGTGAAAGTCGTCTCCATCACCGAACACGCCGACGACTCCCCCACCGGAAAGCTGATGGAGGCCATCATCGAGAGCATCGATGAGTTTTACTCAGAGAATCTTGATTCCCTCGTAAAAACCCGTTTTGAGGAAGTTCCAGCGCTTTAGCACATCTGAGCGCTACCGTATGTTGGGGTAGTACACGGAACAGAGACTGTATATTGTACCCAGGCAAGGGTACGGTTGTTCTAATTCGACCTGCACAGACTTTTTACGAGAGAATCAATCTTGCGCAGGAGGTCGTCCGTGGTATGCGGGAAGCCGCATCACGAGGCTTCTTCCTCGGCTCCAAGGCTCCCTTCGGCTACAAGCGCGTCAAGGTCAACGACGGAGCCAAGGAGCGGCCCACGTTGGAGGTTGACCTTGCCACCGCTCCTATAGTGAGGGAAATGTTCGAGAGTTCGCTAAGGGGCAACGGCCTCAAAGAGATATGCAAAGAGCTAAACGATAGGGGCATCACCAACAGGGGAAACCGCTGGTACAAGGGAGGACTCCACTACCTGTTGACCAACGAAGCCTACACCGGAACCGCGGTCTGGGGCAGAATCAGCAAGGGAGAGAAGGCCCAGGATCCGGTGCGTGTTGAGGGAGCATGGCCCGCCCTGGTGTCCAGAGAGCTGTTCGATGCCGTGCAGCAGGCCATGCGGGACCGTGCCCCCAAGGTGCAGAGACCCGCACGGGTGGGCAGCAAGTTCCTGCTGAGCGGACTGCTGAAGTGCGGCGTATGCGGCAGGCCCTACTCCGGCCAGGGGGCCAAGAGCGGACAGTACGGCTACTACATCTGCGGCACTCTGTTCAGGGAAGGTGCAGGGACGTGCAGTGCCCGTTACCTGAACGCCCCCAGGGTGGAGGACTTCATCGTCGAGAAGATCAGGGACCGCATCCTCACCGAGGAGACCATCGTTGAACTGGTGACACTGGTGGCGGAGGAGATCGACGCGATGGCCGGTGAGCTTGCCGGTAGGCTGGAGGTCGTCTAGGCGGAGCTAGGGGACGTGAGAAAGAGGCTTGAGAGGCTCTACGAGGCTCTTGAGACCAGCGAGCTGACGCTGGAGGTTCTGTCGCCTCGCATCTTCTCGCTGAGGCACCGCGAGGAGCAGCTGGAGGCTGCGAGAGAGGCCGCTGCAACTCAGCTTGAGCAGCGCAGGGTGGAGCTGCCGACCACCGAGGAGATCAAGGGGTACTTGGCTGACTTCCGGGAGTTCCTACAGGAGGGGACGTTCCCTGAGCGCAAGGCCCTCATCCGCAATTTCGTGGAGGGCATCGAGGTGATCGGAGACGAGGCCGTGCTGACGTACACCATCCCCATTTCTCAATCGACAACAAAAACTTCGGTACTCGTGGGCAGTGGACCTGAGCGATGGACAGCCGACGAGAAGGGTTGCTTCTTCCCTGTGATCGCAACCAACAGCCCCAATACGACCAGGCTAACGCCGCGCGGGTCTCCTGGCCCCACTCTCACTCCGGGATGGAGACCTTCAGCGTGTACAGGTGTCCATCGGTTGACCCAATGTACATGACTCCACCAACCACCGTCAACAGGTAGAGCCCAACATCGCTCGATTAGGGCGTCACAGAGCGCCAGAGCAGCTCTCCCGTGGAGGCGTCCGGGCGTATAGGTGGTCATACTCTGAACCTGCGTTCACTACTCTGTTCGCCACAGTTGGTCCCACGTGTATCGTACTACAAACTCTTCAGCTGACGGTGGCGATTTGAACCCCGGGCGAGGCGTGCTCCCGCCAGCGTCATGGCTGGGGGTAACCTCATAAGTGTCTGCATCCCGGGAGCCACATTGCTCTGGGAGTGCCCCGTGCCGCTCCAAGGCAATCCCCACGGATTGCAGCAGACCCAAGGGAACTGACTATCCGACTTACATGCCAGCACGGGGCTGTCCTGGACGCCGGCAGGGCGTGGGAGCCACGTCCATTCAGTTCAAGGCTCCTAACGCCAATCGTGCCTCTAGTGGTTTCGCCTCACCATTCGCACCACACCTCGGACTACGGTTGCCACGTCGTGAGCTATGGATGTGAGCGCACTATCCAACGCCCATCGCACCGCTGTCCGCACGGCTGTAGCTACGGTGCGGGCTATGGATGTGAGCGAACTATTCAGCCAACGCACTGCCGTGGCTACGCCCCGGGCGATCACTGTTGGGGGACTGTCGGCACCCCATAAGAAGCTCGTCCAGCCCCATCGACGGTATACCCCAGCTACTACGATGCCTCCAGCGATTGCTCCGATCGCCAACCCTCCAATAACCATCAGCGCCACTGCTAGGGCCGAAAGCTGTGCCCCTCCTTTGTCCATCTCCGGGGGCCTGGGGTTCACGGCTGGTTCCGCCACAGCAACAGGCGTCCCTGCCTCCGTAGAGGACCATGGGCCTTCCGCGACACCGTTCACCGCTCGTACCTGCACCTCGTACACAGTACCGTTAGTGAGCGACCATATCTTGTATCTGAAAGGCGGCGTTCCGGTCCCTCGAGTCCAGGCGTCGTCCACTAACTCCCACTCCGCGCCTCCGCTGGGCCGGTATCGCAGGTCGTAGGCGATGATCACAGAGCCGCTGCCTCTGGTGGGCGCGCTCCACGGCACCGTCAATTCTTCATTCCCTATTGTGATCGTGCCGATGATGGGCTCGGAGGGTAAGGCGATAACGCTGATGGTGACCGAAATGATGGCGGAACCACCGTAGGAGTCATCGGCCCTCAGGGTCACCGAATAGGAGTCCTTGGTCGCCCTGTCCAGTGCAGCCTTTTTCTTCAGCTGCCCGGTCGACGAGTCGATTCCGAAGGATGCCGCGTCATTCCCCAAGAGAGAATAGATGAGTGAGTCGTTGTCGGCATCGGTCGCTTCGACGGGGTTTCCGATGTCGTGGTTGGTGTTCCAGTTCTCGACAACGATCCGGGTAGCAGGGCCACTTTCACTGAAGGTGGGACTGGCGTTGAATGCGCTGCCGCACATTTCATCGGTCGAGGTAACCGTGACTCCGCCAAGAGCCGGCAGGGGTTCGGTGAAGTGGTTTCCACCGATGGTCAGTGTAGTGAGGAAGGCAGCGTTACCCAATTCAGGTGGGACAGCGCCCGTCAACGTGTTGCAATGGAGATTGAGAACCGACAGTTTGATGAGGTTGCTCAACTCTGGTGGGATGGAGCCGGTGAGTTCGTTGCCGTTGAGGTAGACCTCCGTCAGGACGTTCAAGTCACCCAGCTCTGAGGGGATGGAGCCGCTGAGTTTGTTGCCGCCTAGATTGAGAACCGACAGTTTGATGAGGTTGCTCAACTCTGGTGGGATGGGGCCGGTGAGTTCGTTGCCGTTGAGGTAGACCTCCATCAGGACGTTCAAGTCACCCAGCTCTGAGGGGATAGAGCCGCTGAGTTTGTTGCCGCCTAGATTGAGAACCGACAGTTTGATGAGGTTGCCCAGCTCTGGGGGGATGAGACCGGTGAGTTGGTTGTCGGCGAGGTTGAGGCTCGTCAGGTTGGTGAGGTTGCCCAGCTCAGTTGGGATTGGGCCGCTCAGCTCGTTGCCGGAGAGGTAGAGCTGCGCCAGGTCGGTGAGGTTGCCCAGCTCTGCGGGGATGAGACCGGTGAGTTGGTTGTCGGCGAGGTTGAGGCTCGTCAGGTTGGTGAGGTTGCCCAGCTCAGTTGGGATTGGGCCGCTCAGCTCGTTGCCGGAGAGGTAGAGCTGCGCCAGGTCGGTGAGGTGAGAAGTGGCTCCGGAAATCTGAACAGGGGGATAAGTGGAATCGCTGCCTGATTGAGGGCATGATAGTGCTCTCGGAGACAGGAGCGAGAGATGAGCAGACGACCCCGCCGTAACCACTCGGCAGAGTTCAAGTGAGGTTACGTCAATAGGTGTGTAAACGACATCAGGCGGCGACCTTCTCAGCCGTTGATTCAATGGCGATTCCATCCGCATACTGTGCACCGAGATAGACGTCTTCGATCAACTCAGGGGCCTTCAGACGCCTGAAGCGCTGTTCGGCGACCATCAACATTTTCCAGATCACCGCTATCGCCCGATCGACCCTCTTGTAGCGCTTGGCGGCATCGGTCCGAAGCCTGAGGGCCGCGAAGGGTGATTCTACCGGGTTCGTCGTGCGAAGGTGCCCCCAGTGCTCCTTTGGGAAGTCATAGAAGGTGACCATGCGGTCCCAGTCCCGCTCCAAGGCCTCTGAGGCCGCCTCGTAGGAATGGTCGCCGCACCACCTGGTGAACACCGTCCTGAGCCGCTCAGCCTCTGTCCGAGTCGGCGCGTAGGGGATAGTACGCAGCATGAGCTTGGCCTGGTCCTGTCGTCGCTTTGGAAGCTTGGCGAGCACGTTTACGATCTTGTGGTTCCAGCAGCGTTGCTCTGCCGCCTGCGGATAGACGTTGCGCAGAGCTCCCCAGATGCCCAGGTGTCCGTCTCCAACCACCAGCCTCGGGCAGCTCAAGCCCCGGCGCTTGATGTCCCTGAGCACCTCGGACCAGTTCTCTGTGGACTCCCTGTATCCGGGAACAGCGCTCACCACCACCTTGCTCCCGTCGCTCAGGGCCGCCATCACCACCAGTACCGCCGCCTTCTCCTTCTCAAGACCAGCCTTGACGTAGACTCCATCCACCCACATGTAGACCACTTCCAGGTCATCGAGGGGCCGGCTGCGCCATTGGGCAAGCTCATCGTTCCACTTATCCTTCAACCGGGCCACCGTGCTCGCCGATACCGGTGCGTCCTCTCCCAGCAGCCCCCGCAAAGCCAGATCGAAGTCGCCTTCGGATAGACCGTGCAGGTACAGCTCGGGGATCAACTCAGCAACCTTCCTGGTCCTGTTGACGAACAGCGGCAGCAGCCGGCTCTCGAACTGCTCCTCGGTATCGCGGACTCGCGGCCGCCTCAGCTGTATCGTTCCCGAACTCAGCGTAAGCCTCCGGGCTCTGCCGTATCCGTTCCGATAGCCGGTATCTGAGTCCGAGTCGGATCTGAGCGCCGACTTCGCCCTTCCCAGAAACCCCGTCACCTCCTCCTCCAGCAACTCCTGGATCAGCCTCTGGACCTGGCTTCGCACCCAATCCTCCAACTGCTCCCACTCCGGCCTTGACTCCGACCTACTCTCAGTGCTTTCCTTCCTCATGGGCGGTCTATCTCCTCTCTTGGGCCTCGAGCCCGTGTTGTTCAGAGAGAGGGTACACCGCCTGACTGTTTACACACTTTTTGAAGATACCTCGTTCAAGTCGAAGGTGGCTCTTGCCGCAGTGCGCGGCGACCGGACACTTTCGGAGCTGGCAAGCCAGTTCGATGTGCACCCGAACCAGATCACGCAATGGAAGACCCAGTTGCTGGATCGGGCGGCGCAGTTATTTGGGGCCGGGACAGGGCAGGCTGAAAAGCCGGTAGATATGAAGGTCCTTCACGCTAAGATCGGTGAGCTTGCGTTGGAGAACGATTTTTTAGGGACTTACCCGTTTGTGTACCAAAGCAAAGGGAGGCTAGTTAAGTGAATGCGGACGAATACCCGGCTCGTCAAGAACATGCTGCATCGCAGTAATCAGACGCTCTGCCTGTTAGTCTGCCGAATAAGTAGTTATAGGGGCTAGGGTGTCTTTCAAGAGATGCCCTCATTGTGATTCACCGGGAGGCCCAAAGACGCTTCGGCATCAGGTCAGCATGCCGATCAATGGCCGAGTGCAGTGCATAGATTTTTGTATTCATCCACTTGTTGCCGCTTTGAACGCTGGCGGTATCATAACGACAGCCAGTTGTTGCGGGCATCAAAAGATGAAGGGGAACATCGTGCTTGAAGATGGGCGTACGCTCATCATCCAGCCAACGCCAGACTCCAATGATGCTTGGAGCCAGGCCGTTACCTTCTAACTTGTGTGACAGGCTGGCGAGCAGTGGGCACAGCCATCTACTTGTGAGTAGTGCTTACGTGCCGCAACAACTGCTGGATGGCAGGAGGCAAAAGCGCGGAGGTGTATGCGATTCAGGACATCAGGCAACCAAGGGCATCCCACCCTGTGAACCTCGTGGTCACCATTTGATTGTGCATTCCTATTTACATAATAGTCTGCCATCTATCCACTCCCCCTGGTTTGATCCTTGCTAGGCTTGCGCCCCGATTCCTGCTCGTATCGCCAGACCTCTTTGGGCTTGGCCTTGAGCACCACTTCCGCCAGGGTGTCCATGTCAGTTTCCAACGGCTCCGGCATCGGGCACTTCGGTGGTCGGCCCCTAGGCTTCTTCTGTTTAGACATGGTGCCCCTCCCCCATTTGTGAAGCCTTAACGTTTTGATACTCCGGCCAAGCGATCTTGAACTTGTCGAAGGGTAGTAAAGACCTCATATCGATCAGGGCTAGCCTTCGATGCAGTGGTGTAAAGAAGAAAATACCTAGGCCCACGAGCTTTGGCAATCTCGCTCGTTATCTGGTCTAGTTTATTCACAAGCATTCTCAGTATGTCCTTTAACCCGAATCCACCGAAGGAGGGCGTCGGGTTAGCGTCCTGAGGCGGCAAGAAGGTGCTCCTGTGCTTCTGGGATAATGGTTTTGTAGCAAAAAAACGGCCCCGGAAAAGGAGCACCCAGTAGATGCTGCCACGCAACCACCCCGACCGGATCCAAATCACCTTCGACGACCGCCGCTTGGTGGCCAATGCCGGGCTGCTCCTTCCGGCCACCCTGGCGCGGCACCTCGGCCTGCCCGAACTCGTCCGGCAGCGCCTCGACCTGGGCGATGCCCCGGGGCGGGCGAACACGAGCGACAAGATGATGACGCTGGTGGCGTCTGCGCTGGCTGGGGGCGACTGCATTGACGACGCCGATGTGTTGCGCACCGGGGGGACGGCCTGCACCCTGGGCGGCACTCTCAAGGCGCCATCCACCCTGGGCACCTTCCTGCGCAGCTTCCGGTGGGGCCACGTCCGTCAACTCGACCGGGTGAGCCGCGAGTTGCTGGCCCGGGCTTGGCAGGCCGGGGCGGGACCCGGCGACGGGCCCCTGACCATTGACCTGGACTCCACCATCTGCGAGACCTACGGACTGGCCAAGGAGGGCGCCCGCCACCACGGCTATACCGGCAAGCGGGGCTACCACCCGCTGCTGGCCATCGCCGCCGGCACCGGAGACGTGCTGATGTCCCGGCTGCGCGAGGGCCGGGCCAACACCGCCCGCGGCGCCGCCCACTTCCTGCGGGAGACGGTGGGACGGGTGCGCTACGCCGGGGCCAACGGACGACTCACGCTACGGGCCGACAGCGGGTTCTACACTCATGGCGTGGTATCCGTCTGCCGCAAGATGGATGTCCGCTTCTCCATCACCATCCGCCAGCACAAAAGCCTGCACAATCTCATCGAGGCGATACCCGAAGATGCCTGGACGCCGATTCCTTACTGGATGGACGGCGCCGCCGATGTGGCCGAGACCACCTGCACCCCCTTCCAGGCCGAGGCGGACGCCGCGCCGGTACGGCTCATCGTCCGGCGGGTGAAGCCCACGCCCGGTTCCCAACTGGCCCTCTTCGCCAAATACAGCTATCATGGCTTCATCACCGACCGGGACGGGGAGTTGCTCGAACTGGAGGCTGACCATCGCCGCCACGCCGAGATCGAGAATGCCATACGCGACCTCAAGTACGGCGTCGGGCTGAACCATCTCCCCTCGGGCCGCTTCGCCGCCAACGGCGCCTGGCTGGCCGTCCAGACGATGGCCCACAACCTGGCCCGCTGGACGGCGCGGATCGGTCTGGGAGAGCGGATAGCCACCACCAAGACCCTCCGGCGGCGGTTCTTCTCCCTGGCCGGACGGCTCACCCGCTCGGCACGCCGGTTGACCCTGCATCTTCCGGATCGCTGGCCTTGGGCTGAGAAGTTCAGCCGCGCCTTGGCCCGGCTGCGAGCCATTCCACTCCCGGCCTGACGGCACCGTCGGCGACCGACCCACCCACCGGACAACCGAAGATCCCCGCAGACTCGTGCCAGCCCGGTCCGAGAGAGTTCCCTGCTGCGTATTCTCTCGCCATCCCGCGCATCGCAGCTCCCGCAGACGGCCATAGGGGCCCCTGTGCGGCGATGAAGACCGTCCGCCGACCTCCCTACCCCAAATGGAACCCAGGCTATTTCCCCTGTAGCTCCCTCACCCCCCTTCCGCTTTCCTCACGCCGTCCATCGGTGTCCTTCGGTGGATTCGGGTTTAAGCTTGATTCCCTCGCAAAAAGGCCTGTTTGAGATGAACCCTGGCGTGCGAAGGGGCCTGGAAGGGAGGAGGCCACGGGATGCCGGCTGCTGGGCTCACCGCACCATCTGCTGCGCTCAGGACAAGCGTGATCCCGTTGCGGTACCCCTTCCGTGGCTCAGGGCACCCGGTGGAAGCTGTGGAGCGGCGCCCTCATGCGGCCGCGACCGCAGGTACCGTCCCGACCGCCCGCTGAGCCGTGTTCTCCATCTCCACCAGGCGTGCATGGACCATCCGCTTGAAGTTGCACGCCAACGTCTTCAGGTAGACGGCAAGCCGCACCCGACGGCCCCCTCGCACCCGCAAGCGCCCAAGCCCGTGGGCGCGCTTGAGCTCGGAGTTCATTCCCTCGATCCCGGCCTGACCTGCCCCCCAAGAACTGGTCCAGGTGTAATGTTAGTCCTGGGCCTGAAAGAAAGGGGGGTAAAGATGGCAAGGAGGAAGCATACGGCAGAGCAGATCATCAACAAGCTCAGAGAGGCGGAGGTGGCCATATCGGCAGGGAGTACGGTCGCTGAAGTCTCTCGTCAGATAGGGGTGACCCAGCAGACCTTCTACCGGTGGCGCACCGAGTACGGGGGGTTGAAGATCGACCAGGCTAGACGGCTGAAGCAACTGGAGACCGAGAACGGTCGTTTGAGGAGAGCAGTGGCTGATCTGACGTTGGACAATCAGATACTGAGAGAAGCAGCGGAGGGAAACTTCTAAGCCCTTCTCGTCGTCGCCAGTGTGTGGAGCACGTCAAGGAGATGTTCGGGGTCTCAGAGCGACGAGCCTGCAAGGTGCTGGGCCATCCCAGGTCGACGCATCGGTATGAGCCGATACCTGGAGAGGATGAGCAGGGCTTGACCGAGGAGATCGTAGAGTTGGCCAGTCGGTATGGCAGGTACGGTTATCGCAGGGTCACCGCTCTGCTGAGGATGGAGGGTTGGGATGTGAACCACAAGAGAGTAGAGCGGATCTGGCGACGAGAAGGGCTGAAGGTGCCGGCCAAGCAGCCCAAGAGAGGACGTCTGTGGCTCAATGACGGCTCCTGCGTGCGTCTGCGGCCCCAGGGACCGAACCACGTGTGGGCCTACGACTTCGTACTGGTCAGGACCCAGGACAGTAGAGCTGTGAGGCTGCTGACCGTCATTGACGAATACACCAGGGAGTGTCTGGCCATCAGGGCAGATCGACAGATCCGAGCCTCCGACGTAATAGAGACCCTTGCCGAGCTGATGATGATCAGGGGAGTGCCCGATCACATACGCTCAGACAACGGACCGGAGTTTACAGCCAGGGCTGTGCGGGAGTGGCTTGGGCGAGTGGGAGCCAGGACGCTGTACATTGAGCCTGGATCGCCGTGGGAGAACGGCTACATCGAGAGCTTCAACGGCAAGCTCAGAGACGAGCTGCTGGACAGGGAACTCTTCTACACGCTCTTGGAGGTGAGGGTGCTGACCGAGCGGTACAGGCAGATTTACAACCGCATCAGGCCTCACAGCTCGCTGGGCTATAGGCCGCCGGCCCCGGAGACTGTGCTGCCTGCTGTTCCACTCCCTGTCCTTGCTGGACTAACATAGCAGGTGGTACAAAGATCGGGGGCAGGTCACGTGAGCGTGCCGGTCGTTGACGGGCTCGCGGAGCGGAAGGTCCGACCGGACGAGCTCTTCGCCGACACGGCGTATGGGTCGGGCCGCAATGCCTTCGAAGCCTCGCGCCGGGGAACGGAACTGGTGAGCCCGGTGGCGGGGTCGGCGCCGGGGAACTCGCACGAAGGAGAGGGTGACGGACCACCGCCGCTCACCGTCGCGGACTTTCAGATCGACGTCACAGGGGAGCAGGCCACGGTGTGCCCCGCCGGCCACCCGTCCATCGAGGAGCACGAGTTGGAGGATGCGCCGGAGCGGGTAGAGGTCCACTTTGCCGGGACAACATGTGTTGTTGTTCTACGATTATGTCAGTAGCTAACTGGTCAGCGAAAATGTCATCCCATGGAAGGAGTGACATTGACGCAGAAGGAGCAGACGAGACTTCAGGTGCTCAACAGCGTTCTGGCAGATCAGGTGGTGGTATGTCAGGCGGCCGAGGTCCTGGGAGTGAGCGAACGCCACATGAGGCGTATTCTGGCGGCCTATAGGAAGGAGGGCGCCGCCGCACTCGCCCACGGGAATCGTGGCCGCCGACCGGCCAACACCACGACAGAGACCAAGATGACTTACGTGGTGCAGCTGGCCCGCACTCGCTACGCTGGAACGAACCATACGCATCTGACCGAGTTGTTGATGGAACGGGAGGGGATCGACCTGAGCCGCTCTACGGTGCGCCGCATCCTGGTCAGCGCCGGCGTGGACAGCCCCCGCCGCCGCCGGCCGCCCAGACACCGTGTCCGGCGCAAACGCATGGCCCAAGAAGGGATGCTGCTGCAGATAGATGGGAGCCACCATCGGTGGCTGGGGGAACAAGGACCCCGGTTCGTCCTGCTGTTGGCCGTGGACGACGCCACCGGCACTGTGCCTGACGCTCTGTTCAGCCAGGAGGAGGACACCCGCGGCTACTTCCTTCTCATGGAGGGGTTGATCCGGCAATGCGGGATACCGCTGGCCGTCTACAGCGACCGACACGCGGTCTTCAAGCATACTGGAGAGCCTCGCCAGAAGCCGGCCGGGCCAACCCAGTTCGCCCGCGCCATGGAGGAGCTGGGGATACGCCAGATATTCGCCAGGTCACCGCAGGCGAAGGGCCGGGTCGAGCGGACGGCGGGGACATTCCAGGACCGGCTGGTGACCGAGCTGCGCCTGGCGGGCGTCACCACCATCGACGAGGCCAATGAAGTCCTGCACCGCTTCCTGCCGCGCTTCAACGAGAAGTTCGGGGTTCCGGCAGAGCACTCAAGCGTTGCTTACCGCTCTATGGAGTCATCGGTGGCCCTGGACCAGATACTCTGCTTCAAGCACCGCCGCAAGGTGGCCAGGGACAACACCGTCAAGTACAACTGGCGTACCTTGCAGCTGCTGCCTGGTAAGGAGCGGCCTAGCTACGCCGGAGCGCAGCTGGAGGTCCATGAGGGCTTGGACGGTCAGCTCCTCGTGCAGTACCGGGGACGCACGATCCCCACACAGGAGGCGCCGCCGCGCCCTGGAGTTCTCCGTGCCTCCAATGGTCCTCTCCGATATGGCCCCGGCCTTGAGCGTAGGGTCAACGGCGTGGGCAGCCACCCCAAGGAGAGCTTGGCATCCCTCGACGCCATCGAGGCCGACAGCGCCACATTGAACGGCGGCGGCAGAGTTCGCAAGCCTCCGGCATCGCCACGCAGGAAACCCACGCCGCGACAGAGGGTCCGGTGGAAGGCCGTGCAGCAGGCTAAGCTTCGGGGCCTCTCCATTCGGGCAATCGCCAGGGAGTTGGGCATCCACAGGAACACGGTCCGCAAGTACGCCGAAGCCAAGAGCCCGCCCATGATGCGCACCAGGGGCAGGTCCCGCGTATCACAGTCCGATGGTATGACAGCGGCCTAGATGGACATTTTCCCTGACCACTTAGGCGGACATAATCGCTGGACATCGACACAACATGCGAGCCCTGCCCCTTGCGGTCCCGTTGCCCAGTGAAGCTGGACCGGCGTGCGGGGGACTACGTCCTCAAGGCGGACCTGGTGAAGGTAAACATCGAGCGGCGCCGGAGGGCCGAGGCCACCGAGGAGTGGCGCAAGCGGTATGCCATAAGGGCCGGGATCGAGGGAACGAACTCCGAGCTCAAGCGCGCCCACGGGCTTGGGCGCTTGCGGGTGCGAGGGGGCCGTCGGGTGCGGCTTGCCGTCTACCTGAAGACGTTGGCGTGCAACTTCAAGCGGATGGTCCATGCACGCCTGGTGGAGATGGAGAACACGGCTCAGCGGGCGGTCGGGACGGTACCTGCGGTCGCGGCCGCATGAGGGCGCCGCTCCACAGCTTCCACCGGGTGCCCTGAGCCACGGAAGGGGTACCGCAACGGGATCACGCTTGTCCTGAGCGCGGCAGATGGTGCGGTGAGCCCAGCAGCCGGCATCCCGTGGCCTCCTCCCTTCCAGGCCCCTTCGCACGCCAGGGTTCATCTCAAACAGGCCTTTTTGCGAGGGAATCAACCTTGGAAGCCGCTGTTGAGGGCTATGAAATCCTGCTCTCGAACAGAGTTCTGAGAGTTGGTGAATCTCGTGATATTGGTGATTTCAGCTTCGTCGCTACGTACAATCTTGGTGATTACACCACCACGTCCGACTCGCTCTTTCCACTCACTGACGGCCGAATCGCTGCCAGTACCTCCGGGATTCATTCTCGGTTCCAGGACTTGCCAAATGGTTTTGGTTGTCTGGCAACCATTTACAATATAGGGGTCATGGATAGCGACCTCTCCATCGTCCGAACGTGAGGAGTAGTCGGATACAACAATTGTGATACCGTTGTTGTAAAGGCCGAATGTTTCCGGATTCTCGTTCAGAGTCCGGGCAATCCCCTTGTTGATCTTCCTATGGCCTCCAAGAAACTGGCGTACGTTCTTTCCGTACAATTGATTCAAGTCCCCGGTCAGATTCTTATAACTTCGCATGAACTCGAAAAGATCCAATAGGGAAACCGTACCCACCATCAGTCCGGGAGTCTGCTCAACGAACTGTCCTTTTACCGAGACGGATAAATGGGCCGCTTCAACGTAATCCAGGCCTTCCCATATTGTCTGGAGAGACACCTCCTCGACATCGAAGATTGACTTTACCCGCTCTCTGCCGATGAGCTTTATGTTTTCAAGAGCTTGACGTTCCTGATTGGAAATCGGGTCTGTAGTTGCGAAGACTAGGACAATTCTGTCTGCATGCGACGCTTGCTCGAGAAACAAGGCAAGCTTTTGCATTAACTGCTTGGTATCTTGAGACAGGTGTTGATTTTGACCCTGCAAAGTTGTGATGACCTTGTTGCCCTCTTTCAGAATCGTGTCGGTTCCTGCAAATCCAGCCCCATATTTGCTTTGAACCAAGTACCAAATGTCGCCCTCTTCTGAATTATCATCGCGGCTGCCGGTATCAGTGTCGGCGCGTTTGAGATAGGCGATGTCAATCCCACCGTCGCCGGAGCCATCGCAAACCACGAAGTCCTCGTCGTCAGGTGTGACATCCAGCCATTGTGTAACTAACTTGGCTCCAAACCATCGTCCCTTCTCCAAGGGCGAGACTTGAGCTTCTACGATCTCGGTTAGCCACGCATCTCGGAACTGTTCGTAGCTAACCTTGTCAGCTGCGTTAGCCGTTGTCATTTACTCTCCTTCACCAGCCTCATCTTGCGTAGGAGTCAGCCAATGTGCTATATTTCTGACATCCTAGCATAGAGGACATCCGAGTGGCAAGCCTCCCATCTCAGATCATGAGCCACGCCGCCGACTCGTCGGAGGGCACGCTGCTGTGCCCGAGTGCGTTGTTGCACTTGGGCGGCAGAGCGGCTGTGGACCAGGCGTTGTCTCGGCTTGCCCGAAAGGGGGAGCTCATGCGGATCTATCAGGGTGTCTACGTCCGGCCCGTCCAGACTCGTTTCGGTCCTCGTCCGCCTGCCCTCGAGATAGTGCTTGCTTCACTGTCTGCGCTTTGGGGCGAGACGATTGTACCTTGTGGGGGGATGGCAGCGAATGCTCTTGGACTCACCACCCAGGTGCCTATACGGTCGGTCTACCTCACGTCCGGACCCAACCGCAAGCTGAGGCTCGGTGAACTGGTGGTGGAGCTCCGCCATGCCCCTCGTTGGCAAATGACGGCACCACACCGACCGGCCGGCGAAGCGGTCCGTGCCCTAGCCTGGCTGGGTCCCAAGGAAGTAGTGGCGGGATTGGGGGCAATTGGGCGAAAGCTCTCTGCCGAAGATATTCGAGAGCTGGCTGCGTCGCGAGCTGTGATGCCAGCGTGGATGGCGGAACCCGTGAGCGCGATGGTTGCCAATGGCTGACACGCTGTTTGAATTGCTCTCTCCAGAAGAGAGGCGGGATGCCTTGGAGGTAGCTGCTAGCCTCAGCGGAAGACGCGTGCATCTCCTGGAGAAGGATATATGGGTGGTGTATACGTTGCGCGCCCTCGCACAGAGCCAGTTCAGTGAGAAGTTGACCTTCAAGGGCGGCACCTCCTTGGCCAAGGCGTATCACGCCATTCGTCGATTCTCGGAAGGCCTAGACGTCACCTACGACATCCGAGCCATCGCTCCCGACTTGGTGGAAGGCGGTGGGGAGGATGCACTACCAACCACTCGCAGCCAGGAGCGCAATTGGACGCGGGAAATCAGGCGGCGGCTGGCAACGTGGGTGGAGACCCGTGCACTGCCCGCTATCGAAGCTGACCTCGCTGGATTAGACCCGTCAGTACAGATGCGAACCAACGGTGACACGGTGTTGGTCGGCTATGAGCCACTATTCACGTACTACGACTTCGTGAGGCCGGAGGTGACAGTGGAGTTCGGGGCGCGCTCGACAGGGGAGCCGCGTGAAGAGCGTGCGATAGGTTGCGATGCGGCTCCATACTTATCGGAGGTGACATTCCCTTCAGCCAACCTCTTCGTCATGTTGGCTGAACGCACGTTCTGGGAGAAGGCCACGGCCGTTCACGTCTTCTGCCGCCAGCAACGCAGCCGAGGAGAGCGGCTCTCCCGGCACTGGCACGATCTCGTCCGCTTGGACGACGCAGGCTTCGCCGAAAGGTCGCTCGCCGACCGAAACCTAGGGCTGTCGGTAGCACGACACAAGGCGATGTTCTTCCGGGAGAAGGACGCCACAGGAAGTTGGATTGACTACGAGGCCGCGGTCTCCGGCGACTTGCAACTCGTGCCAGAGGGTTCGTTCTATGAGGCCCTGGCTGACGACCACGAAAGAATGGTCAATGACGGTATGCTCCTCGGCGATGAGGAGACATTCCAGGAACTGATGCGCAAGTGCGAGGATATCCAAGGCAAGGCAAATGGAACCCGAGGCAAGGAATCTGGAGCCCATAAGACTCGCTAGGAAAACCATCCGAATGGTTAACACTCGCCACATCATAGACAACCAACAAGCCACGGTCGCAGAGCGTCTGAGGCGGCACCTCGGCGACGCTCATGCCTTTGACTTCGTATCGGCGTACTTCAGCATCTATGGCTATGAGCTTCTTATGAACGAACTGGACAGCATCGATGAGGTGCGGTTTCTCTTCGGGGACCCAACTTCGGTCGAGGACCTGGACCCTGGGGCTAAGGACCCCAAGTCCTTTGCTGTCACGGAGAAAGGCCTGACTCCGAACCACACGATGCTACAGAGATACTTGGCAAAACGGTGCGCAGATTGGGTCAGGAGGGAATCTGTTGCAATACGGTCCGTCAGCCAGACCAACTTCCTTCACGGCAAGATGTATCTGGCCGGATCGGGCGACGAGCTCAGTAGCGCTGTGGTTGGCAGCTCCAATTTTACCAAGAATGGGCTGGGCGGCAGCGACCGCTCCAATCTGGAAATCAACCTAGCCGTAAGCGACGCCGACACCCTCGCTGAATTGCAGGATTGGTTCGACCGGCTGTGGAAGGACACACAGCGCACCGAAGACGTAAAGCAGAAGGTGCTGGACGCCCTGGCCCGCGTTGGGAGTGACCACGCGCCGGAGGTGGTCTATTACAAGACCCTCTACGAACTTTTCCGCAAGGAAATTGAGGCCCGGATCGCGGGCGATGAGGGTTTGGTCGCCACAGGCTTCTACGACAGCCAAGTCTGGAATGCGCTCTACGAATTTCAGAAGGATGGGGCCAAGGGCGCCATAGCAAAGCTGCGCCAGCACAACGGGTGCATCCTCGCGGATAGCGTGGGGCTGGGCAAGACATATACCGCTCTGGCGGTAATAAAGTACTTCGAGCAGCTCAACGAGCCTGTGCTGGTGTTGTGCCCTCGTAAGCTGCACGAGAACTGGTCCCTCTACCAGGCAAGCAACGGGCACATTCAGAACCCCTTCCCTCAGGACCGGTTCAGTTATACTCTGCTGGCCCACACCGATCTGTCCCGGATTTCGGGCAGGTCGGGCAGCGTTGACCTCGCCAATTTCAACTGGAGCAACTACAAGCTTGATTCCCTCGCAAAAAGGCCTGTTTGAGATGAACCCTGGCGTGCGAAGGGGCCTGGAAGGGAGGAGGCCACGGGATGCCGGCTGCTGGGCTCACCGCACCATCTGCTGCGCTCAGGACAAGCGTGATCCCGTTGCGGTACCCCTTCCGTGGCTCAGGGCACCCGGTGGAAGCTGTGGAGCGGCGCCCTCATGCGGCCGCGACCGCAGGTACCGTCCCGACCGCCCGCTGAGCCGTGTTCTCCATCTCCACCAGGCGTGCATGGACCATCCGCTTGAAGTTGCACGCCAACGTCTTCAGGTAGACGGCAAGCCGCACCCGACGGCCCCCTCGCACCCGCAAGCGCCCAAGCCCGTGGGCGCGCTTGAGCTCGGAGTTCGTTCCCTCGATACCAGCCCTTATGGCATACCGCTTGCGCCACTCCTCGGTGGCCTCGGCCCTCCGGCGCCGCTCGATGTTTACCTTCACCAGGTCCGCCTTGAGGACGTAGTCCCCCGCACGCCGGTCCAGCTTCACTGGGCAACGGGACCGCAAGGGGCAGGGCTCGCATGTTGTCCTGGCAAAGTGGACCTCTACCCGCTCCGGCGCATCCTCCAACTCGTGCTCCTCGATGGACGGGTGGCCGGCGGGGCACACCGTGGCCTGCTCCCCTGTGACGTCGATCTGGAAGTCCGCGGCGGTGAGCGGCGGTGGTCCGTCACGCTCTCCTTCGTGCGAGTTCCCCGGCGCCGACCCCGCCACCGGGCTCACCAGTTCCGTTCCCCGGCGCGAGGCTTCGAAGGCGTTGCGGCCCGACCCATACGCCGTGTCGACGAAGAGCTCGTCCGGTCGGACCTTCCGCTCCGCGAGCCCGTCAACGACCGGCACGCTCACGTCGGTGTCGCTCCCACTCGAGGGGGTCACCTCCACGTGGGTGATGAGCTGGGTGGCGTTCTCCCCGTGGCAGGTCTCCGCCACCTGCACCTCGTACCCCTTCCCCTTGTGGCCGCTGTAGGTCACATCCGGGTCGTGGGGCGATTGCAGCGAGTCGGCGGACACCTGCTTCGGGTCCTTCAGGGCCACGGGCACCTTGCATTCCCCAGCATCGTCATCATCGTCCCCCGGGCGCCCGTCCCGGTGTTTGCCCACATGGCACTGCTCCCGCAGCAGCCGCTCCAGCAGCCGGTACTCCTCCAGCTGGGCAGCAGTCGTGCCACGGAACCGGTCCACCAGCCGGTAGAGGTCCCGGGCACAGACCGAAAGGCGTCGCCGACCCTCCCCCGTGTGGGCGTCCTCGTAGTGGGTCGCCTCGTCTTCTTCCTTCAAATAGCGCCCCAGGAGGCCCTCCGGAACCACAGGGCGAAGCTCTGGGTACTCCCAGCGCAAGGCCCGCAGGAACAACCGCATCGTCTCACAGAACAGGCCCAGCCGGGTGAGTGTAGCGATGTTGCTCATGATGTGGGTGGAGTCCAGCCGTTGCTTTCCGGTGCGTATGCCCAGCGCCTGGATGATCCGGTCCGTGGTCTCCTGGAAAGCCAGCCGGCCACCATCGTGCTGCATCAGGCGAACTCGGAAGTTGTGGAGGGTCTTCTGGGGCAGGTGGGTCTCCTCGATGTCCAGCCGCAGGGCGTGGTGCCAGAGCAGGTTGAACTCTAGCTGCTCCAGGGCTTCACCGTCGGTGAGGTTGAACATCTCTTTGAGAAGGTGGACCCCGAGGACGGTCTGCACCGCTCGGTCGGGACGGCCGTTGTCCGCGCAGTACATCGGAGCAAAGAGCTCCTCGTCAATCAGGGGGAGCGCCTCGTTTCGGAAAACCTCGGCCCAACTCCCCTCCAGGCGCTTAGCCTTCTTCGGCGTCACCAGGAACTGGGACTGCCAGAGGCTCTCTTGCGGGTCTCGCGCTCGGAACATGCTCCCCTCCCTCGCCCGGGCGCTGCCCCAACGCCCTTTCCCCACATTATCCTCCCATTGCCCCCGGAGGACGAGGGGTTTTTACGAGGGAATCAAGGTTGGAGCAATCGGGAAAGCGACTTGCCGACGGCACCAAGTCCAGGAAGAAGACGGGCCATGCCTGGTATGAAATACAGGATACCTGCGCTTACCACGAGGCATTCGCTAAGGAGAAGCTGTTCTGGATGGACATGGCCCCTAGAGGCAGATTTGCTTACTCCGATGAGGAAATCTATTGCAACGACAAAGGCTTCATGAGGTATCTTCAAAAAGTGTGTAAACAGTCAGGCGGTGTACCCTCTCTCTGAACAACACGGGCTCGAGGCCCAAGAGAGGAGATAGACCGCCCATGAGGAAGGAAAGCACTGAGAGTAGGTCGGAGTCAAGGCCGGAGTGGGAGCAGTTGGAGGATTGGGTGCGAAGCCAGGTCCAGAGGCTGATCCAGGAGTTGCTGGAGGAGGAGGTGACGGGGTTTCTGGGAAGGGCGAAGTCGGCGCTCAGATCCGACTCGGACAACGATACCGGCTATCGGAACGGATACGGCAGAGCCCGGAGGCTTACCCCGAATCCACCGAAGGACACCGATGGACGGCGTGAGGAAAGCGGAAGGGGGGTGAGGGAGCTACAGGGGAAATAGCCTGGGTTCCATTTGGGGTAGGGAGGTCGGCGGACGGTCTTCATCGCCGCACAGGGGCCCCTATGGCCGTCTGCGGGAGCTGCGATGCGCGGGATGGCGAGAGAATACGCAGCAGGGAACTCTCTCGGACCGGGCTGGCACGAGTCTGCGGGGATCTTCGGTTGTCCGGTGGGTGGGTCGGTCGCCGACGGTGCCGTCAGGCCGGGAGTGGAATGGCTCGCAGCCGGGCCAAGGCGCGGCTGAACTTCTCAGCCCAAGGCCAGCGATCCGGAAGATGCAGGGTCAACCGGCGTGCCGAGCGGGTGAGCCGTCCGGCCAGGGAGAAGAACCGCCGCCGGAGGGTCTTGGTGGTGGCTATCCGCTCTCCCAGACCGATCCGCGCCGTCCAGCGGGCCAGGTTGTGGGCCATCGTCTGGACGGCCAGCCAGGCGCCGTTGGCGGCGAAGCGGCCCGAGGGGAGATGGTTCAGCCCGACGCCGTACTTGAGGTCGCGTATGGCATTCTCGATCTCGGCGTGGCGGCGATGGTCAGCCTCCAGTTCGAGCAACTCCCCGTCCCGGTCGGTGATGAAGCCATGATAGCTGTATTTGGCGAAGAGGGCCAGTTGGGAACCGGGCGTCGGCTTCACCCGCCGGACGATGAGCCGTACCGGCGCGGCGTCCGCCTCGGCCTGGAAGGGGGTGCAGGTGGTCTCGGCCACATCGGCGGCGCCGTCCATCCAGTAAGGAATCGGCGTCCAGGCATCTTCGGGTATCGCCTCGATGAGATTGTGCAGGCTTTTGTGCTGGCGGATGGTGATGGAGAAGCGGACATCCATCTTGCGGCAGACGGATACCACGCCATGAGTGTAGAACCCGCTGTCGGCCCGTAGCGTGAGTCGTCCGTTGGCCCCGGCGTAGCGCACCCGTCCCACCGTCTCCCGCAGGAAGTGGGCGGCGCCGCGGGCGGTGTTGGCCCGGCCCTCGCGCAGCCGGGACATCAGCACGTCTCCGGTGCCGGCGGCGATGGCCAGCAGCGGGTGGTAGCCCCGCTTGCCGGTATAGCCGTGGTGGCGCGCTCCCTCCTTGGCCAGTCCGTAGGTCTCGCAGATGGTGGAGTCCAGGTCAATGGTCAGGGGCCCGTCGCCGGGTCCCGCCCCGGCCTGCCAAGCCCGGGCCAGCAACTCGCGGCTCACCCGGTCGAGTTGACGGACGTGGCCCCACCGGAAGCTGCGCAGGAAGGTGCCCAGGGTGGATGGCGCCTTCACCGTGCCGCCCAGGGTGCAGGCCGTCCCCCCGGTGCGCAACACATCGGCGTCGTCAATGCAGTCGCCCCCAGCCAGCGCAGACGCCACCAGCGTCATCATCTTGTCGCTCGTGTTCGCCCGCCCCGGGGCATCGCCCAGGTCGAGGCGCTGCCGGACGAGTTCGGGCAGGCCGAGGTGCCGCGCCAGGGTGGCCGGAAGGAGCAGCCCGGCATTGGCCACCAAGCGGCGGTCGTCGAAGGTGATTTGGATCCGGTCGGGGTGGTTGCGTGGCAGCATCTACTGGGTGCTCCTTTTCCGGGGCCGTTTTTTTGCTACAAAACCATTATCCCAGAAGCACAGGAGCACCTTCTTGCCGCCTCAGGACGCTAACCCGACGCCCTCCTTCGGTGGATTCGGGCTTACGCTGAGTTCGGGAACGATACAGCTGAGGCGGCCGCGAGTCCGCGATACCGAGGAGCAGTTCGAGAGCCGGCTGCTGCCGCTGTTCGTCAACAGGACCAGGAAGGTTGCTGAGTTGATCCCCGAGCTGTACCTGCACGGTCTATCCGAAGGCGACTTCGATCTGGCTTTGCGGGGGCTGCTGGGAGAGGACGCACCGGTATCGGCGAGCACGGTGGCCCGGTTGAAGGATAAGTGGAACGATGAGCTTGCCCAATGGCGCAGCCGGCCCCTCGATGACCTGGAAGTGGTCTACATGTGGGTGGATGGAGTCTACGTCAAGGCTGGTCTTGAGAAGGAGAAGGCGGCGGTACTGGTGGTGATGGCGGCCCTGAGCGACGGGAGCAAGGTGGTGGTGAGCGCTGTTCCCGGATACAGGGAGTCCACAGAGAACTGGTCCGAGGTGCTCAGGGACATCAAGCGCCGGGGCTTGAGCTGCCCGAGGCTGGTGGTTGGAGACGGACACCTGGGCATCTGGGGAGCTCTGCGCAACGTCTATCCGCAGGCGGCAGAGCAACGCTGCTGGAACCACAAGATCGTAAACGTGCTCGCCAAGCTTCCAAAGCGACAACAGGACCAGGCCAAGCTCATGCTGCGTACTATCCCCTACGCGCCGACTCGGACAGAGGCTGAGCGGCTCAGGACGGTGTTCACCAGGTGGTGCGGCGACCATTCCTACGAGGCGGCCTCAGAGGCCTTGGAGCGGGACTGGGACCGCATGGTCACCTTCTATGACTTCCCAAAGGAACACTGGGGGCACCTTCGCACGACGAACCCGGTAGAATCACCCTTCGCGGCCCTCAGGCTTCGGACCGATGCCGCCAAGCGCTACAAGAGGGTCGATCGGGCGATAGCGGTGATCTGGAAAATGTTGATGGTCGCCGAACAGCGCTTCAGGCGTCTGAAGGCCCCTGAGTTGATCGAAGACGTCGTACATCGTTTCTGAGATTTCGTCTGCGGCCCAGCTCTGGTGGCTGCCCGGCAGCACCAGCGTTGCCGCGAAGAGGACGATGAGCACTGCGGCGGCGATCAGGGTCCGTCTTGGTATTGGAGTGGTGATGGACCTTTGCATTTGCACCTCCGTTGGTTTTCTGACTCACCGGTCGAATTGGATTCCGGCCTCCAGCCTCAGCTCCTATGGGATGGTTACCGGTTTGAAGCGTGTTCTTCTGCTTGCTCCCGCGCTGTTGGTGGCATAGGGCCGGTACAGCCGCTGTCTACCGCCGGGGCTGTCCGTTCGGCCCGGAAATCTCTATTCAGCGACGTGACTACTGCCCCGGACCGCTAACGGTTAACTCCAGCCGGGTGGAGAGCTTCCTGCCGTCCCCGGTACAGATTGCCCCATCGGAGACGCAGTTCTGGGTTACAGGCAGGACAACGGCCACATCCCCGTTGGAGTCCGGTTCTACCGTGATCAGCCATCGGATGTTGCTGGGCTTGTCCAGCCGTTGGGCCTTGAGGACTTCACCCCCCGACACAGTGAATGCCAAGTCTCTGAGAGTCTTGTAGCTCAGGGGGAACTCCTCGCTGAACCGGATCTCGAAGGTGAAGGCATCCGTCCCGTTGTGGCTCTCCGTGGTGGCTTCCAGGCTAACGGTCAGCGGCGTTTCCCCCTCGGTGGTTTCCTCCGGCTCGCCGTTCTCTTCTGATTCTGCGGTCTCATCGGTGTCGTTGAAGACCTCGGTGGAATTGAACCCTGCCGCCGCGTTGCCCACCAAGTCCCTGGTCCGGGCGGTGGCAGCGTCCGAAGGCGGCGTGTAGCTGACGACCACGACGTCCTCGGACGTAGCCGCCGAAACCAGCGTCAACACCACCGTGTCGCCGTCCACCGAAACGCTCTCCACCGCCCGCTTGGCTTCTTCATCTAGCCAGGTCGTGTCATCGCACGTGCAGGCCACCCTCACATCGAAGGAATCCGTCGGCGGCGCAGACCCCTCGTCCAGGGCCTCGTCGTACAACACTTTCAGGGTCGCTCCGTCCACCCTGGGTCTTACCATTTCCGGCGCCTTGGTCTCCCGGGGAGTGCCGGTCTGCTCAACCGAGGGCGGGCTGTCACCCACGCCGTTGGTGGCCAGGACCCGCACGCTGTACTCCACTCCGTCGGTCAGTCCCGTAATGGTGTGGATGGTTCCGGACGCGGTCGCCTCGGAAACGTCCGCCGGCGTGTCCCAGCTGTCTGCGCTCTCCTTCCACTGCACCTTGTAGCCGGTAATGTCGGAGCCGCCGTCGCTGGCCGGGGCTTCCCAGTAAACGTCCAGCGCTCCGGCGTCGTGAGGGAAGGCGTTCAGGTGCCCGGGGACGCCCGGATTCGTTGCCGCCACCGTATCGGTATCCGCGCTGGTCAGGGACTCCTGGTTGTCAGCATCGTCGGTGAATGTCACCCGTACCTTGATGGTCTTGCCTACGTCGCTGACCGGCGGCGTGTAGGCCGAGTCCGTTGCATCCTCGATGTCCGCGTCGGTGGTTCCGTCGTTGGCAATCCACTGGTAGCTGTAGGAAACATTGCCCAGCCCGTCCTCGTCGGCGATGGCCGAGGTGTCCACCGTCAGCGTCTGCCCCACCCGGGCAGTGCCAGTGATGACGGGCAGGCCAGTGGCTGGAGCGCCATCGTCTGGCGCGGCCAGTCTGACGGCGACCTCTTCCCCCTCCGGCAAGTCCAGTCCCCGGTCGTTCCACTGGAACTGGATGATGGAGTCCCCCTCCAGGGTCGATGCGTCGGTAGAGGCGAATTCGTCCCTCCCCACCACTAGGACAAAGTCGGCAGTCAGTTTTGGCATCACTGAGAGAATCAGCTTGCCGTTCAGAACCCCCAGGGCCTTGACGGTGTAGCTGGCGTCGTCCAACGTGATGGTGTCGGACGAGAGAGCACCCAAGGTGTTGTTCTCCTCGCCCTGGGCGAACGAGGAATAACCGGCGAAATCCTCTCCGACCCCCACCGTCAAGGTCGCGGACCATATTGCTTCCCCCTCCGGTGTTTCACCGCCATGGCCTGGGGCGTTGGGAACGCCAAATACCCAGGGGCGGGCCTGTTTGATGGACAGAACATCGTCGCTGGTGATCTTGAACTCGATCTCCATTGCGAAGGGTTCGTCGGGTCCGGGGTTGTACAGATCCTCGAAATGGTCATGGATATCCTGGAGATGCCGGCGCAACTGGTCAATTTGAGCATCGCTCATGAGGAGTTGTCCTCGCGGCACCTGGTTGGAGGTCACCAGGGTGGTGTATGAACCGGACAGGTCCAACAGGATTTCCTCGGGCACCGAGTGTGCGTCGGGATTGGTGACCAGGTCCTCACCCAGCTGCGTGTTGACGTAGTAGCTCCCGCCCGTTTCGTAGATAGGGTCGAAGCTGACGGCCACGCCGTTGGCCAGCTCGTCCGAGTAGTTGGGATGGACCAGCACCCCCATCGCCGTCGCGAGGTGGTCGATGCGGTGGAACTCGCGTTCAGTGAAGGCCCGGAAGTTCCACAGGCTGGCCCACACTCCTTTGATGGACTTGTCGATGCCGTCCTCCTCCGTCTCCTCCGGGTCCTGGGTCTTGGAGTCGTGCAGCCCAGCGCCGCTGAAGCCGGGCAGATCCTCGTTGTTGGTGCTGGACCGGTAGCGCAGCGATTGCCCTTCAGGGTAGGTGGCGTGCATCTCTTCCAGCGCGTCGATGATCCAGTCGGGCGTCTCCCCCTTCTTGATCTTCTTGCGGAGTTTCTTGAGTTCTTTCTCCTGGGTGTCATAGTCCGACTGGAAATCCGGGTCTTCCAGCATCTCTTCGATATCGTCATAGAACCCGTTATGCTTCATGAACTCGTCGTAGAAGTAGAAGGGCACCGCGAACCCGTCGGGGACGGTTCCGTCGGGAAAACCCAGCGTCCGCAGCACGGCCACGTTGGCCGCCTTGACGCCGAACGCATTCCAGTCGTCGAAGCCGATGTCGTCCAGGTCGGTGATCTGGGTGACTGTGAGGTCCCGTTCCGGCGTCTGGGTTCCGGGAGGGCGCGAAGCGGCGAAGTAGGCCTCGACTTCGGCGGGAGTGGCGGCGCGGATGGAGTAGCCGTCCGCCGTGACGCTGTAGTGGACGTATCTGCCGATGAGATCATCGATGTCGCTGTCGTCGAGGACGTCGCGAATGAAGGCGTTGGGGACACCGTCCTGGACGGCCCGCAGGTTGACGTGGGAAAGCGGTGTCTGGGGTACGGTGGTGATGAGGCCGGCGACCCGGGAAAGCTCGTTGGGGATAGTCTCGTAGATCACCACGTCGCGCGGGTCGGGGCGTTCCTCCAGCGACATGAGCCTGAGGAAACCGTACCCTTCCCCAACGTTGAGGGGGAGGAATGGAACATCTGGCAGGATGTCCTCTCTCAACACCACATTGATCCGGGAATCATCGTAGAGGGCCCGTTCTCTGTGATAGAGCGGCAGGGCTCTCCTCGGCATCGGGTAATAGGCAAGGTTGTCATCAAGCAGGGGCATGCTGGCCGCCAAAACCTCATACGAACGGGCCACATAGTCGAAGGGGTATACATCCATAGGCTGGAACTGGTAGCGGTAGACGCCCAGGGAACCATCGGAAGCAACCACATTGGGGTGGTATATGATCTCGCCGCCCATGTACCCCTGTCCCCAGAGTGGGTCGTCCCAGAGACCAATTGCATCCCCGAAATCGGGATGTAATCGGTGGGTCTCGGTGTTCATGAAATAGATACTCATGTTGTCGGTAGCCACGCCGATAATGTAGAACTTGACAAACTCCAGGTCCTGGAGACGGGGGTGATTGGGAACGTTTCTGCCCTTGTAGGAAAGCGCCTCAAATGTCTCACGGTCGGGAATGGCCACTGCGCCATCTCGAAAAGGAACCGCCCGAGCGGGGTTCAGCGGGTTCATCCCCACCGGGTCCCCCAATTCGGTAATGTCGTCGATGCAGTCGTTATCTAGGTCGGCCGGGTCGGCGATGAGGAACTTTTCCACCCGGTAATGCTCCTTCGGGAGTGGGGACAGCTGCTCAGTCAGCGTTGTTGTGCCATCTTCGCCCAGGGTCACCGAGACCGGGAACTCTCGATCGGAGTCCAGGGCGGGCCGCACGTAGAGCACGAAATATTCCTCGGTGGTGGACTCGACGATAGCGGGAACGGCTTGTACCTCTACCGCCGTTGCCGCCGGGGCATGCTCGCCAACCGTACACGCCACGACTGATACGTTGACGGTCCTCTGACTGGTCAGCGCCTCCAGGCTGCCTCTGTCGTCATAGAACGACACCCGCACGCTAATGGTCTTGCCAAAGTCAGCCGTAACCAGGGTGTAGGTCGAAGCCGTGGCTCCTTCGATGTCGGAGGAATTGCTCCCGAAGTGGCTGCGGACCCACTGGAATCTGAACGCGTCATCGTCGAGCCCGTCGGGGTCGGCGATCCCGGACACGACCGCCGTCAGCGATTCGCCGACTTCGACGGCGCCGCTGATGACGGGCGCGCCGGTCGCGGCACGGTTGGCGCTCACCCTGAGAATCCTGTCGCTGCCGGGTCTGTTGGAGGTGGCGATGTACAGAGCCCCGTCGGGGCCGAGCACCGGGGTCCGCAGCCGGCCGTGGCTGCCGTCGAGCTCCGGAACGACGATCTGACCCGCGAAATCGCCCTGTTCGGTGAACTCGAAGACACGAAGCGACTTCGTCTTGAGCGTGGCCACCGCGAGTCGCCCTTCCCACTCCCCCCATTGGGGGCCATCCAGGAAAACGCCCCCGCTGGTTGCCAGGGTGGGGAATCCCGAAGACCATCTGGCCTGGCGGGCAGATGGGAACTTCGCCAGGTCGGTCATGGGGACGCCGGCCTCGTCGGAATAGTCGTAGAAGACCAACGTGCCGTCGTCCGGGATCGGGTCCCAGCCGTAGTTGCCCCCTGGTGCGAGCAGATTGATCTCGTCGTCGTGTTTCGGGCCGTGCTCCACCAGCCACATCTGATCCGTGCCCGGGCGCAGAGCCAGGCCCTGGGGGTTGCGGAAGCCGTAGGCGTACACCGGCGAGGAGGCGCCGAACGGATTGCCGGGCGCCCCGGCGCCCGTCCGCGGGTCGACGCGGAGGACCTTGCCGCCCAAGGACGTCAGGTCCTGCGCGCCCGTTACCACCCGCCCGTCGCCGGTCGCGATCCATAGATATCCCTCCGGACCGAAAAGCAGCCGGCCTCCCGAGTGCCAAGGGCCCGGACCGATCGGCATGCCCTTTACCAGGGGATCGACGACGCGCGTGGCTTCGTCGTAGTCCGCGTCGATCGTCCAGGCGATCACCTGCATCTCGCGTCCGGCGTGCCCCTGGAGCGTGTAGAACCGCCGGTTGGTCGAAAAGTCCGGGTCCACGGCCAACGCCTGCAGACCGGCGAACCCGTCGACGAACAGATCTCCGAGATCCGCGGCGACCCGCTTGACGGTGCCGTCGGTCAGCCTCGCGTTCAGCACGCCGGCGCGCTGGGTGAACAGCATCGTCCCGTCGGGGGTGAAATCAATGCCCCAGGGGTGGGACAGGCCCGTGACTATTTCCGTCACCGTCAGTTCCGGACCCGATTCGCGGGTGCCCACGACGGCGGGCGAAACAGCTTCCGC
Source organism: Dehalococcoidia bacterium (assembly GCA_963665215.2). GTDB lineage: Bacteria > Chloroflexota > Dehalococcoidia > Lucifugimonadales > CAUZJF01. The sequence continues at coordinate 364,137 of CAXXWW010000017.1, forward strand.
GGACTTGCCGGGGCCGTGCCCGTCGGTGTACGACGCCTCGGCCTTGAGCAGCATCCCTTCGTCTTCTTCAGTTGGAACGTAGCTGTCTCCGTCGTCGTAGGCCTCGACGCCGGTCCAGGCGGTTCCGTCGGAGGACCTGGCCCAGCTCCACGAAACCGCGCCCGAAGACGCCGCAGGGCCCGAGCCGCCGCCCTCGAGGCCGTCGGGATCGCTCAGCGCGGCGCTGACCACCGTCCCGACCCTCGGCCGCGCCGGAAAGAGCGAAACGGTTCCGGGCCGGTCCGCCGCCTTCAAAGCCTCGACCGACGGCGTGGCCTCGCTGGTCAGCGTTTCATAATTGCCACGGTCGTCGACGAACGCCACCCGCACCTTGATCCGCTGGCCCAGATCCTCGGCGACGAGCGTGTAGGTGGGCGAGCCGGTCCCGATGTTCGTCTCGGTCGCGCCGTCGACCCGCATCCACCGGTACGAGTAGGCCGCCCGGGTCAGCCCGTCGTCGTCCGACACGTCGGAGACCGCCGCGGCGAGCGTCCGCTTCACCTGCGGCGCGCCCGTGACCGTCGCCTCGCCGGCAGCCGGGTTGTTGATGAAGGAGCCTCTCGCCTCGATCTTGTAGGAAAACGCGTCGGAGGCCCATCCCTGAGCAGCGGCCTGAGGAGAATATGTCGCGCTTCCGTCCGCGATGGACCACCCCTCCGCGGCTCCTGTATCTTCGGAGCCGCTCGCCGTTCCACTGACGGCGATGGTGCCGGAACCGGTGACGCGGACCCTTTCGACGACCACGAAGTAGGTCGTCTCTTTCACGAGAGCCGGGCAGGTCGTCCCCGAGGCCGGAGCGGCGAAGGTGTTCACGCTCCGCTCGGACAGGCTCGCCGGGGCGATCAGCGTGCAGAGATCGTCGCCCGGGACGCCGCCGCCGTCCGCGTTGAGCGTCACCTCGAGGTCGGACGACGTGTCCGAAACTTCGCCGAACTCAATCCCTACGGACGCCAGCGCGTACCCGGCTTTGTTGGTCCCGGTGGTGAACGCCTGGGCCCTCTTCGCGCCGGCCGAGCCCAGGTCATGGCCGGCGTCGCCGGACTGCCCCGTGTTGCCGACTAGCGCGGCGGCGGTCTCCGCGTCTTCGACGAACGGCCGAACGACACCGCCGACGCCATGATAGGTGTAGATCATGGCATCGTCGGCGTCGACGACGTAGAAGGTCTCCCCGTCCGACCAGATGCCGTAGGCGTGGTCGTTGTCCTCGTGGAGCGGAAAGTCATACCCCGCCTCGGTTCCGTCGGACAGTTTCACGCTCCGCACCGCGGAGTCGTTCGAGCCGAACCTGACGCCCCACATCGTCCGACCGTCGGTGAAGAGGCCGGTCAGCTGGCCCGTGCCGGGCATCGTCAGCTTCCGGGACGTGTCCGGCCTCCCGTATTCGTCCTCCGGCGTCTCCGGGTCGTCGACCGGACGGAAGGCGTGCGCGTGCGACGTGGTGTCGGTGATCCACATGTGCCGGCCGTCGGTCGCCATGCCGCGCACGATCCACACTCCCCCCGCGACGTTCAAGCCTCCATAGACGAAGTCCCTGCCCTCCGCGCGCGTGAGATCCGTCAAGTCGTAGCCGAAGACGTCCCGGCTGGCGCCGTAAAGGGACTGTTCGGCGACGTACAGGCGAGCGCCGTGGCCGGTGACGTAGAAGTCCTCCTGGCCCAGGGCTGGAACATCCATGCCAGGGTCGCGGGTGCCGTACTCGCTGGCCTCGGTGCCGGGGTCGTCCCAAAGCTTGTAGGCGAACACCTTGGCAGCGGCATCGTCGCCCACCCAAAGCGTCTCGCCGTCCGACCATATGCTCTTCGGGTCCGCGTTCTCCGGATGCAGAGCAAAATCTTCGTCCTGGATCCATTCCCTTTGAACCAATGGTCTGCCGATCCACAAATGCATGTCACTGCCGCGGTCGGGGCGGATTCCCGACGTGGAACCTCCTGCAGGCACCAGAAAAGCAACAGAGTCGATTTCTACGGTGACGGGATGATGCCCGTGCGGACGAACCTCGACAACGTCCGAATATGCACGAGGTTACGTCAATAGGTGTGTAAACGACATCAGGCGGCGACCTTCTCAGCCGTTGATTCAATGGCGATTCCATCCGCATACTGTGCACCGAGATAGACGTCTTCGATCAACTCAGGGGCCTTCAGACGCCTGAAGCGCTGTTCGGCGACCATCAACATTTTCCAGATCACCGCTATCGCCCGATCGACCCTCTTGTAGCGCTTGGCGGCATCGGTCCGAAGCCTGAGGGCCGCGAAGGGTGATTCTACCGGGTTCGTCGTGCGAAGGTGCCCCCAGTGCTCCTTTGGGAAGTCATAGAAGGTGACCATGCGGTCCCAGTCCCGCTCCAAGGCCTCTGAGGCCGCCTCGTAGGAATGGTCGCCGCACCACCTGGTGAACACCGTCCTGAGCCGCTCAGCCTCTGTCCGAGTCGGCGCGTAGGGGATAGTACGCAGCATGAGCTTGGCCTGGTCCTGTTGTCGCTTTGGAAGCTTGGCGAGCACGTTTACGATCTTGTGGTTCCAGCAGCGTTGCTCTGCCGCCTGCGGATAGACGTTGCGCAGAGCTCCCCAGATGCCCAGGTGTCCGTCTCCAACCACCAGCCTCGGGCAGCTCAAGCCCCGGCGCTTGATGTCCCTGAGCACCTCGGACCAGTTCTCTGTGGACTCCCTGTATCCGGGAACAGCGCTCACCACCACCTTGCTCCCGTCGCTCAGGGCCGCCATCACCACCAGTACCGCCGCCTTCTCCTTCTCAAGACCAGCCTTGACGTAGACTCCATCCACCCACATGTAGACCACTTCCAGGTCATCGAGGGGCCGGCTGCGCCATTGGGCAAGCTCATCGTTCCACTTATCCTTCAACCGGGCCACCGTGCTCGCCGATACCGGTGCGTCCTCTCCCAGCAGCCCCCGCAAAGCCAGATCGAAGTCGCCTTCGGATAGACCGTGCAGGTACAGCTCGGGGATCAACTCAGCAACCTTCCTGGTCCTGTTGACGAACAGCGGCAGCAGCCGGCTCTCGAACTGCTCCTCGGTATCGCGGACTCGCGGCCGCCTCAGCTGTATCGTTCCCGAACTCAGCGTAAGCCTCCGGGCTCTGCCGTATCCGTTCCGATAGCCGGTATCTGAGTCCGAGTCGGATCTGAGCGCCGACTTCGCCCTTCCCAGAAACGCCGTCACCTCCTCCTCCAGCAACTCCTGGATCAGCCTCTGGACCTGGCTTCGCACCCAATCCTCCAACTGCTCCCACTCCGGCCTTGACTCCGACCTACTCTCAGTGCTTTCCTTCCTCATGGGCGGTCTATCTCCTCTCTTGGGCCTCGAGCCCGTGTTGTTCAGAGAGAGGGTACACCGCCTGACTGTTTACACACTTTTTGAAGATACCTCGTCGAGGACCTCGTCGCCGACAGTTCGATCGTCATGCCGAATGGCGTCGCTCCTTCGGCTATTCGGACCACGACCGTGTCGTCTCCCCGCCGCTCCAGCTCTGCAGTGAACGTGAAAGGTGCGCCCGGATTGTCGCCCGCGTCGAGATCCGTCAGCCCAGACAGACCTTCGAAGACGCCGACAGGCAGGTCTTTGAACTCGTTTCCCGAAAGGTCCAGCTCCGCGAGGTTCCCGAGGTCGGCGAACACGTTCTCCGGCAGGCTCTTCAGGTCGTTCCCCGCGAGGGAGAGACTCTGCAGGTCGCCGAGACCGCCGAACACCCCTTCCGGCAGTTCGGAGATCTCGTTGATCGACAGGTCCAGGTCGCGCAGTTCGAGATTGCCGTCGAAGAGCCCGTCCGGCAGTTCGTCTATCGAGTTGGCGGGCAGGTCCAGTTCGTCGAGTTCGACGAGGTCGTCGAAAAGGCCGCCCGGTAGGTGCGCGAGCCCGTTGCCCGCGAGCGACAGCGAGACGAGTCCGGCCAAGTTTCGCAACACGCCTTCCGGCAGCGTCTCCAGGCCGTTCGCCGACAGGTCCAGAACGCTCAGATTCGCGGTTTGGCCGTCGAACGTCCCGTCCGGCAGTTCGTTCAGAAGGTTTCCCGACAGATAGATCTCCTCCACCGTCCGAAGGTCTTCGAAGAGTCCGTCCGGGACCGTCTCGAGGAAGTTTCTGTTCAGGTCCAGGGCGCGCAGCGCGTGCAGGTCGCGGAAATGCCCGGCCTGCAGGGCCGACAGTCCTCTCCCCTGCAGGTGAAGCCCGGGCGTGACGCCGGACCCGAAGCGGTGGGAGCCGGTCCATGCCCTGAGCCTCGTTTCGGAAACCTCGGAGCAGTCGCCGACGCCGGTCATCCGGGCGACGATGGCCGCCATCACCACAGGCGTCCGGTCGCAGATGCCCGGGGCCCCGATCCGGCCCGTCGGCTCGCTGGTAAGCGACTCTTCGTTGCCCCGGTCGTCGGTGTAGGACACCCTGACCTTGACGGTCCTGCCGCGGTCGCTCGAGGCGAGGATGTAGGTCGAACGGGTCGCGTCCAAGATGTCCGTGTCGGCGTTCCCGTCGTTGGACACCCATTGATAGCGAAAGACTGCGTCGTCCAGCCCGTCCGCGTCGGCGATGGCGGAGGTGCCCGCCGTCAGAGTCTCGTCCACCCGGACCCTGCCGATGATCGTTGGCGCACCCGTGGGAGGATTGTTCCAGTCGTAGGCGTAGAGCCTGCCGTCGTCGCGGGACGCCACCCACATCGTTGCACCGACCGACCAGAGGCCCTCCGTGGATTGATCGTCGGCGTCCAGAGCGAAGTCTTTGCCGGCGTCCCGGCTCCGGTCCAACATGCTGTAGGCATACAGCTTGGCGTCCTGCCAGTCCACCACCCACATGGTGGCTCCGTTCGACCAGATGCCGACCGGAAATTCGTTCGCCACATCCAGCGTGATGTCCTTGTCGGCGTCCCGCTTCCGGTCCGACATCCGGTAGGCGTACAGCTTGTCGTCGATGACGTCCGCCACCCACATGGTGGTCCCGTCCGACCAGATGCCTTCGGGATGGTCGTTGCCAGCGGCGGACAACGTGTTGAAGTCCTTGCCCGAGTCCCGGCTCCGGTCCGACATCCAGTAGGCGTACAGCTTGCCGTCGGCGAAGTCCGACGCCCACATGGTGGTCCCGTCCGACCAGATGCCCACCGGAGAGCCGTTGGCGGTGTCCAGCGTGAAGTCTCGGCCGGAGTCCCGGCTCCGGTCCGACATCCGGTAGGCGTACAGCTTGTGATCCTCGAAGTCCGCGACCCACAAGGTGGTCTCGTCCGACCAGATTCCGGTCGGATAGCCGTTGGCGGCGTCCAGAGTGAAATCGCTGCCGGAGTCCCGGCTCTGGGCCTGGACCTCAGGAGTGAGAAGCAGGGCGCCGAGGACAGCCAGTGCGATGAGCAGCAGCGGGAGCGGCGCAAGACGCCGGGATGCGATCATGACTCACCCCCGGCTAGCCAAGTGAAAGAAGCCGGGGGGGGGGGACATCTGTGCTTGGTCGCAGTGAACGGCGGACCCCAGCGCAATGTGTAGAACGACGGCACGGGCCGTTGTTCCGTCCGCCACCGTCCCAGGTGCATGGACCGCCAAGTGAATGCCTCCCTTGCAACGTTCGGATTAGCGGAACCTACGACCTTCTGCGCTGTCCGCAGGTAGAGTGGCAGCCTGTGATTCTGCCTATCGTTTGATTCTTCTTACGTATTTACCCATGAAAACACTAGAGACTCCTCATCGCTTTGGTAAAGTGCCGTGGCACACTTTTGGGCCGACAATTTGTTTGCTCTGAGGGAGAGTGTTTCTGCAACTGGACAGGTATAAGTTGCTCTTGCGGACATAAACGATCGCGGCTAGATTGGTAGTCATGTGCGCTATGCGGCAAGTCAATCCTGCTTGACGTCGATGGGCAGCCCTAGACAACAGGCCCCCGCGCGTGCTATCTCAATGCGGTTAGCTCGTTGCTTCCAGTGCTTCGAAAGCGCCCCGTTGCCATTACCGGGGTGCTTTCTTTTGCCCTCCAGGCCGGTGGTAAAAACCCCCGTTTTACCACCAAAAACAGCTACTTTTATATCTAAGCTCGAATCCCGTGTGCACACCTCCAGGACAAATACCCCTTGTTTTCACGCGCATACGGGAGGTGAGATGTCTCGGGCGCCTCGCCAAAGCCGGGGCCTTCATCCAATCAGGAGAGCCGCCAGCGTCTTTCGCGTGAGTGTCGAGCCGCATGAGCGGCTCGACCCGGACGGGCTGAGATACGTCGCGACCATACCGGTCTGGGCACACTGGCTCGTGGTCGCCTTCAGTTTTGCGCAGATGGCGTACCGACCTTCGGGTTGGCCGGAGCGCTATGCCGTGTATCCGCCGCTATTCCTGCTGCAAAGGCTGGGGGCAGGTCAGTGCGAGGTCCCTGCGTCAGTTCCACCGTCGGACAGGTGTCATCTGATCGGGCTCCGGCCTCACTTGGCGCCAGGGGGGTTAGTTTGGGTATTGGAATAGGAGCCAGGACTTGTTGAAGGCTGAGATAGGAGCCCTAGCGAAGCGGTTTCCATCAACCATCCTGTCCGACCCAGCCGTAGTTCACTACGCCGTAGGAGTCTCGGTCTGGGGTCGCTGGTTCATCTGGCTTGTCACAGTGGTCCAATTTGCCTACAGGCCGGGCTTCTGGTATTACGAGGGGCACTTCGAATACCTCTTCCTGCTTGTGCCGGTGGTGGCGCTCAATGGCCTGGTCCACTACCGGCTCCTGACGAACAGATCGGTTACGTGGCGGTGGTTGCTCCTCCTCAGCGCCATGGACATGGCCCTCGCCACGGGCGGCATCATCCTCCAGCGCGGGTTCGAGGGCTTCCTATTCCTGGCCTACTACCCGGCCATCGCGCTGTTCGTCGTGGTCTTCCCGTCATTGTGGATCGGGTTGGCCTGGACGACGATGACCGCCGCCGTCTATACCTTCGTATGGCTGACGGTCGGCCTCGGTCTCGACTACGTCGCAGGCGATGAAAAAGAGCTGCTGGCTAGGTTGGCGGCGATGTACGCAATTGTGTTGTACGTCAGTCTTATCGCCCGATTCGAACGGACCAGGAGGCAGGCGGCGGTGCAGCGGGAGCGGGCGCTTCAACGGGAACAGATCGAGTTCTCGCAGGCCATTCACGATACGACGGCGCAGTCCGCGTACCTAATCGGCCTGGGCATAGACGCGGCCAAACAGGTTGCCGGAGACTCGAACGAGGAACTCGCCGCCAGACTTGAAGCGACCTCACGGCTTTCTAGGACCGCCATCTGGCAGCTGAGACACCCGATAGACATGGGCCGCATATTCGACGGCAGGGAGCTGGGCTGGACCCTGGACTCGCACGTTGCGACCTTCAGGTCCATCACGTCGGTGCCGGCGGAGCTGACGCAGAACGGGGTGGAGCCGCCTCTTTCGATAGAGGCCAGGAGTCTGCTGTTCACCATAGCCCATAACGCGCTTACCAACGCCTTCCGCCATGCCGAGGCGAGCCGGGTGCTGGTCGAGCTCGACTTCGGACGGGATGAGCTCAGGCTGTCGGTGTCGGACGATGGAGTGGGACTTCCCGACGACTACGAGGAGCGAGGCCACGGCTTCGCCAACATGCGGGCGTACGCAGAGCGTCTGGGCGGACGCCTTATCGTCGAGCCCAGGGGACCGGACGGGGGTGCGAGCGTGACCTGCGTGATGCGATTGGCTCGCGGAGAACGGGAGGGATAGGTTGTCAACAGAGTCTCGTCGCATAAGGGTGCTGCTCGCAGACGACCATACGGTCATGCGGGAAGGTCTTCAGCTGGTGCTGGAGCGGTCTGAGGAGTTTGAGGTGGTCGGGCATGCCAGGGACGGCGTAGAGGCGGTGAAAGCGGCCTCCGAACTGTCGCCCGACGTGATCGTCATGGACGTCATGATGCCCAACAAGGACGGCGTGGAGGCGTGCCGGGAGATCATGGAGTCTCTGCCCGACACACGGGTGATCATGCTGACCGCCTCGACAGAGGCGGACGCCGTGATAGAGGCGGTGGCCGCCGGAGCGACCGGCTACCTTCAGAAAGTGGCCGGAATGGACCAGCTCCTGAGCACGGTGAAGGTCGTGGCTGCGGGCGAGATGCGTCTGCCGACCGACGTGGTGAGGCGGGTCTTCGCCCGGATACGGAGGGGGGCGGAAGCGGAAGATGAGGCCGACCTGACCCCGAGGGAGAAGGAGATACTTGCGTTGTTCTCCCGGGGAATGTCATACGCCGCGATTGCGGAGGCAAGGGAAGTCAAGCCGGTTACCATCCGAAACGCCATCTACACCATTCAGGTGAAGCTGGGTCTTAGCACGAAGCAGGAGATCGTGGTCTGGGCGGTGCGGAACGGTCTATTGGATGACTGACCACACGGGCCGCTTTGGAGGTAATGCCGCCGTGAAGAGCCTCCGACGCAACCTGGGCGACGACGCCAATAACCCCATATACATCCTCACCGTGCCCCGCGTTGGCTACCGCATGGCGGAGGGGGAGACGCTGGGGCCGGAGGCGTCGTAGATTGAGGCGCTCGTTGAACCCTTGTGTGCCTCCGTCCCGCCGCGCCACAATAGTCGGGCTGAGGGCCTCGACGGTGTGCTCTCGCTCCCTAGGCGCAGGCTCTGGTACGGGGCGAGATGAATTCTTGAGTTGCCCTGCCTCGTCGCGCCATAACGCTTGTGCCGATGGTCTTCGGTAGGCTCACAGGCTGCCCAGCCACATCTCGAAGACCGTTCCACCTACCATCCACGTAGGCCCACCAAACTGGACAAAATCAAGAACCTTCATTCGGAGGACTCAATAGACACGGAAAGCTTAAGTACTCGTGGGCGGTCGGTTTGGGTCCATTCAAGCCAGGTCAGATTGTTAGAGTGGATTCGCCATATTCGGCCACGAGCGAGCTATCGCGGCAGGTTCATGTCAATACGTTGTCAGGCTCAACTTCGTCGCAAGTATCACTCTGCCAGATAAACTGTCGTTGTAAATACTAGTGGTTCAACGTTTTTGTATTGATGGGTAGAGTGACTTTAGCTTGATGCGCGCATCCTCGGTAGTGAAGCGCCAATCCACTCGTATCACATCCCGGTTGCGTTGATTCTGCCAAGCATTGACCTCGCCGCGCAGGATGTCTTGATTGGCAATCCGTCGGTCCAGGCACTGTCGAGCCAGCACACCGATCTCTATCTCCGCCATATTCAACCAACTCCCGTGTTTGGGAGTGTAGTGTATCTCCAGTCGCTCAGCTATACGCCTCGCCTCAGCAGGCTCGAATGCCTCGTATAGCGAGGACAGCTTGTGAGTGTTGAGATTGTCCATTACCAGCACGATCCGGTCTCTGTCAGGGTAGTCCTCGTCGACCAGTTCCTTTATCACATGCGCCCAGTCCACCTTCGTGCGACGCTCTCTGACCTCGACTCGGCGCCATCCGTCCAACGGTGCAAACAGCATGAACAGGCTGCTCACTCCATTGCGCTCGTATTCGTAGTCGTATGCCGCCGATAAGCCGGGCGCTGCGGGACGCGGCACTCGCGTCTCCTTGACTTGCTGTTTGCTCGTCTCATCCATGCACACCAGAACCTCATTCCCATCGTACGGCCGTTGGTAGACCTCCAGTACGTCTTCCATCGCGCACACAAACTCCGCGCTCTGACCGGGCGGGATGCACCAACTCTGCTTCAGCCACGGCTTCAGTTCGTTTTTTTTTAAGCGCCTGGCGAACCGTCTCGGTGCTAATGGTCCCGACTATCTCACACTCGACCAACTGGTCAGCCAACAGCTTCAGGGTCCAACTGGCACGCCCCTCCGGCGGTTCCCCGCAGGCCATCGCTATCAACCGTGCTTCACCTTCGCCGTCCAGTCTCTTTTGACGCCGACGCAGTTGCTTTTTGCGATTCAGCGCAGACTCGACCCCCTCCTCCACACAGCGCTTGCGTATTCGCTCGACCGTTGACTGTCCCACACCGAGCGCGCTGGTGATGTCCGCGTCCTTCATTCCCCCGTCCGAGCGTGACTCATCGCTCATCAGCAGAATGCGCGCATGGGTCTGTTTGTACGCCGCAGCCCGACCGCGTGAGACCAAGGCGTTGAGTTCCTGTTGTTCGTCGGTAGTCAGTCTGATACGGTACTTCTTGGTAGACATCATGGTTCCTCCTCGGTTCAACGTTACGATTGAACCCCCAAGAGGAACAATGACTATCATGGTATTCATTTCAATGATGTTGGACCACTAGCGAAGCTTGGAAGAAAACTTCTGCCGTACCTTGGCAACCTTGGGGCTGATCACTACTTGGCAGTACATACTGCCGGGGTTGTTCTGGTAGAAAAGCTGGTGTTCCCTTTCCGCCGAATAAAATACCCCGAAGGGGGCAACCTCCGTAACCACCGGCCCGTTTTCGGTCCCGGACGCATCCAACGCCTTTATGAAGTTCACCGCCTGGTCCTTCTGGGACTCGGTGGTGTAAAGAATCACCGAGCGGTACCGTGCGCCCCGGTCCGCCCCCTGACGGTTGAGTGTGGTGGGGTCGTGAGTGGCGAAGAACACTTCAAGTATTTCCGAGAATGTGATCTGGCTGGGGTCGAATTCTAACTCCACTACCTCGGCATGCCCGGTCTTTTCACTGCACACCTCATAGTAGGACGGATTAACCGTGTGGCCGCCCGAATACCCGGATGTGAACGCAGTAACCCCTGCGATCTCTGTGAAAACCGCCTCAACGCACCAGAAGCACCCGCCGCCCAGTACGGTCACCTCGACATTTTTGTCAGACACCTTATCTCACTCCAACAGCAGGAGCTTTTGGTTCTCCAGCTTTTTTATGTCCGGGATTTCCCATATTGGGAGTCTTTCAGGCTCAAAGGGCAGCCCAAACGAGATGGTAGCATCATAGTCAGGTCCTGCAAGGCCAGTCAACTGTTGTCAATCAGCGAAAGTGGGACAGAATGGGACCCGAGAAGATAATGGTTATGAAGAGTGGCGAGAGAGCTCCCTGAGGGTGCTATTGTAGCGCCTTCTCCGCTCGAAGGTCTGAGTCGGGATTAGTACCGATAGCGTGGACAGAGTGAAGCGCTTCGGTGAGGCCGTCGGAACTCCTTTCGGCCTTGGGAGCGATGCTGCGGGGGAGATACGCCGGCTGTACGATGTTGAACGCCGGTTCGGGCTGGGTACGTCTCGCGTTACTTACGTTATTGATGGCGACGGAGTCATCCGTGGCGCGTTCCACGATGAGTTCCGGGTAGCGAGCCACGTTCAATATGCGCTGCGGGCGCTCGAAAGCCTTGCTTAGGATAGACGGCTAACCAGTACCGGACTCGCTGGGACGCTTCATTCTCACCGTCGAGTGCTGTCTCTCCGGCAGTTGGTTCGAAAGAGTTGCCTCGTCACCTATGACAGTTTGTTGACGAGGTCATGGCGTGGGAGCCGGACCCAGCACGCGGTAGCCGAGGTTGTCATCGGTACGCTCGGAGGTTGGGAGAACCTCGACGACTACGTTGGACAGTCCAACCACATCTCCATTTTCGTCGAAGCTGTAGTCGTCGCCGATGGCCCCTGTCCAGGTAATGTTGTTCAGACAGTCTCGGAAGCCGTCGACGTCCTGGTCGTCGTTGGTCTGCTTCAGGCACTCGGCAGCGATGTATACGTCGTCGTAGGCGGAACCCTGGAACCAAGGCAGTGAAGCAACCTTACCGTAGCGGGCCTTGAAGTTCGCCAAGAACTCCTTGCCGGCGGGGCTGGCTAGGTCGGGGTTAGGAATAACGGCCTTCAGGCCCGTAGCGGCTTCACCGGCGATGCCCAGGGCCGCTGGGGATGTGGGCACGATCTCGGAGTAGATTGGGCCGTCGTACCCCAACTCGCGGGACTGCTTGATGATGGTGCCACCGGAGGCCTCGCCCTGGGCGGCCAAGAGGAGCGCGTCTGGGTTCTTCTCGAACAGCTTTGTCAACTGGCTACGGAAGTCGATAACGTCGGAGGAGTAGCCTTCCGCGGCCACCACGGAGCCACCCAGCTTCTCGAACTGCTCAACGACGGCGCGGCGCGTACCTTCGGCATAGTCGGTCGACTCGGTGATAGTGGCGATACTGCGCCTTCCGTCAACCCAGAGGGTGTTGCCCATGTCGATGCCCAGCCGAAGGTCGTTGATAGCTGTTCGGAAGATGTAGTCGCCCGCGGAGGCGATGTCTGGGCTTGTGGCGGAAGCGGAAAGAAGGACGACACCGTCTTTTTCGGCGAGTGGGGCGGCTCCGAGCATCGAGCCGCTGCACGTCGTGCCCAGGATTATTTTGACACCGTCCACATCGGTCAGCTTGTTGTAGGCGGTGATGGCGTCCTGGGCCCCGCACTTGGAGTCCTCGACGATGAGCTTCAACTCCCGACCGTTGATACCACCGGCCGCGTTGATCTCCTCCACGGCAAGCAATTTGGCCTGATGCAGGGGATTGCCGTAGGACTCGGCGACTCCGGCGAGGGCATCCATTGCGCCGATGGTGAAAGGCTCGTCGGAGTCTGAACCACAGGCGAGAACTAAGAGCATTGGCAGACCAAGCAGGACAATCTTTTTCCACCACATGGAGCTTACCCCCTCTAGACTATGACAATTGTTCATTAACTCAGATGAAAGATTGTCTCATTATTGTCAACCCTCTGATTCTCATTTGGATGCGTACCATCCATCTACACCAGGATTTCCCATATTGGGAGTCTTCAGGCTCAATGGGCAGCCCAGTTCGCCCTCTAGCATGGCAAGGGCGACTGTTCTACGTAGTCCTCTTGTGGCTAATTTCCCAGATCGCTGTCCCTTCCCGGCGGAAGTGGAGTGGTTTCACTGAAGAGCCAGGAATCGAAAAGGCCGTCCAGATCCCTGCCCGCAATCTCCTCAGCCACAGCCACAAGATCCTTGGTTGTGACGTTGCCTCCGGCATGGCGGGACACATACTCACGCAGCGTCTTGAAAAACGCCTCGTCGCCGATTTCGCCGCGCAGTGCGTGGAGGGCCATTGCGCCTCTCTCATAGACGTCGCCGCTGAAAAGGGCGCCGGGGTCGGGATTCGCCGGCGGCCCATAGGCAGGGCGCCAGACCATCTCCCAGAACTCCTCGAAACCGCCGCCGCCGGACTTGTGGTCTAACCACAGCCACTCAGCGTAGGTGGCGAACCCTTCGTTCAGCCACAAGTCCTGCCACGACGCGGGAGTAAGTAGGTTCCCAAACCACTGGTGCGCCAACTCGTGGGCTATCAACCTGTCGCCAAAAGACTCCAGGGCCCATATCCCGTAGACGGGCCGGGGTTGGGTTTCTAGCGGCGGGATTGCCTCGTCAATGACGACGGAGCCGGTGGACTCGAATGGATACGGCCCGAACAATTCATTGAAAAAATCGATTATCAAAGGGACGCTATCCAGACTACTCCTTGCGGATTCGTCTATTGACGCTTCAACCGAGTCAACGACGGTTATCCCCCCAGCACTTTCACTGGCGACGTCGTCAAACTGAGCGACCGCCAGGAACGCCAGATAGCTGGCCATCTCATGGACGCTTTCCCATACGTATGTCACAGTCTCCCCGTGGTCGGTCGTACTGGTCAATTCACCGTTTGAGGCCGCTTCATAGGGCTCGGGCACCGTGATGATGAAGGTGTACAAGGCTTTATCGGATGGATGCTCATTGACCGGGAACCAATGGGAAGCCCCCCAGGGTTCGCCGTACGCAATTATCCCGGTCTCGTAGTTTATCCAGCCGACTAGGAGACTTGTTCCAGGCACAGAGCTGGTCGAAGGCTGACCCTCGTAAGAGACCGTGGCATTGAAGGCTGTTCCCACAGGGATCGGCGCACCGGGCTCGATTGTCAGCTCGTATCCGGTGCGAGAGTGGTCGGCTGGGAGGCCATCCACGGCAACCTGCGTAACCGTCAAGCCTCGAAAGTCCAGATTGAATGAGGAGAGGTTCTGTGTTGCGTCAGCTTCGATTTGAGTCCGGCCCGAAATCTCGTTGGCGTCCACGTCGATGTCGAGGGTTACCGTGTAGCGGGAAACGTCATATCCGCCGTTGCCCAGCCCGGGAAAGAGAGGGTCGTCCAGCCCTGTCGCGCCAGGACTAGCGGTCCGAATTGGCGTGGGCGTCGGTTCCCGCGTCGGGGTGGCTGTCGGCTCCTGAGTCGGAGTAGGCATATCTCCGTCATCGCATGCCGACAGCAAGGCTGCGGCCACCAAACACAACAGGCCAATCCATGCCAGCCTGTGGACAGCTCTTGGTAGGTTGATCGATACTCGGGACGTGAGCGCCAACATAGTCACTCGATGCGCACTCCCTTTGCACGAAGCTCTGCTAACTCTGCAATTCTATAGCACTAGCAGGGTGACGAAAAACGGCTGAGAGGTAGGGACGCGAAGGTGCGGATGGGGAGGCGTTTGGTTACGCTTGGCGCAGCACGAACGGGAGGCGGCCATGCGCGGCACATCCGACCAGCAGAGCGAGAGTCTGGTAGTGCTCTCCCCCGAGGACTTGGTCCCACAGGAACACCTGATCGGGCGGATCAAGCCGCTGGCAGACCGGGTGCGTCAGGAGTTGTCGCCCACCTTCAGCCGCATGTACGCCAGGAGAGGCCGGCCCTCCGTGCCGCCCGAACACCTGTTGAAGGCGAGTCTGCTGATCGCGCAGGGTGACGAAAAACGGCTGAGAGGTAGGGACGCGAAGGTGCGGATGGGGAGGCGTTTGGTTACGCTTGGCGCAGCACGAACGGGAGGCGGCCATGCGCGGCACATCCGACCAGCAGAGCGAGAGTCTGGTAGTGCTCTCCCCCGAGGACTTGGTCCCACAGGAACACCTGATCGGGCGGATCAAGCCGCTGGCAGACCGGGTGCGTCAGGAGTTGTCGCCCACCTTCAGCCGCATGTACGCCAGGAGAGGCCGGCCCTCCGTGCCGCCCGAACACCTGTTGAAGGCGAGTCTGCTGATCGCGCTCTACTCCGTGCGCTCGGAGCGCCAGTTCTGCGAACGGCTGACCGACGACATGCTCTTCCGGTGGTTCCTCGACATGAACATCCGGGGCGGTTCCTTCGACCAGTCGACGTTCGCCAAGAACCGGACCCGGCTCCTGGCGCATGAGGTGACGGGCCGATTCTTCGGGGCGGTGGTGAGCGAAGCGAGGCGGCAGCCCCTGCTGTCGGAGGAGCACGTCAGCGTGGACGGGACCCTGTTGGAGGCGTGGGCCTCCCTCAAGAGCGTCCGGCCGAGGGACGAGGAGGGGGACCCGCCTGCCCCCGCAGGCGGGCGGAACCCGTGGAAGGACTTCCGGGGCGAGCGGCGTTCCAACGCGACCCATGTATGGACGACGGACCCGGGGGCGCTGTTGGCGCGCAAGGGGCAAGGGCAGGCGGCGGAGCTGTCCTTCGCCGGCCACGTGCTCATGGAGAACCGGAATGGGCTGGTGGTGGACGTGGTGCTGTCGCAGGCTACCGGGACGGCTGAAACGGAAACGGCGTTGACGATGCTGGAGCGGGTTCCCATGGCACGGAGGATCACGGTGGGGGCCGACAAGGGGTACGACACGCGGGAGTTCGTGACCACCTGTCGCTCGTTCCAGATCACGCCTCACGTGGCCACGAAGCAACGGCACTCAGCCCTGGACCGGCGGACGAGCCGTCACGCGGGGTACGCGGCGAGTCAGCGGGTGCGCAAGCGGGTTGAGGAGGTGTTCGGCTGGCTGAAGACCGTCGGGGGCGGGAGGAAGCTGCGTTACTGCGGCGTGGCCCGCAACGGCCTCTGGGCGGAGATGGTTCTCGCGGCCTACAATCTCGTGCGCATGGCGAAGCTCATGTCCCCGCCATCATCTCCGGGGGCGGGGTCCCTGCCTGTTGAGGATGGAATGCCCCAACCGGAGGCGCCAGCGGCCCGATCAGGGGCGATCCAGGGCGCCGCTTACTCCGAATCGGCGTCCAACGGCGCCTCAATGCCGACACCGGCCCGCTCCCTATATCCCAAACTCGCATTCTTCATCAGCCTGCTAGGCTGACGGAGCTTCGGCAGGCCTGATGTCGCTCACAGACTGCCAAGCCACATCTCGAAGATAGTTCTGTCTGTCGTTAAAAAAGGTCCACCAACGTATACGGTAGACAGAACCGTCTTTGAATTGTGGCTGGGGGCTCTATGAATCTACTTAGCCCGAATCCACCGAAGGAGGGCGTCGGGTTAGCGTCCTGAGGCGGCAAGAAGGTGCTCCTGTGCTTCTGGGATAATGGTTTTGTAGCAAAAAAACGGCCCCGGAAAAGGAGCACCCAGTAGATGCTGCCACGCAACCACCCCGACCGGATCCAAATCACCTTCGACGACCGCCGCTTGGTGGCCAATGCCGGGCTGCTCCTTCCGGCCACCCTGGCGCGGCACCTCGGCCTGCCCGAACTCGTCCGGCAGCGCCTCGACCTGGGCGATGCCCCGGGGCGGGCGAACACGAGCGACAAGATGATGACGCTGGTGGCGTCTGCGCTGGCTGGGGGCGACTGCATTGACGACGCCGATGTGTTGCGCACCGGGGGGACGGCCTGCACCCTGGGCGGCACGGTCAAGGCGCCATCCACCCTGGGCACCTTCCTGCGCAGCTTCCGGTGGGGCCACGTCCGTCAACTCGACCGGGTGAGCCGCGAGTTGCTGGCCCGGGCTTGGCAGGCCGGGGCGGGACCCGGCGACGGGCCCCTGACCATTGACCTGGACTCCACCATCTGCGAGACCTACGGACTGGCCAAGGAGGGAGCGCGCCACCACGGCTATACCGGCAAGCGGGGCTACCACCCGCTGCTGGCCATCGCCGCCGGCACCGGAGACGTGCTGATGTCCCGGCTGCGCGAGGGCCGGGCCAACACCGCCCGCGGCGCCGCCCACTTCCTGCGGGAGACGGTGGGACGGGTGCGCTACGCCGGGGCCAACGGACGACTCACGCTACGGGCCGACAGCGGGTTCTACACTCATGGCGTGGTATCCGTCTGCCGCAAGATGGATGTCCGCTTCTCCATCACCATCCGCCAGCACAAAAGCCTGCACAATCTCATCGAGGCGATACCCGAAGATGCCTGGACGCCGATTCCTTACTGGATGGACGGCGCCGCCGATGTGGCCGAGACCACCTGCACCCCCTTCCAGGCCGAGGCGGACGCCGCGCCGGTACGGCTCATCGTCCGGCGGGTGAAGCCGACGCCCGGTTCCCAACTGGCCCTCTTCGCCAAATACAGCTATCATGGCTTCATCACCGACCGGGACGGGGAGTTGCTCGAACTGGAGGCTGACCATCGCCGCCACGCCGAGATCGAGAATGCCATACGCGACCTCAAGTACGGCGTCGGGCTGAACCATCTCCCCTCGGGCCGCTTCGCCGCCAACGGCGCCTGGCTGGCCGTCCAGACGATGGCCCACAACCTGGCCCGCTGGACGGCGCGGATCGGTCTGGGAGAGCGGATAGCCACCACCAAGACCCTCCGGCGGCGGTTCTTCTCCCTGGCCGGACGGCTCACCCGCTCGGCACGCCGGTTGACCCTGCATCTTCCGGATCGCTGGCCTTGGGCTGAGAAGTTCAGCCGCGCCTTGGCCCGGCTGCGAGCCATTCCACTCCCGGCCTGACGGCACCGTCGGCGACCGACCCACCCACCGGACAACCGAAGATCCCCGCAGACTCGTGCCAGCCCGGTCCGAGAGAGTTCCCTGCTGCGTATTCTCTCGCCATCCCGCGCATCGCAGCTCCCGCAGACGGCCATAGGGGCCCCTGTGCGGCGATGAAGACCGTCCGCCGACCTCCCTACCCCAAATGGAACCCAGGCTATTTCCCCTGTAGCTCCCTCACCCCCCTTCCGCTTTCCTCACGCCGTCCATCGGTGTCCTTCGGTGGATTCGGGCTTAGGTGCCCACCATTCCGTGGTCGCTAACTGGGAGGTCCGTATGGAGCCCCATAAACCGTCCTGGAGGGCTTTCGCCGGGAGGTCACTGTCAATGACCTGTGCAGGCGAAAGGGGATCAAGCCCCACTCCTACTACGCGTGGACCAAAGAGTTCATGGAGGCTGGCAAGGAGAGGCTTACCCGTGAGACGGTGCGGGACGCCACGGGCCAGGAGATCCAGCAACTCAGGCGTGACAACGACCGAGCTCAAGCAACTGGTGGCCGACCTGTCCCTGGAGGTCTGCCGTATCAAAAAAACGGCTATCCCAGTGCCTGCCGACGACGTCGGTACCAACGCATGAGCGCGTCCGAGAAGACGACGGTCCTGGCCAGGGTAGCTTCGTCCACGCTTCCAAAGCGTCAGGTACTCAAGGACCTAGGTGTCCCCAAGAGCACCTACTATCGGTGGCTGACGCGCGAGCAACGGTGCCAAGGGCTTGAGAATCAACCGGGAGGCGGCCTGGCACCCTGGAACCGCCTGAGTCAACCTGAGGAGCAAGCGGTCCTGACGGTGGCACGTCGAGCGCCTGAACTGAGCTGTCGTCAACTTGCTGCCTGGATCACCGACAACCAGGGCTTCTCTGTCTCCGAGTCCACGGTCTACCGCATCCTGCGCAGGGAGGGTCTGGTCAAGTCACCCTCGATGCAGCTCAAGGCCGGCAAGGAGTATCACCGCAAGTCCACCGGTCCCAACCAGATGTGGGCAACCGACGCCTCCTACTTCAAGGTCATCGGGTGGGGCTACTACTACTTGGTGACGGTGATGGATGACTTCTCCCGCTTCATCCTGGCCCATAAGCTCCAACGCGACATGACCTCAGACTCTTTCATCGAGGTGGTCCAGGATGGCCGTGGACAAGACCGGCATGACTGAGATCCCAGTGCAAGACAGGACCAGGCTACTGAGCGACAACGGCTCTGGCTACGTCTCCCGTGCCTTCAGGGACTACCTGCACCTGGTGGGCATCAGGCACATCCTGGCAGCACCCTTCCACCCTCAGACCAACGGCAAGCTGGAGCGCTATCACCAGACTATCAAGCAGGACGTTAACCAGGTCCCCTACGAGGTGCCGTCCGACCTCGAGGAGGCAATCGCCGCTTTTGTGGGCTACTACAACCACAAGCGCTATCACATGGCCCTGGGCAACGTCACGCCTGCTGACGTGCTCAACGGGAGGCGGGAGCAGATCCTACAACGCAGGAAGGAGGTGCAGGTCCAGACGATCGCACGGAGAAGACGCTATAACAGGACCCTCAAGGAGCTCGCCCGACACTCCTCATAACAATAACCTTCTCGGGTCTCAAAGTGTCCCACTTTTGCTGATTGACAACAATCAGGAGTCGCCCGCCGCCCACCTCGGCGATGAGCAATCGACCGTCGTCCAGGACCGTCAGCCCGCGGGGCGACGCCAACCCCTCCAGTGCGCTATCGGCTGGCTGCGCCTCCGATGGTCCGCCGCAGCCCGCCGCGATGGCGGCGACGGCTGCGGTCAACGCGGCCAGCCGGGCCACGCCGGCCAAAACGGCGGCGAGGGTTGGGGACCGCGGGCGATGCAGTTTCATACGCCCCATGCAAGGAACCGACCCCGCCCTACAAGCACAGGGCGGGGTCGGTCTGGCGTCGACAGTTACGCTGCTCTAGGAACCGACGGCTGCCTCAACCTTGGAGGCCGCGTCTGAGGTGACCCAGTTCTTCCACGCCGAGTTGTTCTGCAGGAACCTGTCCGCGGCGGCGGAAAAGTTCCCGTCCAACTCGCCGAGGTAGCCCTCCGCCTCCAGCTGGTTGGCCGCGCTGAAGTCCCACTTCTCGAAGAAAGTGACTAGGTCCGGCGCTTGGTCGATCAGGTCCTTGCGCATGACGATAAGGACCTGCGCTATAGAGTAGCCGCAGTTCCTCTCGGCGTCCCAGCACTCGGCGGTGTAGGGGGGCTCTTCCAAGAGGGTGTAGCCGCCGTATTCACTGCTCAGAGCGTTGCTGAGGGTGGTGGGTCCCCAGTAGTAGAACAGCACCGGCTCCTCCTTCTCAAAGGAGGCGCGGATCTCCGCCTCAAGAGCTTCGCCGGATCCGGGGTTGACCAGCTCAATCACGTCGTCCAAGCCGTAGCCCGCCACCTGCTTTGTATTGGTGACCTCGCACTCCCAACCGGGCGGGCAGTTCAGCAGCCGGGCTTTCCCGTTGGAATCTGGAGTTACGAAGAGGTCCATATGGTCCCGCAAGTCTTGGACTGTGCTAAGGCCGGGGTTGGCGTCCGTCACGTACTTAGGCACAATGAAGGCGGACTGCCAGTTGTCTTCCAAGCTGTTCCCAACTACCTCAATGGTGCCCTCAGCGATGGCCTGGTCGTAGGCTTCCTTCTGGTTTGGAAGCCAGATTTCCAAGGTGACGTTGGTGTCGCCCCTGGTAAGGGCCTCCATCAGCGGCACCGTGCCGCCGAACACCTTGTCGGTCGGGTACCCGTACCCCGCGCTGACGATCCGCGCGGCGATGGCGTTCTGAATCTGGGCGCTGTCCCAGTTGAGGTCTGAGAAGATGATCGTGGGCTTCTCCTCTTCCCCGCAGGCGCCCGCTGCGAACATAAAAACCACCATGAGGCTGAGCAGCCCCAGTCCTATCCTTCGAGTCTTGCCTTTAATGCCGTGCCTCTCCTTGTATCTTGGGTTTGGTGTGTAACAATCACTTCACTTAGGTGGATCGGGGTGCGGCAGACCGTTCTCTCCTTGGTTATGGAAGACCGCCAGAAAGCGAGCGAGGGTCGCCGCACCCCTCCCGAATAGAGCCCGAACAGTTGCCTGGGCCAACCAAGCCCGCATCTTGCAAGGACGGGCCAGTTAATTCGGAGGAGGTGTTCATGGAACAGGAAGCGACCTACGTAGGCATCAATGTAGCCAAGGCTCAGGTGGATGTTGCCGTCCGTCCTACGGACGACAGATGGGAGGTTCCCCATGACGAGGCAGGGGTCCGGCAGCTGGTCTCCCGGCTGAAGACCCTTGAACCGGTCATGGTGTTGCTGGAGGCTTCGGGCGGCCTTGAGTTGCCGCTGGTGGCAGCTCTGGCAGCCGAGGCGGTGCCGGTGGTCGTCGTCAACCCCCGCCAGGTGCGGGACTTCGCCAGGGCCACCGGGAAGCTGGCCAAGACCGACTCGCTTGACGCGGCGGCTATTGCTCACTTTGCCGAAGCGGTCCGACCTCCCGTGCGCCCTTTGCGGGACGCCGAGACCCAGGCCCTCAACTCCCTGGTCGCCCGAAGGCACCAGGTGATTACCATGCTGGTCTCGGAGAAGAACCGCCTGAGCTCCGCCGCCACCGTCGCCGTCCGCCCTCGCATCGAGGCCCATATTGCGTGGCTGGAGCGAGAGTTGGACGACCTGGACAAGGGTCTGCGGCAGACTCTCCGTCAGAGTCCCGTATGGCGTGAGAAGGACGACCTCCTGCGCACCGTCCCCGGCGTTGGAGAGCAGCTCTCCCTCACCCTCCTGGCCTACCTGCCGGAGCTGGGCACCCTGGACCGCCGGCAGGTCGCTGCCCTGGTGGGTGTGGCTCCCTTCAACAGGGACAGCGGCACCATGCGGGGCAAACGAACCGTCTGGGGCGGACGCGCCCGGGTCCGCGCTGCCCTGTACATGGGAGCGTTGGTAGCCAGCCGCTTCAACCCCGTCATCAGGAACTTCTACCAGCGGCTGCTGGCCGCTGGTAAGCCGAAGAAGCTGGCCCTTACGGCCTGCATGCGCAAGCTGCTCGTTATCCTCAACTCCATGCTCAAGCATCGCTCACCCTGGCGCGACCTGACTCCGAAGATCGCTGCTCATTCCTCTTGACTTTCAAGACAGTTGCTTTCTGGGTCTTTAGCGCCGCCTGCGCGTGTTCTTGATTCCGTCTATCTATTCCTTCTTGCTCCGCAGGGCGGACTGCCGCTCCCGTGCCCATGCCTGAGTTATCCGGTCCAGAATGATCGCCAGCGCCACGATGGCCAGACCCGCCAGCAGCGCCTCCCCGGGCCGGAACCGGCCGAGACCCCGGAGGACGTCCTCTCCCAAGCCACCGGCGCCCACCAGCGAGGCTACCACCACCATGGCCATGGCCATCATGATGGCCTGGTTTATGCCCGCCATGATGGTGGGGATGGCCATGGGCAACTGCACTTTCAGCAGGAGCTGCCGCCGGGTGGTGCCGAAGGACTGGGCCGCCTCCACCACCTGTGGCGTCACCTGGCGGATGCCCAGGTTGGTCAGCCGGATGGCCGGAGGCACGGCGTAGATCACCGTGGCGAAGATGCCCGGCACGTTGCCGATGCCGAACAGCATGATGCCCGGCACTAGGTAGACGAAGGCCGGCATGGTCTGCATGCCGTCTAGAATTGGCCGTATGGTGGAATCTACGGAGTTGTTTCGGGCGGCCACGATGCCCAGGGGGATGGCAATGGCTACAGACAGGATCACCGCCACCACGATGAGGGCCATGGTTTCCATGGCGCTTTCCCACAGGCCCACCAGCCCCACTGCCGTCAGCGATCCTACCGCGAATGCCCCAAGCCGCCAACCCACGGTCCGCCAGGAGAGCAGCGCAATGCCCAAAACCACTGTGGGCCACGGAAGCCAGCGGAGCGCGTCCTCCAAGAGCAGCAGGAACGTCAACACGGCGTCCGCCACGGTGTCGAACACCGGCGCACCGGTCCGAGTCAGCCAGCGAAGGAAATCGTTGACCTCGTTCGCGATCTCCGGGCCCCAATTGGCGGGGAAGGAGACCCCTACGCCCCAGAACGCTGCCACAATGGCCGTGGATGCGGCCAGAGACAGAAGGCCAAGAAGGAGAACGGTTATGTGGCTCATCCGCCCAAAGGCGACGTTCATTCGCCCCGACAGAGATGAGTCCCTGGTCTTTTCTTCTTGCTGATCGGAGGTCTTGGTCTGACTGGGGACCGCCATGGAGCTGAGACTGGCCTCTCCTGCGTCCCCGCCGCTGTGGTCGTTGGCGGAGTTAGGTTGCTCGAAGGCAGCCTGGAGCAGGGTCTCCCGGTCTATCACGCCGACCAAAGCCCCGGACTCGTCCATGACCTCTAGCTGACCTGGAGTGGACCAAAGCTCGGAGAGCGCCCCGTCCACCGTTTGCTCGAAGGACACTCTGGCGTTGGGCCTGCTGGCCTCCGCCGACGCCCGTTTGGTCCCCTGCCGGTCCATGAAGTAGCCCACCGTCAGCACGGTGGACGGGCGCACGTCTCGCGTGAAGTCCGCCACGTACTCGTCCGCCGGGTCGGCTACGATTTCTTCGGGAGTCCCCATCTGAATCACCGCCCCGTCGCGCATGATAGCGATGCGATTGCCCAACCGCACCGCTTCGGACAGGTCATGGGTGATGAAGATGGTGGTCTTCTGCATCTGCCCCTGGAGCCGCATAAGCTCGTTCTGCATGTCCCGGCGTATGAGGGGGTCCAGGGCGCTGAAGGGCTCGTCCATCAGCAGGATTTCCGGGTTGCTGGCCAACGCTCTGGCCAGGCCGACGCGCTGCTGCATGCCGCCGGACAGAGCGGAGGGCCGATACTCGCCCCACTCACCAAGCCCCACAAGCTCCAAGACCTCTTGGGCCCGCTCTGAGCGGCTTTCCAAGGGAACGTCCTGGATTTCCAGGCCCCACGCAGTGTTTTCCAGCACGGTGCGATGGGGCAGGAGGCCGAACTGCTGGAAGACCATGGAGGTCTTGGTGCGCCGGAAGTTCGTCAGCTCCTCGTCGCCGAACGCCAAGACATCGTCATCGTCTACAAAGACGGAGCCGGTGGTTGGGTTGATGAGGCGGTTGATGCAGCGGACTATGGTGGACTTGCCGCTTCCGGAGAGGCCCATGACCACGAAGGTCTCCCCGTCATGCACGTCGAAGCTGACGTCCTGCAGAGCCACGACGCAGTTGTAGGCGGCCTGGGCCTCCCCCCTGGACATCCCGGACACCCGCTTCACCAAGTCCGGCCCTTCGCCCTCGCCAAAGACCTTCCAAAGGTTTCGGACCCGTACGCGAACCGAGCCCGTTGAGGTGTCGCTTAAGGAACTCGCAGGCGATTCTATAGCCATCAAAGAGGTTACGTCAATAGGTGTGTAAACGACATCAGGCGGCGACCTTCTCAGCCGTTGATTCAATGGCGATTCCATCCGCATACTGTGCACCGAGATAGACGTCTTCGATCAACTCAGGGGCCTTCAGACGCCTGAAGCGCTGTTCGGCGACCATCAACATTTTCCAGATCACCGCTATCGCCCGATCGACCCTCTTGTAGCGCTTGGCGGCATCGGTCCGAAGCCTGAGGGCCGCGAAGGGTGATTCTACCGGGTTCGTCGTGCGAAGGTGCCCCCAGTGCTCCTTTGGGAAGTCATAGAAGGTGACCATGCGGTCCCAGTCCCGCTCCAAGGCCTCTGAGGCCGCCTCGTAGGAATGGTCGCCGCACCACCTGGTGAACACCGTCCTGAGCCGCTCAGCCTCTGTCCGAGTCGGCGCGTAGGGGATAGTACGCAGCATGAGCTTGGCCTGGTCCTGTTGTCGCTTTGGAAGCTTGGCGAGCACGTTTACGATCTTGTGGTTCCAGCAGCGTTGCTCTGCCGCCTGCGGATAGACGTTGCGCAGAGCTCCCCAGATGCCCAGGTGTCCGTCTCCAACCACCAGCCTCGGGCAGCTCAAGCCCCGGCGCTTGATGTCCCTGAGCACCTCGGACCAGTTCTCTGTGGACTCCCTGTATCCGGGAACAGCGCTCACCACCACCTTGCTCCCGTCGCTCAGGGCCGCCATTACCACCAGTACCGCCGCCTTCTCCTTCTCAAGACCAGCCTTGACGTAGACTCCATCCACCCACATGTAGACCACTTCCAGGTCATCGAGGGGCCGGCTGCGCCATTGGGCAAGCTCATCGTTCCACTTATCCTTCAACCGGGCCACCGTGCTCGCCGATACCGGTGCGTCCTCTCCCAGCAGCCCCCGCAAAGCCAGATCGAAGTCGCCTTCGGATAGACCGTGCAGGTACAGCTCGGGGATCAACTCAGCAACCTTCCTGGTCCTGTTGACGAACAGCGGCAGCAGCCGGCTCTCGAACTGCTCCTCGGTATCGCGGACTCGCGGCCGCCTCAGCTGTATCGTTCCCGAACTCAGCGTAAGCCTCCGGGCTCTGCCGTATCCGTTCCGATAGCCGGTATCGTTGTCCGAGTCGGATCTGAGCGCCGACTTCGCCCTTCCCAGAAACCCCGTCACCTCCTCCTCCAGCAACTCCTGGATCAGCCTCTGGACCTGGCTTCGCACCCAATCCTCCAACTGCTCCCACTCCGGCCTTGACTCCGACCTACTCTCAGTGCTTTCCTTCCTCATGGGCGGTCTATCTCCTCTCTTGGGCCTCGAGCCCGTGTTGTTCAGAGAGAGGGTACACCGCCTGACTGTTTACACACTTTTTGAAGATACCTCCCATCAAATCCCGGAAAGGCAGATTTCAGTGCGACGCAAGTCGCGAGTACGGAGTTTGTTGTAGCCTATAGATATGTCTTGGCCTGTCAATGTTGTCCGTTGTCCGTTTTCAGCGACAATTATGAGGTTCTGCGCCGCATACAGCATATATATCACACATTACTCTCAATACCGTGCGGTTGTTACTATTTGCTAGCAGTATATGAGCCTGTCTCAGAAATCTCTTCCACTTGACTTGCACTATGCGAGACAGTCTGGATTCCGGCGTACGCCGGAATGACGTGATTGAAATATGACGTCAGGTTCGTCATCTCGTCGAAAGACGGAATACAGAACATTGAGCCTCTGGAAATGTCAGCTTTATGAGACAAGCTCATATGAATACTATCAACTGTAGGCCGTCAGCGATAGGTCACGTCCCGTCAAGTGGTGTAAGAGTGCGTCATCCTGCTGATGTTGTCTAAGCCGCAGTCGCTTCTGCGGGTTCGGCCTCTGCAAGAGCTTCATTGAAGGTGAGAAAGGTGGGTGTGAGGTATCGACGGCCGACGGCCCATTCGTCGTGCTGTTCAGCGAGGACGGCGCCAACCAGGCGACGCACGGCTGGTCGGTTAGGGAAGATGCCCACGACATCGGTGCGACGTCTGATCTCCTTGTTGAGACGCTCCAGGGGGTTGTTGGACCAGATCTTCTTCCAGTGGGGGACAGGGAAGCTGGAGGCCAGGATATCGGGTCCAGCCTCGTCCACCTGAGAGGGCTTGAACCCGCAGGACGGTCGGCAGACCTGTTCATCGATCCACCAAAGATGGGAGGTCCGTAGCTTCCGCAGCACGCTGCAACCTACTCAACCCCAGATGCATCCAAATCGACTGCCCATGAGAACCGTACTTTTTTGTGTCGATTGGAAGACAGAGAACTCTATCTCGGTGCACAGTATGCGGATGGAATCGCCATTGAATCAACGGCTGAGAAGGTCGCCGCCTGATGTCGTTTACACACCTATTGACGTAACCTCGGCTTCATCGTGTCAGGCGATTCCCTAAAGTACCTTTGTGCTGTCTTGAACAGTGTCCCAGTCACTTGGATGGCAGAGATTACGGCGCTAACTACCGGAATGGGCCTCCTCCAATGGAAGAAGTTCGTAGTGGAACGTATCCCCATCCCCCAAATCCTTACGGAGCAGCAACGTCCGTTCGTGGAGTTGGTGGACCGCATCCTAGCTATGAAGGACGCGCGTCCATCGGCGAACACAGGAAAGATGGAGGCAGAGATAGACCGACTGGTGTACGGGCTGTATGAGCTGACGACGGAGGAGATCACGGCAGTGCAGGAACGCCTTTAGGCTCCTTGGACTACGGTTCAGGGAACCCCACCGTCATCGGGAGTTCGAAACCTGAAGGTTTCATTTGCCGGTCGTCGCCCGGATCTCATCTGCGGTCAACCCGTACATTTCATGCACGCGGCCATCAATGTCCGATTCTAAGTCTATCGCCTCTGCCCGGTGCCCCGTAATCATGGCTTGGTGAACCTTGTCCACAGCGCGGATGAATGGTTGCTGACTGGCAGCAGCGATCATGGGAATTGGGATACGGTCCACTGTGAATCTAACCCACCTTGTAGTACCCATCCCAGAATTGAGTGCACTGTTCTGCATGAACCACGTTACAAGTGTGGAGTTGAGTACGGCACATAGGTATTTGATTGAATCGCCTGTCATCATGTATGCAGAATTCACACAGAACATTTCGCCGTCGTCATACGCGAACCTGCCCCTGCTCTTCGAGAACGTTCCGAATTTCGCCCAAGTACAGGGCGGAACATTGTTGATCGCATTGGTGGACGAACTGGAAATTCGTGTTCATGTCCTACCGGAACACCCTCCAGGCCGACGCGCTGAAGCTGGTGGCGAAGAAGATGCAGAGCTCGCTGGCGGTGGAGGGTGAGTTGCCGGAGGACGGGCTTGCCGCCTACGGCGACGATGGCGACGACATGATGATGGCCCTGGCCCGCAAGATCGTCAGCGGCGGGTAGGAGGAGGACGAGGCCGAGACGATGGAGGAGGTCTTCGCCCAGGCCAGGACCGCCGCCGCCAGGACGGCCAGAGCCGCGATAAAGCTGCTGTGGAGTCAGTCCTACATCCATTACGTTCTGGCCAATGCCACCTACACGGGCACCTGGGTCTACGGAAAGACCCGTGTTATCTCCACCGACTACGGGACGAAGGAATACGACCAGCCGAGGGACACCTGGATAGAGGTGCCGGTCCCGCCCTTGGTGGACGAGAAGACCTGGGAACGGGCGCAAAAGCTGAAGAAGCAGCGGAGCAGGAGGGCCAAGAGAAATACCAAGGTCCTCTACCTGTTGCAGCACCTCCTGAGATGCGGCGAATGCGGCCACAACTTCCACGCGAAGTCCACCTGGCGCACTTCCAGCGTTCGCAACGGCAAGAGATACCGCTACGACCTGCCCACTCCCCGCCGACACTACATGTGCAACGGGACGCTGAGTCTCCGCCTGGGCTGCCGGGAGCGTTCCAACATCAGGGCGGAGCGGTTGGAGGAGCCGATATGGAGCGAGGTGAAGCGGGTAATCCAGAACCCCGACCTGATCGTCGCCGGTATCGACACTCTCGATTCCCAGGAGGGCGGCGGATTGGTGGAGGAGACCGCCCAAGCCGAGCGAGACCTGCGGAGCATCCAGATGGAAGAGGACCGCGCCATCAGGCTCTTCGTGTCGGGGAAGATCACCGAGACCCAGCTCGACCATCAGCGCAGGTTCATCACCGAGCGGCTTGAGAGCGCCAGGGCGAAGCTGGACGATTACCGTGCTCAGGAGGCGAGCGGAGCTGAGAAGCGGCGGCTGATGGAGGCTGTCCTAGCCTGGGCGAGAGAGGTCGGCCAGGGCCTGGACGAGTTGACCCCCGAGCAGCGCAGGGAGATTCTCCAGATCATCGTGGAACAGATCGGGTTGAACACGAACAAAGGGTGATAGCACGTGCTCCCAAAGTGACCGTTGTACGACGCTCCCTCCTGTTCTCCATGTACCGGACTCTCCGAACTGTCCATGTCCAAGATCACCCGCCGGTGCGCCGTGTGCGTCATCGCCCGGTCCACCCACGTAGCGTTCACTCGGCCCAACCCTTCCACGTTGCCGTCTTGGGTAAGCACCTCGGTCTCGAACCGGCTCATGGTGTTGGTGCTCGCTGCTGGTCTTTCAGGACCACCTCGCCGTCCAACGATCACACGCATCGTCGGATCGTCGGCCAGCCGTTCAGCGTCGTTGGTATCCTCGTAGCCCGCCAGACGACTGTACACCGACTGCCTGAGCAGGTCCACCAATCGGTGCTGCACGTTACGACCGCCCCGACTCTCCTGCAGACACTCATCCGCCGTCTCCGTCAGTCCCAGTGCATCGTCCAACTCGCGGCAGGCCAGCAGCCCGGCATCTGAGGTAATAGTGGCACCGTGGAACTCCAATCGTATACGGCGGTCGAAACGGAGCGTGGTGCGGGGGTTGGTGCTTTCACCCATTGGTAATTGATTAGCGGAGCGGAGTGCGAGGAGGGGTTCAGTCAGAAGGAAGGGGTGGGGACCGGAGCACCGCTGAACACACCGCAGAGCCCGTTGACCAGCGAGTGATCGCCGCCATTCCGAGCCAGGGTCCTGATCACGCTGGTGAAGGCCGAGAACGCATCCGCACCACCGACGTTCTTCGAGCAGTGCGATACCTTCCGCGCGATCACTGCCCCACGGAGCGCTCTCTCAGCACGGTTGTTGGTCGGCTCAATGCTTGGATCGAGGTTACGTCAATAGGTGTGTAAACGACATCAGGCGGCGACCTTCTCAGCCGTTGATTCAATGGCGATTCCATCCGCATACTGTGCACCGAGATAGACGTCTTCGATCAACTCAGGGGCCTTCAGACGCCTGAAGCGCTGTTCGGCGACCATCAACATTTTCCAGATCACCGCTATCGCCCGATCGACCCTCTTGTAGCGCTTGGCGGCATCGGTCCGAAGCCTGAGGGCCGCGAAGGGTGATTCTACCGGGTTCGTCGTGCGAAGGTGCCCCCAGTGCTCCTTTGGGAAGTCATAGAAGGTGACCATGCGGTCCCAGTCCCGCCCCAAGGCCTCTGAGGCCGCCTCGTAGGAATGGTCGCCGCACCACCTGGTGAACACCGTCCTGAGCCGCTCAGCCTCTGTCCGAGTCGGCGCGTAGGGGATAGTACGCAGCATGAGCTTGGCCTGGTCCTGTTGTCGCTTTGGAAGCTTGGCGAGCACGTTTACGATCTTGTGGTTCCAGCAGCGTTGCTCTGCCGCCTGCGGATAGACGTTGCGCAGAGCTCCCCAGATGCCCAGGTGTCCGTCTCCAACCACCAGCCTCGGGCAGCTCAAGCCCCGGCGCTTGATGTCCCTGAGCACCTCGGACCAGTTCTCTGTGGACTCCCTGTATCCGGGAACAGCGCTCACCACCACCTTGCTCCCGTCGCTCAGGGCCGCCATCACCACCAGTACCGCCGCCTTCTCCTTCTCAAGACCAGCCTTGACGTAGACTCCATCCACCCACATGTAGACCACTTCCAGGTCATCGAGGGGCCGGCTGCGCCATTGGGCAAGCTCATCGTTCCACTTATCCTTCAACCGGGCCACCGTGCTCGCCGATACCGGTGCGTCCTCTCCCAGCAGCCCCCGCAAAGCCAGATCGAAGTCGCCTTCGGATAGACCGTGCAGGTACAGCTCGGGGATCAACTCAGCAACCTTCCTGGTCCTGCTGACGAACAGCGGCAGCAGCCGGCTCTCGAACTGCTCCTCGGTATCGCGGACTCGCGGCCGCCTCAGCTGTATCGTTCCCGAACTCAGCGTAAGCCTCCGGGCTCTGCCGTATCCGTTCCGATAGCCGGTATCTGAGTCCGAGTCGGATCTGAGCGCCGACTTCGCCCTTCCCAGAAACGCCGTCACCTCCTCCTCCAGCAACTCCTGGATCAGCCTCTGGACCTGGCTTCGCACCCAATCCTCCAACTGCTCCCACTC
Source organism: Dehalococcoidia bacterium (assembly GCA_963665215.2). GTDB lineage: Bacteria > Chloroflexota > Dehalococcoidia > Lucifugimonadales > CAUZJF01. The sequence goes on from CAXXWW010000017.1 coordinate 394,502, forward strand.
CGGCCTTGACTCCGACCTACTCTCAGTGCTTTCCTTCCTCATGGGCGGTCTATCTCCTCTCTTGGGCCTCGAGCCCGTGTTGTTCAGAGAGAGGGTACACCGCCTGACTGTTTACACACTTTTTGAAGATACCTCCTTGGATCATCCAGGAAACGCAGCAGGTTGCCCCGGTCATCGTGCCAACCGAGTTCGTTCTGCAGTCTCCAGTTGTCCGCATCCGACATGGGACGGTCGCGGAGATGATAGGGCGCCTCTCGTCTCAGCCGCTCGGCCTCGGCGGCAAAGTCCGCCGCCTCTCCTCGGTGATATGCCTGCCGGAGCTCCATCGCTTCTCTGAGCAGGCGGCTCAGACGATTGCCGAAGCTGCGACCTCTCCCTCTCTTGGTCTGGACCACCTCACTGATCGAGCGCAGCACGTGGGCCAGACATTTCTGCTGCTTCACCCCCGACAGAGCCTGAGCATCGTAGCTCCGTCCTCGGTCCGTTACCATCACCCCTCCATAGTCCGAGGGCACCACCTCACGTACCTCTTCGTTGCGGTGACGAGCACCTACGAGACGGCCCTTACGCCGCACTGTCGGCGGCGTAAGGGCCCAGCAGGTGTACGCTGAGCGATTCCATGTCCCGGATCATGCCCAATCTGGGGCTGTCGCCCAAGTACCCGGGGCCGAAGCCCGCCTGTTTCGTCGCTGCGCTTATCCGTACCGTTATCTGGTTCGGTCTCATGCCCAGGATGAGCTCGTCTTCGCCCGCGCCTTGACGGATCGACAGGAGCAGCCTCATGGTGTCGGCGCTCACCTCACGATATTCCGGCTCATCTGCTCCACCGAGACGCACCTGGCTAGAGCCGCTGCGCAAGCCCCACCTGAAGGACAGCCCAATCCTGATCGTTGACCGCAACTGGCCGAGAACGAGGCCCGTTGTCGCCGACCGCTTCGGGGTTGAGTGGCATCAAGCTCCTGTTTGGCATTGACTGAGTAACCCTAGCAGCATATCCTTGGATGGTGTCCAAGGCTGTTGGTGCCAGGGCTTTGAGGAGGCAGCGATAATGGCTTCAACCAAACGCCTGCTACCGACAGGCGAATGTTGGTGTGGGTGCGGCGCAGAAACCGCAATAGGCTCCTTCTTCCTGCCGGGTCACGACAAGACCGCCGAGTCCGCGGTGATCTCGGTTGAGTACGGCGGCGTCCCCGGGTTCCTGGTGAAGCATGGCTATGGACCCGGCGGCAAGAATGCCATACGTGAGGTGGATAGGTGGCGTTCCAAGGGTAAACGCAGGAGTGAAGTTCGATGACGACTGCACGACAGAGACGCGGAAACTCCAACGGGGAGACCGAATCCAGCGGCAACGGGACCTTCATGGGCCACGAGGACGGGTATTATGCAGGTGACCGATGCACTCGTGGCAGCATGGCCGGTGTCACGTACAAGCACGTCGTTCTCGGCCCCGTCTTCCTCAAGTGGGTTCTGCGAGGGAATCAGGGCTGGTCAGATGCAGCCAGTTGACACCGAGACCACGGCGGAGGCATTCGATTGAGTGTCGCTATCGGCCTAGGAGTGTGTCTGAGTATTCCCTGAGACCAACGATGTACATAATGCACATTGTGCTATGGTGCGATTAGCGTTGCACTGCTTTCCTCTATACTCGTTATCGTGAGCATTATGACGAATAGCGTCTTTCTCGGACAGGCTCCTAGCGGCACCGTCCTCGCCCCCAACGCTACCTATTGGATCATCCTCACCAATAGCAGTAGCAGCGAGGACCTCGAGCCCGTCGCCACCTCATCCGATAACGAGGATGCCGACGCCTCTCCCGGCTGGTCCATCGGCAACACCTCGCTCTTCCGCCCCCGCCACCCCGGTGGCCCTTGGAACAGCCAAGTGTCCACCACCCAAAGAGCCCTCTCTTTCAAGGTCACCACCACCACTCCCGGGCCCATCATCGATTCTGCCACGGTCAAATCCAACGGCACGTCGATAGACCTCGTCTCCGACGAAAACCTCTCCACCGACATTCCCGCCCACAGCCAGATCTCCATCACCGCCGGCAGCAGCGCAATCAGCATCGGCTCCTTCTCTCTCGTCGGCAAGAGATACACCCTCGGCGGCCTCAGCCCCGTCATCGGAATAGGCCAGGACGTCACCGTTGCCTACACCGACCCCACCTCCAGCGACGACGCCAACGCCTTCCAGGATACCGCCGGCAACGACTGCCCCTCATTCTCCATCGCAGCCACCAACAACTCCACCGCAGACACCACCCCGCCGACGCTGGAGAGCGCTAGCGTCAGGCCGAACGGCGACCGGATCTTCCTCTACTTCGACGAGGACATTGACAAATCCGGCCTCGACCTGCTGCCCCCGACCTCCGCCCTCAGCGTCACCGCCGACGGGGTCGACGTGTCGGTCGGTGCGTTTCTTCCGGTCACTGGGAACGACCGCCTCGCCCTTGGCGGGCTATCCAGCGTGATCTACCAGGGCCAGGACGTCACCGTCACCTACACCGACCCCACCGCCGGCAACGACGCCGCCTCCTTCACCACCGGCGAGGACGACGTCCCCGCCGTTACCAACGACTCCACCGTCGAGCCGCCGAAAGGCACGCTGGTTTCGAACGCGGAACAAACGATTGAGGGTGCTATCTCAAGTACGATCCAGACGCAGAGCATTGTCACCGGCTCCTGGACCGGCGGATACACGCTCTCCACGATCCAGCTCCGGCTGGGTGATGATTCCACGTTGCCGGGCGTAACCGACCTCATCGCGGCCGTCAAAGCCGACGACGGCTCGGGCGAACCGGGCGCTCTTGTCGCCAGTCTCGCCAATCCAGCCAGTCTCACGAATGATGCGCTCAACACGTTCACCGCGCCGGCCGGCACCGTGCTTGCCCCGGAAACGACGTACTGGGTGGTTGTCAACGAGGAAAGGAGCAACTCCGCCGACTGGGTGAATCTCAGAGTTACCGCAAACGACGAGGAGGACGAGGCCTTCTCGGGATGGAGCATTGGAAACAATCGCCTCTCCAAAGTCTCTGCATCAGGTAGTTGGAATCATGGCGCCACCGTCTCGAATCTGATCATCGTGAGCGGCAGCGTGATCGTGGGGACCACCGTGGACACCACCCCGCCGACGCTGGAGAGCGCTAGCGTCAGGCCGAACGGCGACCGGATCTTCCTCTACTTCGACGAGGACATTGACAAATCCGGCCTCGACCTGCTGCCCCCGACCTCCGCCCTCAGCGTCACCGCCGACGGGGTCGACGTGTCGGTCGGTGCGTTTCTTCCGGTCACTGGGAACGACCGCCTCGCCCTTGGCGGGCTATCCAGCGTGATCTACCAGGGCCAGGACGTCACCGTCACCTACACCGACCCAACCACCGGCAACGACGACGCCGCCCTCCAGGACAAGGCCGGCAACGACACGGCCTCCTTCACCACCGGCGAGGACGACGTCCCCGTCGTACCGGGCGCGCCGACGGGCCTGACGGCGACGCCCAACGGGGCGACGCAAATCGACCTCACCTGGACCGCCCCGGCGGACAACGGCGGCGACGCCATCACCGGCTACCAGATTGAGTATTCCGACGACGGTGGGACGAGTTGGAGCGTGCTGGTCGCCGACACCCAGTCCACCGACTGAACAAGTTTTTATACTTTGGATATGTGTGAGGCCAAAGACTTCCCTCCCTCTGAGCGCGACGAGCTGATGGGGCTGGTCACGCAGTTAGGAAGGTGTCCCAGTGCCGCGCCACGCCCTCGAGGGGATCGGGGCGGACGTCAGCCATCCGACGGGCCGCCGGAGGCGATCAGCCCTACCCGCTCGCGCACCATCCCGCCGAACACGGCGCGGGGACTGCTGAACTCGACGCCCCGGTCCATCCTCCACACGCGGACGTTGGTCAGACCCCCGCCGCGATCGTCACGGCGTCGAGACAGCTCGAGGACTACGACGTAGAGCTCGACCGGGACATCTCGGAGGTCGGGATCTATACCGTGCCCGAGATCGTCCCCGACGTCAGCGGGCCTAAGGCGATGATCGAGATCGTCGAAGAGGTGGTGACGCGCTTGGCCGCTCCCGACAGGTTGGTGGGGCTGCTGGGCGGCGAGCACTCCATCACGGTCGGCGCGGTCACCGCGCTGGCGGGCTCGCACCCGGACATCAGCGTGCTCTACCTCGACGCTCACGCCGACCTGCGCGACGAGTACATGGGTTCCCGGTGGGGCCACGCGTCCGTCGCGCGGCGGCTGCACGAAGTGTGCCCGCTGGTCGAGGTGGGCGTCCGCAGCCTCAGCCTCGGCGAGCGGCGCTTCATCCGCGACAACGAGATCCCGGTCGTCTTCTGGCCGCCGGCCAACGGCAACGGCCAAAGACCCGCGGAGACGGTCATAGACGCGCTGACGCCGGCCGTCTACGTGAGCATCGACCTGGACGTACCGGACCCCGCCCTGATGCCGGCCGTGGGGACGCCTGAGCCGGGAGGCATGAGCTGGCACGATCTGATCGGCATCGTCAGGGCCGTGGCGCGCGAGCGCAAGATCGTCGGGTTCGACGTCACGGAGCTGAGTCCCGGGGAGGGCCCGGAGGCCGGCGCGTTCACCGCGGCCAAGCTGGTGCAGAAGGTGATCGGGTACTCCGTACCTGCCGCGTAGCTTTTCCGGGCGTGCGGATTGGCGCAGACCGCGAAGCGTGACGGGCGCCGAGGCCGACTCAGTCGAGTATCTGGGACAGGAACATCTGGGCGCGCTCGTGCTGGGGGTTGTTGAAGAAGTCGTTGGGCGGGGCCTCTTCGACTATGTTGCCCTCATCGAACATGATCACCCTGTCGGCGACCTCCTTGGCGAAGCCCACTTCGTGAGTGACGATGATCATCGTCATGCCGGACGTGGCGAGCTCCCGCATGACGTCCAGGACCTCCTTGATCATCTCGGGATCCAGGGCCGAAGTCGGCTCGTCGAACAGCATGATCTTGGGCTGCATGGCGAGCGCCCGCGCTATCGCCACCCGCTGCTGCTGACCGCCCGAGAGCTCGGCGGGGTACTTGTCTGCTTGCTCGGGAATGCCCACCCTCTCCAGGAACGCGATGGCCGCCTCCTCCGCCTGCGCGCGCGGCCATTTCCTGACCTTCATCGGCGCCAGGGTGATATTGCTCATTACGGTGAGGTGCGGGAACAGATTGAAGGACTGGAACACCATGCCGACCTCTCTTCGGATGGCGTCAATGTTCCTGACGTCGTTGGTCAGCTCTATGTCGTCGACTACGATGTTGCCCCGCTGGTGCTGCTCGAGGCGGTTGATCGTGCGAATGAACGTCGATTTGCCCGAGCCGGAAGGGCCCAGGATCACGACTTTCTCGCCCCGGCCCACGGACGTCGTGACCCCCTTGAGCGCGTGAAAATCCCCGAACCACTTGTGGACGTCTCGACAGACGATGATCGGTTCCGTCGTAGCTTCTCTGATCTCAGTCATAGTGGTCCTCCGCGGTTTCCAACTAGCGCTGGCCGACGCCCAGGTGATGCTCTACGCGTTTGCTGACGTACGACATGCTGTAGGTGAATATCCAGAAGACGATCGCCAGGAAGACGAACAGCTCACGTGGGTTGTCCTGGAACTCCAGGTTGCTGCTGATGAACGCGCGGCCTATCTCGACGATGTCGAGCATGCTGATGATGTACACCAGGGTGGTGTCCTTGAATAGCGAGATGAACTGGCCAACGATCGCTGGGATGACGTTGCGAATGGCCTGTGGCAGCGATATGAGGAGCGTCGTTTGCCAGCCGGGCAGCCCCAGCGCCCGGGCGGCTTCGGCCTGGCCGGGGTGCAGGGCCTGCAGTCCTCCGCGGATGTTCTCCGCCATGTACGCCGAGCTGAACAGGGTGATGATGATGGCGGCGCGGCTCAGCGAGTTGAGCGGGAAGTTTTCGGGGAAGGCCAGCGGCACGAGCGTCTGGGACATGAACAGCAGCGTGATCAGCGGCACGCCCCTGAACACCTCGATAAAGACTATGCATATCACCTTGACGACCGGCAGGCCGCTGCGACGGCCCAGAGCCAGGGCGATGCCGATGGGAAGGCAGAGCGTGATGCCTATGACCGCCAGGATCAGATTCAGCATCAGGCCGCCCCAGTCATTGACCGACACGGGCTGCAGCCCGGGTACTCCGGACAGCCCGCGGAGCAACACAAGGGTCAGTACGAACGCGGCGACGCTCAGAATAGCGAGCCTGAGCGGGGTCCCGAGCGGCGTGTAGGTCGCCACCGCCCAGCCGATGGCGGTGGCGGGCGCGCAGGCCAGGAGCAGAAGGCGCACGTCCAGCCCCATCTCGTTCAGGCTGTAAGGTAGGAAGGCGAAGGCCGAAGCCGCCACCGCAAGGACTATGGCCGCGACTCTGGCCGTGCCTCCGCCGGCAATTCCCCAGGCCATGCCCAGGAGCGCCGCTACCATGATCAGGCCGGCCTGCGGCCTCCAGAAGCAGTCCTGTCCGGCGCAGGCGGCTACGGTGTTGTACTTACCGATGACGAACCGGCCGCCCAGCGCGGAAATCACGGACCATTCGGCGTCTCCGAGAACCCAACCGAGGCCGAACCACAGCCCCAGAGCCAGCGCCGTGCCGCATATGACGGTCAGCAGCGCGTCGCACCAGGTGCCGAACAGATTTTCGCGCGCCCATCCGGCGGCGCCGGTGGTAACCCGGGGGGGCCTAGCCAGCGTATCGTTGTAGCTCGCGGTCATCCGTCAGCCTCGGGTGAAGCCGATGCGCCGGTTGTACAGGTTGCCTATCAGCGACCACGTCAGACTCATGGCCAGGTAGGCCGCCATGACTATTATGAAGATGGAGATGGCCGATTCTCTCTGTGTCATGGTCCTGGCGACGTTCATCAGGTCGGAGTATCCGATGGCGCCGGCGAGGCTGCTGTTCTTGCTCAGGTTCAGGTACTGGCTGATGAGCGGCGGGATGATCACGCGGAGGGCTTGTGGGAAGGTCACTTCCCGCAGGACGCGCAGAGGCGACAGGCCGAGGGCCGATGCGGCTTCGGTCTGACCTCTGCCGACCGACGTTATCCCGGCGCGCACGATCTCCGCGATGAAAGCGGCAGTGTACGTCACCAGTCCGACCAGCAGGGCCAGCAGCGCGGCCGGTGCGGTAAATCCGCCGACGATGTCATGGAATCGGCCTCCCTCCGTCGGCGTCGATATGACGAATGGAGATTCGCCGGTGACGGCGGTCACGACCAACCATGCCGCGGCGCCGATGACGACCGCGGCGACACATCCGGCCAGCACAGGGTGCGACGCCTTCCCACTCTCGACCTCGCGCCGCGTCAGCAGCCGGTTAACGCCGATCGCGGAGATGACGGCAACAGCCGCCAGTGCAAGCCAGGCCAACGCCGCGTACAGCCCATTCTCCGATATCCAGGGAATGGATATGCCCCTGTTGCTGATGTAGAGGTAACCCTCGATGGTGTAGCCCTCGCGCGCCTCCGGCAAAGCGAGCCAGGCGTAGAAACAGAAGCCCAGGATGATCACCAGAGGCACGTTGCGGAAGAACTCGACGTATACAGCGGCCAGCTTCGAGACGAGCCAGTTGCTCGACAGCCGGGCAACGCCGATGACTACCCCCACCACCGTGGCGAAAATGACCCCGGCCACGGCGACGAAGACTGTGTTGACGGCTGCGACGAAGATTGAGTAACCGTAGCTGTCCGATGCAACCCAGGGGAGGAAGGTGTGGCCTATGCCGGTCTGGTACGCGGTGGAGAGGAAGCCGAAGCCATACGGGATCTCACGTTCCTGTATCGCGGTACCGACGTTCACGAAGAACCAGACGACGAGCGCCACCACCACGATCCCGGACACGATCTGGGACGTCCACTGCAGGACCTGGACGTGCCGCCAGAGCGGGATGCCCTGGTACGTCAGATTTCGCGGTATTGACGACATGCGGCTCTCAGAAGCTCCCGACCGCGGCGCTGCGCGATTCCGCGGCATCGCCGGACGTTGCGCCCTTCCGAATCCGGTCCATCAGACAAGAGGGGCTGGCCGGAAGCCGCTTGCAATGCGCAAGTGCGCTTCCGGCCAGCACCGGCGGGGTCTCTCTACCTCAGAGGCGCGGCGTATATCTGTCCGCCCTTGGGGCAGTCGCCGCATGGGGCGTCGCCCCACAGGGCGTTGCGCCCGTTTTCGCGCGGCAGGCCGATTCCGTTTGGTCCGAGGTGGCGGTCGTATATCTCGCCGTAGTTGCCCACGGAACGGATCACGTCCTGCGCCACCGTATTCTTGAGGCCCAGGCTGTCCTGGCCGAACGAACCCTCGAGTCCGAAGAGGCGGTCGACCTTCGCGTCACCGGTCGTGGCCGTGGGCACGTTCCCCGAGCCCACGCCGTAAGCCTCGGAGTAGATGAGGATGCTCATCACCGTCTTGACGATATCGAACCACTGGTCGTCCCCGTGGGGAACCACCGGTCCGAGAGGCTCCTCGGAGATCGTCTCCGGCAGGATGACGTGATCGTCGCGGTTGTCGAAGGCGCTGCTGATGGCGGCGAGCTGCGAGCGGTCGTTGGTGAACGCGTCGCACTGACCCGCCTGGTAGGCTGCCACCACGGCGGGGGTGCCCTCGAAGGTCAGCGGCTTGATGCCAAGACCGTTCTGACTGGAGAAGTCCTGGAGGTTCAGCTCCGTGGTCGTGCCGAGAGTCACGCAGACGGTCGCGTCCTTGAGCTCGAGAGCGCTGGAGACGCCAAGGCTCTTGTTGACCAGGAAGCCCTGCCCGTCGTAGAACATCGTCTGGGCGTAGTTACCCCACTGCGCGTCGCGCGAGGTGGTCCAGGTGACCGTACGCACCAGCATGTCGACCTCGCCGGACTGTATCGTCGGCCCGCGCTCGGTGGCCGAGATCAGGCGGATATCGAAGGCGTTCGCGTCCCCTAGGACGGCTGCGGCCAGCGCGCGACAGAGGTCGATGTCGAAGCCCGTGTTGTTGCCGGCCGCGTCGATCGATCCGTAGCCAGCCACGTCGTTGCGGCTGGCGCAAATGACCTTGCCCCGATCCTCAACCGCCTCGAGCCGACTGTCCCCCCCAGAGTCAGTACATGCGACCAGTGCCAGGATCGTAGTCGCTAGAGCCATAGTCAAGAAGGCCAATCGAGTGCTCAACGGTCATCCTCCTAATTCCAGGTGTTCTTCGTTGCCGACGTCCCAACCCGTACGTCCAATTCGACTGTTCTTAGCGCCGCATTATACCACGACGCGCTGTACCACGAGCGCGCAAGCGCGCGCCCGTGCGCGGAGCGGGTTTAGGACCAAACCGTTCTTGCGCTGGCTCCGACGCCCTTCTCGAGCCACCGACTTGGGCTCTGGGTCTGATGCGGCGTGGCCGGCCCGCCGTCTGTATAATTCGGCATGATTCACGGCCCGGAGGACTGGATGACCACGGCGGCAAACGACGGACCAGCTCGATCGCCGCAAGAGGGCGCCGTCATACGGCAGCTCGGAGACGGCCTGGTGCTGCGCCGCGGCAGGGTCGAGGACACCGAGGCGCTGGCCGACTTCACCGCGATGCACGTTGGCCCCGAGGCCCCCGACGAGGGTATCAGGCACTGGACGCGCGACCTGATGAAGGGCGACCCTCCCGGGTTCGGCCCCCAGGACTTCACGATAGTCGAGGATAGCCGCACCGGGGCCATCGCGGCCACGATGAACCTGATCTCTCAGACCTGGTCCTACGAGGTCGTCGAGTTCGCCGTCGGCCGCATCGAGCTGGTGGGAACCGACCCCGACTACCGGCTACGCGGCCTGATGCGCGCAACAAGCGATCGGCGATGGAAATGGTCAACGAGCATTGGGGGAGCAGGTTGTTGGATGGGGGAAACACGAGCTTCGCAAATATAAATGCCTCGAAACCGGTGTGGTGGATTAACATAAACCCCTCCAAATTCAAGAGCGACCTGCATCTCCTCTTGGCGAAGGAAGGAGATGGTGGCTTGATTTGGTTGCGAATCGAAGGCAATTCCTTTCCCGACGTGAGAAAGGTGTTCAGAGTGCGGCAGGATAAAGACTGCATTGATTTGGAAATTTCGAGCAGACCTCCGAAATATATGACCGACGTCAAGAGCGGTGGTACGGAGTACGACTTCACTAAGCACATTGAACACGAGTGGGGACCCGCCCAGCATGGAGGGAACCCCAGGCACTTCAGGAAGTAACCCAGAGGCTCTGTCGTTACAGCATGGGCCTCTGGGTTGTCTCGAAACTTTCCGCTCGCTCAGATAGCCGCTGTATGAACTAAAGCGACAACCCCAGACGCGACGCGACCCCTGATAGCCTTCAGAATCTCCATTCACGGCTGAGCTTAATCGTAATGACCTGGAGGCGGCTCAACAAGATTCAGGAGCGGAAGGGCCACCATACTTGACGACAGACAGAACCATCTTTGAGATGTGGCTCGCCCGGTCGATGAGGGACTCCGGCACGTGCCGGAGCAGGCCGCCCACCAGGTCGGCGTGGGGATCGACGACGACGATGGCGTCGCCGTTCCTTCCCGCAGCCTTCTCCATCATCTTGTGGACGACGATGTGGTGCATCAGTGTGGACTTGCCCATGCGGGTCCTTGCCACGTAGAGGTGGTGGCGTCTGAGCAGGTCGTCGGGGAAGTGGATGGGACGGGGCCTGCCCGCCGTGGTCTGTCCCACCGGAGCTCCCCCCCGGACGCCCTTGGCCAAGGGCATCAGCACCCTTGCCCCGGACCGCTCCACCAGGGGCGTCTCGTCCCCGTCCCCCGCCACTGGAGCAGGTAGGGGTCGCTCACCCTGGTCAGCACGCCGTTCTTGAACTTGTCGTCGGCCAGCAGGGTCAGCGCGTCCAGGATGGTCAGCTGCTCGTCGTCGGCCGTGGCGGGGTGCTCGTTGGCCTCGTGGAGGGTCTTGACGGTCTGCTCGAGGATGGACTGCATCCTCGGCCCCCACTGGTCCCACAGACCCTTGGCGATGCGAACCACCGAGTCGGCGGTGCGGTCGCGGTCGGAGAAGATGCAGGCGTCCAGCAGGTTGACGCCGGGCGCGCCCCGTTTGTCGGCCAGGTCGATGAGGCGCACCCGGTCGATGAGGGACTCCGGAACGTGCCGGAGCAGGCCGCCCACCAGGTCGGCGTGGGGATCGACGACGACGATGGCGTCGCCGTCCCTTCCCGCAGCCTTCTCCATCATCTTGTGGACGACGATGTGGTGCATCAGTGTGGACTTGCCCATGCGGGTCCTTGCCACGTAGAGGTGGTGGCGTCTGAGCAGGTCGTCGGGGAAGTGGATGGGACGGGGCCTGCCCGCCGTGGTCTGTCCCACCGGAGCTCCCCCCCGGACTCCCCTGGCCGAAGGCATCAGCACCCTTGCCCCGGACCGCTCCACCAGGGGCGTCTCGTCCCCGGCCCCCGGCGGGTGCCACAGGGCTGCCGCCTCCCGGACGCCCAGGACGCTGCGCTTGCCGAACAGTCCGGGGCCTGTGGGGTGCATCGTCGAGGGGTCGGGTACGATGGGTCGGACCTTGCTCGCTCTGAACCGCGCCCCCGCGGGGTGGTCGTAGTGGCGGTAGGCGGCGGCCACAGGCTCCAGCAGCATCCTTGCCCGCTCCCGCGCCTGCTTCTGGTCGGACATTCCGGGCAGGACGGCCACCAGCTGTAGCTCGCCGTCGAAGGCGATGCGGGAGACCTTCTCCTTGATGATCAGAGGGTCGTAGACGCGCTTCCTGGCCCTCTTCCAGCGATGCCACAGCCAGCCCCCGGCGGCCAGGGCCGCCGCGACGCCGATGCCCATGAGCGCTGCCTTCCACGTCTCTCCCGCCTGCACCCACAGGTAGCCTTTCAGGGCGGCCAATGCCGCCACGCCCAGGACGGCCATCGTCACGCCGTCCGTCTGGAGCGGCCGGGTCTGGTAGGTGTAGAAGGGGTCCCGCCTGTCCTCCACAGGACGCTTGTGGGCCTTCTCCATGTGGGCCTGCGACCAGTCGGGTCCCATCGAGCGCAGCATCAGCCGCGCCACGATGCGCTCCTTCTCGCCAAGGTTGGACAGCGCGCCCAGGATGGCGATGAGGGGGTCGGAGCCGGGGTCGAGCAGGTCGTCGTCCCGGAAGACCCTGAGCGTCATGGCCCACGCTTGCTCGCCCTCGTCGATGCGCAGGGCGTCGTCCTCCGCCGATAGCGCGTGGATGCGGGCCTGGGGGTAGTGGGCGGCGATCTGCCCTGCACCACCTCCTTGTCGAGGCAGCGGGCCATCAACGTCACGCCGTCCGCGTCCCCGGCCAGCTCCAGGGAGAAGGGTTCGGGGACGGCGATGGAGCCGAGCATGTTCTCTGCGCCCAGCAGGGTGCGCTCCCCGGTCCTCGGCGGCGTCACCGCCAGCAGCACGGGGGTCTTCCTGTCGCGGTCGTCGGAAAGCCTCTTGATGGGGTTCAGCTTCATGGTTTTCTTCTTTTCTCTATTGGGGTCGTCGGTCGGTTCGTAGTCGCGCCGGTGTCCCTCGTCCATCCGTCTCGTCCTCCTTTCGCTCTGCTAGTGCCTGCCCGGTCTCCACTCGATCACCTCCGTCTCCTCCGGGGTGGCCTCGATGCGCACGGGGAAGCGGTGCCCCTTGGCCAGGAGCAGCCCGTCTCCACGCGGGCACGAAAGCAGCCAGCGTTGGAGGTCTTCGGGCAGGTCGAAGGCGTCGCCCACGGTGCTGATGGCCGCCGCGTCCTGCTGAAGCAGGAGCTTGAAGGCGGCGTTCTGGAGGAGCGCCCTCCCAGAGTGGCCGGTGATGGTCCTCGACGAGTCCCCGGAGAGCAGGTCCTGGACGTCCTGGGTGATGAGCTGGAGTCCCAGGCGGTGCTTCCTGGCCCGCTTCGCCATCGACACCATGAAGGCCGCGCCTTCGGGGTGCTGCATGATGCTCCACACCTCGTCCACCACCAGCAGGCGGGGCTTGGGGTCTTGGGCGGCCGCGGCCCACACCGTCTCGGTGCAGACCATCGCGGCGGCGGGCCTACGGTCGTCTCTACTCAAACCAGGGAGCGATGACCAAGGGAACCACCGCAGAGACCGTGGACGGTATGTCCCTGGCGAAAATCGACCGCATCATCGACGCCTTGCGTTACGAGCGGTTCCGATGGACGCCGGTGCGACGGGTCAACCTTCCCAAGCCTAATGGGGGAACTCGTCCTTTGGGCATACCGACGTGGACGGACAAGCTGCTGCAAGAGGCCATTCGGATGATTCTGGAAGCCTACTACGAGCCGCAGTTCTCCGACCACTCTCACGGCCCCCGGCCCGACCGGGGATGCCACACCGCACTGAGCGAGGTGGTCAATCACTGGACCGATGTCCGCTGGTTCGTCGAGGGAGACATCAAAGGGTGCTTCGATAACATCGACCACGAGGTGCTGTTGTCGGTGCTTGGCGAGAAGCTCCACGATAACCGATTCTTCCGCCTGCTCAAGTATCTACTGAAAGCAGGTTACCTTGAGGATTGGAAACATGGCCGCACCCTGAGCGGCACACCGCAAGGTGGCGTGGTCAGTCCCATCCTCGCCAACATCTACCTAGACCGGTTGGACAAGTACGTCGAAACAGTGCTGATTCCAGCACATACCCGTGGCAAGGCACGAAAATACAATCGAGAGTGGGCAAACGTAAAGAACTTGTCGGCCTACTACCGGAAAGTAGGGAACCATGCGATGGCAACCGCACTGCGTAAGCAGATGCAACAACTGCCGTCAAGTGACCCCTACGACCCGGATTACAGGCGGCATCGATACGTGCGCTACGCCGACGACTTCGTGCTGGGCTTCATCGGGCCAAAGGCCGAAGCCGGGCAGATAAAGGAGTCCTTGGAGACGTTCCTGCGCGACACGCTCAAGCTGGAGCTATCCAGGGAGAAACCTCTGATTACCCACGCCACCAGCCAGGCGGCGAGGTTCCTCGGCTACGAACTCGTAAATCAGCAGGCCAACGACCAGCTCGACCGCAATGGACGGCGGAAAGTCAATGGCCGCCTCGGATTACGGGTTCCCGCAAAAGTCATCGAACAACACTGCCAAGCCTACATGGTCAACGGCAAACCGGTGCACCGTAACGAACTCATCCATGACAAGGACTACACCATCGTGGACAGGTATCAAGCGGAGTTTCGGGGCGTCGTCGAATATTGATTCCCTCGTAAAAACCCGTTTTGAGGAAGTTCCAGCGATTTAGCACATCTGCGCGCTACCGTATGTTGGGGTAGTGTGCGGAACAGAGACTGTATATTGTACCCAGGTGTGGGTACGTTTGTTCTAATTCAACCTACACAGACTTTTTACGAGAGAATCAATATTACAGGCTCGCCCTGAACGTCTCCCACTTCGAGAAGCTGCAATGGGTTGTGAGCCAGTCGCTCGCCAAGACCCTCGCGGCCAAGCACAAGACCACATGCCGGAAGCTGATACGGCGCTATCAGAGCACCGTGGATACCGAGCACGGGGAAACGGGCTTGCCTACAGGTCGTGGTGGAGCAGGGCAATGTGAAACGCCCACTGGTGGCACGGTTCGGTGGCATACCCCTGAAGCGGAACCGGCAGGCAGTTCTCGTAGACCAGCAGCCTCAGCGGTACAGGACGGAACGCAACGAGCTTATCAAACGGCTCCTAGCGGACACATGTGAGCTATGCGGGTCAACGGTGAACGTCGAAGTCCACCACATCCGTGCGCTCCGCGACCTGAACGTGAAAGGCCAAGGCATCAAGCCCAAGTGGGTACAAGTCATGGCAGTGCGGCGGCGCAAGACCCTCGTGGTCTGCCGTCCCTGCCACCTGAACGCCCACGGCGGCCACTGGAATCCGCAAAAGCAGACATAGACCACTGGAGAGCCGGATGCGGTGAAAGCCGCACGTCCGGTTCGGAGGGGGGTCGACGGAAAAGTGCTCTGAGCAATCAGGGTAACTCGCCGGCGGCCTACCCTACCCGACCCGGTGCGGGTGGAGAAGGCGTTTCCCGCCATCGTTACCAAGGCCCAGTTCCGCCGCGTCGGGAAGCATTTGAAGTCAAGGGCGCCCAAGTTCAGCCACCCCCGAAGAGTCGGAAGCTCCTACCTGCTCAGCGGGCTGGTCAAGTGCAAGACGTGCAGCACGCCGCTCACCGGGCGGTTCGCCAAGAGCGGCCAGTACTTCCTACTACGTCTGCCAGTCGAACATCAAGCTCGGCAGCGGAGCCTGCGAGACTCCCAGGCTCAACGCCCGCCACTTTGAGGAGATGGTCGTCGCCAAGATTCGCGCCAACATCCTCACCGAGGGCAGCATCCGAGATCTGGTGAAGGTGGTGGACGAGGAGATGGACGGCGTGGCCCAGGAGCAGCGCAAGATGCTCCGGACAATTGAGACGGAGCTTTCTGACGTGCGCCGCAGGCTGGATACGATCTACAACCTCGTGGAGACCACTCCCGTCGACATGGCCGACTTCACCCCCCACATCCGCCAACACTGGGACCGGCAGGAGCGGCTTGAGTATTCCGCTGAGCAGGCGAGGGCGGCCCTGGCCCAGCGCAGGGCCGCCCTGGACGACGTGAACACCATCGCGGCCTACGCCAAGGACATGAGCGAGTTTCTGAACGAGAGCGAGCTGACCGAGCGCAGGGCCTTCATCGAGACCTTCGTCAAGGAGATCGTCGTGATGCCCGGCGACGCCCTGCTGCGCTACACCATCCCCATTTCTCAATCGACACAAAAAACTGAGCTACTCTTGGGCGGTCGACCTGAAGAGTTCTAGGTAGTGTGCGTGCCAATGGCGACGGGACCTTGGCGTGGGCACCTGAGCCTGGAGAACCCACAGACATGGAGGGATCGCCCAATGCGGAGGCGTGGTTCGTGCAGCACCGAAAAGAATTGATAACAGCCCCTCGGACAAAAATAGCTAGGTATCCGTAAGTGCTGATTATGCACATGCCTTTCCCCCCCACGTGGGCCTAAAGGCCGTGCGTAGCTATTAGGCAATGTCATTTGGGTGTTAGGCCACCATCCATTAGCTGTGGTCACATGCCATAGTGTCCCACGCGCTCGTTGCCGAAGCCGTCCGCCTTGATATCGGCTCCAGTCTCAGCCTCGCCTAGGTCTTTGGCCTCGACCAGAGGCTTCCGCAGGGTGTGAAGGTATGGCTCCTTGGTGAAGGCCAGCCTGTTCCGCATGCCGGTGTCGATATTGACTGCTTCGCCGAACAACTCATGGCCATCTGCGCTCTGTGTCGACCGACCGCTGCCGTGACTGGGAGGGGCGTGGCGAGGCAGCTCGAGCGGTTCAGCGTCCTGTCGTAGCGGGGCACCCATCAGGCAGCGCAGGCGGTCAGGGACACGCCTTGCCAATGGCCAAGAACTGTGTCGCAGGGGCATTCAGAAGCCGTTCAGGGAGGGTTCCCCTGAAGACTGGGGAGATCTTGTACTCGGTTCCGAGGACGCCGGCGACTACTCTGAAGAGGAATGCACTCGCTTCTCGGCAATCGTGGTGAAGGAGGCCTTCTGGTAGTCTCACATAGACCCCAGCCACATCTCGAAGATGGCGGAGATCATCGATAGGGAAGAGAACCAGGTCCGGCAGTGGATCGATGAAAATTGCCTAGGAGTCTGTCCGAGAAACAATGTTCTAAGCGATATGCGTCATTAGTGGAGTGTAAAGATGCTAATTAACTCCACGACAAAGTCCAGATTACTGTAAGCAGGTTATTGCGTGGCGGTTTTCGTCTCCAGGAACGAATCCTCGGACAGACTCCTAGTATGGGAGTTGGAACCTGACCAACGGGAATTCGTGTGAATGGCGGAGAGATAATGTACCGCCAGGGCGGCTCAAGAGCTGAGATGTGGTGTCGACGTCCAGCGATTATGTCAGGGTAATGGACCAGCGATTATGTCAGTGGTTGCTGTGTCAAGCCAATAGTTATCCAGTTCGATGATTGAGAAAGCCCCCACCTCCAGCTTCGTGTGACACCGTGGGTGGCAGTGATGGTGACTCGATCCGAGCGGAGCAGCCCGCGGATAAATGGATAACCTTGGCGGGATTGCCCACTTACCCACAGGCCGGTTGTTATGGACCGAAGGCGGTTCCACATGATCAAGAGTGAGCAGCGAGCTCCCTGTCCGGATAGACAGGTGGACTTGAAGCCTCAACGTACTTTCGGACGGTGATGCGGGATATGCCCAATTCCCGGGCGATTGCCCGAAGAGAAAGGCCTCGACGCTTGGCCCTCTGCACTGCTTTCCAACGGGCTCGCTGACGAGGCGTCGGCGGTCTGGGTGGTTGAGCCTTAGGGTGGACGGCTTCACTCTCGCGATCCGTGGTCAATCTCCCTGCGGCGAGTCCCCGGCCGATCGCGGTCATCGCTCCCAGTCCTTCTCGCTCGTGACCACCGATCCCGTTGGTGTCCATGCCTGCAGCGAGGTTCTCCACGGTGACGCTGCCAAGACCTCGAGTGGCGTTCAGAGTCCGGAGGACACCAGGACGCGGTGGCGCTTCCTGGGTAGGGACGATTTGGTTTTGATAGCACACTACTAGTGGTTCAACGTTTTTGTATTGATGGGTAGAGTGACTTTAGCTTGATGCGCGCATCCTCGGTAGTGAAGCGCCAATCCACTCGTATCACATCCCGGTTGCGTTGATTCTGCCAAGCATTGACCTCGCCGCGCAGGATGTCTTGATTGGCAATCCGTCGGTCCAGGCACTGTCGAGCCAGCACACCGATCTCTATCTCCGCCATATTCAACCAACTCCCGTGTTTGGGAGTGTAGTGTATCTCCAGTCGCTCAGCTATACGCCTCGCCTCAGCAGGCTCGAATGCCTCGTATAGCGAGGACAGCTTGTGAGTGTTGAGATTGTCCATTACCAGCACGATCCGGTCTCTGTCAGGGTAGTCCTCGTCGACCAGTTCCTTTATCACATGCGCCCAGTCCACCTTCGTGCGACGCTCTCTGACCTCGACTCGGCGCCATCCGTCCAACGGTGCAAACAGCATGAACAGGCTGCTCACTCCATTGCGCTCGTATTCGTAGTCGTATGCCGCCGATAAGCCGGGCGCTGCGGGACGCGGCACTCGCGTCTCCTTGACTTGCTGTTTGCTCGTCTCATCCATGCACACCAGAACCTCATTCCCATCGTACGGCCGTTGGTAGACCTCCAGTACGTCTTCCATCGCGCACACAAACTCCGCGCTCTGACCGGGCGGGATGCACCAACTCTGCTTCAGCCACGGCTTCAGTTCGTTTTTTTTTAAGCGCCTGGCGAACCGTCTCGGTGCTAATGGTCCCGACTATCTCACACTCGACCAACTGGTCAGCCAACAGCTTCAGGGTCCAACTGGCACGCCCCTCCGGCGGTTCCCCGCAGGCCATCGCTATCAACCGTGCTTCACCTTCGCCGTCCAGTCTCTTTTGACGCCGACGCAGTTGCTTTTTGCGATTCAGCGCAGACTCGACCCCCTCCTCCACACAGCGCTTGCGTATTCGCTCGACCGTTGACTGTCCCACACCGAGCGCGCTGGTGATGTCCGCGTCCTTCATTCCCCCGTCCGAGCGTGACTCATCGCTCATCAGCAGAATGCGCGCATGGGTCTGTTTGTACGCCGCAGCCCGACCGCGTGAGACCAAGGCGTTGAGTTCCTGTTGTTCGTCGGTAGTCAGTCTGATACGGTACTTCTTGGTAGACATCATGGTTCCTCCTCGGTTCAACGTTACGATTGAACCCCCAAGAGGAACAATGACTATCATGGTATTCATTTCAATGATGTTGGACCACTAG
This sequence comes from Dehalococcoidia bacterium, assembly GCA_963665215.2. GTDB lineage: Bacteria > Chloroflexota > Dehalococcoidia > Lucifugimonadales > CAUZJF01. The sequence goes on from CAXXWW010000017.1 coordinate 413,269, forward strand.
CTTGCCGTCCAATCGCTCCTGGACCACCACGTGCGCTCCAACGTAAGTGGACCGTTCGCTCGAAGGAAGCAGTTGGAGGGTATGCCAGTTGTACTTGACTGTGTTGTCTCTGGCCACCTTGCGGCTATGCTTGAAGCACAGTATGCCTGCCAGGTTCAGGTCCGGATCTGGAGAGCGATATGCGTTGGTGGACTGTGCTGGTGGCACCCCGAATCGCTTGTTGAAGCGGGTCAAGAAAGCCCACAGGACTTGGTTGGCCTCTGAGATGGTTCTGGCCCCAGCCAGACGTAGTTCGGTCACCAGCCGATCCTGGAAGGTGCCGTTGGCCCGTTCTACCCGACCCTTCGCCTCCGGAGAACGCGCGAAGATCTGCTCCACCCCAAGCTCTGCCATCGCACGACCGAATTGGGTCGGCGCAGGCGATTGATGCGAGCCAGGTACATACTTGAAGACGGCGTGGCGGTCACTGTACAGGGCCAAAGGAACCCCACAACGCCGGATCAGCTCTTGCATGAGGAGGAAATAGCCATGAGTGTCCTCTTCATGGCGAAACAGTGCGTAGGGCACGGTGCTGGTGGCATCATCGATTGCCAACAGCAGGGTGCATCGAGGGCCCCGTTCTTCTAGCCAGGCATGAACGCTGCCATCTACTTGCACCAACATGCCTTCCTGGCTCATGCGCTGGCGACGGACCCGATGCAGTGGGGGTCGACGTCGACGGGGGCTAGCCATGCCGGCGCCTACCAGGATACGCCGGACCGTAGAGCGCCCCAAGACGATCTCTTCCCGCTCTGCCAGGAGCTCGGTTAGGTGCGTATGATTTACTCTTGCATACCGTGTGCGTGCCAGGGCCACAACTTGAGTCCTAGCCTCCTCCGGGATGGAGTTGTTCGCTCGGCGACCTCGGTTCCCATGAGCCAGTGCGGCGGCACCCTCCTTCCGATACTCCGCCAGGATTCGCCAAACGTGGCGTTCACTCACTCCCAGAACCTCTGCCGCCTCATCCACTGATATCTGACCTTCCAGGATACCGTTGAGCACTTGGAGCCTTGCCTGTTCTTTCTGGGTCAATGTCAATCCTTTCATGAACTGACATTTTCCCTGACCTGTTAACTACTGACATAATCGTAGACCATCGACATCAAGGGCGGAGAGAAATCAGGCCGTGTGGTGTCGACGCTCAGCGATTATGTCCGCTTAAGTGTCAAGGGAAAATGTCCTCTAAGTAGATTGCCATGCTAGCAGATTAAGGCACTGCCGACGTTGCGCGGGCGGGCGACATGGGTGGGCTTTCGGCATCGATGTACTTCCTCACGGTGTCTCTGTGTATGCTCAGTTCCCGGGCGATCCCACGGATGGACAGCCCCTTGCGCTTCGCCTTCTGGACCGCCTTCCATCTCGCCGTCTGAAGTGGGGTGGGCTTTCTGGATCGCGGAGTCGCAGTCCTGCGAACTCTTGCGGCGCCGTTGCGGTCGGCATCGTCGCGGAGTCTGTCCACTACGAGCATTGTGCCCATTGACGTCACCTCGTCCTCCGACCTACTGATGACACTGTTGGTGTAGCGGCTGGGACCAGCCGTGTGCACGGTCCGCGTGTCGAAGCTGCGCAGGATATTTGGCCGTGGAGGCGCTTGCTGGGAGGCGACGGTACGCCCTTCGTGTTGCACTGCCAGTCGGCCGTCCAGCCCCTCGAGTACTTCCACCACCGACCCGGCATAGCTCGGCCGAGACTTGTCGGGAAGCAACTGCAGGGTGCGCCAGCGGTATTTCACCGTGTTGTCCCGTCCAACCCTGCGCCTGTACTTCAGGCATAGGACTGTGTCCAGGCACATCCCCGGGTCTGGGACCCGATACGCGGTGTCTGCGTGCTCCGGCGGCACACGAAAGCGTTCATTGAAGCGGGGCAGGAAGTCGTTGAGCACGCGGTTAGCGTCATCGATGGTGGTCGCGCCTGCGAGTCTCAGCTCCGTGACCAGTCTGTCCTGGAGCGTGCCCGCGGTGCGTTCCACGCGGCCTTTGGCTTGTGGAGATCGTGCGAATATCAGCTGTACGCCGATCTCACCCATAGCGCGCGAGAACTGGGTGGGAGCGGCGGCGGTCTCCGACGGCGGCGTGTGCTTGAAGACGCCATGGCGGTCTGAATAGAGTGCGAGCGGTATGCCGTAGCTCCGTATCAGATCCCGCATCAGCAGTAAGTAGCTGCGGGTGTTCTCCTGCTCGCAGAACAGGGCATTGACGACACAGCCAGTAGCGTCGTCGACCGCCAGCAGTAGCGTGAACTGGGGGCCATCTTCTCCCAGCCATCTGTGGTAGCTGCCGTCGATCTGTATCAGCATTCCCTCGCGAGTCATCCGCTGCCGTCGAACACGATGCTTCGGCGGCCTGCGACGGCGAGGACTGTTCATACCGGCGTCAGTCAGTATCTTGCGCAACGTGTTACGACCGATGTCTATGCCCTCTCGCTCCCTCAGCAACTCGCTCAGGTGCGTGTGGTTGACTCCCGCGTATCGGGTCCGCGCCAGGACCACCACGTCGGTCGCCAACGGGTCCGATGTAGCGTTGGCCGGTCTGCGACCTCGATTGCCGTGAGCGAGTGCGGCTGCGCCGTCCCTTCTGTAGGCCGCCAGAATACGCCTGGTGTGGCGCGCGCTCACTCCCATCAAAGTCGCTGCCTGCTCCGTGGTCATATGGTCCGCCATCAAACTGTTGAGAACCTGAAGCCTTGTCTGCTCTCTCTGCGTCAATGTCACATGCTCCTTCATGCGGACATTTTCGCTTGACAGTTAGCGAGGACATAATCGCTGAGCAGTTACACGTGTGGTGGAGCAAAAGTGTACCAATTGAGCGTCGGTGTCCAGCGAAAATGTCACCCTGCGACGGGTCTCAGCAGGAGCCGTTAGCAGGAGCCGTTAGTAGGAGTGAGTGCGGTGGGGTCTAGGCGTCAGGGGGATCGCCTGCGGTGCGCAGGGCGGTGACCTGCCTGCTCCGCTAGAGGAGGTAGCTCTCCCCGTTCATCTCAAGGATGTGGACGCGGTGAGTGAGGCGGTTCAGGAGTGCACCGGTGAGCCGCTCCGAGCCGAAGACCTCGGTCCACTCGTCGAAGGGCGGGTTGGTGGTGACCAGGACCGGTCCTCTCTCGTAGCGCTGGCTGAAGACTTCGAACAGTAGCTTGGCCCCGGTCTTGGATAGCGGCACGAAGCCAAGCTCGTCGATGAAGATGAGCAGCTTTAGGCGGGCAAGCCTCTTCTGATGGGTAAGCCGCCGCCGTTCGTCTCTTGCCTCGATCAGCTCGTGGACCAGCGAGGCGGTCGTGGTGAAGCCGACCGACAGACCCCTCTGGCAGGCGGCGAGACCGAGACCGAGTGCGACATGGGTCTTGTCGGTCCCGCTGTTCCTGACGGTGATGACGTTCTCTCGTCGGTCGACGTACTCGCACCGGGCCAGCTGGATGACCAAGTGCTTGTTCACCGACGGGATGGCCAGGAAGCCAACCGTGAATTGGTTGAGGGCGGCCAAATGGTCCTCTTGCGCCAGATCAGCTAGTCGCAGAAACGCAAGTAAAGAAGAGGGGGCCGCAAACGGCCCCCTCTTCTTTACGGTAGGCTAGCGCCGCCGACTACACCTTCGCCGCATCCAACGCCTTCGACATGAGCGCCTGCGGGTCCGGAAACCGACGTTCCTCCTGCGGGCGCAGGAAGAGGAGCGTCGCCTCCCGCACCAGTTTCCCCGTTGTCTCCGCAACCGCCCAGGCATAGAGGCCCAGCTGCACCTCATACTCCGGCCCTAGCTCATGGACCTGCTTGGTAGTGAGTCGGTCCGTCTTGTAGTCGACTATGGTTATCCCGTCCGGCGCATCGATGAGCAGGTCAATAAAGCCCTCCACTAGCCTGTCACCGAGCTTCGTACTTACAAAGACCTCCCGGTAATAGTTGGCCGAGCCCTGCTTCACGCTTTCGATCAGGCCCTTCACGGTCTCTGTTGCCAACGCGTTGCGTGACAGCTCAAGGACATCCTTCGCTGCGTCGCCGATGCCCTCCGCCTCCGCTTGGGCACGGCAGATGTCCTCAAGCCCCTCGCCGGTAAGCAGGTCGATGCTCTGCAGCACGGCGTGGACAGCGCGCCCAAGGTTCGTCCCGCCACGCCCTCTCCGGTACGGGATTTCGCCTTCGCCGGCTTCCGCCTTCTCCGATATCACGTCTCCTTCCGCGGGAACACTCGGTGGCTGCCCTTTCACCCGCTGTGCGATGCCCGTAACCGCCTGCGCTTGCTGCCTCGACGCCTTCTCGATGGTGGATTCACGCTGCGCCTCCCACTGCGCCCGCAGGGCGGCAAAATCGCCACCGGTCGCAGATCTCTCCTCCTCCGCCATCGGTTCGTAGGCGCCCGCTGCTTCCACCAACGACTCCCAGTCGAGCTCTTGGAACAGGTCCAAGTGGTCCGCGCAGAACTCCTCCAGCTTGGCGGCGCGCGTCGTGTCTTTCTTTGCCGCGGGGCGGAATAGGCTCACGACTAGGTGGTCCTTAGCGCGTGTGCATGCCACGTAGGCCAACCGCACATCCTCCGCTTCCGCCGCCGCTGATTCCCTGATCCTTGCGGCCTCATACCCCGGCGTAGGGACGTGTATAGCACCCGGCAGGGTGAGTTGGATCTCCGCTTGGCCGGAGGTCCGGTCCACTATCACGTTGTCTACATTGCGATTGGGTGTGCTCCCAAAACCCGTGAGCACCACCACGGGAAACTCCAAGCCCTTGGCGGCGTGAATCGTCATGATGCGCACGCAGTCCTCGTCCGACTCCGGCGCCGGCGACTCCACCGCTCGCGCCCGCTCCACAACCTGCCGCTCAATCCAGTCGAGGAAGCCGCGCAGTGAGCTGCCGCCAGCCCGCTGGTACGCCCGCGCCTGCTCCACCACGAAGCGCAGCCGACGCCATCGCTCCCGGGGCCGACGGCGGTCAAAGGAGAGCTCCACCAGATGTCGCTCCCGGATGAACTCCTCAATCAGCTCGTCCGGAGGCTTCAGCCCGCACTTTTTGTTGGATTCGCGCAGCACTGCCAGGGCCTCGGCCACCGGGCCCGTGGCGCTGCCGGGGTGCAGGTAGTCGAACCGCCCCCCATCGTCGACGAACTGCAGCAGCTCCACGTCGCTGCAGGAGAAGGCTGTTGAGCGGAGCGCTGCCACGAGCGCCACTTGGTCGCCCGGGCTATCGATAGCCCGAAGGCAGTTCAGCAGCTGTCGAACGTCTTCCGTGCCCAGCACGATCGACTCGCTCTCGATGCGATACGGCACGTCCGCGGCCTCCAGCGCCTGCTCCAACGCCTCCAGGTTCGTGCGGCTTGGCAGCAGGAGGCAGATGTCCCGGTAGGTGGCGTCCCGCCACTCTCCGGGTTCTTGGCTACGAACTTGCCACCGCTCTTCCTTGATTCGCCGAGCCAGGGCAGCCACCGCCTTACCTTCCAGCCGACGGGCGTAGTCCGCGTTCCCGTCGACGCTCTCGCCCACGTAGTAGACGGCGGGCGCCGGGGCCTCCTCCCCCTCCTTCGACACGTCGTGTGTGGCGACGAGGTCCCTGTACTCGGCCTGCAACTCGCTGCCGTCCTCGTTCCGCATCCACTGACTGAAGACGTGGTTCACCCAAGAGATGATGCTCTGCTGCGACCGGAAGTTCTGCTGCAACGGCGTGCTTTCGTCCACCAGGTGCCTGCGCACGTGCGCCATCGTCACGATGTCCGCACGTCGAAAGCGATAGATGGACTGCTTTGGGTCGCCAACCATGAAGAGCTTGCCAGGCGTCGGCGCGATGGCCTGCCAGTCCTTCGACATGTTCCCACCGCGGTCGTCAGGGTCGCCCGCCAGGAAGAAGGCGATCTCCGCTTGAATGGGGTCCGTGTCCTGGAACTCGTCCACCAGCAGGTGATGGAAGCGGCGCTGAAACCGGCGGCGCGCGTCGGGGTTGTCACGTAGCATGTCCCGAGCCCAGACGAGAAGGTCATGGAACCCCGCGTGCCCCTCTTCTTTGCGCCGCGCCGACTGGTCGACGACGAACTTGCGCACCGCTTCCAACGCAGGCGTGAAGGCTGCGGTGCGCAGCGCGCCGATCTCCTCCAACCGCAAACCCTCAAGCTCCTGGAGCATGTCCTTCAGCAACTTGCAGGCATTGACCCCCGTCACCACGTCCTTGTCCCAGTCCTTCTGACTGCCGCTCCTGGTCGAGACCCGCTTCCAACCCAGCAGCCGGACGAGGGCTCGCTCGTAAGCGCGGTCGTTGCTGTCCGCAGTCGGCAGCCTCTGCGCTAGGGCCACGACATCCGCGGCGTGGTCATACAGGCGATCTCCGCCGCCAATCTTCGAAAACTCTCGCAGCCGCTCTATCTCCGTGACCGCCTCCGCCAGCCTGTTCCCGATGGTCAGCGTGGGCTCAGGCGCCTCTGCAATGGATGCGTCGGCCACCAGGTCATAGTCGTCGTTGAGCGCCGAGGCAACCCGGCGCAGTTGGTCCAGATTCAGCCCCAGGTGCAGCGCCCGCGCCAGCTTGGGGCCAAGCTCCACCGACTCAAGCGATTCATCCAGCCACTGGTCCCATTCTTGCTGGAAGCGCAGGTCCGCCTCGATTGGGTCAAGCATCTCGAAGCCCGGTGGCAGGCCCGCCTCCAGCGGCAGCTCGCGCAACAGCGACTGCGCGAAGCTGTGCAGCGTCTGGATCGACGCGGCGTCCATTTCCGACACGGCACGCCGGCACCGGTCGCGTGAGCCCTCATCGAGGCTTTCGTCCTCAGCCGCGTACTCGAGGTCACGGCGGACCCGGTCCCGCAGTTCAGCGGCAGCGGCCTCGGTGAAGGTGATCGCGGCCAGTCCCGCCATCTCCGCAGCGCCCGAGGCGATCAGCGTCACTATGCGGCCCACCAGAGCGGTGGTCTTTCCCGTCCCTGCTCCAGCCTCGACAAAGAGGTTCTCGTCCAGGCTCTGTTGGATTCGGTCGCGGTGCTGCTGGTCCGCTGGCTGGTCATGCTGCATCATCCCGCGTCCTTTTCCGCATCGGCGTCGAGGGCGCCACCGCTGAGCATTTTGTAGGCAGCGACCTGCGGCGAGTCGACCTTGCGCGCCCACAACGCCAGCTTGTTGGTGGGGCAGATGCGCTGGAAGTCGCAGTAGCGGCAGTTTTCGGGTCCGCCGAAGCCGGGCGGGCCTGGGTTCGCCGGGAAGATGCCGCCCCGCACACCCTCCGCGATGGCCTGTACCATATTCCTGAACTGCGCCTCAATGGCGTCGAGGGTAACGGGAACGCGAATGTATCCGCCGTTAGCAGAAATGAACCAATACTCGGCGCGCAGGGCCGCATCCGGCAGCAGCGTCTCCCGCACTGCAAGCGCGTACACGGGCAGCTGCAGCCGTTTCCCCGCCATCAGGGGATCGTCCTCCATCTTCCGGTATTGCCGGGAAGAGCCTGTCTTGTAGTCCATCACCACAGCTCGACGGCCGTCCTGTGCCACATCCACGCGGTCGATGAAACCCCGGAAGCGGACCTCGCCGCCGTCCGGCAGCGCCAATGCCACCGGCGGCCCGTCGAAGCCGAACGCGTACTCGGAGTGACGGGGTTGCATCCCCTCGTCTGCCCGGTACTGCTCGTCGTCATCCAGGAACCTCTCCAGATCCTGCAGGATGTCCTCCTGCGCCACCTCCCACAACACGCGGCGCCCCGTCACGCCCCTTCGCTCCGCCTCCCGGAACTCCTCTTGGGCGATCTCCCGGAGCCGTTCCCGCTGCAAGAGTGTCCAGCCCTCGCGAGGCGAGGGGGCCCCTGCGTCCATCGCCTCCTTGATGAATCGCTCCAAGATGGCGTGGACCAGGCTGCCCCGTTCCAGCGGGGAGATGGTCAGCACGTCTTCCGGCGTTTCCCATGCTGACAGGTTGAGCACGTTGCCCAGGAAGTGGCGGTATGGGCATGTGGCCCATGACTCCAACCGCGTCGGTGACATGACCTGCGAGAGCGATCCGCCGAGCCGTCCGCTGCTGTCCGCGATCCCGCCCACGAACCCGTCCCACTCGGTAAGCCCGTTCGTTGCGCGTGCCCGGTCCATCGCGAGCGCCCGGCCCAGAGGGCCGCCGTCCGAGGCCAGCGGGTGCCAGCGCAGGCGAGATCCCGTCCTCTGCCATCGTGCAAGGGCCAGCACGTCGTACTCGTGGCCGTCTGCGGCGCGTCCACCCTCTGCCAGCCGCAGCGCGTCCTCCATTGATTCGATGACCGTCAGCCATGGAGCATCGTAGGTGTGCAGCCGCTCCGATGAGACGCGTTCACCTGCGAGTGTCGAGGCTGCCTCAAGCAGCCAGGGCGAGGGGTATTGCGCCCGCCGCGTCACAGGATCGACCCGCGAATACGAGAGCCGTCGCCGATCCCCGCCTGCGAGGGCGGCCAGATAGTCGCGCTGCTCGTGCAATTGGGCCTCCCGTCGAAGGGGCAGGGCACCCATCAGCACCTGAGCGCGCACGTACTCCGGCAGCAGCGGGTCCTCGCCGCTCCGGGCCGGGTAGTCGCCCTCCGACATCCCCAGGAGCCATACGGTGTCGAATTCCATTCCCGTCGCGGCCCCAAGCCCTGCCACGAACACGCCCGTTCCAGTGGCGCCACTCCGGCCCATGTATGCCGAGAGCGCATGATCAAGCGCTTGCTGAAACCCTTCCAGCGTCGTAGCCGGTTCAACCGCGTCCAGCTTGCCGAGTTCCTCAAGCGCCGACTCCACACGCCCAAGCGCGTCCTGCTGTTGCGCCGGCCAGTCGTTCTTCCCCTGGCCGTACCGGTCTATGGCGTCCTTGGCCCACTCGGCAAAGGCGCTCCAAGGGCTGCCGTCCGCGGGGGGCTTGTCCTGCGCCAAATGCTCTACAAGCGCCAACAACCTCTCAGCACAGGCGATTGCCTCGATATAGCCCCTCACCTGGGCTTCCGTCAGGTCACCCCGCGCCTCTGCCCCCCGGCGACGCCGCCCCACACTGCCGGTCAGGCCGTGTAACCGTTCCTTCCACTGCTCCAAGCCGCGCACGACGCCCGCTTCTCGCGACAGGCCCTCCCAACGCTGCAGCTCGCTGGACGCTGACCGGTTGCTCGCGGCGTTCCACACTGGCGCGTCCGCCAGCCACCGCATTAGGGCGGCACGGCTAAAGTCTTCCCTGATGACGTCCAGCATCCCCGTAAGCAGCCGCCCCGGAACGGAGTCCTGCAGTGGCGACGGGTCCGGGCCCGCCACCGGTATACCGGCAAAGCCCAGCTCCATCCGAAGTTGAAAGGCGTAGGGGTCCTGCCGCCGGTAGAGGGCCGCCATGCGGTGAAATGGCACGCCCGCTTCCGCCCGCTGGAACATGTCGCGCACCGCCTGTCGCACCTCCTCACGCGCGTCCGGGGCAGATACAATGGACTCCGGTCTCGTGTCCAGGTGCGCCAAGCTCTGCTGCGAGCCGTCAGCACTCGCTTCACCGAACTGCTTCCACCACGCGCCCTCGACGTCGTCGACGCCAGCCTCGCCGGTCCGCCCCACCACGAGGCCGCACGGCGCAGCATCCGACAGCGCCGTCAGCAGCACGGTCTCACCCGGCGATGGCCGTGTCAGGAGAAAAAACACCAGCGCACCCACGTCCTGCAGCGCCGGCTGCCCTCGTCCCGAGCGCACCGCCTCCGCCGCAGCCCAAGCCTCGTCTTCAGGCCCGTAGTACTCGGCGGTCCGCTCCCGGAATCGGCGGTACAACTCGACGGTTGCCTGCCGCAGCGAACCCTCCGCCGCCAGCGTGTCGAGCTGACTCTCCGTCAGGCGCACCAGCTCTTTGAACGCAGCCTGCAGCGATTCGTGCAACGTGGCGTGCCCCGCCACGCTGCCGAGCGGTTCCTTCCCCACCACCTCCATCGCCACTGTGCGGATAACAGCCATCTCCGCCGCCGCGGACAGCGGCCGCCGTCGCTGCGACGCCATGGTCGGCGCTCCCAGCTGTTCGGCCAAGCGTGCCAGGGCCATAAAGCCTACGTTGAGGAGCCCGCCGTCACCGGACAGGATCCGGCGGAGGCCGATGCCCGCGTAGGTGTTCGGCGGCACGATGGTCACCGGCGCAAGCGGGTTGCCCGCCTTGGCCTCGGCAACCAACGTCTGCAGCCGCTCCCGCGCAGCTCTGCCAAATGGTTCCAAATACACTTGCACGTATAGCTTCCTTGCAATGACGTCTTTAGTCTGTGGGACGGGACGTAACGCAGCCTAACGACACCTCCACCCAGAGGCGACCGGACAATGGGCCTGCCACGGGCCTAATTGGACGGGAGGCAGAACCATCTTCGAGATGTGGCTGAACCTGGGAGGCCCACCAAGGTCTGCTAATACACGATTATGACTGTACAAGTCAACTCCCGGTAACGTCAGAAAGGGCAAGACTCACCACCATCCTCCCGAAATGCCTAGGCAAGGCAAGCGGCCGACGTCGAAGTCATCGCAGCCGCTGGCGAGATAGGGGTTTCGGTCGGCGGGGACAATAGCGGGGCCTTTCACCAAAGGCGCCGTAACGCGGACGGAGTGTTCTCAAGCATTTCCGTACTTCCAGCGTACTACGCCGCATCGGCATTGAAAGCTCTCCGAATTTCTGTCTTCAAGTCTCCAGACACTACAGGGCGGGGCACACGAGTCGCACCAGAAAAATGCAAGTGCGCGCTCACAGGCGTCAATTAGTTTGGATGCTTCGGATTGAACAATGAGGTATCTTCAAAAAGTGTGTAAACAGTCAGGCGGTGTACCCTCTCTCTGAACAACACGGGCTCGAGGCCCAAGAGAGGAGATAGACCGCCCATGAGGAAGGAAAGCACTGAGAGTAGGTCGGAGTCAAGGCCGGAGTGGGAGCAGTTGGAGGATTGGGTGCGAAGCCAGGTCCAGAGGCTGATCCAGGAGTTGCTGGAGGAGGAGGTGACGGCGTTTCTGGGAAGGGCGAAGTCGGCGCTCAGATCCGACTCGGACTCAGATACCGGCTATCGGAACGGATACGGCAGAGCCCGGAGGCTTACGCTGAGTTCGGGAACGATACAGCTGAGGCGGCCGCGAGTCCGCGATACCGAGGAGCAGTTCGAGAGCCGGCTGCTGCCGCTGTTCGTCAACAGGACCAGGAAGGTTGCTGAGTTGATCCCCGAGCTGTACCTGCACGGTCTATCCGAAGGCGACTTCGATCTGGCTTTGCGGGGGCTGCTGGGAGAGGACGCACCGGTATCGGCGAGCACGGTGGCCCGGTTGAAGGATAAGTGGAACGATGAGCTTGCCCAATGGCGCAGCCGGCCCCTCGATGACCTGGAAGTGGTCTACATGTGGGTGGATGGAGTCTACGTCAAGGCTGGTCTTGAGAAGGAGAAGGCGGCGGTACTGGTGGTGATGGCGGCCCTGAGCGACGGGAGCAAGGTGGTGGTGAGCGCTGTTCCCGGATACAGGGAGTCCACAGAGAACTGGTCCGAGGTGCTCAGGGACATCAAGCGCCGGGGCTTGAGCTGCCCGAGGCTGGTGGTTGGAGACGGACACCTGGGCATCTGGGGAGCTCTGCGCAACGTCTATCCGCAGGCGGCAGAGCAACGCTGCTGGAACCACAAGATCGTAAACGTGCTCGCCAAGCTTCCAAAGCGACAACAGGACCAGGCCAAGCTCATGCTGCGTACTATCCCCTACGCGCCGACTCGGACAGAGGCTGAGCGGCTCAGGACGGTGTTCACCAGGTGGTGCGGCGACCATTCCTACGAGGCGGCCTCAGAGGCCTTGGAGCGGGACTGGGACCGCATGGTCACCTTCTATGACTTCCCAAAGGAGCACTGGGGGCACCTTCGCACGACGAACCCGGTAGAATCACCCTTCGCGGCCCTCAGGCTTCGGACCGATGCCGCCAAGCGCTACAAGAGGGTCGATCGGGCGATAGCGGTGATCTGGAAAATGTTGATGGTCGCCGAACAGCGCTTCAGGCGTCTGAAGGCCCCTGAGTTGATCGAAGACGTCTATCTCGGTGCACAGTATGCGGATGGAATCGCCATTGAATCAACGGCTGAGAAGGTCGCCGCCTGATGTCGTTTACACACCTATTGACGTAACCTCATTTCCTCACCTGACTTCATGCGTCGGCGCGCTACAACATGCCTCATACCTTCCATGTATTTGTGGTAGACGTTTGGATCGCAGCTTGAGTTGATGTTGCACTCAGGAGTCTTCAAGAGGACCACCTTCCCACCAGCAAGATAGTCACAGTGACGCTCATATTCCCCGAGCTCCGGACGCAGCGGGTGCTCATCATCGACAACGCGTGACTCATCTCTGACCAATATGGTCTCGCCCTCTTCGAAATCACGTGCTGCGTAGACCCCGAGCCCGTGAATATTCGATTCCGCTACGATCACGTTTCCACTCATATTCGATTTCGTGTCCATGAGATGAACTCAACCGACTCCCTTCTCAGGAGTGACATTGGTGTTAGAGACGTCATTGAACTAGATTGCGCCCGTCCACATCAGGATTACCCCTCCTATGAGGGGTGCACTGGTCTAGGTATACGCCCACCGACGAGTTCGTTAATTACCCGCACCGGGCCAAAGCCACGTCGCCACTCCAGCCGTCCTACGTGATGTCCATCGAGGGCGGGTGTGAGTAAAGCACTACCAGTTCGTGAATGCCCCATCGTTGCGGCGGAGGGTCGGGGGCCATCCCCCCGACTCCAGCGGACGCGACCCGGCGACTCGCTCGTCGAGCTCGACCCCCAGGCCGGGGCGGTCGTTGCAGAACGCGTAGCCGTCGCGCCAGTCGATCTGCACCGGGAACAGGTCCGTATCGAAGCTGCCGGGTCTCCTCGGCATCTCCTGGACGCCCACGTTAGTCGAGGCCATGCACAGCGCCACGCAGGCGGCGGCGCTGATCGGGCCCAGCGGGTTGTGGGGCGCTATGTCGATGTAGTGGGTCTCGCACCAGTGGGTGATCTTGAGCGCCTCGGTTAGCCCACCGACGTTGCACAGGTCGACGCGAGCGTAGCTGATGAGCTCCTCCTCTATCACCTCGCGGAAGAGCCACTTACTAGACCACTGCTCGCCCGCGGCGAGGGGCAGGCGGACGTGGCGGGCCAGCGTCCGGTAGCTGGCCGGGTTCTCCGACCGCAAGGGGTCCTCTATGAAGAAGGGCTTATACGGCTCAAGCTCCCTGCACAGCGATATGACGTGGGCGGTGTCCAGCCGGGTGTGCACATCGAAGCAGATCTGGATGTCGGGTCCCACGGCCTCGCGCACCCGCGCCATCTGCTCCACGGCGATGCGTATGGACTCCACCGGCTCCAAGCGTCCCTCATCCGTCTCCGCATCAAGGCCACCCCCGGTCCCCGGCTGCCCCCAACGCACAAACCTCCAACCTTCGTCGACGGCCCTCCTGCAAGACTCGACCAGCCCGGCGATGTCCTCGCCCTGATTGTGGGGGTAGCAGACCACCTTATCCCTGACCGGTCCCCCCAGCAGCTTGTAAACGGGCATATTCAGCGCCTTGCCCTTGATGTCCCAGAGAGCGATGTCGATGGCGCTGATGGCGCAGCTGTACACCCCGTCGGCCGGGAAGAAAGAACCCCTGAACATGTGCTGCCACAGCCGCTCGGTGCTGAAGGGGTCCTGCCCAACAACCAGCTCGGACAGGTGCTCGACCGCCTTCCCGATGGCCGAGCCCCAAAAACGGATGCCCGCCTCGCCCAGGCCGTGAAGGCCGGCGTCAGTCTCCACCTTCACTACGAAGTAGCCGCGACCGTCATCGCCGGCGATTTGGAAGCTCTTTATCTCGGTGACCTTCATTTGATATACCTCGGGTCCGCAGAGTGACAAGGGGGTATGCCCCGACCATGCACGCCGTTACGCGGCCCACGATAGCCGAGCCGCCCGCAGGGGTCAAGGTCGGCTCTCCGCTCAGACGTCCACATGTCTCGGCGCGGCGAAATGATGTAAGGCCAGAAGAACCTGGTAAACTGGGCACATGGAGAGCGCCAGATTCGAGAGACTCGTCAAGCAGGCCCTGGGCAGGATACCACCGGAGCTAAGCGCATATCTGGATAACGTGGACCTGGTGGTGGAGGACCGGCCGTCGAATGAGCAGCTAGCGGGCCACGTGATCGAGGAGGGAGACTACCTTCTGGGCCTGTACGAGGGTGTTCCGCTGACGGAGCGCGCCGACTATGGAATGGTGCTGCCGGACAAGATTACGCTGTTTCAAGGGTCCATCGAGGCCATCTGCTCGTCGGACGAAGAGATCATCGAGGAAGTGCGCAACACCGTGGCCCATGAGGTTGCCCACCACTTTGGCATCGACGACGACCGCCTGGAGGAGCTTGGGTTGTAGGCCACGATAACAACCCGCGGTAGGTGGCGTCATCCCTGGCCGCGACTCTGAGGATAACGATGACGACATCCTCGTCCAAGACCTCGTAGATCACTCTGTACCTTCCCACTCTGATTGAGTCCCCCGTGACGCTCACCGCCCATCCTCCGGCCCGAAGAGGTCCTCGACGTCGCGCTCTATCTGTGCCTTCAGCTCCACCGCGTCCTTCCAGCCCAGGTCCCTGTAGGACTGGGGCGTGCCGTAGTCCCGAGTCCGGATGACCACGGGCATGGGCACGGCGTGGCCGAAGACTAGGGCCTGCTGTCTGGACTCCAGGCGGGACAGCACCGAGCGCATCTTGCGACTTCCCGGCGCCCCCGCCAGCACCGCGTCGATGTCTCTCTCGCTGTCCAGCAGGCAGGTGATCTTGGTGCCGAGCTGGCTCATGACCTCGTCGTCGATGTCGCCCGGGCGCTGGTCCACCACCAGCAGGGTCACGTTGTACTTGCGCATCTCCCGTGCGATGGTGCCGAAGATCGTCTGCGAGGCCACACCTTTGGTCAGAAACTTGTGGGCCTCCTCGATGGTGATGACCAGCGGCCTGGGCTCCTGGCTGGCGTCGCCCGAGGCGCGCTCCTTGCGCTCCACGTACCGGCTATAGATGCGCCGGGTCAGCAGGTTGGCCACCAGAATATAGGCGGCCAGGTTATTGCCGTAGCGGCCGAACTCCAGGACAACGTGCATGCCCCGGTCCAGGTATTGAAGGATCTGCTCGACGGAGCCGTGTCCGGTCTCGTCCATGAAATCGAACCGCTCCAGCCGCGACAGCCGGTTCTGGAGCGCTATCATGGCACCCTGATTCACGCCCAGCTCGTTCGCCAGATTGCGGACCTCTTCCCGACCGCCAAGGGACAGAAACTCCCTGAGCCACGCTTTGGCCCCAAAATGTTGCCGCAGGAAGTGGGCGGCGTCCGCGGCCGTCTCCGAGAGACCCAGGGTCTCGCGCAGGATCTCGATGTCCTCGGGCTCGACCTCGTCGTAGCCGATGCGCACCACGTAGTCCGGCGTCAGGCCGCGCCTTCGGGAGCTCTCCTCGTCCAGAGAAAAGACGGCGACCTGGGACGAGAAGAGCTGCTTGAGCCCCTTCACCTTCCGGCCGCCCTCGCTGCAGCCCTCCCAGCCGTACTCCCCATGCATGTCGAAGACCAGGTTGGACGCGTTCCCCTTCTGGAGAATGCCTATGAGGAGCAGCCTGGTAAGAAAGGTCTTGCCGGTGCCGCTCTTGCCGAACACGCCGTTGCTGCGCTTGACCAGCTCCGGGATGGACAGGCAGAGCTTGGTCTCCATGTCCAGGGGGCTGCCGATCCAGAAATTGCGCTCGTCCTCGGTGCCGAAGACCAGCTCGATGTCCCGCTCCGACGCCTGGGACGCGGGCGAAAAGTGAGCGGGCACCGTCTTGGCCGCTTGCGGGCCCTCGATGTCCTGGACCAGGATGGGCTCCACGCTGATGCTCCCATAGGCGGTCGTGCCGGAGACGACGCTGGCGACGTACGGGTCGGACATGTCCGGAGGGGTGGCGCTCAGCATCGGGTCGGTGGCGCGCAGCGAGACGTCGGTGACCACCCCGAAAAACCGCAGCCGCTGGCCCTGGATGGTAACGAAGGTGCCTACCTTGATATCCTCGGTGGACGTGCCGGGGTCAAGCCTCACATCGACTCCATCGCTCAGCGACCCGGCCACGACCATCCCCAGCCTGCCGCCGGCCCCCGGCATTCCAGAGTCATCGTTCATGGGCTCAGCCTCCTGAGGATTCCGTTGAGGCGCTGTAGCTGGCCGGCCAGCAGCACGGCGAGCTTCTTCCCGGCATCTACTAGAAAGCCCTCGGGCTCCGGATGGCACTGGCCGGCCTGGCGCAGGAATGCGGCTATCACATCGTCGGGCGAGCCGATGGGCGATGCCAGCAGCGTGGGGAGAAAATCCAGCGAGCCGGTGAGTTCCAGCATCTCCTCGCCGTCACACCGGTAGACGAAGGCGTGAATCCTGGGCGGCAGCGGCGCGAGATAGCGGTTCAGTCGCCCATCCTCACGGTGGCCAACTACCACCGAGCGAAACTCGGTGGAGAGCAGCCGGTTGAGCTGCGGATTGCGCTGGTAGACCGCCTCCTCCGTGTCCTCGTCCTCTCCCAACGCCATGGGACGGCGGCCCGGGTCGATGCTCCGTGTCGTCACGTCGCCCACGACGCCGTAGATGGGGCTGTCGCCTCTACACCTCACCAGCGAGCCCAAGGGCGGGGCCTCATAGAGCGCGTGACACTGGGTCACGAACTCGGTCGTCGAGGCGGCCACCACCTCGCCGATGGGCCTGGGGGCTTTTTCGTGTAGCGCGTCGTTCATCTCAGTAGCTTTTTGGGGCTCCTACCGAATGTCTCCATCGCCTCTCTCTGTCACTCTCCTCAAAGTGGACCTCCAACCCCCTCTCCCTCGACGGAAGAGGGCAAGGGCGAGGGTGACGTCCCCTCCCTCTAGCTCCCTCCCACAAGGGGAGGGAGGACAGATGCCCGCCCTCGAACTCCCACCGTTCCAACCCCCTCTCCCTCGACGGGAGAGCGCAAGCGTGAGGGTGACGCCCCCTCCCTCTAGCTCCGTCCAAAAGGGGAGGGAGGACAAATGTCCACCCTCGAGCCTGCGCGATTCTACTCCCTTTTCATCAAGGGGACCGGCCAGGGGTGAGGGTGTTACCCTGCCTAAACGCGTCGGAGATTTTTTCCAGAACGCCCTGGAGGTTCCCCTGCACCTCATTGTTCCAAAACCTTATCAACTCGTAGCCGTTGTCCATCAGCCACGCAGCCCGTATGTCGTCAGCGGCCCTCACGACCTCTTTATCGTGATGGCCCCCATCAACGTCTACTATCAATCTGTGCTCAAAGCTTACGAAGTCAACAATATATGGTCCGATAGGCTGCTGCCTACAAAACTTCGCGCTCGCCAATCGCCTGTTTGCCAAATGTGCCCATAGCGTCCTCTCGGCACCTGTGAATTGGCGACGGAGTGCGCGGGCGCGGGCTGTCTGCTTAGAGTCCTTGCTCAAGGTACCTTCCGAACCGTCGATCTCCACACAGAGGTCGAGCCCCCTCCCTCTAACTCCCTTCCATAAGGGGAGGGAAGACAGATGCTCGCCCTCGAACTCCCACCGTTCCAACCCCCTCTCCCTCGACGGGAGAGCGCAAGCGTGAGGGTGACCCCCCCTCCCTCCAACTCCCTCCCACGACGGTGTCACCTATGTCCCCGGTCTATCTGTTACCAACGTATCCGTTCTGTACCCGAAAACTTCCTCTCCCTCGACGGGAGAGGATTGAGGTGAGGGTGACGCCCCCTTCACCTAGCTCCCACCCACAAGGAGAGGGAGGACAAATGTCCACCCTCGAAGCTGCGCGGTTCTAATCCCATTTCCTCAAGGGGACCGGCCAGGGGTGAGGGTGGTCTCCCTTTCTCCAACTGCTCCACGCTATTGCATTCAAAGCCGCCGGAGCCGCTTGGAACGCGCCTTCTCCGACGTGTACACGGGCAGGTGCTGAGAATACAGCGCCTGCTCCATCAACCGGACGAAGTAACGCCTGTCGGCCTCCGTCACAACCGCCTGCTCGTGGGCCTCCATCAGACCCACGGGGTATCCCCCACCGCGGTGGCACTGGTCGACGATCAGCGAGTGGACGAGGCCGAGCGCGCCCTCGTTTTCCGCGACCCACGACGGCATCTCGACCCTCCCGACCTCCTCCCCCACGTTGAGGTAGAAGAAGTGGACGTCGTTTCCCCCGTAGTATTTGGCGACGGCCGGCGAGGAGGAGGCGAACATCGCCGAGCGCTCCCCCGGCTCCAGCAACCGGGAGTAGACGTCGCGGTCGCGCACCCCGCCGATGCAGCCGTCGCAGGGCCGGCGGCCCGGTCCACGGAGACCGCAGCGGTACGCGGCGTCGGCCTCGCCGTACGAGCAGACCATCGTACGCAGTGCGCGCACCACCTCGGCATGGCCCGGCAGGCTGATGTAGCTGGCAACCACGAGGGGCCGGTCCTCGGCCATCACCCTGAGCTCCTCGAGCGCCGCCACGAACCCTTCTTCCACCAGCTCCCGGAGCACAAAGTCCTGGTTGAGGGGCCCCACCAGGCCGAGCATCACCAGGGAACCGTCCATGAGCGCCAGGGTGGGGGTGCTTTTCGGGAGGTCCCCCACGACCTGCACCAGCGCCTTGATCTCCTCGACCATGCGCTTGGCGCCGAGGACCGCGCCCTCGATGGGCTGCTCCCGGTATGTGACGTCGTCCCGTATCACCAGCTCGTCGTCGCGGGCGTATAGCCGGGGCCGGCTGAACAGGCGGGCGTCGGGGCGCGAGCCGTATGTCAATACCGCTATACCGGAGTTTATCAGGAAGCTCCGGGCTGGAATGTGCCTATCGACGTCGATGTGCGACCCGTCCACGGCGGCAACGCAGAAATCGGCCGGGGGTGGAGGCGGCCCACCGTGCGAGTCGCGAGCGTCCAGGACCGTGGCGGCCTCCTCCGCCGCCGGCCCACTCCAGGGCTCCCCCCGGCTGGCGTAGGCGTCCGGCGTGAGCTCGCGAGCGGCCTTCACGGCCCGCTCAAGACGGCGCTCCCAGTCACCGTGGCGGGCCCGCAGGTCACTGGCCATCCCGTCGATCTGCAGGGCGGTCTTACTCAGGTCAAGGGACATTTTGAGCCGGCCTATTCGATGTCATCCCGCCCAGGTCACGTTGCGACTCGCCCAGCACGGCCTCAATGGCCCGCACCGTCTGACTGACCGAGAGATATGAGTTGTCTATGACCGGCACGGATTCGCTATCACCCCAGGGGGTCATCATCTCGTGGATTATCTTCAGGAATTTCAGCCCTACTCGGCGAGGCGGCGGCCGCTCGCCGTCTTGCTCGGTAACGACATCCAGGCTCGGAAACAGTACGACCAAACGATGTGATATCCCTTCAAGCTCACGCCGCCAGCCAGGAAAATCGGCCTCCGACCAGTCCGGAAAGATGGCGTCGTCGATCACGCACCTGAACCCAGCGCCGATGAAGCGACGCGCAAGGACCGCCACTGAGCCCCTGGTAAGTCTGTATTGTCTACCATGCTCGGGTGCCCAACCGTCGAGAGGGTCCGCGTAACCCGACCGGATCATGAGCCGGACTTCGTCAAGCGAGATATGTGCACACGGATACGGGCGGGTCCGCGCCCACTCGTCTGCGACGACGGTCTTGCCGGCGCGAGCCGGGCCAGTTATCAGAAGTACCTCGGGTGCCTCATCCATTATCGGGGCGTTCGATCTCCATGCGGTCGCCCTCGATCTCCATGGTTCGGCCACCGAACCTAAGGGTCACCCTCGGAGATCGCCGTAGCTCACGGTACATCTGGTCCATGCGACGCGTCAGCTCGGTCTTGAACGGCGTGTGCGGCGGGCTGAGCGCGGCTCCACCCCACAGGCCCGGCTGTGGCAATTCCCTGACGAACTCGCTCAGGTGGTCCAGGAGTGCGTTAAACGTGCGCGATGAAAGCTCAGCGAGGGGCATCTCGCCCAACGGGTCGGTGAAAACAAATTTGACGGTGAGTCCGCTGTTTGAAACCAGGCCGGCGAGGACCAGCATGGGCTGCGGCTGCCGCTCAAAGTGCTGGCGCGTGACGTCGTCGCTGCGGGCGACCTCTCTCAGGCATGCCTGGACCACGCGCAGCAGGGATGAAAGGTAGGACACGGGGATATGTCCGGGGGCCAGCTCGATGGCCAGCGCGTCTTGATCGGGACCGCTCTCGGTGTTCATCGCGGGCTCCAGGCGCACACGCTTCTACCTCAGCACCCGCGCGTCACCCACCCGGCGGGTTATGCGCTGCTGATCCAGATAGTCCAGGAGGGCCAGCGCGTACTTGCGGCTGGCGCCAAAAATATCCCTGACGTCGGCCACCGTGATCTCCCCTCGCTCCTCTATATAGGCGGATATCCTGTCCACCATCTCCCGATAAGCCGATGCGGAGAAGACCACGGTCTCGCTTACCCTCACGACCCTACCCTCGTCGGCCAGAAGATTCAAGACCTCCGCGTCCACCGGCGAGTCCGTGGGCGGCGAATAGGGGTTGGACTCCAGGAGGTCCAGGTAGGCGTCGGCGACGCCACGCTGGGCCCCTGAGAGCTGCCGGGCGTGACCAGGCCGCCGGACGCCGGGGCCCTCCTCCACAATGACGCCCTCTTCCTCAAGCCTCGGTAGTGCGGTGGCAAGCACCTGCTGCGTCAGCCCGAGCCGGCTCCGAAGCTCCTCTTTCGGAGCCCCTTTTCTGAGCGGAAACCTCTTGTGATAGCCGTCAACAAAGCTGCCCGCTTCCGCCACCAGTAAAGCCCACCCGGCGGCCGTGTAGACGAGCACGCCTGGCCCTATCGCCCTCTGCCCCAGAATAAGCACCAGCCCCTCGGCGGCCATCCTCGTCAGCTCTTCGCGCGCCGCGGCCGGCTCAAGGTTGGCGCGGTTCACCAGCGACTGGAACTCGGCGGGCTCGGAGACCTGGATGGCGCCGATGAGAACGTCCCTGTCCGACCCCTCCTCCATGACAGCGAGCCGCTCCAGGAGGGGCTGATACTTGCGCCTGTGCCGACGCGCATGGGTATCGACGATGTTCCCTCCGCCCAGCGTCGTCTGGTTGGACCTGAGGACAAAGTAGTCACCCTTCACAACGGCGAGCGGGCTGTCCAGCCGGAGCTGGGCCCAGGTGGACTCGCCCGGCTGCGCGACCTCCTTTTCCAGCAGCCGTACCCGCGCAACCCTCTCGCTGCTGCCGGTGTGTACGGTGGCAAACATGTTGTGCCTGATGGACCGGGGAGCGTCCGGGATGACCTTCAGGTGGACGTCGATCGCAGTGGTCGGCCTCAGCCAGCCCGGGTTCGTAAGAACCTCGCCCCGGCCGATGTCCTCGTAAGACACGCCCGTCAAGTTGGCGGCGACCCGGCTGCCGGGCGTCGCATGGTCAAGCTTGTGCCGGTGTGTCTGGAGACCCCTGATCCGCGTTGTCTTGGCGGCGAGGGCGAGCTCTACCTCCTGGCCCACGCCGAGGCCACCATCTATCAGGGTGCCGGTTACAACGGTGCCGAAGCCGGACATGGTGAAGGAGCGGTCGATGGGAAGTCGTGGACGCCCCAGGTCTTTTCTGGGCTCGGTATCTTGGAGCAGCCCCTCGATAGAGGAGACGAGCTCGGGCAGCCCCTCACCGGTGGTGCCCGACACCGGGACCACAGCCACCCCCTCCATCACGGTGCCCATTAGCACCTCTTCGACCTCGGCGATAACCAGCGCCAGCCAGTCATCGTCCACCAGGTCCCGCTTGGTGACGGCGACCAGCCCCCGCCTTATCTTGAGCAGGTCAAGGATCGCCAGGTGCTCTCTCGTCTGGGGCATCACCGACTCGTCGGCGGCCACCACCAGGAGCGCCATGTCGATTCCGCCGACGCCGGCGAGCATGTTGTTGACGAAGCGCTCGTGGCCCGGCACGTCGACGATGCTGACCTCTTCGCCACCCGGCAGCCGCAGCCAGGCAAAGCCGAGGTCGATGGTGAGGCCGCGCTCCTTCTCTTCGCGGAGGCGGGCCGGGTCTATGCCTGTCAAAGCTTCAACGAGGGTGGACTTGCCGTGGTCAACGTGTCCCGCGGTGCCTATAACGTACAAGTCGAGGCTCCAAGTTCTGGAGGTGACATAACGATAACACAAGGGATTTTGACCGGCAATCGGCGTCCGGCCGCGCCGCTGGAGCTTGTGAGCGCGCGCGGCGCCTTGGGTGGATGATCTCGATTTCCGTCGGGAGGCTTGTCTTCGCCACACGCGGGGCGGTGCCACGCCAGGCTCGCCAGCCCGGCTCCACCCCGCGGCCAGCGGCCGTCACCTTGACAGCGCCCGGCCCAGATAGTAGCATTGTGCCGTTCCCGGATAGAAGTGAATAGCTCTTATCCAGAGAGGCTGAGGGACCGGCCCTTAGAAGCCCGGCAACCGAGCGGCGAGGCAGAGAGCTCCGCCGAAACGGTGCCAACTCCGGCGAGCGGGTAACGCTCGGGAGATGAGAGTGGTTTGATCGCATGAAGGCTTCTCTCATCGAGAGAGGCTTTTGTTTTGGGGAAAACGGGTTGACTACAATCGAGGCGCCCAGTCTAAGGCCGATCTACTGGCGCGATGGCGTTGTCGCGCTCCTGGACCAGACACGACTTCCTGAAGAAGAGGTGTGGCTCGAGCTTCGCGACTATCGTGACGTCGTCGAGGCCATCCGGGAGATGCGCATACGGGGCGCTCCGGCGATCGGTGTAGCCGGAGCGTACGCGGTCGCCATGGCCGCATCGGAGGTGAGCGAGCACGCCCAGGACGACTTCATTGGTGAGCTGGAGGAGGCGGCGAAAGACATCGAAGAGGCACGCCCCACGGGCGCGAACCTGGCGTGGGCGGTCCGTCGAATGATGGCCGTGGCGAGGAACGGCGACCGGCCGCAGACCGCCGTGGAAGCCCTGATAGCAGAGGCGGCGCGCATCCAGGATGAGGACGAGGAGGCCAACCGCGCCATCGGCCGCTTCGGGGCCGAATTGATTCGGCAAGGGAGCGGCGTGTTGACCCACTGCAACGCCGGGGCCCTGGCCACGGGCGGGTACGGCACGGCCCTGGGCGTCATAAAGACGGCGTGGGCCGGCGGGAAGATTAAGCAAGTCTACGCCACCGAGACGCGTGCTCTGTTCCAGGGGTCGCGCCTAACGGCCTGGGAGCTCCAACGCGAGAGCATCAGCGTCACCGTACTACCGGACTCCGCCGCCGGACAGCTCATGAGGCGCGGCCGGGTTCAGGCCGTGATAGTCGGTGCCGACCGCATCGCCGCCAACGGGGACGTGGCCAATAAGATCGGCACCTACAGCCTGGCTGTGCTGGCAAAGGAGAACCGGCTGCCCTTCTACGTGGCGGCCCCCACCAGCACCATCGACATGAGTCTGCCCTCGGGGGAGTCCATACCGATAGAGGAGCGGACGCCGACCGAGGTGACTCATGCGGGGACAACCCGTGTCGTCCCCGAGCGTACGGACGTGTTCAACTTCGCCTTCGACGTTACCCCGCACAAGTACGTCGCGGCGATCGTGACTGAGGCGGGGGTCGCCAGGCCGCCATACGACCGGCAGCTGGCCGGGGCGGTGCAGGCCTCCGGTGGTTGAGGCGAATATCGGCTTCATCGGGGGCTCCGGCCTCTACGAGATGAAGGGCCTCTCCGACCTGGAGGAGATAGAGGCCACGACGCCCTTCGGCGCGCCCAGCGACAGCATCATCGTCGGCTCCCTCGAGGGGAGCAGGGTCGCATTCCTTCCGCGACACGGCCACGGACACCGGATCTCTCCCTCCGAGATACCCGCCAGGGCGAATATTTACGCCCTGAAGGCCCTGGGGGTCGAGCGCATCGTGTCCATCAGCGCCGTTGGCAGCCTGCGAGAGCACATCAGGCCGCTGGACATGGTGGTGCCCGACCAGATCATCGACCGCACCAGGGGCCGCGCCAGCACCTTCTTCGGCGACGGGATCGTGGCCCACGTGGGATTCGCGGACCCCTACTGCCCCGAACTGAGCGACGCGCTTTCAAGGACGGCGAGGCTGCAGCAGGTAACGACCCACGTGGGCGGCACCTACGTGGTGATGGAGGGACCGCAGTTCTCCACCCGAGCGGAGTCCGAGCTGTACAGGTCATGGGGGGCGAGCGTGATTGGCATGACGGCTCTGCCTGAGGCCAAGCTGGCCCGTGAGGCCGAGATCTGTTACGCGACCCTGGCGCTGGTCACCGACTACGACTGCTGGCACCAGTCGGAGGATGAGGTTTCGGTGGCGCTGGTCGTGGCCAATTCGATCAAGAACGTCGCGGCCTCGCAGAGGGTGCTCAGGGCCTTGGTCCCAGCCATCCCGCCCACACGTGGGTGTGCCTGCGGCTCCGCCCTCGACGGCGCCGTTATCACCGGTCCTGAACTGATAAGCGAAGACACCCGAAGCCGGCTATCGCCGATAATCGGGAAATATCTGGGAGTGACGAAGGCCGGGGTCCACTGAGCAAGACCGGCTGATTTCCACGAGTACTTTGAATTGACTTTCGGCCGGGCCGTCCGGCTTCCCCCGGCGGGAGACCGGACGACCTGACGCCGATGGAGGTGTGACAGATGCCGAGAAAGGAACCCGGCGAGCCATATTACCGCGTGAGCGCAGACGAGGCCGCGGAGATGTATGGGGCGGAAGACATCGCTTTTATAGACGTGAGGCGGCCCGATGAGTACGCAGAGGGACATATAAAGGACGCCATTTTCATACCGGTGGACGACGTACTGGCGCGGATCGACGAATTGCCGACTGACAAGACGCTGCTGTTCATCTGCGTCGCGGGGGTCAGGAGCGGCCTGGCCTGTGAGATGGCGGCCGCCATGGGCATCGACTCGGAGAAGCTGTACAACATCGAGGACGGCACACCGGTCTGGATTGAGAAGGGCCACCCCACTAGCTACGGCTCGGACCCATAAAACGGGGTATGGGGGTTGGGATGTGGGGTAATGGGCTGTCGGGGCCGTGGGGTAGGTGGGAGGCGTGGCGCAGGCGGGCGGACAAGTGAGAAACATATGATATGGCGGGAGCATGAATAAGCGAAAACGCGAAGCCTGGCGCAAACACCGTATTAAGCGCAAGAAGCTGAAGGCCAAGCGCAAGGCAGAGCGAAGTACCTAGACTGACGCACTGCCTCTGGGGCGCCCTGCCAGGTCACCTCGGGTGGTCCGGCGACTCCCAGTACATTGGGCCGTGACCGGCTTGATAGGGATAACCCAGGGCTTCGCCGGACGAGGTGTTCGGAAACATGTGATGCGGCCTCGATCAAACCGTATGGGCAAGTATCGAACCTGCCCCTACCCCAACCAAATGACCTGCGTGGCTGGGAATGGCCCAACGGCTCTTCTGAAAATGAAATATGGAAGATCGGGAGGAATATCCGTCAGCAAGTTGAAGTTATTTGCATGTCAGTCCTGGTAGTCGGTTCTGTCGCATACGACTCGGTGGTGACGCCGGCCGGAAGCCGCGATGAGGCGCTGGGGGGCTCGGCGACCTACTTCTCGATTGCAAGCAGCTACTTTACGCAAGTCAGCGTGGTGGCCGTCGTCGGTGAAGATTTTCGTTCAGGGGACATGGACCTGCTCGCCGCGCATGGGGTGGACACCAGCGGGATCGTGCGAGAGGCGGGCAAGTCATTTCGCTGGTCGGGGGTGTACGGCACCGAAGACGTGAACGCGCGCCGAACGCTTGACACCCAGCTCAACGTGTTCGCAGACTTTTCGCCCAAGCTGAGCGCCGACCACAAACGGGCGCCATACGTATTTCTTGCCAACATCGACCCCGACCTCCAGCGGGAGGTCCTTGGACAGGTAGACCCTCAGCCGATGCTGGTGGCGCTGGATACGATGAACTACTGGATAGAGAGGAAGAACAGCAGCCTTCGTCACGTGGTCAGAGATATCGACGTCCTGTTCTTAGATGAGGGCGAGGTCCGCGATCTCGCCAGCGAGGTCAACCTGGTCAAGGCGTCGAGGCAGGTCATGGAGCTGGGGCCCACAGTCTTGGTCGTGAAGCGCGGCGAACACGGCGTCCTCCTGTTTCAAGGAGAGTCGGTGTTCGCGGCGCCGGCCTTCCCTCTCGAGCGCGTGGTGGACCCCACTGGAGCCGGCGACGCCTTCGCCGGGGGCTTTCTGGGCTACCTCGCCTCAACTGGGCATCTGAGCCCGGACGGGTTCCGCCGGGCGGGCGTCCTGGGCTCGGTTATGGGCTCCTTCGCCGTAGAGAGCTTCAGTCTGGACAGTCTCACATCGCTTACGAGGCCCGACATCGAGGCAAGGTTCCGAGCGCTTACGCAGCTATCGCAGTTCGACCCGCTACGAGAAGGTGAGTCGCTCCCGTGGCGGGACACTCCGTAGGCTGTCCCCCACACCTGGAAGAGCGGAGCGCTCGTGAGAACGTGAGGAGAGGAGACCATATTGGCAACAACGACGGGCAGGGGGGACGTTCTGGACCTTTCCCTGGCGCCCCAGGGTGTGCGGCGCATAGAGTGGGCCGGGCGTGAGATGCCGGTTGTCAGGCAGATACGAGCGCGGTTCGCCCGGGAGCGGCCTCTAAACGGGCTGCGGGTCTCCGGATGCCTGCACGTCACCACGGAGACGGCGAACCTGGCCCTCGCCCTGCGGGACGGGGGCGCCGAGGTGGTGTTGTGCGCCAGCAATCCGCTGAGCACCCAGGACGACGTCGCCTCGGCGCTCGTAGCCGAGTACGGCATCGCCACCTACGCTATAAAGGGAGAAGACAACGAAACGTACTACCGGCACATCAACGCCGCACTAGACCAGGGGCCCAACATCACGCTGGACGACGGCGCAGACCTCGTAACGACGCTCCATACGACTCGCACGGAGCTGCTGGACGGCGTCATCGGAGGCACTGAAGAGACAACTACCGGCGTGATACGGCTGACGAGCCTCGCGGCGGCCGGAAGGCTCAAATACCCCATAATCTCCGTAAACGACGCTGAAACCAAGCACCTCTTCGACAACCGCTACGGCACCGGCCAGAGCACCCTGGACGGGATCACAAGGGCCACAAACATGCTGTGGGCAGGGAAAAAGGTTGTGTTGTGCGGCTACGGCTGGTGCGGTAAGGGAGTGGCGCTGCGTGCCAAGGGCATGGGCGCCCACACGGTAGTGACGGAGGTCAACCCGATCCGGGCGCTGGAGGCGGCCATGGACGGCCATCTGGTCATGTCAATGCAGGAAGCGGCCAAGATCGGGGATATCTTCATCACCCTCACCGGAGGCATCAATGCGATAGGCCGCGGTCAGCTGGAGACAATGAAGGACGGCGCCGTCATCGCCAACAGCGGCCATTTCAACGTGGAGATCGATATCGAAGCCCTGGAGGAGATGGCGGACGGCAAGCGGAGGGTCCGGGAGTTCGTGGACGAGTTCCTGATGGAGGACGGCCGGAAGCTGTACCTGCTTGGAGAGGGGCGGCTCATTAACCTGGCGGCGGCCGAGGGCCACCCGTCGGCGGTAATGGACATGAGCTTCGCGAACCAGGCCTTTAGCGTGGAGTATCTGGGGCAGACCGGGCATAAGCTTCAAAAAGAGGTCTTCCCGGTGCCCAAAGACATCGACGAGGAGGTCGGCAGGCTCAAGCTTCAGGCCATGGGTATTGCCATCGATTCGCTGACGGAAGAGCAGCAGAAATACCTGGAGAGCTGGGAGGTAGGGACCTGAAAGACGACCACCAGCGCAGAGTCCCCCGAGGCCCTGGAGAGCCTGTCCTACAAGACGCCTTCTTGTCCGTGCTCTCCGGGTGCCTGCGGGAAACTGTGTCGGTTAGAAGAAACAGTTAGGAGGAACGCGACATGCCTTTCAGCTTCATGGACTCCCCGTCCTACCTGTACACCTCAGAGTCAGTGACGGAGGGACACCCGGACAAGCTGTGCGACCAGATCTCAGACGCCATCTTGGACGCGTTTCTGGTCGAAGACCCCCTGGCCCGGGTCGCGATCGAGGTCTGCACCACAACCGGTCTGGTGATGATAATGGGAGAACTCAGAACCTCAACTGAGTATATTGACCTCGCCAAAGTGGCGCGACAAACCATTCGAGACGCCGGGTACAAGGATTCCAGCTTCGGGTTCGACTTCCAGTCCTGCGGAATAGCCGTCTCAGTTCATGAGCAGTCTCGTGACATCGCCAGCGGCGTGGACGTCGCCCTGGAAGTGAGGGGAGAGGTAGAGAGTAACGGAGAGAATGTGGAGGCACTTGGGGCCGGCGACCAGGGGATGATGGTGGGGTTCGCGTGCAACGAGACGCCCGAGCTGATGCCCCTGCCCATCGCGCTGGCCCACAAGATCTGCCGGCGGATGGCGGCGGTCAGGAAAGAGGGTGTCCTGCCGTATCTCCGCCCGGATGGCAAGTCGCAGGTTACGGTGGAGTACTCCCATGGCGTTCCAAAGCGGGTGCACACCGTAGTCATGAGCGCTCAACACAGTCCTGAGGTCAGCCCACTGGTCATAGAGCGCGACCTCATCGAGCACGTGGCCCAACAGGTGATCCCCAAGTCCCTGCGAGACCGGAACACCGTCTACCGTGTGAACCCGTCGGGGCGGTTTGTGATTGGGGGCCCGGTGGGCGACACCGGGCTGACGGGCAGAAAGATACTGGTAGACACCTACGGAGGGGCCGCAAGGCACGGCGGTGGGGCCTTCTCCGGCAAGGACCCAACGAAGGTCGACCGGTCGGCCGCATACGCCGCCCGTTACGTGGCAAAGAACCTGGTGGCCGCGGGCGTTGCCGACCGGCTGGAGATCCAGGTCTCCTACGCCATCGGCATAGCAGAGCCCATATCCATCTCGATTGAGACTTTTGGAACGAACAAGGTGCCGGACGACACCATCATCGGCCTTATCCAGAAGCACTTTGACCTGAGACCCGGAGCCATAATCGTGAACCTGGACCTGCGCCGGCCCATCTACAAACAGACGGCTGTTTACGGGCACTTCGGTCGCGACGATATTGAATTGCCCTGGGAGCGGACGGACAAAGCGGCGGACCTCAGGAGGGAGGCGTTCATCACGACTGTGACGGACGAAAAAGCCGCGAGCTCGTGAACGGGATGGGGTATAGGGGATGGGGTAAAGGGTAAAGGGTACAGGGTATCGGGATGGGGCGCGAGGTATCTTCAAAAAGTGTGTAAACAGTCAGGCGGTGTACCCTCTCTCTGAACAACACGGGCTCGAGGCCCAAGAGAGGAGATAGACCGCCCATGAGGAAGGAAAGCACTGAGAGTAGGTCGGAGTCAAGGCCGGAGTGGGAGCAGTTGGAGGATTGTGTGCGAAGCCAGGTCCAGAGGCTGATCCAGGAGTTGCTGGAGGAGGAGGTGACGGCGTTTCTGGGAAGGGCGAAGTCGGCGCTCAGATCCGACTCGGACTCAGATACCGGCTATCGGAACGGATACGGCAGAGCCCGGAGGCTTACGCTGAGTTCGGGAACGATACAGCTGAGGCGGCCGCGAGTCCGCGATACCGAGGAGCAGTTCGAGAGCCGGCTGCTGCCGCTGTTCGTCAACAGGACCAGGAAGGTTGCTGAGTTGATCCCCGAGCTGTACCTGCACGGTCTATCCGAAGGCGACTTCGATCTGGCTTTGCGGGGGCTGCTGGGAGAGGACGCACCGGTATCGGCGAGCACGGTGGCCCGGTTGAAGGATAAGTGGAACGATGAGCTTGCCCAATGGCGCAGCCGGCCCCTCGATGACCTGGAAGTGGTCTACATGTGGGTGGATGGAGTCTACGTCAAGGCTGGTCTTGAGAAGGAGAAGGCGGCGGTACTGGTGGTGATGGCGGCCCTGAGCGACGGGAGCAAGGTGGTGGTGAGCGCTGTTCCCGGATACAGGGAGTCCACAGAGAACTGGTCCGAGGTGCTCAGGGACATCAAGCGCCGGGGCTTGAGCTGCCCGAGGCTGGTGGTTGGAGACGGACACCTGGGCATCTGGGGAGCTCTGCGCAACGTCTATCCGCAGGCGGCAGAGCAACGCTGCTGGAACCACAAGATCGTAAACGTGCTCGCCAAGCTTCCAAAGCGACAACAGGACCAGGCCAAGCTCATGCTGCATACTATCCCCTACGCGCCGACTCGGACAGAGGCTGAGCGGCTCAGGACGGTGTTCACCAGGTGGTGCGGCGACCATTCCTACGAGGCGGCCTCAGAGGCCTTGGGGCGGGACTGGGACCGCATGGTCACCTTCTATGACTTCCCAAAGGAGCACTGGGGGCACCTTCGCACGACGAACCCGGTAGAATCACCCTTCGCGGCCCTCAGGCTTCGGACCGATGCCGCCAAGCGCTACAAGAGGGTCGATCGGGCGATAGCGGTGATCTGGAAAATGTTGATGGTCGCCGAACAGCGCTTCAGGCGTCTGAAGGCCCCTGAGTTGATCGAAGACGTCTATCTCGGTGCACAGTATGCGGATGGAATCGCCATTGAATCAACGGCTGAGAAGGTCGCCGCCTGATGTCGTTTACACACCTATTGACGTAACCTCTGGGGCGCATGCGGTGAGGTGGCCTCGGGGGGCTGCCTCCTCGACAGCTATGCCGGACACCGCCGGCGGCCTGAAGCCGGGCGTCGCCCACGACCTCCCCTAGGGCCTGACCTCTGGCGTTGAGTAGAGGGTCAGGTCCCCCGTGCCGTCCAGAATACACCCGCGACTCGCCCATGACCTCCTGCTGCACTTCCGAAGCCGCAGAGGGAGGCGGCCTCGATCCGAGTCCCGCGCGGGATGTCGCGCCACGAACCTTCAATGGGGACAAATGGGCAGGTTAGGCCTCTGCCATGCCCTCGCCACGGCCAGTCGGGCGACTCAAGGTAGCTCTACGTGCATAGCGCTCAAATGGAAATCAGAATTCGTGAAGAGACAATCGATGTGCTCCAGCAGTACGGCGAAGTCCCCATGACGTTTACAGTCAAAACACAGTACCGTGCGGACCTAATTGACCACGGCCTGGGAGGCTGGTCTCTAGTCGAGGAAACTGTCGAGCTGCCATATGAGAAAGACTACGATGAGGCAGGGCCCCCGACGAGATGGCTGAAGCACGGCGACGTCTCGAACTGGGTGGTCTTCGCAGCCTATGACGGGCCGGCCCGCGTGGGTGGCGCAGTCGTGGCCTGGAACACGCCTTCGATCCATATGCTTGAAGCCAGAACGGGCTTAGCCGTCCTATGGGACATAAGAGTTCGCCAGGAGTTCCGCCGATCGGGTATTGGCACACAGCTATTTGATACAAGTTTGGAGTGGGCGAAGAGAAGGGGCTGCAGTCGTATCAAGATAGAGACTCAGAATATCAATGTTCCAGCCTGCCACTTCTATGCAAGCATGGGGTGCGAGCTCAGGGGCATTCACCACGGCGCATATCCCGAATACCCCGAAGAGGTTCAGTTCCTGTGGTACCTCAATATTTGAGGGCGACAGCGCACAGGATCAGCGTTCGACCAGCAACAGAGGCCGCCGTCGCAGCCATCTCCAGGGTGCACACCATCAGGCCGAGACCGGCGTTGCGAAGCAGGGGCGCTCGAACGAGGGGCCCAATTTATAGCGTGTGATAAGGTAAAGCCCACTCAACAACGGGGCAAGAAGTGAATGCCGATAAAGTTCGGTACGGACGGCTGGCGCGGGATCATAGCCGAGGACTTCACCTTCGACAACGTGCGTCTGTGCGCTCAGGGCACGGCGGACCTGATGAAGCAGCGCGGCTGGAGCTCTCGTGGGCTGGTGATCGGGTACGACACGAGGTTCGCCTCGGCTGAATTCGCCGCCGCCGTCGCCGAGGTCACCGCCGCCAACGGAATCAGGACGCAGCTCTGCGACAGGGCCGCGCCGACGCCTGTCGTCAGCTATAGCGTGGTTGCGCGTGGGGCGGGTGGAGGCGTGGTCATCACCGCCAGCCACAACCCGGCAGAGTGGAACGGGTTCAAGTTCAAGCCCGACTACGGTGGCAGCGCAGCCCCTGAGGTGGTGGAGGAGCTTGAGAAGCACATCGCTCGGGCCGTGGCCTCCGGCAAAACCGAGCGAATCGCATTTTCGGACGCCCGTGAGAGAGGCCTGATCGAGCTCTTTGATCCTCGGCCCGCCTACCTGGACCACCTGGCCGACTTGGTGGGCCTGTCAGGCATCCGTCGCGCCGGACTGAAGGTGGCGGCGGACCCCATGTTTGGGGCGGGGTCAGGATACTTTCCGAAACTGCTCTCGGGTGGTCCCACTACGGTCACGGAGATACACGCCGAGCGCAATCCCGCGTTTCCCGGGATCTCCCAGCCGGAGCCCCTCGCCCACAACCTCGACGGACTCATGTCTGCGGTACGTCAGAATGCCGCCAATGTGGGCCTGGCGACCGACGGCGATGCGGACCGCCTCGGAATCGTGAGCGAACGTGGGACGTACATCACCACCCTACAGTGCTTCGCACTGATATGCCTGCACCAGCTCGAGGTGCTCAAACGGCGAGGCGCACTGGTCCGTTCCATCACGATGACCAACATGGTAGACCGGCTGGGCGAGATATACGGGGTCCCCGTGTTCGATACGCAGGTGGGGTTCAAGCACCTGGGGCCGGTCATGATGCGGGAGGACGCGCTGGCAGCGGGCGAAGAGAGTGGAGGCTACGCCATCCGCGGCAACATCCCCGAGCGGGACGGGATACTCAGCGGCCTGCTGATCCTGGACATGATGGTCAAGACGAAGAAGACCGTCTCGGAGCTAATCGAGATGCTGACGGACAAGGTGGGCCCTCACCACTACGACCGCTTGGACCTGGGGTTTGAAGACGGGCAGCGCGAAGAGATACGGGAGCGACTGGCGAAGGCAAGTCCATCTGCGCTCGCCGGTATTCGGATTGAAAAGAAGGACACCCGAGACGGCGTCCGATTTGTGCTGGACGGCGGGTACTGGGCCCTGGCGCGCTTTTCGGGCACCGAGCCGCTGCTCCGGATCTACGCCGAGGCCGAGTCCCAGGACCGGGTAAGAGTGCTCCTGGATGAGATGCGCGACCTGGCCAGTGTATGAGAGCCCCGGCGCAATCTGAGCGGCGGCACGGGTCAGGTGTATAATTCAACCAGTCTTCAGAGCCCCACCCAGGAACGGCCATATGGCGACTGGCGACACGCTTCCCATGCTGGACAAGAAGCCCCTCCTGCTCCTTATGGACGGCCACGCCATGGTCTATCGGGCATGGCACGCCATCCAGACGCCCCTGAACGTCAGGAGCACCGGGGAGGAAGTCCGGGCCGTCTTCGGCTTCCTCAACACCTTCCTCCGCAGCCTGTCGGACTGGCAGCCCACGCACTGCGCGATCGCGTTCGACCTCTCAGCGCCGACCTTCCGGCACCAGGCGTACGACGAGTACAAGGCCCAACGGCCTGAGATGCCGGAAGACCTTCGCCCGCAGTTCGACCGGGTACGCCACATGATGAGGGCCTTTGGCATACCTATCTTCGAGCAGGAGGGCTTCGAGGCCGACGACGTCCTTGGCACGCTGTGCCGGCAGGCAGAGGAACAGGAGATAGAGACTCTGGTCCTGACCGGCGACACCGACGAGCTTCAGCTGGTCTCTCCCTGGGTCAGAGTGCTCCTCAGCTACAGCGTACAGGGCAGGACCCTCTATGACGTGGCCAAGGTGCGTGAGCGCTACGGCGGGCTGGGGCCGGACGCAGTTCCCGACATCAAGGCCCTCCAGGGAGACGCCTCTGACAACATTCCGGGCGTTCCCGGCGTCGGCGCCAAGACCGCCATTCGTCTGCTGAATGAGTTCGCGACTATCGAGGGCATCTACGAGAACCTGGAAAAGGTGAGCCCGGACCGAACCCAGGAGAGCCTGCGGGACAACAGGGAGCTGGCCCTACGTGGCAAGTTTTTGACCACCATCGTCACGGACGTGCCAATTCGGCTTGATCTGGAGGTGACGCAGTTCTGGCAGTATGACCGCGGCAAGGTGGTGGCGGCCCTTACGGAGCTGGAGTTTTTCAGCATGGTCGGCAGGATCCCGGACCCCACGGCCGAGGGTCAGCCAGACGGCCAGGCGGAGGCTCCCGTCGCTGAGGAGCGGAGGGATACCCGGTACGCGGTGGTGGACACCCTCGAGGCCCTCGACGAGCTGGTCAAAGAGCTTGACTCGCCCAACGGCTTCTCCTTCGACACCGAGACCACCAGCCTGAAAGCGATGGAAGCCGAGCTGGTGGGCCTGTCCTTCTCGAATGCAGCCGACATGGGGTGGTACGTCCCCGTCGGCCACGTGGAGGGGCGGCAGCTCCCACTGGACGAGGTGCTGGAGCGCATCCGGCCCGTGATGGAGAGTGACGCCGTACCCAAGGTGGCCCATAACGCCAACTACGACCTCACGGTGCTGGGCAATCACGGCCTCCAGGTCAACAACCTGGCCTTCGACACCATGCTGGCCGCGCACCTCAGCGGGAGGAAGGCCATCGGCCTCAAGGCCCTGGCGCTGGAATCCCTCCACGTGGAGATGACGCCCATCTCCGACCTCATAGGCAAGGGACGCAAGCAGATCACGATGGCGCAGGTGCCGATCGAGCGGGCGGCGCCATATGCGGCCGCAGATGCCGACCTCACCCGCCAGCTTCACGGCATCTTTCGGGGGGAGGTGGAGGAGAAGGGGAGCGGCGACGTGCTCGGCGAATTAGAGATGCCGCTGGTGCCCGTGCTGGTGCGAATGCAGGCCAACGGGGTCGCCGTCGACGTCGGCCTGCTGGAGCGAATGTCATCGGAGCTCGCCACTGAGATATCCCGGATCCAAGGGGAGATGCATGAGCTTGTCGGCTACGAGTTCAACATCAACTCCTCGCAGCAGCTTGGGGACGTGCTGTTCAATGAGCTGGGGCTTCCACAGACCAAGAAAACCAAGACTGGATTCTCGACCGATGCCTCGTCACTAGAGGGGCTGAGACAGGTGCTCGACAGGGGCGGCGCCGAGGGCGTGAGCCCCATGTCATATGATGTCCTGGACAAGGTGCTGGAGTACCGCCAGCTAACCAAGATCAAGTCCACGTACGTGGACGCGCTTCCGGCCCTGGTCAACCCGAAGACGGGCAGGATCCACACGAGCTACAACCAGACGGGCTCGGCCACCGGAAGGGTCTCCAGCAACGACCCAAACGTGCAGAACATACCGGTGAGGACGGAGCTGGGGCGCCGGGTCCGCAAGGCGTTTGTAGCCCAAGACGCCCCGGACTGGTCGCTGCTGGCCGCCGACTACTCCCAGATCGAGCTTCGGATACTGGCCCACATGTCGAAGGACCCCGGTCTTCTGGAGGCGTTTCACACCGGCCAGGACATACATGCGGCCACCGCGGCCCTGGTATACGGTGTGCCGATAAGCGATGTCGTGCCGGACATGAGGCGCATCGCCAAGATCATGAACTTCGGCGTCATATACGGGCTCAGCCCCTTCGGCATCAGCCAGCAGACCGGACTGAGCCCGGAAGAGGGAAAGAGCTTCATCGATGCCTACTTCGGCAAGTATCCGGGCATCCGCGACTACATCGACTCGGTCAAGGCTCAGGTCGTAAAGGACGGCTACGTCGAGACGTTGTTGGGCCGCAGGCGGTACATACCCGAGGCCACGTCCAGCAACTTCCACGTAAGGGGGGCTGGGGAGCGGATGGCGATAAACATGCCCATTCAGGGCACGGCGGCGGACATCATCAAGATCGCGATGGTGCGAATCCAGGAGCGACTCGACGCCCTGAGGCTGCGCTCCCTGATGACAATACAGGTCCACGACGAGCTCATCTTCGAGGCGCCGCGGGACGAGCTAGAGGTCCTGAAAGAGGTGGTGCTGGAGCTGATGCCATCGGCGATGGAGCTGGCCGTGCCCCTGGACGTCGAGATAAAGACCGGCTACACCTGGGGCGACATGGAGTGAGGGCGCGGATGAAATTGGAGTCTCCTCCGTTGACACGGGGGAGTGACGTTCATTAAGATTCGGATAACGACGGAGTCTAAGTCCGCACGAGGTCCCGCAGATTTGGCATCACACGAGACCGTTACCATTCTGGAGGCAATCGGGGTCTACGTCAGCAATCTTAGGTCCAGGGATAACAACTCCCAAGCACAGCAGGAGCTGTTGAGGTTCGTTCGCTGGTGTGGCGCCGATCGCGCCATGGTGGACATCAAGCCAGTGGAGATTGGCGAGTACGGCGAACAGGCGGTGGGCGTTATCGGGGGGTCTCAGGCGGCGGAGCGCCTTCAGGAAGTCAGGAAGTTCCTGGCCTTCGCGAAAAAAAAGGGCATGATCGAGCAGAACCTGGCGCCACACCTGAGAATTCGCAAGGGCAAGGGCCGCAGCAGTCGCAATAAGGGAGAGCGCGCGGACGCGACTATCGAGCTCACCCCCGACGGCCATCGCCAGATTACAGATGAGCTCGAGAGGCTCAAGGGGCAAAGGGCTCCCATCGCCGCCGAGATCGGGCGTGCCGCCGCCGAAGGGGACGTGCGTGAGAACGTCCCCCTTGAGGCGGCGCGGGAGCAACTGGGGCTCGTCGAGTCACGAATCGTTGAGATCGAGAGCACGCTCAAGGCCGCGGTCATCGTGGACCCCTCCAAGCGGAGAGGGAAGTCGGTTTCAGTGGGCACGCGGGTGGTCCTGAAAGACCTGGCCACGGGCCGTGATACAAGGTACACGCTGGTCAGCGCAAGTGAAGCAAACCCCTTGGGCGGGAAAATATCGGACGTTTCCCCGGTCGGCAAGGCGCTGCTAAACCGGGTCGCCGGCGACGAGATCGAGGTGAAAAGCCCAAGGGGCACACTCCAGTACCGGGTGATCCGCGTGACCTCCTAGACTCTGAGTAGTTCTCCCTGGATGCCCTATGGGGGGCCCGCGTGTCGTGGGGCCCCCTCATCTTGTGTTGCCCGTCGCGGCGCTGCATGCTCCCTCCGCACGCGTCGCCGACCCGGAGAACTGTCGTTGCCCACCGCCGGTACGCACCGACCGCCCGGACCCCTGTTGGCGTACCCCCTGCGACGACAATGAAGGGTCCTCTCGAAAGCAGCGCCGAGCTTGAAGGCGCTGGGTGGGCCGAATATACTTAGCATATGTGGGCCTGAACACACCATCGCCCTCCATCACCGCGAGGGCGCGTTCCCAATTGTCGCGTGAGCGCCATGGTCGGCGGGGCGAACGATCAGTATTCAGGGCCGGCCCGGTTGTGTCTCACCTACGCCCGCGGGAGGCGTGATGACGTACTCGTACGAGGTGGAAGTCACCGACGAGCATCGCGAGATGTTCGTTCGGTCCTTTCTACGATACATGGAGGGCGTGGGTTTCGCTCACATGAGCATCGGGGGAAGGCTCGGCGCGTACGCCTCCCACGAGTTCCGGCGGGATGAAGGACTGATCAGCCTCACCCTTCTCGCCGAGGGCCAGAGCCGGTTCAGGCTCGTACTACAGTCCGAGACCGTCCCCGTGTTGCCATTGGCCCTCGACGCTATGACAGAGGGGCTAGCGGATTTCCTAGTGCCGTTCTTGGAAGCCCTCCCCCCGGAACTCTCCCAGAACGCTCTGATATCTCTGATCCAGCGGCTGCGGGATGCGTTTAGCAAGGCGCCAGGTGAGGAGGGTTGACCGGGCCTTGAATCACTGATGGAAGATGGAACCGAGGCGATTACCAAGCTGGTATTCCAGCTAGCGGCCATACTGGTTGCCGCCAAGCTGGGCGGCGAGCTATTTGAGCGCTACCTCAAGCTGCCGTCAGTCCTGGGGGAGTTGGCGGCGGGCATGGTGATCGGACCCTTCGCCCTCGGGGCTATCGACATCGGCCCACTCGCCGCTGGGGCGATTCACATACCTCAGCTGGGCCCCCTGTTCGAGGACCCGGCCATGGCCGGTGCTGTCGAAGAGGGATTTACAATCCCAATCTCGGAGTCGCTGTGGTCATTCGCCCAGGTCGGCGCCATCGTGCTGCTTTTCGTCGCGGGCCTCGAGACCGACCTTCGGCAGTTCTTGCGCTACGCCCGGCCGGCCGCCATCGTCGCGGTCGGGGGCGTGGCTCTGCCCTTCGTATTTGGCCTGGCGCTGACCGTAGCCTTTGGTTTCGCGGACAGCTTCACCGACACGAAAGCCCTCTTCATGGGGGCGGTGCTCACCGCGACCTCTATCGGAATCACGGTGAGGGTGCTGGGTGACCTGCGGCGGCTCGACACGCCCGAAGGCGTCACCATCCTGGGGGCCGCGGTCCTGGACGACGTCGTCGGAATCCTCGTGCTCACCATAGTCGTAGGCATCAGCGTCACCGGAGAGTTCTCAGCCACGTCCGTCGGCCTAGTGGCGCTCAAGACGTTCGGGTTCTGGATCGGTCTTACCGGACTGGGCATCCTGTTCTCCCGCCAAATATCCAACCTTTTCGAAAAGTTCCAGGTGAGTGGCGCCGCGCTGGCCCTCGCTCTGGCCCTGGCGTTTCTCGCGGCGGCCTTGGCCGAGAGCTTCGGTCTGGCGATGATCATAGGTGCATTCTCCATTGGGCTGGCCCTGTCTGGCACCGAGCTTGCCGAGCGTCTGGACGCGCCGCTGAAGGCCGTGTACTCCGCACTGGTTCCGATATTCTTCGTGGTCATGGGCATGTTGGTGGACGTGACCGCCATGGGCGGAGTATGGACCTTCGGCCTGGTCATAACGACATTCGCCGTTATCGGCAAGATAGCCGGCAGCGGACTGCCGGCGCTCCTCGTGGGGTTCAACCGCCGGGGCGCATGGCGGATCGGGGTAGGAATGCTTCCAAGGGGAGAGGTGGCCTTGATCATGGCGGGCATTGGCGTCAGCTCAGGGGTCCTGGCGGCCGACCTCTACAGCGTGACGATAATGATGACGATCGGGACCACGGCGCTGGCACCAGCGGTCCTCGCCCTCTCGTTTAAAGGCGATACCTCAGGCCTGCGCGCCCAGACCCAGGCAGAGGAGGCCTGATGGCCGGCGAGCCCGTTCCATCGGACACACGGGCCCTGGTGGAAGACCTGCGCCGTGACGTCTCCGGCGAGGTCCGGTTCGACAAGATGACTCGCGTCCTTTATAGCACCGACGCGAGCATGTACCAGATCGAGCCCATCGGAGTGGTCATCCCCAGGAGCGACGAGGACGTCGTCGCCGTCGTTGAGACCGCAAACCGGCACGGCGTGCCGGTGCTTCCACGAGGAGGGGGCACGAGCCTGGCCGGACAGGCGGTGGGTCACGCCATAGTGATCGACTTCTCGAACTACATGAGGAGCGTCCTGGAGGTAAACGCCGAGGAGGGCTGGGTGCGGACCCAGCCCGGCATCATTCTTGACGAGCTGAACCATCATCTAGAGCCCCACCGGCTGCACTTCGCTCCCGACCCGAGCACCAGCAACCGGGGGAACGTGGGAGGAGCGCTGGGCAACAACTCCTGCGGCGCCCACTCCATCGTGTGGGGCAAGACGGTCGATAACGTCCAAGAGTTGCGGGTGGTCCTATCCAACGGCGACCGGGCAACGCTGGGCCCCCTGGACGGCGAGCATCTGGAAGCCAAGATGCGCGGCGACAGCCTCGAGGGAGAGATCTACCGCAGCCTTCGGGCGATCGGGGAGGCCAACCGCGACGAGGTCCTGGAACGGTATCCCAAGATACAGCGCCGGGTCTCCGGCTATAACCTGGACGAGCTCACGGGAGGAGGCGGATTCGACATGGCCCGGTTCGCGGTGGGCTCCGAGGGCACACTTCTGACCATCACGGAGGCCACGCTGCGAATCGTGCCGCGCCCGAGATTCAAGGCCCTGGCGGTGCTGCACTTCCGGGAGCTGTCCGAGTCGATGGAGGCGACGATTCCCATCCTGGAGCTGGAGCCGGCGGCCGTCGAGCTGGTGGACAGCATGATAATCCGCCAGGCACGGACCAACCTGGAGTACTCTCGGATGATGGACTTTGTCCAGGATGACCCCGAAGCCCTCTTGATAGTCGAGGTGGTCGGGGAGTCCGAGAACGAGCTATCGTCCAAGCTTGACCTGCTGGAGCAGCGGATGAACCGGGCCGGCCTGGGCTACGCGGTGCGCCGAATCGTCAGCCCCCAGGGACAGGCCAGCGTATGGGCGGTGCGGAGGGCCGGGCTGGGACTCATGATGAACGTGCACGGAGAAGCCAAGCCGCTTCCCTTCGTCGAGGACACGGCGGTCGCGCCTGAGGCGCTTCCTGAGTATGTGAGACGGTTTAGTCAGATCGTGCAGGACCACGGCACCACTGCGGGCTACTACGGACACGCCAGCGTCGGGTGCCTGCACATCCGGCCGCTGATAAATCTGAAGCTCCCGGAGGACGTCGACCGAATGGTCTCTATCGCGACACAGGTCAGCGACCTGGTGCGGGAGTACGGTGGCGCCATGAGCGGCGAGCACGGCGACGGCCTGGTGCGCAGCGTATGGAACGAGAAGATGTTTGGCTCCCGCCTCTACGAGGCTTTTCGCCAGGTCAAGCGGGCCTTCGACCCCAACGGCATCATGAATCCAGGCAAGATCGTCGACTCCGCCCCCATGACCGAAAACCTGCGCACCGGACCCGGGGCACGCAATCTGGACCTGAAGACGGGCTTCGCGTTCTCTGAGGAAGGCGGCTTTGCGTCCGCCATAGAGATGTGTAACGGCCAGGGGGCCTGCCGGAAGCTGGACGGGACCATGTGCCCGTCCTACATGGTGACGCGGGACGAAGAGCACTCGACCAGGGGTCGGGCCAACGCTTTGCGTGCCGCGATCTCCGGCTCGTTGCCCGTGGACGCCCTCACCGGCAAGCGGCTGTACGATGTCCTGGACCTGTGCCTGGAATGCAAAGGCTGTAAGGCCGAGTGCCCTTCCAACGTCGATATGGCCAAGCTCAAGTACGAGTTCCTTTACCGCTACCATAGGACCAACGGCTACACGCTGGGAGACCGGATATTCGGCAACATATCAGAGCTCAGCCAGCTGGGCTCATTCTTCGCGCCTTTTTCCAACTGGACACTGAGGTCCGGCGCGTTCAGAGAGCTGCTCGAAAACCTGGCGGGCATCGACCGCAGGCGGAGCCTGCCCTCTTTCGCCAGCCAGACCTTCACCCAGTGGTTCAAAGTCCGGGGCGGGTCTCCGGCATCGAGTGCGACCAGGGGACAGGTGCTCCTGTTTGCAGACACTTTCACCAACTACAACCACCCGAATCTGGGCCGGGCGGCTACGAAGGTGCTGGAGCGGCTGGGGTACCAGGTCGTCCTGCCGCGGACAAAATGCTGCGGCCGGCCGATGCTCTCAAAGGGTATGATGGACAAGGCCCGTCGCAATGCGCGCGCCAACGTTGACACCGTGTTCCCCTACATTGAGAGCGGGGCCAAGCTGGTGGGCCTCGAGCCGAGCTGCATCCTCAGCTTCCGGGACGACTACGTGGACCTGCTCGGCGGCAGCGCCAGAGCGCGTGCGGTGGCCAGCAGCACTATGCTGATAGAGGAGATCGTGTTGCATGCTCGGCAGGACCGAGAGCTGGACATGCGGTTTACGAGAGAGCCCGGAAAGCTCCTCCTGCACGGGCACTGCCACCAGAGGGCGCTGGTGGGGACTGGAGCGGCGATGGAGGTGCTACGTTCCATCCCCGGATGCGAGCCTCAGGAGATCCCTTCGGGCTGCTGCGGCATGGCAGGCGCCTTTGGCTTTGAGAAGGAGCACTACGACATATCAATGAAGATCGGCGAGCAGGTGCTGTTCAATGCGATACGCTCCGAGGAGGGCGACTTCGACGTGGTGAGCGAAGGGGTGTCCTGTCGCCAGCAGATCGAGCATGGGACGGGCAGGAACGCGCGGCACCTGGTGGAGGTCCTGGCGGACTCACTTTAGCCATCGCCGTTTCGCGGGTTGGCGAGGCGTCCAAAGATTGGCCGAGGGTATATCCAGCGGCCTCATCTTCGTTGTACGCACCGCACTGAGGGGGCGGCATGCGAATACATCTCGTGGCGGCTGGAATCCTTGTGACGCTGATATCGGCGGGATGCGGTGGGCCGGCGGACTCGGCGCCACCGCCCGCACAAGAGCCGCCATCCACTGAGCAGGCTCTTCAGCAGCGTGCGGAGGCGGCCGTTACGGCCCTTAACGCAGGCGACTGGCTGGGGCTACACGAGCTCCTGAGCCCGCGTATACGTCAAGCGAAGTTTCCATTTGGCCTGGAAGCCGTCCAGACGTGCCCGCCGAACCAGTTCATCCTGGAGATGGTGACCGGTCTCGCAGACCTGCGAGCACAGGCGGACCTGGACCAAGAGGCGGTGCTAACGTGGAGCGTCATTGGGGTCACAGTGGACGACAAAGAGATAGGTCAGGTGTATCTGACCGTATCGCACGATGGGGACCCGCTCGACTCCGGCGGGAATCAAATCATCCAACGGTGGATGGTCCGCGATGCTGAGTGGTGGCACGAAGAGGAAGACTGGCGCGACGGGTGCCCGAAACTGGGGTCCGGCGAGGAAGCCGCCGAGCCAGACGCTCAAGGGAATGCGAGCGAGTCGTAAGAGGCGGCTACCGTTGTCCCGCGGGGACTGAATCGGTGCGCACAATGGCAATTCATCGTAGGAGCGCCACATGAGCGTCGAAGCCCTGAGAATCCAAGCCGAAAATCTGACCAAAGTGTGCGATCCCGAGGAGCTTGGGTTTGAGACGACGCAGGAGGTGACGCCGTTGCAGGGGACCATCGGCCAGGAGCGAGCGATGAGCGCCCTGGAGCTGGGCCTCGACATCGGCGAGCCGGGTTTCAATCTCTTCGTATCTGGGTTTCCGGGCACAGGCAGGAACACCGCCCTGCGCGACCACGTGGAGCGTACGGCGTCAACGAAGCCCATCCCGGCGGACTGGGGATACGTCTACAACTTCCAGGAGCCCTCCCAGCCGGTAGCGATCAGCCTGCCGTGCGGCTTGATGAAGATGCTCGCTCAGGACATGGAAGACCTCCTCGGCAGCTGTCGGCGAGAGATCCCCAACGCCTTCGAGAGTGACTACTATAGGCACCGCATGGAGGAGGTGATGAAGAGTATCCAGGACGAGCGACAGGCTATGACCTCCCAGATGGAGAAGGCGGCCCGCGAGGCGGGGTTCTCCCTCAGCTCCACGCCTGCCGGCGTCACTCCCGTGCCCATCAGGGAGGGGGAGCCGATGACTCAAGAGGACTATGGCGCTCTGCCGGAGGAGGAGCGGGAGCAGTTGACGAAAAAGGCGGAGGAGGTCCAGCACTCCCTCGGACACACGCTGGCAGAGATAAGGCGTCTGAACAAGGCGGCCGAGCAGCGGTCGACGGAGGTGGA
The DNA here is from genome assembly GCA_963665215.2 of Dehalococcoidia bacterium. Lineage (GTDB taxonomy): Bacteria > Chloroflexota > Dehalococcoidia > Lucifugimonadales > CAUZJF01. Next base: position 456,508 of record CAXXWW010000017.1, read on the forward strand.
CAAGGAGGTAGTCCTCTTCACGCTCACACCGATAATCGACGAACTGCAGTACAAGTACGCCGAATATCCATCTGTTGTCGAGTACCTGGACAAGGTGGAGGCGGATATAGTCGAGCACCTTGAGGTCTTCAAGCCACGAGCTGAGGTATCTTCAAAAAGTGTGTAAACAGTCAGGCGGTGTACCCTCTCTCTGAACAACACGGGCTCGAGGCCCAAGAGAGGAGATAGACCGCCCATGAGGAAGGAAAGCACTGAGAGTAGGTCGAAGTCAAGGCCGGAGTGGGAGCAGTTGGAGGATTGTGTGCGAAGCCAGGTCCAGAGGCTGATCCAGGAGTTGCTGGAGGAGGAGGTGACGGCGTTTCTGGGAAGGGCGAAGTCGGCGCTCAGATCCGACTCGGACTCAGATACCGGCTATCGGAACGGATACGGCAGAGCCCGGAGGCTTACGCTGAGTTCGGGAACGATACAGCTGAGGCGGCCGCGAGTCCGCGATACCGAGGAGCAGTTCGAGAGCCGGCTGCTGCCGCTGTTCGTCAACAGGACCAGGAAGGTTGCTGAGTTGATCCCCGAGCTGTACCTGCACGGTCTATCCGAAGGCGACTTCGATCTGGCTTTGCGGGGGCTGCTGGGAGAGGACGCACCGGTATCGGCGAGCACGGTGGCCCGGTTGAAGGATAAGTGGAACGATGAGCTTGCCCAATGGCGCAGCCGGCCCCTCGATGACCTGGAAGTGGTCTACATGTGGGTGGATGGAGTCTACGTCAAGGCTGGTCTTGAGAAGGAGAAGGCGGCGGTACTGGTGGTGATGGCGGCCCTGAGCGACGGGAGCAAGGTGGTGGTGAGCGCTGTTCCCGGATACAGGGAGTCCACAGAGAACTGGTCCGAGGTGCTCAGGGACATCAAGCGCCGGGGCTTGAGCTGCCCGAGGCTGGTGGTTGGAGACGGACACCTGGGCATCTGGGGAGCTCTGCGCAACGTCTATCCGCAGGCGGCAGAGCAACGCTGCTGGAACCACAAGATCGTAAACGTGCTCGCCAAGCTTCCAAAGCGACAACAGGACCAGGCCAAGCTCATGCTGCGTACTATCCCCTACGCGCCGACTCGGACAGAGGCTGAGCGGCTCAGGACGGTGTTCACCAGGTGGTGCGGCGACCATTCCTACGAGGCGGCCTCAGAGGCCTTGGAGCGGGACTGGGAACCGCATGGTCACCTTCTATGACTTCCCAAAGGAGCACTGGGGGCACCTTCGCACGACGAACCCGGTAGAATCACCCTTCGCGGCCCTCAGGCTTCGGACCGATGCCGCCAAGCGCTACAAGAGGGTCGATCGGGCGATAGCGGTGATCTGGAAAATGTTGATGGTCGCCGAACAGCGCTTCAGGCGTCTGAAGGCCCCTGAGTTGATCGAAGACGTCTATCTCGGTGCACAGTATGCGGATGGAATCGCCATTGAATCAACGGCTGAGAAGGTCGCCGCCTGATGTCGTTTACACACCTATTGACGTAACTTCCACGAGAAGAGCCGGCCCCTCAGCCTATGGGACTGCCCGGCGCAGCCAGTGACGAGGAGATATTTGTAAGGTATCGAGTCAATGACCTTGTTGACAACACCACGTGCGAAGCAGCCCCCGCGGTCTTCGAGCACAGCCCGACGTACTACAACCTCTTTGGCCGCATAGACTACCAGGCCCGCATGGGTGCCCTCTCCACAGACTTCACGATGATCAGGGCGGGCTCCATGCACACGTCCAACGGCGGTTACCTGGTCTTGCAGGCCCGAGACCTGCTTAGCAGCGCGCTCTCCTGGGAAACGCTCAAAAGGACGTTGAGGAGCAAGGAGATCAGAATCGAGAACATGGGGGAACAGTACAGTCCCCTCCCCTCTGCCACACTACGGCCTGAGCCAATCCCTTTCAATGCCAAGATCGTATTGGTCGGCTCACCTGAAATCTTTCGCCTGCTGCTAACAGGCGACGAGGACTTCCGCAGATATTTCAAGGTCACCGCAGACTTCGACACGATGATGGAGAGGACGCCCGAAAACCTCCAAAAGTATGCGTCCTTCGTATCGGCCCGGTGTCGAGACAGCGCCTTGAGGCCCTTTCACAAGAGTGGGGTCGCGCGGGTCATAGACTACTCCAGCCGGCTGGTAGAGCACCAGGAAAAGCTCACTACGCGGTTTATGGACATCGCTGAGATCATTACCGAGGCGGACTACTGGGCCGGCAAGGACGGTGGGGACGCAGTCACGGGTGACCATGTGAAGAGAGCAATCGAGCAGCGCCAGTACCGCTCCAGCCTGACGGAGGACCGCCTGCGGGAGCTCATCGAGGATGGAACGATACACATCGACACGGAGGGGGAGGCCGTTGGGCAGGTCAACGGCCTGGCCATCATTTCGATGGGGGACCACGCCTTCGGCAAGCCGAGCCGCATTACGGCCAGGGTGTCGCTGGGACGCGGACAACTCGTCAACATCGAGCGGGAGACCCGCATGAGCGGGAGGATCCATGACAAGGGGTTCATGATCCTCACGGGCTACCTTCAGGGCAGGTACGGAAAAGACAAGCCAATGTCCCTGTCCGCGAGTATCGGGTTTGAGCAGACGTACTCGGAGGTCGACGGAGACAGCGCTTCGTCCACCGAGTTGTACGCCCTCCTGTCGGAGCTTTCGAAGCTGCCGATCGCACAGGGCATTGCCGTCACCGGGTCGGTGAACCAGACCGGGGACGTTCAAGCCATCGGGGGCGTCACTCAGAAGATTAAGGGTTTCTTCGACCTGTGCCAGGCCAGGGGACTGGCCAAGGGTCAGGGCGTCATCGTCCCCAGGGACAACCTGAAGAACCTCGTGCTGAAGGACGAGGTCGTCGAGGCCGTTAAGGCGAAGCTGTTCCACATCTACGGCGTCTCAACGATAGATGAGGGAATGTCGGTCCTCACAGGAGTGGGCGCCGGGGAGATTCAGGACGACGGAACATACCCCGAGGATACAGTGAACTACCGGGTAGAGCAGCATCTCAAAGAGATGGCGCAGCAGGCGAGGGAGTTCAGCAGGACCCCGGGCAAGGACGACGACAACCAAAAGGAGAAACCGGCCGACGGCGAGTCCTAGCCGCGCGCCACGTCTCAACCTCGGCCGCCGCAAGCGTCGCCATGCGTATCCCCTCCTCGGTCGGAGGAACGCCGCAGGAAGTGAAGCCTGTCCAGGTCGATTGCGCTCCTCGTCCCCTCATCCATTGCGATTGATCTCAACGCCACCGCCACCTCGTCAACCACAGCCTGCCAAAGCTTCGCTCCTAGTTCGGCACTGGCGTGGGTCGGGTCACCTAAGACCCCGGTACGCGAGTACCGCCTGAAGTCTATCTTTGGGTCTTGCCAGTCGACCTCCCCGTGGGCGGGGTCGACGATCTGGTCCGCGCGAACAGATCCCGGCCGGAGATGGAGCGCTATCGAGGTTGCGAAGCTATCGGCATGGCCGCCTGGAACGGACGGGTCGCCAATTCGGCACCAGATATCATGGTAGGGCAGGCCTGGTAGATAGCACTTAGCCTTGCCTGCATATTCGCTGTTGAATCGACTGACCGTGTCGCGTAGGTCATGGCCTCCGCAGCCGCGCCAGACTACGATGCGGTGGAAACCCTGCTCGGCAAGGGAAGCGAGCGTCGCGAAGACGAACGAGTTGTGGAGCTCACCGGGGATATCCACGTAGCCCGCGGAGTAGCTGCGATGCTCTGGCGTTGGACCAAAGGGAATGGCAGGTAGTACCAGCGACTGTACCTCGAAGTCGCTCGCCGCCTTTTCGGATGCCGCCAGACAGACCCGCTCGACAAACCATGTATCGAAGTCCACCGGCAAGTGTGGCCCCTGTTTCTCAGTGCACCCGGTTGGAACGATGGCCAGAGAGCCGTGGCTCGCCCGCTCGTGAATCTCCTCGTAGGTCAAATCGCCGTATCGCATTGCGCATACATCCTATCAGGAGAACTGAGTTGAACTGTTGGATTATCATGCCCGTTGTATCTTGCATACGCCTACAGAAGTGTTAACTATCTGCCCGGTCACCCCCGCGGACGGCGAGCCTGCTTAGTGAGTCCGCCTGGGCGTCTGCGCTCTGTCGCATTCTTGGTGTATTACCCTGTTGCTAGTGATCTGCTGGTAGTCAATAAATTTCGACCCTGAGTGACTCATGGGTGGCTGATGGTCCAATGTCCAGTTTCCCTTTGAGCCATCCGCGTCGAGCCCACATTCCGCACATCTCCCCTGTTGTTTTGACAAAAGCCAAGCCCGGTACTGCGTCCTCAATGGGCGAAGTATTGCTCCGCCCGGACTTAGGTAGGTCCTCGTTAGATATATAGGTAGCCGGACTTCGTAGTACCCGCCTGTCTCTTTCCGTACACGGTCGAGGTATCTTCAAAAAGTGTGTAAACAGTCAGGCGGTGTACCCTCTCTCTGAACAACACGGGCTCGAGGCCCAAGAGAGGAGATAGACCGCCCATGAGGAAGGAAAGCACTCAGAGTAGGTCGGAGTCAAGGCCGGAGTGGGAGCAGTTGGAGGATTGGGTGCGAAGCCAGGTCCAGAGGCTGATCCAGGAGTTGCTGGAGGAGGAGGTGACGGCGTTTCTGGGAAGGGCGAAGTCGGCGCTCAGATCCGACTCGGACTCAGATACCGGCTATCGGAACGGATACGGCAGAGCCCGGAGGCTTACGCTGAGTTCGGGAACGATACAGCTGAGGCGGCCGCGAGTCCGCGATACCGAGGAGCAGTTCGAGAGCCGGCTGCTGCCGCTGTTCGTCAACAGGACCAGGAAGGTTGCTGAGTTGATCCCCGAGCTGTACCTGCACGGTCTATCCGAAGGCGACTTCGATCTGGCTTTGCGGGGGCTGCTGGGAGAGGACGCACCGGTATCGGCGAGCACGGTGGCCCGGTTGAAGGATAAGTGGAACGATGAGCTTGCCCAATGGCGCAGCCGGCCCCTCGATGACCTGGAAGTGGTCTACATGTGGGTGGATGGAGTCTACGTCAAGGCTGGTCTTGAGAAGGAGAAGGCGGCGGTACTGGTGGTGATGGCGGCCCTGAGCGACGGGAGCAAGGTGGTGGTGAGCGCTGTTCCCGGATACAGGGAGTCCACAGAGAACTGGTCCGAGGTGCTCAGGGACATCAAGCGCCGGGGCTTGAGCTGCCCGAGGCTGGTGGTTGGAGACGGACACCTGGGCATCTGGGGAGCTCTGCGCAACGTCTATCCGCAGGCGGCAGAGCAACGCTGCTGGAACCACAAGATCGTAAACGTGCTCGCCAAGCTTCCAAAGCGACAACAGGACCAGGCCAAGCTCATGCTGCGTACTATCCCCTACGCGCCGACTCGGACAGAGGCTGAGCGGCTCAGGACGGTGTTCACCAGGTGGTGCGGCGACCATTCCTACGAGGCGGCCTCAGAGGCCTTGGGGCGGGACTGGGACCGCATGGTCACCTTCTATGACTTCCCAAAGGAGCACTGGGGGCACCTTCGCAAACCCGGGACCCTTCGCGGCCCTCACTGGGGCCGCAAGCCTTCGCGGTGACTGGAAAATGTTGATGGTCGCCGAAGCAGAGAAAGCTTCCAAAGCGACAACAGGACCAGGCCAAGCTCATGCTGGTACTATCCCCTACGCGCCGACTCGGACAGAGGCTGAGCGGCTCAGGACGGTGTTCACCAGGTGGTGCGGCGACCATTCCTACGAGGCGGCCTCAGAGGCCTTGGGGCGGGACTGGGACCGCATGGTCACCTTCTATGACTTCCCAAAGGAGCACTGGGGGCACCTTCGCACGACGAACCCGGTAGAATCACCCTTCGCGGCCCTCAGGCTTCGGACCGATGCCGCCAAGCGCTACAAGAGGGTCGATCGGGCGATAGCGGTGATCTGGAAAATGTTGATGGTCGCCGAACAGCGCTTCAGGCGTCTGAAGGCCCCTGAGTTGATCGAAGACGTCTATCTCGGTGCACAGTATGCGGATGGAATCGCCATTGAATCAACGGCTGAGAAGGTCGCCGCCTGATGTCGTTTACACACCTATTGACGTAACCTCGATCCTGAGCCCGACATAGCTAGGGCTGCAGGTTTCTTGAGATGCACGTTAGCCGGAGCTCAGGCTTTGTGGGAATTGATAAACGCTGGTCGGTTCATGTTCGATGGGACCGTCCGGAAAGAAACGCCATCGCAGTCGTGGACAACAGTGTTGGCCAACAGTGGGGGTAATACTGCAAGTTGGAGCTTCGAAGAGGAGGTATCTTCAAAAAGTGTGTAAACAGTCAGGCAGTGTACCCTCTCTCTGAACAACACGGGCTCGAGGCCCAAGAGAGGAGATAGACCGCCCATGAGGAAGGAAAGCACTCAGAGTAGGTCGGAGTCAAGGCCGGAGTGGGAGCAGTTGGAGGATTGGGTGCGAAGCCAGGTCCAGAGGCTGATCCAGGAGTTGCTGGAGGAGGAGGTGACGGGGTTTCTGGGAAGGGCGAAGTCGGCGCTCAGATCCGACTCGGACAACGATACCGGCTATCGGAACGGATACGGCAGAGCCCGGAGGCTTACGCTGAGTTCGGGAACGATACAGCTGAGGCGGCCGCGAGTCCGCGATACCGAGGAGCAGTTCGAGAGCCGGCTGCTGCCGCTGTTCGTCAACAGGACCAGGAAGGTTGCTGAGTTGATCCCCGAGCTGTACCTGCACGGTCTATCCGAAGGCGACTTCGATCTGGCTTTGCGGGGGCTGCTGGGAGAGGACGCACCGGTATCGGCGAGCACGGTGGCCCGGTTGAAGGATAAGTGGAACGATGAGCTTGCCCAATGGCGCAGCCGGCCCCTCGATGACCTGGAAGTGGTCTACATGTGGGTGGATGGAGTCTACGTCAAGGCTGGTCTTGAGAAGGAGAAGGCGGCGGTACTGGTGGTAATGGCGGCCCTGAGCGACGGGAGCAAGGTGGTGGTGAGCGCTGTTCCCGGATACAGGGAGTCCACAGAGAACTGGTCCGAGGTGCTCAGGGACATCAAGCGCCGGGGCTTGAGCTGCCCGAGGCTGGTGGTTGGAGACGGACACCTGGGCATCTGGGGAGCTCTGCGCAACGTCTATCCGCAGGCGGCAGAGCAACGCTGCTGGAACCACAAGATCGTAAACGTGCTCGCCAAGCTTCCAAAGCGACAACAGGACCAGGCCAAGCTCATGCTGCGTACTATCCCCTACGCGCCGACTCGGACAGAGGCTGAGCGGCTCAGGACGGTGTTCACCAGGTGGTGCGGCGACCATTCCTACGAGGCGGCCTCAGAGGCCTTGGAGCGGGACTGGGACCGCATGGTCACCTTCTATGACTTCCCAAAGGAGCACTGGGGGCACCTTCGCACGACGAACCCGGTAGAATCACCCTTCGCGGCCCTCAGGCTTCGGACCGATGCCGCCAAGCGCTACAAGAGGGTCGATCGGGCGATAGCGGTGATCTGGAAAATGTTGATGGTCGCCGAACAGCGCTTCAGGCGTCTGAAGGCCCCTGAGTTGATCGAAGACGTCTATCTCGGTGCACAGTATGCGGATGGAATCGCCATTGAATCAACGGCTGAGAAGGTCGCCGCCTGATGTCGTTTACACACCTATTGACGTAACCTCCCGACGAGGCCGGAGAGCCCACAGGCTGGCTCAAGGAGTTTGTCCTAACCCACCACACGGGTGGCAAGTCGGTGCCGAGTCCCGATAAATTGAAGGAACGAATGCTGAAGTATCTGAACTACATGTCAAGCAAGGGCATCACGACATTGTGGGATGCTGGCAGCTTCAATAAGGAGGACGCGGTGTACCAGGTTGCGCATGACATCGCAATAGAAGGCAATCTGCCGTTGCGTTGGGAGGGGTCGTACCACATATGGACGCCGGATCAGATCGAAACTGCGGTGGAATCCCTGCTCCGGCTCAGGGAAACGTATGGCCATGGAAAACTCCAGTTCAACACCATCAAGATTCACTACGACGGGATGCTGGATATTCTCACCGCGGCTGTGCTGGAGCCCTACGTTACAGACCCTGACAGCTACGGCGGCGTCTTGTTCACGCCTCAGAGGTTGAGCAGCTTCATGCAAGAATTGGACGGCCACGACATTGACCTGCACCTGCACGCGTCGGGTGACCGCGCAACCAGGAATATTCTCGACGCAGTCGAGCAAGCACAGGACGCGCTGGGTCGGCCTTTGAAAATCGAGGTCACGATAAGTCACCTGTTCCTGGTTGCCGACAGGGATGTCAAACGCTTTGCCGAGTTGAACGTACACGCCAATTTCTCGCCGCACTGGTTCGGCGGAACATTCTACGGGAAAGCCGGAGAAATCAACGTCGGCCCGGAACGGGCCAGCCGCTCTCAGGTTGCTGGTCACTTTGTGCAGCAGCAGGCCAATGTCACGCTGTCCAGCGATGTTGTTCATAACCCGCGGCGAGTGAATCCCTTTCTTGGTATGGAAATGAGCGTTACCCGACGGGCAACAGACAAGTCCGATGCCATCACCCTACCGCCGGTTGATGCCAGAATTTCATTGGAACAGGCGCTGGCCGGCTATACCATCAACGGCGCTGCGGAGCTCGGGTTGGGAGGAGAAGTTGGCGTCATAAAGGCCGGCTTGCTGGCGGACTTCATCGTCCTTCCGCAGAATCCGTTTGAAACCGATGTGGAGAAAATCCACGCCATTGAGCCCAGTGCCACAGTCGTAGCGGGTGAGCTGCGTAGCGGTGGCTTCTAATACGGGCTTGGCTTAGTGTAGAGAGAGGTCGTTGACACGCGAGATGGGAGAGACGCCTCCTATCGTGGTGTGGCAATGGCATTGATTATATGGGTCATGGCCTGCGAGCCGCCCTCGGGCACGAAATTCGCCGGGCGTCAGCCTGGACCGTCCGCAACACCACTGAAGGGGCAGGCAGTCGGGGGGGGGCGACGGGGGCCGCGCCGTCCCGCTCACCAACATCGAGTACCGGCTGCTCTCCGAGCTTTCGGTCAACGCCGGGCGGGCGCTGACTCACGAGCAACTGCTCCAGCGGGTGTGGGGGCCGGAACACTCCGGGCAGCCGGGGGCGGTGCGCACCTTCGTCAAGAACCTTCGCCGCAAGCTGGGAGACGACGCCGACAACCCAAAGTACATTCACACCGAGCTCAGAGTCGGCTACCGGATGCCGAAGGGAGAGGGGACGGAGGGGCATCTGATGCAAAGATGCGTTCGTGAGTTAGTTTGGGTACGGCGACGAGTGTTGTCATCTATCTTGATAGTGGCAGTAGCGTTTGCCGCTCTCACTGTCTCTTGGAATCCAGTCGCACATGCTGAAGGGCCACCTGGAGACTGCTGGAGTGAGGCTCTCTCGACAGACCCGCTCCACTGCTACGTATTGGAGGAAGCTCAGAGGGATGGGGTCATAGAGGTCGAGGGAATTTATGAAGCGGAAGACGTACTCTACATCTTCTTCAATGATCTTCGAGACTCCGGTACGCGGGACGGGCTTGACAACATCCTGAAAGACAATGCCCGCGAGTTCGTGAAGCTGTCTCCTGATCAAGTCGCCTATGATGACTTCAGTCAGCACAGGTGCAGTCGAACAGACCCTGCGGAGACGTACCGAGACTGCATGTTGGGCTATACGTTCGATCACGCCTCGTTCTATCCATGGTCTAGCGGCTATGACAATATCTACCTAGCGCCGGGTGGTGTTACGGCGCGTCAATCCAGACCTGGCTGGGCCTCGTGGCGCCAAGTGTGGCCTACGACGGCAGCAGGCTCTAGCGGTGCGTCTGGGAGTTTTGATGTATCTGGTGTCGATGTGATCACCTTTCCGGATGTTGAGTGCGCGGGTCCGCATAACACGAACTCATGCGATATGTGGTCCAGACACCCGGAGCTTGCAATTGCCGGATGGCACGGATATTCGAAGGCGTACGTCCAGATAAAAGAAGTGGCTCCGGAAATCTGAACAGGGGGATAAGTGGAATCGCTGCCTGATTGAGGGCATGATAGTGCTCTCGGAGACAGGAGCGAGAGATGAGCAGACGACCCCGCCGTAACCACTCGGCAGAGTTCAAGGCGAAGGTGGCTCTTGCCGCAGTGCGCGGCGACCGGACACTTTCGGAGCTGGCAAGCCAGTTCGATGTGCACCCGAACCAGATCACGCAATGGAAGACCCAGTTGCTGGATCGGGCGGCGCGGTTATTTGGGGCCGGGACAGGGCAGGCTGAAAAGCCGGTAGATATGAAGGTCCTTCACGCTAAGATCGGTGAGCTTGCGTTGGAGAACGATTTTTTAGAGGCCGCGCTCACGAAGGCGGGATTGCCGGGCGCAAGGCGATGATCGACCGCGATCACAAGCTGCCTCTCGCCCGCCAGGCAAAGGCAGTGGGCATCAGCCGCGGGAGCATCTACTACCGGCCACGGCCGGTGGGCGAAGCCGGTCTCGGACTGATGCGCCGCATCGATGAGCTGCACCTTGAGTATCCGTTTGCAGGCAGTAGGATGATGCGAGGCCTGCTCCGCCAGGAGGGACTCTCCTCCGGGCGTAGACACATCGCCACACTGATGCGGCGGATGGGCATCGAGGCGCTGTACCGCAAGCCCAACACCAGCCGGCGACGGCCCGGCCATACGGTGTATCCGTACCTGCTGCGCGGGCTTGAGGTGAGCAGGCCCAACCAGGTGTGGGCAATGGATATCACGTACATTCCGATGGCCAGGGGGTTCGTGTACCTAGCCGCAGTGATGGACTGGCATAGCCGCAAGGTGCTGGCCTGGCGGGTATCGGTCACAATGGACACAGACTTCTGCGTGGAGGCGCTCGAAGAATCCCTGGGACGCCACGGCGCGCCGGAGATATTCAACACAGATCAGGGAAGCCAGTTCACAAGTGATGCCTTCACCGGCCTGCTGAAAGCCAGTGAGATCCAGATCAGTATGGACGGGAAGGGAAGCTGGAAGGATAATGTGTTCGTCGAACGGCTGTGGAAGAGCGTCAAGTACGAGGAGGTGTACCTGAGGGCCTACGAATCGGTCCCGGAAGCCAGAACTGGACTCGGGCGGTACTTCGAGTTTTACAATGCCGGACGGCCCCATTCGAGCCTTGGGGGAATGACGCCGTACCAGTTCTTTGACAGAGCGCCTGCCGAGTCCGCGGCGGCCTAACGCACGGCAGCGCGATTCCACTTATCAAACCGGGCAGCGCTGTTCAGACAAACGAGACCACCTCAAAAGGCTCCAACAGCCGAAGAGGGTAATATCGAAACTGCGAAGAGATCACTACTTGGAAGATACAAACACAATAGTGGTGACTGGTTGGAAATCATAGCAGTGAAGTACGACTACCAGGAGTTATGGCGGTGGCAACTCATCCTGAACCGTTTCGCCCTCTCGCCCGGCAACACCATTGGCATCACAGGTGCGGTTGTTGGCGAAAATGTAGATTTGTACGAGAGCGCAGTCTTCTTGAACGATCTAACGGAAGCGGCGGCTGATAGCTACTCTGACTACCGTGAGACGATCCATGTCTGGGCTCTTGACGCGCAACCTGTAGCGAATGCACTGCCTACGCTGCTGCCGCTGCTAGGGATTCCCGTTGATGCAGTTGGGGTGGTTGGACAATTCAGTAGTGTGCCCGAGCCACTTATCGATCCGCAGCGAAGCACAGCAGACTTTTCCGAGCCAGGGCGGACTGGCATAGCAGCCGATGGCTCCAGCCCATCCCAGCAGCTACTATCGTCCGGAGTTGATAGCAGTGGCGTTCTGTCCTCCGATGCCCCTACTGACCAGACAGCCGTTGCTGGAACCGGCCAGAGAGCGAACAGTATAGTCGTCATGTCGGCCTCTCTAGTCGTGGGCCTCGCGGTCTTGGGGGGCGCTGGCTTCATCATGATACGAAGGCGGCGGGCGATGAGTCCGGGGGTTTGAGGGGTCGGTCATCAGGTGAGGATGATAACCTGATCATACACGGGGACAACCTTGACGCGCCGAAGGCCCTGTTGCCATGGTACGCGCACCCCGTCAAGGGCATCTACATCGACCCACTAGAGCCGGTGACCGACCCGGCGTCCTCGGTGGGGGCGTCCCAGGTAAGGAGTACGCCGCCGTCAACTGGCCGGGCGGTGACGTTGCTCGGTACGGTGGGTTCGCTCTGGGCGTTGACCGCCCAGGGTATGACCAGCAGGGCGGCGATGAGGGCGGCCCTCGTGAGGGCCAGGGAAAGAAGAATGCGGCGTCTGAGTAGAGTCATGACCCAGCCCCCGGCCTATCCAAAGCAAAAATCGGGGGGGGCGTTAGCGCTAGGGCCGACGTGAAGGACAGCCCCCTGCGCCGACCGCAACCGTCCCTCTCGACAGACCTGGGCGGCGTCTGCTGACCGGGAGGGGCTTGGCCAATGCTCTGGCGAAACAGCCACGTCCGGTCTTGTCTTTGCAGGGGCACAGCGTCGAAAATAGGGGGTGTCTTCGCCGTCCGCTGTTGGAGAGACGGGACCGCCCTTGACAGAGTGGACGAGCCTCCGGCCCACCGGGTTGGAGGCTCGTAGGGGGCTAACCGGGGTCGGCTGGCCCTTTCCCTATACCTGGACCTCCCAGCGAAAAGTTCGCAATTGAGCCTGTCCCAGAAGTGGGCATTGCGGATAGGGGGATCGGATAGAGGTCGGAGGGTTCGTTGAAAGGCCCTGGCCTGAGCGGGTAGGACAGGCGACGGAGCGATGGGTCAGCTGCTGTCATCACTGCAGGTCAGGAGACGGGACGAGGCTCCGGGCCATTAAATAGACCGATGAAGGGGCTGGAGCGCCACACCCGACAGAGAGTACGCAGGTTGAAGGCGGTGGCCAACATGGTCCACTCGGCCGCCACGTTGACGAGGCCGCGCAGCAGGAACCTCCGTGCCCCCTGTTGCTCCTTGATGATTCCGAAGACAGGCTCGACCAGCTGCTTTCTCAGCCTGTAAGCTTCTTGAGCTACTGAGGTGGACATCCAGGAGCGATGGCGACGTAGCACGTCATCGTGCGGCCCTATGGCCAGGCTTCGCCCAATCTCTTTGGCTCTGGTACAGGCTCTGAAGGCCGGGCATGCTTGACAGACAGCACCTGCAGCCCGGTACAGTCGCAACGGGACTCCGTTCGCATGCTGTATGCGAACGAACGCAAGCGTCCGTCCCTGGGGACACCTGAAGCTGTCGCTGTGTTCGTCATAGGTGAATCTGTCCTTGTGATATGGGTCTTCGAGGAACCGTTGTCGTGCCTCTGACACCACCACCTTCTGACCTCGACGGTCGCACTCCGCTAGGTGACTGGCGGCGAAGTATCCGGCGTCGGCCAATGTCATCTGCGACTTCGTCCCCGTAGTCTCCTCAGCCTGCTCCATCATCGGCACCAGCAGGGCATTGTCATTGGCCGCATCAACCACGTCCACGGCTGTGACCAGCATGCTTGTCGCTCCCCCATCGGTCTCCATGGGTGAGACCATAGCCTGGGCGTTGTAGCCAGCCACAATGCCCTGCCTGCCCTTCATCAGCCGGGCCTCCGGGTCGGTCAGGTTGATACGCCTGTGGCGCTTTTGACTCGCAAGATCGGCCATCGCATGCTTCACCTGCTCTCTCAAGACCTCCTTGTCCGCCAACTTCTGAGGCAGACGGGCAACGGCAGCGTCTTCTCCCGCCTCGTTCTGTGCCTCAAGGTCGGTTATCGCCCGCTCCAACCGATCCAATAGCCCTCTCAGCCCCTCGGCATCGTAGCTCCTGTTCACTGACGCGTTGGCGACCACCTTCGTACCATCCACCGCCTGAACCGCCAGATCCACCAACTTCATGGCCACCGCCGTACGCACGGTACGCTCGAACAGCTTCCGCATGGCCTGCCGATGCCCTTTGTAGAACCTCCACAGGGTATTGTGGTCGGGATGCTGCCACCCGGTCAGCCACAGGTACGGTATCTGGTCCCGGCAGGCCGCCTCCAGCTTCCGGCACGAGCGCACCCCGGTCATGAAGCCGTACAGCCACACGCTCAACAGCGCACGTGGATGGTAGGCTGGCGCTCCCAGCACCTCCCCGTCTATCTTTACCCCAAGCTCCCCCCAGTCCTCCCGGTCCAAAGCGTCAACGAACTCGGCCACGAACCGCGCCGGATGGTCCAGCGGCAACAACTCGTCAAGCGTCGGCGGCAACATCCACATCTGCTCTCGGCCCATCGGTCGAAGCGGCATCTCAATATCTCCCACCTTGATGTCGCTTCAAACGTACACCTGACCCATACTCAACGCCAACCCAGACTTGTGAGACAGGCTCAGTACAGTCCCCGTTGGCCCACCAGACTTGACAAAATCAAGAACCTTTTCGCTGAAATTCCGGTTGACGCTCTAGTTGGAGGCACGTGGCCTGATAGTCAGCAGTGCTCCGAGAACACTCTGGCCACACCCTCCTGTACCCGGTTGTCCCTTGACTCCCACTAGGGCTATGCGTAACATCATTACACACTCACCTTAACCCGACTGGAGAGCGACATGGCCAGAGTGCAGTTGGTAATGCCGGACGACGACCGAGAGCGCTTCGTTGACCAAGCACGGCGGGAGGGCATGTCCCTCAGCGCCTGGCTGCGAGCAGCCGCCCGGGAGCGTCTCGAAGCGCGCCAGAGCGTGAAGCTGTTCGAGTCCCCGCAAGACGTCGAGGAGTTCTTCAGATCATGCGCTGCTCTGGATGGTCCGGAGACGGAGCCGGACTGGGGTGAGCACTTGCGCGTCATGAGCGAGTCGCGTGCGATAGGAGCGGCCGGAACGTGATTTTCGTTGATTCCAACGTCTTCATGTACGCGGTAGGACGGCCACACCTACTCCAGACGCCCGCCCAGCGCTTCTTCGTCGAAGCCAACCGGAATGGCACCCCATTGTGCACTTCAGCGGAGGTCATGCAGGAGTTGGCCCACGTATACCTGCCCACTGGGAGGCTGCAAACCTTCGATGCAGCGCTGGAGCTAATGGCCAGCGCAGCAGTTGAGGTCTGGCCGCTGGCGGAGGCGGACGTAGCTCTGGCCCGGCGGCTCCACGAGCAATATCCGACCCTACAAGCCCGCGACCTCTGTCACCTGGCCAGTTGCCGACGGCGCAGTGTCGAGGAGATAAAGACCTTTGACCAAGCTTTCGCGGCCATATCCGGCGATCCGTCAATCCCATCGAGGCGAGCATAGTCCGGTCAAAGGCTGACGGAGCACGTATGCCACCTTAGCCCAAATCCACCGAAGGGATGACTATGCAGCAGCGGAACGGGCGATAGGGGCAAGGGAGGGCGATGGTCCGGGCACGATTTGGGGTAGAGGGGGGCCGGTGTCTGTCTTCAGTTGCCGCGGGGAGACTTTGTGACCATCTGCGAATGTTGGTCAGGGCGAGATAGCGGGGAGAGGACGCAGCAAGAGGCACTCGCAGACCGGACTGGCGCGAGTTCGCGGGGACGTTCGGTTGGCCCGATGGCGGCCGGTTGCCGCCGCCGCCGTCAGGCAGGGAGTGGCAGGGCGCGCAATCGGGCCAGGGCACGATCGAACTGGGCTTCCCAAGGCCAGCGCTGTGGCAGATGCAGTGTGAGGCGGCGCGCCGAGCGGGTGATCCGTCCGGCCAGGGAGAAGAACCGCCGCCGGAGGGTCTTGGTGGTCACCACCTGCTCGCCCAGACCGATGCGCGCTGTCCAGCGGGCGATGTTGTGGGCCATCACCTGTACCGCCAGCCAGGCGGCGTTGGCGGCGAAGCGGCCCGAGGGGAGATGGTTCAACCCCACACCGTGCTTGAGGTCTCGGATGGCATTCTCGATCTCGGCGTGGCGGCGATGGTCGGCCTCCAGTTCGAGCATCTCCCCGTCCCGGTCGGTGATGAAGCCGTGATAGCTGTAGGTGGCGAAGAGGGCCAGCTGGGAACCGGGCGTCGGCTTCACACGCCGGACGATGAGCCGCACCGGCGCGGCGTCAGGTTCACTCTGGAAGGGAGTGCAGGTGGTCTCGGCCACATCGGCGGCGGCGTCCATCCAGTAGGGAATGGGAGTCCAGGCATCCTCGGGTATCGCCTCGATGAGATTGCGTAGGCTCTTGTGCTGGCGGATGGTGATGGAGAAGCGGACATCCATCTTGCGGCAGACGGATACCACGCCATGAGTGTAGAACCCGCTGTCGGCCCGTAGCGTGAGTCGTCCGTTGGCCCCGGCGTAGCGCACCCGTCCCACCGTCTCCCGCAGGAAGTGGGCGGCGCCGCGGGCGGTGTTGGCCCGGCCCTCGCGCAGCCGGGACATCAGCACGTCTCCGGTGCCGGCGGCGATGGCCAGCAGCGGGTGGTAGCCCCGCTTGCCGGTATAGCCGTGGTGGCGCGCTCCCTCCTTGGCCAGTCCGTAGGTCTCGCAGATGGTGGAGTCCAGGTCAATGGTCAGGGGCCCGTCGCCGGGTCCCGCCCCGGCCTGCCAAGCCCGGGCCAGCAACTCGCGGCTCACCCGGTCGAGTTGACGGACGTGGCCCCACCGGAAGCTGCGCAGGAAGGTGCCCAGGGTGGATGGCGCCTTCACCGTGCCGCCCAGGGTGCAGGCCGTCCCCCCGGTGCGCAACACATCGGCGTCGTCAATGCAGTCGCCCCCAGCCAGCGCAGACGCCACCAGCGTCATCATCTTGTCGCTCGTGTTCGCCCGCCCCGGGGCATCGCCCAGGTCGAGGCGCTGCCGGACGAGTTCGGGCAGGCCGAGGTGCCGCGCCAGGGTGGCCGGAAGGAGCAGCCCGGCATTGGCCACCAAGCGGCGGTCGTCGAAGGTGATTTGGATCCGGTCGGGGTGGTTGCGTGGCAGCATCTACTGGGTGCTCCTTTTCCGGGGCCGTTTTTTTGCTACAAAACCATTATCCCAGAAGCACAGGAGCACCTTCTTGCCGCCTCAGGACGCTAACCCGACGCCCTCCTTCGGTGGATTCGGGTTTACACAACGCACTCGCCATTTATGGTCGACCCCTTGCATTTTGAGCGTGTACGCATTGTCCAAGACCTTAGTATAGAAACGCCAGTCATAGACCTTCCCGACGATAAGAAAGGCACCAAGGTCATCACAGAGGTCTTGGATGCAACGCCAGACAGCCTTTTCCCACTTCAGGGAGCTCTGGGATACGAAATCCATCAGACCTTATTCATTGGCCCCAACAGTCTAGTAGTCGAGGGCGTCTCGGACTTGCTGTACATTCAGACCATATCGGCCCTTCTCCAAAGAAAAGGTGAGGCTGGATTGAGTGGGAAATGGATACTAACTCCAGTAGGTGGAGTTAGTAATGTCTCGACCTTTGTTGCCTTGATTGGCGCTCAAAAGCATATGAATCTTGCGGTCCTCGTTGACTACCACAAGAAAGACCAGCAATCGATCGAGAATCTGTACAAGGATAAGTTGCTCAAACAGAGTAATGTTCTTACGTTCGCGGACTTCGTCCCGAGTCGAGAGGCTGACATAGAGGACATGTTCCAGCCTGTATTTTATCTGAAGCTGGTGAACGCAGAATTCGGAACAGAAATCACCTTGGAGGAGCTGCCAAAAGCACCTCGAATTCTGAGACGTATCGAGTTGTCGCTCGAAAGCAATGCTCTTCCGGGCGGCATTGATCTTAACCACTATCGACCTGCCCGCTATTTCAGTGAAAACATCGGAAGACTAGAAGAAGAATTGGGCGACGTGTGCTTGGAACGATTTCGAAAAGCGTTTGCAGAACTCAACGCTCTATTGGAATCGGACTAGTCTATCGAGAGAACTGGAGCTTGTATATTCAATGTAGGACCTGCGCCGCAGGGCGAGACCCTGGCGCACCACGCCGAAGTCGCAGCCGTCGTGAAGGGTGATGGTGCGAGCGAAGCAACCGGAATCCGGCATGGGGCACTGGCTCTGGTACTGCCTCACTTCGTCCCATGGCCGGGCGCAGTTCGGCAAACTGATGACAGTGAGCGCCACCCTCAAGTCGCTGTCGGCTAGAAGCTTGGGTGAGGTTCAGGTTCCCGTGCCACCCCCGCGTGATCTCGATACGGTAGCCCGGCTCGTAGAGGCGGCGGAGGCGGCGTATGGATCGGCGGTCGAAGCCGCCCGGCTGCGCCGTGAGAAGCTCCGCGACTCGGTGATACATGAGATTGGCCGCAGGGCCGTACCAGCAACCTTGAGGAGAGGCCTATGACGTTGACCAGACAGGAGCTTGAGTCGAAGCTGTGGCAGGCCGCCGACATACTGCGCGGACAGATCGATGCCGCCGACTACAAGAACTACATCTTCTCCATTCTCTTCCTTAAGCGGCTGTCCGACCGGTTCGATGAGGAGGTGGAGAGCGCCGTCGCGCTGGGCGTTGCCCGCGACGTGGCGCTCAAGGACAGGGACGAGCACGAGTTCTTCGTCCCGGAGTCCGCCCGCTGGGAGGTGATCTCCAGCGCTTCTATGAATCTAGGCGAAACCCTTAACATCGCCAGCCACGCCATCGAGGACGCCAACACTCCAAGGCTTGATGGCGTGCTGGCGGGCACCAACTGGAACGACGAGTCCAAGCTGGGCAGCCCGGCCAACCGTGAACGCATCATCCGCAGCCTGCTCAACCACTTCGACGGCTTGGACCTGCGCGACGAGAACTTGCGGGAGGACGCGGCCGGTGGGGGAAACGTTCTGGGCGACGCCTACGAGTACCTGATCAACCGGTTCGCAGACGACGCAGGCAAGAAGGGCGGCGAGTTCTACACACCGCGCCCGGTCGTCCGTCTCATCATCGAGTTGCTCCAGCCGCGCGAAGGCATGCGCATCTGCGACCCCACCGCTGGCTCCGGCGGGATGCTCATCTACGCTGCTCAGTACGTGCAGGAACACGGCGGAGACCTCCGTGACCTGGCGCTGCACGGCCAGGAGCGCAACCTGGGAACCCTGGCCATCGGCAAGCTCAACCTGCTGCTTCACGGCCTGCGGGCCGCCCGTCTGGAGGCCGGCGACGTCATCGCGGAGCCGGGCCTAGTGGACGGGACGGGACGCCTGCTCGCCTATGACCGCGTCATCGCCAATCCGCCCTTCAGCCTCAAGAACTGGGGGCACGACTTCGCGCCCAACGACCCGCACCACCGCTTCGACCGCTACGGCGCCATCCCGCCCAAGACGAAGGGCGACCTCGCATTCCTACTGCACATGCTCGGCGTGACCAACTCTCAGGGCATGGTGGGGGTCGTGATGCCCCACGGCATCCTTTTCCGGGGTGGGGCGGAGGGGAAGATACGCCAGGGCATCGTGGAGGCCGACCTTTTCGAGGCGGTCATCGGACTGGCGCCCAACCTCTTCTCCGGGGCCAGCATCCCCGTTGCTATCTGCGTACTGAACAAGGCCAAACCCGCCGAGCGGCGTGGCAAGGTGCTGTTCGTAGACGCGGCGCAGGAGGGCAGCTTCCGGCAGGGCAAGGCGCGGAACTATATCGACAAGGAACACATCGCCAGGATCGTCGAGGCGTACCGCGCCTTCGAGGACGTGGACCGCTTCGCCCACGTGGCAGACCTGGAGGAGATGCGGGCCAACGACTTCAACCTGAACATCAGCCGGTACGTGGACACTACCGAGCCGGTGGAGGTGATGAGCGTCGAGGACGCCTTGGCGCAGCTGCGGGATGCGGAGCGGCGGCGGGACGAGGCGGTGGCAAAGATGGACGAGTTGCTCGCGGAGCTGGGCTATGTCCGATAGAGTTGCAGATGGGCGATGCCGACGATACTGAGAGAAGGACCGTATCGCTTCTTCTTCTATGCAAGCGACCGGGAGGAGCCGCTACATGTGCATGTTGAGCGTGACGACCGGGTCGCCAAGTTCTGGCTGGACCCGGTGAGGCTTCAGAGGAGCGGTGGACTGAGGCGATCTGAGATAGGCCGAATTGCGAGGATAATTGGGGAGAATCAAACGTTGCTCGTGGAGGCGTGGCATGAATATTTCAACGGTTGAGGTGAGGGTCCCGGATGCGGAAGACGTGACTGTCACCGAGGACACGTTGACCGCCGAGCTTGCCGATGGCCGGACCATCTCGGTCCCGTTGGCCTGGTACCCCAGGCTGGTACGTGCCACGGAGGAAGAGAGGGGCAAATGGCGGCTCATCGGCGGCGGCCAGGGCATCCACTGGCCCGACCTGGACGAGGACGTTAGCGTGGAGGGGTTGCTCGCGGGCAGGCCGTCAAGCGAGAGTCAACAGTCCCTCCAGCGCTGGCTCGAAGCAAAGCAGGCAGGCCGAGGGGTGACACTAGATGCACTGCGGCGTTCCGACGGCGGAGAGCAGCGGGGCAGCTAATGGTGGGCAAGATGCAAACGCCGGCTGGGTGGAAGGTGGTGCGCTTGGGAGATGTGGCCGAAGTTGTGATGGGGCAGTCGCCGCCCGGTGAGACGGTAATCGATTGGGACAGTGACTTCGGCCGCGACGACGGGTTGCCATTTATTCAGGGAAACGCTGAGTTTGGTGTCAAATCTCCTAGGCCCTTGAAATGGTGCGTTCAACCAGTGAAGGTAGCTTACCGAGACGACCTACTGATTAGCGTAAGGGCGCCAGTAGGCCAAACAAATCGGGCAAGTGAGGAGCTTAGTGTTGGTCGGGGCCTGGCTGCAATCCGATTCAGCGAACCCAGCCAGGCTTTCGGCTGGCACATCGTGAATCATACCAAGGGGGCACTAGAGCGAGTCACTCAGGGCAGTACCTTTCAGGCTATCGGTGGTGAAGCATTGCGTTCCCTCCCCATCCTCCTCCCACCCCTGCCGGAGCAGCGGGCCATCGCCGCCGTGCTGGACTCCATCGACGAGGCCATTGGGCGCACAGAGGCGGTCATCACGGCCACCGAGCAGCTCCGCGACTCCCTGCTCCACCAACTGCTCACCTGGGGCGTCCCTGGCTGGCACACCGAATGGAAGGACGCGCACGGCATCGGGACCATCCCCGCCTGCTGGGAGGTGGTACGGCTGGGGGATCGTGTCGCCGAAGGCCCGACAAACGGTATCTACAAGCCCGAAACAGAATATGGCAGTGGCGTTTGGTTGATTCGCATAGACGACTTCGTGCCGGGTGCTTTAGTGAATGCCAAGCGATTTCAACGCATTCGAGTCACTGAGGAAGAAAGTCGCCGGTATTCTGTGCGTAAAGACGATATCTTGATTAACCGCGTGAATAGCTTGAGCCACATAGGTAAGACGGTCCTCATACCTCAACTCGATGAGCTGACCTTATTCGAGTCCAATATGATGAAGCTCAGAATGGACCAAAGTGTTCATCCAAAGTATGCGGAAATCGTACTACTTTCCAATGGCTCGCGCAGGTATTTTATGACAAGAGCCAAGAAAGCCGTCCAGCAAGCCAGCATCAATCAACAGGATGTTGTCGGATTGTCGCTTCCTTTGCCACCCATCGCCGAGCAGTGCGCTATTGTCGCCGTGCTGAACGGAGTGGACGCGACAATAAAGCAGACCCACCAGGAGCTGGTCGTCCTACAAGCGGTGAAGGCGTCGGCGTCGGATGCGCTGCTGTCGGGACGGGTGCGGATAGCCGGTAAGTAGGGATAACGAACCATGCCATATTTCCACGTGAGTATAACAACCAAGTCTGGAAACCACAGACCTGAAGTTGAGTTGGATGTAGGCTCTGACGAACTGGAATCGCGCTTCTTGGAACCGTACCGGCTTGGTGGGCCAATAGTAGTCGCGGGTAAGTCCGTCAACGCATCCGATTTAGAACGCATCCAGATCTTCGAGACTCCATATGACTCGAACGGCGTCAACGCAGAAATACTCGCGAAAGGCAGGGCTGGAAATGTCGTCAGACCGGTTGACACCCACGGGCGACTTGATGCTGTGATTCTTTTCCAGCATGGAGATGATGTCACAAGGAACTACATAAAGGGTCCACCGGGCTATGCCGCTAGGACACAAAGTGAGCCAACTAAAGAAGTACGGCCCGCGACAAACGCACGTGAAGTGTTCGTTGTTCACGGACGGAATGACACTGCACGTGAGGCAATGTTCGAATTCCTCAGGGCACTGGATCTCCATCCCTTGGAGTGGTCCGAGTCCGTTACTGATACGGGCAAGGCATCGCCTTACATTGGGGAGATATTGGATGTTGCCTTCTCGCGGGCACACGCGATTGTAGTTCTCTTTACACCGGATGACGAAGCTAGGCTCAAGGAACCGTTCCGAGCCGAAAACGATCCTCCATACGAGATTCAACTTACTGGTCAAGCTAGGCCAAACGTTCTGTTTGAGGCTGGCATGGCCATGGCCAGAAGCCAGGACCGGACCATACTTGTAGAACTTGGTAACCTGCGGCCTTATAGCGATATTGGGGGCAGACATACCATTAGGCTCGACAACTCTTCTCAACGGCGTCAGGAGCTCGCTCAACGGCTGCAAATCGCAGGTTGTCCAGCGAAACTGACGGGAACGGATTGGCATAAAGCAGGAGACTTTGAGGCAGCACTTGCCTTGTCGGTACAAGAGCCTTCTGAGCCTATAGGGGTAGACAATGAGCCGCTAAACATCGCCGAGCAAATCCATCTTTCGGAAGAAGCAAGAGAGCTACTCATTGAAGCGGCGAAAGACAGATATCGCCTAATAGTCGTGACTAGAACGATGGGCGGTCTGGCAATGCGGACAAACGGTAAGGGTTTTGGGGAAAGGGGCAATCCGAGATCAGAGGCCAAGTGGTTAGCCACCATAGAGGAACTTCGGACCCATCAGTTTGTCGAATCCTACAAGGGGAAGGGTGAGGCATACGAAGTAACGTACAAGGGGTTCCAGATTGCTGACGTCCTTGTGAAGAAATGAATTCCAGACGAACAGTCAAGCCAACCATGACCTCCACCGCCAAGCTCAACGAGTTCAACCATGCCGAGGACCCAGCCCGGCGGTTGCTGGAGCGCGTGGGGTGGACCTACGTGCCCCGGGATGCGCTGGCGGCGGAGCGCGGCGACGAGCACGAGGTGTTGCTAAAGGTACGGCTGCGAGCTGCGCTGGTGCGGCTCAACGAGTGGCTGACCGAGGCGCAAGCGGAGCGAGCCATCTTTGAGTTGGAGCACGTCGACGCCACCGGCATGGCCCGCAACCAGGCCGTCCACGAGTACCTGACCTACGGGATGCCGCTGACTGTGGACGGGCCGCGCGGAAGGGACTCGCGTACCGTCCGCTTCTTCGATTTCCACCACCCGGAGGGCGGCCTCAACGAATTCGTCGTCACAACGCAGTTCCGCGTACGGCGAGGCAATGAGCGAGGCGGCCCTGATGACGACGAGCGTATGGTCATCCCCGATCTTGTGCTGTTCGTCAACGGCGTCCCCATGGTGGTGATGGAGGCCAAGTCGCCGTCACTGCTCGACGTATGGAAGTCCCAGGCGGTGCGCCAATTGCGCCGCTACCAGGAGGCGGGACCGGAGTGGCACGGCAGCGGCGCGCCTGAGCTATTCCACTACAACTTGCTGTGCGTGGCCCACTGCGGGGCCGCCGCAGCCTACGCCACCCTCGGCGCACCAGAGAATGCTTACTTCGAGTGGAAGTCGGTGCTGCCGTACACCGAGGATGAGGTTCAGCAGCGCTTCCGTGTCGAGCCGCAGGGGCAGGCGCAGCTCATCGTGGGCCTACTGTCCCCGGCGACCCTGCTGGACATTCTCCGCGACTACGTAGTCTACGAGCCGGAGCGGGGGCGGCTGGTGAAGAAGCTGCCCCGTTATCAACAGTACCGCGCCGTCCGTGCGGCCCTGGGCCGCCTCCTATCGGGCCGCAAGCCGGAGGAGCGGGGAGGCGTGGTCTGGCACACGCAGGGATCGGGCAAGTCGCTGACGATGCTGTGGCTGGCGACGAAGCTACGCCGCGAGCCGCGCTTGAGCAATCCCACCATCGTGGTGGTAACTGACCGTAGGCAGCTGGACCAGCAGATCGCCGGCACCTTTGAGCGCTGTGGCTTCCCAGCCCCGGAGAGGATGGACCGGTCGCGCCCCGAGCCGCCCGAACGCCTGGCGCGCCGCCGGATGCAAAGGCCCGACCAACACGACCCTCTCGACTTGCAGAGCGTCCTCAAGCAGGGCGGCAGCCGCACGGTGATGACGACCATCCAGAAGTTCGAGGAGGCGTTGACGGCCCCTGAAGGGGAGCTTGACGTGCTCAACGCCTCGGAGAACGTCATCGTCATAGTGGACGAGGCCCACCGCACGCAGTACGGTATCCTCGGCGGGCGCATGTCCAAGGCGCTGCCCAATGCAGTGATGGTCGGCTTCACCGGCACGCCAATAGAAAAGGACTTCAAGCGCAGCACCATAGGGCGCTTCGGCCCGCTCATCGACGCCTACACCATCCCACAGTCGGTGGCCGACGGCGCGACGGTGCCCATCTGGTACGAGGCGCGTCTGCCTGAGCTCGCCGTCGAGGGGCCAGAGACCCTGGACAGGCTGTACGACGCCATGTTTGGTGACGAGCCGCCCGCGGTCAAGGCGCAGATTCGCCGCCGCTACGCCAACAAGGAGACGGTCGCCGAGGCGGAGCGACGCATCGAGATGATCGCCCTGGACATCGCCGAGCACTTCAAGGGGAAGGTGCGGCCCAACGGGTTCAAGGCGCAGGTGGTCGCGCCGAGCCGGGCCGCCGCCCTGCGGTACGCGGAGCGCCTGAACAGCTTCGGTCTGCGCGCCTATCCCGTCATCACGGCGGCCCCGAACGACGGCCCGGAGTTCAAGACGGCCCGCGAACTCGACCAAGAGCAGGTCGTCAACGCCTTCGTCGACCCGGAGGGGGAGCCGGAGGCGCTGGTCGTGGTGGACATGCTGCTTACCAGCTTCGATGCGCCAGTGGAGCAAGCGCTGTACCTGGACCGGGCGCTGAGGGAGCACGGGCTGCTCCAGGCAATCGCCAGGGTGAACCGGCGCTTCTCCCATGAGCAGGACGGGGTGGCCACCGAGAAGACGCACGGCCTCGTCGTCGACTACCACGGCGTCTCGCGAGACCTGGAGGAGGCGCTCTCGACCTTCGACTGGCCTGACGTGCAGGACACGATGCGGGAGGTGGACGAGGACTCGGCCCCGGTCATCGAGGCGGCCGCCGTCCAGGCGGAGTCGCACTTCAAGGAACGCGACCTGGGGGACACCTGGGCATGCGTCAGCGTCTTCGCCCCTGACGCCTCCACTGAGGGCAACTTCAAGGCCGACCTGTTCGAACGGTTCAACGCGGACTACCGCCGGTTCTCGCGCCTCATGGACCGCTTCCTGCCAGACCCCCGAGCACTGGACTACACGGACCGACTCGCGCGTCTCACGGAGATACGCGCCTACGTCCGGGCTCAGTTCCTTCGCGAGGACGCCGACGCGGACTGGACCGAGATCGGGGCGAAGGTGAAGAGGCTGGTGGACGAGCGCATCAGCGCCCAGGTGCGGGAGCTAATGATGCCGGTGTCGATACTCGACCAAGACTTCGAGCAGAAGATCGCCGCGCTGCCGCACGACGAGGCGCGAGCCTCGATCATGGAGCACGCGATCCGGGCTCAGATACATGACCGCTTGGCCGACAACCCCGTGTTCTTCGAGAAACTCTCGGCGCAGCTTGCACGCATCATCGAAGACCTTCGGAACCGGCTGATAGACTCTGCGGAAGCATGCCGCCGCCTTGCTCTGCTACGGCATCATGCTCAGAGCGAATCTGACATTGCCGCAGAACATGGCCTGTCTCCGGTGTCCTTCGCCATCTACGAACTGCTCGACGGCCGCTCAGATGAGCCAGCTACCGACTCGGCCATAGGCGAGGAGCAGACTCCGTACCGGGCGCACTTCGACGAAGGGATCAAGCGCGTCGCACGTAGTGTTGAGTCGGTGGTCAACCACCACAACGCCGTCGTCGACTGGCAGTCGAATCTGGAGGTCCTGCGGGAGATGCGCCGCGACATCAAGCGCGAGTTGAGGCCCACGGACGACTACACCGAAGAGCAGCTGGAGGAGGTGGCAAACCGGATTGTCGATCTGGCCCGTCGGAGGAGTGGGCGGTGAACGAAAGGGGCCGTATCCGCTTCGGCAACACGACCATTGACTACGAGGTGCGTCGAAGCGAGAGGCGTAAGAAGACGGTCCAGATCACGACGGACGGCGGCGGTGTGCAGATTACCGCTCCCATGACGACGCCGGACAGCGAGCTACGGGCCATCGTTCGCAAGCGGGCGTCCTGGATCCTCAGCCATGCGTCTGGGGAGATGCTGGAAGCCGCGCCGAAGCGCTTCGTCAGCGGCGAGACCCTGCCGTACTTGGGGCGCAACGTTCGCATGATCGTCGATACCGCGGACATACGTTCGCCTAAGGTTCGCTTCGACCACTGGCGCTTCCGGGTCACAGTGCCGCATGGCCTGGATGACAGTGAGCGCTATGAACGCATCCGCCGCTCCGTTGTCAAGTGGTACCGGGACCGCGCAGCCGCGCGGCTGTCGGATATTGTGGAACGCTGGTGGCCCCGGCTCGGTCGCGGAGAGAAGTCGCAGATACTCGTCCGCGACCAGCGCCAACGCTGGGGCAGCTGCGCACCCGACGGTACGCTGCGCTTCAACTGGCGCACCATGATGCTGGAGCAGGCCCTCATCGAATACGTCGTCGTCCACGAGTTGGCGCACCTGACCCATCAGAACCACTCGACGGACTTCTGGGGCCTGGTGGCCAAGGCGATGCCGGATGCGCAGCAGCGTCGCCGACACCTGCGGGAGGCAGGGCGGACGCTTCCCCTGTGACCGCTTCGGGTCTTCTCTTCCAGCTCCTCAATGCGACCCTCCAGAGCGTAGTTGCGCTCCCGTTGCTGGGCCGCAGCCGAGCCTGCACCCGACTGTAGCTCCCGCTCCAACGCCTCCCGCACCCACCAGGACAGCCTTCCCGTCTTCATGCACGAGGCCACCGCCCTGGGGTCTATGCCCAACGCAGATGCTGCTCCCCTGTTCCCTTGTACCTTGGTTTGGTGTGTAACAATCACTGGTTTGGTGTGTAACAATCACTTCACTTAGGTGGATCGGGGTGCGGCAGACCGACTATTCCCAGGTCGTAGCAGGCCGTGAGAAAGCGAGGGTCGCCGCACCCCCCACGAGTTAGAGCCCGAACAGTTGCCTGGGCCAACCAAGCCCGCATCTTGCAAGGACGGGCCAATAATTCGCAGGAGGTGCTGATGGAACAGGAAGCGACCTACGTAGGCATCGATGTAGCTAAGGCCCAGGTGGACGTTGCGGTGCGTCCCACGGACGAAAGATGGGAGGTCTCCCATGACGATGCGGGGATCCGGCAGTTGATCTCCAAGCTGAAGACCCTGGAACCTGTCATGGTGTTGCTTGAGGCTTCGGGCGGCTTGGAGCTGCCTCTGGTGGCTGCTCTGGCAGCCGAGGCGGTGCCGGTGGTCGTCGTCAACCCGCGCCAAGTGCGGGACTTTGCCAGGGCAACGGGGAAGCTGGCCAAGACCGACTCGCTTGACGCGGCGGCTATTGCTCACTTTGCCGAAGCGGTCCGACCTCCCGTGCGCCCTTTGCGGGACGCCGAAACCCAGGCCCTCAACTCCCTGGCTGCCCGAAGGCACCAGGTGATGACCATGCTGGTCTCGGAGAAGAACCGCCTCGGCACCGCCACCGTCGCCGTCCGTCCCCGCATCGAAGCCCACATTGCATGGCTGGAGCGGGAGTTGGACGACCTGGACAAGCGTCTGCGTCAGACTCTGCGCCAGAGTCCCGTGTGGCGGGAGAAGGACGACCTTCTGCGCACCGTCCCCGGCGTGGGCGAGCAGCTCTCCCTCACTCTTCTGGCCTACCTGCCGGAGCTGGGCACCATGGATCGCCGGCAGGTTGCCGCCCTGGTGGGAGTGGCTCCCTACAACCGGGATAGCGGCACCCTGCGTGGTAAACGCACCGTCTGGGGCGGACGCGCCCGGGTCCGCGCCGCCCTGTACATGGGAGCATTGGTGGCCAGCCGCTACAATCCCGTCATCCGAGACTTCTACCAGCGGCTGTTGGCCGCTGGTAAGCCGAAGAAGCTGGCCCTCACAGCCTGCATGCTCAAGCATCGCTCGCCTTGGCACGACATGACTTCCACATTCGTTGTTCATTCCTCTTGACTTTCAAGACAGTTGCTTTCTCCCGCACCAGCTCGTGCAGCAGCGCCATGAGCCGCAGGTGATGAAAGTCCTCATACTCATCCGGATGGATGTCCGCTACTCCATCACCATCCGCCAGCACAAAAGCCTGCACAATCTCATCGAGGCGATACCCGAAGATGCCTGGACGCCGATTCCTTACTGGATGGACGGCGCCGCCGATGTGGCCGAGACCACCTGCACCCCCTTCCAGGCCGAGGCGGACGCCGCGCCGGTACGGCTCATCGTCCGGCGGGTGAAGCCCACGCCCGGTTCCCAACTGGCCCTCTTCGCCAAATACAGCTATCACGGCTTCATCACCGACCGGGACGGGGAGTTGCTCGAACTGGAGGCTGACCATCGCCGCCACGCCGAGATCGAGAATGCCATACGCGACCTCAAGTACGGCGTCGGGCTGAACCATCTCCCCTCGGGCCGCTTCGCCGCCAACGGCGCCTGGCTGGCCGTCCAGACGATGGCCCACAACCTGGCCCGCTGGACGGCGCGGATCGGTCTGGGAGAGCGGATAGCCACCACCAAGACCCTCCGGCGGCGGTTCTTCTCCCTGGCCGGACGGCTCACCCGCTCGGCACGCCGGTTGACCCTGCATCTTCCGGATCGCTGGCCTTGGGCTGAGAAGTTCAGCCGCGCCTTGGCCCGGCTGCGAGCCATTCCACTCCCGGCCTGACGGCACCGTCGGCGACCGACCCACCCACCGGACAACCGAAGATCCCCGCAGACTCGTGCCAGCCCGGTCCGAGAGAGTTCCCTGCTGCGTATTCTCTCGCCATCCCGCGCATCGCAGCTCCCGCAGACGGCCATAGGGGCCCCTGTGCGGCGATGAAGACCGTCCGCCGACCTCCCTACCCCAAATGGAACCCAGGCTATTTCCCCTGTAGCTCCCTCACCCCCCTTCCGCTTTCCTCACGCCGTCCATCCGTGTCCTTCGGTGGATTCGGGCTTAGACAATCCGATCCCGTGCGTCCGATGCCGGCGCGCAGGAGTCGATTAGAGGGTCCTGAAACCGCCCTGGTCAGGTCCGGAAGTCGCCGCTTCGTGTGATACCGTGTGCCGGTCTGTGGTAAGCTGCCGCCATGCCTAAGAGACGCCTGACGACGTACCTCGGCGACTGTTCCGTCGAGCGGCTGCGAGCCCTGGCCGACGAGGACCGGCGCACCCTGTCTGACTACGTGGCCGGCGTCCTAGCCGACCACCTGCGGAACCTGGGGAACCCTGGGTCAAATCGGGCGCGGCTGCGCCGCAATCCTGGGCGCCTGCCAGATACGGACTCGGCGGTCATTGTGCAGGGAGGCTTGATTTGGAATCGCGCGAAGCGAACATTTTGACGTGGGAGAACCACCCGGACAGTCCGGCCCGGGTCGGCGGTCTGCTGGAAGAGCTGGGCGATGCGGCTACCATCGCCATAGCCCACCGGCAGACGGAGGTCCTGCTGACGCTCCGCATTTTGAAGGAGCAGCCGCCGGACGTGTGGGCGGCGTGGGCGCAGTCAGAGGAAAGCCCGTCGTGGATGCGCTCAGCCATCGCCGAATACTCGGCGTCGGCGTCACGGTGGGAGCAGGTGCGGCACGTGGCCGACTTGGAGCTGCTGGCCGAGGTGCCTGGCAAGATGATGGAGTCCGGCGCGGAATGAGAGACGGCCGCCACCGCCGGCGCGGCAAGGCGTTCGAGGAGCCCGAGCTCGTCCAAGTCGCCGTGAATCTGTGGCTCAATGAGATGCGCTTCGAGTCGCACGCGCAGACGGCCGCCGTCTTGGGCGTTGACCGGTCCGCCGTCTGGCGCTGGCGGAACCGGAAGGGCCGCCCGGACACGACGACGCTCCGCAGGATGATCCGGCTTTTGCTGTGGCAGGCCGAGGGGTGGCGCGCGGCCTGGTTTCGGTCAGTCGCCTGGGCGGACCTGTCCGTCGAGTTCGTCGAGGGGCGCGAGCTCCCTAACCCGTTCTCTCTGACCCTGCCAACCTCGACATCCAGCGGCGTGACCTTCCCTTTTGGCTCGCTCCGCGACTGCGGGGCGTTTCTGCGCGCCCTGATGGAGCGGTTCGGTGTCGAAAGCAGGGGCCATTTGATCGCTCTGCTGGGGATGCCGCACCATACGTCGGCCTACGATCACGTCCGTCACTGGACGCATGGGCAATGGGCCATCGGCCCGCAGTATCTCGTCAGGATCCTGGTGCTGGTCCTGTGGGCGGTCAAGCCCTGGAGGTTCGCGTCGCTGTCGGACCTGTGGGCCGTGGACTGTCCGGGCCGGAGTGTGAAATGGACGAAGCGGCGTCAGCATGAGTGGGAATCGGACGGCAATTATGCCACGCCGCCGTCGCCGTTCCATCGGCTTCTCGCCTTCGCGCAGCGGCCGAACGGACGCGGCGGCCCGCGCCGTCGCGCCCGGGCGAAGTCCTTAGAGGCTCCGGTCGCGCCGGTACGGGCCTACGATCTGGCCCAGGGTGCATCTCAGGTGTGAGTGTGCATTACAGATGGGATGTTGCGTCTTGGGTATCTATGGTTAACCTGGTTATAAGACATGACTGACCAGCCGGAAAGACTGTCCACCGACGAACTGCCGCCGGGCTGTCCGGGCCTGGGCCGGGGCGCTGTTTGGAGAGCTTGCGCTGGAGAGCGACCTGACCAGTTACCGCGTGGTCGAGGTCCTGGGGCTGCTGGAAGCGACGAGGGAGAGCCTGACGGGGTGAGCGATGCCAGGAGGCTGGGGCGAGATCGACGGCGCGCCGGAGTGGTTGTCGATGGTCGTGCAGGCGCACCGCGACGCTGACAGCCGCTTCGGGGCCGCCCACGTCGTGGCGGAGATCGAGGTTGTCGAGAACATACTTGACGATCTGCGTGTCGAGCTGCTGCGGCTGCATTGCGGTGGGGCCGTCGAGGACGTGGGCCGCGTGGAGGACGTCCTGGGGCGGGAGGTCGAGCGGGAGGTCGA
This sequence comes from Dehalococcoidia bacterium, assembly GCA_963665215.2. Taxonomy (GTDB): domain Bacteria; phylum Chloroflexota; class Dehalococcoidia; order Lucifugimonadales; family CAUZJF01. The sequence goes on from CAXXWW010000017.1 coordinate 487,542, forward strand.
GCCGGACGGCCATCGAAACGGCCATGACGAGGATGACGTCACGCCGGCAGCGCCAGCGCCAAAGGGAGGCGCGGAAAGGGAGGCGGCCATGACGCACGACGCCGCGGGATGCGCGCTCCTGGCCTGCGAGCTGTGCGACGCCTACGGGTCGGGCTGGGCCGACGGCCTGGCCCTGGCCGCGCGGGATCCCTGGCCCGCCGTCGTCATGGGCGGGACGGCGAGCTACCGCAACCGTGACCTGGCCCGCTGGCTGGCGGGCCTCGGCCCCGTCCAGGTGTGGAGCGACGGCGACCGCGCTGGCGTCGAGGCGTCCGGAGTCCTGGCGAAGCGCGTGGCGGCCCTGGGCGGCCGGGCGTCCCTGGAGCGCGACGGGCTGCCCGGCTGGGAGGCCCTGCGCCTGGCGGCCACGTGCACACGAGAGGGTGGGTGAACCTCATATGAATCAAGTCAAACCCCAGTGCTGGGTAATCCCAAAGCGCCCCCTTCATCTCCTGCTGGGATACATGGGGGCGGGCATGGTGCTGTATGCGCTTTTGGCCGTCGTGGTGAATCTCATACCCCAGTGGTACACAGCCCTTCAAATGACGCTGGGCATCTGGGGCTTGGTCGCGTGGGCTACGGTAGGCATTGGTTTGCTGCATGAATGGTACGACGGGGTACCCCAGGGGAGGCTGAACCCGTGGCTCCAGATAGCGGTGAGATTCGTGAGCGGGGCGGCAATTTGGGAGCTCTGTGTCCGCCTATTCCGTTCAACTGAGCGTGTCCAGCGATCTCCCTTCGATCGCCTTGATGCTCGGTATCATTGTGGAGGGTCTCGTCGTGGCCCGGGCCACGGTGCGCCTACACGATACCCCTACAAGGAGAGCTGCATGTCCAACCGCGACGGAATCCTAGACTCGCATCCTTCGGAGCGCGTCAAAACGCCGCCGGAGCTGGCGGCCTTCGACCGATGGGACGCCGATCCGAACGACCTGGCGAAGTGGGAGGCGGCTATGGCGGCGTTTGCCCCGGCCTTGGCCCCGGCGAGGTTACGTCAATAGGTGTGTAAACGACATCAGGCGGCGACCTTCTCAGCCGTTGATTCAATGGCGATTCCATCCGCATACTGTGCACCGAGATAGACGTCTTCGATCAACTCAGGGGCCTTCAGACGCCTGAAGCGCTGTTCGGCGACCATCAACATTTTCCAGATCACCGCTATCGCCCGATCGACCCTCTTGTAGCGCTTGGCGGCATCGGTCCGAAGCCTGAGGGCCGCGAAGGGTGATTCTACCGGGTTCGTCGTGCGAAGGTGCCCCCAGTGCTCCTTTGGGAAGTCATAGAAGGTGACCATGCGGTCCCAGTCCCGCTCCAAGGCCTCTGAGGCCGCCTCGTAGGAATGGTCGCCGCACCACCTGGTGAACACCGTCCTGAGCCGCTCAGCCTCTGTCCGAGTCGGCGCGTAGGGGATAGTACGCAGCATGAGCTTGGCCTGGTCCTGTTGTCGCTTTGGAAGCTTGGCGAGCACGTTTACGATCTTGTGGTTCCAGCAGCGTTGCTCTGCCGCCTGCGGATAGACGTTGCGCAGAGCTCCCCAGATGCCCAGGTGTCCGTCTCCAACCACCAGCCTCGGGCAGCTCAAGCCCCGGCGCTTGATGTCCCTGAGCACCTCGGACCAGTTCTCTGTGGACTCCCTGTATCCGGGAACAGCGCTCACCACCACCTTGCTCCCGTCGCTCAGGGCCGCCATCACCACCAGTACCGCCGCCTTCTCCTTCTCAAGACCAGCCTTGACGTAGACTCCATCCACCCACATGTAGACCACTTCCAGGTCATCGAGGGGCTGGCTGCGCCATTGGGCAAGCTCATCGTTCCACTTATCCTTCAACCGGGCCACCGTGCTCGCCGATACCGGTGCGTCCTCTCCCAGCAGCCCCCGCAAAGCCAGATCGAAGTCGCCTTCGGATAGACCGTGCAGGTACAGCTCGGGGATCAACTCAGCAACCTTCCTGGTCCTGTTGACGAACAGCGGCAGCAGCCGGCTCTCGAACTGCTCCTCGGTATCGCGGACTCGCGGCCGCCTCAGCTGTATCGTTCCCGAACTCAGCGTAAGCCTCCGGGCTCTGCCGTATCCGTTCCGATAGCCGGTATCGTTGTCCGAGTCGGATCTGAGCGCCGACTTCGCCCTTCCCAGAAACCCCGTCACCTCCTCCTCCAGCAACTCCTGGATCAGCCTCTGGACCTGGCTTCGCACCCAATCCTCCAACTGCTCCCACTCCGGCCTTGACTCCGACCTACTCTCAGTGCTTTCCTTCCTCATGGGCGGTCTATCTCCTCTCTTGGGCCTCGAGCCCGTGTTGTTCAGAGAGAGGGTACACCGCCTGACTGTTTACACACTTTTTGAAGATACCTCGCCCCGGCCGCCGGAGCCGACAATTCCAACGTCAATCACCGCCATCTCTCCACCTCCATTGTATTCAGCTTATTACTGGTATCGAACGGATAAAGTCCGGCTAGACCTCGCTAACACGGCAGGTCTAGCACACATACTGGCTATGATGCCCATGTAAGCGGCTCACATGGGCGCTACTCTTACCGGATTACGACGCTCCCACGCAGCTGATCTGGGAAATGTGGGGTAGGACAAATTGCCAACGCCACCGTCAATCGCTAAGCCAGCAAGTCGAAGCTCGTGTTCCAAGTGTAGTTCGGCCCTCCCCCGTCTCCACCATGAACACAGTTTAGCGTCAGCCTCATGCCCATGCGGCGGAGGCTGATTTGCCGTCGCGGGCTCCCCTTCCCTGTCGTGGACCAGGACCACCCCTGAACCTGCTCTGGTGGTCGCCACCTGGAAGACAGCCTTGAACGGGGCCTTGGGCCTGACGGCTACGATCCTCTTCTCTTCCTTCGTGTCGACGTACACTGCGTCCAGCATCGTCAGCAGGAGCCTTTGACGCTCCTCTTCGTTGGCCTCAGACCACATCTCTGGCAACCGCTCGATCAACCTGCCCGCCTCGCCGGCGGCATCTGCCTCGGGAACCACGAGGGACTCCAGCTCCATCTCCAGCGTCCGCTTCTGTCGCCGGTACTCGTCGTCGTCGTCGAGCCCGTCAACGTAGGCCCGGCCCAACCTGCGAAGCCTCTCCTGGACCTTCTGTCTCTTCTCTCTGATCTTCTCGACCTCGTCTTTGACGGAGATGATGGACAGCACCTCTTCTTCCAACCTGGGTCCAAGCTCGATCGACTCAACGATCTTCCCCATCTTCTCGTCTGCCGTTTCGCATGTGATGGAGCCACCGGACGCGGGACATACCGCGTGACCCCGTGACCCACGGTGCTCCCGGTAGTACCTGCCGCCGCTCTTGTAGGTCTGGGCCCACATGGGCATGCGGCAGTGAGCGCAGTGGATAAGGCCCTTGAGCAGGTACTCCCTCTGGGGCTGTGGATGCAGCGTCCGGCTGCGGCCTGGATGTCGACGCTGCTGGCCGGTAAGTCGCCAACTTGCACGAGCCCATCGTCGGCCATTTGTACTTCCAGACCTGGCCCTTCGGCAAGCTACCAACAAATCGCCGATTGGGGAGAATTGTGGCGACGCCTAAGTATCCCTCCAAGCAACCTCAATTATTGGAATAGGTTGTTCGAACCCCTTGGCCTTGAACTCGCCAATTCCACTAAACCCGAATCCACCGAAGGACACCGATGGACGGCGTGAGGAAAGCGGAAGGGGGGTGAGGGAGCTACAGGGGAAATAGCCTGGGTTCCATTTGGGGTAGGGAGGTCGGCGGACGGTCTTCATCGCCGCACAGGGGCCCCTATGGCCGTCTGCGGGAGCTGCGATGCGCGGGATGGCGAGAGAATACGCAGCAGGGAACTCTCTCGGACCGGGCTGGCACGAGTCTGCGGGGATCTTCGGTTGTCCGGTGGGTGGGTCGGTCGCCGACGGTGCCGTCAGGCCGGGAGTGGAATGGCTCGCAGCCGGGCCAAGGCGCGGCTGAACTTCTCAGCCCAAGGCCAGCGATCCGGAAGATGCAGGGTCAACCGGCGTGCCGAGCGGGTGAGCCGTCCGGCCAGGGAGAAGAACCGCCGCCGGAGGGTCTTGGTGGTGGCTATCCGCTCTCCCAGACCGATCCGCGCCGTCCAGCGGGCCAGGTTGTGGGCCATCGTCTGGACGGCCAGCCAGGCGCCGTTGGCGGCGAAGCGGCCCGAGGGGAGATGGTTCAGCCCGACGCCGTACTTGAGGTCGCGTATGGCATTCTCGATCTCGGCGTGGCGGCGATGGTCAGCCTCCAGTTCGAGCAACTCCCCGTCCCGGTCGGTGATGAAGCCATGATAGCTGTATTTGGCGAAGAGGGCCAGTTGGGAACCGGGCGTCGGCTTCACCCGCCGGACGATGAGCCGTACCGGCGCGGCGTCCGCCTCGGCCTGGAAGGGGGTGCAGGTGGTCTCGGCCACATCGGCGGCGCCGTCCATCCAGTAAGGAATCGGCGTCCAGGCATCTTCGGGTATCGCCTCGATGAGATTGTGCAGGCTTTTGTGCTGGCGGATGGTGATGGAGAAGCGGACATCCATCTTGCGGCAGACGGATACCACGCCATGAGTGTAGAACCCGCTGTCGGCCCGTAGCGTGAGTCGTCCGTTGGCCCCGGCGTAGCGCACCCGTCCCACCGTCTCCCGCAGGAAGTGGGCGGCGCCGCGGGCGGTGTTGGCCCGGCCCTCGCGCAGCCGGGACATCAGCACGTCTCCGGTGCCGGCGGCGATGGCCAGCAGCGGGTGGTAGCCCCGCTTGCCGGTATAGCCGTGGTGGCGGGCGCCCTCCTTGGCCAGTCCGTAGGTCTCGCAGATGGTGGAGTCCAGGTCAATGGTCAGGGGCCCGTCGCCGGGTCCCGCCCCGGCCTGCCAAGCCCGGGCCAGCAACTCGCGGCTCACCCGGTCGAGTTGACGGACGTGGCCCCACCGGAAGCTGCGCAGGAAGGTGCCCAGGGTGGATGGCGCCTTCACCGTGCCGCCCAGGGTGCAGGCCGTCCCCCCGGTGCGCAACACATCGGCGTCGTCAATGCAGTCGCCCCCAGCCAGCGCAGACGCCACCAGCGTCATCATCTTGTCGCTCGTGTTCGCCCGCCCCGGGGCATCGCCCAGGTCGAGGCGCTGCCGGACGAGTTCGGGCAGGCCGAGGTGCCGCGCCAGGGTGGCCGGAAGGAGCAGCCCGGCATTGGCCACCAAGCGGCGGTCGTCGAAGGTGATTTGGATCCGGTCGGGGTGGTTGCGTGGCAGCATCTACTGGGTGCTCCTTTTCCGGGGCCGTTTTTTTTGCTACAAAACCATTATCCCAGAAGCACAGGAGCACCTTCTTGCCGCCTCAGGACGCTAACCCGACGCCCTCCTTCGGTGGATTCGGGCTTACGCTGAGTTCGGGAACGATACAGCTGAGGCGGCCGCGAGTCCGCGATACCTAGGAGCAGTTCGAGAGCCGGCTGCTGCCGCTGTTCGTCAACAGGACCAGGAAGGTTGCTGAGTTGATCCCCGAGCTGTACCTGCACGGTCTATCCGAAGGCGACTTCGATCTGGCTTTGCGGGGGCTGCTGGGAGAGGACGCACCGGTATCGGCGAGCACGGTGGCCCGGTTGAAGGATAAGTGGAACGATGAGCTTGCCCAATGGCGCAGCCGGCCCCTCGATGACCTGGAAGTGGTCTACATGTGGGTGGATGGAGTCTACGTCAAGGCTGGTCTTGAGAAGGAGAAGGCGGCGGTACTGGTGGTGATGGCGGCCCTGAGCGACGGGAGCAAGGTGGTGGTGAGCGCTGTTCCTGGATACAGGGAGTCCACAGAGAACTGGTCCGAGGTGCTCAGGGACATCAAGCGCCGGGGCTTGAGCTGCCCGAGGCTGGTGGTTGGAGACGGACACCTGGGCATCTGGGGAGCTCTGCGCAACGTCTATCCGCAGGCGGCAGAGCAACGCTGCTGGAACCACAAGATCGTAAACGTGCTCGCCAAGCTTCCAAAGCGACAACAGGACCAGGCCAAGCTCATGCTGCGTACTATCCCCTACGCGCCGACTCGGACAGAGGCTGAGCGGCTCAGGACGGTGTTCACCAGGTGGTGCGGCGACCATTCCTACGAGGCGGCCTCAGAGGCCTTGGAGCGGGACTGGGACCGCATGGTCACCTTCTATGACTTCCCAAAGGAGCACTGGGGGCACCTTCGCACGACGAACCCGGTAGAATCACCCTTCGCGGCCCTCAGGCTTCGGACCGATGCCGCCAAGCGCTACAAGAGGGTCGATCGGGCGATAGCGGTGATCTGGAAAATGTTGATGGTCGCCGAACAGCGCTTCAGGCGTCTGAAGGCCCCTGAGTTGATCGAAGACGTCTATCTCGGTGCACAGTATGCGGATGGAATCGCCATTGAATCAACGGCTGAGAAGGTCGCCGCCTGATGTCGTTTACACACCTATTGACGTAACCTCGGGGTTGGGGCCGAGGGGCTCAAGCCAGGACTCGGCGGGAGCCAGGGAGGTGATGCCCACCCCGCAGACGATGTGGGCCAGCTCCACGCCGGCACCGGCCAGGGCCGGGAGCTGGGTTTCGGGGTGCATCCCGGCCAGGCCGTCGACGGCGGCGCGGGAGGTACGGATATAGCCGTAAATCTGTGTTTTGCCCCTGCCCAATAATGCGAGGGTTTTGGTACAGCGTGCACCCTGCCCAAAACCCCTGGTTCTGGGCAGGGTAACAAAATCAGGTGTTTCTGTTACAACCGGGAGAGAAGTGCAGATGGTACTCTGGACTGGACGGAGTCCGGATGTGGCGACAGGCGTTGGCAACGGATGAAGGGGTGGGGCTTCCCAAGCTGAAGGGCCCGGTGGTGCTACACCGGCCCCGGTCGGCTGAGAGGAGGTGCTTGGAAGAATTGTCGCTTCGCAATATGGGGGGCTCTGGAGTTCGGTAACATTCTGTATGCGAAGCCGCAGGGGATTCACTCTCCCCCGCGTGGTCTGGCGCGGTCGGGATTCGGCCTGTGGCGGGGAGGGGACCACTGATGCTGGCGATGAGCGGCGGCGCGAAGGCTAAACATCCGAATGATTCTTTCCCGGGAGGGAGTATGAACATCGGCAGACTTCTTGGGATTGGTTTGCTGGTGATGCTGCTGGCGGGGTGCCAGTGGTTGTCCCCGGAGGATGAAGAGAGGGCTCCGACTGAGGCGGCAGAACCAACCCTGACGACGACGCCAATCCCAATGCCGGATTCAACCCCAACGGTGAAGCTCGCCCCAACGAAAGTTCCCACTCTGGGCCCAACACCGACGGCAACTCCGCCATCAGGACGGCCCATGCCCACGGAGAGGCCCACATCACCCCCGCCTCCCGACTCGGCGGATACACAAGCAATGCCGATTCCGGAGCGTCCATTCCAGGACAACTTCTGGACCAATGCCGGCGTCCAGGAAGCTCGGGCCACGCTGGACCGTGGCACGGATTTCCACGCGCTGGACGGGGACGGACTGGCCCCACTGCATATCGTCGCGGCGGTCAACCCGGACTCGGCGGTAATGCGGCTGCTGCTGGATCAGGGCGCGGACATCATGACCCTGGACGCGCGGGGCCGGATGCCTCTGCATTGGGCGGCGGGCTTCAACAGCCTGGAGATGGTCAGCCTGCTGATAGATAGCGGTTCAGAGGTTCACGGTTTAGACGAGAGGGGCGAGACTCCCCTGCACTCGGCTGCGGCCACCAACCCGGACCCCCGCGTGGCGGACCTGCTCCTGGACAATGGGGCGCAGCTCGATGGCGAGACCGAGCATGGCCGCACGCCGCTGTCGAAGGCGGTGATCTCCAACGGGCAGGCGGCGGTCGTAGAGTTCCTGCTGGACCAAGGGGCGGGCACCGAGAGGGAGGACGAGTCGGGTTTCGCGCTCCTGCATCTGGCGGCCTTTTCCGGAGCCTCCGACGTGGTCAGGTTGCTGCTGGAGCGGGGGTTCGACCCGAACGCCGGTCATGATGAAGGTTCCGGGCCTCCCCTGTTCCAAGCGGCTATGGGCGGAGACCCCTTGGTGGTGCAGGCGCTGCTGGAGTACGGTGCCGACGTTCGCCTTCGGAGCCGCTCCTGGGGTTGGACACCCCTGCACTTCGCCGTGTCCGTGATGACCACCGGCTATGCCAAAGGCACCGCGACAGAGGTGGCCCAGCTGCTGTTGGACCAGGGGGGGGACATCCATGCCCAGGACAACGAGGGCCGGACACCCCTGCATCTGGCCGTGACGTACGACGCAGAGGATGATGTGTTCCGCGAGTTGGTTGCCATGCTGGGCAGCGAGCGCCCGCCCGTTGGAGCGACGGACATGGTGGAGTTCCTCCTTGACCAGGGTGCGGATATCGAGGCTCTGAGCAACGACCGCGAGACGCCCCTGCTTGCTGCTGCAGCGGGCAGCAGGACGCCGGATGTGGTGCGGTTATTGCTGTCGAGGGGTTCGGACGTTGGGGCGTACAACAGCCGGGGCGAGTCGGCGTGTCAGGCAGCCAGCCGGATGGGTTGGCTGGTGGACACCGACGTCATGCCGGAGTTGTGCGGCGAGTTCGGGACTTGGCTCACCAACGACTTCTGGGACGACGCCACCATAACGGACATCCAGCGGCAGTTGGACGCGGGCGCAGACGTTAATGCTCAGGACGGCAAGGGAGAGACGCCGCTGTACAAGTTGGTGGCGTGGAACCCCTACTCCGATACGGCGGTGGAGTTCCTGCTGGACCGGGGCGCGGACCCCAATATAGCGGAGAGGCACTTCGGTTGGAGCCCGCTGCACAGGGCCGCGGAGAAGGGAAGCCTGGTGTCCGTCGCGGTCCTGCTGGGGCGGGGCGCGGACCTCCATGCCAGGGGCGGTCACGGGGATACGGCTCTCCATCTGGCGAGCCAGTTCGCTTCCGGCACGGAGGGGCTGGAGACGGTGCGGCTGTTGCTGGATTGGGGAGCGGAGCTTGATGCTCGGAACGACTTTGGCGAGACACCCCTGTTCGGGTCGGTGGATTCGTATGTGGACGGGCACCCCGCTACGACGGCGTTGCTGCTGGAGCGCGGGGCCGATGTCATGGCCCGCGACATTGAGGGATCCACCACCCTGCACCGCGCGGCCTCATCATCCAAGGCCTTCCCGGAGGTTGTGGAGTTGTTGCTGGCATCCGGGGCCGATGCGCGGGTCGAGAATAGCAAGGGCCTGACGCCTCTGGACATGGCCCAACGCCACGGTGCGGGCCCGGAGATCGTGCGGCTGCTTGTCGACCACCTGTACCCCTCAGATTCGGAGATCACCGTAACTCCGCAACCGTTTAACCCGAATCCACCGAAGGACACCGATGGACGGCGTGAGGAAAGCGGAAGGGGGGTGAGGGAGCTACAGGGGAAATAGCCTGGGTTCCATTTGGGGTAGGGAGGTCGGCGGACGGTCTTCATCGCCGCACAGGGGCCCCTATGGCCGTCTGCGGGAGCTGCGATGCGCGGGATGGCGAGAGAATACGCAGCAGGGAACTCTCTCGGACCGGGCTAGCACGAGTCTGCGGGGATCTTCGGTTGTCCGGTGGGTGGGTCGGTCGCCGACGGTGCCGTCAGGCCGGGAGTGGAATGGCTCGCAGCCGGGCCAAGGCGCGGCTGAACTTCTCAGCCCAAGGCCAGCGATCCGGAAGATGCAGGGTCAACCGGCGTGCCGAGCGGGTGAGCCGTCCGGCCAGGGAGAAGAACCGCCGCCGGAGGGTCTTGGTGGTGGCTATCCGCTCTCCCAGACCGATCCGCGCCGTCCAGCGGGCCAGGTTGTGGGCCATCGTCTGGACGGCCAGCCAGGCGCCGTTGGCGGCGAAGCGGCCCGAGGGGAGATGGTTCAGCCCGACGCCGTACTTGAGGTCGCGTATGGCATTCTCGATCTCGGCGTGGCGGCGATGGTCAGCCTCCAGTTCGAGCAACTCCCCGTCCCGGTCGGTGATGAAGCCATGATAGCTGTATTTGGCGAAGAGGGCCAGTTGGGAACCGGGCGTCGGCTTCACCCGCCGGACGATGAGCCGTACCGGCGCGGCGTCCGCCTCGGCCTGGAAGGGGGTGCAGGTGGTCTCGGCCACATCGGCGGCACCGTCCATCCAGTAAGGAATCGGCGTCCAGGCATCTTCGGGTATCGCCTCGATGAGATTGCGCAGGCTCTTGTGCTGGCGGATGGTGATGGAGAAGCGGACATCCATCTTGCGGCAGACGGATACCACGCCATGAGTGTAGAACCCGCTGTCGGCCCGTAGCGTGAGTCGTCCGTTGGCCCCGGCGTAGCGCACCCGTCCCACCGTCTCCCGCAGGAAGTGGGCGGCGCCGCGGGCGGTGTTGGCCCGGCCCTCGCGCAGCCGGGACATCAGCACGTCTCCGGTGCCGGCGGCGATGGCCAGCAGCGGGTGGTAGCCCCGCTTGCCGGTATAGCCGTGGTGGCGCGCTCCCTCCTTGGCCAGTCCGTAGGTCTCGCAGATGGTGGAATCGAGGTCGATGGTGAACGGCGCGTCGCCGGGTCCGGCCCCAGCGGCCCAGGCCCGGGCCAGCAGCTCCCAGCTGGTGGACGTGGCCCCACCGGAAGCTGCGCAGGAAGGTGCCCAGGGTGGATGGCGCCTTCACCGTGCCGCCCAGGGTGCAGGCCGTCCCCCCGGTGCGCAACACATCGGCGTCGTCAATGCAGTCGCCCCCAGCCAGCGCAGACGCCACCAGCGTCATCATCTTGTCTCCGGTGTTGGCCCGCCCCGGCGCGCCGCCCAGGTCAAGGTGATGGTCAACGAGTTCCCCCAGGCCCAGATGCCGCGCCAGGGTGGCCGGCAGGAGCAGACCGGCATTGGCCACCAGGCGGTGATCGTCAAAGACGATACGGATACGGTCGGGGTGGTTGCGTGGTAGCATCTATTGGGTGCTCCTTCTCTGGGACTGTTTTGCTGTTACAAAACCATTATCCCAGATTCAGAGGAGCACCCTCTGGCCACTTCAGGATGCTAACCAAACGCCCTCCCTCGGTGGATTCGGGCTAAATGGAATACGCTTTCCAACCAAAAGATCACGCACGACTTGCGCTACGAGAATGCTTCCGGGTTTGGCGTGGGTGCACAACCTGGCGGCGAGGTTGACAGCAGCTCCATATAGCTGATTATCGTTACGAACGGGCTCTCCAGCACTGATCCCGATTCGAAGATTCATGCCCTTATCTGGATTCTCTTCACTGTGTTTGACGATCATCTTTTGAATTGCCATGGCACATTCCACAGCATTTACGGCTGAAGTGAATGAGGCCATGAAACCGTCTCCTGTGTGTTTGATTTCCCGTCCTGCGTGAGTGCGGAGTGCTTCGCGTGTGAGCGCATTATGAGTTCGGAGCCACTCCATGGACTTTTCATCTCCGAGTTCACTGATCATCTGAGTAGAACCCTCGAGATCGGTGAACATAATGGCACGAAACGGCGAATCTATAAGCGCTTCATCTGCGGTCGGAGCAGGATCTTCTACTCTACCTAAGAATGCTCTGACGATGGCTTGATCTACCTCCATGATCTCATTGTGGAGAAACCCATGCGCCTCATTGTGGAGAAACCCATGCGCCTCATTGTGAACCTTATGAACGGTACTCATGTCAGGTGCACTGACTAGGCAGAATACGGAATCGCGGTCATCGTCGTACCAATACGCAATGAATTTGCAGTTATACTTATCCTGAAGTTTTAGATCCGCCGCGTGCCCTTCAGCGACGCCTTCAGGGGTGAGGTTAGCCCGAATCCACCGAAGGACACCGATGGACGGCGTGAGGAAAGCGGAAGGGGGGTGAGGGAGCTACAGGGGAAATAGCCTGGGTTCCATTTGGGGTAGGGAGGTCGGCGGACGGTCTTCATCGCCGCACAGGGGCCCCTATGGCCGTCTGCGGGAGCTGCGATGCGCGGGATGGCGAGAGAATACGCAGCAGGGAACTCTCTCGGACCGGGCTGGCACGAGTCTGCGGGGATCTTCGGTTGTCCGGTGGGTGGGTCGGTCGCCGACGGTGCCGTCAGGCCGGGAGTGGAATGGCTCGCAGCCGGGCCAAGGCGCGGCTGAACTTCTCAGCCCAAGGCCAGCGATCCGGAAGATGCAGGGTCAACCGGCGTGCCGAGCGGGTGAGCCGTCCGGCCAGGGAGAAGAACCGCCGCCGGAGGGTCTTGGTGGTGGCTATCCGCTCTCCCAGACCGATCCGCGCCGTCCAGCGGGCCAGGTTGTGGGCCATCGTCTGGACGGCCAGCCAGGCGCCGTTGGCGGCGAAGCGGCCCGAGGGGAGATGGTTCAGCCCGACGCCGTACTTGAGGTCGCGTATGGCATTCTCGATCTCGGCGTGGCGGCGATGGTCAGCCTCCAGTTCGAGCAACTCCCCGTCCCGGTCGGTGATGAAGCCATGATAGCTGTATTTGGCGAAGAGGGCCAGTTGGGAACCGGGCGTCGGCTTCACCCGCCGGACGATGAGCCGTACCGGCGCGGCGTCCGCCTCGGCCTGGAAGGGGGTGCAGGTGGTCTCGGCCACATCGGCGGCGCCGTCCATCCAGTAAGGAATCGGCGTCCAGGCATCTTCGGGTATCGCCTCGATGAGATTGTGCAGGCTTTTGTGCTGGCGGATGGTGATGGAGAAGCGGACATCCATCTTGCGGCAGACGGATACCACGCCATGAGTGTAGAACCCGCTGTCGGCCCGTAGCGTGAGTCGTCCGTTGGCCCCGGCGTAGCGCACCCGTCCCACCGTCTCCCGCAGGAAGTGGGCGGCGCCGCGGGCGGTGTTGGCCCGGCCCTCGCGCAGCCGGGACATCAGCACGTCTCCGGTGCCGGCGGCGATGGCCAGCAGCGGGTGGTAGCCCCGCTTGCCGGTATAGCCGTGGTGGCGGGCGCCCTCCTTGGCCAGTCCGTAGGTCTCGCAGATGGTGGAGTCCAGGTCAATGGTCAGGGGCCCGTCGCCGGGTCCCGCCCCGGCCTGCCAAGCCCGGGCCAGCAACTCGCGGCTCACCCGGTCGAGTTGACGGACGTGGCCCCACCGGAAGCTGCGCAGGAAGGTGCCCAGGGTGGATGGCGCCTTGACCGTGCCGCCCAGGGTGCAGGCCGTCCCCCCGGTGCGCAACACATCGGCGTCGTCAATGCAGTCGCCCCCAGCCAGCGCAGACGCCACCAGCGTCATCATCTTGTCGCTCGTGTTCGCCCGCCCCGGGGCATCGCCCAGGTCGAGGCGCTGCCGGACGAGTTCGGGCAGGCCGAGGTGCCGCGCCAGGGTGGCCGGAAGGAGCAGCCCGGCATTGGCCACCAAGCGGCGGTCGTCGAAGGTGATTTGGATCCGGTCGGGGTGGTTGCGTGGCAGCATCTACTGGGTGCTCCTTTTCCGGGGCCGTTTTTTTGCTACAAAACCATTATCCCAGAAGCACAGGAGCACCTTCTTGCCGCCTCAGGACGCTAACCCGACGCCCTCCTTCGGTGGATTCGGGGTTAGAAGTGGCTCCGGAAATCTGAACAGGGGGATAAGTGGAATCGCTGCCTGATTGAGGGCATGATAGTGCTCTCGGAGACAGGAGCGAGAGATGAGCAGACGACCCCGCCGTAACCACTCGGCAGAGTTTAAGGCGAAGGTGGCTCTTGCCGCAGTGCGCGGCGACCGGACACTTTCGGAGCTGGCAAGCCAGTTCGATGTGCACCCGAACCAGATCACGCAATGGAAGACCCAGTTGCTGGATCGGGCGGCGCGGTTATTTGGGGCCGGGACAGGGCAGGCTGAAAAGCCGGTAGATATGAAGGTCCTTCACGCTAAGATCGGTGAGCTTGCGTTGGAGAACGATTTTTTAGAGGCCGCGCTCACGAAGGCGGGATTGCCGGGCGCAAGGCGATGATCGACCGCGATCACAAGCTGCCTCTCGCCCGCCAGGCAAAGGCAGTGGGCATCAGCCGCGGGAGCATCTACTACCGGCCACGGCCGGTGGGCGAAGCCGGTCTCGGACTGATGCGCCGCATCGATGAGCTGCACCTTGAGTATCCGTTTGCAGGCAGTAGGATGATGCGAGGCCTGCTCCGCCAGGAGGGACTCTCCTCCGGGCGTAGACACATCGCCACACTGATGCGGCGGATGGGCATCGAGGCGCTGTACCGCAAGCCCAACACCAGCCGGCGACGGCCCCGGCCATACGGTGTATCCGTACCTGCTGCGCGGGCTTGAGGTGAGCAGGCCCAACCAGGTGTGGGCAATGGATATCACGTACATTCCGATGGCCAGGGGGTTCGTGTACCTAGCCGCAGTGATGGACTGGCATAGCCGCAAGGTGCTGGCCTGGCGGGTATCGGTCACAATGGACACAGACTTCTGCGTGGAGGCGCTCGAAGAATCCCTGGGACGCCACGGCGCGCCGGAGATATTCAACACAGATCAGGGAAGCCAGTTCACAAGTGATGCCTTCACCGGCCTGCTGAAAGCCAGTGAGATCCAGATCAGTATGGACGGGAAGGGAAGCTGGAAGGATAATGTGTTCGTCGAACGGCTGTGGAAGAGCGTCAAGTACGAGGAGGTGTACCTGAGAGCCTACGAATCGGTCCCGGAAGCCAGAACTGGACTCGGGCGGTACTTCGAGTTTTACAATGCCGGACGGCCCCATTCGAGCCTTGGGGGAATGACGCCGGACCAGTTCTTTGACAGAGCGCCTGCCGAGTCCGCGGCGGCCTAACGCACGGCAGCGCGATTCCACTTATCAAACCGGGCAGCGCTGTTCAGACAAACGAGACCACCTCAGTTCTCACCATCATGTCTGTCCATGTATAGCGGCATTTCCTCGATCTCCTTTACAATCCTCGCTGGGGCTGATTTGAGAATGGGAACCATCGAGTTTCCTCTCAGAGCGAGGAGCCAACTCCTGAAGAGATCTTCGGTGGGCTAACGTTTGAGCTCAGGCGCGGCCCTAAGGGTGTCGCCCCAGTGCGCTGTTTGGCCGGGACGTCCTCATCGATAGCCCTTTCCCTGCCGAATCGACAATTGGTAATTCCGTAACCCGGCCAGTAACATATCATCTTTACTATCCCACTGCTCTGCGAGGGTTGCGGGCACTAATTTGGATTCAACCACTTTGAGAGCCATAATTGATTCCCTCGCAAAAAGGCCTGTTTGAGATGAGCCCTGGCGTGCGAAGGGGCCTGGAAGGGAGGAGGCCACGGGATGCCGGCTGCTGGGCTCACCGCACCATCTGCCGCGCTCAGGACAAGCGTGATCCCGTTGCGGTACCCCTTCCGTGGCTCAGGGCACCCGGTGGAAGCTGTGGAGCGGCGCCCTCATGCGGCCGCGACCGCAGGTACCGTCCCGACCGCCCGCTGAGCCGTGTTCTCCATCTCCACCAGGCGTGCATGGACCATCCGCTTGAAGTTGCACGCCAACGTCTTCAGGTAGACGGCAAGCCGCACCCGACGGCCCCCTCGCACCCGCAAGCACCCAAGCCCGTGGGCGCGCTTGAGCTCGGAGTTCGTTCCCTCGATCCCGGCCCTTATGTCATACCGCTTGCGCCACTCCTCGGTGGCCTCGGCCCTCCGGCGCCGCTCGATGTTCACCTTCACCAGGTCCGCCTTGAGGACGTAGGCCCCCGCACGCCGGTCCAGCTTCACTGGGCAACGGGATCGCAAGGGGCAGGGCTCGCATGTTGTCCCGGCAAAGTGGACCTCTACCCGCTCCGGCGCATCCTTCAGCTCGTACTCCTCGATGGACGGGTGGCCGGCGGGGCACACCGTGGCCTGCTCCCCTGTGACGTCGATCTGAAAGTCCGCGGCGGTGAGCGGCGGTGGTCCGTCACCCTCTCCTTCGTGCGAGTTCCCCGGCGCCGACCCCGCCACCGGGCTCACCAGTTCCGTTCCCCGGCGCGAGGCTTCGAAGGCATTGCGGCCCGACCCATACGCCGTGTCGGCGAAGAGCTCGTCCGGTCGGACCTTCCGCTCCGCGAGCCCGTCAACGACCGGCACGCTCACGTCGGTGTCGCTCCCACTCGAGGGGGTCACCTCCACGTGGGTGATGAGCTGGGTGGCGTTCTCCTCGTGGCAGGTCTCCGCCACCTGCACCTCGTACCCCTTCCCCTTGTGGCCGCTGTAGGTCACATCCGGGTCGTGGGGCGATTGCAGCGAGTCGGCGGACACCTGCTTCGGGTCCTTCAGGGCCACGGGCACCTTGCATTCCCCAGCATCGTCATCATCGTCCCCCGGGCGCCCGTCCCGGTGTTTGCCCACATGGCACTGCTCCCGCAGCAGCCGCTCCAGCAGCCGATACTCCTCCAGCTGGGCAGCAGTCGTGCCACGGAACCGGTCCACCAGCCGGTAGAGGTCCCGGGCACAGACCGAAAGGCGTCGCCGACCCTCCCCCGTGTGGGCGTCCTCGTAGTGGGTCGCCTCGTCTTCTTCCTTCAAATAGCGCCCCAGGAGGCCCTCCGGAACCACAGGGCGAAGCTCTGGGTGCTCCCAGCGCAAGGCCCGCAGGAACAACCGCATCGTCTCACAGAACAGGCCCAGCCGGGTGAGTGTAGCGATGTTGCTCATGATGTGGGTGGAGTCCAGCCGTTGCTTTCCGGTGCGTATGCCCAGCGCCTGGATGATCCGGTCCGTGGTCTCCTGGAAAGCCAGCCAGCCACCATCGTGCTGCATCAGGCGAACTCGGAAGTTGTGGAGGGTCTTCTGGGGCAGGTGGGTCTCCTCGATGTCCAGCCGCAGGGCGTGGTGCCAGAGCAGGTTGAACTCTAGCTGCTCCAGGGCTTCACCGTCGGTGAGGTTGAACATCTCTTTGAGAAGGTGGACCCCGAGGACGGTCTGCACCGCTCGGTTGGGACGGCCGTTGTCCGCGCAGTACATCGGAGCAAAGAGCTCCTCGTCAATCAGGGGGAGCGCCTCGTTTCGGAAAACCTCGGCCCAACTCCCCTCCAGGCGCTTAGCCTTCTTCGGCGTCACCAGGAACTGGGACTGCCAGAGGCTCTCTTGCGGGTCTCGCGCTCGGAACATCCTCCCCTCCCTCGCCCGGGCGCTGCCCCAACGCCCTTTCCCCACATTATCCTCCCATTGCCCCCGGAGGACGAGGGGTTTTTACGAGGGAATCATAATTGGTTTGGCGCCTGGATGAACTCGCTGGCAGATGGTCCGAAAGGGAGACCCGATCTGATAGACTCAACTCACCGATCTGCGGAAGGAAGTAGTTTATGAGCCTTCAAGTATTAGTTCTAGGCGCGGGCTTCGGCGGACTCGAACTAAGTACGATTTTGTCGGAGTCGCTCGCTGATAGCCTCGAGCTCACCCTGATCGACAAGAGCGATTCCTTCGTCTTCGGCTATTCGAAGCTCGACTTGATGTACGGTCGCAAGGCCGCTGACGCCGTGCGCGTCTCTTACAGCAGCATCGACAAGCCAGGGGTGTGCTTCCGGCAGGAAGAGATTACCGCGATCGACCCTGAACGGCGAAGCGTGACGACCAACAGCCGCACCTACCAAGCCGACGTGCTGGTCGTGGCGCTCGGTGCAGACTACGATGTGGACGCTACACCGGGGCTGGTCGAGGGCGGTAACGAGTTCTACTCTGTGCCTGGCGCCCAACGCTTGAGAGATGTAATTCCCACCTTCTCGAGCGGCCATGCCGTCGTCGGCGTAACCTCGACGCCGTTCAAGTGTCCGCCCGCTCCGAGCGAAGCCGCGCTGTTGCTGCATGATCAACTTGTCACTCGCGGCGTACGCGATGCCTGCGAGATTAGCCTCGTCATGCCCTTGGGCACCCCGGTTCCTCCGTCGCCTGCAACCTCGGAGGCATTGCTCGCGGCTTTCGCAGAACGAGATATTACCTTCGTCCCCAATAGGCTCGTGAGTGCGCTGGACCCGAGGCGTCGCATCGCAGTTCTCGACGACAAGACTGAGCTGCCCTACGACCTGTTCCTTGGCGTTCCCAAGCACCGCGTGCCGGACGTGGTTGCGGAAAGCGGTATGACCGAGGACGGGTGGATTCCCGTCGATCCGAAGACTCTCAAGACGCGATTTCCGGGCGTCTATGCGGTCGGTGATGTGACGAGCGTCGGAACGCCGAAGGCGGGCGTGTTCTCTGAAGGAGCCGCCAAGGTCGTCGCAGCATCACTGATCGCGGAATTTCAGGGCAATGAACAACCAGCAGCGTACGGCGGAGCGGGTTCCTGTTACATAGAGTTCGGCGGAGGCCGCGTAGGCCGAGCGGATGTGATCTTCCCTCCCGGAGGCTCGCCCACGGGTAGCTTCGCAGAGCCTTCTATCGCCGTTGCCGGTGAGAAGCGGGACTTTGGATCCAGTCGCGAGGGCCGCTGGTTCGGACTGTATAGGGCCCGAACTTAGAGCCGACGCGCGCTGAGTGGGACGGACGCTTCCCCTGTTCATGCGTCAACGAAAGCGATTTTCGATTTGGCCGACCTACTGAATGCTTATACGCGGATGGCAGGGGCAAACGTTTCACGACTAAGCGCTCTTTCTGATCTTGACTCGATCGTCGACGAGAGTTTGACGCACCGAATACACAAGATACTTGCGGCGCATCGAGAAGCCGTGTTTTCACCTGGTATAACCGCAGATGTTCAGGCGAGCGTTTTCGACGACTACCGCCGAGACATCTGCGAAACAGCTGACCTCATCCGGGCCTTTCAGGTCGCTGCCCATCTTCCGGCCCAAGATGCGGAAAAACGCTCGACGGTACATAATCATCCGAGTGAGATCTGATCTCTCTACTCAGTTGGGTCATATCGCCCGAATTACCCCGGAATGCGCGGACTGACTATGCAGCACACCCCGCAGTCTGAGGCCACTGCCAACCTGTATCCCGAAGGCTCCTTCCGCAGGGAGGACGAGACCGACGATGGGCTGTTCTACGTCCAGCCCCGTCTTGTGGTCCACATAGACGAGCAAGCCATCGAGGCGGTAGCGCGCTACTTCGGCAGCGCCTTGCCGTCCGGAGGTATCATACTGGACCTGATGAGCAGCTGGCGCTCCCATATGCCGGAGGACCTCTCGATAGAAAAGCTGGTGGGCCTCGGACTGAACGCAGTGGAGATGGCGGAGAACCCGCAACTCGATCGGGCAGTGGTCCACGACATCAACGTAGACCCGGAGCTGCCCTTTGACGACGGGGCCTTCGACGCAGTGGTTGTCACCGTCTCGATCCAGTACATCGTCAGGCCCGTGGAGGTCTTTCGCGAGGTGAACCGCGTGCTCGGTGAAGGCGGCAACCTTCACGTAGTCTACTCCAATCGCATGTTCCCCGCGAAGGCAGTCGCCATCTGGAAGGCTTTAGACGATACTCGCAGGGGACAATTGATCGCCTCATACTTTCACTACTCCGGAGGATGGGGGCCGTCTGAGGCCTTTGATATCGGAAGCGATCAGGAGCCGTACGCTGACCCTGTGTACGTTGTTTCGGCCAGGAAGAGCCACGGGCCTGATGATGGCAGGTTGGAGGTCATGAAGTGAGCCAGGGCCTTGATCACCCTGTCGAATTCCCTGCCTTCCCGGGATCTGAATTGGACTTCGAACCGATCGCCCGCCGTTGATTATGCGTGTGTTATGAAGGCTGAAACCGACAGGGTTGACAAGCTGTTTGAGGCGTGGGACTCACCAGATTCGCCTGGATGCGTCATCGGCGTAATTAATGAAGGCGAGCTAGCAGACGTTCGCGGGTACGGAATGGCCGATATGGATGCCGGCTCGCCGTTGACCTCGAAATCAGCGTTCGATGTCCAGTCCATCGGAAAGCAGTTCACCGCCGCTTGTATCGCGCTGCTCGCGCGGGAGAATCGTATCTCTCTGGAAGACGACATCCGCAAGTACGTGCCGGAGGTTCCAGACTACGGCATCCCCATCAGGGTTCGCCACCTGGTGCACCACAGTAGCGGCATCCGAGATTACATCGACCTGGCAATGCTCGCCGGCATAGACTTCAGATCCCGCTTCAGTAATAAAGACGCGCTCAAGATCATAGCCCGGCAGAGATCCCTCAACTTCGATCCAGGGACGAGATATCTTTACAGTAACTCGGGTTACGTGCTACTGGCGGAGATCGTGGAGCGAGCCAGCGGCTCTTCATTTGGCGAGTTCGCCGAGGCGCACATTTTTCGCCCGCTGGGTATGAAAGACTCCTACATGCTCGACCGCGAGCCGCCAAACAAGATTCACCGATTAACAGGATATACCTCTAAGGACGGTGGAGGCTTCCGGGAGGATCCGACTGACTTCCAAGTGATAGGCGCCGGTGGGCTTGTTACCACGATAGAGGACCTGTATCTCTGGGACCAGAACCTCTATGACAACGAGCTAGGGTCTAGTGGCTTTCTCGATCTGATGTCCAGCTGTGGAACTCTGGATACCGGAGAAGAGACCAACTACGCATTCGGTCTGGTCCTCGGTGAGTACAAAGGGCTTAAAACGGCGCACCACGCGGGGGACTGGGTTGGGATCCAGACCGATATGATTCGTTTTCCCAAGCAGCGTTTCACCGCCATCTGCCTGGCCAACCTTGGTACCATTCCGGCCACCCGACTTACCAGGCGCATAGCAGACATCTACCTGGAGGACCAGTTCCACCAGCAGGAGTTCGTCGGAGAGTACTCCAACGACGAGCTGCTGGCAATCCATCAACTGTTCCTCAAGGGCTCCGAAATCTATCTGCGGCACGCTGACGGGAGCGCGGAACCTCTGGGTGCTGTACGCGGTGACAAGTTCAGGCTAATGGACGCCGACGCTTACTTCGTTCGCGACGAGGAAAACAGAATCACTGGCTTCACATGCAGCACGAAGCGGGTGCAGAACATCCACTTCGTTAAGTCCGGGGCACGCCAGGCCTCAAGGTGACTACCCGGCTCTACCTCGTGAATGATGCGTGCGAACTGGAGACGGCTGCCCGACTCCAACTCTCGCCGGCCATCGTCATCTTCGACGACGGGACCCCTGGGGATGATCCGGATCAAGCAGCGGTCCAAGGAGTACGCCCGGGAGGGCGTGGACCTGGAGCAGACGGACTTAGTCCGGCTCACCGAGAGCTTCGGCGGTATCGGCTGGTGGGTGGAGACCCTAGAGCAGTTCGATCACGCCTTCGCCACCGCGCTGGAGTCGGACCGGCTCCACGTGATAGACATCCAGGTGGACGCCGACGTCTACGCCTCGCACATTAAGCCCATCCGCGGCATCTAGCGCGAGGGGCTGGGTTCCCGGAAGGCTACTCGCAAAGTGGAGGTCTACCCCTCGTTGACATGGGTGTCTCGAGAGCCCTCCTTGTCGACAACCCTGCCGTGAAGCCGGGCAGCCGGCTTTGAGGGGTGCGTATGCGACGGCTGAAATATTTAGATGATGACAAGGAAGGGTCGCGGTGAGCGCGAATAGTGAAGTACTTCGGCGGTGTTTAGGTTCTTCCCTCCACTCTACCTCGTATTCGAGTCGAAATGCGGATAATAGGGCGCACCCTGGAGTTTGACAGGCGCCAGCCAGGTGGGTAGAATGGCGCGTGCCCCTGTTTTGCCATCCCTCTCCCTTTGTTGGAGCCCGGGGTGGCGAGCGGAGTTCAAGGCAGAAGAATTCCCAGGCACCGGTGCCTCCGTCTCCGTCCGTCCCCGCATCCACCCTAACTCTGGTGGGTCGACGCCGATCTCAAACAGCCGGATACAAGTCAACGTGTGGAAAGCGTTGGTGAACTAAACGGGCGGCGAGCGACCGGGATGCTACTGCCTGGAGCTTGGGCAAGAGACCAGTGGGTATGTAGCAGGCGCGAGAGTGCGGTGCTCAAGAGAGGCAGGGCCGGCCTCTATGAATGCAGAGCGGCAGATGACGATGGGATTCCCGAATCCGGAATAGGGGGAGAAACGATGAGAGCGATACGATCTAGGACAAGGAAGTACCTGCTCCTGCTGGTGGTGGGGCTGGCCGTGGCGATGCTGGGAATCGCGGCTTGCGGTGGAGACGATGAAGCGACCGGTGAGTCGAGTCCTGCCGCGACGGAGACGAGTCCTGCCGCGACGGAGACGAGTCCTGCCGCGGATGAGGCGAAACGCGGCGGTATCCTGAAGGTAACGTCGTTCGGGACCCACACCACGCTGGACCCGCCTTTCCAGGTGACCCAACCGGACATCATCGTCACTATACACACCTACGACAACCTGGTGCAGGTCCTGCCAGACATGACGCTGAAGCCCATGCTGGCGACGTCCTGGACGCCCAATGATGACCGCACGTCATACACATTCAACTTACGCAAGGGTGTGAAGTTCCATCACGGGAAGGAGTTCAAGGCGGAGGATGTGGTTGCCACCTTCGAACGGCTGCTAGACCCCGAGCTGGACACCCCAGCGCGGTCCTCTCTCGCTGTCATCCAAGATATAGTCATCCTTGATGACCATACAGTCCGCTTCGACCTTGATGGTCCCAACGCCTTCTTCCCGGAGTCCCTATCACTGTATCAAGGGCGAATCGTCCCCTCGGACATCGATCCTGCGCGGTTTGCCCTGGCGGAGTTCGGCACGGGGGCCTTCATGATTACCGAGCACGTGCCGGGAGAACGCACGGTGATGGTGCGCAACCCCGACTACTGGGACAAGGGGCTGCCATACTTAGATGGGATAACCTACCTCACAATTGCTGACGCTTCGACCCGCGCTGAGGCGCTCAAGAGCGGAGATATAGACCTCATATTGGGGCTGGAGGAGACGCTCGCCACTAGCCTTGAAGACCATCCCGAGACCACGGTGTTGGAGGTGGCCAGCGGGACCTACCTTGGACTGTACATGAACATGTCGGTGGAGCCTTTCGACGACCCGCTGGTTCGGAAGGCCATTCAGGCCGTGACGGACCGGGAAGCCATCCGCCAATCGGCGCTGTTGGGAAAGGGTTCCGTAGCCAACGATCATCCTATTGCGCCTAATGACCCGCATTTTGCGTCGCAGCATGAGCCTCCGGCCTACGACCCCGACCTGGCCAGGTCGCTGCTGGCGCAGGCCGGTTACCCGGAGGGCATAACCCTTGCCTTGCACACAAGCCCGGCAGGAGCGAATATGGTGGAGGTGGCGGTGGTGATGAAAGAGAGGGCTGCACCTGCGGGCATCAATATAGACATTTTGCGGGTGCCTGAGGAAGACTTCTGGTCCAAGACGTGGATGGTTGCGCCGTTTTCCACCATGTGGTGGAACGGCCGGCCGCCAGACGCGGCACTCAGCGTCACGACGTTGAGCGACGCCGCTTTGAATGAGGCGCAGTACAAAAACCCGACTCTCGACGCTCTGGTCAAAAAGGCGCGTGGGGAGGGTCTGGCGGATCGTCAGCAGACTTATGCCGAGATTCAGCGCATTCTCATAGACGACGTGCCACGCATTATCGCGGTGTTCAAGCCGAGCCTACTCGGTGTGCGCACGGATGTGCGAGGCATCGAGGCCCATCCGCTGAACTGGCCGCTTTTCCACATTGGCTGGCTCGATAATTAACAGCCAGCCGACCGGGTCGTGACTGAGCATCATTCTATCGAGCGGGGCGAAGAAGAGCCTCACTGTAGGGTTCGGATTCTTCGCTCCGCTCCGGTTCACTCACGCCGTTTTCTATGGTCAGCACGAAGGAGGAGAAGGCCACACGCTGGCCTGCCTTTCGGCCTTTCAGATTCACTCAGAACAGCCAGCTCAACCTGAGCTGGCTGTTCTGGTAGCAATTATATCGGCAATGAGTCCTCGCTGGAGGCCGGAGATGTCATGGCGCGCTTTCTGACAGTGCGCCTGAGCTTGATGGTCGTCACCCTGCTGGTGGTCTCCCTGGCCATTTTCACCATCACCGAGATACTGCCAGGGGATGTGGCGACGATGATGCTCAGGCAGAACGCAACGGAACAAAACCTGAAAAAGGTGCGCGAAGACCTGGGCCTGGACCGTCCTGCCCACGTGCGGTATCTGAGCTGGATGGGTGGTGTGGTGCGAGGCGACTGGGGCGACTCCTACCTACAGAAACGGCCCAATCTAGATATTGTGAAGCGCAGGCTGGGGAACTCAGCCATTCTCGCCGTGTTCGCCTTCATGGTGGCGGTCCCCACGGCAGTCGGAGCCGGCATATGGGCCGGGGTGCGTCCGGACTCTCTGGGAGACCGGATAGTGAGCCTAACCAGCCTGGTGGGGATCTCGCTGCCGGAGTTCGTGACCGGAGTGCTATTCATAGTCATCTTCTCCTCGACCCTTGACCTCTTACCGTCGACCAGCGTCATTCTCCCGGGCACCAGTCCACTGACAAGACCCGAGATTCTGGTGTTACCAACGCTCACTCTCACAGGGGTCTTCTTCGCATATGTCATGAGGATGACGCGGGCGAACGTGATAGAGGTGATGCAAACCCACTACGTGCGCACGGCGGTTCTGAAGGGTCTGCCCATGAGGCGGGTCATCTTTCGCCATGTGGTCCCCAACGCGATGCTGCCGACAATCACGATTATCGCCTCGAACGTCGGCTGGACGCTGGGTGGCCTAATCATAGTAGAGACCGTGTTTGCCTATCCGGGGCTGGGAAGTCAGTTGCTGGCCGCGATCCAGACTCGCGACGTTCCCTTGTTGCAGGCCCTGACGCTCCTCATTGCCGCGACATATGCCATAAGCAACCTGGTGGCGGACCTGAGCTATGCTGTTCTGGATCCGCGGATTAGGGTAGCGTCATGACGGTTCGCATGGACACGGCCAGGACTCGAACAGGTGTCACTCGCGTCGTCGGCGCGGTAGCTGGGCCCGTTGGACGAAGCCTAAAGAATTTTCTCAAGCTGGCGCTGGCCACGACGGCGGGGCGGATTGGGCTATTCATAGTGGCCATTCATCTCGTGATGGCTCTCGTTGGCCCGTGGCTGGCGCCCTACTCAGCCACCGCCTTTAACTTTGACGAGGCCGGCAAGGTCCAGCAAGCTAGTCTGGACGGCTCCGACGTGAAGCACCTGGCGGCCAACCTGGTTCCCGAACCGGGGTACATGGCCCTGGACGTGTCCGGCGGCAAGATGTACTGGACGGACTCCTTCGCTAACAAGGTCCAGCGGGCCAACCTGGACGGCTCCGCCGTCGAGGACCTGGTAAGCGGGCTCAGCAGCCCTGAGGAAATCGCCCTGGACGTGGCTGGCGGTAAGATGTACTGGACGGATTCTGGCACCGACAAGGTCCAGCGGGCCAACCTGGACGGCTCCGCCGTGGAGGACCTGGTCACCTCCGGGCTCATCCTCCCTCGTGGAATCGCCCTGGACGTGGCTGGCGGTAAGATGTACTGGACGGACTCCTTGACTAAAAAAGTCCAGCGGGCCAACCTGGACGGCTCCGCCGTGGAGGACCTGGTCAGCGGTCTCCGCCAACCTGAGGGCATGGCCTTGGACGTGGCTGGCGGTAAGATGTACTGGACGGACTCCTTGACTAAAAAGGTCCAGCGGGCCAACCTGGACGGCTCCGCCGTGGAAGACCTAGTCAGCGGGCTCAAAAGCCCGTTAGGCATCGCGCTGGATGTGGCCGGCGGTAAGATGTACTGGACGGACTCTGGCACCGACAAGGTTCAGCGGGCCAACCTGGACGGCTCCGCCGCGGAGGACCTGGTCACTTCCGGGCTCACCCTCCCTCGTGGCATTGCCCTGGATGTGGCCGGCGGCAAGATGTACTGGACGGACGAGGCTGGGCTTGAGCAACTGCTGGATCCTTCGGGGCAGTTCTTGCTGGGCACGGACCAGTTCGGACGCGACCTCCTGAGCCGTATGATGTCTGGGGCACGTTCCCTTATCACGATGGCAGTAGCAGGAGCAGCACTGGGCTTAGCTCTGGGCACGGTGGTGGGGATGAGCAGCGGCTACAAGGGCGGTATAGTAGACGCGGTAGTGATGCGGGTGATGGATGGGGTGATGTCCTTCCCCTCCTTGCTGCTGGCGCTACTGGTGTTGACCACCCTGGGCTCCAAAGCTGCGCCGGTGGAGTGGCTGGAAACTCTTTGGCAGGAGCTGCTCATCGTGGTAACCATCGGCATAGTCTCTATGCCCGGGGTGTCGCGGGTGATGCGGAGTGTCACGCTGTCTCTGAAAGAGATGGAGTTCGTTCAGAGCGCTCGTTTACGGGGTGAAACGGCAGGTTACATCGTCTTCCGCGAGATCCTACCTAATGTTATTCCGGTTCTGGGGGTGGAGGCCTCTGTGCGACTGAGCTACTCGATTCTTCTGGTCGCCTCCCTGGGGTTCCTTGGGCTGGGGGTTCAACCGCCATCGCCCGACTGGGGCATGATGATCAGCGAGAGCCGGGGGTTTCTGGTGTCTGCACCCTTGCTCGCCCTGGTTCCTTCGGCGGCCATCGTTTCCTTGGTGGTGGGAGGCAATCTTCTGGGGGATGGCCTTCGGCAGGCCCGTGGACTTCCCCAAAAAGGAGAGGGGCTTTGAGCAGACAGCTCCAGGAAGACACCCCATTGCTGCAGGTGGAACGCTTGGGTGTCACCTTTTACACGCCCCGGGGCGTAGTGCGCGCGGTGCGGGAGGCCTCGTTGGTGGTTCGGCGCGGCGAGCTGGTGGGCCTCGCGGGCGAGTCGGGGTGCGGCAAGTCCACCACCGCATTCGCCATCGCAGGCTATCTTCCGGGAACGGCGCGAGTGGACGGCTCCATCCGCTTTGAGGATAGGGACATCACCGACCTGTCGGCGTCCGAACTCCGTCATCTGCGGGGCAACCGTATCGCCATGGTCTACCAGGATCCCGCCACATCGCTGAATCCCACTATGCGAGTGGGACCTCAGATAGAAGAGGTGCTGAGGGAGCATCTCGGCATGGACTCAGGCCAGGCCCGTCATCGGACGGCGAAACTCTTCGAGAGCGTCGGTTTGGCTGAGCCGGATCTCATCGGCCAGCGCTACCCACATCAGCTCAGCGGGGGGATGCAGCAACGGGTAGTCATCGCCATGGCCCTGGCATGCGACCCAGACCTGCTCATTATGGACGAACCCACCACCGGCCTGGACGTCACCACCCAGGCAACCATCCTCGACCTTGTGGCTGACCTCAAACAGCGGGTCAATGCCGGCATCCTCTACGTGAGTCACAACCTGGGTGTCATTGCCCGGGTTGCCGACCGGGTGGTGGTGATGTACGCGGGCCAGACCGTTGAGCAAGCGCCGGTTGGCCAGCTCTTCAAAAGCCCCAAACACCCGTACACCACTGGACTCTTGGACTGCGTTCCGCAGCCGCCGACGGATAGCGGGACGGTCACCAGGCTCCGTAGCATACCTGGCACCGTCTACTCCGCGGATGAGGTAGGTACAGAAGGCTGCCTCTTCGCCCCGCGGTGCCCGATGGTGCAAGAGTCGTGTCGAGTGGAATCGCCTCAGATGCTGGACGCGGGAGATGACCGCCAGTCGCGCTGCTTCTTCTGGAGCGATGTTCGTCCAGAAATCTGGGGTGAGGCGGAGCCGAGAAAGAAGGACACCATTCAGACCGCTGAGACGGTGCTTAGCGCAACGGGCTTGCGGCGCTTCTACGGTAGTTGGCAGCGCAAGTATCTGCTCTTCGGGCCGCGGGTCCGGCCGCCGGTGCGGGCGGTCACGGACGTGGATTTCAATGTTGGGTCCGGCCGAACTTTGGGCATCGTAGGCGAAAGCGGCTCCGGCAAGACTACTATCGCTAAGGTGGTTGTGGGCCTGGTCCCGCGAGATCGGGGCGAGCTTCGGCTACGAGACGAAGACCTAGCTCCCCTAGTCGGGGCACGGACTCGGGAGCAGCAGGCAGCAGTTCGGATGGTGTTCCAGAATCCTACAGCCTCCCTCAACCCAAGACTCCCAATACGCCATGCCATCCTCAGATCGCTGAGGAAGTTCGCGCGGCTGAATAAGAGCGAGAGTCGTGAACGCGCCGAAGAGTTGCTGGAGGCCGTTGGACTGGACCCTGCTTATCTGGACCGTCACCCCGGCCAGCTCAGCGGCGGCGAGCAGCAGCGGTTCGCCCTGGCGGGAGCCTTCGCCGGCAATGCCGACATTATAGCCGCCGACGAGGCGGTCTCAGCGCTGGACGTCTCCGTTCAGGCCCAGGTGCTCAACCTGCTCCAACGGCATCAACAAGAGGCAGGCACGTCCTACGTCTTCATAACCCATGACTTAGGAGTCGCGCGCTATGTCTCAGACGACATCATGGTGCTTTATGCCGGGCATGTTGCCGAATCTGGACCTACAGAATGCGTGCTGACCGCGCCCTCACATCCTTACACCGAGGCGCTGCTCTCCGCGGTCCCTGTGCCTGATCCGGACGCTACACCCACGCGCATACGGCTCCCCGGCGCAGTCCCATCCCTCAGACGGCGCTTCGAGGGTTGCTTCTTCGCAGGACGTTGCCCCCGAAAGGTGGGCGATATCTGCGACACTACCCCGCCGCCAGGGCGCAAGGGGCCAGACTCTCCTGACCATGTTATCTACTGCCATATACCCGTAGACGAACTGATGGCGATGCAGCGAGAGCGGGTCAGGGAGGCGACTTAGAGTCCGAGCGTGCACGCCTGGACTTTCCAAAAGGCCAGGAATGGAAAGTGCTGAGCGGGCTAGCGTCCTAAGCAGCGAGCATCACCGCCTGGTCGTGTTCACGGTATCGTTCAACCCTGCCCCGTCTCCACCAAGAACACGGAATGGCGTCAGCCTCATGCCCATGCGGCGGAGGCTGATCCGCTTTCTCAAGGTCTTTCTCGCTGACAGGCACGATACCAGACCCCTCGCGAGTAGTGGCGATCTCGAACAGCGGCCGGAAGGCGGGCCTGGGCCTGATAGCGACGATGCGCCGCTCCTCGACTGGATCCACGTAAACCGCGTCCAGCATCGTCAGCAGGATCTGTCGCCGCTCCCCAAGGTCGGCCTTCTTCCACATGGCCGGCAGGTCCTCCAGGAGCTTTCCGGCGGTCACCGTCGCGTCGGCGTCGGGCACGACCAGCGACCGCAGTTTCTCTTCCTGCTGCTTCTTCTGCCACCGGTATTCCTCCGACGGAACGTGACCGTCGTAGTAGACCTGGGCCAGTCTCCGCAGCCGCTGCTCCGCTCGCGTCCGTTTCTCCCCTACCCGCTCTACCTCGTCGGCCAGATGCACCTGTGCCAACACCCGGTCAACCCAGGCGGTGGGCAGCACTATGGCCGATATGATCTCCCCCATCTGCTCGTCTGGAATCTCGCAGAACATGGAGCCGGACCGACCCACGCAGTACCCGGCTCCCCGGGAGCCCCTCTGCTCTCGATAGTAGCGGCGTCCGTTCACGAAGGTCTGGGCCCACATGGGCATCCGGCAGTGGGCGCAATGGATAAAGCCCTTGAGCAGGTACTCCCGCTGCGGCTGTGGATGCAGCGTCCGGCTGCGATCTGAGTTGCGCCTCATGGCGTCCTGCACCGCCTGGAAGACGCCTTCAGACACGAGGGCCTCGTAGGCGCCGGGCAGGTTCTGGTCCTTGTGCCGGACCTATCCCGTGTAGAAGGGATTGTGCAGGATGCCTCTCACCGAGGCGTTGGTGAATAGCCTGGGACCCGTGGTATGTCCGCCGTTGCCGTCTGGCAGCTTCTTGGTGTTCCGGATCCTGAGTCCCTAGTCGTTGTGCCAGGATGCCAGCGTCGCCAGGGTGACCGTGCCCGAGGCGTAGCGGCTGAAGAGCTCCCTGATTGCTGGGCCCTCTTCCGGGTGTCCGTGAACACCTACCTGAAGAGGAAAAATCTGTCCCGCTACCACTTCTCCCGGACCGACAACGTCGTCATCTTGCTGCCCCAGAGGCTGGGGACCTGGGCGCAGTCGATCTCCATTACGGCCAAGTACTTCCTGTTCTGGACCTCCTTCGACGTGCATGTGGTTCCGATACACGCACCCGCACCCGGGGTAGCCCGAGAGCACCAGTAGGTCGCCGGATCCGGCGGCTACCAATTCGACACTGGAAAGTCCATCGCCATCACTCCATCACCGTCGCCCCGTCAATCAGGGTACAAGCAGTTTGAAATGGGAAAGAGGTACCCTCAAATGGTTTGTCGTCGCGGACTGACTAATTCATATCAGGGCTGAAACCCGACTTCCAGCGGCAGTTCGATGGGAGTAAGATACCCCCGTGGTTGATTCGCAGGCCTTCAAGGAATAATCTACGGATGACGCGCTCATCAGCTGGCTATCAGACTAAACACCCGAATATCATTCTTGTCCTCTGCGACGACCTTGGATATGGTGACGTAAGCGCACTCAATCCAAATTCTCGAATCCGCACGCCCAATATCGACCGGCTGGCATCGGGTGGCGTCACGTTCACCGATGCGCACACGACTTCGGCGGTCTGCACTCCGTCCCGTTACAGCCTCCTCACGGGAAGATATAACTTTCGAACGCGGCTGAAGAGCGGCGTCCTCTTTGGCTATAGTCCACCACTTATTGAAGAAGGCCGACTGACCGTGGCTCAGCTCCTAAGAAATCACGGATACTACACGGCGATGGTCGGAAAGTGGCACTTGGGACTGGACTGGAAAACAAAAACTGGTGCGTATACTGACGAGGGCGGGGAGATCGATACAGAGAAAGTCGATTGCGGTGTCGATTTCACCGCTCCAGTCAAGGGCGGCCCGCTCGACAACGGATTCGATTATTTCTTTGGGATTTCCGCCTCGCTTGACATGGCACCTTATGTATACATTGAAAACGATCTGCCAGTTGATATTCCCAGAGGGGCGCGCTATGGACGTTATGCCTCCAACATAGACGGTCAGAGGTGGTCTCGTTTGTCTGAACAGCGCTGCCCGGTTTGATAAGTGGAATCGCGCTGCCGTGCGTTAGGCCGCCGCGGACTCGGCAGGCGCTCTGTCAAAGAACTGGTCCGGCGTCATTCCCCCAAGGCTCGAATGGGGCCGTCCGGCATTGTAAAACTCGAAGTACCGCCCGAGTCCGGTTCTGGTTTCCGGGACCGATTCGTAGGCTCTCAGGTACACCTCCTCGTACTTGACGCTCTTCCACAGTCGTTCGACGAACACATTATCCTTCCAGCTTCCCTTCCCGTCCATGCTGATCTGGATCCCATTGGCTTTCAGCAGGCCGGTGAAGGCATCACTTGTGAACTGGCTTCCCTGATCTGTGTTGAATATCTCCGGCGCGCCGTGGCGTCCCAGGGATTCTTCGAGCGCCTCCACGCAGAAGTCTGTGTCCATTGTGACCGATACCCGCCAGGCCAGCACCTTGCGGCTATGCCAGTCCATCACTGCGGCTAGGTACACGAACCCCCTGGCCATCGGAATGTACGTGATATCCATTGCCCACACCTGGTTGGGCCTGCTCACCTCAAGCCCGCGCAGCAGGTACGGATACACCGTATGGCCGGGCCGTCGCCGGCTGGTGTTGGGCTTGCGGTACAGCGCCTCGATGCCCATCCGCCGCATCAGTGTGGCGATGTGTCTACGCCCGCAGGAGAGTCCCTCTTGGCGGAGCAGGCCTCGCATCATCCTACTGCCTGCAAACGGATACTCAAGGTGCAGCTCATCGATGCGGCGCATCAGTCCGAGACCGGCTTCGCCCACCGACCGTGGCCGGTAGTAGATGCTCCCGCGGCTGATGCCCACTGCCTTTGCCTGGCGGGCGAGAGGCAGCTTGTGATCGCGGTCGATCATCGCCTTGCGCCCGGCAATCCCGCCTTCGTGAGCGCGGCCTCTAAAAAATCGTTCTCCAACGCAAGCTCACCGATCTTAGCGTGAAGGACCTTCATATCTACCGGCTTTTCAGCCTGCCCTGTCCCGGACCCAAATAACTGCGCCGCCCGATCCAGCAACTGGGTCTTCCATTGCGTGATCTGGTTCGGGTGCACATCGAACTGGCTTGCCAGCTCCGAAAGTGTCCGGTCGCCGCGCACTGCGGCAAGAGCCACCTTCGACTTGAACTCTGCCGAGTGGTTACGGCGGGGTCGTCTGCTCATCTCTCGCTCCTGTCTCCGAGAGCACTATCATGCCCTCAATCAGGCAGCGATTCCACTTATCCCCCTGTTCAGATTTCCGGAGCCACTTCTGCCTGACCATACTCCAAGACGATACGGAAAACGCGATCGGACGCCCAGGCCCTGTCCAGGCAGGCATGTATCCCGACAAAGTCCTATCAGAGCTAGTTGACAAGGCTGTTCAAGTGATCCAGACGCGGGCCGGCCGAGAGCAGCCGCTCTTCCTCTACGTTCCGTTAACAGCCCCGCACACCCCGGTTGCCCCTAGCAAGGACTTTCTAGGGCGCTCCGGGACCAGGGACCAGTATTTAGACTTTGTTCTTGAAGTCGATCATTCATTGGGGCGTATCATGGCCGCCTCAAAAGAAGCGGGTGGCCACGACGATACACTGGTCATATTCACCAGCGACAACGGCCCCGAGCGCTTCATGCATTTGCGCAAGAAGGAGATAGGCCACTTCAGCGCGGCGCAGTATCGCGGCTGCAAGCGGGACAATTGGGATGGAGGCCATCGGGTCCCGTTGATCGCGCAGTGGCCCACGAAAATACCAGGTGGCACCAGGTCTGCACAAATCGTCAGCCTGGTTGACATATTTGCCACAGTGTCGGCCATAGTCGGCGCATATTATCCGGATGGAGCGGGGGAAGATTCATTCGATATCCTTCCGGTGATGTTGGACGTATCCAGGGCGCGGCCCATTCGCGAAACCACGATCCATCATTCCGCTTCAGGGTGCTTTGCTATTCGTAAAGGGGGATGGAAGCTCCTGATTCACCAAGGCTCAGGCGGAAATAGTTATGACGAATTCGAGGACATGTCCCCCGTTCAACTCTACCGGATAAGTGAAGACGAACACGAAGACCGGAACCTCTGTAAGGAACACCGGGAGATCGTGGTGGAATTGGCTGAGGACTTTCTGCGCATTCTGGGCAAGGGCAGGAGCACGCCGGGACAAGAACAGCCAAATCATGGTGGGGTCGACCGGTGGGACCAAGTGGACTCAGCGATTGAATCGCTGAGCCAGATGGGTATAACCATAAGCGGCAGCTAGAAGCCAATGCCGGAGTTAGCCTCTAGATGTTATGCCCAGAGATCAATCTACAGCTGCTGCGATTACTGGCTCGCCGTCTGTAGAGGAAGGACCGGGTCCGTGGTAGGGATCTCGTGCAGCAGGGTCAAGCGGAGCTTGTCGCGTATCGGCTTGTGACCCCGATTCGTCCCAGAGGTTAGGTAGCTCGCGCGGGTCGTCCCGCGCATAACGTGAGTCTTGGGCTCGGAATCGTGATTCACAGCGCAGCTGACAAAGTGCACGGGGCTGCACAGTCACGCGCTGCCAGTGATGGGGCGGGAGCCGTCGCGACGGGAGATCCTGAAGGCGTAAATCGCGACGGTCAAAGCGTTCAATCAAATCTCACGCCGCAAGCCGGACCTCGATTCCGTGTTCACGGTATAGTTCCACCCTCCCCCGTCTCTACCAGAAACACGGGTTGGCGTCAGCCTCTTGCCCATGCGGCGAAGGCTGATTCGCATTTTCACGGTGTTTCCCGCTAACGAGGATGATGCCCGATCCTGCTCGGGTGGTGGCGGTCTCAAAGAGGGGTCCGAAGGCCGGCTTGGTTCTGATGGCGACGATACGCCTCTCCTCAACGGTGTCTCTTACCGCGGGATCACAGGCAACGTAAGGTGCGAAGCATGCTCCGGGCCGTGGCGCACCGTCTGTTCAGCCACCACCATCTCGGCGTCCATGCCCGGCCGGTGCCCCGTGTTCAGGTTCCGGTCAAAGCGGGGAAAGTTGCTGCTGGACACCTCGACCCGTAGCCTGTGCCCGGCCTTGAAGACGTTGGCCGTCTCCCACAGGTCGATGGCGTACTCGTACACCTTACCAGGCTCTATCAGCGTCGGCTCCTCGATGGACTCCCGGAACCGAGCGCGGCGCAGCCCCTCACAGATATTGATGGCCCTGCCGTTGGGATAGACGTCCACCAGCGTCGCCGTGAAGTCTGTGTCCGGCGCGCTGGACGAGGCGTACAGCGTCATGGTCACCGGCCCCGTCACCTCCAGGTCTTGCTCCAGAGGCTCCGACGTATACACCAGCACGTCGTCGCGTCGCTCCACGGCGCGCCGGTCCTGCGCCCCACCGTAATCCACGTGCATTATCGGCCCGCCAACGGTCGTCACGGGATCATCGGGGTCGTAGCTGTACCGGTCCTGACCAGCCTCCCTCGGCGGCTCCGTGCTGAGCTCACCATCGCCATAGGCAGAGTTGGCCCGGCCTCCGCTATGCAGGTAATAGTTGGTGAACTGGGTCCGAGCCAGGGGCCACTCTTTTTCACTCCGCCACACGTTGTCGCCCATGACGAATATGTGTACCGGCGGCTCGTCGTCAATCCCGTTGTCTATCCCCCTCAGCCGCCTGTCGTACCACCGAATCTGCTCCTGCACGATGTCCAGCGCCGCGCCATGGCCGAATGCTATGTCTCCGATTCGGTCGGCCGTGCCGATGCTGCCGTGTGTCCAGGGGCCGACCATCAGCCGTGTGGCGCTTCTCGTCTCCTCGGACCGTGCCTTCGTCTTCCAGCCGGTATACTGCCTGAACCCCTCGTGCACCAGGGCGTCGTACCAACCGGTGATGAAGAAGGACGGCGTATCCACCTCCTCGTACTTGTTCCTGAGCCCGTACCGCTTCCAGAAGTCGTCGTAGGTGTAGTGGCCGATGATGTCCCGATACCAGGGGACGTCGCATATGTCGTCTAGGGCCGATACCAGGGGCAGCCTTCGGTAGATCTCGGTCTCGTCCATCAGCGCCCGGGCCTCGCTCTGCAGCCCGCGCCCGATCCATATGTGGAAGACCATGGCGACGTGGAGCTGCAGCGCCCCGTCGGCGTAGATGCAGCCATAGTTGTCCTGCTGCGAGGCGATGGGCACCAGCGCCTTGAGATAGGAGCTCCGCAGGGCCGCGGGGAGCGTCTGGGTGAACCCGACGTAGGAAATGCCAAAGGTCCCGATGCTGCCGTCGCACCAGGGCTGGGCGCCTATCCACTGGTGAGTGTCGTAGCCGTCGTTGGTCTCGTGGATGTAGGGCTCCCACGCCCCCTCGGAATCGTAGCGCCCCCTGCAGTCCTGCATCACTACCGCGTAGCCCGCCTCGACGAAGCGGCGAGTCCACGCCACGTACTTGTCCTGCTTGTTGTTGAATATGGTCCGAATGAGCAGTGTCGGATAGCGCCCTTCCGCCGTTGGCCGGTAGATGCAGGCGGACAGGCGGACGCCGTCGCGCATGGGTATCTTGACGTCAAGCTGGATGTGCATGGGCTGCTGGAGTGCCATCTCGACCTCCTGGTCGGCATCGCGCATAAGGGTGTGAACCCACCCCAAACTTAGTCCCACCTTGCCCGCCCCGGGCTTCGTCCGGATAATGTATATCCCAGGCCCTGATGTGACGGAAAGATAGCCAGATATGTGCCTCCTACAAGGGCACTACGGCCACTGCAACATTCTCACCCTATGGGCGATGCAGCGGTGGTCAACAAACGGCACCCTCCTTTTTATGCCGGCGTTTTGATGTGTTCCGGCAGGGCGACAGGCTTGATCACGGCCAGGGATCGGAAACTGGCCAACTACGAGACGTTCGCAAAGAAGCTACGAGCCCAGATATTGGCGCTCAGCAAGCTCACGGATGCGTGGACAAACGGCGCCATGCGCCTCATCGAGGACAGAAGAAGGTATCTCAGCCAGTTCGACATTGAGTTCCGGGTTCTTGCAGGATCTGACCTGACAACGCAACCTGCGCCCTCCCATAGCTAGGTATGCAGCTCGATGATGTCCTCGTCGGTGAGCTGGTGCCAGCGGCCTACCCGTGCCGGCTCCTTGCCTCGCCTTGACGGCAGCGATACTCGGAACCGAAGGGCTGTCTTCCAAATTCAGTGTGGAGCCGTGCCGCACCGAACCAGTC
The DNA here is from genome assembly GCA_963665215.2 of Dehalococcoidia bacterium. Lineage (GTDB taxonomy): Bacteria > Chloroflexota > Dehalococcoidia > Lucifugimonadales > CAUZJF01. The sequence goes on from CAXXWW010000017.1 coordinate 523,395, forward strand.
CTCTGACTTTTCACATCGGCCCAAGGAGCAGGGGTCACTAGGGCGCCGGGGGTACCTTTGTCGCCGCATTGGACTCCCGTGCCTCGATACTTTCGAGGTCAACTTGTCTGAACCCAAATTGACCGTGCATCACTGTTCAGGCATGCGAAGGTCAATCGAAAAGGTCGCCCTCTTTTATGAGGTCCTGAAGGTCCACTTTGGCTGTTACCTCAATGAACTCCCCTGACTGATTCACCTCGGTGCCGAACCAGATGTACTCGTCCTCCTGGTCATTTATAGCCTCTTCCACATCGTCTAATTCCACGCTAGCGCGGCTCTCACTTCTGAACTTGAACAACACAGTGATGCTGAGGGTGTTTGCGTCGAGCTTGTCTGCTGAAACGCCCAACGCCTCGCAGCCTTGGAAATTCCACTGAGATGTTCCATCGGGTGTATCACAGTTTGAATAGAGGAAGGAGTATATGCCGGACGGCAACCGGTCCACGACCTCAGCTAAATCGTCGTCGTCTTTAAGTGGACCCGACTCACCCGCCTGGGTCCTTACAAATGTCCTGACAGCCTCCCTATCGTCACTTAGGAGGATCTGGTCGCGTTGAGGGAAGGCCAGGTAGTCGAAGCTACCGTTCCCATCCTCCCACATTGCCACGTCGCGATATGTCCGGTCTTCATATTCCAGGTCCTTCAGAAATATGATTAGGTCCTGCTGGTCTGCCTCTCCCCGAATGAAAAACACCTCATCGAAATCGTCCCCCTCGGCGATGACAAACGCCGTCGCTTCAGCAAGGTCAATTCCCATCCTATCGAACGCCTCGACATCCTCCTCCAAGACCGCGTCGTATAGGTCGGCCAGGTCGGGGTCTTCACGTAGCTGGAGCATGTCAACAACATATAGACTGTGTACCTCCTCCGGTGTAATTCTCAGGATGACCCCCAGATCCGCATCCCGAGGCTCCGGCGTGGGGGTAGGGGGGACCGGCGTCGGGGTGGGCGTCGAAACTTTCGTCGCTACAGGTGTCGGGTCAGGGGTCGCGGTAGACTCACCGACACATGCCGAAAACAAACTAACCAGGCCCAGAAGCATTACGGCCATGGACGCGGCGGACGCGACATTGACAGCTCCAATGCTCCCTCTTGTGAGTAGATTCATGGTCGCTTCTCAAGGCTGTACGAAATGATGAAACCTGAGGGTATCATAATGAGATGCCGGGGCGCTTCACGGCCCGCTCTTCGCGACCGGTCCGGCCGTGCTTTCGAGTGACGGTCTGGAGAGAGGGCAAGCATCCTGATGGCCTCACTGTTCCACTCAAAATTGACCAAGCCGCCTTAGTACCTCCTGCACGCACAACTGGCGGTCATGGCTCTTCTTGGAGGAGCAGTTGACGCATAAGGGGCTCCAAGACGGGGCGCGCGTTTAGCTGGAGAGGGTCTTCGCCGTGGCCTGCGCCTTCAACTACCACGAAAGTGACGTCTACGCCTGCGGCTTCGAGCTGGGAGACGAAAGAGACTGAGGTTTCAAACGGCACAGTCCTGTCTGAGGTTCCGTGGGCGATGACGAAGGTGGGGTCGTCAGGGCTAATGTAGGTGTGAGGTGACGCCTCTCGCCATCTCTGCGGTGCCTCGGTGTAGCTGGCGCCCACCAATTGCTCGACAGCCGAGCCCGCGCCCTCGCCCGACTGACCGAATACGTCAAGATCACCGGGACCCCAGTAGCTGGCCGCCAGGACCACACGGCTGCTGATGAGGGGGTCCCCGCAGGCGCCGGCAAGAAAGGATTCATCACCTCGCATCGTCGCCAGGATCGCCGCCAGGTGACCCCCAGCGCTGTATCCGAGTACGGCGACCCGTTCAGGGTCGATGTTATATACCGCCGCGTTCTCCCTGATGTGACGCACGGCGCACACCACATCTTGTATGTTAGTAGGCCAGGATGGCAGGTCCGGAGTGCTGAGCTGGTAGTCAATCGAGAACGCAGCGATATCTCTGCTGGCGTATCGCACGCCCTCGGCCCGAAATCGGCCGCTGTCCCGGCTCCCGGCCCTCCAGCCCCCACCGTGGATCACAATCAGAGCCGGGAACGGGCCTTCCCCATCGGGCGTGTAGACCGTCATCATATGGCCGGGGTCACCGTCTTCCGCATAGGGCACATTCTCGTCAATCGTGAAGGTCGTGGTTGCCGGCAGCAACGCGCCCTCACCTTCGGGCGAAGGCAGCGATGCTGGGGGAGCAGGGCACACGTCTTGCTGAGCGCAGTACTCCACGTGGCCGCCTACCATGGTCATCAGCACCTCTAGGTCAATAAGCGTGTCAGGGTCTACCGTAAGCGGGTTGTCCGAGAGGACGACAAGGTCGGCGGACTTGCCCGGCTCTAGACTCCCGATCTTGTCTTCCATGAACACTGCGTAGGCCGACCCAATCGTCATAATTTGCAGGGCCTCCTCTACCGTGATCGCCTCAGCCGCCCCCCAGTCTGGCGGCTGGCATACTGTCACACCGTCCTTTCTGAGCCCCTTGCGGGTGACCAACGAATACAAGTCGGGAATAGGGCCAATCCCAACACTGGGAGCATCACTGTGCCACCCCACGTGCAACCCAGGGTTCGCATCGAGGAGTGACCGGCCACGTACGAACATCGGGATTGCGGCCTCTCCATATTTGGGATGGACACCCCCGCTATCCTCCAGCGCACAGGTCGGGAAATACCCAAAGATCACGGTCACAACGCCAATCTCGCCGTACGGTGAAAGGTCGTCTGGGTTAATCCCGAATCCACCGAAGGACACCGATGGACGGCGTGAGGAAAGCGGAAGGGGGGTGAGGGAGCTACAGGGGAAATAGCCTGGGTTCCATTTGGGGTAGGGAGGTCGGCGGACGGTCTTCATCGCCGCACAGGGGCCCCTATGGCCGTCTGCGGGAGCTGCGATGCGCGGGATGGCGAGAGAATACGCAGCAGGGAACTCTCTCGGACCGGGCTGGCACGAGTCTGCGGGGATCTTCGGTTGTCCGGTGGGTGGGTCGGTCGCCGACGGTGCCGTCAGGCCGGGAGTGGAATGGCTCGCAGCCGGGCCAAGGCGCGGCTGAACTTCTCAGCCCAAGGCCAGCGATCCGGAAGATGCAGGGTCAACCGGCGTGCCGAGCGGGTGAGCCGTCCGGCCAGGGAGAAGAACCGCCGCCGGAGGGTCTTGGTGGTGGCTATCCGCTCTCCCAGACCGATCCGCGCCGTCCAGCGGGCCAGGTTGTGGGCCATCGTCTGGACGGCCAGCCAGGCGCCGTTGGCGGCGAAGCGGCCCGAGGGGAGATGGTTCAGCCCGACGCCGTACTTGAGGTCGCGTATGGCATTCTCGATCTCGGCGTGGCGGCGATGGTCAGCCTCCAGTTCGAGCAACTCCCCGTCCCGGTCGGTGATGAAGCCATGATAGCTGTATTTGGCGAAGAGGGCCAGTTGGGAACCGGGCGTCGGCTTCACCCGCCGGACGATGAGCCGTACCGGCGCGGCGTCCGCCTCGGCCTGGAAGGGGGTGCAGGTGGTCTCGGCCACATCGGCGGCGCCGTCCATCCAGTAAGGAATCGGCGTCCAGGCATCTTCGGGTATCGCCTCGATGAGATTGTGCAGGCTTTTGTGCTGGCGGATGGTGATGGAGAAGCGGACATCCATCTTGCGGCAGACGGATACCACGCCATGAGTGTAGAACCCGCTGTCGGCCCGTAGCGTGAGTCGTCCGTTGGCCCCGGCGTAGCGCACCCGTCCCACCGTCTCCCGCAGGAAGTGGGCGGCGCCGCGGGCGGTGTTGGCCCGGCCCTCGCGCAGCCGGGACATCAGCACGTCTCCGGTGCCGGCGGCGATGGCCAGCAGCGGGTGGTAGCCCCGCTTGCCGGTATAGCCGTGGTGGCGGGCGCCCTCCTTGGCCAGTCCGTAGGTCTCGCAGATGGTGGAGTCCAGGTCAATGGTCAGGGGCCCGTCGCCGGGTCCCGCCCCGGCCTGCCAAGCCCGGGCCAGCAACTCGCGGCTCACCCGGTCGAGTTGACGGACGTGGCCCCACCGGAAGCTGCGCAGGAAGGTGCCCAGGGTGGATGGCGCCTTGACCGTGCCGCCCAGGGTGCAGGCCGTCCCCCCGGTGCGCAACACATCGGCGTCGTCAATGCAGTCGCCCCCAGCCAGCGCAGACGCCACCAGCGTCATCATCTTGTCGCTCGTGTTCGCCCGCCCCGGGGCATCGCCCAGGTCGAGGCGCTGCCGGACGAGTTCGGGCAGGCCGAGGTGCCGCGCCAGGGTGGCCGGAAGGAGCAGCCCGGCATTGGCCACCAAGCGGCGGTCGTCGAAGGTGATTTGGATCCGGTCGGGGTGGTTGCGTGGCAGCATCTACTGGGTGCTCCTTTTCCGGGGCCGTTTTTTTGCTACAAAACCATTATCCCAGAAGCACAGGAGCACCTTCTTGCCGCCTCAGGACGCTAACCCGACGCCCTCCTTCGGTGGATTCGGGATAACGCGTGAATCACCGCCTGATAACCGACGGCCTGCAGCCCGAGGACTGCCGAGGTCAACTCCTCCTCCGTTACAAACAGGTCTCCCCTCGGATCGCCCAACCCTCGGCGCGATACAAGCTCTTCAGGCAGGTCAAAGCTAAATGCTTGGAGGTTACAGGACCCTCCGTCCGCGTAGAATTTGACGCCAATGATACGTGCCATCGCACTCGGATCGAGGACCGGCGCGTAGTTGAGGTACTGGTCCTCACCCCAAGGCTCCCCACAGTTGGTGTTGAATTTAGGATAGAGGTTGGTCCTAACACGCCCGGTCTGGGCAAAGGCCAGGTATTCGTCGATTTTGTCATAACCGGGTCCAGGATCTCCCATAGTAATCGTCCCACCTCGGAGCATGTATTGCTGCGCCTCTTCGAATGTGGTCCCGAAGAGCTGTGGGTTTTTACCCGCACGTGCGGCCGAGAGGATGTGATTGTGAATGTCGACGAAGCCCGGCAAGAGGGCCCTGGTGCCCAGGTCGATCAACTGGGTCTCTGGCCCAGCCAAGGCCAGTGTCTCTTCGTCGGTCCCCACGTGCAGGATGTCCTCACCAATGCGGCAGGTGCAGGAGGCGCGGCTACCTTCCCGGGAGCTGCCGCAGGCGTCGCCTCAGGTTGACCACAAGCCGCCAGCAAAATCGCGCTGAATAGAAAGATCGAATACCAAATCGCGCGCATGGCGGAGATTATAGCAGTGAGTCTGTTGCAAAAGAAGGCCGAGAAATGCGTCGATGGGGTATGAAAAGGCTCTCGTCACCCGTTCCCTGTCCAACGGGTCCGACATCAAGAACCGGCAGCTGCGTTTGCTCTAAGGCCAGGTCCGGAAAATGGGTAGGCGCTCAGGCGGCCAATAGGACCTCGAGCCCGTGTTCACAGTGTAGTTCGACCCTCCCCCGTCTCCACCAACTCCAAACTTTCAACCTCTCCGACTCATCCTCGGAGAGCAGCGTTGCGGCGGGGCTTTCTGCCCTGGCCATCGCTCCCTCCAGTAATCGGCGAAAAGCCGACGCTGGCACGATGGCCCCGATCATACTGCAATCCATGTCCACATAGACTCGCTCGATGAGCGGGCTGATTAGCTTCCTTCTTTCTTCCGGCGTCGCTTCCCTCCATAGTTGGGGTATATCCTCGAACAATTGTGCTGCTTCTTCCAGTGTAGGCAGACCCACACTCTCGGTCAATCTCAAACTGGCATCAATCTCAGCCAGCCTCGCATAATATTGGGGGTAGGTGAATCCTCCATTAGCAAAAGCCACCGAAAGCCTGCGCCTTTTGTCCTGTAGCTCCCTCGGGTCGGGCCCTTTAGAGTCCTCGACTGCAAGTTGGGACATTCGGCTCCGCCATTCCGGCATCAATTCCATTGCTGTCAGAATATCCTCGATCTGCTGGTCCACGGTTTTTGCCATTATGGAACGCCCGTTGGTGTCACACTCACGGGAGTGTCGTTCCCGGTACATGGGCCCGCCGAATCGGTGGCGGTCGGACTGGATTCCTTTGCCGCAGTTGCCGCAACATATAATCCCTTGGAGGAGCCCTTTCGGACCCTGGACGGTTCGCACTATTGTGCGGCGTTGCCGGCGCGCCTGAACTTGATGGTAGAGTTCTTCGTTGATGATCGGCTGGTGTTGGCCTGCGTATTCCTCACCGTTGTAGCAGACTTTGCCCACGTAAAACCGGCAATTAAGCATGTCCTTCACAGCATGGCTGGTGAAGATCCCACCTTTCCTAGTCTTGAATCCCAAGTCGTTTAGCCAGTTAGCAAGCGATCCCGTGGATTCTCCATCTTGCCTCCGTTGGTAAACTTGTAAGATCGCTTCCGCTTCACATTCGACGACCTGGGCCACCCCGCCCGGCTCTAGCGCCAGGTATCCGAAAGGTACTGGACCTATCTGGAATCCCGATTCGGCGCGAACACTCAAGGCCTTTCGCACGTGGAGACCAAGCTGGTCTGAGAAAAACTCGTTGATGCTCCCCATTGTGTTGAGCATTAACCGGCCAGATGGTGTGGTCATGTCGATATTTTCCATGACGCTCGCGAACCCAACCCCTACCTTGCCCAAAACCCCGAAAGCTTCGGATTGGACGCTGAGCTTTCTTGCCCATCGGTCGAGGGTATGAACCACGACAATGTCCGTCTCATTCTGACCTGCAGCGTCGAGCATGGGCTTGAATACCGGACGCTTTTGGATTTCATCTACGTGGGCCGACCGTCCCTCCTCGGCAAAGATTCTTACGGAGTCGTATCCGTTTTGCTCGCACCACCGGCGGATTCCAGTTTCCTGTGCTTCCAACGAGTGCCCTAGGATCTGCTCACGGCTCGAGACCCGAATGTATCCGAAAGCCCTATTCCCCTTGGTTGGTTTCATGCCGCTCCCCTCCGGCGCATCAGAATGGCACGCCCGACCTCTGCCCAGACATTGCAAAGATGATCAACCTCTTGCTGCGTGGGTTGAATTTCGGCGTCAACACCGTATTTACGCTCTAGTGGAGGCGACTTATCAAGTGAATAGGTCGGTTTCCCGTCTGGCCCGGACCGAGGCATCCCATTCTCCCAATCCAGAGATGCGAGCCCTTCCCAGGCCCGATGGGAGCCTCTCCGCTGCCCCAGGCGCGTCTATTCCATTGCTGAGTTCTAAAGCTTGAGTTCCAGGTCCACCTCTATCTGATCGTCTTTCTTATTGCGGCGCCAAACCAGTCGTCCGTAGTTCACCGAGCGTGATAGGACTTCCCGGTTGGCCTGCAATTTTTGGACAATGGAATTAATCAGATGATCTACCAACTCGTTGGTCTGGCCCATTGGGTTCTTCATCGTCCTCCCATCAACGTCGAGAACGCGGGTTGGAGATGAATTATTTTTCTCCCACCTTTCTGCTCAACGATGATCCGCCCTTCCAGATCCAGTTGTTTCACTAGGGCCGATCGATTGACGCCAATTTCCCATGCGGCTAGGTTCAGTAGCCGCCACATCTCTCCATTGTCCTTAGTGGTCCCCTTATCCCCCAGCCGACAAAACCCCTGGAAAGCTTCCGATCGGGACAAGGCTTGATAGGAAACGGCCGCGGCCCGCCCGGCTTCCTCGGCGAAGAATTCCCGCATCGACTCCGGAATGTCGCCGCTGGAACTAAATCGCTCACCGGGACGACGCCAGTTGCGAAAGTCCCGGTGGCAAACTATCTTGGTTGGCGGCCCGAAATCTGGTAGGGTCAACTGGGGTCCTGATTTCAACTCGGATATGTCCCGCTCGACGTGGACGGCTTCGTGGAGCATGGCCACGTTCTGGATTCCTTCTACGTCCTTCACCCCAGGAATCTGACCCGTGAATGAGTTCACCGTCACCACCGGACGATCGTCCTTCCACTCGGTCTGGGCGTATATGTTGAGTGGCAGAGGGCCGAAGCGAAGATTAGCTCCCAGGAAGTCGGTCAACAGCTGATCGGCGATCTTTGCTGGAGGAGGTGGCACATCTTCGCCATACTCTTCCCGGTACTGGGTCAGCAGTTGATCTCGCAGCGATCGGCCGTAATCCCAAGCCTCTTGACGCAGTCGGTCTGTCATCTAGCTGTTGCTACCCTCTTGTGCCGATAGATCCGCAATCAATGTGAATATCGAGGCACGCTTGGTTCTTTCCAGGTTCATCAAACCGTCGATGGCCAACGCAAGAGCGCCCGCATCCATGTCCTCTAGGTTGTACATGTCCTTAAGCGGTGCCGACAAGGCGTGGTCGACGCCACGCATCGCTTCCTCGGCCGGATCGCCACCCGTTCCAGCGGTCCGCATCAGGGAATCGGCCGTGGACTCCTCTTGGGACCTGATTCGGTCGAGGATTGCCCGGGGAAGGCAGTTGGACAGTTCCAACATAATCTTCACATCACCATCCAAGGCCTCGGACAACCGGACTACCGATTCGACTGAAGGGACGACTGAATCGTTCTCCAGGCGGGAGAGGTGAGGATAAGAGATATTGCAGTTCTCAGCAAGTTGAGTGAGACTCCACTTGCGGGACCGGCGCAGGCGTCGCATGTACTCGCCGAACGTCAATTGGGCCTGCATCAAATCTCCTCAGAAGTATTGCCGTGAAAGGCATATTTAAGAGTAATTAGCTATATTATAATGTGTGCCGCAAAATTTGTCTAGTAATTCTACGCAGGATTTCGGAAACGATTTCTAGGCGCAATTGGACCCACTTGTTAGACCCAGGTTCTCAGCAACCTGCTCCCAAGCGGTGTCCCGGTCGCCTTCTAGCTGCCGCAAGTACACCGTGGTCACCGCCAGCGAGCTGTGGTCTAGAAAGCGGCTCACCTGCTCGATCGACTCACCAGCCTCACGTCGCAGTCTGGCTGCCGAGTGACGGAAGATGTGGACGCCGGCTGGCCGCAGCCCCGCCACCTTGAAGTACCTGCGCATGTTGCCGTAGAAGGTGCCGCTGGTGATACCGCGCCCACTGTCGGCACTGGATGGCCACACAGGCTCCTCGGGTTTCATAGCGTCTAAATCCTTGCCGAAGGCTGCCAGGGCCTGCTGTATGGCCCTGAATGCGGGCTGGGGCAATTCCCGCTTGCCATGTTTGCCACCCTTGCCCCGGTAGGTATAGTAGACCGCTTCTCCATCTTGCGTGAGGTCGCCGGCCTTGAGGCTAAGCACTTCAGCGCGCCGCCGGCCCGTGAGGATCAAGGTCAAAATGATGGCCCGATCCCTGAGTCCAACTGGATTATCAGGGATGAAGTCCAGTAGCTTCTTGATGTCGGCGGCGGTCAAGCTTCTGGGTGGTGCCGGTGTCGCCCGGGGCCTCTCTAACTGGTCGCATGGGTTGGCACTCACCAGGCTCATGCGGATGAGGAAGCGATAGAATGAACTCAGGCAGGCGATGCGGGCGTTAATGGTGACAGATGAAGGCTTTTTACCTGAGAGGCCGATGCCATGGGCGTAGCTAAAGATTTCGGTGGCGTTCACCTGATCTGGCGGTTTGCCCACGGAGCCGAAGAAGCGATAGAGCATTCCGGAATATGCCCGTACAGTTCTCATGGAACCGGAGCGGCGCTCCTTCTCGGCTAAGAAGGCGTAGATGGCCTGCTCCCAGCGACCGGCGTCGCCACCGCGGACCAGAGTCTGCGTCGCCATGGTCTCCTCCTGTGGGTTGATGGAGTCACGACTATTCACGCTCTGGTGCGCCGTGAAGTCAAGGAATTGGTGCTGACATTATGAACCCACTGGATGTCGTTGACCGTTTGGAATACCAAACATATACTTGCCATAAATTGCGACATCCAGAGGTTACGTCAATAGGTGTGTAAACGACATCAGGCGGCGACCTTCTCAGCCGTTGATTCAATGGCGATTCCATCCGCATACTGTGCACCGAGATAGACGTCTTCGATCAACTCAGGGGCCTTCAGACGCCTGAAGCGCTGTTCGGCGACCATCAACATTTTCCAGATCACCGCTATCGCCCGATCGACCCTCTTGTAGCGCTTGGCGGCATCGGTCCGAAGCCTGAGGGCCGCGAAGGGTGATTCTACCGGGTTCGTCGTGCGAAGGTGCCCCCAGTGCTCCTTTGGGAAGTCATAGAAGGTGACCATGCGGTCCCAGTCCCGCTCCAAGGCCTCTGAGGCCGCCTCGTAGGAATGGTCGCCGCACCACCTGGTGAACACCGTCCTGAGCCGCTCAGCCTCTGTCCGAGTCGGCGCGTAGGGGATAGTACGCAGCATGAGCTTGGCCTGGTCCTGTTGTCGCTTTGGAAGCTTGGCGAGCACGTTTACGATCTTGTGGTTCCAGCAGCGTTGCTCTGCCGCCTGCGGATAGACGTTGCGCAGAGCTCCCCAGATGCCCAGGTGTCCGTCTCCAACCACCAGCCTCGGGCAGCTCAAGCCCCGGCGCTTGATGTCCCTGAGCACCTCGGACCAGTTCTCTGTGGACTCCCTGTATCCAGGAACAGCGCTCACCACCACCTTGCTCCCGTCGCTCAGGGCCGCCATCACCACCAGTACCGCCGCCTTCTCCTTCTCAAGACCAGCCTTGACGTAGACTCCATCCACCCACATGTAGACCACTTCCAGGTCATCGAGGGGCCGGCTGCGCCATTGGGCAAGCTCATCGTTCCACTTATCCTTCAACCGGGCCACCGTGCTCGCCGATACCGGTGCGTCCTCTCCCAGCAGCCCCCGCAAAGCCAGATCGAAGTCGCCTTCGGATAGACCGTGCAGGTACAGCTCGGGGATCAACTCAGCAACCTTCCTGGTCCTGTTGACGAACAGCGGCAGCAGCCGGCTCTCGAACTGCTCCTCGGTATCGCGGACTCGCGGCCGCCTCAGCTGTATCGTTCCCGAACTCAGCGTAAGCCTCCGGGCTCTGCCGTATCCGTTCCGATAGCCGGTATCGTTGTCCGAGTCGGATCTGAGCGCCGACTTCGCCCTTCCCAGAAACGCCGTCACCTCCTCCTCCAGCAACTCCTGGATCAGCCTCTGGACCTGGCTTCGCACCCAATCCTCCAACTGCTCCCACTCCGGCCTTGACTCCGACCTACTCTCAGTGCTTTCCTTCCTCATGGGCGGTCTATCTCCTCTCTTGGGCCTCGAGCCCGTGTTGTTCAGAGAGAGGGTACACCGCCTGACTGTTTACATACTTTTTGAAGATACCTCGACATCCATCGGGAGGAAGATAGCTGGTGCCGACACTTGCCTGCCCTTTTTGTTCTAAGCCCATGCGTACCGACAACGGGCTTAAGTGGCATATGGAGAATATCCATGGGCAGGCTCACGATTCTTCCGAATCGAACGTACCCACAGTCGGATCCGACGCGCCTGACGAACAACATGCGCCAGCATCCGACCACTGCTTCCCCGCGTATAGGTCGAGAATGGCTGCCAAGGCGCGCAGCCCGCAAGTACCCTTGTATGTCCTCCATTGAAGAGTGACGCTACGAAATCTGATGTCAGTTCGGAGACATCGTACTCGTAGAAGTCCGCTTTGACGTTTTCCTCGAAGGGGTGCTTGCACGCAGAGTTGTAAAAGGCGGAGCTAAAGTGGACCACCTGGATGTTGTTGTTCTACGATTATGTCAGTAGTTAACAGGTCAGGGAAAATGTCAGTTCATGAAAGGATTGACATTGACCCAGAAAGAACAGGCAAGGCTCCAAGTGCTCAACGGTATCCTGGAAGGTCAGATATCAGTGGATGAGGCGGCAGAGGTTCTGGGAGTGAGTGAACGCCACGTTTGGCGAATCCTGGCGGAGTATCGGAAGGAGGGTGCCGCCGCACTGGCTCATGGGAACCGAGGTCGCCGAGCGAACAACTCCATCCCGGAGGAGGCTAGGACTCAAGTTGTGGCCCTGGCACGCACACGGTATGCAAGAGTAAATCATACGCACCTAACCGAGCTCCTGGCAGAGCGGGAAGAGATCGTCTTGGGGCGCTCTACGGTCCGGCGTATCCTGGTAGGCGCCGGCATGGCTAGCCCCCGTCGACGTCGACCCCCACTGCATCGGGTCCGTCGCCAGCGCATGAGCCAGGAAGGCATGTTGGTGCAAGTAGATGGCAGCGTTCATGCCTGGCTAGAAGAACGGGGCCCTCGATGCACCCTGCTGTTGGCAATCGATGATGCCACCAGCACCGTGCCCTACGCACTGTTTCGCCATGAAGAGGACACTCATGGCTATTTCCTCCTCATGCAAGAGCTGATCCGGCGTTGTGGGGTTCCTTTGGCCCTGTACAGTGACCGCCACGCCGTCTTCAAGTATGTACCTGGCTCGCATCAATCGCCTGCGCCGACCCAATTCGGTCGTGCGATGGCAGAGCTTGGGGTGGAGCAGATCTTCGCGCGTTCTCCGGAGGCGAAGGGTCGGGTAGAACGGGCCAACGGCACCTTCCAGGATCGGCTGGTGACCGAACTACGTCTGGCTGGGGCCAGAACCATCTCAGAGGCCAACCAAGTCCTGTGGGCTTTCTTGACCCGCTTCAACAAGCGATTCGGGGTGCCACCAGCACAGTCCACCAACGCATATCGCTCTCCAGATCCGGACCTGAACCTGGCAGGCATACTGTGCTTCAAGCATAGCCGCAAGGTGGCCAGAGACAACACAGTCAAGTACAACTGGCATACCCTCCAACTGCTTCCTTCGAGCGAACGGTCCACTTACGTTGGAGCGCACGTGGTGGTCCAGGAGCGATTGGACGGCAAGCTAGTAGTGTGCTATCAAAACCAAATCGTCCCTACCCAGGAAGCGCCACCGCGTCCTGGTGTCCTCCGGACTCTGAACGCCACTCGAGGTCTTGGCAGCGTCACCGTGGAGAACCTCGCTGCAGGCATGGACACCAACGGGATCGGTGGTCACGAGCGAGAAGGACTGGGAGCGATGACCGCGATCGGCCGGGGACTCGCCGCAGGGAGATTGACCACGGATCGCGAGAGTGAAGCCGTCCACCCTAAGGCTCAACCACCCAGACCGCCGACGCCTCGTCAGCGAGCCCGTTGGAAAGCAGTGCAGAGGGCCAAGCGTCGAGGCCTTTCTCTTCGGGCAATCGCCCGGGAATTGGGCATATCCCGCATCACCGTCCGAAAGTACGTTGAGGCTTCAAGTCCACCTGTCTATCCGGACAGGGAGCTCGCTGCTCACTCTTGATCATGTGGAACCGCCTTCGGTCCATAACAACCGGCCTGTGGGTAAGTGGGCAATCCCGCCAAGGTTGTCCATTTATCCGCGGGCTGCTCCGCTCGGATCGAGTCACCATCACTGCCACCCACGGTGTCACACGAAGCTGGAGGTGGGGGATTTCTCAATCATCGAACTGGATAACTATTGGCTTGACACAGCAACCACTGACATAATCGCCGGTCCATTACCCTGACATAATCGCTGGACGTCGACACCGCAGTGGTACACCTTCTCGCCGCCCTTGACAACCTCGACCAGGGTACGACACTCCCTTTCGGGATGGACCCGTCCTTCGGAAGAGAACCCCACGGTGGGTCCTTGTACATGTCGTGAGTGTCCTCACTCAGACCTGTGATACGTTCGAACTGCATCAGCGGATGGACAGTACGTCCCGTCCATGAGGCCACTGTAGACCACCGGACCGGCCTCTCCTCATCTCTATTCGGGTAGGCAGGGTGAAATATTCGGGCGTACGCCGCAAACCCTTCGGGCAGCAAGGAACGCAGCGTCCCGAAAGCTGAGAGGCGCTCCTCCACCCACCTGGCCTCGGACACATCCTCGGAGAACTCCACACCATCGGGTGCCAGCTTCGTTTGCCGGATGGGAATGCCGCCTCCAGTGGAGAGCAGGGACATGCTGGACATGCGGCTTCGGTACCTCCGCAACGTCCAGCGCGAGATTAATCTGCGAATCCATGATTGTCGGATGTACTTCATCCTCATATTGCTAATCGAGTCCTGGTACTGACGGAGACTGTCTCCAGCGGGGCCTATTGAGCAAAGCTGAACCTCAATATGCTTCGCATTGTTCTAGAGAGGTGTGCCGCGCTGGGGGCTTGTCCTGTATTTGTAGAACTGCTCGTATTCCTGCTGGTGTCCCGCTAGGGTTTCAGGGTCCCTTTGGAGCACTACCATCGTCTTGAGTAGGCTGAGCAGCCGTACATGCGTGATGCCGATCGACGTAGCCAGGATCGAGTCACCGTCTCGCATGATGTGGGCCACAACCACCGGTTCCGGCTCCCACCAGAAGGCCAGTTCCACGTCGCCTGGTGCTCCATCCACTTCGACAGTAAACCTTCGACGCTCAGCGCTGCTGATGCGCGCCAGATTCCAGTCGCGGTGGATGTTGCCTCTGCGCTGATACTCTCGCCTCAACTCCTCTGAGCCGTGAGACTTCACCAGGCTAAGGATGGCGAGTAACTCCCTAGAGAGACGGCTTTCATTGGATACCCCGGTGGTGTCGGCATGCTGGCTCAGCTCTATGGCCTGTGGAGCGCCCTTCGGCCCCCCTGCAACGTAGGTGAGTGTGACACGTTCAACAGTGCGGCCATTCCCTTTGCTACTCCAGCCTACGTCCTCTAGGCGCAGTCCCAGGGGACTGCCCTTGAGACCATAAACCGGGAATGCAGCATCGGCCAACAGGCGGGGCAGATCGATGAGGCCCGTCACGCTCTCGTAGGATGCGTTGCGTCTCAGGGCGGCCACGAAGGGACGCCTCTCCTTCAGCCGATACAGTAGCCGCTTGAGGACGTTGCCGTTGTCCTTCTGGGAGTGCGTAACTGCTCTTTCTCCAACCGACTTCTCCCCACATGTGCGACAGAACATATCACCGTTTAACCGCGAGTAGCCGAAATAGCCTACCGGGGAAGGGCCTTTCAATATACGTTGTAGCCGCAGCAGCAACCTCTTAAGGAGGTGGACGTTATCGCTTCGCGACCGGCCCATTTGCTCCCGGAGCCTTTCGAGGACATGGTCCTGGGGGATCTGATCTACCTGGCCTGTTTCCGCACGCAGTAGCATTGCCTGCGCCATGCCCAACAAACCGCCGCACCTGTGGCAACGGGTATTGCGCGCCTGAGCCTCCACAAAGCCGTCTGGTTGATTATCAGCCATAACTATCGCTCAATCGACCATCGTCCCTTGGGGAAATGACCACTTGCCCAACTCCCAATGGCCGGGAAGCGGGCATAGGACTTTCGACTTGCCGGATGAATCGTGCGGCACGACATCCTGCCTGACCCGCAAGCAGGGATGCGCCGCATCCAAGGGACTCTACTTTCGTTTGGGGACCTCATACAAAACTTCTTTCTCAGACTCGATAAACCAGCCCCTCAAATCATCCCCGCTGAATGAAAGACCATTCTCCAAAGGGTCAACCGCCCCTGTATCTGAAGGCCGAAATGGATCAGTCGGAACAAAAGCCACAACAAGACGACCAGATGGAAACTGGGCTGCTTCAAAGTAGCCTCTGGCTTCCGTAAGCACGTTGTTGTCAGTAAACCTCACCTCCCCCACGCCTGAAAACCCCGCCAACGGCGTCCCATGCAGTTCTATCAACTTCATGCCAACGTGTCCTGAAATAAAGATAGTTAACCGGGATTCCCCAGATCAAACCACCTTTCCTGGATATAGCTCCCGCGGGGATACCGCCAAATATAATCCCGCATTCCAAGGGCGTCAAATGCGGTCTGATGCGGCCTGATTCACTCAAAGTCCCCGCTTTCATTGGGCAACCACTGTACTGCCAAGCGTAAAAGCCCCAAACCGCTTGTCTACGCCCAAGTCTCGCCCTTGGGAAGCTCTTTTGCCCTGTGCGACCCCGTAACCGTAACCAATCCCGACGCTCCTAAAGTGGACTAGCCAGGAGCCAGCCTAAGCCGACCAATTCGTTCCAGTATCCCGCCTAGCATTTCCCGGCTCACGAGCACCTCAGCAAGCTGAAACACCAGCCTTCCGGCATGGCGCACCAACCGTCCTCCAGTCTTGATCATCCTGGTCTGCAGACTGGTCAACGACCAGTGCTTCATTGCCTCCGGTAAGGCTAGCCTTCTCATTAAGTTGCCCAAGTTGTAAGCCAGCACGAACAACTCCAGCCTGACCTGATTGGCCACGAACTTGTGGCAGGACAACCTCGTCCAGTTCAGGGCGTACTTGCCTTCTTTTATCCATTGCTCCGCGGTGCCTCGGCCATTGTAAAAGCGGACTATCCCGATGTTTGGATAGCTCAGATTGGTGACGACGAAGCCCACTCTGGGAAACAGTTCTCCCTGGTGCCACTCCACCTTAGCCCGAATCCACCGAAGGAGGGCGTCGGGTTAGCGTCCTGAGGCGGCCAGAGGGTGCTCCTCTGAATCTGGGATAATGGTTTTGTAACAGCAAAACAGTCCCAGAGAAGGAGCACCCAATAGATGCTACCACGCAACCACCCCGACCGGATCCGTATCGTCTTTGACGATCACCGCCTGGTGGCCAATGCCGGGCTGCTCCTTCCGGCCACCCTGGCGCGGCACCTCGGCCTGCCCGAACTCGTCCGGCAGCGCCTCGACCTGGGCGATGCCCCGGGGCGGGCGAACACGAGCGACAAGATGATGACGCTGGTGGCGTCTGCGCTGGCTGGGGGCGACTGCATTGACGACGCCGATGTGTTGCGCACCGGGGGGACGGCCTGCACCCTGGGCGGCACTCTCAAGGCGCCATCCACCCTGGGCACCTTCCTGCGCAGCTTCCGGTGGGGCCACGTCCGTCAACTCGACCGGGTGAGCCGCGAGTTGCTGGCCCGGGCTTGGCAGGCCGGGGCGGGACCCGGCGACGGGCCCCTGACCATTGACCTGGACTCCACCATCTGCGAGACCTACGGACTGGCCAAGGAGGGCGCCCGCCACCACGGCTATACCGGCAAGCGGGGCTACCACCCGCTGCTGGCCATCGCCGCCGGCACCGGAGACGTGCTGATGTCCCGGCTGCGCGAGGGCCGGGCCAACACCGCCCGCGGCGCCGCCCACTTCCTGCGGGAGACGGTGGGACGGGTGCGCTACGCCGGGGCCAACGGACGACTCACGCTACGGGCCGACAGCGGGTTCTACACTCATGGCGTGGTATCCGTCTGCCGCAAGATGGATGTCCGCTTCTCCATCACCATCCGCCAGCACAAAAGCCTGCACAATCTCATCGAGGCGATACCCGAAGATGCCTGGACGCCGATTCCTTACTGGATGGACGGCGCCGCCGATGTGGCCGAGACCACCTGCACCCCCTTCCAGGCCGAGGCGGACGCCGCGCCGGTACGGCTCATCGTCCGGCGGGTGAAGCCCACGCCCGGTTCCCAACTGGCCCTCTTCGCCAAATACAGCTATCATGGCTTCATCACCGACCGGGACGGGGAGTTGCTCGAACTGGAGGCTGACCATCGCCGCCACGCCGAGATCGAGAATGCCATACGCGACCTCAAGTACGGCGTCGGGCTGAACCATCTCCCCTCGGGCCGCTTCGCCGCCAACGGCGCCTGGCTGGCCGTCCAGACGATGGCCCACAACCTGGCCCGCTGGACGGCGCGGATCGGTCTGGGAGAGCGGATAGCCACCACCAAGACCCTCCGGCGGCGGTTCTTCTCCCTGGCCGGACGGCTCACCCGCTCGGCACGCCGGTTGACCCTGCATCTTCCGGATCGCTGGCCTTGGGCTGAGAAGTTCAGCCGCGCCTTGGCCCGGCTGCGAGCCATTCCACTCCCGGCCTGACGGCACCGTCGGCGACCGACCCACCCACCGGACAACCGAAGATCCCCGCAGACTCGTGCCAGCCCGGTCCGAGAGAGTTCCCTGCTGCGTATTCTCTCGCCATCCCGCGCATCGCAGCTCCCGCAGACGGCCATAGGGGCCCCTGTGCGGCGATGAAGACCGTCCGCCGACCTCCCTACCCCAAATGGAACCCAGGCTATTTCCCCTGTAGCTCCCTCACCCCCCTTCCGCTTTCCTCACGCCGTCCATCCGTGTCCTTCGGTGGATTCGGGCTAACACAGCCGCAAACGGTTCATCACCCCAGGGCGCACCAAATGACACGGAAACGAATGCTTCGACGATGGATACTCAATCCTCGGATGCCTCCAAGACTCACGCATCTGTCAACGCCGATGATCCGACTCCAACGTCGGTTCCCACACCCCGGATATCTCAGCTCGGGCAGTAACCCGAGCCGCCGCCTAGGGCGCTGACCCCTCCCCCTGGATGATGGTGGGAATGCCGCAGGTCTCCTGGGCCGCCATTATCTCGGCCACCGCCTTCGTCATTTCCGGCGATGGTGTGGGCGGCTCCGTGCTCGACTCCAGGTCGGCAAAGGCCTGGTAGACGATGAATAGGTTTTCCAGGTCTGTCTGCTCGGATACGCAGCGTAGTTGGGAGGGCAAAGGAAATGCGTCTTCTTCCGGAACAGGTCCCGACATGGCTTGCGCTTCTTCGTCGGTCAGGCAGAGCTGCATGGTTATAAAGGAGCGCATGGAGTCTGTCATGCTCATCCCCTCGCCCGGCACCCCGAGGTCTGCGAAAACGTCCTTGATGCAGGCCTGGCTATCATCGGACAGCCCGCCCGCCTGGAGCGACATCATGGCTACGCTCAGGTCGATGGCGTTGTCCGGCTCCAGGCATTGCAGCGGGAACGTATCGAATCCCATGGCACTCTCGGACAGGGTTAGGTCCTGCATAGCCTCGTAGCTCGCGTCCCCTATCGCAGCACGCAGGCAGTCGGCTTCACCTTCGGAAAGCGACGCGATCAGTTCGGCCCCCGTGGTGGTCTCGTCGATATCGCTCAGAGACATCATGGCGTCGGCGTCCTCGTCCATCATGGCGTCGGCGTCCTCGTCCATCATGGCGTCGGCGTCCTCGTCCATCATGGCGTCGGCGTCCTCGTCCATCATGGCGTCGGCGTCTTCATCCATCATGGCGTCGGCGTCTTCATCCATCATGGCGTCGGCGTCCTCGTCCATCATGGCGTCGGCGTCCTCGTCCATCATGGCGTCGGCGTCCTCGTCCATCATGGCGTCGGCGTCTTCATCCATCATGGCGTCGGCGTCCTCGTCCATCATGGCGTCGGCGTCTTCATCCATCATGGCGTCGGCGTCCTCGTCCATCATGGCGTCGGCGTCCTCGTCCATCATGGCGTCGGCGTCTTCATCCATCATGGCGTCGGCGTCTTCATCCATCATGGCGTCGGCGTCCTCGTCCATCATGGCGTCGGCGTCCTCGTCCATCATGGCGTCGGCGTCCTCGTCCATCATGGCGTCGGCGTCTTCATCCATCATGGTGTCGTCGTCTTTGTCCGGTGTGGCCTGTACCGGAGTGGGTTCAGGGGTCGCTGTGGGACTAGGGTCGGAGTCGCCGCAGGCCGCCAAAAGCAGGCTCCCCGCCACCAGCGCTACCAGCAGCACGGCCCATCGCCAGGAGAACCGCTTCTTTTCTCTGTTCTGACCAAACATTTTGTTTATCCTCCGGGTACCGGAAAATGAAAATATGATTCTCTCGTAAAAAGTCTGTGCAGGTCGAAATAGAACAAACGTACCCACGCCTGGGTACGGTATACAGTCTCTGTTCCGTATACTACCCCAACATACGGTAGCGCTCAGATGTGCTAAATCGCTGGAGCTTCCTCAAAACGGGTTTTTACGAGGGAATCAAATATGGACCCTATAAAATAACCTTACTCCCGCCCCTAGGACGGATACAAGCAATTTGAAACCCCGCCCTCAGTCAATACATGGAGGATTTGGAAGTATGGCCGCACGCTGAGCGGCGTGGAATTCGCCGAATTCGCCCGGCATATTGGTCTGTCCTCACGCCATTGATAAAGAGAACAGGTGTTCGCTATCATTTCTCCTTTCCATCGCCTTTTTCTGACTTAGCTTACCAAGGAGGTGCCTTGAGGGTCGCCTGTGTACTCATCACCCACCTGCGGGCCAAGGTGGAGCTCCGAAACCACCCCAATCTAAAGGAGACCACCGCCGTCATTGTGGATCGCTCCAAGGGCAGGCCTCTGGTCGTCGACACCCTCCCAGCCGCCCCAGGGGTAACCGCGGGCATGACGTTGGAGCAAGCTCTATCCCGCCATACCGACACCACCGTCCTGGAGGCCGACAAGCCGTCGTACCAGAAGGTGTTCCACCGTATGCTCACTTCACTACAGAGGATCAGCGACCGGGTGGAGGGGCCGGAGTAATTAATTAGCGGAGCGGAGTGCGAGGAGGGGTTCAGAAGGAAGGGGTGGGGACCGGAGCACCGCTGAACACACCCGCAGAGCCCGTTGACCAGCGAGTGATCGCCGCCATTCCGAGCCAGGGTCCTGATTACGCTGGTGAAGGCCGAGAACGCATCCGCACCACCGACGTTCTTCGAGCAGTGCGATACCTTCCGCGCGATCACTGCCGGGCGGAGCGCTCTCTCAGCACGGTTGTTGGTCGGCTCAATGCTTGGATCATCCAGGAAACGCAGCAGGTTGCCCCGGTCATCGTGCCAACCGAGTTCGTTCTGCAGCCTCCAGTTGTCCGCATCCGACATGGGACGGTCGCGGAGATGATAGGTCGCCTCTCGTCTCAGCCGCTCGGCCTCGGCGGCAAAGTCCGCCGCCTCTCCTCGGTGATATGCCTGCCGGAGCTCCATCGCTTCTCTGAGCAGGCGGCTCAGACGATTGCCGAAGCTGCGACCTCTTCCTCTCTTGGTCTTCACCACCTCACTGATCGAGCGCAGCACGTGGGCCAGACATTTCTGCTGCTTCACACCCGACAGAGCCTGAGCATCGTAGCTCCGTCCTCGATCCGTTACCATCACCCCTCCATAGTCCGAGGGCACCACCTCACGTACCTCTTCGTTGCGGTGACGAGCACGAACCTGGTACACCGTAGCCTCATCCGTTTCGAACGCCATCAGAAAAGCAGGCCCGCCGTCCACTCGCCATCCCGTGTCGTCGGTGTGGACGAGTGGACTGGCACGCACCGAACCCCGCAGCTTATGGTAGGCATCCCCCACTGCACCCCTGGCACGTCGCAGCGCGTCTTGGCTGATCGCCCCCTGGCTCAGCTCCACACCAGTCAGCGCTCTGAGCACAGCGGGGACCTTCCGTACCGGAACGCCCACTCCATAGTGGAGCACGTGGGCCGCCGCCATCACTCGTCTCCCTACCCGGTGCGCGCTGGCCCCGTACTGGTCCGGCGCAACATCGGGATGCCGCCCTCGGACCTGCTTACCGCAGGATCGGCACCGACATATCTGCACCCGGTACCCCGTCACCTGGGGTCTGGGAACCGGAGGAATGTCGGTTGCGTAGACAACCCGCACTCCCTCATGCTCGAGTCTGCCTCCACATCCGGGGCAGGTGTCCTCAGCCACCGCCACCTCTACAAGCGGCTCGGTGACTTCATCGGGAGACGGCGACTTTCGGTAGCTGAACGACCCCATACCCGGCTTGCGGCCGGGACGCTTGGGTCTGCTGCTTCGCCCACCCTTGGAGAACGGAGCCGCCTAGCGCTTTCCTGCTCGCTTGAGCTCGGCGAGTTTCTTGTGCAACTCTTCCTTGGCCGCCGTCAACTGCGCAACCTGCCCTTGCAACTGACCAGCCCCATCAGCTCGTCGCGCTCAGAGGGAGGGAAGTCTTTGGCCTCACATATAGCCAAAGTATAAACACTTGTTCAGTACCCCACAACCCCCCTACCGACGCCGATCCCGCTAATCAATTACTTACGAGGGAATCAACTTTGATTCCCTCGTAAAAACCCGTTTTGAGGAAGTTCCAGCGCTTTAGCATATCTGAGCGCTACCGTATGTTGGGGTAGTACACGGAACAGAGACTGTATATTGTATCCAGGCAAGGGTACGGTTGTTCTAATTCGACGTGCACAGACTTTTTAAGAGAGAATCAACTTTATGATCTTTCGTGGGTAAGATTAACCATAAATGGGGCTGCTGGTAAAATCGTGTACAATCCCCAATTTAAAGGCCCGGGTGACCGGGCGCTGTTGGTTGACGAGATGGTGAGCTTTTCATAGAATTACGGGCGTCAAACCATCGAAGCCGATCTGATGGAATGGTAGATGCGGCGAACTCACCGTCCGTTGCCCACGCCTGTGTGGGCAGCGACGCCCCTCCAGCGCCAGCTTACGTACGTATTGGGAGTCCCGTCTTTGTCCCGACCCTTACCCCTAACTATCCGCAGGCCGCGTCTCATTGCACGGGTCGCGGGATAGAAGATGGAGTTCATGGATATTGATGACGCCCTTAAATTGCTGTGGCCTACAGCGTTCTATATCCTCGGCATGGCTGCATATGGCTTCTTTGTTTTCAAGTTCTACCGATTCATTGCCTCCCGGGACATGTTTGAGTTGGACCTGTCCAAGATTGAAGAGTCGCGCTATCCGTGGGTGCGAGGCTTCTTCCACCTCGTCTTATCCCGAATCCACCGAAGGAGGGCGTCGGGTTAGCGTCCTGAGGCGGCAAGAAGGTGCTCCTGTGCTTCTGGGATAATGGTTTTGTAGCAAAAAAACGGCCCCGGAAAAGGAGCACCCAGTAGATGCTGCCACGCAACCACCCCGACCGGATCCAAATCACCTTCGACGACCGCCGCTTGGTGGCCAATGCCGGGCTGCTCCTTCC
Source organism: Dehalococcoidia bacterium (assembly GCA_963665215.2). Classification (GTDB taxonomy): domain Bacteria; phylum Chloroflexota; class Dehalococcoidia; order Lucifugimonadales; family CAUZJF01. The sequence goes on from CAXXWW010000017.1 coordinate 545,963, forward strand.
GGCCACCCTGGCGCGGCACCTCGGCCTGCCCGAACTCGTCCGGCAGCGCCTCGACCTAGGCGATGCCCCGGGGCGGGCGAACACGAGCGACAAGATGATGACGCTGGTGGCGTCTGCGCTGGCTGGGGGCGACTGCATTGACGACGCCGATGTGTTGCGCACCGGGGGGACGGCCTGCACCCTGGGCGGCACGGTCAAGGCGCCATCCACCCTGGGCACCTTCCTGCGCAGCTTCCGGTGGGGCCACGTCCGTCAACTCGACCGGGTGAGCCGCGAGTTGCTGGCCCGGGCTTGGCAGGCCGGGGCGGGACCCGGCGACGGGCCCCTGACCATTGACCTGGACTCCACCATCTGCGAGACCTACGGACTGGCCAAGGAGGGAGCGCGCCACCACGGCTATACCGGCAAGCGGGGCTACCACCCGCTGCTGGCCATCGCCGCCGGCACCGGAGACGTGCTGATGTCCCGGCTGCGCGAGGGCCGGGCCAACACCGCCCGCGGCGCCGCCCACTTCCTGCGGGAGACGGTGGGACGGGTGCGCTACGCCGGGGCCAACGGACGACTCACGCTACGGGCCGACAGCGGGTTCTACACTCATGGCGTGGTATCCGTCTGCCGCAAGATGGATGTCCGCTTCTCCATCACCATCCGCCAGCACAAAAGCCTGCACAATCTCATCGAGGCGATACCCGAAGATGCCTGGACGCCGATTCCTTACTGGATGGACGGCGCCGCCGATGTGGCCGAGACCACCTGCACCCCCTTCCAGGCCGAGGCGGACGCCGCGCCGGTACGGCTCATCGTCCGGCGGGTGAAGCCGACGCCCGGTTCCCAACTGGCCCTCTTCGCCAAATACAGCTATCATGGCTTCATCACCGACCGGGACGGGGAGTTGCTCGAACTGGAGGCTGACCATCGCCGCCACGCCGAGATCGAGAATGCCATACGCGACCTCAAGTACGGCGTCGGGCTGAACCATCTCCCCTCGGGCCGCTTCGCCGCCAACGGTGCCTGGCTGGCCGTCCAGACGATGGCCCACAACCTGGCCCGCTGGACGGCGCGGATCGGTCTGGGAGAGCGGATAGCCACCACCAAGACCCTCCGGCGGCGGTTCTTCTCCCTGGCCGGACGGCTCACCCGCTCGGCACGCCGGTTGACCCTGCATCTTCCGGATCGCTGGCCTTGGGCTGAGAAGTTCAGCCGCGCCTTGGCCCGGCTGCGAGCCATTCCACTCCCGGCCTGACGGCACCGTCGGCGACCGACCCACCCACCGGACAACCGAAGATCCCCGCAGACTCGTGCCAGCCCGGTCCGAGAGAGTTCCCTGCTGCGTATTCTCTCGCCATCCCGCGCATCGCAGCTCCCGCAGACGGCCATAGGGGCCCCTGTGCGGCGATGAAGACCGTCCGCCGACCTCCCTACCCCAAATGGAACCCAGGCTATTTCCCCTGTAGCTCCCTCACCCCCCTTCCGCTTTCCTCACGCCGTCCATCGGTGTCCTTCGGTGGATTCGGGTTAAACGGGAGGTCACCAGCCGGGGCATCATCGACGTACTCCGGAAGGGTGTCCAGCACGGGCCGAACGAGGTAACCCTCTTCTACGGGACGCCCACCCCGGGCAACATCCAGGCTGAGGAAAGGTACCGGCAGAACCGGTTCTCCGTCACCCGGCAGCTCAGGTACAGCGCCAGCAACCAGCAACTGTCCCTAGACATCGGCCTCTTCGTGAACGGCCTCCCCGTCGCCACCATGGAGCTGAAGAACCGGTTCACCGGACAGACCGTCGCTGACACAGTCGAGCAGTACAAAACAAGCCGGAGCCCGCAGGAGGACCTCTTCCGGCTCGGCCGGTGCGCCGTCCACTTCGCCGTCGACGATGAAGAGGTCAAGTTCTGCACAGAACTGAAGGGCAAGGCGTCTGACTTCCTGCCCTTCAACAAGGGCAAGGAGAACGGCGGCGCCGGCAACCCGGTCAACCCGAGCGGAATGAAGACCGCCTACCTCTGGGAGGAGATACTCACCCCCGAAGGCCTCACCGACATCCTGGAGAACTACGCCCAGAAAGCGGGCAGCAAGCAGATATGGCCCAGATACCACCAGCTTGACGTAGTGAGGAAACTCCTCGCCGACGCAACCCAAAACGGGGCCGGGCAGAAATACCTCATCCAGCACTCGGCCGGCAGCGGCAAGTCCAACTCCATAGCCTGGGTGGCGCGGCAGCTCATCGGAGTAGAACACGAGGGAGACAACGCCTTCGATTCCATCATCGTTATCACCGACCGGAGAGTCCTGGACCGGCAGATAGACGGGACCATCCGGCAGTTCACCCAGGTAGCCTCCACTGTGGGACACGCCGAACGGTCCGGAGACCTCCGCCGGTTCATCGAACAGGGGAAGAAGATAATCATATCCAACGTCCAGAAGTTCCCCTTCATCCTGGAAGACATCGGCAACAACCACCGCGAACGCAGATTCGCGATCATCATCGACGAAGCGCACTCGAGCCAGGGTGGAAAGGCTGCCAGCGCGGTGGCCCAAGCCCTAGGAGGAGCCCCGGCCGATGACGAGGACGAAGACACCTTCGAGGACCAGATCAACCGGATAATCGAGAGCCGCAAGATGCTCACCAACGCTTCCTACCTTGCGTTCACAGCTACCCCGAAGAACAAGACCCTAGAGCTCTTCGGAAGAGGTATCTTCAAAAAGTGTGTAAACAGTCAGGCGGTGTACCCTCTCTCTGAACAACACGGGCTCGAGGCCCAAGAGAGGAGATAGACCGCCCATGAGGAAGGAAAGCACTGAGAGTAGGTCGGAGTCAAGGCCGGAGTGGGAGCAGTTGGAGGATTGGGTGCGAAGCCAGGTCCAGAGGCTGATCCAGGAGTTGCTGGAGGAGGAGGTGACGGGGTTTCTGGGAAGGGCGAAGTCGGCGCTCAGATCCGACTCGGACTCAGATACCGGCTATCGGAACGGATACGGCAGAGCCCGGAGGCTTACGCTGAGTTCGGGAACGATACAGCTGAGGCGGCCGCGAGTCCGCGATACCGAGGAGCAGTTCGAGAGCCGGCTGCTGCCGCTGTTCGTCAACAGGACCAGGAAGGTTGCTGAGTTGATCCCCGAGCTGTACCTGCACGGTCTATCCGAAGGCGACTTCGATCTGGCTTTGCGGGGGCTGCTGGGAGAGGACGCACCGGTATCGGCGAGCACGGTGGCCCGGTTGAAGGATAAGTGGAACGATGAGCTTGCCCAATGGCGCAGCCGGCCCCTCGATGACCTGGAAGTGGTCTACATGTGGGTGGATGGAGTCTACGTCAAGGCTGGTCTTGAGAAGGAGAAGGCGGCGGTACTGGTGGTAATGGCGGCCCTGAGCGACGGGAGCAAGGTGGTGGTGAGCGCTGTTCCCGGATACAGGGAGTCCACAGAGAACTGGTCCGAGGTGCTCAGGGACATCAAGCGCCGGGGCTTGAGCTGCCCGAGGCTGGTGGTTGGAGACGGACACCTGGGCATCTGGGGAGCTCTGCGCAACGTCTATCCGCAGGCGGCAGAGCAACGCTGCTGGAACCACAAGATCGTAAACGTGCTCGCCAAGCTTCCAAAGCGACAACAGGACCAGGCCAAGCTCATGCTGCGTACTATCCCCTACGCGCCGACTCGGACAGAGGCTGAGCGGCTCAGGACGGTGTTCACCAGGTGGTGCGGCGACCATTCCTACGAGGCGGCCTCAGAGGCCTTGGAGCGGGACTGGGACCGCATGGTCACCTTCTATGACTTCCCAAAGGAGCACTGGGGGCACCTTCGCACGACGAACCCGGTAGAATCACCCTTCGCGGCCCTCAGGCTTCGGACCGATGCCGCCAAGCGCTACAAGAGGGTCGATCGGGCGATAGCGGTGATCTGGAAAATGTTGATGGTCGCCGAACAGCGCTTCAGGCGTCTGAAGGCCCCTGAGTTGATCGAAGACGTCTATCTCGGTGCACAGTATGCGGATGGAATCGCCATTGAATCAACGGCTGAGAAGGTCGCCGCCTGATGTCGTTTACACACCTATTGACGTAACCTCCGGAGTAGTGGGTAACAACACGCACCGCAAGTTGGACGTTGATGAATTCCAAGGATTTGCGTTGGTCGATGAGTACGCGCCCCTCATTTTCGTCAACAACTCCGATTACAAGACTGCTCAGATATTCACTCTAGCCCATGAACTATCTCACATCTTTGTGGGTGAGTCTGGCCTGTCAAAACTCGAGAGCTTAACTCCTACAGATCATGCGACGAGGTTACGTCAATAGGTGTGTAAACGACATCAGGCGGCGACCTTCTCAGCCGTTGATTCAATGGCGATTCCATCCGCATACTGTGCACCGAGATAGACGTCTTCGATCAACTCAGGGGCCTTCAGACGCCTGAAGCGCTGTTCGGCGACCATCAACATTTTCCAGATCACCGCTATCGCCCGATCGACCCTCTTGTAGCGCTTGGCGGCATCGGTCCGAAGCCTGAGGGCCGCGAAGGGTGATTCTACCGGGTTCGTCGTGCGAAGGTGCCCCCAGTGCTCCTTTGGGAAGTCATAGAAGGTGACCATGCGGTCCCAGTCCCGCTCCAAGGCCTCTGAGGCCGCCTCGTAGGAATGGTCGCCGCACCACCTGGTGAACACCGTCCTGAGCCGCTCAGCCTCTGTCCGAGTCGGCGCGTAGGGGATAGTACGCAGCATGAGCTTGGCCTGGTCCTGTTGTCGCTTTGGAAGCTTGGCGAGCACGTTTACGATCTTGTGGTTCCAGCAGCGTTGCTCTGCCGCCTGCGGATAGACGTTGCGCAGAGCTCCCCAGATGCCCAGGTGTCCGTCTCCAACCACCAGCCTCGGGCAGCTCAAGCCCCGGCGCTTGATGTCCCTGAGCACCTCGGACCAGTTCTCTGTGGACTCCCTGTATCCGGGAACAGCGCTCACCACCACCTTGCTCCCGTCGCTCAGGGCCGCCATTACCACCAGTACCGCCGCCTTCTCCTTCTCAAGACCAGCCTTGACGTAGACTCCATCCACCCACATGTAGACCACTTCCAGGTCATCGAGGGGCCGGCTGCGCCATTGGGCAAGCTCATCGTTCCACTTATCCTTCAACCGGGCCACCGTGCTCGCCGATACCGGTGCGTCCTCTCCCAGCAGCCCCCGCAAAGCCAGATCGAAGTCGCCTTCGGATAGACCGTGCAGGTACAGCTCGGGGATCAACTCAGCAACCTTCCTGGTCCTGTTGACGAACAGCGGCAGCAGCCGGCTCTCGAACTGCTCCTCGGTATCGCGGACTCGCGGCCGCCTCAGCTGTATCGTTCCCGAACTCAGCGTAAGCCTCCGGGCTCTGCCGTATCCGTTCCGATAGCCGGTATCTGAGTCCGAGTCGGATCTGAGCGCCGACTTCGCCCTTCCCAGAAACCCCGTCACCTCCTCCTCCAGCAACTCCTGGATCAGCCTCTGGACCTGGCTTCGCACCCAATCCTCCAACTGCTCCCACTCCGGCCTTGACTCCGACCTACTCTCAGTGCTTTCCTTCCTCATGGGCGGTCTATCTCCTCTCTTGGGCCTCGAGCCCGTGTTGTTCAGAGAGAGGGTACACCGCCTGACTGTTTACACACTTTTTGAAGATACCTCCATGCGACTGAGGGAATATGCAACAAGATCGCAGCAGAGTTTCTCGTGCCGACTGAGGAATTACACGAGCAATGGAAGACTGCCAAGCAATCGGGCGATCCCTACCAGGATATCGCCAAGAGGTTCAAGGTTAGTACGGTTGTAGCGGCCCGTCGAGTCTTTGATTCCGAATTCATTACACGAGAAGCATTCTTCGAATACTACTATCAGAACAGGGCGAAGAATTGGGGAGGTACTCAACAGAGCGACAAGGGCAGGGGTGGAAACTTTTGGAGTAACCAACTCTGGCGCGTAGGCGCTCGTTTCGGTAGCGCTGTGAGTCGCGCGGTCACGGAAGGCAGAGTGTCCTATACGGATGCTTATCGCCTCACCGGTCTGAAGGGCGACACCTTCTCTAACATCCCTGAGAAGATGGGATTTCCATTGTGACCACCCCCTCGTCTCCACAGCTCAGCTTCTCAACGAGATATTCGCTAGACGCTAATATCTTCATTGCCGCTTGGCGCGATTACTACCCAATAGACCTTTATCCAGGATTCTGGGAGTGCCTTCACCGCTTTGGGCAAGAGAAGAGACTTCTTAGCGTCGATAGGGTGCGGGATGAGATCAACAGTCCAAATGAACTCGTCGCTTGGCTCAAACGGTACTGGCGCGATGCCTTTGCATTAACAACTGAGCCACATACGGCGAGCGTTGAGGTATCTTCAAAAAGTGTGTAAACAGTCAGGCGGTGTACCCTCTCTCTGAACAACACGGGCTCGAGGCCCAAGAGAGGAGATAGACCGCCCATGAGGAAGGAAAGCACTGAGAGTAGGTCGGAGTCAAGGCCGGAGTGGGAGCAGTTGGAGGATTGGGTGCGAAGCCAGGTCCAGAGGCTGATCCAGGAGTTGCTGGAGGAGGAGGTGACGGCGTTTCTGGGAAGGGCGAAGTCGGCGCTCAGATCCGACTCGGACTCAGATACCGGCTATCGGAACGGATACGGCAGAGCCCGGAGGCTTACGCTGAGTTCGGGAACGATACAGCTGAGGCGGCCGCGAGTCCGCGATACCGAGGAGCAGTTCGAGAGCCGGCTGCTGCCGCTGTTCGTCAACAGGACCAGGAAGGTTGCTGAGTTGATCCCCGAGCTGTACCTGCACGGTCTATCCGAAGGCGACTTCGATCTGGCTTTGCGGGGGCTGCTGGGAGAGGACGCACCGGTATCGGCGAGCACGGTGGCCCGGTTGAAGGATAAGTGGAACGATGAGCTTGCCCAATGGCGCAGCCGGCCCCTCGATGACCTGGAAGTGGTCTACATGTGGGTGGATGGAGTCTACGTCAAGGCTGGTCTTGAGAAGGAGAAGGCGGCGGTACTGGTGGTGATGGCGGCCCTGAGCGACGGGAGCAAGGTGGTGGTGAGCGCTGTTCCCGGATACAGGGAGTCCACAGAGAACTGGTCCGAGGTGCTCAGGGACATCAAGCGCCGGGGCTTGAGCTGCCCGAGGCTGGTGGTTGGAGACGGACACCTGGGCATCTGGGGAGCTCTGCGCAACGTCTATCCGCAGGCGGCAGAGCAACGCTGCTGGAACCACAAGATCGTAAACGTGCTCGCCAAGCTTCCAAAGCGACAACAGGACCAGGCCAAGCTCATGCTGCGTACTATCCCCTACGCGCCGACTCGGACAGAGGCTGAGCGGCTCAGGACGGTGTTCACCAGGTGGTGCGGCGACCATTCCTACGAGGCGGCCTCAGAGGCCTTGGAGCGGGACTGGGACCGCATGGTCACCTTCTATGACTTCCCAAAGGAGCACTGGGGGCACCTTCGCACGACGAACCCGGTAGAATCACCCTTCGCGGCCCTCAGGCTTCGGACCGATGCCGCCAAGCGCTACAAGAGGGTCGATCGGGCGATAGCGGTGATCTGGAAAATGTTGATGGTCGCCGAACAGCGCTTCAGGCGTCTGAAGGCCCCTGAGTTGATCGAAGACGTCTATCTCGGTGCACAGTATGCGGATGGAATCGCCATTGAATCAACGGCTGAGAAGGTCGCCGCCTGATGTCGTTTACACACCTATTGACGTAACCTCCTTTCGCCACGCACACGTGTAGAGTGATAGGCTACTAGTCAACTACTTTCAGGCTGAAGGCTGACATGTCGGTCTTCATTGCCACGAGCGACGCGGCGGCAGCCGTCGAGCGGTGCAAATGACGGCCCGCTCGGAGGGGAGAGAAGATTGAAGTTTGACGCAGGGAAGTTGACGGGCGGGATCTATGTGCAACTTGAGACGTCCGCCGAGACCTCGCGGCTGAACATTAGAGTCGGTTATGCCGACACCCAGGCGGCGGCTCTGAGCAACACGATCTCGCCGAAGGAGGCCCGGGCGCTCGCTCTGGCCCTGAATGCGCTGGCGGAAGGGCGATAGCCGTTCTAGCTGCTGATAGACTACAACTGAGGGGGTTACGAACATGCCCCGAGGACCACAAGGACAGAAGCGACCGGCGGACACCAACGCTAACGCCGTGCATGTCATGAAGCTCGCGACTGGTGAGGTCGAGGAAGACCTGCCAGCGGAGGGCAAGGTTAACGGCGGCAAGGCCAGAGCCGCCAGCATGACAGGTGAGGAACGCTCCGAACTCGCAAGGACGGCAGCGCGGGCGCGTTGGGGAACTTAGTCAATTATGGCGCCTATCATTAAAGTCAAATCTGGTAGTCAAGAATTTGATGCTATTGAAGCCGATTTCGAGATCGGCCGCGAAGAATGGAACCGATACAAACTGCTCGACGGTGGAACCGTTCGAGTAAAAACTACGGTAAGTCGCATCTATCGAGTCGTCGATGAGCAGGGCAACCAACGCTATAATCAAGATGGCAGTCCGCTCCTCGTCGTTGCTCATAAATCTGAGGTAGTGTCTAGCTTGTAGTTGGAGGACCACATGACCACAGTGCAACTAGCGGGTGAAAAGACCGAGTCGGAAAATACGGTAGGAGTTGGCTACACTACGATATCGTCGGCTGCCGACTATCATGTCATGGAACTGTGGACAGGATCTATGGAAGATGATCCAATTGTGCAGCACAAACCAGTGGAATACGAAGGCGACAATCCTGTTCTCAGCCCATCTGCGATGATCGTGGGCTATCTTTATCCGGTCATTCTATATGGGAAGTTGACCGTTGCCCGCAAAGACCAGAGCGGAGAAATAAGTTTCTTTGGTATCCCGGAGTAAATAATGGATCCTTCACTCGCGCCTTTCTTAGCGAATGTGATGCGATTGATATTTAGTGTCCAGCCTAATGATATTCCCGTATGCCAAACTCGTATCATGCGTAAAGGACGAGGCTGGCCTTGGAGTCATCGCCTTGGCGTGCACCCATTGAAAGACGGGAGGCTTGAGATTACCCAAATCCCATAGTTACCGCTCATGATACTGCGTCAATCGGTTCAAGACCCGGTCATTTAGGACCGGGTCTTTTGTATCTAAATCCCTTGACATTCTGCTAGCATTATGATATACTTTGGGCATGAACAAGCTACCAGAACACAAGCGGATTCATACCCTGAACATGCTGGTCGAGGGTTCCTCTATGCGGTCAGTCTCCCGCGTGGTGGGAATCAGCATCAACACCGTTACCAAACTCCTGGTTGACGCAGGCATTGCCTGCGAGCGTATCCACGATAAGCGGGTGCGCGACGTGGACGCTCATCGGGTACAGTGTGACGAGATATGGAGCTTCTGCTACGCCAAATCCAAGAACGTGGGCCATGCCGAGGCTGCGCCCGCAGGAGCGGGCGATGTTTGGACATGGACCGCCATAGACAGCGACTCGAAGTTGATTATCTCTTGGCTCATCTCCCCAGGCCGTGATTCTGGGTATGCCATAGAGGTCATGGACGATCTGAGGAACCGCCTGGCGAACCGCGTACAGTTAACCACAGACGGTCACAGGGCCTACTTGGAGGCCGTAGAGGGAGCTTTCGGCGGAGACGTGGACTATGCGCAGCTTGTGAAGCTCTACGGGCCTAGCAGCCAAGAGGAACAGCGCCGGTACAGCCCAGCCTACTGCCTAGGTTCAAAGAAGGTTGCAGTCATGGGCGACCCCAGGCACGAGGACATAAGCACGTCCTACGTGGAGCGGCACAACCTCACCATGAGAATGAGCATGAGGCGGTTCACTCGGCTGACTAATGCGTTCTCAAAGAAGGCTCAGAACCACGCCTATTCCGTCGCTCTGTATGCGGTCTGGTTTAACTTCCTGCGGCCCCACAAGAGCCTTGACGGACAGACCCCGGCACAGGTGACGGGGCTGGCGAAGGAGCGTTATGGCTGGGACTGGATTCTCCGGGAGATGGATTCAAACTGAGACACTACCGCCCCGGGGCTACGTTAGAACATATGCCGTGTGCTTTTGCACTTCCCTCTACTCCTCGTTCATCCCACCTGAGAATTGCCGCCAGCCTCATCGACTTGTTCTAGTATGCCGGGGAGTTCTTCTTGCCCGACTGGCGGGGGGAAAGCCCGATCAAAGAGCCGTTTGAAGCCCTGCCAAGAAGATGACGCCCGCATCAACGCAGTGACGCTAGCTATGTGCTTGTCGAGGTGCGGGTGACCAACCTCATCAGTAAGGAATCGATGGTGACGGTGGCGGCGACGTCCGTCGTCACTCACTACTGGATTACGGCGTCCCAGTTCCTCGATGACTCCGTCTGGTAGCTTCTCGTAGATAAGCTCGGACATGATGCGTCCTACAGCCTTAGGCCGTTTGACGGACACGGGCGAGTACTGCCACCCGCGGAGTCTGAACAACTGGCGGAAGAATTCCTCAGGGAACCGCTTCGTCCAAGGCAGCAACTCCTTGGCGATATAGGCTTCGAGAATGCGATGCAACTCGTGACGGTCCCGGACCTCCTGATATCCGGTCGCCTCGTCGACCAGGGCCGTAATTCCTACATGGGCCAAGGTGCGTTTTAAGATATCGGCTTTTTCGGCAATCCGATACTGTTGAGGCTGAAGAACCCCTGCGTCACGTGCCTTGAGCCATGCCTCACATATCTCCGGCAGCAGAATTGCGTCGACACCTCGTCGCTGCCCACCTCTCCCCCTGAAGACAACGGGCTCGCTGAGCGCAAGCCGAAGGCTGGGTGGTACGAAAGGCTCCAGCATCGCGACGGATAAGAACACTGGCATGGGAGGGTCGCCACTGGTGGCGGTAAGTTTCCTCGTCTTACCGCCTGTACCCCGTCCGAGATGTCTCGCTACACTAGCTTCAGAGATCACACGCATCCGATTCGGCAAAACGGCGCACGGGAGAACGATTTCACCGATCTCTAGTGTTCCTGTGTATTCCGCCAGTGGGATTTCTTCCTTAGGTGATGCAGCAGCGTGTCGTGCGCGGGCAGCACGCCTGGCAATGTCTCGTCTCCGTTCAGGCGTCAGCGACTCAGCTCTAGCTTTCGCCGCCTTGGATGCTCGTTCTCTTGTGGTCATGCCCACCCGCTTCCATGCTGTCAGAAGGTTCCGTTTCCTTTGGGAGTATCCGCTGCTCCGCCTACGGTTCCATTTGCCTCAGTAGGCCGCCGCGGCAGCGTTGTCGAAGTCGGCCGTCCAATCCTGAACGGTTCGGGCGTCGGTGTCTACCATCAGGTGGAACGGCAGCGTCACAGCATATGGGAAGGTGTCGAGAAGAGGTAGATCAATCTCGATCTCGATCGCAGCGGTCGCAGTCATACGGTAGAGGGCCTGCTGTCCGGGAACGGGCACCGAGTAGTGCCAAGCGATATTGTCCCTGATCTGGTCTGCTACAAACCCTGTTAGCGGCCTTTTGTCCCTTGGTTGCTCCCGGGTAGTTCTGCCGACTGAATCTAGTGGTCCAACATCATTGAAATGAATACCATGATAGTCATTGTTCCTCTTGGGGGTTCAATCGTAACGTTGAACCGAGGAGGAACCATGATGTCTACCAAGAAGTACCGTATCAGACTGACTACCGACGAACAACAGGAACTCAACGCCTTGGTCTCACGCGGTCGGGCTGCGGCGTACAAACAGACCCATGCGCGCATTCTGCTGATGAGCGATGAGTCACGCTCGGACGGGGGAATGAAGGACGCGGACATCACCAGCGCGCTCGGTGTGGGACAGTCAACGGTCGAGCGAATACGCAAGCGCTGTGTGGAGGAGGGGGTCGAGTCTGCGCTGAATCGCAAAAAGCAACTGCGTCGGCGTCAAAAGAGACTGGACGGCGAAGGTGAAGCACGGTTGATAGCGATGGCCTGCGGGGAACCGCCGGAGGGGCGTGCCAGTTGGACCCTGAAGCTGTTGGCTGACCAGTTGGTCGAGTGTGAGATAGTCGGGACCATTAGCACCGAGACGGTTCGCCAGGCGCTTAAAAAAAAACGAACTGAAGCCGTGGCTGAAGCAGAGTTGGTGCATCCCGCCCGGTCAGAGCGCGGAGTTTGTGTGCGCGATGGAAGACGTACTGGAGGTCTACCAACGGCCGTACGATGGGAATGAGGTTCTGGTGTGCATGGATGAGACGAGCAAACAGCAAGTCAAGGAGACGCGAGTGCCGCGTCCCGCAGCGCCCGGCTTATCGGCGGCATACGACTACGAATACGAGCGCAATGGAGTGAGCAGCCTGTTCATGCTGTTTGCACCGTTGGACGGATGGCGCCGAGTCGAGGTCAGAGAGCGTCGCACGAAGGTGGACTGGGCGCATGTGATAAAGGAACTGGTCGACGAGGACTACCCTGACAGAGACCGGATCGTGCTGGTAATGGACAATCTCAACACTCACAAGCTGTCCTCGCTATACGAGGCATTCGAGCCTGCTGAGGCGAGGCGTATAGCTGAGCGACTGGAGATACACTACACTCCCAAACACGGGAGTTGGTTGAATATGGCGGAGATAGAGATCGGTGTGCTGGCTCGACAGTGCCTGGACCGACGGATTGCCAATCAAGACATCCTGCGCGGCGAGGTCAATGCTTGGCAGAATCAACGCAACCGGGATGTGATACGAGTGGATTGGCGCTTCACTACCGAGGATGCGCGCATCAAGCTAAAGTCACTCTACCCATCAATACAAAAACGTTGAACCACTAGCCCGGTCGGAGAAATAGGGGGTCTTGGCCTTCACCGAGGCCGAGTGGATGAAGTACGAGTGGGCGAAGGCAGCTTGGACGATCGTCACCCCGGCGCTCCGGAAGTATTCCTCTAGGGGGAGATCACCGACGGCGTCGGCGACACGGGCGTCAAGGCGGGAATCATCGGCGAGCTGGGGTGCACATGGCCGCTGACCGACAATGAGCGCAAGGTGCTGCGCGCCGGGGCACGCGCTCAGGGGGAGACCGGCGCCGCGATACTGGTCCACCCCGGACGTGACGAGGCGGCCCCATCCGAGATCCTGGATGTGCTGGCCGAGGCGGACGCGGACCCGAGCCGGGTCATCATCGGCCACCTGGATCGAACGATATTCGACATCGGCGCCTTGATCGATCTGGCCCAGCGGGGGTGCTACCTGGAGTACGACCTCTTTGGCTGGGAGACCTCATCCCCGAAGCGGCGGAACCCTCCCGCGAATCTGCCGAAGCCGAACCCACCGGTGGTGGCCTGCTGGGACTGCATGACCACCAGGTCCCCCTCCGCCAGACCTTCCCGTACCGCCGCCCAGAAGTCGTCCGTGTTGCCCAGGACCACCGGCCTCTCCTCAATGCGCCCGTCCTTCATGACGCGCACTATCGGCTGCTCAAAGGTGCCGTAGAGGGCCTGGAGGGGCACCAGCAGGACGTTGAGCTCCTCGCGAATGACCACGCTGGCGACGGCGCTCAGCCCCTCCGGTAGCTGCGCTCCCTGCTGCGTCACCCTGACGCGAATGGGATAGCTAACTACACCCTGCTGGTTCTGGGCCGCGGCGGAGATCGCCGAGACGGTGCCCTCCAGCACCTGGTCCGGGAGGGCGTCCATCGTCACTCTGGCCGGAGCGCCTTCCCGAATAAAGAGGACGTCAATCTCGTCCACGATGCCGTCCACCTCGACTGTGGTGGGGTCCACGACCTCGAATACAGGGGTGTTTGCGTTGACCTCCTGCCGTGCCTCCACGTTCACCATGGAGACCATTGCGTCCCAGGGCGCTCTCAAGGTCGCGCTCTCAAGCCTCTGTAGGGCCACTGCCAGGGCCGCCTCCGCGGACGCGACCTGGGCTTCCCGCAGCGCGACTTCCAGGGCGTCAACGCTGCCCCTTAGCTCCGCCAGGTCCTCCTCGGCCTTGGACAGGCTTGCCTCCGCTACTGGGACCTGCTTCTTCTTCGCCTCCAACTCCAGCGGGCCGGGTCCGCCGGCGAACTCGGCAAGGTCCGCTATGGCATCGTCGAGGCTGACCTGAGCGAGGGTTACCTGTGTTTGTTTCGCCTTCAATTGTAGTGGATCGGGCCCGCCCGTGACCTCGGCCAGGCTGGCTTCCGCCTCGTCGAGGTCAGCTTGGGCCAAGGACACCTGCTCTTGCTTGGCCTGCAGCTCCAGTGTGTCGGGCCCCTTTATCAGCTCGGCGAGGCTCACCTCTGCCTCGTCGAGGCTGGCCTTCGCAATGGCTAGCTGGTCATACTTGCGGTCCACTTCTAAGGTATCAGACCCGGCATTCAGGTCGGTGAAGGCCGTCTGGGCGTCAGCGAGGCTCTCCTCGGCGCGCGCGATCGCGGTCCCGGCGTTGGCCACCGCTTTTTCTGCCTGAGTTTCAATCATGTCCAGTTGGGCTTCCGCGTCCTTCAGGGTGTCCCAGGCATCGTCAAAACTTTTTGCTACGCAGATACTCTGCCCCGCGGGGTCCCCGCCGTTGCACGTGGCCGCGAACGCACCCGGGTATAAGTTCAGCCACGCGTACACCACGGTCTCGTTCCACCTGGTGGCCGGATCATCACGGGAGCCCTGGGCCAGCCACGCCTTGCCCAGGTCATAGAATCGCAAGTCTGTGTCGAACAGGGTCGCCAGGTCTGTGCCCCACAATTCCAAGAGACTGGTCGGGTCCATGTCTGTCTCCCCCTGGTCGATCTCAGCCCCTAGCCACTGTCGGAAGACATCACGATATCCCTCAAACGAGGTCGCAACCGAATCGACGGCATCCAGCTGCTGGTCATCCCAGTCCCCTCGAGTAAGCTTCAGGTCCCGGTGCGCGTTTTCCAGGGACGTAGCGGCGAATCCTATCTGGGATTGGGCTTTGGCAATATCCTCCTCGCTGGGGCCGTTTATCAGCGCATGGAGGGTGGTCGAGGCGTTGTCCACGGCGAGTCTCGCATCGGTGACCCTGGCAATGGACTGTGCCATGTCCTGGGGCGTCGGCTCAATCAGACGGTCGAGGGCTTCCTGCACATCCTGGAGGCCACGCTTGGAGGCAACCAGTGCCGCTTCGGCCTGGATAACGTCTCGAGGTGTCGGGTTCAGCAGCCTGTCAAGGGCTTCCTGGGCGTCCTCCAGGGCTAGCTGGGCGCTTGCCACTGTTGCTTCAGCCTGGGCGATTACCTGGGAGGTTGGCTCCATCAGGTCGGCCAGCAGGTCCCGGGCGTCCTCGAGCGTGATCCTCGCGTTGGCTACTCCGGCTTCGGCCTGGGCAAGATCCAGCAGCGTATGAGGGTCTCTCGCCTTGGCTAGAGCCTCGTTGGCAGCCTGGAGATCGACCCGCGCACCGGCGACTGCCTCCTCCAGGCCTGCGACCGCCTCCGAATCCAACCTGGCCAGCAGCTCTCCCCCCCGGACCTGCTGCCCCTCCTCTACAAGCACCTCCCCGACATTGCCCCGGCTGCCGAAGGTCAGCAGCTCCCTTTCAGGATAGACCAGGCTGCCGTTGACGGAGACCTCGTTTAGCAGGTTGCCATACTGTATGGGGATGAGCTGTTCGTCCTCCCCCAGGCCGACCTGACCTGAGCTGCCTAACAACGCGTAGACTCCATAGGCAATGCCGATTCCCCCGGCCAGCACGGCAGCAAGTGTCCCGATTTGCCACAGCTTCAAGCCCTTCAACGCGTCCAAGATTGCTCCCATGACATCTCCAAAGGATATATTTAACCCATGTTGCTGGTGTTACTCGGGATTGCCCAGATCAAACTGATTCCTCCAACCATGTGACCCTGTGGGATGGCTCGAACTATAAAAGGGCAGCCTGAGGGCGTCAACTGCATCCGATTCACTCAACTGACCCACTCCCATAGGGTAACCACCCCCCTGACGAGCGTAAAAGTCTAGAATTGCCTGCCCCTGCCCAAGCGTCTCCCTCGGGGTGGTCTATTTACCCCGGACGACCCCATAACTGTCCGAAATACCTGTGCTCTCAAAGCAGGCTAGCCAGGTGCCAGCCGAAGCCGGCTGATCCGTTCTAGTATCCCGGTCAGCATTTCCCTGGTTACCAGCACCTCGGCAAGCTGAAACACCAGCCTCCTTGCGTGGCGTACCAGTCGCCCACCCGTCTTGATCAGCCTGGTCTGAAGACTGGTCAGAGTCCAGTGCTTCATATCCTCCGGCAACACCAGCCTTCTCATAAAGTTGCCCAGGTTGTAAGTCAGGACGAACAGCCATAGTCTCACCTGGTTGGCCACGAACTTGTGGCAGGAAAGCCGGGTCCAGTTCAGGGCGTACTTGCCCTCCTTGATCCACTGCTCCGCCGTGCCACGGCCATTGTAAAAGCGGACTATCCCTTTGGGTGGATAGCTCAGGTTGGTCACGATGAAACCAACCCTGGGAAATAGCTCCCCCTGATGCCACTCTACTTTAGCCACCACTCGCCTGGGCAAGTGCCAACTCTGGGCCTGATAGGCAAAGTCATGGTAGGAGACGATAGGCTCCCGGGACGGCCATTCGGTAGGACGCTCCAGCAAGGGTTGGATCTGCTCCTGAATTACCTGATTGGCGGGAAGCCGGATGGCGTACCCGATCTTTCCTTGTTCCAGATACTCGTATAGCTCCGGCTTGGCAAAAGCAGCGTCACCCCGGAACAGCAACCGCAGTCCTTTCTTCTGGTATCCTTTCACCACCGGCTCAAGGAGTTCCTGCCAGCCATCGGCACTATGCACGTTTCCGGGTCGTAGCGTCGCTCCTTCGCAATCCCCAAACTGGTTGAACAGAAAGAGGGGATGATAGCAGACACACTCGAAGTGCCCGTTGTAGGCGGCTCCTTCCTGCTGACCATGCACTGGACTCTCCGAACTGTCCATGTCCAGAATCACTCGCCGGTGTGGAGTGTGAGCCATGGCCAGCTCCACCCACTGGGGATTCATCAGGGCCAGCCCCTTTAGGTTGTCCTCTTGAGTCAGAGTCTCCGTCTCAAAACGGCTCATGGTGTTGGTCCTGGCGGCGTTGCGGTCTGAGCCTTGCCAGCCCACGACAACTCTCATGGCTGGGTCTTGGGAAAGACGTTCTGCATCGTTGGTGTCATCGTAGCCGGCCAAGCGGCTGTAGATGGACTGGCGGAGCAGAGGGACCAGGTGGTGGCGGATGTTGCGGCCGGTACGGCTTTCCTGGAGATAGTCGGAGGCTATGGGGGTAAGCCCGAATCCACCGAAGGACACCGATGGACGGCGTGAGGAAAGCGGAAGGGGGGTGAGGGAGCTACAGGGGAAATAGCCTGGGTTCCATTTGGGGTAGGGAGGTCGGCGGACGGTCTTCATCGCCGCACAGGGGCCCCTATGGCCGTCTGCGGGAGCTGCGATGCGCGGGATGGCGAGAGAATACGCAGCAGGGAACTCTCTCGGACCGGGCTGGCACGAGTCTGCGGGGATCTTCGGTTGTCCGGTGGGTGGGTCGGTCGCCGACGGTGCCGTCAGGCCGGGAGTGGAATGGCTCGCAGCCGGGCCAAGGCGCGGCTGAACTTCTCAGCCCAAGGCCAGCGATCCGGAAGATGCAGGGTCAACCGGCGTGCCGAGCGGGTGAGCCGTCCGGCCAGGGAGAAGAACCGCCGCCGGAGGGTCTTGGTGGTGGCTATCCGCTCTCCCAGACCGATCCGCGCCGTCCAGCGGGCCAGGTTGTGGGCCATCGTCTGGACGGCCAGCCAGGCGCCGTTGGCGGCGAAGCGGCCCGAGGGGAGATGGTTCAGCCCGACGCCGTACTTGAGGTCGCGTATGGCATTCTCGATCTCGGCGTGGCGGCGATGGTCAGCCTCCAGTTCGAGCAACTCCCCGTCCCGGTCGGTGATGAAGCCATGATAGCTGTATTTGGCGAAGAGGGCCAGTTGGGAACCGGGCGTCGGCTTCACCCGCCGGACGATGAGCCGTACCGGCGCGGCGTCCGCCTCGGCCTGGAAGGGGGTGCAGGTGGTCTCGGCCACATCGGCGGCGCCGTCCATCCAGTAAGGAATCGGCGTCCAGGCATCTTCGGGTATCGCCTCGATGAGATTGTGCAGGCTTTTGTGCTGGCGGATGGTGATGGAGAAGCGGACATCCATCTTGCGGCAGACGGATACCACGCCATGAGTGTAGAACCCGCTGTCGGCCCGTAGCGTGAGTCGTCCGTTGGCCCCGGCGTAGCGCACCCGTCCCACCGTCTCCCGCAGGAAGTGGGCGGCGCCGCGGGCGGTGTTGGCCCGGCCCTCGCGCAGCCGGGACATCAGCACGTCTCCGGTGCCGGCGGCGATGGCCAGCAGCGGGTGGTAGCCCCGCTTGCCGGTATAGCCGTGGTGGCGCGCTCCCTCCTTGGCCAGTCCGTAGGTCTCGCAGATGGTGGAGTCCAGGTCAATGGTCAGGGGCCCGTCGCCGGGTCCCGCCCCGGCCTGCCAAGCCCGGGCCAGCAACTCGCGGCTCACCCGGTCGAGTTGACGGACGTGGCCCCACCGGAAGCTGCGCAGGAAGGTGCCCAGGGTGGATGGCGCCTTGACCGTGCCGCCCAGGGTGCAGGCCGTCCCCCCGGTGCGCAACACATCGGCGTCGTCAATGCAGTCGCCCCCAGCCAGCGCAGACGCCACCAGCGTCATCATCTTGTCGCTCGTGTTCGCCCGCCCCGGGGCATCGCCTAGGTCGAGGCGCTGCCGGACGAGTTCGGGCAGGCCGAGGTGCCGCGCCAGGGTGGCCGGAAGGAGCAGCCCGGCATTGGCCACCAAGCGGCGGTCGTCGAAGGTGATTTGGATCCGGTCGGGGTGGTTGCGTGGCAGCATCTACTGGGTGCTCCTTTTCCGGGGCCGTTTTTTTGCTACAAAACCATTATCCCAGAAGCACAGGAGCACCTTCTTGCCGCCTCAGGACGCTAACCCGACGCCCTCCTTCGGTGGATTCGGGCTTAGGTTGTCCTCTTGAGTCAGAGTCTCCGTCTCAAAACGGCTCATGGTGTTGGTCCTGGCGGCGTTGCGGTCTGAGCCTTGCCAGCCCACGACAACTCTCATGGCTGGGTCTTGGGAAAGACGTTCTGCATCGTTGGTGTCATCGTAGCCGGCCAAGCGGCTGTAGATGGACTGGCGGAGCAGAGGGACCAGGTGGTGGCGGATGTTGCGGCCGGTACGGCTTTCCTGGAGATAGTCGGAGGCTATGGGGGTAAGGCCCAGGGCATCATCCAGCTCTCGAATGGGCAAGAGTCCGGCGTCGGAAGTGATGGTGGCACCGTGAAACTCCAGACGGACTTTGGGGTTGAACTGGAGTCGGAGAGGGGTCTTGTCGCCGTCACACATCGGGTGCCTCCAATGTCGGTACGCAAGTTATCTGAAATAGCCAACTTGTTGCATGTATTATATCTGAAATACGGCTAAGAGATTCATGTAACGACTAGAAAAGCAAGAAAGTTGCCTATTTACCGCATCACTTGTTTGAGCTAAATGGGGAATACGGGTTATCGAATATCCTGCGCCTGGAATCAAGCCCGCTGCGTCTTCAGCCCATCATATGTGCAACGACCAAGGCGGCCACACGGCCGTCTGGCCGAGGCACCGACCCCGCCGAAACCGGACATGCCCCGGGAGATTCCAGACGGAATGCAGGACTATAGCATTGTTCCGGCGACACTCAAGACGCAAATGTAGTACAATTTCGGCGGCTATAATCCGAGACCTATGGAGGTAATCTCCCGCATGGCTTCCAACGTCGTCCTCTCGAATAAGGAGTACAAGGTCGTGGGCACGCGCCCCATCCGGCATGACGGCTACGACAAGGTCACCGGGAAGGCCAAGTATGGCGCGGACATTAACTTGCCGGGACTCTTGCACGGCAAGGTGCTGAGGAGCCCGCACGCCCACGCCAGGATCCTTTCCATCGACACCAGCAGGGCCGAGGCGCACCCGGATGTCAGAGCGGTGATTACGGCGAAGGACCTGGTCGATTTCTCCGACAAGCCGATCGGGGTGAGGCACGGCAGTGAGAAGATCCTCGCCAGGGACAAGGTTGTGTACATGGGCCAGGCGATCGCGACCCTGGCGACCGCCAGCCCTCACACGTCGGACGAGTTGCTGTCTCTGATTGACGTCGAATACGAGGTACTGGAGCCTGTTATCGACGCGGAAAACGCAATGAAGCCAGGGGCGCCGCAGATACATGACGAGTACGAAGGGAACGTGGCGTCCTATGATCAGTCCAAGCTCGGCGACGTCGAGAAGGGCTTCAAGGAGGCTGACGTCGTCGTCGAGAGGGAGTTCCGGACGCAGACCGTGCACCAGGGATACATCGAGCCGCACTCCGCGACCGCATGGTGGGCGGCCGCCGAGGGCAAGCTCACCCTCTGGTGCAGCTCCCAGGGACACTTCCAGATCGGCGAAGCCACGGCGGACCAATTAGGGATACCCCGGTCCAGCGTAAAAGTAATACCCATGGAGATCGGCGGTGGCTTCGGCGGGAAGACCACCATATACGTTGAGCCCCTGGCGGGCCTGCTGTCGATGAAGACCGGCCTCCCCGTGAAGATCACGATGACCCGCGCTGAGGTCCTGGAGGCCACGGGACCTACATCAGGCTCGTACATGAAGGTCAAGATGGGCGCGACGAAGGACGGTAAGCTGACCGCGGCGCAGGCCGACCTCCGGTACCAGGCTGGAGGATTCGCGGGCTCTTCCGTCGGGGCGGGGGCCCTGTGCATCTTCTCGCCGTATGACGTCGAGAACCTGCTCGTCGACGCCTACGATGTCGTTGACAACAAGCCTAAAACGGCAGCCTACCGGGCGCCTGGGGCGCCCGGGGCCGCTTTCGCCGCCGAGATCGTCGTGGACGAGCTCGCCAAGAAGCTGAGCATGGACCCTCTTGAGTTCCGGATCATCAACGGTGCGAGGGAAGGGAGTCTCCGGTCCAACGGCCTCTCGAACCCGGTGATCGGCGCCATCGAGACCAACGAAGCGGCCAAGGCCCACGAGCACTGGTCCGCTCCGCTCGAGGGTCCGAACCGGGGCAGGGGCGTTGCGACGGGCTTCTGGATCAACGGGGCGGGGCCCGCATGCGCGACTGCAAACGTCAACTACGACGGGACGGTGAATCTGACTATTGGCTCGATGGACATCGGCGGGCTCCGCCCCGTCGCGGCCCAGCAGTTCGCCGAGGTGCTGGGCATCCCCGCCGAGGACGTGAATCCCCAAGTTGGCGACACCGAGTCCATCGGCTACACCTCCATGACCGGCGGCAGCGGAGCGGCCTTCAAGACAGGATGGGCCTGCTACGAAGCCGGGCAGCACGTGAAGAGGCAGATGATCGACAGGGCCGCGCTGCTGTGGGACGTCTCCGCGGACGATGTCGAGCTGGTTGACGGTGTATTCCAGCACACGTCGGACCCCGAGCTTCACATAAGCTTCAAAGAGCTCGCGGGAGAGTTGCCATCCACTGGCGGGCCGGTAGTCGGCAGCGCCAACATGGACCCGAAAGGCGCGGGGAGCGCATTCTGCACCAACATCGTCGACGTCGAGGTCGACCCTCAGACGGGCAAGGTGACCATACTACGGTACACCGCGATACAGGACGCGGGCAAGGCCATTCATCCAAGCTACGTCGAGGGGCAGATGCAGGGCGGCGCCGTGCAGGGCATCGGCTGGGCGCTCAACGAAGAGTACTACATGAGCGAAGACGGGAAGATGCTGAACTCGAGCTTCCTGGACTACCGCATGCCTACGTCCCTCGACCTGCCGATGATCGACACCGTGATCGTCGAGGTCGCCAACCCGCAGCACCCGTACGGAGTCAGGGGTGTGGCTGAAGTATCAATAGTGCCTCCGATGGCCGCCATCGCCAACGCCATCTACGACGCCATTGGCATCCGCATGACAAGCCTTCCCATGAACCCCGCGGCGATAGTGAGGGCCATCCAGCAGCAGAACGGCAAGTAGCTCGTATCGGACCCGTGCAGCAGCGAGCGCTCGCGGTTGGGCGCGGCCCTCGTCCAGGAGACCTGCCTGCTGACCACTGAGGGTTCAGGCCTGTTCTTTTGCGCCAGGACAACACGGGTCGACCGCGCCGCGACTTCTCCCGAGATACGATTGTGCCCCTCGATCAAAACCACCCCATCCAGCTGTCACATTCTGTTGACAGGCGCTACATATTGTTGTACCTTTGCGCCGATATACCATGTGTTGCGGTAATTCTCGTGCAGAGGGCTGCGAATGGTGTGGGACCGCGAGACGATCGGGCAGCGGATTCGACGAATCAGAAACCAGCAAGGCCTCACTCAGGAGGGGCTTGGGCAGCTTAGCGGAATGAGTGGATTCACGATCAACCGCATTGAGACGGCGGAGGCGCCGATATACGGGGAGTTCGTCGAGGGGCTGGCGGGGGCCTTGAGGGTGTCTGAGACTTATCTGCTACGCGGCGATACCCGCCCGTGACGGGACACCGAGCGACAATTCGTGCCAATGTGTGAGGAGACAGGAGGTCAATGGGTCCGGGTGTGTCAGCACAAAGCTGCGGCGGCTCGGGAACAGGCCCACTTGTCCGGGAGAACCAAGGGTGTGGCAGCTAGCTCGCGTCGGAGTGGTCTCGTTGCGCAAGATGGGGAGTGACCAGAGATTCGGCGTTTTTCTGATCCTATTGGCGGTGGCCGCCATTACAGGGTCCTGCGACCTTCTTCCGGGAGGCCAGTCTGGACCGACTCCCGGGCCGGTGGTCCGGCCCAGCCCCGCCCCCCGCCAAGATACTCCCACCCCCGCCCCGACTTCGACGCCCGAGGCAACCGCGACGCCAGAGGCCAAACCCAACCTCACACTCGAGCAAGCACGCGAGTTGGTGTTCCAGCTAGTGCGCCCTTGCGCCGACCAGATAACGCGGTCACGGGAGGCGGCGGTGGAGGTGACCTCCTCACCTTTCTTCCGGCGGGAAGACGGGTACTGGACTACCCAGGCCTCCAGCGAAGACGGGAGCTTGAGCTTTGGTAACTGGAAGATTGTCGACGCTACAGGAGAGGTGACATCCCTGGACGAGGTGGCCCTCGCCATTATGTCGGCCGATACGGTTTGCGAAAACCCCGTTTCCTTGCAGGCGGGGGGTTTCACTCCGCCGCTGATATTGACATCCACCCCTGCACCCAGCCCGATGCCAACTCCGACGGCCACTCCGACCTCAGTGTCCAACCTCACGGTTGTAGAGGTCCAACAGCTCATATTTCAGATGGTGAGGCAATGTGCCGATTTCGTATCTCTCTCGATGGAGGACCCCGTACAAGTGGCGTTTGCTACAGTCTACGACCCTGCCACGGCGACGTGGACCACCGACGCCACGAGTGAAGACGAGTCACTGAACCTTGGTCGCTGGCAGGTCACGGACGCCACGGCAGAAGTAGCGCCGCTAGACGACGTGGCAATATCAATCTCACCCTCAGACGTGACCTGTGGGGAGCCCGTCGCGGCACTTTCCACGGGGCTTACGCCACCAATCATCTCGGCCCCGCCCCCTACGCCAACTCCCACCCCAACAGCAACGCCGTCTCCGGTGGTGAGCACGGCACAGCAGGCAGCGCTGAGGGTCTGGGTCAACGTATTCAACTGTTACGACCATTTCCCCGACCTCGAGAACTTCACGGCCTACCCGGACGACGTGGGCCGTTGGATCGTGGAGGGGAGTTCGGCTATCACTCACTATGGGCTCTGGCAGGTCAACACGCTGACCGGAGAGATCTCTCCGTCGGACCTCCTGGCCAAAGAGGCGGCCACCTTCTGTGGGTTCCCGGCCGAGGCAACTTTCCCCGCCGCCGTGACCGCCGAGCAGGCCGAGCTCTTGGTCTGGATTTCATCGTACGACTGTTTCGACACTAAGCCAAACACCACCAGCTTCACGGCCTATCAGGACAACCCACGGCGGTGGCTGGTCGAAGGAAAAGAAGGGGTCGTTTACTACGGCATGTGGATGGTGGACACCAGCACAGCCACCATCGACCCATGGGATGACGTTTCCCGTGAGGCGAAGCGCAAGGAGTGCTACCGGGAGCCATAGCAACCGGCTGCCGCCTTGACAGTTCCCCCTACCCCACCGCGCGCGGGTCTGGCAGGAGATGACGCCGCAGTTGGGCCGTCAACACAGCTCTTGGCCCTGCCCGGCGGGCCGCCGCTACTTGCACAAAGATGCTCGGGGAGCGACCCACGAGCCACGCGGCAGGGGCTCCATTACCCGATGACATCTGCCACGGGTCAGATGGCGTGAAGCCTAGTGGCCTTCAGGGGAACCTGTTTTCAGGCCCAGCTCGCTAGCCACGGGCTTCAGCGCCTGGGTCACGAATGCGATATGCTCGTCCAGGTCCACGCCCATCTCCTGAGCGCCGCTCGTGATGTCCTCGCGCCGGATATCCCGGGCAAATGCCTTGTCCTTCATCTTCTTTTTCACCGACCTGGTCTGCAGATCTTCCAGGCTCTTGCTGGGGCGTACCAAGGTAACGGCCCGAATGAAGCCTGAGAGCTCATCCACCGCAAAGAGGGTCTTCTCCATGAGGGTCTCCCGCTTGATGCCGGTGTGATCACCGTGACTCAGAACGGCGCGGACTACCTCCTCTGGAGTGCCCCGCTGCTTGAGGATGTTGGCCCCATAGGTGGGATGGTCCTCCGGGGAGGGGCACACCTCCCAGTCGAAGTCGTGGAGCAGGCCGGAGATGCCCCACATCTCCTCATCCTCTTTAAACTTCCGTGCGTATGCGCGCATGGCGGCCTCCACGGCCAGGAGATGTTTCATCAGCGAGTCTGTCTTCACGTACTCATTCAGTATGTCCATCGCCTGTTCTCTATTCATACGTGTCCTCCCTGACACTTGTCCCCAGAGTGAGGTTGCCTCGCGACCGTCACGAAAACACAAGGAAGAGGAGGAACTGGATGATGGCCAAGAACCCTCTCTTTATTCGAGAGCCGGGCGCACTTGACGACCGACTCAATGGTAGGACATGATGCGCCCTGCCACAAGGCCTAGCCGACAATCCAATCCGTCGTGGCCTGAGTCTCAATCGTGGCAGCGGGATTCCACGCGCTGGTCGATGAGGGCGAGGCCCCACCGGAGACGTCACCGTGCTCGTGGTTGCCGCTGCCTGGAGGTGGAGGACACACCAGGTTCGGGGTATACTGCTGTAGGATGCAATCACTGATGCCAGTTGGTCTATAAATCGGACGCTTAAGGAGGCGATACAGATGCCACAAAGACTACCTACCGCAACTCTAGGGCGCACTGGACTTCAGGTTACTCGGTTGGGATTCGGTGCAATGGAGCTCCGGGACGCTCCGAGGGGGAGACCCGTAAAAGAGGAAGAAGCGAAGGCGGTTCTGAACGCGGTGTTGGACGCCGGTGTGAACTTCATCGACACCTCGATAGACTACGGTAGAAGCGAGGAGTTCATCGGCAAATACGTCTCCCATCGCAGACCTGAGTTCTACCTGGCGTCGAAGTGCGGATGCCCTGTGGTGCCAGACGCAGTCGCCCGGGGCGAACACACATACAGTCGCGAGAACATCGTTGCCGGCGTGAACCAGAGCTTGGCCCGCATGAAAACGGACCACCTCGATTTCGTTCAATTCCACGGCAGCCCGTCTAAAGAGACGCTGGCGGAAAACGAGGCAATAGAGACGTTGCTCGACCTCCAGAGGGAAGGCAAGATACGGTTTCTGGGCTCGTCCTCGACACTGCCCAATATCGCAGACCACATCGAGATGGGCGTATTCGACGAGTTTCAAATCCCCTACTCTGCTCTACAGCGCGAGCACGAGGAGATCATCACGAAGGCGGCGGGTGCCGGAGTCGGCACGGTAATACGGGGTGGAGTCGCAAAGGGCGAACCCGGCGTGTCTGGCGTCTCGCGTCCGGATGCCTGGACAAAATTTGACGCAGCCAGTCTGAATGATCTGCTGGAGGAGGGCGAGAGTCGAACGGCTTTCATGTTGCGCTTTACGTTGAGCCATCCACAGATGCATACGACAATCGTGGGCACTCAGAACTTGGACCACCTGCGGGACAACGTCGATGCAGCGATAAAAGGTCCTCTGGCGTCAGACGTCTATGAGGAGGCGAAACGGAGACTCGCATCGGTCGACGTCAAGCCTGCATCGCCGTGAGGAAGCGTCGAGCTTTCCAGCCTCGAGCCCCGACAAGCAGACCGGGGCATTCTGATTGGCCCGTTCAGGTGCTCGTGAGTAGCATCATCTAGCCGGGCGTCAGCTTGTTAAATACCTGGTATCGCTGATAGTGCTGGAGCAGTTGGGGGTTCAGCGTGTACTCTCGGATGAGATTGACACATCATCAAGTAGTGTCTACGATGGCTCTATTCTCAAGCAGCAGATAGCTTCATCAAGGAGGAGCAAAATGGCTGAAGACGCAGTGACGGTAGCGCCTGATCAGTATTCGGTAGTAGAAGATAACGACCGGGTCAGGATTCTGGAGTTTCGTGGCGGTCCCGGCACCGCGAGCAAGATGCATTCGCATCCAGCGGTCGTTGCCGTAGCCCTGTCCGACGCTAAGGTCCGGTTCACTTTCCCCAATGGCCAGAGCATGGAGCTCGAGCTGAAATCCGTCATGGCAATGTACCAGGACGCCGCGGACCATGCCACGGAGGTCCTGGGGAACTCCGAGTCCCACGTCATACTGATAGAGTTGAAGTAAGTGCGTACTGTCGAGCCTGCCCCCGCTGGTTGAGCTCGAACCTGACAATTCATCTGTCGGAGCGATCTCCAGCCGCAAGGCGGGGACTGTCAAGGTTTCGTAGCCCGAGGCCCCTGAGAGCGACCCTCTCAACTTAGCCTGCCTGCGAATCGCGGATGCGGCCGTGCTCCCGCCGCGACACCACCCGCTCCATGAGGGCGCGCATCCCGAGATCTCGGGAGATTGCCAGCGACTCGTTCAGCAGGGACACCGCCCTCTCCCGGTCGCCATCACGGTCGCGCTCGGTTAAGGCGTCGCTGGGAGAGAGCCTGGACTGGTGATTCCCCACGTGCGAACCGGGCGTCAGTTCACCTGGACTGCGGGTGGGGTGACGTAGTTGTTGTTCTTCTCGGCCACCTTGGCCTCGCTGGCGTCGCCTTTGTGGATGTAGATCCGGTACCGAAACCGTAGCGAGTCTCGCGCAGGGAGCACATACTCCCCGCTGGGTCCTCCGCCCTCGAACGTGGAGACTGCGAAGGGGTTTGTCGTCAGGAGTCCGTAGTCCCGCGCGTGCCAGTATGTCGGGTGGCGGAAGCTCTTGGGATGGTCGAAGATGGCGACGCCGACCGTCAGGCCATTGACAGGTCCCGAATAGTCGCACCAGTCGGCACGCTTGCCCCACACTTCGTTCTCGTTGACGGCGCCATAGGAGTTCTCCAGACGCCCCCCGCGGGCCACGTCCATGGAGCTGGCGACCCGCAGTGAGATAATGCCCCCCTCTTTGGTATCTCCAAACAGCACGTCCTCCTCCGCAGCGGTGAGGGTCAGGTCGATGTCCACCAGCCGCGAGGGGGCCACGTTGTAGAACTTCATCACTCGGCGCTCTCTGAGCAGCACGCTCCGTTTGTCAGGTGTCACCCAGTCGCTGAGGGCATCGGCGAGGCCGTAGACCGGCCCGCTTTCCAGCGCGGCGAACTCGCGGTGCACGGTGTGTCCGCGACCGCTGCCCTCGGTCCAGTTGTCCACGCCATTGACCTCCCCGTACGCTACGTAGATGCCCCTGTGATGGGGGTGGTCCGTGGTTTCACCCGGTGCATCGCGGACCATGGGAAACCCGCGGGTTACCGGGTCCCCGTAGGGCCCCATCACCGGGTGGAAGTAAGGCCGCTGCCACTGGGGCCCGGAAAAGTAGCTGGTGACGAACTCGCCCCGGACCAGCACGTCCAGGCGTCCCTCCGAGTCGGTCTCGAGCTGGACAGACTCTTCGGCGGAATCCGCTGCCCGGCCCTGTGAGATGTTCACGTGATACGTCTTACTGGCGCCCGCTTCCAGTCCCGGCTCAATCCAGGTCAGCTCGACTCCACCACCGCTCCTCTCCCACTGGGCAGGCATGAGGGCGCCCGATACGGCATCCGTTAGCTTGATGGACCGGAATTCCGACCGGGCGTCCAGCTGGACCTCCACCGGCGTCTGGCTGTAGTTATGGCTCGAGGCCGTAACGACGATGCTCTTGATCGACATGATCGCACGCCCTTTCTATTAGCTCACCTCTGGCGTGAAGGTCCGTCAGTCGCTCCGGGCCGACGGCATACCGCTCCCACTCCCAGGCGATGGCGTGGCGCGGCCTCTATGGCGGGTCGCCGCTGGTGGTGCTGTTGGTGATACCCAGCTCGCCCTCGTTGTGGATGCCGCCGCATGCTGTGCCCGCTCATGTTCGACGGCTCCTTTTTTGACAGGACTTGTGCCGCCATCATAGCACTTAAGAGCGAGACCCGAGGGTCTGGTCAGACGTCGACAGTGGCCCCGCTCGGTGATAGGATTGCCAGTGTTCCTCGCCCTGTCGACGATCAGAATACGCGACGATTCCTGCTGGGCTGTCAACCCGGATGTTTGTCAGCGGAGGTGATCATGGCTCCCGGCGCAACCGATTCGGAGGCAACCGTTGGAGTGGCGCTGGTAGGCGCCGGGTTCTCCGCCGGCTTCCACAGCGAAAACTACAAGCGCGTTCATGGAATGAAGGTGCGCCTGGTGGGCGTTCATAGCCGACGCCCTGAGGCTGCCCGGGCCTTCGCCAGCGAAAAGGGCTTCGAGCGGGCCTACGACGACCTGGACCAGCTACTGGCCGACTCCGCCGTGGACCTGGTGGACGTGTGCGTTCCCAATCTCAACCATGAAGAGATGGTGGTCAGGGCCCTCGAGTCGGGCAAAGACGTGGTGATCGAAAAGCCCTTCACCGGGGCTTTCACACCCGGCGAGGACGCCGGCGGCTGGCAGCGGTGCCTGGAGGACGCGCTGGCCAGCGCCGACCGTATGCGGGCAGCCGAGCGGGAGTCGGGGCACCGCATCATGTATGCGGAGAACTGGGTCTATGCGCCGGGGGTGCAGAAGGCCCAGAGGCTGCTGGAAGCGGCCGATACGTCGATGCTGCGCATCTCGGCCGAGGAGTCCCACAGCGGCACCCATTCATCCTACGCCATGCAGTGGCGCACCAGCGGCGGCGGCAGTCTCCTCAACAAGGGCTGTCATCCACTCGGCGGGTCGCTCTATCTCAAGTATCAGGAGGGCCTGCGCAGACTGGGCCGCCCCATCCGCCCGGCCTGGGTGATAGGGAGCATAGCGAATCTGACCCACAGCGAAGCCTTCCAGGGCGGCCAGTTCTCGGTTATCCGCACCGGCTGGACCGACTGCGAGGACTGGGGGACGATGGTGGTCGGGTTCGACGATGGCACAGTTGCCCAGATCACCGCTGCGGACACGGTCATAGGCGGCATACAGAACGTCATGACCATCTACGCCGAGCGCCTCACCACCCATGTCAACATCAACCCCAACAACGCGGTCCTTACCTACTCCCCCGATAATGAGGCCTTCTCCGGCGAGTACATCAGGGAGAAGGTGGAGACCACCGCAGGGTGGCAGTTTACCAACCCCGACGAGGACTGGATGAACGGATTTCCCGACGAGATGCAGGACTTCTGCGAGGCCGCGGCCACGGGCAGGGAGCCCCTGGCCGGCAGCTTCCTGGGCCGGGACGTCGTAGCAGTCTGCTACTCGGCTTATCTCTCGGCCGCCACGGGAAATCGAATCGAAATCCCGACGGACTGAGTTCTGGAGGCTCTTCCCGTGAAGCTTGGGCTTGTTACCTACAACCTCGCCAGGAGCTGGGACGTCGACACAATCATCGACCGCTGCGAGTCCACCGGCTTTGTGGCGGTGGAGCTGAGGACCGAGCACGCGCACGGTGTCGAGGTGAGCCTGACCGACCCCGAGCGGGCCAGGGTCAAGGAGCGATTCCGGGGGTCCAACATTGAGCAGATTAGTCTGGGCTCCACTTGCGAGTACCACTCGCTAGACGACGCGGAGGTCGGTCGGCAGGTGGACCTGACCAAGAGGTTCGTCGAGCTGGCGGCGGACATAGGCGCCGTGGGAGTGAAGGTCCGCCCGAATGGACTCCAGGAAGCCGCGGGCGTCCCCCGGGAGCGGACCCTGGAGCAGATCGGACTGGCGCTACGACAGTGTGGAGAGTTCGCGGAGGGCTCCTCCGTCTCCATATGGCTGGAGGTCCACGGACGGGACACCAGCCATCCCCCACACATCCGCCGCATAATGGAGGTGGCGGACCATCCGCAGGTGGGGGTGTGCTGGAACTCCAACCCGACCGACGTTGTAGACGGCTCGGTGTCAGAGTACTTTGGGCTGCTGAGACCGTGGGTCCGCTCGGCCCACATCAGCGAGCTGTGGGACTCGGGCTACCCCTGGCGGGAGCTGTTCGCGTTGCTTCCAACCGCGGATATTACCGGCTACTGCCTGGCCGAGATTCCGGAGAGCGCCGAGCCCGAGAGGCTGATGCGCTACTACCGGGCCCTCTGGAGCGAGCTTTGCAGTCCGTCTGCCGACGATTGATATCGACCAAGGGGATTGCCACATGCATATCGGCTGCTGCGCATACTCATACCGACAGTACCTGACGTCGGGTGAGATGAGCCTGGAGGACTTCATCGACCTGGCGGCCGAGCTGGGCCTCGATGGCGTGGAGCTCACGTCGTACTACTTCCCCACCACAGAGGCGTCCTACCTCCACTCGCTCAAGCGAAGGTGCCTGGTGAACGGCCTCGACGTCGCCGGCGCGGCCACTCGGAGTCGCTTCACCCTGGCCTCGGCGGACGAGCGGGCCGAGCAGGTGGCGATGGTCAAACAGTGGATCGGGCACGCCGTCGAGTTGGGCGCGCCGGCGCTGCGGGTGTTCGCGGGCAATACACCCGAGGGGTATAAGGACGATGACGTATTCCCATGGGTGGTAGAGGCCCTGTCTGACTGCGCCTCGACGGCGGGCGAGAGGGGAGTGGTGCTAGCCCTGGAGAACCACGGCGGCGTCACCACGACGGCCGACCAGGTTATCAGGCTGGTTGAGGCGGTCGACTCCCAGTGGCTCCGGGTCAACGTTGATACGGGCAACTTTATGGTGGACCATGATGCCCAGATCGCCAGGACCGTCCCATACGCCGTAACCGCCCACCTGAAAGCCGCGGTCCGCACGCCTGACGGCAAGGAACCCGCAGACATCCAGCGGGTGTTGCGAGCCCTTAGCGGAGCGGGCTACAAGGGGTTTGTCAACCTGGAGTACGAGGAGGAAGAGGACGCCATGACGGCGGTGCCTCGACTGGTGCGGGAGATGAAAGAGGCGCTGGCGAAGGTGTGAAGTGCTCGGGGACACTTTCTGCTGCCCGCCATAGATGCAAGAACGTGGCGATCACGCTGGCCTATGGCCTCTTCCGACCCAGGGGGAATCGATCTGCCACATCCGTACATAAGATACAAGGGGGTTGGTCGTCCGCCTGAGGCGGATCAGCACCCTGCTAAAGGAAAACTGTACTGTTGAATGACACAGTAGGGCTGGCGGTCGTGGGATCTGCGGGCGTGATAGGCGTCAGCCACGTTGCCGATATAGGCGAGCTGGACTCGACCAGGCTAGTGGGCGTTTACGACCTGAACACCGAGGTAGCCCAGGGCCAGGCCGCTGACCTTGGCGTCAAGCACTATCCGGGGCTGGAGGACCTTCTGGGAGATGGCGAGGTCGATGCTGTCGCGTTAGGTGTTCCTCATCCGCTGCATCACACCATCGCGCTCGAGGCGTTCAAGGCCCGTAAGCACGTCCTCACCGAAAAACCAATCGCGGCGACCCCATCTCAGGCCGACGAGATGGTGCGCGCCGCTCGGGAGGCCGGGCTGACTCTGGGCGTGGTGTTCCAGCATCGGTTCAGGCCCGATGTGGTGCGCATGCACTCGATGATCGATGAGGGTGCGCTGGGCGACCTCTATCGGACGATGCTGTCGCAGGGCTCCTTCCGGACCCAGTTCTACTACGATACGGCCGCCTGGCGGGGCACATGGAGCGATGAAGGCGGGGGCGTGCTGATCAATCAGGGTGTCCACCATCTGGACCTCTTCCAGTGGCTAGGCGGCATGCCGCGGACTGTGCGCGGTCTTGCGAGCACACTGATGCACTCGATCGAGGTCGAGGACATGGCCAGCGCACTGCTGGAGTACGACAACGGAGCCCACGGAACGGTCCACAGCAACGCGGTCCAGGCACCATCGGACCTGCGGCTTGAGCTGTACGGGGACCGCGGCGCGCTGGTCCTGGCGGACCAGCAGCTTATCTACAGCAGGCAGCAAGTGCCTATTAGCGAGTTCACCCGGTCTGAAAAGAAGATGTTCTCCAGGCCGGTCTTCCAGGAAGAGCTGGTCGAGGTCGAGCACCGCGGCTCAATTCACGCGGACGCCATCGACGACTTTGCCCGGGCACTTCTGGAGGGTCGCGAGCCGGCCGTGACGGGAGAGGAGGGGACCCGGTCGCTGGAGCTGATCGCGGCGATCATCCTGTCGAGCTGCACGGGCCAGGTGGTGGACCTTCCCATCGACAGGCAGGCCTACGACGACCTGCTGGAGGAGCTGACCGCGCGCCGCAGTCTTTTTCGAAGCTGACGCGTCCTAGTGGACCGCGCGTGGTGCATCGTGAGGCACCCCGGCCATGTCCCTCTAGCCGCGCGCGGCGAGATAAGTCGTGTCCGAGGCATCTTGCTGCGTCCGAGCGGAAGGCGAGGGGGTCGATTACGGCCACATCTCGGCCGGGACTCCCCAATTTCGGCCGCCCCATGCCGATAGCAGGGTGCGAATGAGGTGGTCGGAGCTTGGAGCCGGCCTGCGAGCTGTCAATCCCGATATGGTCGCCGTGTAGCGCTGATCTCGGCACCTAATGTCTCTATATGGTTCCTTGAACCGTGTCTGGCATGTCCGGACCGACGTCGCACCCTTCGAGTCAACAGTGATCGCGTCTCTGCGGTATCCGCGGTGCACTCGGAGATGCGTCCTACAGGCTTCGTGGGTCGAGCGCCGCGCCCCGCTGGAGGCTTTCCTCGATGGCCGTGCATACCTGGACGGCCCGCAGCATCTGCTCGCGGGGAACGCCGCTGGGCTTTTCGCCACGCAGCACGGCCAGTATCTCTCGCACACCGTTCTCGTAATGGTCTGACTTGGGCGCGGTGGCGGCAATCTTCGGGATCTGGCCTCCCCCACCCTCAGCGCGGGCCCGCGACGCTGCGTCCGCCGCATAGTTGCGTGCCGTGCCCGGGACCTCGATAATTCCGTCCTGGCCCACGCCCATCATGTAGAACAGATAGACACCGTCTCCTATCAGCCCCAGCGACACCAGCGTGCCATCGCCGTAAGTGCAGGTCGCATTGATGTTGGACTTCTTGAAGTCGTGCGGGCCCTCGACGGCGTTGACCGAGACGATGTCGTCGCCGTGGAAGTTGAGCATGAGCTCAATGACATGGATCCCGTAGAACATGACGCCGCCGAAGGGATTCTTGCGGGTGGCCGGGCCGATGTACGACGCGTACCGGACCGGACTCGCCGCCCTCAGCCCTTCCCCGAACACCAGAGCTTCGCTGCCGTATCGGACCGACGAGAACGAGGTCATGGCTATTCCTGATTCCTCCACCAGGGAGATCAGCTCCCTGGCCTCGTCGGGGGTCCGGGTCAGCGGCTTGTCGACGAAGAGCGGCTTGCGCGCCTCGATGACGGGTCTTGCCAGGTCCAGGTGCAGGCCCGGGTCGCGCGGCAGCACAAACACCATGTCGCATTCCTCGACGACCTGCTCTGGGCTCAACGCCACCACGGGAATGTTGCTGTTGGCGGCGCCCTCTCTGGTCCGCTCGGGGTCCTCACCCCAGATCGCCCAGACCCGCGCGCCACTTTCCGGCCAGTGAGAAGGATGGTCTTCAAGATTCAGGATCTCGGAGAACCTCTCCACGTGGCTGTTGTCCGATCCGAGAAATCCGATTTTCTGCGTCATATAACGCTCACTCCCGCTCTGGATATCCGTGGCATGTCCCCCGATACGGTATAGCCTGGGGCGGATGGCTGCCACGCGACCAAGGCTCTGAGCCTGAACTGAGTTTATCGAAGTGACGACGGATGTGCGTTTTCCGCTCGTGGTGACGACGCGTACACACATGCGCCATTTCGCTTCACTCTGGAGAGCTCACTGGCACTGCGACCTAATAGGACAATATCAAGAACTTTCACCCTCACGCTCCCAGTGGCCTGCCCCGTGAGCAGCGCGTTTAGTCTAGCACAGGGTCGCGCTTGGACGGGGAGACGGAGAAGTGAGCCTGTCTTAAAAAGCGAGAAGAGGCTGTCGCTTGAAGGAAGGGGCTAGGATGGAGAGCGATCACCAACCAAAGAGCCACTCCAATGCCACTTCGCCCGCTGAATCGAGAACAGAGCTGGATGTATTCACCAACCCTGGACGAGTTAGCCGGCGGCACCGGGAACTTTCCGGCACCGTCATCCGTCTATATATATGAACTGGTTACACATCACACGTCCAGATGCCGGGACGAAGGAGCAAAGCTAGATGAAAGGGATGAGAAGTCTCGCAGCAGGCCTTGGAGTGGCAGCGCTGATTGTGATCGGCGCAGCTTGCGGAGATGGGGAGAGACCGGCCTCGACGGATAAAGACACGCCGGTTGCCCGTTTGGCAGCCGGAGCGTCGGGCGATACTCTCGCCGGCTCGGTCCCCTCCGCGGTACAGACCCAGACCAACCCGGCGGTGTCAGCCGGGATGATGGTCCCGCGCGCGGGCAGCGCGGAGGAGCTCATCTCGCGTTCTCACGTGATCGTGCTGGGTACGATCGGCCCGGACCCGGTGGAAAGGCGGATCGGCCCCTACGGCGAGGACGGCAAGCCTCTGCCGGCGGACGACGAAGGCGGCAACCCATTTACCGACTACCTGGTGCAGATCGAGGACGTGCTGAAAGCCGATGACAGCGTCGCGGATTCGGATACGTTGGTCCTTCGCATGTTCGGGCACCTGAGCGACCGGGACTCGGTCATCACACCCAACGTATTCACTCTTCCCAACCCTGGGGACCGCCTGCTACTCGCGCTGGGCCTGAACCCGGACGGCACGTATGGGTCGGGTCCCGAGGGTCTCCTGGACATCGATGGCGAGATTGTGGCGTTCGCCGATGGCGTCCCGTTTGCGATACAGGTATCGCCCGATCAGCTCATTCGAGAGATCAGGGGCGCGGCAGCCGGTCCAACGACGAATACACCAACAACGGCGAAGAAAGATGATGAGCAGCCGGTAGAAATCGAGGTCGGGTGCTTTGTAACGGAGGTACTCGCGCTGGAGATTCCCATGCTTGTCACCAGGGGAGAGGACTCGATTCCCAGCGGGTTCGACGCGATGAACGGAATGGGATGCAACTTCGAAGCGCCAATCAGCCTGGTTACACTGGAGCTTCACCGGGGCGGAAAAAAGGTCTTTGCCCAAGATATCACTCTGGACCCTACCGTAGCCATCGTCGGGTTCCCTCTACGGGAGGAAGGGCTCATGGCGATTGCCGCCGATCTGGAGTATGGCAGCTACGACCGGCTGTTCAAGGTTACAAACGTAGACGGTGTGGTCAAGGAAGTTCTCTCTGATGCTGATTCCGTCTGGCTGTATGATCCTGCATCCTCGGGAGATTTTACGCTTCCAATATTCTCTGCGCGGAAGGCCTTGATGTTCGCCCGCCAGGCGCTGGGTGATCCACCGGCAATACCGTACGCGGGGCCGACGCTCATCTCAATCGAGTCGGCGGAGTGGCCCGACACCGGTTTAGGTTGCCCCAAGCCCGACAGAATGTATGCCCAGGTCATAACGCCTGGCTTCAAGCTCGTATTTGAGTACCTGGGCCGGCGGTACGAATATCACACCGTCGAGGATGGTTCCACCGTTGTGGAGTGTGAGAACTGATGCCTCGCCCGTGGACGTGCACCCGGCCTCGCAGAGCGGCGCGATGGGCAGCCAGCCCTTCGGACCGTTATGGGAAGCCGGACTCAGGCCGGTATGGCCACCACGGTGGTGGGGCTCTCAGCGCTCTTACTTGAGGCGAAAGTGGGTGCCGGCGATGAACCTCGGACCGCCGAACTCACCTCCGGGCTCGCTGCTGAAGTAGTACGCGGTGAAGATACGCCCATCGTCAAGCTCCGTAGCTACGGGATATCCGATGTCCGAGGACGGGCCATCGTCTCGAAGGATGATCTCGCTGCCCCAGGTCTTGCCATTATCCTCGCTTACGATGAGCCCTATTCCGTGGGGAGGCTTACGCCGCCCGAATAGCACGATGATGCAACCGTCTCTCAGGAGCATCGGCCACGGTGAGCGGTAATAGAGGCGCTCTCGCAGGTGGTACGGAGACTGAGGCCCTGTCGGACGAAAGCCAGAGTAGTTGCGCGGTCTTCCTCGGACACGAGATCTAGCTCCTGCAACGGAGCTCCCGGGATTCTTCAAATCGATCGTCCGCAGCCCCATGCAACCCCTATTGGACGCGCCGCAGGGCAGGGTAGCTGGTGAACATCACTGCCGCAGTGATGATGCATCCGACGCCGAAAAGAATCTGGGCCGCCTGGGGGCCGGCGGCGGCCGCCAGGACTCCCGCCAGCAAGCCTCCGAAGGCCATCATCACCCGGGCCAGGCTCAACAGGCCCATAATGCGCCCCCGCATATTGGCTGGTGTCGCTTCCACCAGCACGGTGTTGATCACAGGCAAGAAGCTGGACTGCCCCATTCCCAAGAGGGCAACGACAACAAAGGCCAGAAAGACCGAGTCCAGGTAAGTCGTAGCAGAGAAGAGAATCAGAAGGATACCAAAGAGAAGGAGCAGGCCCAGCATCAACGAACCACGCATCCTGTTTGGGCTGGCCGTGGCCAACGCCAGGGAGCCCAGGACGCTCCCGATCCCCATTACCGAGATCATGAGGCCGAAGCCGGACTCGCCTATGCCGAGGACCTGGGTAGCAAACAAGGGCGCGAAGACCCGCATGAACACCATGCCGAAAGTGTAGTAACCAACGGCGATGATCATGACGCCCCGCACCGCCGGGGTGCTCCAGGCGAACTTCATCCCTTCCGCCAGGTCGCCTGCGACGTTCCGAATGCCTCGGTAGCCTTGTCGCTCGTGGTCGTCCACACGCAGCATCCAGGTAAAGAAGACCGCGCCCACATAGACACAGGCTATCGTGACGAAGGGGGCTCCTATGCCAAAAATGCCAATTAGCAGACCCGCCGCCGCGGCTCCCGCGATCCGCATGACTCCCATGCTGGCTGAGTTGAGCGCCATGGCATTGATCACCAGGCTCCTGGGCACGGTTGCAGGTATCATCGCCCGGCGGGCCGGCTGGTCAAACGCCT
This sequence comes from Dehalococcoidia bacterium, assembly GCA_963665215.2. Classification (GTDB taxonomy): domain Bacteria; phylum Chloroflexota; class Dehalococcoidia; order Lucifugimonadales; family CAUZJF01. The sequence continues at coordinate 583,292 of CAXXWW010000017.1, forward strand.
GGCTGCTGCCTCGCAGAAAGCTGAAGACGTAGATATGCCAGACATCTACCAGGTCAGTAACCACCAGCCAGGCGAAGACCACGCTTAGCCCGAGCGCGACCACCTTGGTGCTGACCAGCACCGCCCGGCGGTTGAATGTGTCGGCCGCCACGCCTGCGAACATACCCAGAACCAGAGCGGGGACAGTCCGGACAAATATGACGCCCCCCAGTTGGACGGCGGACCCGGTCATCGCGAGGATGAGCAGGGGACGAGCGATCTCCTCCAGCCAAAGGGCGAAGCCGTGTGTAATCTGGCTCAGCCAGAGGTAACGGAAGTCGCGATAGGCCAGTGAGGCCAGGGCCCGCGGCAGAGAAAGACCCCGCTTCGCCCTTGGTGGCGCGGCAGACCGGCCAGCACTTTCGTCTGCTGGCTGCGTATTCACGGCCTTGTTGGGCGTTCGCTCCATCGCACTCCTCTGGCCCGGCCCCACCCATAGTAACGGGGGCGCATCGAAAGCGACAGCCCACCCCCACCAGCAGTGGAACGATAACCGCCGCTCTCAGCAGTGGGACGACCCGGCGAGGCCCAGTCCCAATGGCTGAGAGACCTGATCGGCCTGCCACGCCGTGGTTGCCCATCTTGACGGCCAGCCTATCGGAACTGACTATAGCTGGTACAATCTAGGCCGTGCTCACGCTGTCAAAAGCTCTCTGCGCGACAGCACCCGCTCCATGAGGGGCCGCATTCCGAGATCTCGGGAGATGGCCAGAGACTCGGCCAGCAGGGACACGACCTTCTCCCGAATGCCATCACCGTCGCGCTCGTGCAGGGCGTCAGCGTAGTCGCAGCAGAGCCAGTCGGGCTCGGGGTCTCGGCCGGCCCCACCCGACCATGATAGGGCCGCGTAGTGGTGCGGCCTCGACCGAGGGAGGACGAACGTTGAAGATCACCGACGTCAGGCCCCTCATAACACGTGGAGAAAAGCGGAACCTTTTTATCGTCAAGATCGAATCAGACCGGGGATACTACGGCTGGGGCGAGTCCGGGCTCGTCGGACGGGAGCTGGCAGTAAAGGGCGCGGTGGAGCACTATCGCCAGTTCCTGGTCAGCAGGGACCCGAGGCGCATCGGCGCTCTTTGGCAGGAGATGTACCGCAGCCAGTACTTCGAGGGAGGCCGGGTCCTGACGGCGGCCATCTCCGCCATCGATATAGCCCTCCACGACCTGGTGGCCAGAAGCCTTGGAGTGCCCGTATACCAGCTCCTCGGCGGCACCCACCGTGAGCTCATTCCCTGCTTCACCACGTCCCATGCGCCCATGGGGCCCGAAGCCGTCGAGGATGTCAGGCGGCTGGTGGGCGAGGGATGGCCGGCCATCAGGCTCACCTTCGGCGAGCCGGAAACCGGCCGCGATGAGACGCTGTTCGAGCCCCGGGACTCCATCGCCCTCACCGCCGAATGGATGGTCAAGGTACGCGAGGCGGTGGGGCTCGCGCCGGTGCTGGGGATGGAGTATCACCACCGGCTGAGCGTGGCCGAGGCGGCCTCCTTCTGCCACATGATGCCTTCCGGCACCCTAAACTTCCTGGAGGAGCCCATCCGCGACGAGACCCCGGCGGCCTACCAGGCGCTGCGCCGGCTGACGGACGTACCCTTCGCCATTGGCGAGGAGTTCTCCAGCAAATGGCAGTTTCTGTCCTACATAGAGCAGGGGATCGCCAACTTCGCCAGGCTGGACCTGTGCAACGTCGGCGGGTTCACCGGGGCGATGGAGCTGGCGGGCTGGTGCGAGGCCCACTACATCGACATGATGCCCCACAACCCGCTGGGTCCCATCAGCACGGCGGCCAACCTCCACTTCGCCGCCGCAGTGCCCAACTACGCGTGGCTGGAGGAACGTACCCGGGACTACGTATTCGGCCCAGAGGTCTTTCCTGAGCAGCCGCAGATCCAGGGTGTCCATTTCCCGGTCCCCACGGGTCCCGGCCTCGGGGTGGAGTTCAACGAGGACGCGGTCGCGGCCCCGTTCGAGTTCTGGGAGGCCACTCACCTGCACCGTTTGGACGGCTCGTATACCAACTATTAGCGTGGCGCGGGGAGGCTCTTGCGGAAGCGGTATTACGCCTCTGTCGAGGACGCGACGGGGGGGCCATGAGAATATCTCGGACGTCGAGATGATAGCGTCTGGCCTACGACCAGAGTCGGCCGTGGCCGCTGGACCCGCGCGTCCTGGTCGGACCAGGAGATAGAGACCGCCTGCACCATCACCCTCATTTCCACCGACGAGGGCGTTGAGGGTTACATGGTGGGAGGAGACAAGACCGCCATCGAAGGGATCGTCAAGCCGATGATCCTGGGAGAATACCCTCTGGCGCGGGAGACGCTCTGGAACTGGATGGACCAGACGATCACCTCCAGCCCGCAAGCTCTTCGAGGCCGACATGGGCGTGGTGGACAGCGCGCTGTGAGACTTAGCCTGCAGGACGGGGCCGCACTTAACCTGTACGTGCCGCTCCTCCCCGTGTACGCCCCATCGCTGGGCGCCACCCTCTCGATGGTACAGCCGTTGTTAGTTCGGCGGCCTAGATCTTAGCCGCTGTCGCCGGATATCACCGCTCTACTTCGTTTCGAAGATGATGGCCTTGACGTCCGCTGTGCCCACATTCTCAACCGTGTGGGTCCACGGCTCGCTCGACATCACATGCCCGTCTGGGATGTCGGCCTCCACCGTTTTCCCATCAGGGAGGTGAATTTTCAGCGAGCTGCCGGTGATAAAGTAGGCGATTTCGGCTGTGTGAGAATGTTCGTTGTCTTTCTCGCCCGCCTTGAGACTCATCTCCAGTACCCGGTGAACGTCATCCTCGAACAGCAGCTTGTAGTTATTCGGGGATGCTGTGACGGGATCGATATACGTCATGACTCCTCCATTTCCTATGATTCAGATGATAGTTGGGCGAGTCTAGCACACCGAACACCAAGCCGCAACGCCAATCGTCGCTGACCTGGAGGTCGTTACACGGGTCGGGTACACTTCCCAAGAAGTACCTGCGCAATCGAGCCTGGTGTCATTATGGAGCCACTGGCGTTAAGCGATTCTCAGTTGACCAAGGCAATCGGTCGTATCTGGCCCGGAGCCCGCTGGGCGACACGCGATGTTCTCTGGGACTGGCAGCTATCACGAGTGAAGCGGATAGCCGATTCTGGACATCCAAACATCATCCTGAAGCGTTCCAGGTCACCACTGACCGACGAAGGACGTAACCTCGAAGCTCTTAGTGGCTCGGCTATCCCACTGCCAGAGGTGTACCTGACATATGTTGAGGGAGACACGGTCACGATTTTGATGGAGGACCTAGGGCCTGCAAAGAGACAGCCACATAAGGGCGAGGCCGCAACACACGCGGTTCTGGTCCAATCCAGGCCTCTGCCTGAAGGGCTGTCCAAGATGGACAGTGAGGGCCTACGGAACCTTTTGAGGGATACACGAGACGATATTAGTGAGAATTCCTGGCGGTGGCGGGTTGGTTGACAGCGTTCCGGAGACTACGTACGATCATCATCGCCAGGGATCGTCTGCTCTCTGGATGCAACCAGTTAGAAATGGGACATCTCGGCTTAGGAGAGATCACCATGAACCGTATCGCGCCAGAGCTTACAGATATACACCACACAAGGGTCTGTTACAGCAAGGAGAGGTTCTGCGCCCATACCAGCCAGTATGTCATTGGGAATTTCGGCAATGGCGAGATCGTGGTCATGCATGCCCACGCCCCCTGCACCTACGCGGACCGGCTGTCCCTGAACCATGGCGAGTACCTGAAACGGGGTGTTTTCTTGCTGCAGCGATCTCTCGACCATGGCGAAACGTGGGACCGAGAGAACGATGTGGTCGTGTGGGATAACACCATGTCGGATAGAGAAAAGATGGCCATTTACAGCCGTGCTGACGAGCCCGGCGTGGTACGTGAAGAGATCGACCTGACCAGCCCCGACTCAGTTGTCTTCTTCAAGCGCTCTCCTCTCGCGGAGGGAGACGACCCGAGCGGACGCCCGATTTACGAGAACTATGCCTTCCGCTCGGCCGATCGTGGCCGCAACTGGGAAGAGGTGCCTACCCGCGTTCAACCGCCGCCGCCGTTCAAGTCGCTATTAGTGGACGCCATGCCGCCCATTGTTTTTCCCGACGGTACGCTAGTGGTAGCAGGCTCCCAAAATGGGGACTCGGGCAGAGGCTGGGTCTCGGCCCTGTACGGGTCGGATGACAAGGGACTTACCTGGGACTATATGGCCGAGATAGCTCGGGACTCGGACGAAGACGTGGGAAGCATAACCTACGACCGCTTGTTGCTTTTACCCAGTGGCCGCCTGCAGTGTTACATGCTCCACCTTGCGGGCGGGAGAAACAATGTACTAGTGATGTCATATTCCGACGACGGCGGATATACCTGGAGCCGTCCCGAATCGATCGTACGGTGGGGCCACTCCCCGTGGGTATCGTTGAGCCGTGAACACGCCTGGTCAGGGGCCAGGCAGCACGGTGTCCGCTATCGTTCGCCCTGGCCCCTGCAACTGAGCGACGGACGTATTGTCGTGATCTTCGGTCGAAGAAAAGCACCGTTCGGAATGGGCTTGATTGTCAGCGAGGACGACGGTGATACGTGGTCGACCGAAGCGGTCATCCGGGCCGACGCCAGCGATGGGGACCTGGGTTACCCGGTTGCGACCCAGTTAGATGACGGGCGTATCTTCACCGCCTACTACTTCATGGAGGACGATGGCAACAATTTCGGGGGGACGCGCTACATCGCCGGCAGCTCCTTCCGCCTGGCATAGTCCAGTGCTTCGTCGCGCGGGGCATACGGGTAAGTTGGGTTGGACCGCAGGTGGCACTAGGTAGACCACTTCTGGCGTGGCTGTGCCACCAGCCTCGCAGAACATTTCCTGTCGGCTGCCCATAGGCCCTTTGATTGTCAACACTTCTGGTCATCTACGATAACCACCTCGATGCTCTAATATCCGCTGCACTGCGAGGTGAAAGTGAGTTTTTAAGATGGCGATTGACAACATCAACGGGTGGTCGTATGGTCGGTGCTATCTAGAATGGTGCGTTTACGAAAGCATTGAATTCCATCTGGTAAAAATTGGTTCAATGGATTCCGACACGACTATTAGGGTTGAGCTGGGAAAGATGGGACTCCATGACAACTGCAAGCAATCGCCTATCCAAAGGCTTCCGAGTGTTGCCCGCGGATATTCCCAATAAAGGCATCCGGTTTGTCGATCACCAGAAGTACGGCCGATCCGGTCACGGCGGCAACTGCCTGACCGAATGCGACCACGGCGATATCGTTGCCTTTTACAGCAACGTATCGGGTGAGATTCTCAAGGGCCACGGGGTGGCTGGCTGGTCGGAAATACGCCGGTCCGACGACGGCGGCATGACTTGGAGCGAACCGGTCGTCCTGGACTATTCGAAACGCGCCTGGGAAGGCCAGGAGATGTATTCCGCCCTCGTATTCGCGGCCGCTACCGCCCCCAACGGCACGCTGATTGCGTCTGTCTGCCGATTTGAAAACGACGTGTGGGTCAAGAAACTGCCACCCGTTTGCCTACTGAGTCACGATCAAGGCCGGACGTGGAGCAAGCCACGCCCCTTGGACCCGGACGTGACGGTAGAAGAGGTTTCGCTGACTTTTCATGCGGTTTTTACGCATAATAATCAAGTCTTTGCGGTCTTCATGGGCGGATCGGCCAATCCCTGCCCCGGCCCTTATTCGCTCTATGTCTCGGCGGACAACGGTGAAACCTTCGAGCAACGCAGTATGCTGCCCTTCGACCGCGGGAACTACTACGTCACTGCCGGTGTGCTCGATAAGGGCGATATTATCGTCTATTCCTACCCCTACAGCACGTATGCGGCCATTGGCGAATACAACATTCCTTATGTCATAAGCGCCGACGAAGGGCGAACTTGGTCCGCAGTAAAAACCACCCGGTCCGCCCGGGCTATCCGCAATCCGCAACTGTCGCGCAAGATCGGCAATCTCTATTTTCTGCATGGACGTAGCGGTAGCAGGAGTCGGGACCCGAGGCATCTGATACTCTACGCGTCTTCGGACGGTATCCACTGGGATGACGGCGCTATTCTGCATCGCAAAGAAATCGGCGGAAGCGATGCCTATTCAGCCAATGAAGTCATAGGCAAGTACGACCCGGCGGTGCCGAATCGGCTCCTGATCCAGTCCAGCATCGCCTACGAGAACGGCAGCGACAAGGTCAACGAGCATCACTGGTGGGTCGAGGGAATCGACGGCGCCTGATCCATAGCTTCTGACCAGGACGTTGTACTGTGGGCTTCCCATCGAGTCCCCTTCTAGACGCGGTTGAGCACTTTTTATTTAATCTGGCTCAGGTCCAGACTCGCCTGTCCTACTCCTAAGTTAATCAGCTTCCCCTCTCCTCTTGTATGCCCACAAGGCGGAGGACGGGCCGGCGAGGGCGGTGAGCCAGTACTTCTTCAGACTCTATTCTTTGGACGTCGACATCGAGCTGCTGGGCGAGCGGGTGTCCAGCAAGCAGGACAAGACCAGCCACCCGTAGCCCGGGCCGGAAGAGCGATCTACGGTGGGCCTGGATTTCCACGCCGTAATGGGACCGCGCTTCAGCGGGTCATCAGACCCAGGCTCTCGACCCGCTCGCGGATTTCTTCCAGCAGCCCGGGCTTGAATCTGAGTTGCCCTTGATCGTCGAGGGGGCCGTCCGGGTCGTACATGGCTGCGGTCTCATAGAAGCAGTAGCCTGCGAGCCCACCGTGGCGGTACGCGTATTCCAGCTTGTCGCCGTTGGACATGTCGCCATGTCCCACCTGGCGGCTCAGGTGCACAGGAACACCTGCCGCGTCTGCCTCCCACAGCATCTCCCGCACCAGATGGTCGGCGAGGATGACGTCGGGGTCCCATCCCCTGGCGAACAGGGTGGTCTCGTCGGCGAGTCCCGAGCGCAGCCAGCCCCGCCAATCAAACTCGATGTTGCCGGGCCGGGTGCGCCGGCGGCGCTGGGAGGCGTCCGGGCGGAACGACTCCATCTCTGTGTGCACCGACAGAAGCCTGCCCGCCGCCGAGAGTCGCGTCTTGGCCGAACGCAGGAACATGTCGAAGAACTCGCCCCGCAGCGCGCCCAGCAGCTTCGGATCGTATGGCTCCCTGTCGGGGTTGGATCCATAACGCCGCTCGTACTCCCGCGCCACGGGAGCGTTGAACCCGTATATCTCCGGCGTGTTCGTCCAAGAGCTGTGGCACGAGATCCTTACGTCCACGCCGTCGACGCCCGCAGCGATGCACTGCCCCACCCAGTCGAGCCAGTACTCCCTCACCTCCGGGTAGGCCTCGCAGACTGATCCGGAAAGTAGCTCGTTGCGTCCACGGGCGAACGCGACCACGCCGTCGGGACTTGGGGCCTCCGAGCCGGTCCACTCGGACGGGATGGGGCGCGAATTGGTAACATCCAGACGGACCACCTCATCGCCCGCCCCGGCGTCGTACTCCAAGTCACCGGTGCGGAAGTCCCGGTCGGGTCTCCACGCGGCCTTGTGGCTGGCCACGACGATTGGTATGGGACGGTCGTCGGGCCCGAACACACGGACCATCTCGAAGGCGGTATTGGCGAAGGTGCCCTTGTCGTCTTCGAAGCTCGTGGTGACGGCGACGAAGGGGTCGAGCAGATCGAGGCCGGTCAGGTCAAGGACCCTGACAGAGTCGCCCTTGGAAGTCACGGGATCGCCGTGCATTTGGACCACGTCACGCGGACAGGTGTCCACCGACTCGCTGACGCTAAACGGCACGGCCTTCTTCTTATAGCCGACGTTGTCTTCGCTGGTCCATATCTCTAACTGCGCGGGCCTGATGCGTATGGGCGTCATGTCCTTCTGGCGAAGCTGAATGCGCCGAACTGGTACGCTTTCCAGACCCAGAGGCAGGTCGGCGGCGCGCGCCTTCAGGCGAAGCTCGGGCCGGGCCCGGACCCATTCGTCAACCACGTACACGCCGCCGATGCCCGGAAGGCCCGGTGTGGCCAGGATCGTGGGACTGTTCTTCGGCGTGGAGTGGCTTGCGCCAGTCTCGTAGGGCTTGATGGTGGCAAAGAACTCCATGTCGCGCTCGTGAGCCGCCCGGGCGCCCACGGCAACGGGCTGGCCCAGGTCCGCCAGTGTCTCCCGGGCCATCGTGTTGAGGCTGAAGTATTCCGACACCCCGTCCTGGTAGAAGTTCCAGTAGACTCGCGTGGCCCCCATCCACTGCAAACGGTCGATCAGGTGATCCACAAGCTCCGCCGTGAACACGATCTCACGGTAGTCGTCGGGAAAGTCCACCAGGGCGGAAACTACGAACCGGTCTTTGTTCACGGCGCCCTCCTAGAGTGCGGCCACTCAGTTGAGTTCTCGCCAACCAGCGGCTTAGTGAGCCACGTCACCCAAATGTACGGTGTGTCCCGTCCTTGTGCCACGAAATCACCTATCTTCCCCCTTATATGTCATCCCACTCCCATGAGTGTCCCTCTGGGGGCAGCATAGCCTAGGAGGCAAGGGGCGACCGCCGAAGCTTAGCCACGGCGGCGCCTCTGTTCAGCGTTAACGCCCCGTTGTTAACACGTTACTGTGCAGGCTGTCCGAGGGTTTGGCACCGACCTATCGGCCCGGTGCAGTTAGGACACGTGCTCATGGCCCTCCCCGACCTTTGCGTCCGCCGCCAGGTTATGGCGTCTGGGCGCCGGTGACGTTCAGCTTGATGGAGTAGAGTGACCTATCGGCGGCGATGAACAGTCGGCTCTTATCAGGCCCTCCGAAGGCGCAGTTTGCGGTCCGCTCCTCGGGGACCAGGACCTTGCCCAGAAGCTCACCATCGGGGCTATACGCCTGGATGCCGTCCCAGGCGCTCGTAACCAGATTGCCCCTCGTATCCACGCGGAAGCCGTCGGGCATCCCGGGCCTTACCACAGCGAAGATGCGGCCGTTGGATATCCGCTCGCCGTCAACGACGTCGAACGCGCGAATGTCCCTGGGCTCGCCGGAATCCGCGACGTACAGGATGCTCTCGTCCGGCGAGAAGCACAGGCCGTTGGGCCGGTCGAAGTCGTCGCCGACGATTCGGAGCTCGCCGGTCTCCGGGTCGAACCGGAAGACGTAGTTGGCGCCCAGCTCGCTTTCCGCCTTGTGGCCCTCGTAGTTGCTAAGGATGCCGTAGGGAGGGTCCGTGAACCAGACGGTGCCGTCGGACTTCACCACCAGGTCGTTCGGCGAGTTCAGCCTATTACCCTCGTACCGGTCCACAAGCGTCACCACACTGCCGTCGGGCTCGGTGCGGCTGATGCGCCGGTTGCCATGCTCGCAGCTCACGAGGCGCCCCTGCCGGTCCCGGTAGTTGCCGTTGGTATACCCCGACGGCTCCCGGAACACCGACGCACCCTCGGAGACGGACCACCTCATTATCCGATCGTTGGGGATGTCGCTCCAGAGGACGTAGTCGTCATCCGAGAAGTAGACCGGTCCCTCCGCCCACGCGGTGCCCGTGAAGTGCCTTTCCAGTGCGGCCCCTTCGGGCAGCATTTGCCGGAAGCGCTCGTCGTAGACCTCGAAGCCCTCCCTTATCTCCTCCTTCGGGCGATACGTGGTCATCGTGACATCTCCTGGTGCAGGCCGTCGGGGCCAACGGTGGGTGAGGTATATCTCTATGCCCCCAGTTGTACCTGATCCGCCATGGGACTCCTAGCCATTTGGGTTCACCCACCACCCCGCATGAACCTGCCTCTGGGGGCAGTATAGCCGAGTGGGTCAAGGGGGACGAAGGTCGCGGTGGCCCTGGCCGAGGCTATTGGGCTAACATCTGAACAGCGGGGATGCCATTGGGGCTTGAAAGTCTATTGTGAGGTGAGTGGTAGGCGAGATTCCGCCCCTCAATTCTCTTGACAGTGAGTCAATGCCACCTTAAGAGAGTTCCCTAAACCTCTCCGTTACGATTTGTCTAGGAAGTCCATCTGAGGGCGCAAGTTCCAGCGCAGCACATCGTCCGGGTCCGTATTGGCGGCCCAGTCTTGCATTACTATCTGCTCCTGTTTCAAGACTCGCATCCTTGCCTTAACCCACTCCGGGTTCCAACCATCGAGAACCCGGTCCACCAGCTCGGACTTCGTGCCTGCGAATGCCGAGTCGCCTGACAGGTCCTTCGTTTCGCCCGGATCCTCTTCCAAGTTGAACAGCTGGGGTTCGTGGCCGTGGTAGTAGTTCAGCTTCCAGGCACCCGAGCGCACCATCCGGTTCTGGACTCCTCCTGGCCGCGCGTGGACGTCGCGCCCGCCGAGGTTTGGCGATGTCGCCCGCCTGCCTATCTCATCGTTCATGCAGTACTCGGAGAACGCCACATCGTCCCAGGGGGTGCTTTCGGGGTCTTTTAACAGCTCCAGCAGGCTGCGGCCGTGAGACCGGGGCATGGCAGGTGCGCCCGCAGCTTCCAGCATCGTAGCCGTCAGATCAAACTGGTTGATCACACGGTCGAGCACCTGGCCTTCGGGCAGGGTCCCGGGCCACGAGATGATCGCGGGCACCCGGGCCGAGGCCTCGTAAAAGGTCTGCTTCCACCAGAGTCCGTGCTCACCCAGTTGATCACCGTGGTCGGATGTGTAGATGACCAGCGTGTTATTCATCAGGCCAGCAGATCCGAGCGCGGTCAGAATTCGACCGATAATCGCGTCCATCCGATCCACGAGCGCCCAGTAGGCGGTGCGGGATCGGATTATCTCTGCCTCCGTGACGGTTTGGATGCCGGTGCGTGACCTCCACCAGCGGATGTACGGGTGGCAGGATTCGATTGGCTCTGCCGGGTAGGTTGGACGGCCAACCCTGCCCTCATATCTGGCGAAATCGCGGGGCCTCGCAACGAAAGGCTGGTGGGGGAGCATCAGCCCAATGGACAACGATATGGGTCCGTCGAAGCCGGCCTGCCGCCGGTCTGTTACGAGCTGCGCGATGTAATCTTCTGCCGCATTCGCGACAGCTTCATCGTGCACCTCATAGGCGCTTTGTCCGGGTCCGGACTTCTCCAAACTCACCCGTGCCGGTCCAGCGGTGCCATGAAGTTCACCGTGATCCACCGGGCGAGGGCTGCCGGACCAGTTGGGAGAGTGGTCGCCCACGAGCCGGAGTGTGAACCCGTGGTGCTGGTCCACGCCGTTGAAATGCATCCGCCCTATCTGCACAGATCGATAGCCCGCAGCGCCTAAGGCGTGGGCATACGTGGGGATGGCTGAGTTCAGGATTTGGCCGTTCGTCCATACCTCGTTCTCAAACGGATATCTCCCAGTAATGGCCGACATCCTGGATGGCACGCAAATGGGCGATGCGCAGTAGGCACCGTTCATCAGAGTGCCTCTCGCTGCTAGCCGGTCCAGGTGTGGAGTTTCAACAACTGGATCGCCGTAGCAGCCAGTTACCGCCGCAGTGTGCTGGTCCGACTGAATCCAGATGACGTTCGGCCTAGAAGTCTGTTCCTGCGAGCGCTGGGTCATTTCTCTTTCGACGTCCTCGTTTCGGTAAGCCTCAGAGGAGGTGACTCGAACTCCTCTCGTGCCTCTTTCAGCAACTGGCGTGCCCGGGCGGCCACGGGGGCACGGATCATCTCGCCATAGCTGCTGTCTATAGCCTGGGTGGCGCTAATACTAACAGGCGCTTGGGGGTCAGCCTAGGCAAGCTCTGTACCGGAGGATAGCCAGATTAGGGCATCCGGTAGGTTATCTCGCCCGCAGTCTCGGGCGAAGCATAAGGGACCAGGGACTCCCTCACAGATTGGAACCGAGTGTAGCAGTGGCCTCCGAGGTGCGTCAATGCGTCCGAAAGACTTCAAAAGAGAGCATAGGGTCGGTACAATGGACGTGGAGATGGGATACGCCGAACCCCCCGTCTATGGCTCTCAGGACGGGAGAACGCGGTGCCATTGGGCTGGATGGCCTAACCAATGCCTAAGGCTGAATTGTTGGGTAGGCGGACGCGGATTAGGCCACAATTTCGCGATCGGCTTTGTTATGCGGCGAAGAGGATTTGGTGGAGATGGGGGAGCTATTGCCGGATGGAGTAGGGGTCGACGGCGTCGCGCAGGCCGATCGCTCCGCGCTGAAGGAGCATTGATGACAGCCGCAGTCGGACTGAGCGCTTGGGGCCTACCACATGGAACGGCACTCGCATCTGACCCCTTGGTGGACCAGCTACGGTAGATTGGCTCGATCCCGGTAGGTCCTCATCGCTGTCGCACCCGTAAGCACTCTAGGAAATCACGCATAAGGGTTTCGCTTTTCATACTGATGTCTATGCGAGAGGGAGCGGCTACACTTCCAGATGGTATGGAGCCCGGATCTCCCCCTTGGGTCGGGTGAACCGGGAGAGCCACTAGAGACGGGATCGCCGACAAGCCTCAGAGGTAAATTGACCCTGCGCTTGCAGAGCGCGTTTCGTGATCGGAGGTCATTGTAGCGATGTCTCCCAAAGCTGATGACTCCAAGGAGGCTGGCCTAACCATCCAGCGAGGTAATGTGCGGTTAGCGCTCCAGAAGTCGAATCACCTATTCGCAGTCAAGAAAATGCCACACTCTCAGCGTGGCGTCTTGACGGCGACCATGGAGCAGCCTGGTGCATTTCCAGGCGTCATATTCCAGGAAGCTGAAGAGGTATCTTCAAAAAGTGTGTAAACAGTCAGGCGGTGTACCCTCTCTCTGAACAACACGGGCTCGAGGCCCAAGAGAGGAGATAGACCGCCCATGAGGAAGGAAAGCACTGAGAGTAGGTCGGAGTCAAGGCCGGAGTGGGAGCAGTTGGAGGATTGGGTGCGAAGCCAGGTCCAGAGGCTGATCCAGGAGTTGCTGGAGGAGGAGGTGACGGCGTTTCTGGGAAGGGCGAAGTCGGCGCTCAGATCCGACTCGGACTCAGATACCGGCTATCGGAACGGATACGGCAGAGCCCGGAGGCTTACGCTGAGTTCGGGAACGATACAGCTGAGGCGGCCGCGAGTCCGCGATACCGAGGAGCAGTTCGAGAGCCGGCTGCTGCCGCTGTTCGTCAACAGGACCAGGAAGGTTGCTGAGTTGATCCCCGAGCTGTACCTGCACGGTCTATCCGAAGGCGACTTCGATCTGGCTTTGCGGGGGCTGCTGGGAGAGGACGCACCGGTATCGGCGAGCACGGTGGCCCGGTTGAAGGATAAGTGGAACGATGAGCTTGCCCAATGGCGCAGCCGGCCCCTCGATGACCTGGAAGTGGTCTACATGTGGGTGGATGGAGTCTACGTCAAGGCTGGTCTTGAGAAGGAGAAGGCGGCGGTACTGGTGGTGATGGCGGCCCTGAGCGACGGGAGCAAGGTGGTGGTGAGCGCTGTTCCCGGATACAGGGAGTCCACAGAGAACTGGTCCGAGGTGCTCAGGGACATCAAGCGCCGGGGCTTGAGCTGCCCGAGGCTGGTGGTTGGAGACGGACACCTGGGCATCTGGGGAGCTCTGCGCAACGTCTATCCGCAGGCGGCAGAGCAACGCTGCTGGAACCACAAGATCGTAAACGTGCTCGCCAAGCTTCCAAAGCGACAACAGGACCAGGCCAAGCTCATGCTGCGTACTATCCCCTACGCGCCGACTCGGACAGAGGCTGAGCGGCTCAGGACGGTGTTCACCAGGTGGTGCGGCGACCATTCCTACGAGGCGGCCTCAGAGGCCTTGGAGCGGGACTGGGAACCGCATGGTCACCTTCTATGACTTCCCAAAGGAGCACTGGGGGCACCTTCGCACGACGAACCCGGTAGAATCACCCTTCGCGGCCCTCAGGCTTCGGACCGATGCCGCCAAGCGCTACAAGAGGGTCGATCGGGCGATAGCGGTGATCTGGAAAATGTTGATGGTCGCCGAACAGCGCTTCAGGCGTCTGAAGGCCCCTGAGTTGATCGAAGACGTCTATCTCGGTGCACAGTATGCGGATGGAATCGCCATTGAATCAACGGCTGAGAAGGTCGCCGCCTGATGTCGTTTACACACCTATTGACGTAACCTCAAGCTGAATCGAAACGAGACATCGAAGTCTATCACGTTGATGCGGGCGAGGATAAAGTTGACGGCGCAATGGACGCAGCCCGCGACAGAAGCCGCGACACTTCCTGGTGTGCTCACGTTTATCACATTCCGGGGGATCCCGCTGGGCTGATGATTCCCACGGACCGGATCTACGTGGAGTTTGTGACCGGTCCCGATCAGGAAGCGGTCACCGTCCTGCTCGAAGAGCACAAGCTAGAGTTGATGCCCGCTGAGGAGGCTAACCCCAACGCTTACGTGGTACGTCTGACTGCGGCTTCGAAGAAGAACCCCATTAAGATTGCCAACGAGCTCGCCGAGAGCAGTCAGGTGAAGGTGGCGGAGCCGGATTTTTCGGTTAAAGCCAAGCTCAATGGGTATCGTCCTTCGGATACCTTGTTCCCGAAACAATGGCACCTGGAAAACCCCGGCGGAATCGGGCTGACGGCTGGGGCCGACGTTTCAGCGCCCGATGCCTGGGAACTGCTTGGCGGCCGAGGGAGTCGGTCCATAGTAGTGGCGGTAATTGATGATGGAGTACAGACGGACCACCCTGAGTTTTCCTCAGAAGGCAAGATAGTCTCTCCCGCCGACTTTGCTGAGCACGATGTCGACCCGTCTCCTGCATCCGATGACGACAATCATGGGACTGCATGTGCTGGCGTAGCGGTGGCTGACGAGAATGGAGGGGGCGTGGTAGGGATCGCGCCAAACTGTGCTCTGATGCCCATCCGCTCAAGCGGCTTTGTCGATGACCAGTCGATAAAGGAATGGTTCGACCATGCTCGAACGAGGTTACGTCAATAGGTGTGTAAACGACATCAGGCGGCGACCTTCTCAGCCGTTGATTCAATGGCGATTCCATCCGCATACTGTGCACCGAGATAGACGTCTTCGATCAACTCAGGGGCCTTCAGACGCCTGAAGCGCTGTTCGGCGACCATCAACATTTTCCAGATCACCGCTATCGCCCGATCGACCCTCTTGTAGCGCTTGGCGGCATCGGTCCGAAGCCTGAGGGCCGCGAAGGGTGATTCTACCGGGTTCGTCGTGCGAAGGTGCCCCCAGTGCTCCTTTGGGAAGTCATAGAAGGTGACCATGCGGTCCCAGTCCCGCTCCAAGGCCTCTGAGGCCGCCTCGTAGGAATGGTCGCCGCACCACCTGGTGAACACCGTCCTGAGCCGCTCAGCCTCTGTCCGAGTCGGCGCGTAGGGGATAGTACGCAGCATGAGCTTGGCCTGGTCCTGTTGTCGCTTTGGAAGCTTGGCGAGCACGTTTACGATCTTGTGGTTCCAGCAGCGTTGCTCTGCCGCCTGCGGATAGACGTTGCGCAGAGCTCCCCAGATGCCCAGGTGTCCGTCTCCAACCACCAGCCTCGGGCAGCTCAAGCCCCGGCGCTTGATGTCCCTGAGCACCTCGGACCAGTTCTCTGTGGACTCCCTGTATCCGGGAACAGCGCTCACCACCACCTTGCTCCCGTCGCTCAGGGCCGCCATCACCACCAGTACCGCCGCCTTCTCCTTCTCAAGACCAGCCTTGACGTAGACTCCATCCACCCACATGTAGACCACTTCCAGGTCATCGAGGGGCCGGCTGCGCCATTGGGCAAGCTCATCGTTCCACTTATCCTTCAACCGGGCCACCGTGCTCGCCGATACCGGTGCGTCCTCTCCCAGCAGCCCCCGCAAAGCCAGATCGAAGTCGCCTTCGGATAGACCGTGCAGGTACAGCTCGGGGATCAACTCAGCAACCTTCCTGGTCCTGTTGACGAACAGCGGCAGCAGCCGGCTCTCGAACTGCTCCTCGGTATCGCGGACTCGCGGCCGCCTCAGCTGTATCGTTCCCGAACTCAGCGTAAGCCTCCGGGCTCTGCCGTATCCGTTCCGATAGCCGGTATCTGAGTCCGAGTCGGATCTGAGCGCCGACTTCGCCCTTCCCAGAAACCCCGTCACCTCCTCCTCCAGCAACTCCTGGATCAGCCTCTGGACCTGGCTTCGCACCCAATCCTCCAACTGCTCCCACTCCGGCCTTGACTCCGACCTACTCTCAGTGCTTTCCTTCCTCATGGGCGGTCTATCTCCTCTCTTGGGCCTCGAGCCCGTGTTGTTCAGAGAGAGGGTACACCGCCTGACTGTTTACACACTTTTTGAAGATACCTCCCAGCGCAAGGCGGATACCTCCAATCAAAAAGTCTTGAGGCCGCCGCAACTATTGGACCGCCGGGCGTGCGGGTGTTGGGAGGCTGGCATCTCGTGGGGGAAACGGGTGTACGTTTTATCGACGGGCCGGGGCGCCAGAAAGAGCGACAGGTGTCATGATCAATCTTCAAGGCTGTCCTAGATGTAAGGGGGCCGTATTGGAGCACGGGCCATCCACCGAGGACGGCGCCGCGTGCATCAACTGCGGATGGCGTAGGCAAGAAATACCTGCTGATGTTCGGGAGCAGGTGCAAGCCCACCTTGGTAAGCCCTTTCTGGATGGCCGCCACTCTCAGCAGCGGATTGGGACGGGGAAGCCCCCACTCAGCGGATGGGACAGAGTGAAACTTCGGAGAGAGGGAGTGAGAAGCCGACTATCCAAAATCGCCGGCTCGCTTCGATCTGGTTAGCGTCGGCCCTTACTCCTTCCCTAGACGTGGATATCGCGCGCACCAGCGCATTCCACACTGCGCCTACCGCTTCGGACTGCTCCCACCACGCTTACTCATGAGCGGTTAGTGAAGACGAGCAGAATCTGGCTCGATCGCGAGAGCGTCGTCGCCTGTCCGGGATAGAGCGTTGGCCGCCCCTGGCCTCTAAACCCGAATCCACCGAAGGACACCGATGGACGGCGTGAGGAAAGCGGAAGGGGGGTGAGGGAGCTACAGGGGAAATAGCCTGGGTTCCATTTGGGGTAGGGAGGTCGGCGGACGGTCTTCATCGCCGCACAGGGGCCCCTATGGCCGTCTGCGGGAGCTGCGATGCGCGGGATGGCGAGAGAATACGCAGCAGGGAACTCTCTCGGACCGGGCTGGCACGAGTCTGCGGGGATCTTCGGTTGTCCGGTGGGTGGGTCGGTCGCCGACGGTGCCGTCAGGCCGGGAGTGGAATGGCTCGCAGCCGGGCCAAGGCGCGGCTGAACTTCTCAGCCCAAGGCCAGCGATCCGGAAGATGCAGGGTCAACCGGCGTGCCGAGCGGGTGAGCCGTCCGGCCAGGGAGAAGAACCGCCGCCGGAGGGTCTTGGTGGTGGCTATCCGCTCTCCCAGACCGATCCGCGCCGTCCAGCGGGCCAGGTTGTGGGCCATCGTCTGGACGGCCAGCCAGGCGCCGTTGGCGGCGAAGCGGCCCGAGGGGAGATGGTTCAGCCCGACGCCGTACTTGAGGTCGCGTATGGCATTCTCGATCTCGGCGTGGCGGCGATGGTCAGCCTCCAGTTCGAGCAACTCCCCGTCCCGGTCGGTGATGAAGCCATGATAGCTGTATTTGGCGAAGAGGGCCAGTTGGGAACCGGGCGTCGGCTTCACCCGCCGGACGATGAGCCGTACCGGCGCGGCGTCCGCCTCGGCCTGGAAGGGGGTGCAGGTGGTCTCGGCCACATCGGCGGCGCCGTCCATCCAGTAAGGAATCGGCGTCCAGGCATCTTCGGGTATCGCCTCGATGAGATTGTGCAGGCTTTTGTGCTGGCGGATGGTGATGGAGAAGCGGACATCCATCTTGCGGCAGACGGATACCACGCCATGAGTGTAGAACCCGCTGTCGGCCCGTAGCGTGAGTCGTCCGTTGGCCCCGGCGTAGCGCACCCGTCCCACCGTCTCCCGCAGGAAGTGGGCGGCGCCGCGGGCGGTGTTGGCCCGGCCCTCGCGCAGCCGGGACATCAGCACGTCTCCGGTGCCGGCGGCGATGGCCAGCAGCGGGTGGTAGCCCCGCTTGCCGGTATAGCCGTGGTGGCGCGCTCCCTCCTTGGCCAGTCCGTAGGTCTCGCAGATGGTGGAGTCCAGGTCAATGGTCAGGGGCCCGTCGCCGGGTCCCGCCCCGGCCTGCCAAGCCCGGGCCAGCAACTCGCGGCTCACCCGGTCGAGTTGACGGACGTGGCCCCACCGGAAGCTGCGCAGGAAGGTGCCCAGGGTGGATGGCGCCTTGAGAGTGCCGCCCAGGGTGCAGGCCGTCCCCCCGGTGCGCAACACATCGGCGTCGTCAATGCAGTCGCCCCCAGCCAGCGCAGACGCCACCAGCGTCATCATCTTGTCGCTCGTGTTCGCCCGCCCCGGGGCATCGCCCAGGTCGAGGCGCTGCCGGACGAGTTCGGGCAGGCCGAGGTGCCGCGCCAGGGTGGCCGGAAGGAGCAGCCCGGCATTGGCCACCAAGCGGCGGTCGTCGAAGGTGATTTGGATCCGGTCGGGGTGGTTGCGTGGCAGCATCTACTGGGTGCTCCTTTTCCGGGGCCGTTTTTTTGCTACAAAACCATTATCCCAGAAGCACAGGAACACCTTCTTGCCGCCTCAGGACGCTAACCCGACGCCCTCCTTCGGTGGATTCGGGATAAAGCCTGAGGGCCAGCCTAGGAAGACCGAAACCCTCTCGAGCTCCAGTATCCCTCGGCCCTGATGCAGGCCACCCCATGCCCCTCGCTCATCTCTCTCAGCTCCGGAACTTCCAGCTTGCACTCGTCGATGGCGATCGGGCAGCGGGTATGAAATACGCAGCCCACAGGGGGATTCATGGGACTTGGAACTTCTCCGGCGAGTATTATGCGCTCGCGCGTGGCTTCGATCGCTGGGTCCGGGATCGGTACGGCGGACAGAAGGGCCTTGGTATAGGGATGCAGCGGGTTTTCGTATAGCTCGGTGCGATCGGCGATCTCCACGACATGGCCCAGATACAGTACCGCCACTCGGTCGCTAATGTGCCGCACCACCGACAGGTCATGGGCGATGAAGAGGTACGTCAGACCAAACTGATCCTGGAGTTGCCCCAGCAGGTTGATTATCTGGGCCTGGATGGATACGTCGAGTGCGGATACGGGTTCATCGAATACGATGAATACCGGGTCGACGGCCAGCGCTCGAGCTATGCCGATTCGCTGCCTCTGGCCACCGCTGAATTCATGCGGATACCGGTCCGCCATGTAGGGGTTCAGACCCACGACCGTAAGCAGCTCTGCGACCCGGTCCCGGTACTCACCCTTGCTCGTGGTGAGTTTGTGGACGATGAGAGGTTCGCCTATGATATCGCCGCAAGTCATCCTGGGATTCAAGGAGCCGTAGGGGTCCTGAAAGACGACCTGCATCCTACGGCGCACCGGCCTCATGTCCTTGGTGCTCAGGTCATTTAGTCTCTGGCCTTCGAAGATGACGTCCCCGGAGGTGGGCTTGTGAAGCTGCAAGATACATCGGCCGATGGTGGTCTTGCCGCTCCCGCTCTCGCCCACCAGCCCCAGGGTCTCCCCTCTCCTGATAAAAAAGCTGACGTCGTCGACTGCCTTGACCTCGGCCACTTTTCGCCGAAAAAGGACCCCGGAGGTAACGGGGAAGTACATCCTGAGGTCTTTCACCGAAAGAAGGATGTTGTCGGCGGATTGAGGCTCGGACAATAATCTCCTCCTCGACTACGACACGTTGACGCCGATGGCCATCTCCCGCGCACTCCCAGGCACTGGCGCGCGCTTGAGCACGCCCATCAGCTAGTATGCTTTTCCCCGAGTCGTCGGGATTGGTTATTACGCCACTCGGGCCCCAGGGACCTAGCTTGCCGGGTTACGGATTTCCGGCAACTCTGCCCATCTCCAGCAGGCGGAATGGTGCCCTCCGGAGACACGCATCAACGGTGGGGTCTCGCGGGTGCACCTGTCTATCGCGAAGCTACATCGCGGCGCGAAGCTACACCCGACTGGCAAGTCTATGAGGTCAGATGGCAACCCCTCTATTGGCGTCAGCCTGGTCGCCGCGGGATCGTCCAGCCGCGGGACCGATCTCAACAGGCCAATGGTGTAGGGGTGTCTGGGGTCGTGATATATGTCCTGCGAGTTGCCCGTTTCGATGATCTTCCCACCGTACATGACCAGCACACGCGTCGCGTAACGGGCCACTACTCCAAGGTTGTGGGTGATGATGATCAGAGCCGTGCCCAGCTCAGTGACGATGGACCGCATCAGCTCGAGGATCTGTGCCTGGATCGTCACGTCTAGGGCCGTCGTGGGCTCGTCGGCGATGATAAGCCGCGGATTGCAGCCCATGGCCATGGCCACCATCACCCGCTGGCTCATCCCTCCACTGAGCTTGTGAGGATACTCTTTCAGGGTTCTCTTCGGGTCACCGATTCCCACCATCGTGAGCAGCTCGCCGGCGCGTTGCCAGGCTCCTGACGAGCTCATATTCAGGTGGAGTTCCAGAGTCTCCGTCAACTGTCGCCCAATGGTCAGCACGGGGTTGAGGGACGTCATCGGCTCCTGGAAGATCATGGCGATTCGGTTCCCTCTGATCTTGCGCATCTCGGAGTCGCTGACTTTCAGAAGGTCCCGGCCGTCGAATATAACCTCCCCGCCGACAATCTTGCCCGGCGGGTCGGCGACCAAACGCATTATGGAGAGGGCGCTAACACTCTTGCCGCAGCCGCTCTCGCCCACGATTCCCAGAATCTCGCCTTCCTCCAGGTCGTAGCTTATTCCATCAACGGCCTTGACCACCCCATCCTGAGTCCTAAAGTGGGTCTTCAGGTCCCTGATTTCCAGTAGTGTTGCCATTGTCTCTTCAGGAGATTCCCGGTTGCGGCCCGCCCGATGGGCTGATCCCCGGCTTCCAACGGCCCAGCCCGTGGTTTACACGGGGGAGGCTGCAACCGTCGATTTGCCCGCGTACACCGCTTCGATACCTGCGGGCCCGCACCCACGCCTCCGCTCGCCACACTTGCTACTATTTGTATTGTAGTCGACCAGCCGCTACAACCTCAACGTCACAATACGTGCTGCTCGACTGTGTCGGATGCCCTTTCGTACACCCTATAATCACCCTTTTGGGCGATTGGGTGCTGCGGTGAGGCTCGCTACTATCACATCAGTGCCCGTGATATTTGAGCATTCGGTCGGGTGAAGGGAGGTTACGTCAATAGGTGTGTAAACGACATCAGGCGGCGACCTTCTCAGCCGTTGATTCAATGGCGATTCCATCCGCATACTGTGCACCGAGATAGACGTCTTCGATCAACTCAGGGGCCTTCAGACGCCTGAAGCGCTGTTCGGCGACCATCAACATTTTCCAGATCACCGCTATCGCCCGATCGACCCTCTTGTAGCGCTTGGCGGCATCGGTCCGAAGCCTGAGGGCCGCGAAGGGTGATTCTACCGGGTTCGTCGTGCGAAGGTGCCCCCAGTGCTCCTTTGGGAAGTCATAGAAGGTGACCATGCGGTCCCAGTCCCGCTCCAAGGCCTCTGAGGCCGCCTCGTAGGAATGGTCGCCGCACCACCTGGTGAACACCGTCCTGAGCCGCTCAGCCTCTGTCCGAGTCGGCGCGTAGGGGATAGTACGCAGCATGAGCTTGGCCTGGTCCTGTTGTCGCTTTGGAAGCTTGGCGAGCACGTTTACGATCTTGTGGTTCCAGCAGCGTTGCTCTGCCGCCTGCGGATAGACGTTGCGCAGAGCTCCCCAGATGCCCAGGTGTCCGTCTCCAACCACCAGCCTCGGGCAGCTCAAGCCCCGGCGCTTGATGTCCCTGAGCACCTCGGACCAGTTCTCTGTGGACTCCCTGTATCCGGGAACAGCGCTCACCACCACCTTGCTCCCGTCGCTCAGGGCCGCCATTACCACCAGTACCGCCGCCTTCTCCTTCTCAAGACCAGCCTTGACGTAGACTCCATCCACCCACATGTAGACCACTTCCAGGTCATCGAGGGGCCGGCTGCGCCATTGGGCAAGCTCATCGTTCCACTTATCCTTCAACCGGGCCACCGTGCTCGCCGATACCGGTGCGTCCTCTCCCAGCAGCCCCCGCAAAGCCAGATCGAAGTCGCCTTCGGATAGACCGTGCAGGTACAGCTCGGGGATCAACTCAGCAACCTTCCTGGTCCTGTTGACGAACAGCGGCAGCAGCCGGCTCTCGAACTGCTCCTCGGTATCGCGGACTCGCGGCCGCCTCAGCTGTATCGTTCCCGAACTCAGCGTAAGCCTCCGGGCTCTGCCGTATCCGTTCCGATAGCCGGTATCTGAGTCCGAGTCGGATCTGAGCGCCGACTTCGCCCTTCCCAGAAACCCCGTCACCTCCTCCTCCAGCAACTCCTGGATCAGCCTCTGGACCTGGCTTCGCACCCAATCCTCCAACTGCTCCCACTCCGGCCTTGACTCCGACCTACTCTCAGTGCTTTCCTTCCTCATGGGCGGTCTATCTCCTCTCTTGGGCCTCGAGCCCGTGTTGTTCAGAGAGAGGGTACACCGCCTGACTGTTTACACACTTTTTGAAGATACCTCGGTGAAGGACATACTCCCGCTGCGGTCACGCCGAAGTCGCGGGGCATTCGTATCAAGAAAATGCGCAAACGTGCCTACACCAATCTAGCCAAAGTCGCCCTGCTGGCCCTACTCGCCGGTCTGGTACCCTTAGCCGGGCCTGAGTTTGGGCGACCCGTATATGGAGACCACGGCGCGGCGGAGTCTCACGACGCGGCGCTATCAGCTCACGGAGAGGAGTCCCACTCCGATGTGTTCTCAGAGCACGGAGACGCCGCTCATTCGGATATCTTCTCGGAGCACGGTGATGCATCTCACCAGGACATCATCTCTGCCCACGGTGGTGCATCCCACTCCGATGTATTCTCTGAGCACGGCGAGGCCTCCCACTCCGATGTGTTCTCGGAGCATGGCGATTCGTCGCACGTCGATATCTACTCCGCCCACGGGGAGGCGTCCCACTCGGACGTGTTCTCGGAGCACGGGGATGCGTCGCATCTTGACATCTTCTCCGCCCACGGGGACTCGCACACCCCTCCCGACGGCGACTAACACCCCTATCTCAACGGCGACGCGCACCCCCTCCTCAACGGCGACGCGGACTCCGCTCCCGACGGTGACGCCCACGCGCCTGCCGACGGCTACCCCCACTCCCTTCTCGATAGCGACGCCCACCCCTTTCCCGACGGCAACGCGAACGCCGTTCCCTACAGCGACGTCTGCTCCCTAGCGGTGCCGAAGCCGAGCCCGATGCCCTAACTCCAGGTGTGTGTGGCGGCTATTCCCCAGGGTGGCGCAACGCTACTGGCCGGGTGACACCACTCCTTCCCCTATCCGGGTCGCGGGACGTCGATCTGAGTGCTACCCCGCGCTGACCCGTGCGCGTTCCCACCGCCGAGAGCCTTTTGAGGCTCCCGGGTCTCCCGCGTGGTCGGCACTCTACTTGACACCCCCACCGCTGGGGCTACAATGTGGCAGTGATGGGGCCCCAAGCTGATTAGGGCGCCTATATCGGAGATGCCAATTACGTTGCCGACCCACGTAACGGGAAGTCACCTGGTTGCCAGGGCCCTTGCCCAAGAAAACGTGAGGAACGTCTTCACCCTTGCTGGAGACCATGTCCTCCCCCTCCTTGACGTCTTGAGCGAGGGGGGCTTTCGGCTTATAGATACACGCCACGAGCAGGCTGCGGTCCACATGGCCGATGCGTGGGGACGGATCACCGGGGGGCCGGGCGTCGCCACGTACACCACCCCTGGTTTCGCCAATGCCATCCCCGGTCTGAGCGACGCCCTCCACGGCGAAAGTCCCCTGCTTTCGATCAGCGGGTCCGCGCCGCTGCACGAGCTCGGGCGCGGCGCCATGCAAGAGCTCGATCAGGTCAGCATGGCTCGGCCCGTCGTCAAGGGCGCGTGGCTCGTGACGGACCCCCGGCGCATCCCCCAAATGATCTCCCACGCGCTGAGGATCGCGTACCAGGGCCGGAGGGGGCCGGTACACCTCACGATCCCGGTGGACGTCCAGGAGCAGGTGGTTTCCAAAGATGAGGTGACCTTCTACGGCTCGGGTCAGAGTCGCACCATGTCGTCGACGCCGGCAGCGTCCAGCCAGGTGCGCGAGGCCATCGGGCTCCTTCGCGCGGCCAACAGGCCTCTGGTGATCGCGGGGAGCGCCGCCGCTTATGCACAGTCGGGCGACGCCCTCCGGCGGTTTATCGAGGCGACCCGTCTTCCGTTGCTCACGGAAGGCGATGCGAGAGGCCTCGTCTCCGACGAGCATGAATATTGCTTTGGCTTTTACGACAACGCCCTCAACCCGGCGGCCCGCCTGCTGGGCCGGGCCGACGTGGTCCTGCTTCTTGGCAGAAAGCAAGATATTATCCTTGGCTACGCCATGCCGCCCACCATTTCGGCCGAGGCCAAGGTCATCCAGGTCGATCCCTCGTCCGTGGAAATAGAGCGCAACCGCGGCGTTTCGGTCGGCATCGTTGGGGACATCGATGGGGTTGTGGACCAGCTTGCCGAAGAGGCCTCCAGACACACGTGGAGCGAGCTGGACTGGCTTCAGGAGCTTCAGGCCGAGACGGTGGCCCAGAGCGAGTGGCTGGAGAGTCTAGCGACCCCTGATGTGCCGATGCATGCGATGTTCGTGCATAAAACGCTCCAGCCCTTTCTTCGGGACGATGACTTCCTGATCTTTGACGGCGGCGATTTCTGTCACTTCGCACGGGCCTTCTTTTCCGCCCGCGGGCCGAAGGCCTGGAGGTATCTGTCGCCGCTGGGGATGTTGGGTTCTGCTCTCCCGGTAGCGCTGGCGGCCAAGCTTGCCCACCCCGAGAGGCGGGTATTCATGCTGACGGGCGACGGCGCCTTCGGTTTCAACGCGATGGAGTTTGACACCGCCGTGAGACACGACCTGTCCATCGTCGCCATACTTGGCAACGACGCTGCATGGGGAATCGACCGCCAGATTCAGCTGGGCTTATACGGCAGACTGGCGGCTACGGACCTGCGACCGACCCGCTACGACCAGGTGGTGCAGGGGCTGGGTGGCTATGGGGAGCACGTAGAGACCCCAGATCAACTCCAATCGGCCATAGAGAGGGCACTCGCCGCAAACCGTCCGGCGCTCCTGAACGTCCAGGTGCAGCGCGCCATCAGCCCCCGTGCCCAGGCCGCTATCGCGCGCTGGCGGAGTGAGACCGTCCAGCCCTTCTAGGCTCGACGGTCCTGTCTAGCGAGGCCGGGCGCCGCGGGAAACCAGGAGGAGCTGACCTATGTCGTACACGCGGGGCGGCGTCCCGTTCCCTACGATGGTCGTCGGTAGTCTTCCGCGCCCTCAGTGGATTCGCGACCTGATCGAGGACAGGAAGGCGGGGCTCATCACCGGCGGCGAGGCGAACAGGCTCTTGGACGGGGCTATCCTCTCGGCGGTCCACATGCAGGAGCGGGCCGGGCTGGACTTCGTTTCCGACGGGGAGTGGCGGCGCGAAAGCTACGTGAAGGTCTTCGCCGAGGCCGTCGGCGGCTTTCAGCCCGACCTCATACCGGGTGGCGCCTCGGGTGTTTCGGCCATTGCCTACCCCGCCGTCGTCTCCAGGATTTCTCCTCGCCACTCCATCGCGACAGATGAGGCGTCTTTCCTGCGAGACCACACCGACTCCAATATCATCGTGGCCATTCCTTCTCCCTATACCATCGGCCGGAGGATGTGGAGCCGGGAGCACTCGCAGTCGGCCTACGCGACCCGCGAGGAGTTCATGGAAGCATGCATACCGGTCATAAACCAGGAGATCAGGGAGCTGGCCCGGCTGGGGGTGGACGCCGTGCAGCTCGACGATCCATGGCTGGCACTGCTGGTGGACCCCGCCTATCGGGAGCGCGAGGGAGTCACGGACATCGAGCGCGAGATCGAGCTGTGCGTCAAGTGCGTCAACGGCGCCACCCAGGGGATCGAGGGCGTGGGCCTGAGCGTCCACTTGTGTCACGCCCACTTCGCCCGGCGCCACACCACTAAGGGGCCCTACGACCTCATCATCGGCGCCCTGGGCAGGATGAATGTGGAGCGGTTCGCAATGGAGTTCGCCACCCCGGACGCTGGGGGCCTTGGCGCTCTCCGGGACTTTCCCAACGACAAGACCCTGGGGTTGGGGGTGATTGACCACACCGCGCTCCAAGTCGAAACACCGGACGTGGTGGTGGCCCGAGTGGAAGAGGCGATGGAGTACTTGCCCAAGGAGCGGATCACGCTGAACCCCGACTGCGGATTCGCTCCCTCCAGCGCCAATCCGATGGACCTGGACGAGGCCTACCTTAACCCGAATCCACCGAAGGACACCGATGGACGGCGTGAGGAAAGCGGAAGGGGGGTGAGGGAGCTACAGGGGAAATAGCCTGGGTTCCATTTGGGGTAGGTAGGTCGGCGGACGGTCTTCATCGCCGCACAGGGGCCCCTATGGCCGTCTGCGGGAGCTGCGATGCGCGGGATGGCGAGAGAATACGCAGCAGGGAACTCTCTCGGACCGGGCTGGCACGAGTCTGCGGGGATCTTCGGTTGTCCGGTGGGTGGGTCGGTCGCCGACGGTGCCGTCAGGCCGGGAGTGGAATGGCTCGCAGCCGGGCCAAGGCGCGGCTGAACTTCTCAGCCCAAGGCCAGCGATCCGGAAGATGCAGGGTCAACCGGCGTGCCGAGCGGGTGAGCCGTCCGGCCAGGGAGAAGAACCGCCGCCGGAGGGTCTTGGTGGTGGCTATCCGCTCTCCCAGACCGATCCGCGCCGTCCAGCGGGCCAGGTTGTGGGCCATCGTCTGGACGGCCAGCCAGGCGCCGTTGGCGGCGAAGCGGCCCGAGGGGAGATGGTTCAGCCCGACGCCGTACTTGAGGTCGCGTATGGCATTCTCGATCTCGGCGTGGCGGCGATGGTCAGCCTCCAGTTCGAGCAACTCCCCGTCCCGGTCGGTGATGAAGCCATGATAGCTGTATTTGGCGAAGAGGGCCAGTTGGGAACCGGGCGTCGGCTTCACCCGCCGGACGATGAGCCGTACCGGCGCGGCGTCCGCCTCGGCCTGGAAGGGGGTGCAGGTGGTCTCGGCCACATCGGCGGCGCCGTCCATCCAGTAAGGAATCGGCGTCCAGGCATCTTCGGGTATCGCCTCGATGAGATTGTGCAGGCTTTTGTGCTGGCGGATGGTGATGGAGAAGCGGACATCCATCTTGCGGCAGACGGATACCACGCCATGAGTGTAGAACCCGCTGTCGGCCCGTAGCGTGAGTCGTCCGTTGGCCCCGGCGTAGCGCACCCGTCCCACCGTCTCCCGCAGGAAGTGGGCGGCGCCGCGGGCGGTGTTGGCCCGGCCCTCGCGCAGCCGGGACATCAGCACGTCTCCGGTGCCGGCGGCGATGGCCAGCAGCGGGTGGTAGCCCCGCTTGCCGGTATAGCCGTGGTGGCGCGCTCCCTCCTTGGCCAGTCCGTAGGTCTCGCAGATGGTGGAGTCCAGGTCAATGGTCAGGGGCCCGTCGCCGGGTCCCGCCCCGGCCTGCCAAGCCCGGGCCAGCAACTCGCGGCTCACCCGGTCGAGTTGACGGACGTGGCCCCACCGGAAGCTGCGCAGGAAGGTGCCCAGGGTGGATGGCGCCTTCACCGTGCCGCCCAGGGTGCAGGCCGTCCCCCCGGTGCGCAACACATCGGCGTCGTCAATGCAGTCGCCCCCAGCCAGCGCAGACGCCACCAGCGTCATCATCTTGTCGCTCGTGTTCGCCCGCCCCGGGGCATCGCCCAGGTCGAGGCGCTGCCGGACGAGTTCGGGCAGGCCGAGGTGCCGCGCCAGGGTGGCCGGAAGGAGCAGCCCGGCATTGGCCACCAAGCGGCGGTCGTCGAAGGTGATTTGGATCCGGTCGGGGTGGTTGCGTGGCAGCATCTACTGGGTGCTCCTTTTCCGGGGCCGTTTTTTTGCTACAAAACCATTATCCCAGAAGCACAGGAGCACCTTCTTGCCGCCTCAGGACGCTAACCCGACGCCCTCCTTCGGTGGATTCGGGCTTAAGCTGCGGGCAATGTGCCAGGGAGCGCTGATTTTGCGGGATAGGTACGGGTGAGCCAAAGGAGACGCGGCTGTCCATCATGTTACTGTCGTGCTCTCTGAGGTCATGTTAGAACGTCTTAATCGCCGATGACTGGGGGCGCGTAAATGCCAAAGGCGGAGATAGTAGCTATCGGGTCTGAGCTGCTGCTGGGGCAGATCGTGGACACCAACTCAGCATGGATAGCCCAGCGCTTGACAGGCCTCGGCGTGGACCTTTTCTTCAAGACCGTCGTAGGCGACAACCCGGCGCGAATGAGGGATGTAATAGACCGTGCGCTGGAGCGGTCCGATCTCGTCATAACCAGTGGGGGATTGGGCCCAACCCAGGACGACCTGACCCGCGAGAGCGTGGCCGAGGTCACGGGCCGCATGCTCGTCCTGGACCAGGAGCTCCTCAGCCAGATAGAGCGCAGGTTCCGCAGCCGCGGGTTCATCATGACTGCCAACAACGAGCGGCAGGCACTCATTCCCAAAGGCGCCATCCCCGTCCAAAATCCCAATGGCACCGCGCCGTCATTTATCGTTGAAGACCCCAGAGGCGTTATATGCGCCCTCCCTGGGGTGCCGTTCGAGATGAAGTGGCTCTTCGACAATGAGGTGGCGCCATACGTAAGGAGGAGGTTCGAGCTGGCCGAGGTCATCACCTACAGGGTGTTGAAGGTGGCCGACATCGGCGAGAGCGCCGTGGACGACCGGATTGGCCATCTCATCGCCGGCTCCAGCAATCCGACGGTCGGCGTTCTGGCCCATCCGGGCCAGGTCGACGTGCGGATAGCCGCCAAGGCGCGAAGCGTGGATGAGGCGATGAAGCTCATCAGGCCCGTCGAGCGGGAGGTGCGCGGGCTGCTGGGACGGCACGTGTTCGCTGTCGGTGATGAGGCGATGGAGGATGCTGTCGGCAACCTGCTCCGCGACAGGGGCGTGTCAATCGCGGTCTACGAGGACCTCACCGGCGGGATGGTTGCCGACCGTCTTCAGCAGGCCAGTCCCGAGCACTTCCTCGAGGGGACTATCGGCAATAGCGCGAGTTCGATTCGGCGCTTGCTTGAGCGTTCACGTAGACCCAACCAAGGGGACAGCCTCTTGGAGGAGCACCAGGGTCTGACCGATGAGCTCGCCCGGGCCGTTAGGTCCTATGCCGAGGCTGACCTGGGGCTGGCAGTCCACGGGGTGCCGGACCCAGGAGACACGGCGGAGAACCTGGCACGGGGACGCACGTTCCTCTCGGTAACCGATGGCGAAGGGGGCAGGACCCGCAGCTACAACACCGCGGGCAGGGGCCGTCCGGACCGCACTAGGATGAGCCTCAACGCCATGGAGTTGGTGCGCCTGGCCCTACTGGAGGGCATGGAGCAGTAGTCTGTCTGCGTGGCCGCCGGCGCGGCGCGGCCCATCGCATTCCGGGTCCAACCGCTTGTTTGATCCGCGGGAGGCTCTGCCGTAAAAAAGATAAGGCCCCGCACTGGGCGGGGCCCTATCCGGGAGGTGCTACAGGACAACACCTACCTGGAACACCTCCTACTACGGCTACTGTCCAATGCAGCACCTCCTTTCTAAAGGCCCACTGTGTGCTTTCATCCACCACCGCCCCGGCCTCTGTTCCCTATTATACCCTGAAGGAGAGGCGGGTTTAAAGCGCTGCCTGGGTGTTCACCGGTGATTTGGCCATTTGTGGTCACCTGCGAATTAACCCGGCGTAGTGGATACTCGCCCTTGGCCAAATGCCGGATTTGGATAATATGCTCGAATCACTGATAAGGCTTCGGCGTGCTAGACATGCTCATCTAAGCTCTATATAATGAAAACAAGGTTTAACGAGACTTATCAGGCTCTAGACTGCTGCTCAGGTGCTAGACGGGTAGGGAGGGTCTCTCATGCCAGAAGACTTCGCGCTGGACTACCGTGACCCTGAGTGGGTAGCTCAGCGGCTGGGTATAGATAAGAACGCGGTGTACAGGTACCTCGCCCAGGGGGTCCTACCCGGTCTCCGGCTCGGCAGGAAGTGGCTTATCTCGGAGGCCAGCCTTGTCGAGTTCCTGAAGCGTGAGGAACGGGAGCAGACAATGCGGCGTCGACAGAGCCTCGTAAGCCACTTCGACAAGTTCTCCCGGAGGGCCAGAGGCTCACTAAGTCTGGCGGCGCAAGAGGCCCTCGCTTTGAACCATGGGTCCATCACCGCAGAGCACATCCTCCTCGGTCTGATGAAGGAGGTTGAGGGCGTGGCCGCCCAGGCCCTCGGCCAGGTCCTTGGCAAGGTCGGCGCAGACCTATGCGACGTAAGGCGGGCGGTAGTGGCCGGCATGGAACCAGCGGAGCAAGAGCTGGAGGGCGAGCCGGCGCTTGGCCCGCGTGCGAAGAGGGTTATCGAGCGGGCGGTGGAGGAAGCACGCCAGCTGGGGCACGACTACATCGGCACGGAGCACCTTCTCGCGGGCGTCATGCTGGAAGAGGAGGCTACGTCGGCGGGCGTCCTGCTGGGGCTGGGGGCGACCCTTGACGGGATACGGGCCGAGACAGCGCGGGTCCTCGCGAATCTTCCCCATGTTCGACAGCTGGAACACAAAAAGGGCGTATTGTGGAAGGCGGCCGGTGGGGAATGGCTGCAGAATCCGAAACATGATTGAGGGTGTGGTGGGCGTGATAATCTGGACTGAGGACCTGGACCGACTGCTGGACTTCTACCGAGACACTCTGGGCCTCCAGCCCCATTCCGTGCGGCCCGACTTCGTCTCCTTCAGATGGGGCGGCATGCGGCTGGGCATCGGGAAGCACTCAGAGGTGACGGGGAGGAGCAAGGAGCCCTACCGGGTCATGGTGAACCTCGGGGTGGACGATATTCACCGGGAGTACCGGGCACTTGTGGGCAAGGGGGTCCAGTTTGTGAGGCCACCGGAAAGGGAGTACTGGGGAGGCTGGGTCAGCACCCTTTCCGATCCCGACGGCAACACCATTCAGCTGATGCAATTCCCCCGGGACCGGCAGTAGCGCATCGAGTGTGCGTGCGGGTTCGGGATGGTGCTCTGCTAGCGCTTCCCCCTCTCGGCCTGCAAGAAGGAGGCGCCCGCATCTATGATCAGCTCCGTCGAGCGAGCGACGACCAGGGCCTCCTGGACCATCCGCTTGCCGGCGGCGTGGACCGCGTCCCTCACCTGAGCCTCGAACTCCTTGACTCTCGGATGATTGGGTTGTCCTGGCAGGCCCATGGACTGGGCAATGTCCTGAGGCCCCGAACTGTAGAGATCAATCTCCTCCACCGAGAGGATTCCATCAACGTCGTCCAGCACCTCAACGTCCTCCAACTGTGCGATCACGAGAATCTGGTCGTTCGTGTGCTCCATGTACTCGGGACCGGAAGAAAATCTGCCGAAATAGGCGCCCCGAGTGGACCCAAAGCTGCGCTTGCCGCGAGGGGCGTAGCGACACGCATCGGCCAGCTGCTGCGCCTTTTCCCTGGTGGTTACATGCGGCCCCATGATGCCCATGATGCCACGGTCCAGGAGTTTCAGGATCGTGGATGACTCGATGTTGGGCACGCGGGCCATTGGGGTCAGACCGCTCGACTCGGCAACGCGGCACAGGTCCTCCAGGCTTTCCGGCGTGAAGGGGCCGTGCTCGGCGTCGAACTGCACAAAATCAAAGCCGGCCACCGCCATCAGCTCAACTACCGTAGGAGACGCGAAAGCGAGGGTGAACCCGTACGCCTTTTCTCCCGACTTCATCCTCGTGACAGCGTTGTTGGTCCTCATTTCCCCCCCCATGCGCGATTTTGGTTCGGGAGAACGCATCGAGACCCTCTCTTTCCCTCGGCGGCGAGAGTCCGGCGCTAGCCGTCGTATTGTAGGCCACGCAGACGCCGATCACAACACGCTGAGACTCTTCGCGTGGCGCATGGCTCGCTTGTTGGTGAACGGTCCGAATTCGTCGTCCGCCTCTGTGGGGACCGAGATCTACACATCGACCAGGGTGTCACCGTGAGCAGAACGCTGAGCGTAAGACCGGATGAGTGAGGCTGGAAGCGAAAAGTCCGATTCTGCCGCGCTCTTCCTCCCGGCCAAATAACAAGCCCCTCTTGTAACAGAGGGGGCTTGTCAGTGCGGAGCCAGACCGTCAGCGCTTGGAAAACTGCTTCGCCTTTCGGGCTCGCTTGAGGCCGTACTTCTTTCGCTCCTTCTCTCTGGCATCCCGCGTGAGTAGCCCCGCCTTTTTTAGCGGCGGCCTGAGAGCGGGATCCGCCACTATCAGTGCCCTGGAGATGCCGTGTTTCAGAGCGCCGGCCTGGCTGACGACGCCTCCCCCGCTCACCTTAGCCACGACTCTGAACTGGTCCTGAGTCTCCGTCGTTTTGAATGGCTCGGTTACTATGTCGCGCCAGGATTCCCAGCCAAATATCTCCTCGATAGGCTTGCCGTTCACGATGATCGGTCCCGGCTGCATGTACAGCCTGACCCTGGCCACCGCGGTCTTACGCCTGCCGGTTGCGTAATAGTAATGGTCCTGGTTCAACTACGCCTCCTCCGATTCCGGGACCGCCGCCGGCGCCTCGCCCTCATCCTTGGCGTCGGATTTCGGAGCGGCCCTTGAGCCTCTGGTCTTGCGCCCGCCCTTCGATGTGCGCTTCGGCTTCGCGGCTTTCGCTGCCGCCTCTGGTGGGGCCTTGGCCTCCGCCGCTTCGGGGGCCGCCTGGGGTTGGGTCACGGCCTCGGGCGCCTCGGTCTCCACCGCCTGGGTGGTCGCCTCGGATTCGGTCACGGCCTCAGGCGCCTCGGCCTCCGCGCCCTTGGTTGTCGCCTTGGCTGCCTTTGGCCGTGTCTTTCGCGTGCCCGTCGCCTTGGCTGCCTTTGGGGCCGGCTGTTGTGGCGCCTCCTCCGTCTCGGCCAGGCGGGCCTGCCTCTGGCGGGGCCTCGACCCTGGCTACCTTGGGCCGCGCGTTCACCTGAGCCGCGTGCGGATGTGAGTCGCCGGCGTATAGCTTCAGGCGGGATAGCATGCGCCTCCCCAAGGTGTTTTTCGGCAGCATACCCTTCACGGCTTTCCTGATGACACGGGTAGGCGCCTTCTGGAGAAGCTCGGACAGCGTCTGCTGCTTTAGCCCGCCAGGATACCCGCTGTGGCGGTAATAGATCTTCTGGTCCAGCTTTTTGCCAGTCACGTGGACCTTTTCGGCGTTGACCACGACCACGAAGTCACCCGTGTTCAAATAATTAACAAAGCTCGGCTTGTGCTTGCCCTGTAGCAGCACCGCGATCTCCGACGATAACCTGCCGAGGGTCTTCCCCTGGGCATCGATTACGTGCCAGGCGGGACTTAGGTCTGAAGCCCGGGTCTGGTGCGGCTTAGTGAGATCTGCCATCTGAATTGCGAACCTCCGGGGGGAAATGCGCGTACGTCACCTTCAGTAGACATAGGCCATGCGGCGGCAGGGATCGGGCTACCGCATCGCCGGCCCCTCCATCTATCATCGACCTGAGTTCGGCTGGTGCAAGGCTTCCCCGTCCCAAATCGACCAGGGCGCCCGCCATTCGGCGGACCTGGCGGGGCAGGAACGAGTTTCCTTCCACCTCGAAACTAATGATATCATCTTCTCGGACAACCCTTGCCTCGTAGACCTCCCTGACCGTCCTGGTGCGCGGTGGGCTCAGCGGTCCGGCAAAGCGCGCGAAATCATGCACACCCACGAACCATCCCGCCGCTCGTTGCATCCTGCGGATAATTAGGGACTCGCCGGCATGGTAGGCGGTACGCCTCGTCAGCGGAGACGGCGTTGGCCCGGCATCGATGGAGTACCTGTACCTGCGGCTAATTGCCATGTGCCGGGGGTCGAAATCGTCGCCCGTGCGGTAGGCCACTTTCACCGCGATATCATCGGGCAGGTGGAAGTTGAGACCTTGCACGAAGCTCGTTAGCGGGCGGCTCGCGCTGGTGTCGAAGGCCACGACCTGCGCTTTGGCATGGACCCCGGCGTCCGTCCTGCCGGCCGCCTTTATTCGCAACCTCTCACCTGTCAATCGGGCTAACGCCTTCTCAATCTCCTCCTGGATCGAGGGCGCGTTGGTCTGGTACTGAAACCCATGGTAGTTCGTTCCTTCGTATTCGATAACCAGCGCCAGCCGCATCTCAAGGCAGTCCCTCGATAGGCTCTCCGATAGAACCCCCTCGCCACTCGGGCTATCGAGGGCCTCGGCCGGCCAGCCGTGAACGCTCAGGCAGGTTGTGCTTCAAAGTAAACGCGGCTCAGGGCAGCAACTCGACGATCGCCAAGGGCGCCGCGTCGCCCTTCCGCTGCCCTACTTTGACGATCCGTGTGTAGCCGCCCGGTCGGGACTCGTATCTCGGGCCAAGCTCGTCGAACAGCTTTTTCACGACCCGCTCGTCGGTAAGGAAGGCTGCGGCAAGGCGTCGGTCGTGAATCGTGCCCTTCTTGCCCCGGGTGATAACCTTCTCAGCGAGGCGCCTTATCTCCCTCGCCTTGGCGTCGGTCGTTTGAACGCGCTCATGTTGCAACAGAGCCGTCACCGCGGTCCGAAGCATGGACATACGGTGTCCGGTGGGGCGCGAGAGCTTTCGGCCTGATAAGCGGTGCCTCACGTCTCTTCTCCCGGTAGTTCATCGTTGGTGGCGTCGGGCCCCACCTGCGCCGCTACCTGTTGCTGCTCCTCCGCGGGTTCCTGATCTACATCTTCCACCTGCTCTATGTCAGGGTCCAGCTCTGCGGGCAGCAGGTCCCCCTCGCGCAGGCGGTCATACAGCTCCTTGAGCGATTTGTCGCCGAAGTTCCTGATCTGCAGTAGCTGAGACTTCTTCATCTCCAGAATCTGGCCTACCTTGTCGATTGCGGCCCGCTTCAGGCAGTTCAGCGTGCGAGACGAGAGATCGAGCCGCTCCACCTGAATATTGTAGTGCTCGGACGAGATTCTCAGGGCGATTGGAGGGTGATCGCCGCCCCCCTCACCCTCTTTCTGGGCGTTAGCAAACAGGAAAAACTGTGCAACCAGGAGATCGCCGGCCCGGCGCAACGCGTCAACCGGGCTAATCGAGCCATCGGTCCAAATCTCTAGCACCAGACGCTCGAAGTCCGTTCTCTGGCCAACCCTCATATCCTCTATACCGTAGTCGACTTTTCGCATGGGGGTGTATACGGCATCGACGGGCAGCACCCCTATGGGAAGCCCGTCGCTCTGAGAGGCCTCGGAATAGCCCGTGCCCCGCTCTACATTTAGCTCGACCGACAGCCTGGCCTCATCCGAGTCCAACGTCGCCAAGTGCAACTCTGGATTGACGACCTCGAAGTCGGAAGACGCCATGATGTCGCCCGCGCAGACTTCCCCCTGTCCGGCCACCTCGAGGCGGAGCTTGCCGGGCAGCTCCACTGACGAGCGAAGCCTGATGCCTCTGATGTTCAATAGCAGCTCAGAGACCTCTTCCTTGACGTGCGGGATGGTGGTGTACTCGTGCAGCACGCCCTCTATCTTGACCCATGTGACCGCCGTGCCAGGCAGTGAGCTGTACAGTATGCGCCGGAGCGGATTCCCAAGGGTCACGCCATAGCCTTGCTTCAAGGGCTCCGCGATGAACTTGCCATAGCGGTCGTCCGCTTCGACGACAGTGATCGTCGTTTCGGGCTGTGGCTCCTCTTGTTGCGACGGTTCCTCTTGCGGTGTACATTCCTGGAAATTCACCATGGCGTGAACAGCTCCTGTCAATCGACGCCGATTGAGTCTCCCATTGGCGGCGGACCCGCTACCTGGAGTAGAATTCGACTATGAGTCGCGCGTCGATTCCCGTATTTATCTCTGACATGTCGGGCAAAGATTCCACATGGCCCGTCAAATTGGCCTCGTCCAGCTTGAGCCAGGCCGGCACGGGTCGTTTGGGGAGTCCTTCCGTCAGGACCTGGATGAACTCCGAGGCGGACCCGTTCGATCGCTTCCAGGTAATGGTGTCACCCGGCTTGACCTGGAAGGAGGGTATGTCTGCTCGCCTGTTGTTGACCAGGAAATGGCCGTGATTTACGAGCTGCCGTCCCTGGCGCCGCGAGTCCACAAATGACAGCCTGTACACCACATTGTCCAGCCGCCTCTCCAGTAGCTGGATGAGGATGTCCCCCGTGATGCCAGGCTGGCCGCGGGCGGCCTCGAAGTACCGACGGAACTGCCGTTCGAGGACTCCGTAGCTGAACCTGGCCTTCTGCTTTTCTTTCAACTGGATAGCCCAATCCGAGGGCCGTCTCCTGCGAGGTATCTGCTCCCCGGGTGGGCGTTTCCGCCGATCGACCGCGCACTTGGGCGTGTAGCAGCGCTCTCCTTTTAGGAATAGCTTCTCCCCTATGCGGCGGCATTGGCGACAGACCGGGTCTATGTAGCGTGCCATTCTATTTCCTTAACCAAATGTCCTCACATATTCTGCCACAGCGTTTGGGCAATCTGGCGACGGTACAAGGCGGTGCGCCGCCTCGCCCAGGGTTCACGCCGCGGCGATCCCCATTTCCCGCGATAACGTGGCGAAGTCGTACTCCTCATTCCTGACCCTCAGGTCGTAATACAATAGTGTCCCGCCTATGAACAGCACTGGTAGCACCGTTATCCTCACTGCTGAGTCAGCAAGGAGCAATAGCACCTCGCTTACCGCCGACCCCTGGGCGAACCCTGGCACACCTAAGGCGATGAAAAAAAAGGGGATGCTCACCAGCACGGCCAGGCCAAACCCCACGAGCCCCAGTACCAACGTCATCCCAAACACCCTCCACCAGTTCCTCAGCACCAGCGTGGCGCTGCGTCTCAGTGCGCCAAGGTCCTTGCGGCCTTCAACGATCATGGCTTGGACCGACATTGACCAGTAAATGAAAATCGCGATTGAGCCCACCATAAGCAGGAAGGCAAGCATCAGCACAACGGTCTGGTCGGAGACCGATAGCGGCACAAGGAAAATTGCAAAGGCAGCCGCGACGGCGAGCGTCAGTACCCACAGTGACCTCACCCGCAACCAAGCCTTGGTATAGCAGCTACGAATCGCTATCTCCCCCGTGACGTACTGCTGTCCGACCGCGAAAACCGCCGCACCATAAGCGAATAGGCTCCCGAAGACACCTATGAGAAAAGCCGCTATTAATGTCAGCGCGTTCCAGACAAAAGAACCCCCTCCTACATGCTCGAGTATGACCAGAGTCGACACGCTGACGGGCAACTGGACGACCGCGACCAGCCCAATGAACCCCCTGAAATGCCTTCCGAATATGAAGAATGTCTCGTCCAGCAGCGCTGCGAGGTTGCGTGGAGGTAGCGTCGACGAATGGCTGTCCAATTCAAAACCCCTCAACTGAAACGGCGGCTACACACGCCTGCGCTTCGGCGGACGGCAGCCGTTGTGCGGAGCGGGAGTCACGTCACGTATGCTGGTGACGAACAGGCCTGAGGCCTGCAACGCCCGTATGGCGGCCTCTCTCCCGGGACCTGGGCCCCTGACGAACACCTCCACCTGACGTAGCCCATGGTCCATTCCCTTTCGGGCGGCGTTTTCGCCGGCCCTCTGAGCGGCGAAGGCGGTAGACTTGCGGGACCCCTTAAAACCCATCGTGCCCGCGCTGCCCCACGCGATTACGTTTCCCTGGGGGTCGGTCAGAGTAATCAGCGTATTGTTAAATGTGGACTGAATGTAGGCACGTCCAACTGGGACGGATTTTCGTTCCCGTCGCCTGGTTCGTGGCTTTCGCGGCATCTCCCTCGCCTCCCCTGGATCTCGATAGCGGGTTTCTTACTTTTTCGTCACGGTATGGCGGCGCCCGGCCACCGGAATCTTCCGGCCCCGCTTGGCTCGCGCGTTGGTGCGGGTCCGTTGCCCCCGGACCGGCAGCCCGCGCCGGTGGCGCAAGCCGCGATAGCTGCCGATGTCGATCAGGCGCCTGATATTCATGTTCAGCTCTCGCCGCAGATCGCCCTCGACCTTTTTCTCGCGGTCGATGACGTCCCTGATGCGGCTTAGCTCCGCTTCGCTCAGGTCTTTGACGTGCGGGTTCTCCTCTACACCGGCTTTGCGCGCTACGTCTTTGGCCTGGAACGGACCTATGCCGTATATATCGCGAAGGGAGACCTCTACACGTTTGTTGTCGGGGATGTTCACGCCAGAAACGATCGCCATTCTTTCCTCCAGCTCAGAAGCGCAGCAGCAACCTAGCCCTGTCTCTGTTTATGCCTGAGATTCTCGCAAATTACCAGAACGCGCCCATGGCGCCTTATCACCCGGCACTTGGCGCATCGTGGCTTCACCGACGCGGACACCTTCATTGCTCTTCCACCCTTATTCGCGCCATACTCGTTGGCGCCTTTCTGTGCGGCGCCTGTGCGGCTATCTGAACCGGTAGGTGATCCGGCCACGGCTGAGATCGTACGGCGAAAGCTGTACCAGCACTCTGTCCCCTGGTAGCACCCGAATGTAGTTGAGCCGGAGCTTGCCGCCTATATACGCCAGCACCTTGTGACCGTTCGCCAACTCCACCCTGAAGGTCGCGTTCCGCAGCGACTCGGTCACCTTCCCCTCAACCTCTATCGCTTCCTTTTTTGCCATCCAGCTTCCTTACCGGTCGTTCAAATTGCGGTGAGGACCTCGGTGCCACTTGCCGTGATCGCGATAGTGTCCTCGAAATGGGCGGACAGGGTGCCATCGGCAGCTACCACCGTCCAGCCGTCGTCCAACTGAGACGTCTCCCATCCGCCGAGATTGAACATGGGCTCTATTGCCAGGGCCATGCCCTCGCGCAGCAGAGGCCCTGTGTCCTTGGCACCGTAGTTGGGGACCTGCGGGTCTTCGTGCAGCGCGCGCCCGATCCCGTGCCCCACATACTGTCGCACCACACCGTAGCCTAGTCGTTCTCCATATTTCTGCACGGCTTCCGATATATCTCCCACGCGGGCCCCTGCCTTTGCCTGCTCGATGCCCAGCCGGAGCGACTCCCTGGTCGCGTCGATAAGACGCCGCGCCTCTTCGGATATCTCGCCTACCCCGACCGTGAAGGCGCTGTCGCTGTGAAACCCGCCTACGATAGCCCCCACGTCCACGCTCACGACGTCGCCCTCTTTGACCGTCCGGCGTGATGGGATGCCGTGGACTATCTGCTCGTTAAGCGATACACAGATCGTGGCCGGAAATCCCAGGTAGCCCTTAAAAGAAGGCTTGGCTCCCAACCTCCTTATCTCTTGCTCCGCTACCCGGTCCAATGCCGCGGTGGTAATACCAGGCCTGATGGCCTCAGACAGCTTGGCCTTTGTGAGGGCCACCACCCTCCCGGCCTCGCGCATACACCCCAATTCCTTATCGGACTTGATGGTGATTCCAGAGTGGCTGCCTGTGCCCAGTGTGGTGAGACGCCTAATGTCATTCTCCACTTTAATTGTCGTCAACCCATGATAGCATAAGCTGAATCAACACTTTAGCGCAGATAGGAGCTCGGCGCGCACCTGCTCGATGGAGTTCTGCCCATCTATCTCCTTCAGCGTGCCTGCTTTGCGGTAGTATTCGACTAGCGGCGAGGTCTCGTCAAGATAGACCTGTATCCTCTTTCTCACCGCCTCTGGCTTATCGTCGTCGCGGGTGTACAGCTCTCCACCACAGTTATCGCACCTGCCCGATTGCTTGGGTGGGGCATACTCGGTGTGAAACGGCGCCTGGCAGACTCGGCAGAGCACTCTGCCACTTAGCCTGCGCACCAGCTCTTTCTTCGGCACCTTGAGGTAAAGCGCCGTGTCGATACCGCCTGTGGCGGCCAATGCCTTTTCGAGTGCCTCCGCCTGGGGGAGCGTACGGGGGAAGCCATCCAGGAGGAATCCACCGGTGCCCTGAATACCGCTGACCCAATCCATGACCATCTTAATCGTCACATCGTCGGGTACCAAAGCTCCTCGCGCCATATAGGTCTGAGCGAGGCGTCCCAACTCCGTGTCACGTTTTTGATGGTCTCGGAATAGCTCCCCGGATGACA
The DNA here is from genome assembly GCA_963665215.2 of Dehalococcoidia bacterium. Lineage (GTDB taxonomy): Bacteria > Chloroflexota > Dehalococcoidia > Lucifugimonadales > CAUZJF01. The sequence goes on from CAXXWW010000017.1 coordinate 623,325, forward strand.
CTTTCGGGATCCCCAGGCTCTGGCTGATTTCAACTGCTTGGGTTCCCTTTCCAGCCCCTGGGGGACCTAGCATAATAACCTTTGTGCTTATCGGACTTTCCTCCCCGATAGGAACTCGCCGGTGGCCGTTGCCACACTGGCTACCGAAGAAATCCCTCGTAGTTGCGCATCAGTAGCTGCGCCTCAAGCTGTCGCATGGTATCCAGCGCGACCCCCACCATGATCAGCAGACTGACGGTGCTCAGGGTTAGAGCCCTCACGTCGGTCGCCAGGGTTACGAAGAAGGGCAACACGGCGATTACCCCAAGGAAAATCGCGCCTCCCCATGTAATCCGAACAATGACCCGGTTAAGGTACTCCTGCGTCGGGCGCCCCGGGCGGATGCCCGGGATGAAACCGCCATTTCGCTGCAGGTTTTCCGCCAGATTCTGCTGCTGAAAAATGATCAGTGTATAGAAGAAGGTGAAGACGACCACCAGAATGAACACCGCTATCCAGTACCACGGAAAATCTTCCGGGAAATTGCCGCCTATCGTGTTACTGGGAGAGAGAGCGTTTGAAAAGAACCGCGCTATATCGGAGAATAGTCCGGGGTTCGCGGGGCTCCTAAAGTAGCTTGCCACGGTGGCCGGCAGGATGATGATCGAGAAGGCAAAGATAAGCGGGATCATCCCCGCCGAGTTCACCCGCAAGGGCAGGAAGGTGGCGCCGCTCTGGCGTTGCATCCTTCCGCCACGGTAGACGCTCCGCCCATACTGCACCGGCACCCTGCGCTGGGCCTCGTTGAATAGCACGATGAGGTAGATTATGCCGAAGCCGAACAGGGCGAGCAATATGAGGCCGCTGGCGTTGTCGCTCTCCAAGAAGCCCCGGCCCACTAGCTGCGGGAACCCCGCCACGATGCCGCCGAATATGATTAACGAGATTCCGTTGCCAAGGCCCCGCTCGGTGATCAGTTCGCCCAGCCACACCAGGAACATTGTCCCCGCTACCATGGAGAAGAGTATTGACATCGATGGCAGGTTGAGGCCGAACTGGAATGGCCCTCCAAAACGGTCGCTCAGCACCGCGGACTGGCCCAGGAGAGTAACGGCGCCAAAGGACTGGAAGAATGCCACGGGGACGGCGAGCCAATGGGTAAACTGATTTATTCGCTGTCGGCCGTACTCCCCCTCCTGTGACAGAGCTTTCATCTGTGGGATTACCGGCACCAGGATCTGCATAACGATCGATGCCGTGATGTAGGGGTACACCCCCAGAGCGGCCACGCTGAAGTCGGACAGGGCGCCGCCGCTGAACAGGTCGAGGAACCCCAGAAGAGCCTGACTCTCGAACGCCTGGGACAGCGCCTGGGAGTCCACGCCTGGCACCGGTACGTGGGCCACGAACCGGAACACTACCAGCATGGCAAAGGTGAACAGGATCTTCGCCCGCAGATCGGGGACGCGCATCGCGTCGATCATCGACTGAATGAGCTGAGGCCTGGATACCTCTGATCCAGCTGCTTGCGCCTGCCTCACCAGACGATCTCCTTCACACTGCCACCGGCGGCCTCGATCTTCTGACGGGCGGAGCCGGAGAACCTATGGGCCTCAACGACCAGAGGGGTGTCCAACTCGCCGCGGCCGAGAATTTTCACCCGCTTCCTGAGGTTCTTTACTATGCCTGCTTCCACCATTCGCTCCAGCGTCACCTCGCTTTCGGCCGGGAAACCCGAGAGTCGGTCGAGATTGACGACGTTGTATTCTTTGCGAAATATGTTGGTAAATCCCCGCATGCTCGGCAGTGCCTTGGTGAGGGGAAGCTGGCCTCCCTCGAAACCAGGGCGCACCCCACCGCCGCTGCGAGAGTTCTGGCCCTTGACGCCCCTCCCTGAGAAGCTGCCGTGGCCGCTGCCATCGCCCCGTCCGACCCTTTTTCGTGGTCGCCTCGCGCCTTTGGGCGCTCTCAGTTCATGTTGTTTCATACCAGCCTTCGTCCTTCAGGCGCGCCCCGGCGAGCTTCGCCACTTGGGCGGGTTGGAGACCGCAGGGGGCGAATCGGGCGCCTGACCCGTTCAACGCTCATCTGGAGACGAGGTACTCACTACCTCGACCAGGTGACGTACCTTATGGACCATCCCCCGGATTGACGCCGTGTCTTCGTGCTCCACGGTTTGGTGAAGCCGCCGCAATCCAAGCCCAGCGATGGTCCTCCTCTGGTCTCTAGGAAAGCCTATCGTGCTCTTCTTCCAGGTTACAATGATCTTGGCCATGCCGCCAATTCTCCGCTATCTCCTCCGCTGGGAACCCCGCTGTTGGGGACCCCGCTGTTGGCGCTTGGGCGGCGGGTTTTCTACAAGGTGCCTGCGCTTGGCGATCTCGGCTTCGGGGTCCTTTAGCATGGTAAGCGCCTTGAAGGCCGCCTTGACCGTGTTTACCGGATTGGTGCTTCGCCTTGCCTTGGTCAAGATGTCCTTTATGCCCACCAGCTCGACTACCGCTCTCACGGCGCCCCCGGCAATCACCCCCGTACCCGCCGCCGCCGGTTTCATCATGACCTCGGAGGCGCCGTACTTCGTCGTGACCTCGTGGGGAATGGTGTTATCCTTCAGGGGCACATAGATGAGGTTTTTCTGAGCGTTTGTTGCTCCCTTCCGTACGGCGTCCGGCACCGCATCGGCCTTTCCCATCCCTATCCCCACGTGGCCTTCGCCGTCCCCTACAACCACGACGGCGTTAAAGCTCAGGTGTCGCCCGCCCTTGACGACCTTGGAAACACGGGAGATCCTGACCACGCGTTCAGTCATGGCACCTTCATCCCGGGAATCCCTCTGCCTTCGCTGCTGATCCATCATCCTCAAAAGGACAGACCTCCTTCACGTGCCGCGTCCGCCACCACCTTGACCCGGCCATGATACTTGTATCCGCCGCGGTCGAATACGACGGCGGTTACTCCATTCGATATTGCGCGCCGTGCCACGAGCTCACCAACAAGCTTGGATGCCTGGCTCTTGGGCTTCCCGTCTCGCTGGCTTCGGACCTCTGGCTCGGTGCTGGAAGCAGCGGCCAGGGTAACGCCACGGCTGTCGTCGATCACCTGGGCGTAGATGTGATTGAGGCTCCGGAACACCGCGAGCCTGGGTCGTTCGGGAAGCCCTCTGACTGTACGGCGGACCCTCTTGTGCCGGGCAACCCGCATTGCACTGCTGGCGCGTGACTTTGGCATCGCTAGAGAGTCGTCCTCCTTGCGCTCTTGCCCGGCTTCAGCCGGACCTGCTCACCCCGGTATCTGATGCCCTTACCGGTGTAGACGTTGGGCGGACGCACGGTCCGGATCTCTGCAGCCATCTGCCCGACAGCCTGCTTGTCCGTCCCCCTTACGTGAATGAGGTTGTTGCTCTCCACTTCCAGCGTGGTATCGTAGCGAGGCTGAATGTCCACCGTGTGGCTTAGCATGACGTTCAAGGTTATGCCCTTGCCGCTCTGCTGCACCCGATACCCCACGCCCACCAGCTCGATAGTCTTTTCGAAGCCCTGGGTCACCCCGGCGACCATGTTGGCCAGAAGACTCCGCGTCAACCCGTGCAATGCTCGGTGGTCCCTCTCGTCAGACGGGCGCTCGACCTTCAGTATCCCGTTCTCCCTGGACACCTTCATGTCCTGGTGGAATTTTCGGGTAAGGGAGCCCTTTGGACCTTTGACGGTCACCTCGCTACCGTCGATGGCGACATCAACGCCCGCAGGAAGCGGGATAGGCTGAGACCCTACTCTGGACATAGCCGGCTGTTCACCACACGTAGCATAATAGCTCTCCGCCAACTCCTTCGCGCCAGGCCTGCCTGCCCGTCATAACGCCGCTCGACGTTGAGATAATCGCGACGCCCAGGCCGCCATAGTATCTGGGAATCTCGCCCTTGCGCACGTATACTCGCAGCCCCGGCCTGCTGACCCGCTTGAGCCCCGATATGGCGGGCTCGCCCTTCTCGCGATAGTGGAGAACCACCTTGATGGCGCCCTGGGGCGATCCGCCCTCGACGACTTCGTAGTCCTCTACGAATCCCTCTTCCTTGAGGATCTTCGCCAGAGAGACCTTCATGGTCGACGAGGGGATCGTCACCGTGTCGTGTCTTGCCGCTGTCGCGTTGCGGATGCGTGTTAGCATGTCCGCTATGGGGTCTGTCACTGCCATTCTTCCTCCACAGAGGGCCCGGGCATGCTCAGACTACCAACTGGCCTTGCGCACACCTGGAAGCATTCCTGTCAGAGCCAGCTCCCGGAAGCAGATGCGGCAGAGTCCAAAGTGTCTGATGTAAGCCCTGGGCCTTCCGCACCTGTGACAGCGGTTGTGCTGCCTGACCGCATACCTCTGCGGCCTCTTCCATCGCTCTATCTTGGATACCTTGGCCAATTTACATTACTCCGCATTTTGATCAGGCCGGAGGGCGCGGCGGCAGGACGCAAACGGACACCTAGACTGCCGGTGTCGTCGTTTGGGGCCTCTCAAATGGCACACCCAGCAGCTCCAGTAGTCTGAGACCTTCACGGTCGGTTGGGGCGGTTGTCACGATTGTTACCTGCAAGCCTCTTATGCGATCGATGGCGTTGTATTCGATTTCGGGAAAATTGACCTGCTCCCGAATTCCCAGAGAGTAGTTTCCCCTGCCATCGAACGCCTCTCGTGAAACTCCGCGGAAGTCCCTGATCCTCGGAAGGGCTGAGCTGACAAGCCTGTCAAAGAACTCGAACATTCTGCGGCCCCTAAGGGAGACGGCAAGCCCCAATGCCATTCCCTCCCGAACTTTGAATGCAGCAATTGACTTGCGAGCTCGAGTAGTCACGGGGCGCTGTCCTGATATAAGAGACAGGTCCCGGGTCGCGCTCTCAATCGCTTTCGGATTATCAAGCGCCTCGCCGAGCCCAATGTTGAGGACGATTTTGCTCAGCCGAGGCACCTGCATTGGGCTGGTATAGCTGAACTCCTTCATCATCGCTGGGGCGATCACCTGGCGAAATCCCACCTGCACCCGAGGGAGCGGCCTTGGTTCCACTCTCGCCGTCTCCACCGCCGTTTCGGGGCCTTTCTGAGCCTTTGCTTTGCCCTTTGCCGCCCCGCTACGAGACGAGGGGGACTTGGCAGGCTTCCTCCGGGCTGCACCGGCGGCGGAGGTGCGCTTTCGCCCGGTGCCTGACGTGGCCTTGGCTCCGGTCCGGGCGTTCGTGCGCGGCATTGAGCGCCGGCCGGTGGCGCCGTCCGACGCCGCCTGCCCGGAGCCCTGGTCTTCCACCTTGTCCCGTTCGGTGGTCACTCGATCACTTCCTTGCAAGTGGCATTGCTGCATATCCTGGCTTTCGTGCCGTCTGCCAGGGTCTGGAATCCCACTCGAGTAGGCCGGCCGCAGTGAGTGCACACCAGCATGACGTTAGCCGCACTTATGGGGAGTTCCTTTTGGATTATCCCTGCCTGCCTGACGTTTGGGGACGGCTTGGTGTGACGCAGGACCACGTTCACGCCCTCGACCAGGACCTTATTCCCCTTGGGAAAAGTCTGCTGTATCCGCGCTTGCTTCCCGCGGTCGCGTCCCTTGATCACCAGGACGTTGTCATTAGCTCTGAGCTTCAACTCAAAGCACCTCCGGGGCGAGGGACACGATCCTCAAGAAGTTCTTGTCGCGGAGTTCGCGGGCCACCGGGCCGAATATCCGGGTGCCTCTTGGCATCTGGTCCTCATTGATTAGCACTGCGGCGTTATCATCGAAGCGAATGTGCGAGCCATCGGCCCTGCGCGTCGACTTTACCGTCCGGACCACCACCGCCCGCACGACCTCGCCTTTTCTCACCGCGGCTGCTGGGGTCGCCTCTTTTACCGACGCCACAATAACGTCTCCCAGCCAGGCGTACTTCCTGCCGCTGCCACCGGGGATGCCGATACAACTTATTGTCTTCGCACCGGAATTATCCGCAACCTTCAGCCGCGTGTATATTTGAATCACCTTTGATCCGCCTCCTCGCCACTCTCCTCAGGGGCCGTCTCTGGGGTGGTCTGTGGATCTTGGTCGACGGATCCGGCATCAGTCGTATCCACCGCGCCCTCGGCGTCGTCTGCGGTCTCGGTCGCCTCAGCCCGGGCCGCCGCAGTGGTGCGCCTCGTCGGCCTCCGTTTCGTGGTGGGGGCCTCGGGCACCTCCTGGGCAGCGGCCTCCGTCGGGGCCTCCGACGCAACCGTGGTGCGCCTGGAGGGCCTCCGTTTCCTGGTGGGGGCCTCGGGCTCCTCCTCGGCAGCGGCCTCCTGCGGTTCAACAGCGGCCTCTGGTGGAGCCTCTTCAGGCACCTCCTCGGCAGCGGCCTCCGATGGGGCTTCTGACACAACCGAGGTGCGCCTAGAGGGCCTCCGTTTCCTGGTGGGGGCCTCGGGCTCCTCCTGGGCAGCGGCCTCCTGCGGTTCAACAGCGGCCTCGGGAGCCGTGGCCTCGGCGGCCTCTGGTGGGGCCTCCTCTGGCTCCTCCTCGGCAGCGGCCTCCGTTGGGGCCTCTGAAACAACCGTTGTGCGCCTGGAGCGTCTCCGCCTCCTCGCGGGGGCAGCCTCGGCCTCCTGCGGTTCAACAGCGGCCTCTGGGGCCTCCGGCTCCTCTTTAGCAGCCTCCGTTGTGGCCTCGGGCTCCTCCTCGGCGGCCTCCTGCGGGGCCTCGGGCTCCTCCTCGGCGGCCTCTGGTGGGGCCTCTTCGGGCTCCTCCTCGGCGGCCTCCTGCGGGGCCTCGGGCTCCTCCTCGGCGGCCTCTGGTGGGGCCTCTTCGGGCTCCTCCTCGGCGGCCTCCGTTGGGGCCTCTTCGGGCTCCTCCTCAGCGGCCTCTGATGGGGCCTCTTCGGGCTCCTCCTCGGCGGCCTCCGTTGGGGCCTCTTCGGGCTCCTCCTCAGCGGGCTCCGGTGGGACCTCGGGCTCCTCTTCAGCAACCTCCGTCGGGGCCTCTTCGGGCTCCTCCTCAGCGGCCTCCGTTGAGGCCTCTTCGGGCTCAGCCGTAGCTAGTACGGCTTCCACTTCTGTCCTTCCGGCTCTGGCTGTTACGACTGCCGCGTCGATCGTAATCTCCGTGGGCTGGATCTCGGCGATATCTTCTCTGGCCAATATCTCAACGACACGCCACCGCTTCGTCCTTGAGAGTGGACGTGTCTCGATGATCCTGATCAGGTCGCCAACCTTGCAGCCATTTTCCTCGTCGTGTGCGTTGAATCGGGTCCTGCGTCTCATAGACTTTCTGTAGAGCGGGTGAGTGCGGCGCCACTCGACCAGCACCACCACCGTCTTGTCCATGGCGTCGGAGACTACTCTGCCGACCCGAACCTTTCGTCTCTCGAAGCTCATCTTGCGGCCTGAGCCAAATCCCTTTCTCTTCTCACAGTTTCTATCCTCGCGATTCGCTTGCGGGCCTGCCTGAGCTCATTGACGTTAACAAGCTGCATTGTGGCTTCTCGGAACCTCAGATTCATCAGCGCCCGACGTGTGTCGTCGAGCTCCGTTGCCAGCTCATCGTCGGTGAGCCCTCTGATGTCGTCTATCTCCATGATGTAGCGATCCTGCGGCGCTTCAGATCAGGACTCACATCTGCCGCTTTGCCACAATCGTGGTGGCCACCGGCAGCTTTGCTGAGGCCAGCCTAAGCGCTTCCCTTGCCTCGACTTCGGGTACACCGGCCATTTCAAACAGGACCCTGCCGGGCTTCACCACCGCCACCCAGTGGTCCACCGCCCCTTTGCCGCTGCCCATCCGGGTCTCGGCGGCGCGTGCGGTTACCGACTTATCAGGGAAGATGCGAATCCACAGCTTGCCCCCCCGGCGGGCGTAGCGGGTTATTACACGCCTGGCGGCCTCTATTTGTCGTGAAGTGATCCAGGCCGGCTCAATGGCCTTGAGTCCATATTCGCCGAAGTTGACGGTGCTTCCGGCGATGGCTAGGCCCTTGCGCCGACCCCTGTGCTTATTCCTGTACTTGACTCTCTTCGGTTGCAACATCTGGTGTCGTCCCTTGGTCCGGTAATTCCGGCTTCACCGTGACTTGAATCGGCTCCATATCCGCATCTTCCTGCTCCGGTCGCTTGGGAAGAATCTCACCCTTATATATCCAGACCTTCACGCCTATTTTGCCGTACTCGGTAGCGGCCTCGGCGATGCTGAAGTCTATGTCGGCCCGGAGCGTGTGAAGAGGGACCCTGCCCTCCATGGCCTTTTCGCTTCGTGCGATTTCCCCACCGCCCAACCGTCCGGAGCAAAGTACCTTTACGCCCTGTGCCCCCGCCTGCATGGTCCTGGAAACGGCCTGCCTGATCGCTCTTCGATAGGCGACGCGCCGCACCAGTTGGTCGGCGACACTCCGCGCGGCCAGGAATGCATCCAGCTCCGGCTGGCGGATTTCTTGGATGTTGAGCCGGACACGCCGCTCAGTCAGCCCCTCTAGCTCCTTGCGCAACTCCTCGACCCTCTGGCCGCCGCGTCCTATAACGATCCCCGGCCTGGCCGTGTGGATGGTCACGATCAGGTCGTTGGAGCCTCGCTCGATCTCCACCCGCGAAACGCCCGCGTCGGTGTAAGCTTGGGCTATGGTGTTGCGAATTCCCAGGTCTTCTACCACAAGGGCGCGGTAGTCCTTCTGTTTGGCGGCAAACCATTTGGCCTGCCAATCTTTGACAATGCCTAGTCGAAACCCCGTGGGGTGCGTCTTATTTCCCAAGCTAAGTCTCCTCCTCGTCTAGGACGACGGTCATGTGGCTATTCCGCCTTTTGATTTTCGAGGAACGGCCCTTTGCCCGCGGTCGAAACCGCTTGAGCGGTGGAGCCTCGTTGGCATATATCTCGACGACGCGAAGGTCCGACGCCCGCGACAAAAGCTCATTCTCCGCATTTGCGGTGGCGGACCTGATTACCTTGGCCACCTGAGCGGCCACGGGCGAAGGCAGGAATTGCAAGATTTCCAGGGCGTCGTCGACCATCTTGCCACGTACCAGGTCGATGACGTGCTTGGCCTTCTTAGCCGAGATCCCCGTATTGGCTGCCGTTGCACTGACGGCCACGGTCCCTCTACCTTTCCGGTACTAGTGTATGGTGGTTGTTCGTTCAGACCTGGAGGAGTGCCCGCGAAAGGTCCGCGTGGGTGCGAACTCACCCAGCCTGTGGCCCACCATATTTTCCGTGATGAACACCGGTATGTGGCGCCGGCCGTCATGGACGGCTATGGTGAGGGCGATCATGTCGGGCATTATCATCGAAGCTCGGGACCAGGTTCGAATGACGTTCTTGCTGCCACTGCGTCGGGCCGCGTCCACCTTCTTGGCCAGCTTGACATCCACGAACGGTCCCTTTTTGATCGACCTCGACATCTGGTCCTCCCTGGATCCTACCTTTTCTTCCTTCGGGTCGATATCAGCCTATCCGACGACCTGTTACGCCGGGTCCTGTAACCCAGCGCGGGTTTACCCCAGGGCGTCTTAGGGCCTGGCATACCTATTGGCGATCTGCCTTCCCCGCCGCCGTGTGGATGGTCGCCGGGCGACATCGCAACGCCTCTGACCTCCGGCCTCCACCCCATTCTTCGCCTCCTGCCCGCCTTCCCTAGCTTGACGTTCTTGTGGTCCACGGCGCTGACCTGGCCTACCGTGGCCATGCATTCGCTCAAGACCTGGCGTACCTCCCCAGAAGGGAGCCTCAGCAGGGTGTAGCGGTCTTCCTTCGCCAGTACCTGGGCTGAGCTGCCAGCACTGCGTACAATCTGTCCGCCTTTGCCGACCTTCAGCTCCACATTGTGCACCAGGGTTCCATTCGGCATCGAGCGTAGAGGGAGCGAGTTGCCCACTCGGATCTCCGCATTTTCACCCGCATCGACCATGTCGCCAACCCTTATCCCGTTGGGGGCGATGATGTATCGCCAGTCGCCGTCGCGGTATTTGATCAGCGCAATCCGGGCAGATCGATTGGGGTCGTACTCCACGGAGGAGACCTCGCCCGGCACCCCGACCTTATCGCGCTTGAAGTCGATCACACGGAGTCGCCGCTTGTGTCCGCCGCCCCGGTGTCGCACGGTGATCCTGCCGTTGGAGGACCGTCCGGCCCTCTTCTTTAGCGGCAAAAGCAACGACCGCTTCGGCTTGTCGCGAGTTATGTCTTCGCTCGTCTGGAATACGGCTCCCCGGCGTCCGGGCGTGGTGGGCTTGGCGGGCTTGAGTGGCATCTACACGCCCTCGAATATGGTGATGGTATTATTGGGGGCCAGGGTCACCACGGCCTTCTTCCACGACCGCTTCGAGACTACTCGAGGCCCGTAACGCTTTCCCTTGCCACGCACGTTCATCGTGTTCACCTTCACGACGGTAACGTCGAACACCTCTTCCACCGCACGCTTGATCTCGTGCTTGTTGGCCCTCGGCGCGACCTCAAACACGTACCGTCCCCTGACCTGCATCTCGGTACTCTTCTCGGTGACGATAGGCCTCCTCAAGATTTCAAAACTGTGCATCGTCTATCTAGGCCTGGGCGAGGGTGGGAGCAGGGTGCTTTCTGCGCCGGTCTCGCGCCCCTCCCCACAACTCTTCCGCTTTACGTACCGCATCAATCGTCATGACGATCTTTCGGTGGTTCAGCAGATCCACGGTGCTTAGCAGTGCGGCCGGTATCATCTTGAGTAGCCGGATGTTGCGAGCCGAGCGCAGCACCGCTGCGTCCGCGCCGTCGGCGACCAGCAGCGCCTTGGGCCCTACGTCCAGGGCGTCGAGCATCCGAGCGAACTCCCTGGTCTTGGGGACCTCGAGGTTCAGCGATTCCAGCACCACCAGGTCTCCTGCCCGCACCTTCTCTGACAGGGCGGTGACCAGCGACAGCCGCCTCATACGTTTGGGCGTACGCTGTCGATAGCTGCGCGGATGGGGGCCGAACACCACCCCTCCTCCCCTGAAGTGGGGCGCGCGAATAGTGCCCTGCCGCGCTGCGCCGGTCCCCTTCTGGGGCCTGGGCTTCGCACCACCCCCAGACACCGCAGCGCGGGTCTTGGTGCTGGCCGTGCCCTGTCGGGCGTTGGCTAGCTGGCCCACCATCACCTGGTGGACAACGAAGGGATTTGGGGGCGCGCCGAACACATCGTCTCGGACTTGGACGCTCCTCACAACCTCGCCCTGTATATTTCTGAGGCCGATCTTCACGTCTGACGCCTTTAGCTCCCGTTCCTCTTATGAATCACGACCAGCGAGTTTCGCGCTCCGGGCAGGGCGCCTTTCAGCACCAGAAGGTTCCGTTCCGGGTCCGACTGGATCACCTCAAGATTGCGCACGGTAACGCGGTTATTGCCCATGTGTCCCGCCATCTTGTGCCCCTTGACGACCCTTCCTGGGGAGGTGCCCGCGCCGATTGAACCCGGTGCTCGGTGCCGGTCCGACTGACCGTGGGTCTTGGGCCCGCCCTTGAATCCGTGCCTCTTCACCCCGCCGGCAAATCCACGGCCCTTGCTGAGGCCGGTGGCGTCGACGCTATCACCTGGCTGGAACAGGCCGACATCTATCTCCTGACCCACTTCGAGATCGGATACCTGGTCGGCCTTTACCTCTCGCAGGAAGCGGAACAGTTTGCCCACTCGTTGGAGATGTCCCTCTTGGGGCTTGCTCAGGCGTCGCGTCTCCACGTAACCCAGTTGCACGCCCTCATAGCCGTCGGTCTCGATCGTCTTCACCTGAGTGATGGTGCACGGCCCCACCTCGACGGCTGTTACGCACACGGCCTCTCCGGTGGGGAGGAACACCTGTGTGGTCCCGATCTTCTTTCCTATGAGCTCTTGCACGGACATGATGGGCGAGCTACCTACAGCTTGATAGAGATGTCTACGCCGGCTGGGACGTTTAGTCTGGTGAGAGAGTCGATGGTCTTGGAGGTCGGCTCCAGAATGTCGATGAGGCGGTTGTGAGTCCTCAGTTCGAAGTGCTCCCGCCCGTCCTTGTGAATGTGGGGGCCCCGAATTACGCAGAACCGCTTGATGGTCGTGGGCAGCGGCACAGGTCCCGCAACCTGTGCGCCTGTGCGCTCGGCCGCTTGCACGATCTGCCCCGCGGACTGGTCGAGAATTCTATGGTCGAACGCCTTCAGTATTATCCTCATCTTCTGCGAATTCGCCATAACCGACCTTTCTCAACCTATCCCCATTGCAATCTATCGGGGGTCGGTCGACTCGGGTGCCTCTTCGTAGGCCTCGAACTCTAGCGAGAAGCTGGCCCTGCCCTGGGTCACGGAGCGAAGGGTGTTGGCGTAGCCAAAGCTCTCGCCCAGGGGAATGCGAGCACGAACGGTCTGAACGTCCCCCTGGCCCTCAATGCCCCGAATGTTGGCGCGCCGCCGGCCCAGCTCTCCTAGGACTGCCCCCAAAAACTCGCCGGGGGTGACCAGTTCCAGCCGCATGATGGGCTCCAAGAGCACCGGATGCGCCTTTTTGATGACCGCCTTTGCCGCCATCGAACCGGCTATTCGAAACGCCATCTCAGACGAGTCGACCTGGTGGTAGCTCCCGTCGACCACGGTGACCTTCAGGTCCACGACGGGGAATCCGGCGAGTGGCCCTGCGCCCAGTGCGTCCTCCACCCCCTTTTCGACAGCGGTCAAGTACTCCCTGGGGATCGCGCCACCCTTGATCTGTTTCTCGAACCTAAATCCCGTGCCACGCTCCAACGGCTCCACCTCGAGCCACACGTGGCCGTACTGCCCATGGCCGCCGGTCTGCCGCACCAACCGCCCCTCCGCCTTAGCATTCTTGGTGATCGCCTCCCTATAGGCGACCCTGGGTTTCCCAACGTTTCCCTCGGCCTTATACTCGCGCTTCATCCTGTCCAGCATGATTTCCAGGTGAAGCTCGCCCATGCCCGATATGATCGTCTGGCCCAGCTCCTCATCAATTGTGACCTTGAAGGTCGGGTCCTCCTCAGACAGCTTCAGCATAGCGTCCGAGAGCCTGTCCTGGTCGGCGCGTGTCTTGGGCTCGATGGCCATGGACATCACGGGCTCGGGGAAGTTGATGGTCTCCAGGATGACCGGCGCATTTTCATCGCAGAGGGTGTCGCCGGTCGATAGCTCCCGTGCTCCCACGACCGCCGCGATATCGCCTACGAACACCTCCTCCAGGTCCTCTCTGTGCTGCGCATGCATGCGCACGATACGGCCCAACCGCGCACGCTTTCCCGTAGTGGAATTCAATATCATCGACCCGCCTTTGACCTTGCCCGAGTACACCCTGAAGTAGACCAGCCGGCCTATGAAGGGATCGGCGACGGCCTTGAAGGCGAGGGCGGCAAAGGGCGCTTCGTCACTGGCATCGCGAGTTACCGCGTGGCCGTTCCCGTAGTCTGTACCCATCGTCGGTGGCACATCCCTGGGAGAGGGGAGGTAGTCCCCCACGGCGTCGAGCAGGGCATGGATGCCCGTGTTCCGTAGGGCGCTACCGCACATGACTGGCACCAACCGCAGACCTGCGGTTGCCTTCCGCAGCGCAGCCTTGATCTCCCCCTTTGTTATTTCCCTTCCCTCGAGATACTTGACGATGAGCTCGTCGTCGGTCTCGGCAATCTTCTCGATCATCTGGTCTCGGTAGACGCGGAACTCCTCGATTAGCTCCTCAGGCACCGGACCTTCGAGGGGTGGCTCTGGCACACCGTCTGGATGGAGCAGGGCTTTCTCTTCGACAAGGTCGAGGACCCCTCGGAAGGAGTCCTCTTTTCCCATTGGTACCTGAATGGCGACAGGCCTGGCGTGGAGCCTGTGGGCGATGCTGTCGATAGCCCTCTGGAAGTCGGCGCCAGCCTTGTCCATCTTGTTTATGAAGCAGATGCGGGGAACGCCGTATCGGTCTGCCTGGCGCCATACTGTCTCGGATTGCGGTTCCACGCCGGCAACCGAATCGAATATGACGACACCGCCATCGAGGATTCTCAGACTACGCTCCACCTCTGCGGTGAAATCAACGTGGCCCGGGGTGTCGATGATGTTTATAGTGTGTCCCTTCCACTCGCAGGTAGTGGCAGCGGACTTGATGGTGATGCCGCGCTCCCGTTCCTGGGCCATATAGTCCATGGCAGTGGTGCCATCGTCTACCGCCCCGATTTTGTAAATTCGACCCGCGATGAACAGCACGCGCTCTGTCACAGTGGTCTTGCCGGCGTCGATGTGCGCGATAAATCCGATATTGCGAATATGTTCCAGTCGCGAATTCGTAGACATGGTCTATAGATTGCCGATTAGAGTCGGGCAACTGCGGCACCTCACCACCTGTAGTGGACGAACGCTCGGTTCGCCTCGGCCATTCGGTGCAGGTCCTCCTTCCTCTTCACGGCTGCTCCTTGTCCTCTAGAGGCCTCCAGAAGCTCTTGGGCTAGCCTTTCGGCCATAGGACGACCGGTCCGGGCGCGGGCCGAGGTGATGATCCATCGCATCGACAGGGCGAGCTGTCGCTCAAATCGCACCTCTCTTGGGACCTGATAGGTGGCCCCGCCTACTCGGCGCGACCGGACCTCGAGAGCAGGAGTGGCGTTGTTGACGGCGTGCTTGAACACTTCGAGTCCCGGCCGGCGCGCCTCACGCTCGATCTCCGCCAGCGCACTGTAAACTATCCGCTGGGCGACAGTCCTCTTGCCGTTGAGCATGACCCTGTTGATGAACCTCGCCAGCTCCACGTTCCCGTACTTTGGGTCCGGGCGAATCTCGCGCCTTTCTGGTCTTCTGCGGCGGGCCATTTCCGTCCTTTCGATGACGAAAGGCCTGAAGTTGTCTAAACCCTAGGCCTTTTTGCTGCCGTACTTGCTGCGTCCACGCCTGCGCTCATCGACACCCGCGGTGTCGAAGGCGCCTCGAACAATGTGGTAGCGTACGCCGGGCAGGTCCTTGACCCTGCCGCCCCGGATCAATACCACCGAGTGCTCCTGGAGGTTGTGCCCTTCGCCGGGAATGTAGGCGGTAACCTCCATTCCGTTGGTCAGCCGTACTCTGGCTACCTTGCGCAAGGCGGAATTCGGCTTCTTAGGGGTCTGAGTCCGCACCTGGATGCATACCCCGCGCTTTTGCGGCGAGCCCGAGTCTCTGCTGCCCCTATTCTTGAGGGAATTGAATGAGTACCTCAAGGCGGGTGCCTTGTCCTTGCGGCGTTTGGACCGTCTTCCTTTCTTTATCAGTTGGTTGACAGTTGGCACCGGACTCCCTCTCCGATCTGTGCCCCGTGTGAACGGCATCGAAGGGCGCACTTAACCCGGAAGCGCACCAAGTGCGCCAAAAGGTAATTATACAGGTTGGGCCCGGGGGTGTCAACCGTGCCAGCGGCTATTTACGGCCGGGCTTCGCACCCACGGAGCCGCTGATGGCCCGGCGTGGCGAGCCCACTCAGGGCTGTGATAGACCGCATATGTCATAATACACCGGTCTAAGGGAGCTTTGTCATGTGGCGCAAAGTGTTGAAAATGCTCGGCGTGGCCATGAAGGACTTCAGTCGCAACAACTGCCCCTACATCGCGGCCGGCATTGCATATTGGACCCTCTTTTCACTTTTCCCACTTGCGATGGCCGCAATCTCAATCCTGGGCTTTGTATATTCGGCCCCGGAGGAGCAGAGCCGCATCGTCCAGGGGATCGTCAATGTCGTTCCGGTTTCTGTAGACTATCTCGCCCGCCTGGTCGAGGATGTCGCACGGGCCCGAGGTGCCCTGGGAGGGCTCGCTCTCGTAGGTCTCCTCTGGACCGGTACTGCGGTATTCTCCGCTGTGCGAAAGGGTGTGAATCACGCCTGGCACATCGGCCGGCCTCACTACTTCTTGGTGGAGCGCGCCATAGACCTGGCAATGCTAGTGGGGATTGCGGTGCTGGCATTCGTGCAGGTGGTCTTCTCCACCAATCTCCTTGGCCTGTCGGACCTAGCCAAGAGTGCGACCGACTCGAGCGCCTGGGTGCTCCTAAGAGTGCCATACGAGTTTCTCGCCCTGGCCTTCACCGTCGGGGTGTTCATGTTGCTCTACCGGTACATTCCCAACACCGAGGTGATATGGAGGGATATCTGGCCTGGCGCTCTGGTGGGGGCAGCACTCTTTCAGGCGGTCAGGGTAATATTCGTGTGGTTTATCTCTAACTTCGACAACTTGAACGTGGTCTACGGCTCCCTGGGAGCGCTCATGACGCTCCTGATATGGGCATACCTCTCGGCAATGGCGATAATGTTGGGCGCTCAGATTGCGTACATCTACAGAGGTGTCTTTGGCTCGCAGGCGGGTACGATCATTCTGCCGGCGCCGCGTGAGAGGGTCGCCGCGCGCCGTCGGGGCCTTGCGGGGATTCTTCTTACCGTTGTCGGATGGCTGCTTCCCCAAAAAAGGCACGGTGATGAAACTGGGTAACCCTGTAGAGATTACCTCTGGGATATACCAATTGCGGACCATCGGCGCGAGGGTCACCGTGATCACCGCCGGCGATGGCGCCGTGCTGGTGGACGCTGGCACGCGAGGTAGCCTGGGGTCCATATCCGGGGGCCTGCGGGCAATGGGCCTGGCGCTGGACAAGGTGCGCCTGATAGTCCTCACCCACTCCCATCCCGATCACGCTGGCGGCCTCGGCAGGCTGGTGGAGGCCACCTCGGCCAAGGTGGCCGCTCACCGGTCCGACGCAAGGATAATCGGCGGGTTAGAGCCGGTACCGAGCCCCTTCCAAAGTGGCCTCATCGCGTCTGCCACTCGCCCTTTCATGCACATGCTCTACGGGGCCCCGGTTGATGTGGACTACCCCCTGGAAGATGGTGACCACCTGCCCATCGAGGGAGATTTGGGAGACATAACCGTCATTCATACCCCTGGCCACACTCCGGGTAGCATCTGCCTGTATGTGCCGTCCAAGGGCGTGCTCATCGTCGGAGATGCCCTCCAGTTTCAGCTACGAAGGCTGGGTCCTCCGGCCGCGTCCGTTACCGAGGACTCCGATCTAGCCCAGGAGTCGCTGAAGAAGCTTCTGCCCCTGGAGTTTGAGATCATCTGCTTCAGCCATTTCCCTCCCCTCAAGGGCGATGCTAGGGGGGCGTTGCGGCGGATGCTCGAAAAGTCGAGCCGACGGCCCGCCAGCGACCGACAGGCCTAGGGCGTGCGCCTTGCGAACCGGCCCCGCCAAATCGTATTGCCGCCCCACAAGCGCAGACCTGACTAGGAAATGCTGGTATGGTAACCACCGAAACTTGGTGCGTCCGCACCTGCTCAGACGCTAAAGCTTGACATACTATGGCTGTCCGAGTGGAACAGGAGGGCATCATGGCTCAAGCGGTTGAAGAGAGAGTGGCAAAGGGCGAGACCCTTAATCAATTTCTCGAGGACAGGGCAGGTAGATTTGGGCCGCGGATCGCCTTGTTGTTCAAGCCCGGCTTCCGCTACCAGCGGTGGTCATATGCGCAGCTATGGGAGGGTGCCGGCAGGGTAGCCTCCCTGTTACAGCAGCGCGGGCTTTCCAAGGGGGACCGAGCGCTCCTCTGGGCTCACAACTGCCCCCAGTGGGTTCTGGCCTTCTTCGGCTGTTTGCGCGCGGGGGTAGTCGTCGTGCCCCTGGACCTTCGCAGTTCGTCGGACTTTGTGCAGAAGGTGGCATCGAAGACGGCGCCCAAGATGGCCTTCATATCCCGCGTGACCCCTCCAGCGCATGAAGAGCTGTCGCTGCCCGAGGTCCGCCTGGAGGAGCTGGACGCGCTGACCGATGGCCTGGCGCCGGCGGACCACGTCGACGTGAGGGCTGAAGACCTTGCCGAGATAATGTTCACATCAGGGACAACCGGCGACCCCAAGGGAGTGATGCTGTCCCACGGGAACCTTACGGCCGACCTGGAGGCCGCCAGCGAGTACGTGCGCGGTGAACCCTCAGACCGCCTGCTTTCAATTCTGCCATTGAGCCACATGTTTGAGCAGATGGGCGGACTGTTGCTTGGCCTGAGGGACGGCGCCAACGTCACCTATCCCACCAGCCGCCAGCCCACCGTTCTATTCAGGACCATGAGCGAGCGCAAGGCGACCCTCATGCTGCTGGTTCCCCAGGCGCTGGACCTGTTCATGAAGGGAATAGAGAGGGAGGTGAGGCGCCAGGGCAAGGAGAGGACGTGGAGACTCTCGTTGAAGGTGGCCCGGTACCTTCCCATGGGCCTTCGTCGGCTCCTGTTCCGCAAGGTGCACCGGCGGTTCGGCGGCTCCCTGAGGCTGGTGTTCTCGGGCGGCGCCGCCCTGGACCCGGAGCTCGGCGAGAAATGGACGTTGATTGGCGTCAACATCATCCAGGGATACGGTGCCACCGAGGCCTCTCCCGTCATCAGTTGCCACAGGGAGACGGATCCCAGATACGATTCCGTGGGCCTGCCCCTACCGGGCGTGCAGGTGAAGATCTCTGAAAGCGGCGAGGTCCTCGTCAAGGGTCCAAACATCATGTCGGGCTATTGGGAAGCCCCTGAGCCGACGGCGGCGGCCTTTGAGGATGGCTGGTATAAGACGGGCGATCAGGGCTTCTTCGACGCCGAGGGCTTTTTGCACCTTAAAGGCCGCGTGAAGGACATGATCGTCCTCTCCAGCGGCCAGAACGTGTTCCCGGAAGATATCGAAACCGTGCTAAAGAGACAGCCCGAGGTCCAGGATGCGGTTGTCGTCGGCTTGCCTAAGGGCTCCGACGTCGAGGTACACGCAGCGCTCCGGGTGGAGGGGGCGGATGCGGCTGGCGGGGCGGTCGCCTTGGCCAACAGCCAGCTGGCAGAGCATCAGCAGATTCGCGGATTCACGGTCTGGCCCGACGACGACTTTCCCAGGACTCACACGCTCAAGGTCAAGAAGGGCCTGGTAGTCGACATCTTGCAAAGTGCTGAATCCGGTCCCGCCGCCGCCGGTCCGCCGTCCGAAAAGCCACAGGACAGTGCCACGGCGGACATCGCTGGCCTGATCGCCGAGATTGGCGGGTTGAAACCAACTGAAGTAACCCCCGAGAAGACGCTGGGCACGGACCTGAACCTTGACTCCCTCAGGCGTGTGGAGCTGCTGTCGGCGATAGAGGGCGACCTGGGGGTATATCTTGATGAGAGCCAGGTCAGTGACGAGACCACCGTGCAGGAGCTTCACGACCTGGTGGGGCAGGGAGCGAGGGACGCCGCGGACATGAGGTTCCCAGGATGGGGTATGAGCTGGTGGTGCCGACCCCTACGTGGCGTCATTCAACGGGCGTTAATCTTTCCTCTGCTCCGTTGGGCCTACCGCCTGACGGTGACGGGTACAGAGAACCTTGAGGGCAGTGAAGGGCCCGTGCTGATCGCGGCGAACCACAGCCTCACCTTAGACAACGGGTTGATCATCAAGTCCTTTCCCTCACATATCCGGCGCAGGCTTGCCATCGCCGCCGCCGCCAGGCTGTGGGGCAGCCCATTCTGCGCCACCATTAATCCATTAATCGGCAACGGCTTTCCTTTCTCCCAGGAGGGCGCCATCCGGGCCAGCCTGGACAACCTGGGCCGCATTGTCGACAACGGCTGGTCCGTGCTCATATACCCTGAGGGCAAGAAGACGCATGGAGGCCCGATTCAGCCATTCATGAGCGGCACCGGCCTTCTGGCTGTCGGGGGCAACCTCTCCGTGGTCCCGCTGCGTCTGCACATCCATAAGATGGGCATTCCCGGGGCGTTCCCATTGCTGCGGCGAGGCGACATTGAGATATGCTTCGGCAAGCCCCTGACCTTCTCTCCCGAGACCACACACCTGGAAGCAACGGCGGCTATTGAGGAGGCTGTCAGAGCCCTCTGATCGAGGGGCCCAGCGGACGCCACCGATGCCTCGTGGGCGCAGCCGGCGGCGTGAGCTTTCGGCCGTTGAGGGGCTGGGCGGGTGGCGTCACCGGTGGTGGTACTGGACCCGTGCCTTGATGAAGATTGCCGTTCCCGCGAGAAGCACTCCGATCACCCCCACCGCGTCCTGGTGTACCACTCCTCCCACTAGCGCCGCCACCACGAAGAACACGGCGCCGGCGTAGCCCAGGTCCTTGATGACTGCCGCTGCCAACGCGGTGGCCGTCGCCCCTGCAAGGGCGCCCGCCGGCAGCAGGCCCGCGCTGGCGCCCATGGCGACGACCAGGCCGGTGCCGCCCCGGAGCCGCCACAGAATCGGAAACAGATGCCCCGTGATCACCGCCGCCGTCGCCATCAGGCCTGTCCACGTAGGAAGGCCAAGTAGATAGAGTGGCACCGTGGCGACAGCCCCCTTGGTGAAGTCCAGGGCGAACACGGCGACGCCCTGGGCGCGGCCCACCTCTCTGTAGATGTTGGCGGTACCTGGGTTGCCTGTCCCCAGGGCTCGTATGTCCGCACCCGCGATCCGGGCCACCACGTCGCCCGTCGAAATGGATCCCAGGAGATAGGCGCCGGCAGTCCACAGCGCATAGAACCAGGGCTCTTGCACGGGATATCACCTCGCCGTCTAGGGCCTCAGCACTACAGCGGCTAGTCGCCGCAATTGTACCTGCTGCCTAGCGCTCAAGATATCAGAATTCGACCGGGGACGAAGGACCCTCGTCGAAGTGGGGAGGCCAGTTAGGGTTGATTGTCATCCTGAGGAGCGGAGCAACGAACTATCTGGGGAGGTGGATTTGGGTCTCAACACGGCAGGCCCTGAGCTTGCATATTCGTGAAAACTGCTGAGGTTAATCTGGTCTCCTACCTAGATGTTCACACTACGATTAGTCCAGCCTTGGCCCCGCCGGGGATCAACGCCGCTTGGGGCTCCGCATGGCCGGGTCATCACAGCTTGGCCAGCTTGGTGAACCTGCCTCCGATCAGCCACTCGGCCACGTATATGTTCCCGTCACCGTCCACCGCCATGCCATGGGGGCTGTTGAACTTACCCTGCTCCAGGAGGGGAGGACGGACGCTTTCACCCTGCTCGTTCTTGACGTTGGGCCAGCCGTCGACGTCGCACACCTCCAGGTTGGCCCCCAGGTACGTGACGAGCCTGTCGTCGCGGTCGAGAACGGCCAGCCTGGCCCTGAGCTCAGCTATGATAAGCAGCTCGCCGTGGCTGTCAATTCCGCTCGGGCTGGTAAGGAAGTCGGAGCCAAACACGCGCTTGTAGTTGCCCTCGAGATCGTATACCTGGACTCGACCGTTGCTCCGGTCGGCGACGTATAGCTCGGGCTCCCCCTTTCGCGTGTCGACAAAGATGGCGTGGGGACAGCTGAACGCGCCCGCGTCACCCTCTTCGCCGTTAATGCTGCTGACGTAGCTGCCGCTCTTATCGTAACGGTGAACGTAGCTCGCCCCGTAACCGTCGGTGACCCAGACGTCGCCGTTGCCGCCGTGGCGTTCCTGGTTGACCGCGACCCATGTGGGCATGTAGTCGCCCTCCCGATAGACCGCCAGGTCCGGCCGCTCGAGGCTCGCGACGGTCCGGCCGTCCAGCGTCATCTTGACGACCTGGCCAGACACCGGCCCGTTCCCGGCCGGGTACTCGTAGCCGTTCTTGGCGAATCGCTTTCGACCGTTGTCGGCTATCCACAGGTATTCGGTGTCACCATCCTTGACCAGAGTGATACCGTGCGCTTCGGTAAGGCCGCTGGGCCAGGAGCGCTCTAGATTGCCGTCCCCGTCAAAGACCAGGACCGTGGCGTCCTCCTGATGAAGTGCGATGACGTGGCCCGACTCGCTGATCGCAACCCCGTGGTGCGCCCAACCCGATCTGGCGCTCTCTGTATCCGGAATCTTGGCCCACTGTTCAACCCATTCATACGTGCTGTCACCGCTTCCGATGCGCATACTCCGACCTCCTCTTGGCTGGGCGCTGCGGTTGAATCTCTATGATGTTCACCGGGGCCGTCGATGGTTGCGTGCCGGGTTCCGCCATCACATGTGCGCCGCTCCGACCGGCAGGACGTCCAGCGGCGGCCGGCGGGCCGGCACCCATGCCTCAAAGCTCGTTACGGGTTCAGAATAACCTTGGTGTAGCCGTCTTCGCGCCGGTCGAACTTGGTGTACGCCTGCGGCGCCTCGTCCAGCGGCACCTCGTGGGACACCACGAAGCTGGGCTTGGCCCTTCCAGTGCTGATCAGGTCCCTGAGATAAGCGTTGTAGCGCTTGACGTTGCACTGGCCGGTCCCCAGCCGGAGGCCCTTCTCAAAGAGCCTACCGAAGTTGATCGACAGGGCGCCGCGCTTGGCGCTCTCGTTCACTCCACCCGGATCGGATGGTACGTACAGACCGGGTATACCGAGGGCGCCCGTGGGATTCACCGCATCGATTAGCTGGTTCAGCACGATGTTCGGTACCTCGTTCTGCTCTCCGCCAACGGCGGAGGAGCCGGCACTGGTCGCCTGGTAGCCGACGGCGTCGATCCCCTTGTCAACCCCCGTTCCGCCCCGCCTGTCCTTGATTTGCTCGACGGGGTCCGACTCATCGTAGTTGATCGGTATCGCTCCGATACTTTCCGCCTTGTCCAGACGCTCACGCACGTGGTCGACGGAGTATACTTCGGCGGCGCCTCTGATGATGCAGCTGTATACCGCCATCAGCCCCACGGGGCCCGCCCCGAACACCGCAACACTCTCACCCGGCTTGACGTCCGCCAGCTCAGCCCCGTGGTAGCCGGTTGGAAAGATATCAGCAAGCATGGCGTAGTCCGCCTCGTGCTCGGTGCCCGCCGGGAGTGGCAAGCAGTTGAAGTCTGCGAATGGGACCTGCAGGTACTCGGCCTGACCCCCAACCCAAGGCCCCATGGCAACGTAGCCGTACGCGCCCCCTGCGAACCCCGGATTGACCGTGGTGCAGAAGCCGGTGAAGCCACGCTGGCAGTTCTTGCAGAAGCCGCAGGCCACGTTGAAAGGCATCACCACCCTGTCGCCTACCTTCCGCTCCTTGACCGCAGCGCCGACCTCCTGCACCACACCCATGTTCTCGTGGCCGAACACGATGCCTGGCTCCGCTGCTGTCCGACCCTCGTACATGTGGAGGTCGGACCCGCAGATGCAGGAAGACGTGATCTTGACGATCGCGTCGTTGGGGTGCATGAGCTTCGGGTCCGGTACGCTCTCTACAGCGACTTCGAAAGGCTTTTTGTAAACGACGGCTCTCATGGGTATCTCCTCCTCTTGAGCGGTTTCCAACAATTCCCCGGTGCCGCACGACTCGGCGCACCGCGGTCCTGGCATAACACCCCACTCAGCACGTACTTGCGGAGAGCGGGCTGGCTCGCGCGCAGGAGACTTCGGACCGGACGGTCGTTACTGGCATCTTTGC
Source organism: Dehalococcoidia bacterium (assembly GCA_963665215.2). GTDB lineage: Bacteria > Chloroflexota > Dehalococcoidia > Lucifugimonadales > CAUZJF01. The sequence continues at coordinate 646,573 of CAXXWW010000017.1, forward strand.
TGATCGAATGGCACGCTGCCAGAATTTTCGAGCATCCGGGCCAGAGTTGCCGGGGCTTGATTTGAGGGCCGCGCTGGCATCCGGGGGAGACGGCTCGCGGGGAGGGTAACCGGGTGAAATTCTGCCCTCCTGAGCCAAGGGCATTGTATTTACGGCCACACCGCGTGTCAACCCCTGGTCGCGCAGGCCAGCCTGGACCGGTTATTCTGCGTGTTACCAGCCTGGCCGTCCCCTCCCGCGGGGGTGCGTGCCGGCCATGTCCTGAGCGCCGGCGAAGGCGTGTCCTTCTGACGTAAATTCCTCCCCCCCCCCTCGTGGCCAGTGTATGGACCGGACACATGGTGGACGGGTGTTCGGAGACATGGTGGACACATTTGAGTATGTTAGGCATCGTGCCTGAGGTCAAGCTGGGCGATTTGATGAGTGGCGAAGAAGACGTTCCAGACTCCATCGTCAGTTGTCGGCCGAATAGCCACTGGCATGCCCTTGAAGGCCTTAGGTACCTTGAAGATACGGCCAAACAACTGGAGCCTACCTTTGTCGTGAACACGGCGTACCAGGTCGGTTGGTTCGTACTCCAAGGGTGGAAGGACCTCGGGAAACAGTCTTTGGCTCACTTGGTACTTGGTGGCCGGAGTAGCAAGGTCAAGGGCGTCATGGGGCCGCTCCAAGTTGTAGATGTCCCGCCACAGGTCGAAGGCTCTCTGGCAGTGCGCCAGATCAGTGAAGCTGCTCCCCTGCAGCACTTCAACGGTCATGGTTCGGTGGAAGCGCTCATCTTTTCCCTGTGTCTGAGGGTGATAAGGGCGTCCATGACTGACTCCGATGCCCAACCTCAGCAGCCAGACTGTAAAAGGTGTGTAGGGGTGGTCTTGGTCATGGCCCCACGGGGAGCCATTGTCCATCAACATTGTGTTGGGCAGGCCGTAGCGCCGGAAGATAGCCGTCAGGCGCTGTTGCACCATCTCTCCCTGCTCGTTACCGCAGGCCTGCAGCCCCAAGGCAAACCGAGAGTGATCGTCCAGAACAGTCAGAGGGTGGCAGCGTCCTCGGGTAAGGGGGAAGTGGCCTTTGAAGTCCATCTGCCACAGGTCGTTGGGTGCCTGGTGTTCAAATCGCTGCCAGGAACGGTGCTTGGGCCCCTCGGCGGGGTCAATGCGGCCATGACGACGCAAGATCGCCGTGATAGTACTGGGGGCCGGCATGTCCGCCTCAAACACATCCCTGCGGTCCAAAAGCCACCGTCGCAGCTTACGAGCTCCCCAGGCCGGATGGGCCGCACGGGCAGACAGCACCGCCTGCTCAACCTGCGATGGGGTACGTGCAGGCGAGTAGTGAGGCCGCCGCGGCAGCTCGACCAGGCCTGCCTCGCTCCCTTCACGGAAACGCCCAAGCCACTTGTATCCAGTCGTAGGGCTGATCCCGAAGCGACGGCAAAGGCCCCTTTTGTTGGTGCCTTCAGCCTGCGCCAGCTCCACGAACTCTCTCCTCTGAGACATAACGGACATCTCCTTCCATGGCATGACCACCTCCTTGTAATGAAGTCATGCCTATTATGGTGTCCACCATGTCCCCGAACATGTGTAAGCTATGTCCCCGGTCTATACAGGCCAGGAGGTAGGCTTGGGGGATGGTCGAAAGGGAGTTAAAAACACCCCGCTAGACCATGCGCTGCACCGGTTCTATGCAGGCAGGGTCCTCGTTCCGCCAGTTGTTTACCACGGAGGACACTTCATACGCCTCCATCTCGCTGGCCGCATATGGGACCAGCAGCTCTCTAAGATCGGCGGATGGCGTTCCCGGGTCAATCCAGATGCTCGCGGCGTCCCCTGGGAGCATCACAGGCATCCGGTCGTGGACCGGCCCAGTGAGCTCATTTGCCACCGTGGTGATGATGCAACATGAGCGCACGCGCTCCCCCTCAGGCGAGCGCCACGTCTCCCACACGCCTGCGAAGGCGAATAGCTCCCACGACTTGAGGCCGATGCGGAACGGCGTCCTTGTCTTGCCCGCCTTATGCCACTCGTAGTAGCCGTCGGCCACGATTAGACACCGCCGCTCTTGCAGCGCAAAGCGGAACGGCCACTTCTCAGCCACCGACTCGCCCCGTGCATTGATGGGCCGCCTTCCGCCCTTGGGGTCCTTGCTACCCGATGGAATCAGGCCCCACTTGAGCATTGCCGCACGTCTCTCCCCGTCGTTTATAATGGCGAGGACATCCTGATTGGGCGCGATGTTGTATCGGGGGAATATCCAGCTCGGGTCGAGACTCACATCGAAGGAGCCCCCGATTTCCACGCCCCTCTTGACGAGGCCGTATCTTCCACACATGTAGTCTGTTGCCCCGGTAAGACTTGTACTCTGACTCCGTGTACTCTACCGCCAGCTATGGGCCTCTGGCAAGGCGCTGGGCACCGTGACGCTCTCGGCGTGTGTGAGGGCTATGTTCATGGTGCCGTCTCGTCGGGAGACGATGCCTCGGACCGTTAGCACGGGCTCTCTTAGCACCATCCGGTAGCGCTCGTAGACCTTTGGCCACACGACGATAGGTGTGTGTCCGAACTCGTCTTCCAGGGTGATGAAGACCGCCTTGCCCAACGGTCGCTGCCGGCGGATCACCAGGCCCGTGACGGTCACCTCCGTCCCACCCTTCAGATGAGGCACGTCGTCGCTGGACACGATGTCCGGGCTGAGGTACGGCCTCAGCTTCGCCATCATGTGTCCCCGTGGATAGAGGCCCATCGTCTGGTACTCGCCCGCCATGGCCTCCCATTCGCTGAGACCCGGCAGATGGGCCATGTCCTGCTCGACGGGGAGCGTCAGCGCCTGCTGGGCCCCGGTGGGACGATAGCGAAGCCCCACCTCCCACAGCGCCGTCCTGCGGTCCGCCGTCAGTGAGTCAAAGGCCCCTGCCGTCACCAGGTTCTCGATGGCATCCTGCCGCAGCCCCGTCCTCCGCATGGCGTCGGCCAGACTCTTGAACGGGCCGCCACGGTCTCTAGCCGCGACTATGGCTTCCGCGGCCGACCCGCCCACACCCTTCACGTTGAAGAGGCCCAGCAGGAGGGCCTCGGGGGAGGGGGACTGGGGGTTGGGGGTTGGGGGTTGGGGATGGGTCGATCCCCTCCTCTCCCTTGAAGCCTGACTCAGAACTGGCCTCGGGAGGCGCTCGGTTCCTTCCTCTCCCTCCAAGGGAGAGGATTGAGAGCCTGCCCTGAGTCTGTCGAAGGGTGAGGGTGGTCCGACTATCGGCCGCAATCGTCCACACTGTGAATCCATATGCCGACTTTCGTCGGCCCCCCTCATCCTAACCTTCTCCCGCCAGGGGAGAAGGGACTTTTGAGACACCCCCCTTGAGGGGAGAGGATTGAGAGCCTGCCCTGAGTCTGTCGAAGGGTGAGGGTGAATGGTGCACTTCTCCACGCTGGCGTTGATGTCGGGGTTCAAGACTGTAATCTCGTGGCGCTTGGCGTCCTCTTTCAGGGTCTCCAGGTTGTAAAAGCCCATTGGCTGCTGGTTGAAGATGCCGACGAAGAACTCCAGCGGGTAGTAGTACTTGAGCCAGGCCATGTGGTATGCGGTTACGCCGAAGGCGAAGGCGTGGGCCTCGGGAAACATGTAGTGGCCGTTGAATTTTTCGAATATCCGCTCGGCCGCCTCCGGCGATACCCCCTTGGCAGCCGTCCCCTCCATAAAGTCGGCCCGGTACCGCTCTATGAGGGCCTCGCTATTCTTTCGTGTGAAGGCGCGGCGCAGCTTGTCTGCCTTCATCGCGGTGAAACCCGCCACGTCCATAGCCACCTGATTGACCTGGTCCTGGAAGAGGATGATACCGAGCGTACGCTCCAGAGCATTCTTCTCCAGAGGGTGGTCGTAGGTCCAGGGGATGCCGAGGGTCCGGCGTTTGATGAACTGGCCGACGCCGTCATTCACGCCGACCCCGGGCCGCACCGCTCCCACCTCGTAGGCCATGTCCGTAAGGTTGCGGGGCTTTATCCGGGTGATGGTCTGCATTTGCGCCGCCGACTCAACCTGGAAGATGCCAATGGTGTCGGCCCGGTGGAGCGAGTCGTAGACGGCCTCATCCTCGAAGTCTATGCGGGACAGGTCGATGTAGTAGCCGGTGCGCTCCTCGATGAGCTGAAGGGCTTCCTGCATCTGGGACAAGGCCCCGAGGGCCAGAAAGTCGATCTTGACGAAGCCGGCATCGTCTATGCTGTCCTTGTCCCAGTGGCACACATAGCGTCCCTCGATAGCGCTTGGCTGCACCGGCACATGATGTGTCAGCGGGGACGAGCCCAGGATCATGCCGCCGGGGTGTTGGGCCAGGTACTTGGGAAAGCCGTGTAGCTGCTCTGACAGGTTGATGAGGTCACGCCACACCGGTGCGTTGACCTTGTCCCGGAACTCGGGGAGGGCACGCATCTCCGATTCCAGCGCTCCGCCGTGGTGCGCGTCGACCCTCTTGGACAGCTTGTCCAGGTCTTCCGAAGGGAGCCCCAGGGCTTGACCCAGGTCTCGGATGGCGCCCTTTATCTTGTAGGTGCTTATCATGCCCGTGAGGACGGCGTGGTCCGGTCCCCACTCCTCATGCACCCGCTTTATCAGCTCCTCCCTGATGTTGCGGGGGAAGTCGAGATCGATGTCGGGTACCCCCCCTTCCATCTCGTCGGTCAGAAAACGGTCTAAGGAGAGGTCGAACTCGAGGGGGTCGATATGAGAGAGGCCGATGAGGTAGCCGATCAGCATGGCCACCGACGAGCCCCGGCCTCTACCCGGGGGCCGCTCTTCCAGGGGTATCTCGGGATCACTCAGTCCAAGCTCTATCATGATATCCCGCGCCATCTGGATTATGTCGTGGTAGATCAGGAAAAAGCCTGCCAGGCCGTGCCTTTCGATTAGACCCAGCTCCTCCTCCAGCCTGTCCCTGACCTTCGCACTGATCGTTCCATATCTTCTTTGGGCCGCCTTGTAGCAGAGCTCCGTTAGATAGGACTGCGGCGTGTACCCGTCTGGTACCGGGTGGTCGGGAAAACGGTAGTCTATTTGACTCGCCAGGTCGAAGGAGCACCTGTCGGCCAGCCGCACCGTGCTCTCAATAGCCTCGGGGCAGCCGTCAAACAGGTCCGCCATTTGCGCCGGTGACTTCAGGTAGAACTGGCCGTTTGGCCTGCGCTCCCGGTGGCTCTCTTCCAGGGTCTTGTGATGGCGGATGGTGACCAGGGCGTCCTGTAGCCTGTGGCGGTCCGGCACGTGGTAGTGGGCGTTGTTGGTGGCTGTCACGCCCGCGCCGAGCTTTTTGCCCAGCTCGATGAGCCTCCGGTTGCGCTCGGTGTCGCCGTGGACCAGGTTCTGCTGCAGCTCGACGAACACTCCCCCCGTGCCAGACCACTCGAGGTAGTCCCGAAGCAGGGCCTCGGCCTGCTGGGAGCGCCCCTCTGACAGCAGGCTGGAGAGCCGGCCGTTGCGGCACCCCGTCAGCAGGATTATGCCCTCGGCGTGGGCCGCGATGCGCTTGGGGTCGAGCTGGGGGTCTCGCCTGTCGCCGTCGATGTAGGCGTAGGAGATGAGCCTGGACAGGTTGCTATAGCCCTTTTGCGTCTCGGCCAGAAGGGTCAGGTGGGAGCCACCCTCTAGGGTGACCTCCGCTCCAATGATGGCCCGCACTTTCAGGTGCTTTGCTGTCTGAGCAAACTCCATGGCGCCACACAGGTTGTCATGGTCCGTGATGGCCAGCGCGGGGTAGCCCAGCTCCTCGGCCCGGACCAGGAGCTCGCCGATAGAGGAGGCGCCCTCCTGGAATGAGTAGTTGCTGTGACAGTGTAGCTCGGCGTACATTTTCTTTCGTTTCCCACCCGCCCGCCCACTACCTGTCACCCTGAGCAAAGCGAAGGGTCTGGGGAGGGGCGGCCCTCTCTTCGGCTTGCACACCCTTTGTACAAAGCCTGGTTAAGGATCAGAGGTTCTGCATGCGCTGCCCCCTCTGGACTCCCTGCTTTTGTTCCTCCTCCCTAGTGGGAGAAGGTTAGGATGAGGGGGACGCCTCTAGTACTTACTATGCGGTCTCAGCGCTCTTGCGATGAAACACCGACGTCGGGGCGTATAATGCCCCAATGCAGTACCTGTTCGGCGACACCGATCTGGCCGCTCAGCGACATAGGCTCCTTGCCGATGTCTTTGCAGAGTCCTCCAGGGCCTTTTTGCTGGACGCGGTAGAGCACCGGCCCGACCTGGCCGTAGACCTCGGCTGCGGGCCGGGCTACTCCACACATCTTCTGGCCGAATCCCTCCGGCCCGCTCGGACTGCAGGCTTCGATAGCTCCAAGAACTACATCTCCACCGCACAAAAAACGCAGACCAGCTCAGTCTCTTTTCACCTCCACGATGTAACCAAAGTGCCGTTCCCCACCGTACCAAGTGACCTGCTCCACTGCCGGTTGCTCCTCACCCACCTGAGAGAGCCGCAGGCCGTAGTCAGGCGGTGGGCTACACAGCTTCGGCCAAAGGGGCTTCTCCTGATGGAAGAGGTCGAGTCGATCAACACCACAAGTCCTGGGTTTTCCACCTACCTCAGCATCCTCGAAACCCTGCTGAAGCACCAGGGAAACCTGCTCTACGTAGGCCCTGTCCTGGACCGCCTGGAAGATACCGATGCCCTGAGGCGACGGCTGAGCAGGGTCCAGCCCGTGAAGGTCCCGACCAATGTTGCGGCCAGGTTGTTTTACTTTAGTCTTCAGACCTGGAAACACAACCCCTTCGTCAGAGACAACTACTCCACCGCGATGATCGACCAGCTACAGGATGATCTAAAGCGCCTCACCGACGACTCCGGCGGCAGTAGCGAGATCAAGTGGGGCATGAGGCAGCTCGTATTCGAGCGGCGGAGCTAAGCTCACACCCCTAACCCCCAGCCCCTAATCCCCACCCTATCCCCGCTGCGCATACCACCCACCGCCCACCACGTCGCAAAAGACCGTGACACTGGCGCCGTCCTCGGTGGTCACCTCGTAGTATCTCCTGGCGACGGGTCCTGCTCTCCACCACTCGTCGGCTATCTCCCACTGGTCGTCTATGGCGACCACTCTGAGCCTTCGACGGCGCAGGACCAGTGAGACGGGTCTTTGGTGCTCGTCTTCCTCAACGTCTACAGGCACCGGCAGGTTCAGGGGTCGAACTGGACCAGGGCCTGGCGCCTCTCGGGGATTCTTGACCACGGTTCCACGTCCCTCACTTGAAAGATGGGTGGCCTGGAGCGCAGGCGCGCTTCCAGCTGCTTCATACTCTCTCTGAGCTGCTCTTGCCTGCGCATGTCCGGGAAAAGGCCTGCCTGTATCCCAAACTCCCCAGTGATCCCCGACAGGGTCAGCCTCATATCCTCAAGAGCGCCGGGCAGGTCCACCGTCTCCAGGGAGGCTTTCAGCGCTGAAAGGGCCTTGTCCTTGCTGTTGACTGCCTCCTTGAAGGCGAAGTGCCTCGTCCAGAACGGCTTGCGCAGGACCCTGCTCTCCAGGTCCGCCGTGCGAACGTGCCTGCCCCTGAGCGTGGGGTTAGCGAAGGCCCTGCCGAGTAGCAGCTCCACGGCAGACCGGATGGCGTAGAGTGTGGTGGCGGGCGAGGGGAAGGTAAGGGACTCGCTCACCGTCTCCTCCGGCTTGTGGGGTAGTAGCCGGCTATTGTCGGTCCCCTTGGCCAGTTCCCAGGCCATCCTTCCTTCCGGCCCGAATTGGGCCTGCACGGAGCCTATTGACAGAGAGGCCAGCTGGCCTATGGTATGCAACCCAAAGCGGTGTAGCCGCACCTTGTTTTCCCAGGATATGGGAAGCAGGTCTATGTATAGCCTTTTGAGGAAACCGGCTACGTCCTCAGGCACCCTGGTGGCCTGCCCTCCACCACTCAGCACAGCCGCTATGTAGGCTGGGAATTTCCCTCTTGCCAGCCCGACGCGGGCATTGAAGTCGGGCGGCGTTGTCTGGAGCAAAGAGGCTACGAGTCTGGCCTCGTCCCCGTACATCGCTTCAAGTCCGTCCACTCCCACGTACGCACAACCGAGCTCTGCCTTTTCCACCAGAGGGCTCCTCTGTGAAAGGGACTCGATAACCCTATAGAAGATGGTGCGGTAATAAGGCTCGTCTGCCTGGACTAGGGCGGCGACCTTACAGCGGGAGAGCGCTTCCTGGAGAGGCATCCCGGCCACAACTCCCGTCACCTCTGGGGAGCTATCGAGGACTACCTGCTTTGAACCGAAGCTCGCTGTTATAATGACCGCCCTTCCCCGGAGCTCGATGTGCCGCGTCTGCTCCGCCTTCATGGGAAGATGGGTTATAAGTACACAGGCGACTTTCACGTTGACTTCCTGCAGAACTCGTAAGGCCGTGAGTCAGCTATATGTCCCTATATGATACCGAACACCTGTTCTGAGTTCAACAGGATATCAGGGGGATTCCACCCGAATAATGGTTAGCCAAAGTCTCAAAAATGCCTGTGTGCAGCTAGTGGCGGGTTGGGGAGCCGGCCGTTATGGAGGAGAGCCGGCTGATGACTCAGAGCACTAGCAGGCTGATCCGCCACAGGCGGATGGGGTGTGCGGAGGGGAGAAACCCCCTTCCTGGCCAGAGTCTGTCCTGAGTCTATCGAAGGAAAGGAGGGGTTCAGGGGGATGGCCGTCCGCCTGTGGCGGATCAGCACCCTGCTGGGCCTGACGAGGGCTGCTGGTCCTACTCAGGCCTCGGGAGATTCGTCGATCTTGTAGTAGAGCTTGGGCTCGGTGCCATTCACGATGGCGGGAATGCGCGGCGCGTGCTTGATGAAGACCACCAAGGACAGGAGGGATACGGGGACCACGGCGTCGGGGAACAGGATGTAACAGGCGAAGGGCATGGCCACTGTGCCTAGGATCTGGCCCACGACCAGGAGCCTGGTGGCAGCCACGCTCGCCAAAAACGTCCCTATCCACAGGATCACGAGCTCGGGTTGCAGGTAGAGGAGGACCGGAAACGACGTTGCTAAACCCTTGCCACCCCGAAATCTCAGGAACACCGTGTAGTTGTGTCCTAGCACGGCCAAAATGCCGCCTGTCGCGGCACCCACGTCCGGCCCCAGACCCGTTGCCTTGGCGACATTGATACCCACCACCATCGCCAGCACGCCTTTTAAGAAGTCCCCGGCCAGATTTGCGACGGTTAGCGTCTTGGAATTGGTGGCGCGGTAGACGTTCAGTGTTCCTACGTTTGCGGTACCCCATTCTAGGATATTTTTGCGAGCAAACCGTTTGACAAGCAGGTAGGCCGTTGGGAATGAGCCCAACAAGTAGCCTGTCACGGCTATCAGCACAAGAATCCCTATTTCCTTTTCCACCGCGTTGCTGCCTTCTGAAGTAGACCCTTCCCCACCTTACCCTTCCCAAATGTCTGTCTACCAGCATATGAGCTATCGGCGGGAAAAGGCAATGGGAGGGCTGGCGAATAGGTGAAGCCCTGAGCCGTCTATCGGTGACGCCAGTTGCGAATTGACCAGCCTCGGCGTTTCGCCTCCTTTCGCAGTCGCCGGTCTGGATTCACAGCTACGGGGTGACCGACGCACTCCAAGAACTCGCGGTCCGCGTAGCTGTCAGCGTAAGCGTAGCTCTGCTCTAGGTCTATCCCCAGGGAGTCGCCCGCCCGGTGCATCGCTTCCGCCTTTCTCTTGCCGCTTAAGGGCCCATCGACTAGGCGTCCGGTGAGGCGCGCATCCTCGACCTCCGGCTGCGCTGCAATCAACGCATCCACCGCTAGCATCTCAGCCAGTGGTTTCAGCACGGGCTCGATCCCCCCACTGACAAGGACGATGCGATGGCCTTGAGCCCTGTGCCTTTCCAGTTGCAGGAGCGCCTCTGGGAAAAGCCTGGGATGCCAGTACCGCTGTGCGGCCCCGGACGCCCACCGTTCGAGGTCGGACTTGTGGACTTCGGCATAGCTATGAAAGAACACTTCGCAGAATCGTTCTCTACTCAGCGCGTCCAGAATGATATAGTAGGGCACCTTGGGCAAAAAGAGCGTCGCCTGGGCCCAACGCTGCAGAAGAGAGTAACCTTGTTGGCGGAAGTCCAGGTAGGCTCTCACGACGTTCGTAGAGCCCAGGGTGCCGTCAACGTCAAAGAAACTTGCAGGCAGGCCGTTCGCCGTTGGTTGCTCCGAGGATCTTTCATTCAGCAAAGGGCTTCCACGGCCTTTTGCGCATCATCCGTTATCCTGCGGGCCAGCTCTTGTGTGGACCCGTTGCCCTGGGGCTGGAAGTACTGGTCCACGGGGATTGGGGTCCCAAAGCGAACTCGTATTTCACGGCGCTTTGGTAGCCAGCTGCCCTTGGCGAGTGCCTCAAAGCTACCCGTGATGTTGGTGGGCACGATGGATGCGCCAGACTCCAGGGCCAACACGCCGACCCCTGCCTTGAAGGGTCGCATCTCTCCCGTGACGCTCCGTCCCCCCTCGGGAAAATAGAGGAGGGAGTGGTTCTGCCGTAGGAGGGCGACAGCCAGGCCCAGGCCCTCTGACAAGCGGGCGTGGCGATCGAATGGAATGGCGTTGATGAAGGTGCGCGACGCCCAGCTCCACAGACGGTCCCTGAACCAGTAGTCTTTGGCCGCCACCGGATGCAGGTCCCTTATGCGATTGCCCAGCACTACCAGAAGGGCCCCCGTGTCCAGGTGGCTGTTATGATTTGCCACCACGATGACTGGCCCGGAGGTCGGAACGTGCTCTACTCCCTCAAACTCAAACCCGAGATAGTAGCGGTATGCCAGCGCCAACAGCCATCGTGTCATGGCGCGCGCGGGCCGTCGAAGCCGATGGCTACCGACCCATATCGTCAGCTCGCGCTCTTCGGGGAGATCGGTGATCATGGGGTGCCGCCGTCCCGTGGCGGAAGGCGTCCGAGCCGGCCGTCCCTTCTTTTCCTCCGGTGCCTCAGGCCCAGTCTGCGGGCGGCCCTTATCCTGCTGGCTCTCGGTGTTGACCCCCTCTGGCGAAAGTCCGGCCTTTGGCTTAATCCCCAAGAGGAACTGCCTAACTCCGGGAATGTGGATATCCTGAACATAGTGGCGCCAGTCGATGCCCGCGACGTCGAAGTTGAATTTCTGCCGCTCCTCGTCGTCGAGAGCGCCTAGCACCTTCCCCATCTGCTCGGACTGGTACCGACACAATACGCCGGTGTAAGGAGAGTACAGTCGCGCCCAATAGGCGAGCCTCTCCGCGCCAGAGCGGCGGGCACGAAAGATGTTGCGGCGCCGGCGGCCCCAGGAGGTGAGCGAACCAAGCCAGGCCGCTGCCTCCAGTGCCCGAAGGGGGAGAATCTGACGATAGCGCAGGCCCCGAAGGAAGCTCGCAGCCGACGGAAACGTGATCGAGGGCAGCGCCTCGGATGGGGCGCCTCGCCCGCTCAGTGCTTGGCGCTGAAAGCTGTCCTGCACCAGCTCGCAGAATTCTCGCATCGTAAGGTGATTGTTCATGCCCGTCGCCAGCTGGTATACGGCGACCCTTGAATTGTCGGGTGCCCCGGGGACGGAGGCCAGCAGGGCATTCACTACCATGTCCACTGGCACCAAGTCCAAGGTAGCGTCTGGATTGCCAGGGAAGTCGACAAGCTGCCCTCGGCCGTATGCCACTATGAGCGGGTCGATCATTCGCATGCCATCCAGCCATCCCGGCATCGGAGATTCGAAGGCGCTCTCGATGATAGACGGGCGGAAGATCACCGTTGGGACGTTCCCTCGGTGGCGCATGATCATCTGCTCGCCCATGGCCTTGGTAAAGGTGTAGACGTCGTTCCAGCCGCGGCGGCGCGACCATCGCATGCCTTCTTTGATCAGGCGCCGGTCCACCCACTCCCGGCGCAAAGTCTCAGCCGCCGAGGAGCGGTCATGCTCACCCGAGTTGCCACGACGGGTTTTCCCTCTCCGCGCCCCGTAGGCAAAGGCCATTCGACGCCAGCGAGTGAGGGAGCGATCCTCCACGTCACGTATGAGACTGGAAATCGCCTCCACTTCCTCGTCCACATCGTACGGATCATTGCGTCCACTGCCCCGCTGCAACATGGCTTGGGTGGGGTCCAGCGGGTCCTCGCTCACAACGCCTTCACGGGTTCCGTTGACGTAGCAGGTTGACACATGCGCGACGACCGGGTCCGCGCAACCACGAGCAAACTCTAGAATTCGCATGGGGCCCAGGGTGTTCAGATTGAGGGCAGCCCCGATTGGGGCATCGAAGGTGACGACCGCGGCACAGTTGATGATGACTCGCACTCGCTCCTGAAGTCGCAGACGAGTAAGGTCGTCCATGCCCAAGTGCTCCTCGGCCAGGTCGCCCGGCACGGCTTCTACCTTGTCCCGCACCAGAGACGAGAACGAGTCGCCGTGAATCTGGCGGAGGCGGTCAAATGCGCTGGACGCCAGAATCTCCTTGTGGAGACGCTCCTGGGGTGAATCGGTCTTGCCGGCGCGGGAGACCTTCTTGCGTATTAGGACGTACACCCGCGGGATCTCCGGCAGGTCGTGAAGGATTTTTTCTAAAAGTACCTTGCCGACCAACCCCGTGGCGCCGGTTATCAGCACCTCCTTGCCGGCAAAGTATTCCCGTATGCTCATAGTTGGGCGAAGGTCTCTACCGCCTAAATCCTTTCAGATGGCTCAAGTCAGTCCTATGGAGTCCGGCCATCGTTCGTCTCTTGGGGCACTAGCACCGGTAGGGCACCGGGGACAACCTCAATTGTGGCCGGCGTCTGAGTAATTCGCTCGCCATCTGCCCACAGCCAAAGGGGTTCCTGAGATTCTATCTCAAGACGGCGTGTCTGCTGCAGGGACACGGCCGGGTGGCCGACGTGGTTGCCTTTAAACGTCTTTGGAATCATGCGCAGTACCTCCAGCCGCGGCACCGGCCGTATCAAGCAAACGTCCAGCCTGCCGTCATCTATGATGGCCGAGGGGGTGACCTTCATCCGCCCTCCGTACCGCGTCGTGTTGCCCGTAGCCGCAAGGAAGATGGCGCCCTGGAACTCCCCGAAGTCACCCTTGATGCGTACCGACGGACTGCGGTACTGGACCAGCTTGACTAAAGCACCATAGAGGTAGGCCGCCGTCCCGCGGAGGAATGCCGGTGGGGAGCCCTGGTTCACGTACTGGCTCACCTCGCTGTCGAAACCCAGGGTGGCGACCGTGGTGTAGTACTGCTCTCCTATGCGGCCAAGGTCGATGCGCCGTACTGTGCTGTGGACAAGGGCCTCTGCCGCGGCAACGGGATTCTTCGGCAGGTCCAGAGCAAAGACCAGGTCATTGCACCTCCCACAGGAGAGTATCCCCAGCGCCGTGTCGTTCGCGTCATTGCGAGCGGACATGAGGCCGTTCACCACCTCGTGCACCGTGCCATCCCCACCACAGGCCACCACCCTGGTTGCGCCGGCCTTCACCGCCACAGCGGCGAGGCGCTCAGCATCACCCCGCGCTGCCGTTGTCGATACCGACACGTTGGCGCCGCTGTTTTCCAGCGCTCGCACCAATAGCCGGGCGGAGCCTACTGCCCGGCCCCGTCCGGCTGTCGGATTCACTATAATGGCCCAGGATTCCACGCTCTCGCCTCACTCCACATCGCACATGAATATCGGAGGCATGTGAAAAGCCGTCACCTGGGGGTCCGACCCCACGGTATCTTGGGCCATGTCCAGCGCCGAGCCCAGGGTCGGGGCGATTTCGTAGCCCAGTCTATCGGCAACCTCCTTGTCTCGTGCGCCCACAGCTATGACCCGGCCCAGATAGCTCTGCGCATAGCATGCCCAATACCACATGTAGAAGGGATGAACGCCGTGAAAGGCGTTGGAATTGCGGTACAGGTCGACATACCGCGGATTAGTCGCGTAATCCTCCTCGAACCGGCGCTCGATCTCCGCGGGGTCCCTGGTCTGAGGGAGTACCTGCCCGTAAAAGTCTATGTAAGAGGGATGGTGCGCTCGGTTAAAGCGGTTCTCAAGAGGATGCATCAACACCAGCACGCCTCCTCGGCGCACCAGAGGCCTTCCCCTGTAGAGATTAAACAGGTAGCCCAGGGCATTACAGTGGACGAGGATCGGGTTCATAATGGAGCCGACATTGTAAGGGCTCAGGTATGGGAGGCCGTACACCAGCACGTCCGCCTGACCTTTTACCGGTACCGCCTGCTGACGAAAAACATTCTCCAGCGTCCGCTCATGCACCTGGTCGGTGACTCCCGCCGATATCCCGGTTACGCCATAGGGGGCTCGGATCCCATGGAATATGCGATGTCGCGCGGCAAAGGGCATGAGATTCAAGCTGCGCCTGTTTAGACCGAACACCGCCTTTTCCCACAGATTCCACTCCCATTCTGGCTTCTGCAGATGGCCGAGAAGCCCCGGGAACGTGTTACTGTTCAGCGTGGTCTCGATCTTGAACACATTGACGTGTTCATCCACCATGACGCCCGCCCGGTCGCATGCGTGGTGCAGCGCGGAGTTCGGGGGGTCCATGTAGGAGGTCGAGTGCATGAGGGTATCGACGTTGTGGTGATAACGAAGGGCGCGGTATGTCATCAGGCCCGTGGTGATGGACTTGTGGCCCCCGTCCATGGAGACCAGGTTGATGTTCACGTAGATGAGTAGATCGGACTCGACTATCCGGCTGGGAAGCTCCACTACCTCTCTGGCGGAAGTCTCGCCGACCAGGACCATGTTTCCCAGGTCCTCGGCGTCGTGATTGTACAGGCGGTCCGGGTAAAAGGCGCTAAATACCTTTGAGCCCAGCACCCGCTTCAGCTCTCCAGGGGTCATGCGTCGATGCAGGCCAAGAGCGGCCACGATGTGAATGTCGTCTATGCTATGTTCCGCCAGCTTTGCCAGCACCTTCTCGATGACCAGTTGCCGGACGTCCGGAGTCTGCATCGGCGGCAGGGGCACCGACATGTCGTCGAAGGCGATGGTGACCTTCATCCCGGACCGCAACTGGGCCGAGAGGGGGTCGCACCCCAGGGGGTCCTCCAGGGCGGTCTCGATGGCTTGGTCCAGATCGGGAATGGGTGCCAGGGATGGTGGAGGATAGATCACCCGGGCGCCGACGGGCAACCGCTCGAAGCGGAATCCCTCACCGTAGTGGAACATATACCGGGCGTCGGCGTCCTCCACGAAGGTTACCTGCTTCTCCCTGTCCAGGTCTAGGGGGACCGAGGGTACTCTACCCATAGCTACTCCTGATCGTTTCAGGCCTTGTCTGCAAGATCGAACACCGTCTTTATCGCCCCGGACCGCCCGGGGACCATGGCCGTGGCGATGGCCTCCCGGTGCCGCTTCAGAGGGAATCGGTGTCGCACCAGCGCCGCCAGCCGGTCACCCCAGCCGTTTTGGGAGAGCATGTCCAGGGCGAGGCCGAATGTCCTCACCCGGCCATCCCCGCTCTGCTCCATCGAGTACGCGTAGGCCCCGCTGACATTAAGCTCCTGGTACCACAGAGGCGTCAGGTCAATCTTATTCACGCCGGGCATGCCGGTCATGACCAGCTTGCCTTGCGACCGAGTCCATCGAAGGGCGTCCTCCACGCCCGCCGCCGAGCCGGTGCACTCGAAGGTGGCGTCGAACCCGCCCAGCACTGCCGGCTTGCCCAGCGCCAGGGGGTGGAGCGACGCGCCGGACAGCCGAGCCAGGTCCTCATACCCCCCTCGTCCGGGCGACACCACGTGCTCGGCGCCCAGGTCCCTTGCCAAGTCCTGCTGATGGGCGTATTTAGCCACCGCAACTATTGTACACGTTGGTGCCAGAGCCTGGAGCGCCGCAATGGTGAGCAGCCCTATTGTCCCGCACCCGATGACCAGCACCCGGGCCTCCTCGGGGACCTGGGCCGCAAGCACCCCGTGCACGGCACAGCTCAGGGGCTCTGCCATCACGGCAGCCTCGTCGGAGACCCCGTCGGGAGCGCGATGAAGCTGGCTCTCATGGGCCACAAGCTGCGAGCCCCATCCGCCGCCGGTGTCAAGACAGTAGCCGGTCTGAATGCCGGCGGCGACGTCGCCTTCCGTTACACGCTCACAGTTGGCATAGTGACCGTTCCGGCAGGGGCGGCACAGGTCTTGGAGGCCGCGCACTGAACACCCGAGCGCCGGCTCCAAGACCACCCGGTCGCCCACTTTCACCTTTGTTACCGCTGACCCCGTCTCGATAACTCGCCCAACCACCTCATGCCCGGGAACAAAGGGGAAGGAGATGAAGGCCGAGAGGTAGATGCTGCTTCGAGCCGCGACACTCGCCAGGTCGGAGCCACAGATGCCGCTGAGCGAGGGCCGCACCCGCGCCCAGGAGGAGTTTGGGAGCCGGGGCTCGGGCACCTGGGCCAACCTGAGGAAGGAGCCGGGGCCCGTGACCATTCGGGGAAATCGACCACCTATCAGCCGGACCCACGCGTATCGTGCGACGCTCTTCCTGTACTGTAGCGCTAGCATCCTGCCCGTGTGCGCTGAGCTGGCCTCAGCAGCCAGAACATGGGGTACAGCCCCCACTTTCCAAGACGGACCTGTACGATTCTCCCAGCCCGTACTTGGTCCACACCGCGATGTCAGTGCACCCTTCCGAGACCTCCCTGTTCAGCAACCTGGACGATTTGAAATGAGCATCCACCTCTTTACACCCGATGATGTCCGCCTCAGTATAGAAGCGCCCTGGGAAGGCTGTCAATGTGAAGCGGCCCGTCATCACTTAGCATAGCGGCGCCCGGGGCCGGACATGGGGAAGACGCAAACAGTCGCGAGCTCGCCCTGATCAGAGTGGTTTGACCGCCGGATGCCGTTGGCAGGAAATGCGTTGTGAGTAAGGTAGCATTTGCCCCGCTCCAGGACCAACACCGATCTGGCCGCCTGCGCGAGACGCAGGGCATTGATGGGCCCCCCGAAACTCGACCTTACGACCACCGCATTGTAGCGCTGGTCCATAACGCCCCCCTTTTGAAGAATGCCTCAGATTATTCGCCTGGCTCCAACAGGGTCGGCACCTGGCCTTCACCTGGGTCCGGCGCTCGCTCGCAGCTGTCGTTGATCCAACGGAAAGGTTGGTCCCACTTGATTCCCTGGTACGGTGGACCAACAGGTCCAGAGTCTCCGAACTCGAAGTCCCAATCACCCGGGGAACCCCAGCGGCCTTTCTGGTTCAGCCATCGCCAATCTCCAGTCCACGTACCTTTTTCGCGGTCGGGGATGACCTGGGCTTCGATGGCCGGCGTGGTGACATCGTCCCTTAGGGTGGTAAAGTCGCCGAGTCCCCGATGCTCTTTATTCAGGGCCTTGGCCGCATTGGCGACCACGTCGGGAGCTGTGACGTACTTGCGATGGCCGTAGAAATAGCCCGCATGAGAGCCATGGGCCACATATACGATAGGATGCGTCCCCTCCGCCTTTTCTACCTTCTTCCATTGCAGCCAGGAACCCTTGTGGTGTGCTGAATACGCGCAGACCGTCGGACCAGGGTCCCCATCCGTCCTCTTGAAGACGACCATAGCGCACTCCCAGTCCATTTCGTGCGCGTTCCAGAAATCGTTGTAGAAGTAGGGGTACCAGTACTGGACTAACAGGCGATCATCGTTGACTCTGGGACCCTCGACGACCCGGGCATAGCACGCACGCCTGTAGTCCTGGTTGTCCCCCTGTATGATTCTCGCGTACTCATCCCAGAACCGCTCTCGATTATCGAGCCCTACGCCGGGTAGAATGTCGAGGTCCCGCTTGTATTTCTTACCTTCCATGCGGTCCAGCATCTTCCGCCACGATTTTGACTTACCTCTTCTCCAAAACCGAAATCTCGCGTGAAAACCGGAGTTCGCTAGGACCATTCGGATGTCCCTGGGGTGGTAATCGTGGAGAAAGGGAGACTCATCTGGGTAGTTCAGGTTCTCACTTTCCTTTCGAGTCTTCCCGAAGGGGATCTCGGGGTAGAGCACCAGCTGAGGCGTGTAGCGTCTTACAAGTTCTGCCTTGTCGAAAGAATCGTTCATTGTGGTCCTCTCTCATGGGTGTGGCTTGGGCCGCAATCTCCGTTTAACGGTCACCTCTCTTGGGAGATGATCATGCTCCTTGTTTCTCGAGATGATTCAGGATTAACGGGTAGACATCTATCGACGCGTTCTTGCCATAGATGCAGTCGATGTGCCCGTAGCCGGGTATCACCTCGCGGGAGTAGAGGTTCGCACCGTTTTTCTCTGATAGCAGGTCGTAGGTTATCCGTGTGCTCTCAGGTGTGAAGCAGGCATTCTCCCCTCCATGGATAAAGGTGATGGGTATTGCCAGCCGTTCCAGATGGGGCAGGTAGACGTCTGAGCCGTCTGCAGCCACCAGATGGCCCTTGCGGACCAGCTCTGCCAGGTGATCGAAGGCGCGCATGTTGGCGATGCCGAACATCTCGTGCAGCGCGTTGTGGGTGGCTTCGTTTAGCTGGTCGTGCTCGTACAGCGGCGCATACATAAAGGTGATGCGGTGACAGGTCGCGCTGTCGCATCGCTCCTCGGGCTGGACCGGGTGGAGACCCAACGCCTTGTCGTAGAGTCGCTCCAGCCAGCTCGCATCACTCTCGGCCGCCGCGCTCATAGTATCTACGCCGAGCGCATCCAGGAGCTCGGGAAGATGGATTCCCGACTTGATGCGGGTGACAGGCGGGACTTTCACGTGGGTCGCTATCTGGGAGCAGACCGCGGACCGCACCCCTTGCAGCCCGGCCAGCATCGCCATGAAAAAGGTCGTAGCGCCGAAGCAGTGCACTACCATATCCAAACTGTCGGCACCGGACACTTCGCGCACCTTATCGACGGCGGCGGGATAGTCCTTCGTGGCGATATCATCTGCGGTGAACTGGCCGGCCGCTGCGGGCAGGTCGATGCTTGCCCGGTAGTCCAGCAGCCAGACGTCGTAACCGTAGGCGTAAAGGTACTCCAGCAGATTCGTGTCTATGGTGTCTATGGAGAAAATCTTGCTCGATACGCCGAGGCCGTGCGACAGAATCACCGGCCCCTTTTGGCCTCCGTTGTACCGGTTGAGCAGGAGCTGGACACCGTCGCCGGTATGGAAGTAGTGGACCTCAGCCGCACCTACCCGCAGGGGCCGTTTCTGCCTCGGAGGCGCCGAAAGGTCAAACAACTTGGGCTTCGCGAATACCCGGCCATATACCTCGTACAGCGTGCCGGCGAATAACCGGCCGAACCGCGCCGTGGCCTCCAGGCGCTGCCCTAAGTCCTCGGCGTTCGTCACCCGCACCGTACTCATCTGGCGCTTCAGGTCTATGGGCGAAATGGTCACGATTCCGTTTCCCAGCACCGGAGCATCGATGCCATCTCCCTCGTACACCGTGATGTAGAGGGTGGTGGTGTCGGACCAGATGTCGAAGCCGGGGTCGTCGTGTATTACCTTGAAGCCGTCGAAGTAGTATATTTTGCCTTCTTCGGAGGTCATCCGCATCCGGTACCGCATTCGCCTGGTGCTGACCCGCTCTGGGTCGGCGATGAACAGATTGAACTCGCCTTCGGTGACAGTCAGAGGCTCGGGCGACAGGGCGGGAGCGATCACGCTGCCCACCATCCTGGCCTTGTGGTCCTGGTCATCGAGCATCTTATCGAGGTCATTGGAGATTATGGTCAGCGTGAACTCGAACGGCGAGTCATCGCGCTTACCTCGCTCGGCCGCTCTTTGATAGTCGCCCAGGACCCTGGTGGAAAAGTGACCTCGCATGGTCTCGGTGAACTGGATCCCTAACTTCGACGGCTGGAGCGGTGCCGGCGGCGCGGACGGCAAGTCGTAGCTTATACGCCATCCGCGGTCCTTCGCCAGGAGCGCGCAAGTTCTTTCCGCCAGGGCTGAAATCGTCAGCAGTGGGTTCACTCCCAGTGAGCGAGGGACGACCGAGCCATCAGCCACATACAGGCCGTCGTACACGTCCGTTCCCCGGATACCCCCGAATACCTGCCCCTTGTGGTTCACCACTCCTCGCTCGGCATCCTCGGCAATGATGCATCCACCGAGGGGGTGTACTGTGATCAGACCGTGGTTTGTCAGCTCACTCCAGATCGGGTTCTTCACAAAGGTCCCTCCCAGCGGCCGAGTGGCCTCTTTCAGCCGCCTGTCCACCTCGGTGAAGATCGGTTGGGTACCGACGTCAGGCCAGTCGATCCGCAGCCGGTCGTCCTCCAGTCGCATGCGACCTGCTCCGTCGTCGTGTGTCATAACCAGATAGACCTGTGTGTTACGCACCGCTCCGTGATAGGCCCCGAGTATCAAGCTGGTCCACACTCTCAACTTCTCTTTTAGGAAGTCCGACACGCCACGGTCGGTATCTCTACCCAGGAGCTTGCCGGCCGCAGCGAGAAACTGTGGAAGGAACTTGGAGAATCCGCCTGGGGCCGTTCCGTCTTCGATCACCATTCCGCCGTTCAGCTCCGGCTGCTCGCGTATGTCTATGATCCCGGTGATGCACGGCCCGACTGGGTCGCGTCTATCGGGCGACCTGTGACCATACCCTACGGCATCGATCACCTGGTCGTTGTTATAGCCAAAGCCCAATACGTCTCCGTTCCCCGTAAAGTTGTGTCCCAAATGGTCGGATACGGAGAGTCCCCCCTCTTTCGAACGGAGGAGGACCTCGGTAGAGACTAGGGCGCCGGCGGCGAGTATGACGATGTCGGCTGTGACGAACATGGTCGGCGCATCGAAAGCCGCGCGGCCAGAGTCCAACAGCTGGTAATGGACTGTCCATAGATTGTCGCCGCGCTCGATGCGCTGGGAGGTATCTTCAAAAAGTGTGTAAACAGTCAGGCGGTGTACCCTCTCTCTGAACAACACGGGCTCGAGGCCCAAGAGAGGAGATAGACCGCCCATGAGGAAGGAAAGCACTGAGAGTAGGTCGGAGTCAAGGCCGGAGTGGGAGCAGTTGGAGGATTGGGTGCGAAGCCAGGTCCAGAGGCTGATCCAGGAGTTGCTGGAGGAGGAGGTGACGGCGTTTCTGGGAAGGGCGAAGTCGGCGCTCAGATCCGACTCGGACTCAGATACCGGCTATCGGAACGGATACGGCAGAGCCCGGAGGCTTACGCTGAGTTCGGGAACGATACAGCTGAGGCGGCCGCGAGTCCGCGATACCGAGGAGCAGTTCGAGAGCCGGCTGCTGCCGCTGTTCGTCAACAGGACCAGGAAGGTTGCTGAGTTGATCCCCGAGCTGTACCTGCACGGTCTATCCGAAGGCGACTTCGATCTGGCTTTGCGGGGGCTGCTGGGAGAGGACGCACCGGTATCGGCGAGCACGGTGGCCCGGTTGAAGGATAAGTGGAACGATGAGCTTGCCCAATGGCGCAGCCGGCCCCTCGATGACCTGGAAGTGGTCTACATGTGGGTGGATGGAGTCTACGTCAAGGCTGGTCTTGAGAAGGAGAAGGCGGCGGTACTGGTGGTGATGGCGGCCCTGAGCGACGGGAGCAAGGTGGTGGTGAGCGCTGTTCCCGGATACAGGGAGTCCACAGAGAACTGGTCCGAGGTGCTCAGGGACATCAAGCGCCGGGGCTTGAGCTGCCCGAGGCTGGTGGTTGGAGACGGACACCTGGGCATCTGGGGAGCTCTGCGCAACGTCTATCCGCAGGCGGCAGAGCAACGCTGCTGGAACCACAAGATCGTAAACGTGCTCGCCAAGCTTCCAAAGCGACAACAGGACCAGGCCAAGCTCATGCTGCGTACTATCCCCTACGCGCCGACTCGGACAGAGGCTGAGCGGCTCAGGACGGTGTTCACCAGGTGGTGCGGCGACCATTCCTACGAGGCGGCCTCAGAGGCCTTGGAGCGGGACTGGGACCGCATGGTCACCTTCTATGACTTCCCAAAGGAGCACTGGGGGCACCTTCGCACGACGAACCCGGTAGAATCACCCTTCGCGGCCCTCAGGCTTCGGACCGATGCCGCCAAGCGCTACAAGAGGGTCGATCGGGCGATAGCGGTGATCTGGAAAATGTTGATGGTCGCCGAACAGCGCTTCAGGCGTCTGAAGGCCCCTGAGTTGATCGAAGACGTCTATCTCGGTGCACAGTATGCGGATGGAATCGCCATTGAATCAACGGCTGAGAAGGTCGCCGCCTGATGTCGTTTACACACCTATTGACGTAACCTCTGCGCCGTACAGATACCTGTGTGTAGATCTCGGCTCCGTGGTTCTTGGCGTCGGGCAGGTAGTTCATCAGGACCGTGTTCTTGGCGCCGTAGTTGCAGCCGGAGATGCAATCACCGCACAGCTTGCATGCCTGCTGCTGCACGCCAACGTGGTTGGGCCCATCCTTGAACGTGACGTTGATGGGCGGCCGATAGAATCTCTCGTTGAGATGAGTCGCCGACCTTTCGAGCGCCCGTAGCTTGGGCAATGTGGGAAAATCTGTCGGATAGGGCGTTGGTTTGAGCATCTCTTCAGCGCGACGATATCCGTCCTCAAGCCGCCCCTTTGAATCGTCGCGAAGCTCGGGAGGCCACTTGTGGTCATCAAAGATGCGGGGCTCTGCCCGGAGCGAGACATTGGCATTTACCAGCGACGTGCCCCCCAGCCCGCATCCAAGGAATACGTTGATGCCCTTATTCAGCCGAAGATCGTAAAGGCCGGTTGGCGAGCCTCTGTGCCGGTCAGGCAGGTCGGCCTGCAACTCGGACAGAGCTGACTTCAGGTTGTTGGGGTATTCGCCCGGTTGGAACTCCTTGCCTCGCTCAAGGACGCACACCTGCTGCCCGGCGCGCGCCATTCGCGACGCCGCTATACTGCCACCATTATCCCGAGCCCACCACCACAACGGTGTAATGATCCTGGATGTTGCCTATTGACGATGAAAGCCGAGCCATGAGATCAACCTCCGTTTACGCCCGCCTCCTTCTTTTCACGAAGGCGGGGGAGTGCCCATGCTTAGTCTGATGCCCGTGTAGACACTATCCGACATCTCCCGTCCAGGCAGGTCGGTTGATGTAGGTGTTCATGCCAAGTAGGGTCACAGCGCGTGGCGTCGGTTTCGAACGGACGTGTTCGCCGCAATCGCCTCCGTGTGGCAATGGGTCGTGGGAATATGACTAAACTCTCCGACCAAACGCTTTCGGGCATGACTCAGACGTGGCGCGCGCTCGGAATTCCGTGAGAGTCCAGGCCTTATGTAACCCCTGCCGGCTACTGCGCAGAGTCGGGGGATGACGGGTCTCTGTGAACGGGTCGAACAGCTCCGTCGAGGTGTGCATGAGTGGGGCTTCGCCGGTGCCGCCGATGACCAGCACCTTGCCGTCATCCAGCAGCACCGCCGACCGGGTGACTGAAGATAGGTCGTAGAGCTAGGCTGAGGTAAGAGCGAGCCCAGGAACATAAACGGAGAAGGACCGGTGTCCCCCCTACTCGGTCGCTGAATAAGAACAGGACGCAGGTGACACTATTATCACATACGAAAAGAAGATCCATCCGGTGAATTGGGTAATGTACGTACATATTTCTACGCTATTATTCATAATTTCACAAACCGCAGCTTGAAACGTGTGGCCAGCAAGAGGGCTCCACTCAGGGGCACCTGGGTGGCGAACATCCTTGAGGTCATCGGAAATGATGAGGGGTAGCCAAGGGGCAGGCGCGTGCGTGGAGGAGTTCGAAGGGAGTGCAAACGAAGTGGAAGCCACCTCCGCTGCCCATCAAACACGAGTTCACGACGCCGACAGATGGGTTTGTTAGCTTGATTGGCTGGTTGACGGCATCTGTGAGTGATACTACCATGGTTCTCGTCGAGGATGGTGCGTTGCTTGGGTCCAGGCATTTTGATATGGGGAATTCCCGCCAACAGAAGTGGCTCCGGAAATCTGAACAGGGGGATAAGTGGAATCGCTGCCTGATTGAGGGCATGATAGTGCTCTCGGAGACAGGAGCGAGAGATGAGCAGACGACCCCGCCGTAACCACTCGGCAGAGTTCAAGTCGAAGGTGGCTCTTGCCGCAGTGCGCGGCGACCGGACACTTTCGGAGCTGGCAAGCCAGTTCGATGTGCACCCGAACCAGATCACGCAGTGGAAGACCCAGTTGCTGGATCGGGCGGCGCAGTTATTTGGGGCCGGGACAGGGCAGGCTGAAAAGCCGGTAGATATGAAGGTCCTTCACGCTAAGATCGGTGAGCTTGCGTTGGAGAACGATTTTTTAGAGGCTGCGCTCACGAAGGCGGGATTGCCGGGCGCAAGGCGATGATCGACCGCGATCACAAGCTGCCTCTCGCCCGCCAGGCAAAGGCAGTGGGCATCAGCCGCGGGAGCATCTACTACCGGCCACGGCCGGTGGGCGAAGCCGGTCTCGGGCTGATGCGCCGTATCGATGAGCTGCACCTTGAGTATCCGTTTGCAGGCAGTAGGATGATGCGAGGCCTGCTCCGCCAGGAGGGACTCTCCTCCGGGCGTAGACACATCGCCACACTGATGCGGCGGATGGGCATCGAGGCGCTGTACCGCAAGCCCAACACCAGCCGGCGACGGCCCGGCCATACGGTGTATCCGTACCTGCTGCGCGGGCTTGAGGTGAGCAGGCCCAACCAGGTGTGGGCAATGGATATCACGTACATTCCGATGGCCAGGGGGTTCGTGTACCTAGCCGCAGTGATGGACTGGCATAGCCGCAAGGTGCTGGCCTGGCGGGTATCGGTCACAATGGACACAGACTTCTGCGTGGAGGCGCTCGAAGAATCCCTGGGACGCCACGGCGCGCCGGAGATATTCAACACAGATCAGGGAAGCCAGTTCACAAGTGACGCCTTCACCGGCCTGCTGAAAGCCAATGGGATCCAGATCAGCATGGACGGGAAGGGAAGCTGGAAGGATAATGTGTTCGTCGAACGGCTGTGGAAGAGCGTCAAGTACGAGGAGGTGTACCTGAGAGCCTACGAATCGGTCCCGGAAGCCAGAACTGGACTCGGGCGGTACTTCGAGTTTTACAATGCCGGACGGCCCCATTCGAGCCTTGGGGGAATGACGCCGGACCAGTTCTTTGACAGAGCGCCTGCCGAGTCCGCGGCGGCCTAACGCACGGCAGCGCGATTCCACTTATCAAACCGGGCAGCGCTGTTCAGACAAACGAGACCACCTCTAACTACCTTGCGGGTCTTGCGACGTTGGAATAGTTGCGGAGCGGAGTATGTGTCACGATTCGAGACACTGACCAGACACAAGCGAACACACTGGCGCCGAAATTATAGAACGCCCCTTGGCGATATTCGAGAACGCGGAAGCCATGGGGACATGCTTACCATTGACCACAGCAGATCGAAATTAAGGTGGCGCAAGATATGGAGAGAATCGTTGTCACTGGGGCCTCCGGTCAGATAGGGTCGGAACTTGTACCGGAGTTGAGAAGGATATACGGAGATGAGAACGTTGTTGCGGCCGGGCACAAGACTCCCATCCCGGGCGACATCAGAGAGGCCGGCCCTTACACCTATTTTGAGGTCTCAGAGTATGGGCAGGTCGAGGAGCTTCTGAAGAGACACGAAGCCGACACCGTGTTTCACCTGAGTTCAATACTGTCCGCCCTCGCCGAGGAACAGCGGGAGCTCGCATTTGAGGTGAACGTAAGAGGACTCTACAACGTGCTGGAGGCATCGGAGCGCACCGGCATCAAGCGGGTGATCGTTCCCGGTTCGGTCGCCAACTTTGGACCCGCGGCGCCACGGGACGGTACGCGCGACGATACCGCCCAGAGGCCAAACACGTTTTATGGAATCTCAAAGGTGTACGCGGAGCTGATGTCTGAATACTACAATGGCAAACTTGGCATGAATTGTAGGGGAGTGCGGCTCCCCGGGATCATCAGCTGGAAAACGGAGCCGACCGCCGGTACTACCGACTATGCGGTGGCCGTCTTCTATGGTGCGATCCGCCAGAAGCATTACACCTGCTATCTCGAACCGGACACGCGTCTGCCAATGATGTACATGCCGGACGCCATCCGGTCTCTCATCGAAATCGCCGAGGCCGAACTGCCCGCCCTGAACAGCCGGGCGCACTACAACGTGAACTCCATGAGCTTCACGCCCACGGAGTTGTTCGATGCGATCAAGCGCAGGATTCCGGAGCTGACGGTTGACCACGAGATCGATCCCGTTCGCCAGGCGATAGCCGAATCCTGGCCTGACTCCCTGGACGATTCCGCCGCCAGGGACGACTGGGCATGGGAGCCCATCTACGACATCGATTTGGTGGTGGATGACATGCTGAAGAACCTCGGGCACAAAATGGCGGGGGAAAAAGCCCGGTCCGGCTGAAGGCCCGCCCGGGCCATCGCGTTTCAAGGCGGCACGGTCAAGGCTTTTCGGGAATGAGAGGCTGGCCGATGAGAGCATAGTGCAACAGCAATACGGCAAAAAGCGGCTAGTGCTGTCCACGGCCACGCCTCTGGGATCCAGGAATTGTCCTTCCTCTTTGCCGAGGCTGCCCCACCTGGCCGAACTTCTGGACCTTACGCGGCGCCCGATCAACCACGTAAACGTTGCCCCTGTCGCGACTGTCACCTACAGCGCGGATGCAGTGAGGTTTACAGTGTTGAGTTGATGAGGGCTAGGACCAAGACAGAACTAAGCTAGGCCAGCCGGGGTAGACCCTACCATACCTGGGAGGCGGGGCAGCCAGCCGAAGCCCCATGCCGGCAACAGATCTGTCGGAGGTTACGTCAATAGGTGTGTAAACGACATCAGGCGGCGACCTTCTCAGCCGTTGATTCAATGGCGATTCCATCCGCATACTGTGCACCGAGATAGACGTCTTCGATCAACTCAGGGGCCTTCAGACGCCTGAAGCGCTGTTCGGCGACCATCAACATTTTCCAGATCACCGCTATCGCCCGATCGACCCTCTTGTAGCGCTTGGCGGCATCGGTCCGAAGCCTGAGGGCCGCGAAGGGTGATTCTACCGGGTTCGTCGTGCGAAGGTGCCCCCAGTGCTCCTTTGGGAAGTCATAGAAGGTGACCATGCGGTCCCAGTCCCGCTCCAAGGCCTCTGAGGCCGCCTCGTAGGAATGGTCGCCGCACCACCTGGTGAACACCGTCCTGAGCCGCTCAGCCTCTGTCCGAGTCGGCGCGTAGGGGATAGTACGCAGCATGAGCTTGGCCTGGTCCTGTTGTCGCTTTGGAAGCTTGGCGAGCACGTTTACGATCTTGTGGTTCCAGCAGCGTTGCTCTGCCGCCTGCGGATAGACGTTGCGCAGAGCTCCCCAGATGCCCAGGTGTCCGTCTCCAACCACCAGCCTCGGGCAGCTCAAGCCCCGGCGCTTGATGTCCCTGAGCACCTCGGACCAGTTCTCTGTGGACTCCCTGTATCCAGGAACAGCGCTCACCACCACCTTGCTCCCGTCGCTCAGGGCCGCCATCACCACCAGTACCGCCGCCTTCTCCTTCTCAAGACCAGCCTTGACGTAGACTCCATCCACCCACATGTAGACCACTTCCAGGTCATCGAGGGGCCGGCTGCGCCATTGGGCAAGCTCATCGTTCCACTTATCCTTCAACCGGGCCACCGTGCTCGCCGATACCGGTGCGTCCTCTCCCAGCAGCCCCCGCAAAGCCAGATCGAAGTCGCCTTCGGATAGACCGTGCAGGTACAGCTCGGGGATCAACTCAGCAACCTTCCTGGTCCTGTTGACGAACAGCGGCAGCAGCCGGCTCTCGAACTGCTCCTCGGTATCGCGGACTCGCGGCCGCCTCAGCTGTATCGTTCCCGAACTCAGCGTAAGCCTCCGGGCTCTGCCGTATCCGTTCCGATAGCCGGTATCTGAGTCCGAGTCGGATCTGAGCGCCGACTTCGCCCTTCCCAGAAACGCCGTCACCTCCTCCTCCAGCAACTCCTGGATCAGCCTCTGGACCTGGCTTCGCACCCAATCCTCCAACTGCTCCCACTCCGGCCTTGACTCCGACCTACTCTCAGTGCTTTCCTTCCTCATGGGCGGTCTATCTCCTCTCTTGGGCCTCGAGCCCGTGTTGTTCAGAGAGAGGGTACACCGCCTGACTGTTTACACACTTTTTGAAGATACCTCATCTGTCGTGTCAGTTGGTGCACGCTAGTGGCTCTTTACGGAGCGCTGTCACAGCGAGCTAATCCCCAACCTGATGGCCGGGCTGAGCGGTGACTGGCAATAGGACTCGTCCACAGAGATCGCGGTGGTCGCAGAGGAGTAAGGATTTTGACAAGTCCTTACCTCGGCGTTCTCAGCGCACTCTGCGGTGAGTAATTGTAGTTTGGAGGGTATGTGAACAACGCTGACAAGATTAAAGAGAAGTGGTCACGGGGCGAGTTGTGCGTTGGAACCGTCGTGCAGTTCCTCGACCCCGCGGTGACTGAGCTCTACGGCGAGGCGGGGTTCGACTTCCTCTGGATCGATCTGGAGCACTCGGCGATGAGCGTCTCGGACGCCCTGGGCCACGCCCGGGCGGCCCGTGGCGCCGACACGGCAGCATTCATCCGAGTCCCTTCGCGCGACCCGGTGCTGGTGAAGCCAATTCTTGAGCTGCACCCTGCGGCGGTGATCGTGCCCAGGATCGAGAGCGTGGCCGATGCCGAGGCCGCGGTGAAAGCGTGCCGTTATCCGCCCCGCGGCGTTCGTGGAATTGGGCCGTCCCGCGGCGTCCGCTTCGGCCGACGGGACATGGTCGAGTACCTGGAGGAGTCCGCTCGAGAGACGATGGTGATCCTCCAGATCGAGCACATCGACGCGGTAGCCGAGATCGACGCCATCCTCGACGTCCCCGGAGTGGATAGCATTGTGCCTGGCCAGGGCGACATATCGGGGTCGATGGGCTTGCTCGGACAGCCCAACCATCCCGACGTAGTCGCCGCCGTTGAACGGATCTTCGAGGCGGCCAAGAGCAAGGGTGTGCCCTTTGGCCACTCGACGGGCTACGACCCTGACATAACCCGTCGGTGGCTCGAGTTCGACCCCAACTGGATTGGCCTGGACGGCGACTGGATCACGCTGTACAAGCACGCGGCCCAGCTGGCGGCCAATGTGCGCGCTCTGGCCGAGGTTAGATAGCCGCAGAGTACTTGGCCGTTAAACACTGCGACGCCGGTTGGAGTAACGCCGTTGGGCTGGAAGAAGACGTAAGCGTACACGCTGATTCCCCGTAAGACATCGAACCTAGTGAGAGGTGATCGATGAAGCTGCTGACGATCTCTGGCGGGCGGCACCCATATGAGGAGACCACACCTGTCCTGGAGCGGTTCCTGGAGGACGCCGGCCACGATGTAACCGTGAATTGGGACGCCGACGTTCTGAGCGATGCCAGGGAGATGGGCCGGTACGACGCCCTGGTCTTCAATACACTGCGAGCGAACGAGACCGCCCTTAACGAGGACGAACAGGTTGGTATGAAGGAGTTCATTAGCGGCGGCAAGGGCTTCGTCTGTATCCACATCTCGAGTTGCGTACCGGACACATGGCCGGAATACCGCGACATTACAGGCGGCGGCTGGGTTATGGGGACGAGCTTTCACCCGCCGTACGGCCAGTTCACTGTCAACATCCAGAACTCGGACCATCCGGGCGTCGCAGGCATATCGGACTTCGTTACGAACGATGAGCTCTACATGGGGATCGAGTACGGCGACGACAACGACGTGTTCATGACCGCCGACTTCGAGGAGGGGACGTACCAGCGGGGAGGAAAGCCGACCTACATGCCCGCAGGCACGTTCCCACTGGGCTGGACCCTGACCTACGGCGACGGGAAGGTGTTCGTCACGCTGCTGGGGCATAACGGCCTGAGCTTCGAGACGCCCGAGTTCCAGAAGATGGTGCTGAACGGAGTCAACTGGGCCACGAGCTAGGTCTGTGTAGCTTATCTCTTTCAGTGCGAGCAGGCAGAACACGGCCTCTTGGGGCGGTATAGCCTGGTGAGTACTGGAACGGCGTGTTCAGAACACCCGGCAAATGGTGAGCGGAGCCGCAAAGACATTTGCGGACATGGTGGATGATATCGAGCTGAGTAGGCGCAACCCGGGGATATGCAAGAAATGTCGGGGGATGGCCGACGCTAGGTGATCAGAGGAGGCGCCCATGGCTATTGCATGCAGGCCCTCGAATTAGATCCGGCCTCAGAAATCCGCGAAACACTGGTGACCAGGCCAGTTGGTGCCGTGATCTAGCCCAACCCTCACTATTGGCTCTCACTCACACGCCAAATGGACAATAATGATTGCCCCTCAGGCGGCTTTCAGCAGCCAGACTACGCTCCGGGTGTCTGCTAGATTCAGTTGATATGGACTTAACTTGTGGCGACCCCGACCGGATTCGAACCGGCGATCTCTGCCTTGACAGGGCAGTATGTTAAACCGCTACACCACGGGGCCGCTAGAGGACGAGGGACTACCCCACACTTGGATTGTAGTGTGGTGGCAGGCTCTCGGTCAATAGCTCGATAGGACCCTTGAATCAGCATTTGCACAGCTAAATGAGAACGGACGCCCCATAGCTCCGAATAGACCGTCGCCAGGGGCGGTCGTGCCCATACCCGTCACCTGTGAAAGGGTGTTGCCCATGGGCAGAGGGAGCTGTCCGTCCGTTTTTGGAGCCTCATGTTGTCGACGGCACCGGTGCTCTCGCGCCGTCTCGCGGCCGGCACACGCTGTAAGAACGAGGGGGTAAGTGGTGGGCGGTAATGGATTTGAACCAATGACCTCTGCGATGTCAACGCAGCGCTCTAAACCGCTGAGCTAACCGCCCAGTCAATCGCCTCTGGAGGACCCACCCTCTGACGTAGCCCCGGGGACCAAGTTTAGCAAGGGGGCGTGGCCGAGGTCGATGGCGCCCCTACAGCGACGGGATCTCCTCCATAGTATCTTCTGCTGGGAAAGGCTCAGGTGCATCAGAGCTTGCCGTGAGGAATCCCGCCGGCTCCGCCTCCGGCTCTTCCAGCCCCAACCGCTCGCGCCCCTCCTCGGACATGTCGAAGCGGGCCGGTATCAGCCTGCCGATGATGACGTTTTCCTTAAGACCCCGGAGGTAATCTACGTCGCCGTTAATCGATGCTTCAGTGAGGACTCGGGTGGTTTCCTGGAATGAGGCGGCGGCCAGGAAGCTCTCCATGTTCAGGGAGGCCTTCGTGATGCCCAAGAGTACCGGGCTTGCAGTAGCGGGCTCGCCGCCCTCGGCGAGGATACCCGCGTTGATCTCCTCATACTGATGCCGGTCTATGAGCTCCCCCGGGAGAAGGTCCGTGTCGCCCGGGCCGTCTATCATCACCTTTCTGAGCATCTGGGCTGACACCACCTCGATATGCTTGTCATGGATGGACACGCCCTGAGACCTGTAGACCTTCTGCACCTCCTGGATCAGGTAGCTCTGGACCCCTTCACGACCTTGAATCCTTAGGATCTGTTGCGGGCTCTTCGGTCCGGTGGTCAACGCCTGCCCGGCGGTTACTCGGTCTTCGCTGTTCACGACGACGTGGGCCGCCGCGGGGATCACGTACTCCCGCCGCTCCTCGTCGATCCACTTAATGCTTAGCGCCCCGTCGTCGACGTGGACGGTGCCTGAGACCCGGGCCATGATGTCGGAGCGCTGAAGCGACGCGGTCTCCTCCTCGGAGGACTCTTCGGACTCGGCGAGTTGCGCACCGATGGTGACCGTCTGGCCGTCCGACACCAGCAATTTGTAGCCTTCCGGCAGCGGGTACTCGTCGCTGTACTCCTCGGTGCTGACTACCTGAATGCTCCTGCCCTCAGCGACGGCCGAGACCTCCGCGACGCCGTCGATCTCCGACAGCACTGCCTCCCCCTTCGGCGACCTGGCCTCGAACAGCTCCTCGACCCTCGGTAGACCGCTTGTGATGTCGGCGCCCGCGATGCCACCGGTGTGGAAGGTGCGCATCGTGAGCTGGGTGCCAGGCTCTCCGATGCTCTGGGCAGCTATGATTCCCACCGCTTCGCCTATCATTGCCGGCCGCCAGGTGGCCAGCGAGATACCGTAGCAACTGCGGCACACGCCGCGCGGGGACAGACATGACATCGGTGTGCGGACGAGGACACCAGGGACCTCTGCTTCTAGGAGTCGTCTGACGGCTTCCTCGTCGATCACCTCGTTGCGGTCTACGATTATCTCGCCTGTCGACGGGTTAGCTACAGCAGCCGCGGCCAGCCGGCTAATGCAGCGCTCCCCAAATGGAGCGACTAGCGCGGCGTCCTCTTGGTTCTCAATCCACAGGCCGGCCTCCGTCTCGCAGTCTTCCAGCGACACCGTGACCTCCTGGGCCACGTCAATGAGGCGCCGCGTTAGATATCCACTGTCGGCGGTGCGTAGGGCCGTGTCGGCGAGGCCCTTCCTAGCGCCGTGCGTGGAGATGAAGTACTCCAGCACGCTCAGACCCTCCCGGAAGTTGGACTTGATGGGCCGGTCGATGATACGGCCTTTCGGGTCGGACATCAGGCCTCTCATGCCGGCCATCTGCTTGATCTGCGCGATGTTTCCCCTGGCCCCTGAAGTGGCCATCAGGTAGATGCCGCCGTATTCGTGCAGGTTGGTTTCGATGACCTTGGTCAGGGTATCGTTAGCCTCGGTCCAAATCTGCACGGCGTTCGAGTAACGCTCATTCTCGGTGATCAGTCCGTCCATGTACTGCTGCTCCAGGAGGCTGACCTTTCGCTCCGCCTCACCAACAATGGCCTCCTTCTCCTCCGACACCTCGATGTCGTTAATGGCAATCGTAATGCCCGACTTTGAGGCATACCGGAACCCCAGGTCCTTTATGGCATCGAGCACCTCGAACGTCTCATCGTTTCCGAGGACCTTGTAACATTCGGCCGTGATGTCTCTTAGAGCCATCTTGTCGAGCTCCTGATTGCGGAAGCCCAGTACCGGCGGCAAGATATCGTTGAAAATGATCCGTCCGACGGTGGTTTCAAGCCAGCCCGGTCCGTTATCACCGGACTCGTGTCTCACCTTGACGAGCGCGCGCAGGTCTACTTGACCCAGCTCGTACGCCAGCCGCGCATCCTGGAAGCTGGCGAAACTGCGGCCCGTGCCGGGCGCCTCATCCTGGATAATCGTCATATAGTAGCAGCCCAGGACTATGTCAAGCGTAGGCGCGACAATGGGTTCGCCGGAGCTCGGCGACAGCATGTTGCGCACGCTCAACATCACCTTGTTGGCCTCCTGAACGGCCCCCCTGGACAGGGGTATGTGGACCGCCATCTGATCGCCGTCGAAGTCGGCGTTAAACGCGGTGCACACCAGGGGATGGAGTTGAATCGCCCCGCCTTCAACCAGGACCGGTTTAAAGGCTTGTATGCCGAGACGATGCAGCGTTGGCGCCCGGTTGAGCAATACGGGCCGTTCTTTGACGATGTCCTCCAAGATATCCCAGACCTCGGGCGGGGCCCGCTCGGCCAGCCGCTTGGCACTCTTGATATTGTGCGCGTAGCCGTTGACAATCAGGCGGTTCATGACGAACGGCTTGAACAGCTCCAGTGCCATCCTCCTCGGCAGCCCGCACTCGTACAGCTTCAGCTTGGGCCCCACGATGATGACGGAGCGGCCGCTGTAGTCCACTCGCTTTCCCAGAAGGTTTTGCCGGAATCGGCCCTGCTTGCCCCTGAGCAGGTCCGACAGGGACTTTAATTTGTGGTTGTGGCTGCCGGAGACGGCTCGGCCCCGACGCCCGTTGTCTATTAGCGCGTCCACGGCCTCCTGCAGCATCCGCTTTTCGTTGCGGACAATGATCTCCGGCGCCTGGAGCTCCATAAGCCTCTTCAAGCGATTGTTCCGGTTGATTACGCGCCGGTAAAGGTCGTTGAGATCGCTGGTCGCGAACCTGCCGCCGTCCAGCTGTACCATCGGCCTCAATTCGGGGGGTAGCACCGGTAGCACCGAAAGTATCATCCAGTCGGGCTTGTTTCCGCTTTTGCGGAAGGCCTCGACCACCCGCAAGCTCTTAATCGCCTTCTTGCGGCGCTGCCCGGAGGTCGATCGGAGCTCCTCCATCAGCGTGTTGCGCGTCGCCTCGAGGTCCAGCCCCTTTAGCACATCCAGGACGGCTTCCGCCCCCATGCCGGCGCTGAATATCTCTCCGTGGTGCTCACGGAGCTCCCGGCACCGGCTCTCTGTCAGGAGCTGGCCAACCCGCAGGTCCTCAAGCTCGTCTATCCGCGCGAGGATCTCGTTTTCCCGGTTCGCCTTCTCCTCTTCAGCCTCGATACTTGTCTTCTGTACCGCCTCCTGCTCAGCCTCCGGCTCCTCGCTCGCGGACTCGTCGGCGGATTCTGTCTCCTGGGCGTCGCTCCCTGCCTCGGCGGATTCTGTCTCCTGGGTGTCGCTCCCCCCCTCGGCGGGGATAGGCTCCCCAGTCTCCTGCGCCTCCCCCTCCGCGTGCTCATTTCCGTCGTCCAGCTCCTGTTGCAGCTGCTCTATGGCGGCGCTGCGAAGCTGCTCGTCCACGCTGGTTACAAGGAACTGTGCGAAGTATACGACCCGCTCCAGGTTCCTGGGCGAAAGGTCCAGCAACAGCCCCAGGCGGCTCGGCGTCCCCTTGGAGAACCACAGGTGGGCCACCGGAGCGGCCAGCGTGATGCGCCCTAGGCGCTCTCGGCGCACCTTCGAGCGGGCCACCTCTACCCCGCACCGGTCACAGATCACGCCCTTGTAGCGAATCTTCTTGTACTTTCCGCAGTAGCACTCCCAGTCCTTGGTGGGACCAAAGATGCGCTCGCAGAAGAGGCCGTCCTTCTCAGGGCGTAGGGTGCGGTAGTTTATCGTCTCTGGCTTGGTGACCTCTCCGTAAGACCAGGTCTTGATCTGTTCCGGAGAGGCCAGGGAGATTCGAATCGCGTTGAAATCATTGCCGCTTTGGGCCATGTTTGCTCTCCCAGGCGCGTTTGTTCTACATGGATAGGCGTGCCGGTTCTAATTGATCAACTAGTCCTCACCGCTTGGCCCCCCTTTGTCGGAAGGTTCAGCCGCGGTGGCCTCGGGCTGACCCCCGCCTTCAGCCGCGGTAGCCTCGAGCTGCTCTCCGCCATCGGCCGCGGTAGCCTCGAGCTGCTCTCCGCCATCGGCCGCGGTGGCCTCGGGCTGCTCTCCGCCATCGGCCGCAGCGCCATCTTGCGCTGCACCGGCGTCCAAAAGCGGGACCGTCGACCCAGTTTCCCCTACGATCTCAAGATTGGGCACCTCCTCAAGGGAGGGCTCCAACTCCGTCAGCGCGTCGGTTAACTGGTCCGCTTCCGGCTCCTCGTGCAGAAGCTCCACCGACAGGCCCAGGCTTTGCAGCTCCTTGAGGAGGACGTGAAACGACTCTGGAATGCCCGGTTGGACGATGTCCTCGCCCTTGACTATGGCCTCGTAGGTCTTCACCCGTCCGACCACGTCGTCAGACTTAACGGTCAGCATCTCCTGCAGGTTATATGCGGCGCTGTAGGCCTCGAGCGCCCATACCTCCATTTCGCCGAAACGCTGGCCGCCGAACTGCGCTTTGCCGCCCAGGGGCTGCTGTGTGATGAGCGAATACGGGCCCGTGGAACGGGCGTGGACCTTGTCTTCTACCAGGTGGATGAGCTTCATCATGTAAATGTATCCGACGGCGATTGGCTGATCGTAGGGCTCGCCTGTCCGTCCGTCGCGCAGGATAAACTTCCCTAGGATCGGCGCCGACACCCGCTGGTCTCGATTTAGCCGGAGGGCCTCGCGCCTCATTTCCTCAACGGACAGCTCGGTCACATCCTGGCCAATCTCTTCCGTGAACCATATGCGGAGGCTGGCCTCACGGGCGTCGCCAGAGCTGTCTGATGTGAATACCTTATCGAAGTCGTAGCCGCGTTCTTCAAGCCAGGCGCGGGTGATGCCAAGATCGATTCGGGAGGTCATGTGCTCGTCCAGAGGCTTGGGGTCTATAGCCCCGGACCTTTCGATTATCCAGGACTGCGCCAGTGCGTCCTCGATGGCCAAATCAGAGGCGCCGTCGAATACCGGTGTCACGGCCCGGAAGCCCACCCCGTTTGCTGCCCATCCCAGGTGGGTCTCCAGCACCTGCCCCAGATTCATGCGCGAGGGCACGCCGATCGGGTTCAAGATCATATCTATTGGGGTGCCGTCCGGCAGGAAGGGCATGTCCTCTTCGGGCAGAATTCGGGATATCACGCCCTTGTTCCCGTGACGCCCAGCCATCTTGTCTCCCGCGGCCACCTTGCGCGTCTGGGCGACCCAGAGTCGTACAAGCTTATTGGCCCCGGGCGGCAACTCGTCGCCATTGGCCTTGCTCAGCACCTTGACGGCAATCACCTTGCCCCGCTCACCATGGGGTACGCGCAGGGAGCTGTCCTTCACATCTCTGGCTTTCTCGCCGAATATGGCCCGCAGTAGCTTCTCCTCGGCGCTGAGCTCCGTTTCGCCTTTCGGAGTGATCTTGCCTACGAGGATGTCGCCGGGGCCGATCTCAGCGCCAATGCGGATGACTCCCTCCTCGTCCAGGTCATGCAGGCTCTCATCCCCAACGTTGGGAATGTCGCGGGTGATCTCCTCAGGGCCCAGCTTGGTGTCCCTGGACTCCACCTCGTGCTTTTCAATGTGGATGGAGGTGAACCGGTCATCCTTGACCATCCTCTCGCTCATTATGATGGCGTCCTCGAAGTTGTAGCCCTCCCAGCTCATGAACGCCACCAATGTGTTCTGGCCCAGGGCCAGTTCGCCTAGCGCGGTGGACGAGCTGTCCGCCAGAATGTCGCCGATCGTGACCTGGTCTCCCTTTCTAACGACGGGACGCTGGTTGATGCAAGTGCCCTGGTTGCTTCTGACGAACTTCTTCAGCCGGTAGACAACATCCTCGCCGTCTTCTTCCCTCACAACGATCCTCTCGCCCGAGACCTCTGCGACCAGACCGGCTGTCTTGGACAGGATCACCTGGCCGCTGTCCCGGGCGACGCGACGCTCCATGCCGGTTCCCACCAGCGGGGGCTCGGGCAGGAGCAGCGGGACGGCCTGACGCTGCATATTTGATCCCATCAGCGCCCGGTTGGCGTCGTCGTGTTCAAGGAAGGGGATGAGCGACGTGGAAACGCTGACCAGCTGCAACGGCGAGACATCCATGAAGTTCACGTTGTCGGGAGGCTCCATCGAGACGCCCTTCCCAATCCGGGTCTCCACTCGCTCGTGGAGGAACTGCCCGAGATCGTCCAGCGGCGAGTTGGCCTGTGCTATGTGGACCCGGTCCTCCGCGTCCGCCGCCAGGTACACAATGTCCTCCTCCATTGAAGACACGTAGGGTTTGACGGCGATCCGCTGCTCGGGAATCTTCGCTATTCTAGTCCTCAACCCCTTGGTGACCACGCCTCCCGCGTTAAGAATGCTCTTCCCATCCTTAGCGACCACGGTCTCGGCCACCGTCCGACCCACAAGGTTCACGTCGGTGCTCAGAATATCTTTTTGGACCGTGCGGTATGGTGTCTCGATAAAGCCGTACTGATTGGTCCGGGCGCACGTCGCCAGCGACCCCAGGAGGCCGATATTGGGCCCTTCAGGCGTCTCGATGGGACATATGCGCCCGTAGTGGGTGTGATGGACGTCGCGGACGTCGTAGCCTGCCCGCTCTCTTGACAGCCCTCCGGGGCCCAGTGCGGAGAGCCTACGCTTGTGGGTGAGCTCGGCCAGAGGGTTGGTCTGGTCCATAAACTGCGAGAGTTGGGATCCCCCGAAGAACTCCCTGACGGCTGCCACCACGGGTCTGATGTTGATCAAGGCCGCGGGCGTCGTTGTGGCAGGGTCCATCTGTGTGGTCATCCGCTCCTTGATGACCCGCTCCATCCTCAGCAGCCCCACACGGACCTGGTTCTGAATTAGCTCTCCCACTGCCCGCACCCGACGGTTTCCCAGATGGTCGATGTCGTCGGGATTTTGGACGCCATTGTTGATCTGGATCATCATGCGCAGCAGTCTTATGATGTCGTCCGGCGTCAGGGTGCGGGTTTCGGGGTCGACATCCAGGCCCAGCCTGCGCATGAGCTTGTAGCGGCCCACGCGACCCAGGTCGTAGCGTCTTGGGTTAAAAAACAGGTTCTGGAGGAGGTTCTTGGCGTTGTCCACGCTGGGTGGCTCGCCCGGCCGGAGCCTGCGGTAGAACTCAATCAGCGCCTCGTCGTGGCTGCCTACCACCGTGTCCTTGGCGATGGTGGTCTTTATGAACTGGTGGTCTGGGTCTGTATCAACGTCCTCGAAGAGCTCGATGATCTCTTCGTCGGTGGAGAAGCCCATCGCCCGCAGCAACATGCTGACTGGGCTCTTGCGCTTCCGATCCACTTTGACCGAGATCACATCTCGGTTGCTGGTCTCGAACTCCATCCACGCCCCCCGAGAAGGGATGAGCTTGGCGGAGGACATCAGCCTGCCGGTGGCGGGATCGGAGTCAGTGGTGAAGTACACCCCGGGAGAGCGGACCAGCTGGCTCACCACCACCCTCTCCGCGCCGTTAATGACGAACGTGCCGGTGGTGGTCATCATGGGGATATCCCCAATGAATAGGTCTTGTCGCTTCCGCTCACCCTCGGCCGGGCCCGGGGCCTTTGTATGTAGCTCGACTGTAACGTGCAAGGGTGCGGAAAAGGTGCTCTCCCTTTCCCGGCACTCGTCTTCAGTATTCTCGGGCTTTTCAAATCTGTGGTCCAAGAACCTAAGCTCGAATCTTCCCCCGGGGAAGTCCTCGATGGGGGAGATCTCGTCGAGGAGCTCCTTCAACCCATCGGTCTTAAACCAGTCGAAGGAGTCTAGCTGGACCTGGATTAGGTTGGGGACCTCCAGCACACTGGGGATCTTGGAATATAAGCGCTCATCAAGTCCAGCACCATTGACCACCTGCGAAGTACCATAGGTCATGCGTTCTAACACTCCTAGTAATTGAGAGCTTCCGAGAAGCAGCTAAGAAGGAAAAGCACCAGGAAAATGACGAAGTTTTACAAGGTTGAAGAACTGGCAAGAAACGAAGGACGGCTTTTGGGGGCATATGAAGACAGCGTAAGACTATCACCCCGACAGCCCCTTGTCAACCATTGCAGTTGGGCTGCTCTCCTAGCGGTAGTTAAATTATTCACAATTGTTTGACGAAGCCCTGATCAGCTATTACAATAGCCGCATTCCCTCGCATAGTCCGCGCTGAAGCACCTCTTATAATTCAGCGTTGAGTCCGCCCGAACTGGGCGCCGCGCCATGCATGATGGTGCACTTGAGGAGGTCGATGAATCGCACCGAGGTCCCCGATGTGGTCATCCTCAGGCTGCCTCTCTACGTCAGGGCCCTCGCCCAACTTCTAGCCGGCGGAGCCGAAGTGGTCAGCTCTCAGCAGCTGGGAAGCCTCCTTCAGATGACCCCCGCTCAGATCAGAAAAGACCTGAGCTACTTTGGCAGGTTTGGAAAACAGGGCAGGGGCTACAACGTCCGCTTTCTTCGGGAGGAGCTGCGCCGTATATTGGGGCTGGACCGCAAGTGGCCCGCTTGCTTGGTCGGGGTCGGCCGTCTCGGGCAGGCGATTATCAACTACTCGGGTTTCGCCCCCGAGGGCTTCACCATCGTAGCCGCGTTCGACAGGGACCCAGAGCAGGTGGGCAGGAACATTGCCGGCGTCGAGGTCCGACCCATGTCCGATCTGAGGGCCACAGTAGCAGACAGGGAGATCGCGGTCGGTATCGTCTCTGTGCCGGCAGCGCAGGCCCAGTCGGTGATCGACCTGCTGGTCGCAGGCGGGGTGAGGGGCATCCTGAACTATGCGCCAATAGCTCCTCAGGTGCCGCTGAACGTGGTGCTAAGGAACATCGACCCTGTCCTTTCCCTCCAGTCGATGACCTTCTACCTGCTACCGCACGATGACGGGCCTGCGCTCCCCATCACTTTACCCTAAGAAGGCTGGTTTCCCCCCCAGCCATACTCCACGCATGAACGCCCGAGCAGTAAGCCCCTGACCTGACTCGATCTACGCCCAATGCCAGGGAACACCCTTCGACGCGCCTCCGCCGGGTTGGCTCGAAGCTCGGGCACGATTTGACAGTCTATGCCCGGACCGAGGCCATTCCCCTCAGCCGGGGGGCGGCGAAGGCCTGTCTCGGCGCGCGACCCTGGATCGGCGACGAGCGACCTTCATCCGGGCCTGTGATCGCCGTATCGAGGCCAGCGCCCGTGCCAGGTCCGCGTCGCTGGTCGCCGTGGCGGCACCTTCCTGTGCCCGCTTCAGCGCCTCCTCGGTGCGCTCAATGTCGATCTCCTCGGCACGCTCCGCGGTGTCGGCCAGGAGGGTTACCTTGTTCGCCATCACCTCCATGAAGCCGCCGCTAACCGCCATGTAGCTCTCTTCATCGCCCCTGACCACACGGATCTCGCCCGGCTTGAGCACGGTCAGCAGGGGCGCGTGGTTCGGCAATATGGCCAGCTCGCCCTCGATTCCGGGCGCCACAAGGATGTCTACATCCTCCGAGTACACCACTCGCTCCGCTGTTACTATTTCCAGGCGCATCGCGGCCATGGTGACTCTCCCGAGAAGTGCCTACCCCTCCACCTGCATGCCCTTGGCTTTCTCAACCGCCTCTTCGATCGTGCCCACCATGTAGAAGGCCTGCTCCGGCAGTTCGTCGTGCTTGCCGTCCAGAATCTCCTGGAAGCCCTTGACAGTGTCGTTGACGGACACGTAGCGGCCCTCCTGGCCGGTGAACTGCTCGGCCACGAACATCGGTTGAGTGA
Organism: Dehalococcoidia bacterium; assembly: GCA_963665215.2. Classification (GTDB taxonomy): domain Bacteria; phylum Chloroflexota; class Dehalococcoidia; order Lucifugimonadales; family CAUZJF01. Next base: position 687,285 of record CAXXWW010000017.1, read on the forward strand.
GGAACCTCTGGATCTTCCGGGCCCGGGCCACCGTCTGCCTGTCCTCGTCGGACAGCTCTTCGACGCCGAGAATGGCGATGATGTCTTGGAGGTCTTTGTAGCGCTGCAACACCTGCTGGACGCCACGGGCCGCGGAATAGTGGTCCTGGCCGACGATGGATGGCTCCAGAATCCGCGATGACGATGCGAGAGGATCGACGGCGGGGTACAGCGCCTGCTCCACAAGCGCACGGTCCAGGGAGATGACCGCGTCCAGGTGTCCGAACGTGGTCACGATTCCCGGGTCGGTGTAGTCGTCTGCCGGCACGTAGATGGCCTGGAAAGACGTGATCGAGCCGGTGCCCGCCGAGGTGATCCGCTCCTCGAGATCTCCCATCTCGGTGGCCAGCGTGGGCTGGTACCCGACCGCCGAGGGCATCCTGCCAAGCAGCGCAGAAACCTCCATGCCAGCTAGTATGTACCGGTAAATGTTGTCGATGAAAAGCAGCACGTCCTGGTTCCGGGTCTCCTTGAAGTACTCGGCCATGGTCACGCCGGTCATGCCGACGCGGGCCCGGATTCCGGGCGGCTCGTTCATCTGGCCGAAGACCAGCACTGTGCTCTTGAGCACTCCGGACTCCTGCATCTCGTGCCACAGGTCGTTGCCCTCGCGCGACCGCTCGCCGACGCCGGCGAAGACCGACACGCCCTCGTGCTCTGTGCCGATGTTGCGGATCAGCTCCTGGATGATGATCGTCTTGCCAGTGCCGGCGCCCCCGTACGCGCCGATCTTCCCGCCCTTGGTGAATGGCGCGATCAGGTCCATGACCTTGACGCCCATCTCGAGCATCTCCACCTCGGTCGCCTGCTCGTGGAACTCGGGCGGGTCCCGGTGGATTGGCCAGTGTTCGGACGATTCGACCTCCTCCAGATCGTCGATGGTTTCCCCGAGAGCGTTGAAAAGCCGCCCCAGGGTTGGGTCGCCGACGGGGACGGAGATCGGTTTTCCTGTGTCCTCTGCTTCGGCCCCTCGTTTGAGGCCCTCCGTAGGCCCTAAAGCGAGGCACCTGACCCGGTTGTTGCCTACGTGCTGCTCTACCTCCAGCACGAGCCGCTGCCCGTCGACTCGAGTTTCCACTGCGTTGAAGATGCCAGGCATCTCCTCGGGCGGAAACTCGACATCCACCACGGTTCCGATTACCTGGGTTACTTTTCCGGTCGCCATCCTCGTCTCCTTGGATTGGTCCCCTCCGCAATGGGAGGTTGCGGGGCCCTGCCCCAGATTCATCGATGGGGGATCACGCACTGACGGCGGCCGCACCGCCCACGATATCCAGCAGCTCGTTCGTTATCGTCTCCTGGCGGGCCTTGTTCATCTCCAACGTGAGATCGACCACCATTTCGTTGGCGTTGTCGGTCGCGCTCCGCATGGCGACCATTCGGGCTGACTGCTCGCTCGCCACCGACTCGAGGACGGCGTGGTAGAGCTCCAACTCCACGAACCTCGGCAGCAGCTCCGACAGTACCGCATCGCTAGTCGGCTCGTATATGTACCCCACCGCATCCTGAGAGCGGAGCTCTGCCGGAACTACTGGCAGCAGCGGTTGCAGGACCGGTCTCTGCACCACCATACTCACAAAGTCGGCGTATGCCATGTAGACGGCGTCTACGCGCCCGTTGGTGTAGTCGTCGATGACGATGCTCGCGGCCGGAGTGACGTCGAGCAGCGAGGGTCGGTCGCCCAGGTCGGTCAGGACAGCTTGGACCTCCTGTCCGGAGCGGACCATGAAGTCGCGGCCCTTCCGGCCTATGGTGACCAGCCGTGTCGTAGCCAACTGTTCGAGTAGGAACTGGCCCGCGGCCCGGTTGATCTTGCTGTGGAGCCCACCAGTAAGGCCCCGATCCGGAGTTATCAGCACGACGGTGACGTTGTTGACCTCTCGCCGCCTTAAAAGCGGATGGAGGTCTTCTTCCTCGTGCTTCTGGGCCGCCAGATTAGACAGCAGGGCCCGCAAACGCTCCGAATACGGCCGACCCCGAAGCGCCATCTCCTGGGCGCGCCGCATCTTGGACGCGGCGATCATAGACATGGCCTTGGTTATCTTGGCCGTGTTCTCGACGCTCCTGATGCGCCGTCTTATGTCTCTTACGCTCGGCATTTCCTGGCCTGGCCCTAGTACGGAACGCTGGCCTTGAACTCCTTGATCGCAGTGGTCAGGGACGATTCCGTGTCGTCGGTTATGTTTTTGTCCTCGTCGATCTTGCTAAGGACTTCCGGGTGGTTGGACTCCATGAAGCTGTGCAAGGCTGCTTCGAAGGGCCCGACCTTGGCAATCTCCACGTCGTCAAGATGCCCGTTTGCCAGTGCGAATAGGACGGTCACCTCCTGCGGCAAATTCAGTGGCGAGCTCTCGTTCTGCTTCAGCACCTCGACGGCGCGCTGCCCGCGCTCGAGCTGTGCTCTCGTCGCCGCGTCCAGGTCGGCGGTACCGAACTGGGCGAATGCCGCCAGCTCTGTGTACTGCGCGAGGTCGAGTCTCAGGCTGGCGGCCACCGCCTTCATTGCCTTGGTTTGAGCGGTCCCGCCAACTCTCGATACCGACAGTCCAGCGTTCACCGCCGGCCGTATTCCGGAGTTGAACAGCTCCGGCTCGAGGTAGATCTGGCCGTCCGTTATCGAGATTACGTTGGTCGGAATGTAGGCCGAGACGTCGCCGGCCAGCGTCTCGATGATGGGAAGAGCGGTTAGCGAGCCGCCACCCAGGTCTTCCGAAAGACGCGCCGCCCTCTCCAACAGGCGGCTGTGAAGGTAGAAGACGTCGCCGGGATACGCCTCCCGGCCCGGTGGCCGTCGAAGCAGCAGCGACATCTGCCTGTATGCCCAGGCGTGCTTGGAGAGGTCGTCGTACACGATCAGGGCGTCCTTGCCGAGCTTCATGAAGTACTCGCCGATGGCGCAGCCCGAGTACGGTGCCAGGTACTGCAGGGGAGCTGGATCGGACGCGCCGGCCGTCACTACGACTGTGTGCTCCATGGCCCCGTAGCGCTCAAGCAGCGCAACCGTCTGGGCCACCTTGCCGGCTCTCTGTCCTATAGCGACGTATATGCAGATCAGGTCGCCGCCCCTTTGGTTGATTATCGTGTCCAGGCACAGTGCGGTCTTGCCCGTGGCACGGTCGCCTATGATCAGCTCCCGCTGGCCTCGTCCGATCGGCACCATCGAGTCGATGGCCTTGACGCCCGTCTGGACCGGGACGTTGACCTCCTGACGCGCAGCAACGCCCGGCGCAATAACCTCGACGAGCGCGCTCTCGGTCGTCGTGATCGGGCCCTTTGCGTCCAGCGGCTCCCCGAGCGCGCTGACGACTCGGCCTAACAAGTCGTCGCCGACGGGGACCTCTATGACCCGGCCCGTGCCGCGGACCTCGGAGCCCTCCTTCACCTCCAGCGGGTCCCCAAGGATGACGGCGCCCACACTGTCCTCTTCCAGGTTAAGGGCCATGCCAGTGACCTCGCCGGAAAACTCAAGGAGCTCGTTGGCGCCGATGCCCGAAAGGCCGTGTATCCGCGCGATGCCGTCGCCGACCTCCACCACCACACCCACGTCCACCATGGTTAGCTCGTGGCCGAACTCCTCGATCTGACGCTTGATTACCGAAGCAATGTCCTGTCCTCTAACAGCCATTCATGACCTCCAAGAACCGCTGGACCAATCGGCGACGGCCTCATCGTCCCGCCGAAGCCCCAGCGCACAGTCAAGAAACCCCTTCAGGAATACCTAAATTACGGCGGACATTGGCGGGTGTGTGGGCGGTTGTCAGACCTGCCCTCACGTTTTCGTCGGGGCCCCTCGCGTATTTCCGGACAACCTCTCTGAGAGATCGCTATGAAGCCCGCTCGACTATCCTTCGCCGCATCTCTGCAAGTCTCGATCGGACGCTACCATCGATCACCCGGTCGCCCACCCGGGCGATGAGCCCGCCTATTATCTGCCGGTCCACCGTGGAGCTGATCCGCACCTCTCTGCCGCCGAGCTCTTCGAGCAGCCGCACGATCCTGGCCTGCTCCTCGCTCTCCAGGGGCACCGCTGAGGTGACTTCCGCACGCTCGATGCCGCGATGAACATCTAGTAGTCGCCCGTACTCATCCACGATACCGGGCAGCAGATGTGCCAGGTTCCTTGAGCCGAGAATTGAAAGGAGGTTCAGAGCCAGCTGCCCCACCGCGCCGCCCAGGGCCTCCTCGATGGCCGTCACCTTCCGCGCTGCGGGAACCTGGGGGGCATCCAGGAGAGCGGAGAGCTCGCGGGATTCCAGCGCCGCCGTGAGCACCCTCAGGTCCTCCTGCCACGTGTCCAACTCGTGCCGTTCCAGGGCTATTTTGAACGCCGCCTGAGCGTACCGTAGAGGCGAAGGTGCCCTTGGCATTTCTCGTACCCTTTTCGCTTGACGCAGGCCTGTGGGACCATCAGCGGCGGCGCAACGCCCGCTCCATGTCGTGGGGTGAAGGGAAGGGTTAGCTCTCCCTGGACCAGAGTCGCGGAGCCGCCGTCTCCGCAGTTGGGACCCCGCTCTATCCCCCACCGATCTTGGAGCTGTCCTCCAAGACCTTCCCGATCAGCTCGCGATGGGAGGACTCGTCCAGCGACCGCTCGACCACGCGTTCCGCCGCCCTGATGGCCAGGTCGGCGAACTCCCGACGCAGCTCCTCGATCGCCGCATCTCGCTCCCGCTGGATGTTGGCCTGGGCCCTGGACCGCTCCCCCTCTATCTCCTCCCTTGCCTTGGTCAGCTCCTCTTCGCGGAACCGGTCCGCCACGTCCCTGGCCTGGGCGATCATGGCCTGTCCCTCGGCCCGGGCCTTCTGGAGCTGCTGCTGCATCTCCTCCCTGGAGCGGGCCGCTTCGTCCCTCGCCTGCTGCGCGGTTTCCAGGCTCTCCTTGATCCGGCTGGTGCGCTGGTCAAGCGCCTTTAGTAGGGGTTTATAAAGGAGCGCGTACAGGAGTCCGAATAATATCAGGAAACTGATGACCTGCGTGATCAGTCCGGATGGGCTGATGCCTAGGGCATCCATAGAGCCTCCTCCTGAATCTCATTGGCGTCGGCCGTGTAACCGGCCAGCCCCAGAGTTCGGCGCTAGACGAACTTGATGATCACTGCCACCACCAGGGCGTAAATGGCTATCGCCTCTGCGAAGGCAATGGCCAGTATCATGTTCTGCTGGATGGCACCGGCGGCCTCGGGGTTCCTCCCCAGTGCCTCCATGGCTTTGGCGGCCAGAATTCCTATTCCCAGTCCTGGGCCCAACGCCCCAAGCGCTATGGCCAGTCCCGCCGCAATGTCTTGGATATTGCCCTCGATCATCCTTGGCTCCTTCCCTGATTAGGTGGTGGCTGCGTCTCTCGCTAGTCCGGACCAGTCCACCCGCCTCTAGTGACTCTCGGCGTCATGTTTAACCGTTGCGGTGGTGGCGAAAACCAGCGTGAGCATGGCGAATATGAATGCCTGGATTAGGCCCACGAACAGCTCCAGTCCCAGGAACGGGACCAGACCAATCAGCGGGAGCAGGAAGGCCATCGATATGAGCAGCACCTCGCCCGCGAAGATATTTCCGAACAGACGGAAGGTGAAGCTGATTACTCGGGCCACCTCGCTGATGGCCTCCAGGACCCCCACGAACAGTCCGATAGGGCCGCCACGAAAGTTCAGGTACTTGCCCAAGTGGCCGGAGATTCCCAGCGCCCTGAATGCCCACCAGTGGACCATTACCATCGCGACCAGGGCTATCGCCAGCGTGGTGTTGATGTCGGTGTTCGCGCTCCTGAGATACGGGACCAACAGCCCTGCGCGCTTGCCCTCCTCCACGCCCGACTCCTCATACTCCTCGGCGGTGATCTCGGTGCCCACAGACCCAATGGGGAGTACCGCGATAGAGCCCTCGCCTTGGAACACCTGGAGCTTGATCTTGGCAAGGTCCGCGCGGTCGCCCTTCTTCTCCGCCGCCGCCTCGACGCGGTGAACCACCTCCTCGGCCGGCTCGAACCTTCCGATGGTGCCGAATCCCGGTAGTATTCCCAGCCAGTTGGCCGTAACGATGAAGAGGAATATGGTCGTAACCAGAGGGAAGAAACGCCGCGCCTTTTCCGGTCCCGCGACGGCCTCGGCCAGGTTGAGGAAAAACTCGAGGATCACCTCGAGGATGCTCTGGAGCCTGCCCGGCACCTCTTTCAAACGGCGAGTGCCTAGAAACGACACCGCCGCCAGGACCACAATGGTCAGCCACGTTGCGACCATTGTGTTTGTGATCTCGAAGCCCCCTGATAGGGGGGTGGCGCTTATGGGCTCGGCGGGGAGCTGGATGTGGGCCAGCGGCGATCCCAGGAAGCCACCGCCGAACTGGTTTCCGAGGGCCCCGCCGGCCAGACCGACTACGAACAGGACTCCCAGGACTATCGCGGCCGTGAGCGCCTTGGGATTGCTGAGCAGCCTGGACACTATTTGTTCCTCTGGTCCTCCGAGTCCGGCGCATTCGACAGGACCGCGTTGAGCATCTGGTACATACCGATGCCCGCTACGGTAATTCCTACAGCCAGCCCAAGCAGGGTAAGCACCGGGTCCAAGCCTAGCCAGCGGTCCAGCCAGCGACCCCCGATGACCCCACCCACAATACAAAGGGCAACGTACCAGCCGATGCCCAACAAGCGGAGTACAGTTGCCATCCCGTGCGCCCCACAGGGGCCCCTTGGAGGTTGTGTATTATATCACAATCTAATTTTGAGGGTCAATTTCGGTTGTTTCTCACCGCGCCCTGGCGCGCCATTGTTCGATTCAGGGGCCAATATTCCCGAGTGGCGAGCCCGCTGCCTCGTCGAGGCGCTGGCCGGGATGGACCGAGCGGCGGGCAAGGCGCGTCCACGAGCACGACCACATGCTACACCCCATCCGGTAGTAGGTAAAGGAGAGGCCCCGCCGGTGGGGGCGGGGCCAATATCTCGCCGGCTATTCCAGGTGGTCTACCGGCTCAGCTAGTCTCGGGAGGGCTAGTCTCGGGAGGGCTCGCCTCAGGTGGAGTCGTCCCCTCACGGCCCAGATCATCTAGGTTCAGTGTCTCGATAAAATTGGTGAAGGCCGAGAGACTCTTCAGCTCCTCGTCCCTCACGGGGCCCGGCGCGTCGTCGGGGTTGCCGGAGATGACGGGCTTGCCCGTCTCCTCGTCCAATCGGACGCCTGCCTTTTCCACCACCTTGTCGTCGGCGAAGATGGGCGCGTCGCTACGCACGGCCAGCGCGATGGCATCGCTGGGGCGGGAGTCCACCTCCATCGTGGTCCCGTTGAACTGGAGCACTATCTTCGCAAAGAAGGTGTCGTCGTTGAGCTCGGACACAACGACACGACTCACCGTCGCGCCCAGCGAGGCAATGACGGACCGCAACAGGTCGTGCGTAAGAGGGCGGGGCGCAGCCACGTCCTGCAGCTTCATCGCGATAGATTCGGCCTCGGAAGCGCCTATCCATATGGGAAGATACCGGTTCGAGTCTTTCTCTCGCAGGATTACGACCCTCTGGGCATAGTTCTGAACGCTCACCCGGATGCTATCGATGACCATTTCCAACATTATGCCCACCCTCCTTCCCGGCGCATTAGCATTATTGTAAGTCCAGCCTGATTATGGTGTCAATCACGCATGGTCGGCTCCGGTGTGTCCGGCTGGACCGTGGTCGCGATAGCTATGGGGCCGGACGCCGGCTGACCACGGACTTCGCCCGCTTTTCCAAAGCTGAGCGCGATAGCAGGACCCGCCTATCGCAGACCAGGCAGCGAATTCTGATGTCGGCGCCCACCCGGACCACCTCCCACTCGTAGCCGCCGCACGGGTGGGCCTTTCGCAGCCGGACAGTGTCGCCCAGTCTGATATCCTCTACCACCCTTTGCCCTTCTGTTGAAGAGTCCCGTTGATACGCGCCCGAAGGTCCTCGGCTACCCTGCGGGCGGCCTGGGCGAAGTCTGCACGATCCCGCGAAGCGTAAATGATGCTGCGGGAGCTGCTCACTATCAAGTTGCGTCCGGCCGTGTCGATGCCCGCCGCCACCGAGGCGGTCAGGTCCCCACCCTGGGCACCCACGGCGGGCACCAGGATAGGCATGCTGGGGCAGAGAGCGCGGACCACCTCGAGATCCATCGGGTAGGTGGCGCCCACCACCAGGCCCACGTTTCCCCGTCGATTCCAATCGCCGGCGCGCTGTGCCACCATCTCGAAGAACCGTCTCTTGCTGCCACCTGATGAAACCCCGAGGTCCTGGAACTCGCCGGCGCCCGGATTGGAGGAGCGGCACCAGACGAACACGCCCTTATTCGTGTACTCGAGGAAGGGCTCTAGCGCCTCACCGCCACCCCAGGCGTTGACCGTGGCGGCGTCGAATCCCCAGACGTCGAAGAGAGCCCTTGCGTAATGCTGGTTAGCGTGCCCGACGTCGCCGCGCTTGGCGTCGCTCACCACCACGACTCCCGGGGCCTCTGCACGGATGTATGAGATGGTCGCTTCCAATGCAGCAAGACCCGGCAAGCCAAGCGCCTCGTAAAACGCCATATTCGGCTTGTATGCGCAAACCAGGTCTCCGGTGGCGTCCACGATGGCCTTGTTAAAGCTCGCCACGTCCTTAATCGCCATCAGGGACGGATCGGGGTCGAGGCCCACACACAGCAATGTCCGGTTGGTCTCAGAGGCTGCTAGAAGTCGTTGGACGAATTCCGACACATCGGGACTCCTTGTGGCACGGGCGGTCGGGGGCATTGCGGGGAATCGTGAGATGACCACCACACGGGCGCCCATCTATAGAATACGCGGGACTGATGCCACGGGCAAGTTGTCAGCTCCCCGGGGGGCTGCTAGCATGGTTTTGGTCCTCGAAGTGGGTTCATATAGCACCTTTTGGGGAGGTGGCAGCAGCCAGACGCAGCCCTGGGGTGGGTGGGCGGGACCAAGCACCCTGGGATGGGCGCCCCTCATGCAGGGCTAATCAGCGTTGAAATGGTTTGTGGAGTGAGTTGAAAATGTCGCGGGCGGGTAAACGGCGCCGACGGTGCGCCTTACCAGCTACTGCCCCAGGGGCGCTGTCATCGAGCTGAACCCATGTCTAAAGAGTGCCCGGTTCATCTCCCGCATTAACCGGTTCGCCGCTCTGGTGGTATGCGACGGACGCGAGATCGTGGCCCACGTCCCCAACTCGGGACGGCTCAGCGAGTTGCTGCACCCCGGCAACTCGATGCTGCTTGCTCCGGCCCCGGCGGGCACGGGCCGCCGGACCGCATACGATCTGGTGCTAGCGGAGGTCGACGGCGTCCTGGTGTCGGTGGATGCGCGCCTGCCCAACGCACTCCTGCATGAGGCCATTGATGCGGGCGGGTTGCCCCCGTTCGTAGGATATGATCGTCTCACCAGGGAGATCGTTTTCGGAGACAGCCGCCTGGACATCATGCTTTTTGGGGATCGCGGGCGCTGCTACCTGGAGGCCAAATCAGTTACGCTGGTCCGGGATGGCGTCGGGCTGTTTCCCGATGCCCCAACCCGCAGAGGCCGCAAGCACCTGATGTCTCTGGTGCGTGCGTCGAAACTGGGACACCGCGCCGCGGTGGTGTTTGTGATACAGCGATTTGACGCCCATGCCTTCTTAGCCAACGAGGATGCCGACCCCCTGTTCTGCCAGACGCTGCGGGAGGCAGTCCGGGGCGGCGTGGAGGTCTACGCCTACAGGTGCAGGGTATCCCGTCGGGAGGTTGAGGTCGCCGGCCGAGTGGCGGTTCGCCTCAGCTAGCGGGCTCGGCATAAGTGAGTGAGCGACTTGACAACGCGCGCGACACTTCTGGACATATACCGGCGCATGCTGGACCGCTACGGGCCCCAGCACTGGTGGCCCGCCGAGACCCGCTTCGAGGTAATGGTGGGCGCAATCCTGACCCAATCAAGTGCCTGGGGCAACGTCGAAAAGGCGATAGCAAACCTCAGGTCGGCCGGCGCCTTGTCCCCTCCAGCCCTTCGCGGACTGTCGGAAGGGGAGCTGGCCGGGCTTGTCTACCCCTCGGGCTATTACAACGCCAAGGCACGGAAATTGAAGGCCCTCGCCGAGTACCTGGGCGCTCGGTTCGGCGACGATATCGACAGCATGGCGCGGGAGGGAGCGAGCCCCCTCAGGGCGGAGCTGATGGGCGTCCACGGCATCGGGGAGGAGACCGCTGATGACATCCTCCTTTACGCGGTGGGGCTACCCGTCTTCGTGGTGGACTCTTTCACCAGGCGAGTCCTTTTCCGACTGGGGCTCGCGCCGGAGAAGGGCCCATACGCCGTCTACCAAGAGCTGTTCGCGAGGCATCTGGAGCCCGACCCCGGCCAATTTGGCGAGTACCACGCATTGATGGTCCTCCATGCGAAGGACGTTTGCAAGAAGCGTCCCCTTTGCCAGGGGTGTTGTCTATTGGAGATATGCCCCACGGGGAGGGCGAACGTTTCGTCCAGTCCCTCATTACCTGAGTCCGGCTCATGACCGGCGTTCCCGCCATTTGGTCACGATCGCCAGATCTGGGCTCTCGTAACACTTTCCGTAACGGTCTCGAGACGCCTCCACCATAGAATTGATGGCAACATTATCCCCTTCGCGTCAGCGAAGTCGTACAGGAGGCATGCAATGGTGGAAGGAACGATGGCATTATCGAGGTGGCACGGCCTGCCCTTTTACGCTCGCACCAATATCGTCGCGCTGCTCATCTATGCCCTCGTATTCGAGCTGGCTGGCGCTCTGTTAGCCCGAATCCACCGAAGGACACCGATGGACGGCGTGAGGAAAGCGGAAGGGGGGTGAGGGAGCTACAGGGGAAATAGCCTGGGTTCCATTTGGGGTAGGGAGGTCGGCGGACGGTCTTCATCGCCGCACAGGGGCCCCTATGGCCGTCTGCGGGAGCTGCGATGCGCGGGATGGCGAGAGAATACGCAGCAGGGAACTCTCTCGGACCGGGCTGGCACGAGTCTGCGGGGATCTTCGGTTGTCCGGTGGGTGGGTCGGTCGCCGACGGTGCCGTCAGGCCGGGAGTGGAATGGCTCGCAGCCGGGCCAAGGCGCGGCTGAACTTCTCAGCCCAAGGCCAGCGATCCGGAAGATGCAGGGTCAACCGGCGTGCCGAGCGGGTGAGCCGTCCGGCCAGGGAGAAGAACCGCCGCCGGAGGGTCTTGGTGGTGGCTATCCGCTCTCCCAGACCGATCCGCGCCGTCCAGCGGGCCAGGTTGTGGGCCATCGTCTGGACGGCCAGCCAGGCGCCGTTGGCGGCGAAGCGGCCCGAGGGGAGATGGTTCAGCCCGACGCCGTACTTGAGGTCGCGTATGGCATTCTCGATCTCGGCGTGGCGGCGATGGTCAGCCTCCAGTTCGAGCAACTCCCCGTCCCGGTCGGTGATGAAGCCATGATAGCTGTATTTGGCGAAGAGGGCCAGTTGGGAACCGGGCGTCGGCTTCACCCGCCGGACGATGAGCCGTACCGGCGCGGCGTCCGCCTCGGCCTGGAAGGGGGTGCAGGTGGTCTCGGCCACATCGGCGGCGCCGTCCATCCAGTAAGGAATCGGCGTCCAGGCATCTTCGGGTATCGCCTCGATGAGATTGTGCAGGCTTTTGTGCTGGCGGATGGTGATGGAGAAGCGGACATCCATCTTGCGGCAGACGGATACCACGCCATGAGTGTAGAACCCGCTGTCGGCCCGTAGCGTGAGTCGTCCGTTGGCCCCGGCGTAGCGCACCCGTCCCACCGTCTCCCGCAGGAAGTGGGCGGCGCCGCGGGCGGTGTTGGCCCGGCCCTCGCGCAGCCGGGACATCAGCACGTCTCCGGTGCCGGCGGCGATGGCCAGCAGCGGGTGGTAGCCCCGCTTGCCGGTATAGCCGTGGTGGCCGGGCGCCCTCCTTGGCCAGTCCGTAGGTCTCGCAGATGGTGGAGTCCAGGTCAATGGTCAGGGGCCCGTCGCCGGGTCCCGCCCCGGCCTGCCAAGCCCGGGCCAGCAACTCGCGGCTCACCCGGTCGAGTTGACGGACGTGGCCCCACCGGAAGCTGCGCAGGAAGGTGCCCAGGGTGGATGGCGCCTTGACCGTGCCGCCCAGGGTGCAGGCCGTCCCCCCGGTGCGCAACACATCGGCGTCGTCAATGCAGTCGCCCCCAGCCAGCGCAGACGCCACCAGCGTCATCATCTTGTCGCTCGTGTTCGCCCGCCCCGGGGCATCGCCCAGGTCGAGGCGCTGCCGGACGAGTTCGGGCAGGCCGAGGTGCCGCGCCAGGGTGGCCGGAAGGAGCAGCCCGGCATTGGCCACCAAGCGGCGGTCGTCGAAGGTGATTTGGATCCGGTCGGGGTGGTTGCGTGGCAGCATCTACTGGGTGCTCCTTTTCCGGGGCCGTTTTTTTGCTACAAAACCATTATCCCAGAAGCACAGGAGCACCTTCTTGCCGCCTCAGGACGCTAACCCGACGCCCTCCTTCGGTGGATTCGGGCTAATGCACAGCCGGTTCTTGACACCGCTGGCAACGCCCTGGATGAGGCGTCGATAGATGCGCTTCGGTCTGGCCTCAGAGGACTGCTCTTGAGGCGCGGCGACGAAGGTTACGACGCCGCCCGGGCTATCTGGAACGGGATGATCGATAAGCGTCCCGGACTGATCGCCCAATGTACGGGCGTCGCGGACGTCATGACGGCCGTGCGCTTCGCCAGAGAGCACGAGGTGCGGCTGGCCGTCAAAGGTGGAGGCCACAGCGTGGCCGGCACCGCCCTGTGCGACGGCGGGCTCGTCATCGATTTTTCTGGGATGACGGGGGTCCACGTTGACCCTGTAGGGCGCACCGCCCGGGTCCAGCCGGGCGCGAGACTGGGTGAAGTCGACCATGAGACACAGGCCTTCGGCCTAGCCGTCCCGGCTGGAATCGTGACCACTACCGGCGTGGCGGGTCTTACGCTGGGCGGAGGGTTCGGCTGGCTCTCACCCAAGCTCGGCTTGACCTGCGACCAACTCCTCTCTGCCGACGTCGTAACCGCAGACGGGGAACTGGTCACTGCCAGCGAGGAAGAGAACGCCGACCTCTTCTGGGGCATCCGGGGCGGGGGCGGCAACTTCGGGGTCGTGACCTCGTTCCACTACAACCTCCACCCCGTCGGTCCGATCGTGCTTGCGGGGGCGGTCGTACACCCTATGGCCGACGCGGAGAGACTCCTTAAGTACCATCGCGACTTCGTGGCCGAGGCGCCACCAGAGCTGTGCACAATCTTCGCCCTGAGATGGGCGCCGCCCGTCCCCTTCCTGCCACCGGAGCTTCACGGCAAGCCCATTGCCGCGTTCTTCATTTGCTACCAGGGACCAATAGATGAGGGCGAGCGGGTCCTGAAGGACCTCCGCCGGTTCGGCGATCCCCTGGCGGACGTCGTCATGCCGAAGCCGTTCAGCGCCCACCAGTCGATGCTGGACGCAGTCCAGCCGCCCGGCCGCAACTACTACTGGAAGTCCGAGGACCTGCCGGATCTGACCGACGGCGCTATTAAAGTCATCGTCGAGCACGGCAACGCCATCACCTCACCTCACACCATCGTCCCGATCTTCCAGCTCGGCGGCGCGGTCGCCGACGTGGACGAGAACGCCACGGCCTACAGTCACCGGAAGGCCGCCTACGCTCTGAACTGCAACGCCTCGTGGGAGGACGGAGACCCAGCGCCCCACGTCAAATGGGCTCGGGACTTCTCGGAGGCCCTAGAGCCCCACTCGATGGGGGTCTATGTCAACTTCCTGGGCGAAGAGGGGGAGGACCGGGCCAAGGCCGCCTACGGGCCGGAGAAATACGCCAGGCTGGTAAGCCTAAAGGACCGTTACGACCCGATCAACTTCTTCCGCGTCAACCAGAACATCAAGCCATCCTCGCAGGGAGGTTAGGGGAGACGGGCGAGGGAGCCCGTCTCAGAAGTCCCTTCTACCCTGAAGAAAGGAAAGAGTCCAGCGCCCCAAATCCATCCTAGACAGTCTGAGGCCTAATGCGTTTGCCAGACCTCGACCTCGGCGTACTCGATCAACTCTGCGAGACGTCCAAACCACTGTTGGAACCGTTCTGCTTCGGGAGACTCTCCGAGGGACCTCTCAAAGCGCAGGTACTCGGCCCAGTCGTCAACCTCAGCCTCGTAAACGATCCGGTCAGTTCGGCCGCTCATGAAGTCCGAGAGCACCCTGAAGCGGACCTCTGGCCCCCCTTCCAGCAACTCCCCGAGTTGTTTGACATGCTCGATCAACGGGCCACCCTGCCCGACCTTGCCGTAGAACGTCCGGCGCTCGACCACTGCCATGACTGTGACTCCTTCCATTGTTCATCATCAGATGGACCAGGACTATGTGCCCTGCGCCATCAAATGTACGACGTCTCACCATCACCTCAAGCGTCCATCAGTGCAAATCCGGAAGCTCTTGCCGTTGAACGTCCTCCCCCCAGTCGAACACGGTGTCCCCCACCAGGAAGCCTCTGTCTCCCGGTGTCTCCCGGGCCGATTTTGACCTGGCTGAGCGGCACCCATTCGCCGTTCAAGTACGCTGAGTAGCCCGCCATCTTTGCCCTCCGTGTGGCCTCGTATACCCCGTTAGCCGGTCGTCTCCTCTTTTTCCGCGAATTGCATAGCTTGCCCTACGATGTCGACGCCAACCGCCTCACTCCAGGCGGCCAGGAGCTGCTGAGAGATGGGGCCGGGCTTGCCGTCGCCTATTACCCGGCGGTCCACCTGGGTCATGGGCAATACGCACGGACTTGTCGTGGACAAGAACGCCTCGTCGGCGTTATACAGGTCGTAGGGCTGCAGGTCTTCCTCAATCGCAGGGATGTCGAGCTGCCGGGCCAGATCGAAGACCATGCCCCGGGAGACCCCCTGTAGCATGGCGCTGTCCACGGGACTGGAGATTACGCCGCCCGAGACGATGAAGACATTGCTCCCGGTGCTCTCGGTTACGTTGCCACGATCGTCTCTCAGGATGGCGAACGCCCCCGGCTCCAAGTCGTTGGCCTCCAGGTCGGCAAGGACGAAATTCATCCGGCTCCAGTGCTTGATCTTCGGGTCCAGGGCCTCGGGGGTGTAGCTCCGGGTCCTGGTGATCACGCCGTGTACCCCTACCGTGTACCCCTTAGCAGACTGGCCGAAGCCGACGGGAACGACCCTCACGCACACTGTCGCATTGCCCGGCTCGTTAACTCTCCCGGTGCCGCGAGTCACGAACTGCGTGTACGTGTAGTCGCCCACCTCCGCACGCTGGCCCTCATTACGGGCTATGACCTCCTCGGTGATCCCCGTCATCTCCTCGGGGGAAAAGCCCGGGTCGATGCGCACGTACTTGAGGGACCTGTACAGCCGGTCGATGTGTTGCTTGAGCCTGAACGGCTTGCCGTTGAAGGTGCGCCCGGTATCGAACACTACGTCGCCCATCGAGAAGCCCCGGTCGGAGGGGTCGATCTTTACCTGGCTATACGGTACCCACTCGCCGTTGAAGAAAGATGTATACTCGGCCATGTCCGCCTCCCTGGCTATGGAGCTGCCCATATCGTCGGGCAAAGTCCGGCACTTGCCCAACGATGTCGTGTGCTTGCGCCGTCCCCACCCCCGGCGATGGGCGGCATTTTAGCCGGAATTCCCCATATCAAGCTGCCTGGAGCCAAGCACCTCACCATCCTCGACGAGAGCCATGGTAGTATCGCCCACGAACGCCCTCAACTGAGCGCCTTGCATAATTCAAAAAGACGCTCAGACCTCAAACTCGGGCTGAAACACATCAAGTACCGAGGCAACCTCCGAATGGAGTACTTGAAGCGTTTCTACGACCGGCGCTCCGTCGTCGAACGCTATCTTAAAGAGGACATCAGTATTCATGTCCACGGTATTGCTACTTGGATTGATTCTGATGTCAAAGAGTGTTGTCTTACCTTCAATACTTGGGTTGACGACGACTGGCCCCTTGGAGGCCGGCTCAACGGAAAGAATTTCCGTGAATCTTACGACGGTCAACGTTCTATGCTTGTCTGGGTTGGAAATGTCCCTGAGCGTGCCCGTCCAATTACAACCATAGTGAGGCTGCAAAAGCTTTATACATGCCTTGTGTCTGAGCGTAAGGCCCTTAAGGCGCGGCTCCCTTTTGGAAGCCCCAAAGGCAGCATTGCGCCAACGCTTTTCGCTACTTTCGATAGGAAACTGTGTCTGCTCTTGAACCTCGCCGGAATCGAGGATGGCAAGTTCATAGATAAGATAATCAAGGGCGCTGCGAAGGTTGTATATGGCCTCGCCGACGAGGATGCTGAATCGTGGCGGGACAAGCCTTCGGCTCAAATCGATGATTACGGTGCCTCCGACCTCTGGGTTTATGTACCCCATAGGTGGTCGGAACGTACGCCAGAAAATCGTGGCTTCTCGTTTGAACCTCGTCAGGTGTTGTTTTGCCCGACCTACTCGCGCGTAGGCATTATCAAGGGATGGCTGCAACATCTTGGCTTAGAGTATGAGCTTGCATCGCTATCAAGGCAAGGTAGCAATGTACCGTAACCTTCCGCCAGCCCCGAACGGTGATGTGGTTCAGCGACCGCTGACCATTGAGCCGCGAAAAGAATTGCTCCACGGCTTGGCGTTGCGCTCGGAGAGCCTTGTATCCTGGGTCAACAATTTTTTGCTACCACGGGGGATGTCAATCACGGGGTCCGCGTTGTACTGCCGCCGTACCAAGCGAAACATCGCCCTGGACGCATAGCCCTTGTCGGCGATGAAAAAGCGCGGATGGAAATGAGGGGCCTCGGCAACGCCGGCAGACCCAGCCATCTACGCGACCGCGGCGAGCGCCTGCTCGGTGAGTTTCAGTGTATTCGCGTAATTGAGGCGCATCGCATTCGGCCGCGTGTCATCGGGGAGCTGGAAGTGGGATGCGACCGCAATTACGATGTCCGTGTGGTCACGGGCAAACGTGCGGAAGAGCGCCGCATAGTCCACGTCGCCGCTCCCTACCGGTCCGTACTTAAACTTGAGGCCCGGCCCGTCCTGCACGGTCAGGTCCTTCAGATGTAGACTGGTGAGGTAGCGCTTAAGATTCTGGTAGCCCGTTGTCACCACATCCAGCTCCCCCGAGTTGTAGTTATCCGCAGGACCCCACTTGCACTTTAGGCGCGACGACCCCACGCGCTCCATGATCCGGCGGAAGTTGCCGCTGGTGCTCATGTAGTTCCAGGGCTCCATCCCGATTCCGATGTCGATGTCCTGGCGTTCGGCAAGGTCCGCTACGATACCGAACGCCTTGGCCAGCTTGTCCAGCTCGGCCGGCGGGATCTCCCCACCCCCGCTGGCGTACCGCTGCCGCCAGGTAGGGCTGACCCGCTTCCTGCCCTGATACTCGCCCGGCCAGGCGAACCCGTGCACCAGCACGTTGGGCGATCCCAAAATCTTTGCAAAGTCAATCCCCCGGCGCACGGCGTCCAGGTCGCGGGCGAACTCCGGGTGGGTAGCCAGGTCCGCAAGTTCGATCTGGTCGATGTGAATATGCTTGAAAGGAGGCGGTCCCACACCGACGGCATGGACCTGCAACCCCGTCGCATCGAGCACCTGCTGGCAGTGGGCGGCATGCGCTTCGGTCAAATCGTCAGACTCGACAGCGAACTCCGCGTAGTCCGCCCCCAGCTCCTGAGCCAGCTCTGCGGCTTGCTCAAAGGGCAGGCCGCTCTCGCCCAGGTACATCCCCATCTTGAACCTGTAGTTGCCCATGCTTCGCGGCCTCCTAGTCCGGCACTGTCTGAGGCCGGCCCGTGCGGGCTGCCTCGTCAAGGGCGTTGCAGATTGACACCGTGCGAACCCCGTCATGGGCGTTGCACAGGGTGTCTCCATCGGTCTGGATTGCCTCCAGCAGATTGACAAACATCGAGTGAGAACGCTGCTCTTTCTCGGAGAGTTCCTTCGTGTCCACGTAGTCGATATCGCAACCGCCGAAGTCCACGCGGCCGCCGTGGACCACCGCGCTGCGCTCCCCGTCCCACACCTGATGGAACCACTTGGTGACTAATGGGTTTTGCCCCTGGTCGGTGCTGATCACCGTCGAGAGGCCGCCGTTCTTCCACAAGATCGTGCCTACCAGCCCGTCCGGGTAGCCCTCGGTGCCCTTGTTTTCGCCGAAGACGCGGCCCTCGGCGTAGACACGGTCCGGCGGGCTGTCCATCAGATAGGAGAGCAGGTCGATGGTATGGACCGCGGTGCTGACGAGCAGCCCTCCGCCGTCATCCTTGTCCCAGAGCCAGGAAGCGTGGGTCTTGGAGGAGTCGGACATTCCTAGCTGGCCGTGGCTGATGGTAGGGTGGGGGATCAACTCCCGCACCTTTTGCGTCGTGGGTGCTATGCGGAACTTGCAGTTCACTACCAGCTTGACCTCGGCCTTGTCCACCGCCTCGGCCAACTCGATCGCCTGGGCGCGGGTCACGCACATCGGCTTCTCGACCAGCATATGCTTGCCGGCCTGGGCCGCGGCCATCGCCAGCGGATGGTGGGCGTCGTGATGCGTGGCGATCATCACCAGGTCGATGCTGTCGTCTCGCATGATCGGCGCCGGGTCCGTCGTGACCAGACCGCCGCCGCCGAGTTCATCGCGGAGCCGCCGCGCTGAGTCCTCGATGACATCACAAAACGCGACGACCTCCAGTCCCATCTGGTGCGCCCGACGTGCGTGGCTACTTCCTGCTCCGCCACAGCCGAAAATCGCTGTCTTCATCGCTGACATGGTGTTCTAAGCCTCCTCCCCAGTTGTTGAGTCGTCGTACTGCTGCCGAGCCTTGGAGCGTCTACATCGAGCACTACACCGGCCTACCTCGACTCCCACCGATACGCGTCGGCACAGACCTGTCCCATATTGCCGCAGGCGACGATGGCCACCCGGTGCATGACATCACCCTTGTTCAAGATTCGAGAGGGTTGGGGGTCCGCAACGGGAGTATATCATGGCCGAAATTCCCCATATCAAACTGCGGGCGTCCAAAGCAAGCATGACCCTTGACCAGGGCGAGGGTACTGGCACTTTAGAACGCTGTCAAACAACAGACCACCCCCGCGACTTCGCCCAAATATTGCGCGGGGGGGGTCGTGCAAGAAAGAGGGGAGGTGGTGGCCCGACCTCAACCGGCTCGCCATGTATGAGGGCGGTTCACCCCCCAAGCGCGTGGGGACGACTTTTTGAGGTAGTTACCGAAGATCTCAGTTCACGGTTGACAGATCGCTACCCGCTATCGCCCTCGAGTTGGGCGACCAGCCGCGAGGTGTGAATCACGTCGCGAATGTCGGTTATCGGCGTCTTGCTGGTGCGGACGCACTCGACGAAGTGCTGGTGCATCGTCAGGGTCCCGTCGTAGGCCAGCGTATCTGCTATCTCCGTTCCCTCGATCTCGGCGCCTGAGAGCGTCTGCGGTCCGTCGCCGTCCTGGTAGGTCTCCAACTCCTCGGGGATGCGCATGAAGCAGCCGATTCCCAGGCCGTGCAACTCCGATCTCAGGGTGCGCCCTCCGGAGGAGCGGTTGGCAGTGACGATCCCGACGGCGCCGTTGGCGAATCGGATCAAGGAGTTGTAGTCGTTGGGCCGTGTCGACTGCCGCGTGTCCTGGTAGGCGTGCACCTCGACGGCCTCGCTGCCCGCCATGTAGCGCACCAGGTCCACCACGTGGCAGATGTCGCCCCACATGATGGACCGAGGGACGAGGCTCCGAGGGTTCTCGGCGGACCCCAGCATGTACTTGTGAAACTCTCCAATCGCCAGCGTCGCGGGGCCTCGCTCTCTCACCAGCCGCATCGCCTCCCGGTTGACCGCGGCATACCTGCGCTGGAAACCAATCATGCAGAAGACGTCGTTGGCAGTCGCCGCCTCCAGCAACTGTTGACTCTCTTCTGGGCTCGCGCCCGCAGCCTTCTCGATGAACACGTGCTTGCCCGCGTTCATCGAGAAGGCTATGGGGGTGATGAACGCCTCGCCCATGATTGCGTAGACCATGTCGGGGTCGATCGATTCCAGCATCTCCCGGTAGTCGCCGAAGGCTCGGGGAATGTTGTAGGCGTCCACGGCGGTCGCCATCCGCTCCTCGTCCAGCTCGGCGACAGCCTCGATGGACGTGTCGTCCAGACGATTGACGCTCGGGTAGTGGGCGCCCTGGGCCCGTCCGCCCGCGCCTATGAATGCCGCTCTCAGCATGGTTCGTCTCCTTCGCTGTCGAGGGTGGGGGGGTCTACGTCGGCGGGACTATAAGCGACCACTCGATACGGATCAACGCCGCTACCCAAGAGAGGGAGACCTTTTCTGCTATCTGATGTCAGGGGGGTGGCCTAGGGTCGCAGTTGTGGAGGCAGGGCTTAGCCCGAATCCACCGAAGGAGGGCGTCGGGTTAGCGTCCTGAGGCGGCAAGAAGGTGCTCCTGTGCTTCTGGGATAATGGTTTTGTAGCAAAAAAACGGCCCCGGAAAAGGAGCACCCAGTAGATGCTGCCACGCAACCACCCCGACCGGATCCAAATCACCTTCGACGACCGCCGCTTGGTGGCCAATGCCGGGCTGCTCCTTCCGGCCACCCTGGCGCGGCACCTCGGCCTGCCCGAACTCGTCCGGCAGCGCCTCGACCTGGGCGATGCCCCGGGGCGGGCGAACACGAGCGACAAGATGATGACGCTGGTGGCGTCTGCGCTGGCTGGGGGCGACTGCATTGACGACGCCGATGTGTTGCGCACCGGGGGGACGGCCTGCACCCTGGGCGGCACTCTCAAGGCGCCATCCACCCTGGGCACCTTCCTGCGCAGCTTCCGGTGGGGCCACGTCCGTCAACTCGACCGGGTGAGCCGCGAGTTGCTGGCCCGGGCTTGGCAGGCCGGGGCGGGACCCGGCGACGGGCCCCTGACCATTGACCTGGACTCCACCATCTGCGAGACCTACGGACTGGCCAAGGAGGGCGCCCGCCACCACGGCTATACCGGCAAGCGGGGCTACCACCCGCTGCTGGCCATCGCCGCCGGCACCGGAGACGTGCTGATGTCCCGGCTGCGCGAGGGCCGGGCCAACACCGCCCGCGGCGCCGCCCACTTCCTGCGGGAGACGGTGGGACGGGTGCGCTACGCCGGGGCCAACGGACGACTCACGCTACGGGCCGACAGCGGGTTCTACACTCATGGCGTGGTATCCGTCTGCCGCAAGATGGATGTCCGCTTCTCCATCACCATCCGCCAGCACAAAAGCCTGCACAATCTCATCGAGGCGATACCCGAAGATGCCTGGACGCCGATTCCTTACTGGATGCACGGCGCCGCCGATGTGGCCGAGACCACCTGCACCCCCTTCCAGGCCGAGGCGGACGCCGCGCCGGTACGGCTCATCGTCCGGCGGGTGAAGCCCACGCCCGGTTCCCAACTGGCCCTCTTCGCCAAATACAGCTATCATGGCTTCATCACCGACCGGGACGGGGAGTTGCTCGAACTGGAGGCTGACCATCGCCGCCACGCCGAGATCGAGAATGCCATACGCGACCTCAAGTACGGCGTCGGGCTGAACCATCTCCCCTCGGGCCGCTTCGCCGCCAACGGCGCCTGGCTGGCCGTCCAGACGATGGCCCACAACCTGGCCCGCTGGACGGCGCGGATCGGTCTGGGAGAGCGGATAGCCACCACCAAGACCCTCCGGCGGCGGTTCTTCTCCCTGGCCGGACGGCTCACCCGCTCGGCACGCCGGTTGACCCTGCATCTTCCGGATCGCTGGCCTTGGGCTGAGAAGTTCAGCCGCGCCTTGGCCCGGCTGCGAGCCATTCCACTCCCGGCCTGACGGCACCGTCGGCGACCGACCCACCCACCGGACAACCGAAGATCCCCGCAGACTCGTGCCAGCCCGGTCCGAGAGAGTTCCCTGCTGCGTATTCTCTCGCCATCCCGCGCATCGCAGCTCCCGCAGACGGCCATAGGGGCCCCTGTGCGGCGATGAAGACCGTCCGCCGACCTCCCTACCCCAAATGGAACCCAGGCTATTTCCCCTGTAGCTCCCTCACCCCCCTTCCGCTTTCCTCACGCCGTCCAT
Source organism: Dehalococcoidia bacterium (assembly GCA_963665215.2). Lineage (GTDB taxonomy): Bacteria > Chloroflexota > Dehalococcoidia > Lucifugimonadales > CAUZJF01. The sequence continues at coordinate 709,356 of CAXXWW010000017.1, forward strand.
CCGTGTCCTTCGGTGGATTCGGGCTAACGCACGGCAGCGCGCCGCCGGCCCGTGAGGATCAAGGTCAAAATGATGGCCCGATCCCTGAGTCCAACTGGATTATCAGGGATGAAGTCCAGTAGCTTCTTGATGTCGGCGGCGGTCAAGCTTCTGGGTGGTGCCGGTGTCGCCCGGGGCCTCTCTAACTGGTCGCATGGGTTGGCACTCACCAGGCTCATGCGGATGAGGAAGCGGTAGAATGAACTCAGGCAGGCGATGCGGGCGTTAATGGTGACAGATGAAGGCTTTTTACCTGAGAGGCCGATGCCATGGGCGTAGCCGAAGACCTCCGGTGACGTCACTTGGTCCGGCGGCTTACCCAAGTTGCCGAAGAACCGGTAGAGCATTCCGGAGTATGCCCGTACAGTCCTCATGGAACCGGAGCGGCGCTCCTTCTCGGCTAAGAAGGCGTAGATGGCCTGCTCCCAGCGACCGGCGTCGCTACCGTGCACCAGATTTTGCGTCGCCATGGTCTCCTCCTGTGGGTGATGGAGTCACGACTATTCACGCTCTCGGGCGCCACGAAGTCAAGGGATTCTGGCGCACACTGTTACCAGGGCTCTTCGCAAAAGTATAATAGCCACAGTTGCACGAATTATTGATTCTGGACCATCGGAGCGATGCACAATGGAACACGATCCGAGAGCAAGCATGACCGACTGGCTCCAGAGGTTCTTATCGCTATTTCGAGCCGAGACCGAAGAAGTAAATGGGATGCCTGGGGTCAAGATAAGCAACCTCGATGACTTCTCAGCCCCTTGCCAGATTCACCTCTTTTGGTTTCATGCAGATATGTTTGGTATTCCAAGCGGTCAACGACATCCAGTGGGTTCATCTTGCCATAAATTGCGACATCCATCGGGAGGAAGATAGCTGGTGCCGACACTTGCCTGCCCTTTTTGTTCTAAGCCCATGCGTACCGACAACGGGCTTAAGTGGCATATGGAGAATATCCATGGGCAGGCTCACGATTCTTCCGAATCGAACGTACCCACAGTCGGATCCGACGCGCCTGACGAACAACATGCGCCAGCATCCGACCACTGCTTCCCCGCGTATAGGTCGAGAATGGCTGCCAAGGCGCGCAGCCCGCAAGTACCCTTGTATGTCCTCCATTGAAGAGTGACGCTACGAAATCTGATGTCAGTTCGGAGACATCGTACTCGTAGAAGTCCGCTTTGACGTTTTCCTCGAAGGGGTGCTTGCACGCAGAGTCTATGTCGATCCCGCCGCAAATAGCTATGCCTGCCTGTTGCATCCCATTAGGACAGTCCCCCAGCGCCACAGAACAGGTCGACGGCGACGGGACGCAAGGTGCTGGTCTACGCCACCCATACCGGAACCCGGGACATCACCGAGCGGATGGAGCAGTTTCTCTCGCAGCACGGGTTCAAGGTGGCGGTGCTCAAGGCCGACACGGTGGCCCCGGACCGGCGGGAGTCCTGGGTGGATGAGCGGGTCAAGCAAGGGGTTGACGTGCTGGTCTGCCATCCCCGGTTGGTTCAGACCGGACTGGACCTGGTGGACTTCCCTACAATCTGCTGGTTCGAGACAGAGTTTTCTGTCTTCCAATCAACACAAAAAAGTACGGTTCTCATGGGCAGTCGATTTGGATGCATCTGAGGTTGAGTAGGTTGCAGCGAGCTGCGGAAACTACGGACCTCCCATCTTTGGTGGATCAATGAACAGGTCCGCCGACCGTCCGCGGGTTCAAGCCCTCTCAGGTGGGCCTAAGCCCGAATCCACCGAAGGAGGGCGTCGGGTTAGCGTCCTGAGGCGGCAAGAAGGTGCTCCTGTGCTTCTGGGATAATGGTTTTGTAGCAAAAAAACGGCCCCGGAAAAGGAGCACCCAGTAGATGCTGCCACGCAACCACCCCGACCGGATCCAAATCACCTTCGACGACCGCCGCTTGGTGGCCAATGCCGGGCTGCTCCTTCCGGCCACCCTGGCGCGGCACCTCGGCCTGCCCGAACTCGTCCGGCAGCGCCTCGACCTGGGCGATGCCCCGGGGCGGGCGAACACGAGCGACAAGATGATGACGCTGGTGGCGTCTGCGCTGGCTGGGGGCGACTGCATTGACGACGCCGATGTGTTGCGCACCGGGGGGACGGCCTGCACCCTGGGCGGCACGGTCAAGGCGCCATCCACCCTGGGCACCTTCCTGCGCAGCTTCCGGTGGGGCCACGTCCGTCAACTCGACCGGGTGAGCCGCGAGTTGCTGGCCCGGGCTTGGCAGGCCGGGGCGGGACCCGGCGACGGGTCCCTGACCATTGACCTGGACTCCACCATCTGCGAGACCTACGGACTGGCCAAGGAGGGCGCCCGCCACCACGGCTATACCGGCAAGCGGGGCTACCACCCGCTGCTGGCCATCGCCGCCGGCACCGGAGACGTGCTGATGTCCCGGCTGCGCGAGGGCCGGGCCAACACCGCCCGCGGCGCCGCCCACTTCCTGCGGGAGACGGTGGGACGGGTGCGCTACGCCGGGGCCAACGGACGACTCACGCTACGGGCCGACAGCGGGTTCTACACTCATGGCGTGGTATCCGTCTGCCGCAAGATGGATGTCCGCTTCTCCATCACCATCCGCCAGCACAAAAGCCTGCACAATCTCATCGAGGCGATACCCGAAGATGCCTGGACGCCGATTCCTTACTGGATGGACGGCGCCGCCGATGTGGCCGAGACCACCTGCACCCCCTTCCAGGCCGAGGCGGACGCCGCGCCGGTACGGCTCATCGTCCGGCGGGTGAAGCCGACGCCCGGTTCCCAACTGGCCCTCTTCGCCAAATACAGCTATCATGGCTTCATCACCGACCGGGACGGGGAGTTGCTCGAACTGGAGGCTGACCATCGCCGCCACGCCGAGATCGAGAATGCCATACGCGACCTCAAGTACGGCGTCGGGCTGAACCATCTCCCCTCGGGCCGCTTCGCCGCCAACGGCGCCTGGCTGGCCGTCCAGACGATGGCCCACAACCTGGCCCGCTGGACGGCGCGGATCGGTCTGGGAGAGCGGATAGCCACCACCAAGACCCTCCGGCGGCGGTTCTTCTCCCTGGCCGGACGGCTCACCCGCTCGGCACGCCGGTTGACCCTGCATCTTCCGGATCGCTGGCCTTGGGCTGAGAAGTTCAGCCGCGCCTTGGCCCGGCTGCGAGCCATTCCACTCCCGGCCTGACGGCACCGTCGGCGACCGACCCACCCACCGGACAACCGAAGATCCCCGCAGACTCGTGCCAGCCCGGTCCGAGAGAGTTCCCTGCTGCGTATTCTCTCGCCATCCCGCGCATCGCAGCTCCCGCAGACGGCCATAGGGGCCCCTGTGCGGCGATGAAGACCGTCCGCCGACCTCCCTACCCCAAATGGAACCCAGGCTATTTCCCCTGTAGCTCCCTCACCCCCCTTCCGCTTTCCTCACGCCGTCCATCGGTGTCCTTCGGTGGATTCGGGCTAAGTGGATAGAAGGTGGAACAATCTTCGAGATGTGGCTGGGGGCTCTGTGAACCCTTCTCCCTTGACAGGCCGACTTTCTCAACTGGCCCTTGTCGCCGCCATTGACAGTCGCCACTTCGAGTTCGCTTTTTGCTTCTCGTTAGGCCTCTCCCGTCGGCCCTCTGAACATGGTGTGGACCAGAGATACGATTGCACAGTCTCCGTTGTGCCGTTCTGGCCTGCGACTCAAGCACGGTCTCTAGTTCAAAGGACTCCTCCCATCCCTCGTCCCTTTCCTGCTGGTGAAGAGTTTCCCGGCGCTGGCGGAGGTAGTGCTGAACATCAATTCTTGGTTTCCTATTGAGAATGGAACTACAGATTGCCTCGGGGGAGGTTAAGTATTTCCCCTGCCGGTGACGTAGGCGTGCAAGAGTGCGATTGCCTGTGTCAGGGATTCCTCCCGGTGCATCTCTGTTCGTCTTGCTGCTAGGAACAGAGCCAGGGCCTTCGGAACAGGTATGAGTGGCTCTCTGAGTCCGGTTTTGGCCGGTTGTTCATTGTTCTCTATCTGGTACCACAGCCGGACGACGAGCTCGGTGTTGGCGATGTTGGCCACTCCATAGTCACATTGGGCTGTTGCATCCTTGAAACTGATCCCGTGCGGTTGATAGTGAACTGGGCGATGTTCACGCCATAGGTCATCTACTGAATGCCCTTTCTCAGTGGATCTCTTGTGATCTGGAATGGCTTCCCCTGTCTCCCGTTGAAGGTTGACTTCATATAGTAGTGCCTTCTCGTTTGGGTCGTACCAGAATTCTATCTCCTCATGTATTGGGCCGTGTGGAGGGGAAATTGACATTGCTATCTCCTATGGCACGTGCATTGGCAGGCTGCTTCTTCATTCTGCATTACTGAATCAGAAACGTCATCCAGCCTGACCTGCTGCTCGATCCTATGAGGAAGCTCCCTGGCGATCTGTTGATCACGGAGGGAAAGTAGACCTGTTGCCCGCTGGCTCGTCGTATGGTCAGAGCGAAGGGTTCCTCTCCGGAAAGCATATTGGCTGCGAGGAGTTCTCCTCCTCCCCAACTGTTCCCCCAACTTAGTCGGACCCGTAGGATCCCTCCTTCTATGACATATTCGAGTTCCTCATTGCCTTCCACTACGGTAGTCCATCCCGTGAGACCCGTTGGGTTCGAAAAAATGAGCAGTGTATCTATTTCTGGTTCAACATTTGGCGGGAGTTCCTCTGTACCCACAGGGGCTATGTAAAACTTGCCAAACGCGCGGGAGCCGCTTGGTCCCTCCAACCCTTCGTAGGGTTGAATTGTGGGACCCGCTGGAGGTTCGGACGGAGTTTGTGTTGCGGCTCCTAGTTGCCTGGCTATTTCAGCGGCAATCTTTGCCGGGGAATGATCAGATGAGTTCCATAAACTAAGTCCTCCAAGAGGTGGACTGTAGTCCCTGATTTCTTCGATGGTAATGCCGTGTTGGATCGGAAAGAGTAGTATCTCCCCCTGCATCTGCCTCCCTACTATCCCGTCCATTTCGTATTGGGGCCAATTTTTCGAGAAGAACGGCCTAGACAAAATTACCGTGGCTGACCTGCAGTTTGCGAGTCCCTCGTCTATCTTCTGCCGGATACTCTGGCCGAGTCGGATTTCGGATTCGTCCAGCCATGCGTAAAGTCCCAATTCTGTCAGGGCCTTGTGGATTGGTCGGGCAATGGCCTCTTTATCCTCGCTGGCATGGCAGATGAAGGTGTCGGGCTGAGTTCTGTTCATGATTTCGCTCTACTCGGCGGGTATTTCTTCCAGCGTTTTTTCCTTGGTACTGTCTTTTCTGTGATGCGGCCTGAACGGTTGAGTTCCGACTGGCCCATTCAGATAGTCTCTGCGAACTGTCTAGCCCAAACACCGACGGCGGTTCATCACGCAGCCATCGCAAATTGTCCGCTGACGGCCTGCTGCCAGATATGGACATAGACGTCGGCAGCAACGGCCTCTTTCTCCTCAGTGGTAAAGGGCGGTGTCGGTAGGTTGCCGAAGACCTCGTTGAGGATGAACACCTGCAAATCTGCCTTGGTCTGCTCCTTCTCCCAGAAGCGGTCGAGTGCTGCGAGTCGCGCCCTGATCGCTGCTAGGAGGTCGCGGCTTGACTGTTTGACCCGCTCACGCTCGGCTTTCCCCAAGTCATCCTTCTCCAGCAAGTCAAATAAGGCGAGCTCATCTTCGCTCAGGCCCTCTTCGACCGCGCGCTTCTGTTCGGCGTCGAGCTCGTGCATCAGCTCGGTTAGCCGCCGGAAAGTCTCCTCAATGGTGACGCGATCCTTCTCGCGATTGTAGTCGGCGACAATTGCCTCATACTTCTGTTGGTAGTCCATTCGCGACGGGTTACGCGCCAGCATCTCGGCTAGTTTCTGCTCCACGATGTCGCGGATGTCCTGGAGCGTTGTCGCCTTGTGTCGGACCTTTCCCGCGAACTCGTCCCGCAGCTTTTCCATATCGATCTGGCTGAGGTCAAAAGTCAGCCCCTCGGCCTGATCATCGCCCGGCGCCTGGGTGCGGATCGCCTCGTTGACGATCCGGTGCAGCTCCTTGAGGAGCTCCGTCACGTCCGCTGTGTCGCGCCGCTCGGTCAGCTTCTTGTATATCGCCTCGATATTGTCGTGGCGTTCGGCATAGGGGAACGCCGAAGGCTCCATCAGCAGCGCTTTGAAGCGGACGAATACCTGTCGAGCGAGGACCTCGAACTGGCGCTTGAGCTCGTCGCTGATATAGACGGCCTCGACAGCGTCCTTCAACCCCCTGATGCGCGCGAAACCCGCGGAGCCCAGCAGCGTCGCAGGGTCGAAGCCCTGGCCGCGTAGGTGCGCCTCTGTTGCTTCAATAGCCTCAATCAACGCCTCGACTCTCTCCTCTATCGGCGCGACGATCTCCTCGGTACCAGTGCCGTCATCGCCGAGGGCGTATTGCGCCAGTGCCTCTCTCAGGCTCTTAAGCATGCCGTTATAGTCGACGATCAGCCCGAAATCCTTGCCAGGATAGACCCGGTTGGCGCGAGCAATGGCCTGCATCAGCGTGTGCGCCTTCATCGGCTTGTCGATGTAGAGGGTCGACAGGCACTCCACGTCGAAGCCAGTCATCCACATGGCACACAGGATGGCAACACGGAAGGGATGGTCCGGATGCTTGAATGCCGTCTCGACATCCACGCGCTGGCCATCCGTCATCTCGAAGCCCTGCTTCATCCGGGCGCGGTGCGGGATGATGTCGAAGCCCCATTTCTTGAAGTCGGCGACCTCGTTTTGAGCCTCGCTGATGATGATCTCGACGATGGTTTCGTCTAGCCACGCGGCCTGCGCCTCAAGTTTGTTGGCCTCCTCGGCATGTGCCTCACGGACGGCCTCGTCAGCCGTCCCCTCGGCCTCCCCCTGCTTCGCTTCAGCCTCGCGACGGACCTCCGCGGCTTTCGCCTGCCACTTTGGAACGATCAGTTGCAGCATTCGGGCGCAGGTGATCTTGTCGATGCAGACCAGCATCGACTTGCCGGATTGCCAGCGAGTTGCACAGTGCTCGACGAAGTCGTTCGCAATCTTCTCAAGCCGTTCGTCGGCAGTGACGACTTCGTAGTCCTGGCCCAGCAGCTTGTCGAGCAGCGCTTCCTGATCAGGATCGAGCTCGGTCTCCTCGATCTTCGTGGCGATGCGGTCGTTCAGATCGGTCCGGGTGACACCCAGTTTTTCGCCGCGAGTCGCGTAGACCAGCTTGACGGTGCTGGCGTCCTCCTCGGACCGCTTGAAATCGTAGCGCGAAACGTAATCCCCAAAGATTCGCCTTGTAAGCTGATCCTGCTGGAAAAGGGGCGTGCCGGTGAAGCCGATGAAGGACGCGTTCGGCAGCGCGAGGCGCATGTTGCGCGCAAGCCGTCCTGCCTGGGTGCGGTGAGCCTCGTCCGAGATCACGATGATGTCGTCGCGCTCGGTATAAGGCTGCTCCGGGTCGACATCCTTGTTGAGCTTATGGATGAGGCTGAACACGTAGCGATGATTTTCCTTCAGCCGCTTCTCCAAGTCGTCGCCCGACGCGGCCCGCGGCGTCTGGTTGTCGGCGATGCTGCAGCCGACGAAGGTCTTGTAGATCTGGCCGTCGAGGTCGTTTCGGTCGGTCATCAGCAAGAAAGTGAAGTTGCCTTCCAGCTTCCGCCGCACCTTCTCGGCGAAGAATTCCATGGAATAAGACTTGCCGCTGCCCTGGGTGTGCCAGAATACGCCAAGCCGGCCGAGGTCGGGATGCGCCCGCTCCACGATATCGACCGGTCCTTCGGGAATGAAGGGCGAGGCAGCCTCCGATAGCCCTTGTGTCGGCAAGTGTTCGGCTGGAGCGCGCGGTTCGAGGGGCAGTTTGACGACGCGGTGTCTTAGGCGCTGCTCCGGAGGGTACTCCAACTTCAGCTCTTCCTGACGCGCCACCGACGCGACGGCCCGGTTGACGCCCAGAACCTGGTGGTTGCGGGCGATCACCTTGCGCGTGGCGCCTGGCTTGCTGCCGATGAACTGGCGGAAGGCGGAGACCATCTCCTTGACGTTGGCGGGCGTCTCCGGGTTCAGGACGATCTCCTGCTCTAAGGTGCGCTCCGACTCCTGCGTCCACTCCCAGGTATCGGTGAAGGCCTTGATCTGAGCGGGCGACTCCTCGCCGGTCTTCTCCTTGAACAGCACGTTGTAGCTGGCGTTGGAGTTGAAGGGCGGGTCCAGGTACACTAGGTCCACCGACTCGTCGGCGACGTACCGGCGCAGCACCTCTAGGTTGTCGCCGTAGTACAGGGTGTTTCGCATGAGTGGACTGTGTCGACCTCTGCGCTTCGCTATGTGCCCACGGCGTGAGGCATTTCGTCCCACGTGCGGTCATCGAGAACGCGGCCGGTCCGTTTCTTGAACACGCCTCCCCATTGCTTGAAGAAGAACGGAACCTCACTTCTTACGCAACTGTCCCGAATCTCCCTTACCCAATCGGCATTCATGGGCCTAGCGCCCGGCCCAGATTCACCGCCCACGATGACCCAACCGATGCCATATAGGTCCAGGTCGGGCAATGGACCCAGCAGCGGCTCCAGGGAGAGGAACTTGGTGCGGGCGCCGGTGGCCTTCAGCTGGTCCAAGCGATGCAGCCACCTCTTGGATTCTATGCTCGTGCCCAGCCAAATGTTCGGCGTCCAGTCAAGCCTGGCATCGAGTTGGCTGACTCGGCCGGGGCGCTTGGGAAGAACCTGGAACGTGTGCTGTGGCGCTTGATTCATAACGTCGAAGACCGACTGGACGAACTCTGTGGGCACGGTCTTGTGGAACAGGTCGCTCATCGAGTTCACGAAGACGAGACTCGGTTTCTTCCACCTCAGAGGCTCCTGAAGGACCGATTCATGAACGATGACCTCGAACCCACGTCGATACTTCTCCATTCCCATTGCCTGGAGCCGTTTGGACATGCGTTCAGCGTAACAGTGCTTGCAACCATGGCTGATCTTGGTGCAGCCGGTAACCGGATTCCAGGTGGTTTCAGTCCATTCGATCTTAGAGAGTGTAGACGCGGCCTCACCCGCTTGCCTTCAGAATATGCTGGGCTATCCTCTTGGCGAGGACTACTGCCTTCTCCTCACCATTACCGACACAAAATATAAACTCGAACAAGGGCGAATTCTTTGAATTCACGAAGGTCTTGGATGTTTCCATGAACCTCTGCCCGAACAGGGCCTTAAGCTTGCGTTTGTACAAGCTGCTTATTCCGGCGACGCCTGGGTCTCTTTGGTGCAGTTCATCCCCAAACAGCGACTGCTGAGGATTGACGTGATATAGCTCCCTCCAGCTTTCATCGCCGAAGATGCGGGTCAGCCGGTCAGCCCACGCCTGCGAAATATCGTCCGGATTCTTCGAGATGGGCAGCATTCTGGCGATTGCGGATATTGGAAAGAGGATCCAGGTGTCGAGGGCGTTCAACGCCGCTATCTTCTCGATGGTTGCCCACTCGACCTCGGTGTCGAACGGATCCAAGAAGAGCACCCCACGCCATGCCCGCCAATCCTCTTGCAGGTTGCTCAAGAAGGAGTTGGCGTCGGAGTTCTCAGTTCTGATGTCCCGCCCGGGATTTTCTTTGCGTAGGGTTACCAGTTGCTTGTATCGCTGAGCGTCCTTCTCAACGAAGATCAATCGGTCAAACGGCTTCTCACCGATGCCTATTGCCAGCTTTGCCGAGCCGTCTATGAAGACTCGTGCATCATCATCCGCCAGGCGCAGGCTGATATCACCTGTACCGGCAAAGGCATCTACGTACATCAGCTTGAAGGGCTGGTTTTTCAATGCGGTAGTGTAAACGTCCAAGTAATTTTCCAGGATGTACAGCTTATCGACGGTCCATTGCCCGCCAAAGCTGCCGGACGCCGATTCAGGAGTTCCGGTCATAACCGCACCTTAGTGATAGACTCGCCATTGTTCAGGCCGCCGCCCAAACTTCCTTCGAAGTATAGGCCGTCTCTGATCTCTTTCCGGTTAAGCCCGAATCCACCGAAGGACACCGATGGACGGCGTGAGGAAAGCGGAAGGGGGGTGAGGGAGCTACAGGGGAAATAGCCTGGGTTCCATTTGGGGTAGGGAGGTCGGCGGACGGTCTTCATCGCCGCACAGGGGCCCCTATGGCCGTCTGCGGGAGCTGCGATGCGCGGGATGGCGAGAGAATACGCAGCAGGGAACTCTCTCGGACCGGGCTGGCACGAGTCTGCGGGGATCTTCGGTTGTCCGGTGGGTGGGTCGGTCGCCGACGGTGCCGTCAGGCCGGGAGTGGAATGGCTCGCAGCCGGGCCAAGGCGCGGCTGAACTTCTCAGCCCAAGGCCAGCGATCCGGAAGATGCAGGGTCAACCGGCGTGCCGAGCGGGTGAGCCGTCCGGCCAGGGAGAAGAACCGCCGCCGGAGGGTCTTGGTGGTGGCTATCCGCTCTCCCAGACCGATCCGCGCCGTCCAGCGGGCCAGGTTGTGGGCCATCGTCTGGACGGCCAGCCAGGCGCCGTTGGCGGCGAAGCGGCCCGAGGGGAGATGGTTCAGCCCGACGCCGTACTTGAGGTCGCGTATGGCATTCTCGATCTCGGCGTGGCGGCGATGGTCAGCCTCCAGTTCGAGCAACTCCCCGTCCCGGTCGGTGATGAAGCCATGATAGCTGTATTTGGCGAAGAGGGCCAGTTGGGAACCGGGCGTCGGCTTCACCCGCCGGACGATGAGCCGTACCGGCGCGGCGTCCGCCTCGGCCTGGAAGGGGGTGCAGGTGGTCTCGGCCACATCGGCGGCGCCGTCCATCCAGTAAGGAATCGGCGTCCAGGCATCTTCGGGTATCGCCTCGATGAGATTGTGCAGGCTTTTGTGCTGGCGGATGGTGATGGAGAAGCGGACATCCATCTTGCGGCAGACGGATACCACGCCATGAGTGTAGAACCCGCTGTCGGCCCGTAGCGTGAGTCGTCCGTTGGCCCCGGCGTAGCGCACCCGTCCCACCGTCTCCCGCAGGAAGTGGGCGGCGCCGCGGGCGGTGTTGGCCCGGCCCTCGCGCAGCCGGGACATCAGCACGTCTCCGGTGCCGGCGGCGATGGCCAGCAGCGGGTGGTAGCCCCGCTTGCCGGTATAGCCGTGGTGGCGGGCGCCCTCCTTGGCCAGTCCGTAGGTCTCGCAGATGGTGGAGTCCAGGTCAATGGTCAGGGGCCCGTCGCCGGGTCCCGCCCCGGCCTGCCAAGCCCGGGCCAGCAACTCGCGGCTCACCCGGTCGAGTTGACGGACGTGGCCCCACCGGAAGCTGCGCAGGAAGGTGCCCAGGGTGGATGGCGCCTTCACCGTGCCGCCCAGGGTGCAGGCCGTCCCCCCGGTGCGCAACACATCGGCGTCGTCAATGCAGTCGCCCCCAGCCAGCGCAGACGCCACCAGCGTCATCATCTTGTCGCTCGTGTTCGCCCGCCCCGGGGCATCGCCCAGGTCGAGGCGCTGCCGGACGAGTTCGGGCAGGCCGAGGTGCCGCGCCAGGGTGGCCGGAAGGAGCAGCCCGGCATTGGCCACCAAGCGGCGGTCGTCGAAGGTGATTTGGATCCGGTCGGGGTGGTTGCGTGGCAGCATCTACTGGGTGCTCCTTTTCCGGGGCCGTTTTTTTGCTACAAAACCATTATCCCAGAAGCACAGGAGCACCTTCTTGCCGCCTCAGGACGCTAACCCGACGCCCTCCTTCGGTGGATTCGGGCTAAACGGCCTAGCGCGTGGCACGCCGCAACACGCCTATCGGACGGCAGGGTGCTCGTCGCGGGCGGATTGGGGCTGGGGGATCTAGGCGGGGGAGCGCTCGATTGGGCGGAGATCTATGACGCTGCCACAGGCGCCTTGTCGACGACGGGGCGCATGGGCGATGAGCGGGTATTGCACACACTTACCCTTCTTGATGACGGTAGGGTGCTAGCCGCGGGGGGTGCGAGGGATGTGCCGGCTGAAGTGTATGACCCATCCGATGGCACGTGGACGCAAACCGGTAGCCTGCGTGAGGAGCGCCGATATCACAGGGCAACGCTTCTCGAGGACGGTACGGTGCTCGTCACCGGCGGCATGACCAGGGACTTCGAGGCCCTTCAGTCGGCCGAGATATACGACCCGGCAGACGGCGCCTGGTCAGTTACGGGGAGCATGTCCGAGGCGCGTGCAGAGCACACTGCGACCCGCCTGCCGGACGGCAGAGTGCTGGTCGCAGGTGGACTAAGAGCGAGAGAAAGCGATTTTTCCTTCGGGCGGCTTTATGTTTCCGGACCGGTTATTGGCTCAGCAGAGGTCTATGATCCCTCCTCGGGCACCTGGTCGCTTGTGGGGAGCATGTCGGAGATGCGAGCGTACCACTCGGCGGTGCTGCTGGAGGACGGCACGGTGCTGGTCATCGGCGGCACGGGCGAGGACCAGTCCATGCTCCACTCCACGGAGCTGTTCGACCCGTCCACCGATACCTGGTCATCGCCCGGGTCGGCCCAGTAGCGGGCGGGGAGCCCTGGAATCCGATGTGAGGCCGGCGCCATGTTCCCCGCGAATTACATCAGGAGAAGAAACATGCGCCTGACTGGCGCCGTGCTGACGGTCCTCGTTATAGCCGCCTGCGGGGGCCTGGGCGAGGACGCCATACGCGACCTGGCTGCCCCTGCTACGCCGACCGGCGTCCCATCTGCTCCGACGCCGTTGCCAACCCCGGTGGGACCTTCGTCCGCTGTTGCTCCGGCTGCTCCCATGCCTGCTCAGGTCTCCGAGCCCGAGATTGTTGTACCGTCCAGAATCGGGAGCCTGCTGGACCCTCGCGGCGACTGGCACACGGCTACGTTGCTCCGAGATGGCAGGGTGCTGGTGACGGGGGGCTTTGTTCAACCCCCCGGGAGAGATGGTGTGCCACAGGGCTGGGGCGACCATCTCAAGTCGGCAGAGACCTACGATCCATCTAACGGGACCTGGACTCTAGCGGGCAGCATGACCCTGACCCGAGCCGGCCATGCAGCGACCCTGTTGGACGACGGCACCGTGCTGGTCGTTGGTGGCATCGGCCCTGAAGTTTGGTAGTGTCTCAGTTTGCATCCATCTCCCGGAGAATCCAATCCCAACCGCAACGTTCCTTCGCCAACCCCGTGGCCTCCGCCGGTGTCTTTCCGCCTAGGCTACTGTGGGGCCGCAGGAAGTTGTAGAACACGAAGTACAGGGCCAGCGAGTGACAATGGTTTTCAAGCTTCTTGCTAAAGGCGTTGGTCAGGCGCGTGTAGCGGCGTAGGGACATCCTCGTGGTCAGGTTATGCCGCTCCACATACGATGTGCTGATATCCTCGTTCCTGGGGTCGCCTACGACCCGAATCTTCCTGGTGCCTACGCAATGGGCCGGGCTGTAGCGACCCGGGGGAACGCTGGGGTCACTCCCGTACAGCTTCACCACCTGGGCATAGTCCACATCGCCGCCGAAGGCCCCCTCTATGGCCTCCAGGTAAGCCCGATGGCCGTCTGTGGATACTTGAACACGCGAGGCCAGCCGTTCGCGTAGGTCATCCATGAATTCAATAGCATAGCTGGAGTCTCGGCCTGGGGAGACGTACCAGGAGATAATCAGCTTCGAATCACTGTCTATGCCAGTCCAGGTCCACACATCCCCCGCACCGTCCGGGGCGGCTTCGGCCCGCGCGACGTTCCGGGCCTTGGCGTAGCAGAAGGACCATATCTCGTCACACTGGACACGGCGGGCGTCTACATCGCGTACACGCTCGTTATGGATGCGCTCACAGGCGGTCCCGGCATCCACGAGGAGCTTGGTAACGGTGTTGATGCTGATGCCCACCACACGGGAGACTGACCGCATGGATGACCCTTCAACCAGCATGTTCAGGGCATGAATCCGCTTGTGTTCTGGTAGCTTGTTCATGCCCAAAGTATACATTATGCTTGATAAGCTTGTCAAGCAATATAGTCATAATGGTTCACCGTTGGGACTTGCGACCGTTTCAGTATTTGTGGCCGAGAAGCGGCCAAAAAGTGGCGGGACTCGTGAGAACTACGAGAGTCAGCGCTTTCGGGACTGATCTGGCTTGCGGATTGCCTCGTATCGAGCAATGGCGATTTCGGTTTTTATGTCCGTGACATCTTTCCTCTTTGGTGTGCTAACAGGCCTGTCCTTGATTGCCATTGGTTATCCTCCTTCAGTGAGCGTCAGTGACTCTATCAAGCAGTCGACTTCATCGTCAACGGAAGAATGTTGCTTCTGTAGAGCCCGATAGGCTTTGGCCAGTAGTTGCACGTCATCCTCCGACACAACGTGGAGTCCCTGCGCGTCTACATACGCAAGGTCTGTAAACTGGCTCCCTACTCCAGGCGCTGTTTCTGCATCACGCTTCCCTCTGTAAGCTAAGAACAATGCTTTTCGTAGCGTAAAAGACTCCGAGAAATTGGAGCGGATGAATGCCAGCTCTGCATGGTGCTCTCCAGACCCGATGGCACAAAATCCTACTGCATCGTAACAACTGGAAGTACCTGGGTCCGTGACCAAATAGATGTGCCCATCGCCACTGTCTACTCCTGCGATCAGCAACGAAACCCCTAGGCGTTCGTTCTCGATGTTGTGTGTCTGACGAAGTACCATGTCAGCAGCCAATTGCCCCTGGACTCTCAGAAAATCGTTTAGGGTTAATCCTATTGGCTTTAGGTGCAGTTCCTCCGCTCTTTGTACTCTCAATGCTACGTAGCATTTCTTGATGGAAGATACGATATCACTGATAGTCGGACTACTAGCGGTGCTAACCTCAGCTCGACAACTCCTTATAAGGTCAACCTTCTCTAGAGCTGATCCAGCTGACAGGGCAACGCATCCACTAGTAATAGGCTCAAACTTGCGGATGTCCTGTTCAAACTCCACATCCCTGCCCGTCAGCATCCGGTCTGCCGCTATCACAACTTTCGTTGCGTTATCGCACAACGCTGAGATGCAGACGGTCAATTTCGTCGCCACCTAACTTGTGCGGCCCTCCGAGCAATGGCACTCCGTTGTTCTGCGGTTAGTTTGGCCGCTCGTGCCTTACCACCAACTACACCGCCATTGCGCTTGTTGGACGGGGTATCCTCTTCCACTTCGCCCGTGGCGATCTTGGCAACCATCACCGCGCATCCTACGGCGTCCGCTGGCCGCTTCTCTCCGTTAGGTCCTCGTGGCATGGCGTCCTCCCTTAGAAGGTAGTAGTCGTTGCCAATGGCGTGGCACAATCCCTACAGGACGGGGTCGCTTGGCTGGGGATCCCTTCGAACCAATAAAACTCTGAAGGTGCTGACTACACCGCCAGAGTGGCGGCCCCGCCCCTCCATAAGGTGGTGACTGGGTGTACGGCAGGTCAAGAAACTTCGCGCCGTCCGGGTTCGACTTCCCAGCACCTCCATACTTGATGGAACCAACTACAAACTTGGTTGTCAAGTGCTCTCGGCAGTAAAAGAGAGGCAAAAACAATGAATGAACAGAAATGGAGCCTGACGGACCTAGTTGCTGAGTTGGAGAGCGCGAGGAATGAGAGGGACAAGTGGGCTGGAGTTGCAGAGGCGCTGGAAGTCCTCATCCCGCATCTGACATCGCTGCCCGCGACGCCCGCCAACGGAAATGGGAAGTCTCCGACCAGCGCTAACCTGGTCGAAGTCCTCTACCAGAAGTTGAAGGACCACGGTCAGCCCATTCACCGGAAGCAGCTTCACCGGTACGCCATAGAAGACATGGGTCTGTTTGTCCGTGGGGACAACCCTGTTAACAATCTGACGGCTCACATGAGCAACGACGCGCGCTTCGAGAGTACCAAGGGCGATGGTATGTGGGGCTTGACTGAGTGGAGGCAGGGGGACACTCCGAAGGGCTACGCCAACCGGCTTGAGACTCAGAGGACGGCCCTTCAAGCGCCGTCCACCCGACCTTCCGGCTCGGTCTAACCCCGTCCCTCCGCTCCGCTGGCGTGCGCGGAGGCGTAACTTCAAACTGAGACACTACCGGTTTAAGCAGCGGACCGGTCGATTGGGCGGAGATCTATGACGCTGCCACAGGCACCTGGTCGACGACGGGGAGCATGGGCGATGAGCGGCTATTTCACACACTTACCCTTCTTGATGACGGTAGGGTGCTTGCCGCGGGGGGTTCGAGGGATGTGCCGGCTGAAGTGTACGACCCATCCGATGGCACGTGGACGCAAACCAGTAGCCTGCGTGAGGAGCGCCGATTTCACACGGCAACGCTTCTCGCGGACGGTACGGTGCTCCTCACCGGTGGCATGACCAGGGACTTCGAAGCCCTTCAGTCGGCCGAGATTTACGACCCGTCAGGCGGCGCCTGGTCACTTACGGGGAGCATGTCCGAGGCGCTTGCAGCGCACACTGCGACGCGCCTGCCGGACGGCAGAGTGCTGGTCGCAGGTGGACTGAGAGCGAGAGAAAGCGATTTCCTCGGGCTTTTTATTTCTGGACCGGTTGTTGGCTCAGCGGAGGTCTATGACCCCTCTTCGGGCACATCGTCGCCCGTGGGGAGCATGTCCGAGGAGCGAGCGTACTACTCGGCGGTGCTGCTGGAGGACGGCAGGGTGCTGGTCGTCGGTGGCAAGGGCGAGGACCAGTCCATGCTCCACTCCACGGAGCTGTTCGACCCCTCCACCGATACCTGGTCGTCGCCCGGCCCGGCGCAGTAACCTGCTGCACCATATGGTTGAGGCGTCTCATGCTCAGCAGTTGGCGCTTTTTCGTGCTGACAAACAGAAAATAAACCGGGAGCTAAACTAATGGTGTATCGATTACGACCGCTACAGCTTGAGCTGGACTGCGAAGAGGGGCCATACAAGCTCGGCGATAGGATTGACCTCACAGTTGAACTAACCCCTAATGCAGATGTGAACGTGCGGGAAGGAAGAGTGGACCTGGTCTGCGAGGAGCGCTATGCGCGTACTGAAAGGGCAATTCAGATCGGGATGGGGGGAAGCGCGACGATACAGGGAGGAAAGATACGCCAAAGTACCGACTATATCCCTGCTAGCTTGGATGTCAAGCAAATCGAGAATTCCTACGTGCACAGCAGCGTGGTGTTCCTCAAGGAGGCGCGGCTGAGCTCGGGCCGCACCAGTAGCTATCACGTCAGGCTGGGGATTCAGCGGGTGGCTCCGCGCCGTCTGGACGAGGCCGTGGAGCTGGAGAGGGACGCCAACAGTTCGTTGACAGAGGTGGTCTCGTTTGTCTGAACAGCGCTGCCCGGTTTGATAAGTGGAATCGCGCTGCCGTGCGTTAGGCCGCCGCGGACTCGGCAGGCGCTCTGTCAAAGAACTGGTCCGGCGTCATTCCCCCAAGGCTCGAATGGGGCCGTCCGGCATTGTAAAACTCGAAGTACCGCCCGAGTCCAGTTCTGGCTTCCGGGACCGATTCGTAGGCTCTCAGGTACACCTCCTCGTACTTGACGCTCTTCCACAGCCGTTCGACGAACACATTATCCTTCCAGCTTCCCTTCCCGTCCATGCTGATCTGGATCCCATTGGCTTTCAGCAGGCCGGTGAAGGCGTCACTTGTGAACTGGCTTCCCTGATCTGTGTTGAATATCTCCGGCGCGCCGTGGCGTCCCAGGGATTCTTCGAGCGCCTCCACGCAGAAGTCTGTGTCCATTGTGACCGATACCCGCCAGGCCAGCACCTTGCGGCTATGCCAGTCCATCACTGCGGCTAGGTACACGAACCCCCTGGCCATCGGAATGTACGTGATATCCATTGCCCACACCTGGTTGGGCCTGCTCACCTCAAGCCCGCGCAGCAGGTACGGATACACCGTATGGCCGGGCCGTCGCCGGCTGGTGTTGGGCTTGCGGTACAGCGCCTCGATGCCCATCCGCCGCATCAGTGTGGCGATGTGTCTACGCCCGGAGGAGAGTCCCTCCTGGCGGAGCAGGCCTCGCATCATCCTACTGCCTGCAAACGGATACTCAAGGTGCAGCTCATCGATGCGGCGCATCAGCCCGAGACCGGCTTCGCCCACCGGCCGTGGCCGGTAGTAGATGCTCCCGCGGCTGATGCCCACTGCCTTTGCCTGGCGGGCGAGAGGCAGCTTGTGATCGCGGTCGATCATCGCCTTGCGCCCGGCAATCCCGCCTTCGTGAGCGCGGCCTCTAAAAAATCGTTCTCCAACGCAAGCTCACCGATCTTAGCGTGAAGGACCTTCATATCTACCGGCTTTTCAGCCTGCCCTGTCCCGGACCCAAATAACTGCGCCGCCCGATCCAGCAACTGGGTCTTCCATTGCGTGATCTGGTTCGGGTGCACATCGAACTGGCTTGCCAGCTCCGAAAGTGTCCGGTCGCCGCGCACTGCGGCAAGAGCCACCTTCGCCTTGAACTCTGCCGAGTGGTTACGGCCGGGTCGTCTGCTCATCTCTCGCTCCTGTCTCCGAGAGCACTATCATGCCCTCAATCAGGCAGCGATTCCACTTATCCCCCTGTTCAGATTTCCGGAGCCACTTCTGACCTTCAAGTGGCGAGTGGTTGCAACGGTCAACGTCGTTCGGGGCCGCGACCCCAGGAGACAGAGGACGGTCAAGGTCACGCTTCCTGGAGAGGACCAGGCTTCTTCCGATGCCGGTCAGCGCTTGATTAACAGGCCCGGCAAGAGCCACCCAAAGCCCCCAACGGGGAAGCCAGGTGACCGCGTCCGTGGGTTTGGGGGTCAATCGAGCAGTCGAGAGCGTTGATCTTGGGCCAAGTTGGCGGCAGCGTGCTGGCCCGCCAGATTCACTGAACTCAGCCCCAAGGATATCTCGACTCCGGAGCGCCGAACGCATATCGCCCGTGCCTTGGGCCACCAGTTCCTGCACGTAGGCAACCAGGTAATGAGGGTGAGGGTTTTGCGGCCTCAGGCAGCCTCGATAAAGCCGTACTCCCGCAGCCAATTTATCCAGCGCTGGCGCCTGGGGTTTCCCGCAGGGTTTGACACCCAGTGCGGATGGTATGCCGGGCCGGCAGAGTCGAGGCGCGATCTGATATCCGCATCTACCTTTAGCTGGTCTCGCGTCGCCGCTATCTCCTCTGAGGTCTTAGGGTTTTTGTAGAAATCCATGCTGCACATCGTGCGGTTGGTCGAACCACCCCAGCTAGCATGCCAGATCGCGAAGTCGAATGCGATCACGTCGCCCGGCTCTGTTTCGCATATATGGGCGGGGACGTCGTTGATGGCGAGCCCAGCCTCGCCCGACCCGTCTCCGCTGGGATCTCTCATCACGATTCGCCGCAGCTCGTCGTGGAGGGGGTTCTTGTGCGAGCCCGGGATGAACCGCAGCGCGCCGTTGTTCCCATCGAGGGGCTCTAAATAGTAGACGAATTTCATCCCATAAAAAAAGGGGTTCTTCTGGTCCTCGTGCCACCGGGTGTCGCCGACCATGCGGTTGCAGTTTGATGTCATTCCCACAACGTCTTCACCGCGTAGCCGCTCGGCCACCCCACAGATTCGGGGGTCTTCGGGTAACGAGGCGAAGAAGGGGGTCTCCGGTCCCAGTTGAGACCAGTTCAATCGGTCGGACGCCGTATGCGCCATCGCGACCGTCAGCCCGCGTTCATGCTCCGCGTGGATGGTCTCGAGCTCCCCTGGACTGAATAGCTTTCGCAGGATAAGAAATCCGAATGTCTCGAAGTGAGTGACCTGCTGTTCCGTGAGCATAAGACCCTTCCCTCCAGCGGATTATATCTTGCCGATCGCCAGCACTGGAAATGTACGCTTGCCTTTCCTTCCAGTCAAGCCAGGCACCTGCTTGTCGAATTTCCCGAATCAACCCGACCGGGGCAACCCACGCACTGAACTCTGACCAAGGCGGATGCTGCACCGTCCAGAAGGCGCGGTCAAGCCCCTTCCGCGGACCCGTAGCCCGACCGGCGGGACTCCAACCCGGGGTCCAACAGCCCCAATCCCCCCGTCCGGACCCCAATTTTGAGGCGTCAGGCGATCCTGAGCAGGCGCTCCATCTCCACGGCGAACCACAGTGCCATGCTGCCGCTGCGGTCGTCGACTCCAAAGATAGCCGGCCGGTCCAGGTAGTCCTGCAGGCTGGCCTGGACCCCCGTTCCAGCGCACGTGTCCACCACCTCGCCGTGGTCGTCGATGCGTTCCGAGACTCCCTGCCATGCCAGGTCCACGATGCTCCGGAACGACGTGTCCAGCCATCCCAAGCGGAGACCCCGGGCCATGGCGTAGCCGATCATGCATGTTGCGGTGAACTCCTGGTAGGAGCCGGGGAAGTCCAGCACCTGCCGGTACATGCCCGAGCGTTCCTGGAGGGCACGTAGCGCGTCCAGCTGCCTGACGAGCATGGACGCGATGGCGGCCCTATGCGGATGGTCATCGGGCAGGTAGGTCAGCGCTTCCGCCATGCCCAGGGCGGCGAAGCCGTTGCCCCTACCCCAGTAGTGGGGCGCCGAGAGGCAGTGCCAGAACAGTCCGTCCTGCTGCTGGGTCCCGGTGTTTATCAGGTACTCGGCCAGCAGGTCTGCATAGCGCCGGTCCCCGGTGATGCCGTAGGCGCGACCCAGTACCGTCGCCAGGAAGAACATGTCCTCGACCCGGAAGTCGGCGTCGGCTGGCAGGGGCGCCTGACCCCGCCCCCTCGGCTGGTAGAAGTCAGCGGCCCTGACGAGCAGGTCGGCGAACCGGGCGTCTCCCGTTGCATCGGTCAGCTCGTCGCCCCAGAGCACCCCGGCCAGAGCTGCCGTATGAGATTCGTCACCGAAGACGCTATGGGGGCTGGACGCATAGGGCGACACGACTCGGACGATGTCCTGCGCGGGGTTGGGGGCGGATGGCTCCAGCGCGGCCAGACGCAGGCGTCCGCTCATGGCGACTCCCTGCATATAGACCACCGGGTCCAGCGTATGGCCATAGACCGATGCGAGAACGCGCCCTATCTCGAGTGGCGAGCGGGCTCGCCTCCGCCCAAGCTCCACCCGTGCGGGCGAGGTCCAGGAGCCCGACGAGGGGAGGACGGCAGTCCACAGCCGGTCCAGCTCGGCGATGGCCCTCCCGGGGTCGACTGTCAGACGAACACCCTGCACCGGACCCAGCCCGCTCGGCTTGCCTCTGCCGAGGGCCGCGACCAGGTTATCGGTTGGGCCGAGCCTTCCGGCGTCCAGGACAGACGCGAGATGAGCGGCCTCGTCGTTGACCTCCCACACCGGGCCTGCGCCGCACCGCAGCTCAACGACGAGGTCCGGGGCCTGGAAGCAGACCCAGCGCCACAGGTAGCGCTTCTCTGGGTGCAGCGGGTGGTGAAAGAAGCCACCCTCCGGCGGGTACCCCGCGCCCGGAAGGCCCTCTGCGCCGTTCTCGGGACCGGTGTCCTTAGCAAGGCCGTCCGGGTTGGCGCAGGGCACCGCACTGAGGCTTATTCTCTCGGCCAGCCGGTCGCCCCGTCGGGCGAAATGCTCGAGGACCCGGAGGGACGTCTCCACGTCCAGGCGCTCGCCCGAGAGCCCCGAGACCAGGAGCACCCGCAGTCGCTCGCTGCCGGGCGCGTAGGCGTGCTGGTCGACCAGCGCGGGAATCCTGTACTGCGACCGTGTCACACCACATGCGGACAGGCTCCAGAGGCCCGGCCTTGATCGGGCCAGGGTTTCGAGAGCCGCGCCGACGTCCAGTTTGCCGCCTGTCATGAGAAGTATTATAGTCCAAAGGGCCTGGCAACGATGTCTGCGGTGGGAGGAGAATCATGGCATCCCTGAACTCGATGGCCGCGTCGGTCGGCGCACTGCTCAAGCAGCATGGGCAGACGGTCGCCGTGGCCGAATCATCCGCCGGGGGTCTGATTTCAGCATCCCTGGTGGCAGTCCCCGGGGCTTCGGCCTACTACCGCGGCGGGGCAGTCGTCTACACCCATGTGGCCCGGGAGGGGTTGCTGGGGGTGCCGGACGAAGCCATGGCCGAGATCCGGGCGAGCACAGAGCCTTACGCTCTGCTGAAGGCCCGCACCGTACGCGAATCGCTGGGGACGACATGGGGGCTTAGTGAGACCGGCGCCAGCGGGCCTACAGGGAACCGGTACGGCGACGCCGCAGGTCACACTTGCATCGCAGTAGCCGGACCCGTTGAGCGCGTCACCACCCTGGAGACCGGTGATTCGGACCGCGAGGCCAATATGTGGACATTTACGCGATCTGCCTTGGAGCTGCTCGAGCAATGCATCGAGGAGTCTATTTGACTCTAACGGTTTTTCGCCCAACAACTTCGAGGGATGGGTAGCCGTTGGGGGACGGAACGACAACCGATATAGAGGATAGGCTCAGCCTTCGTATCCCAGAGCCCTCATGAGGCCGCGGGCCTTATGGAGTGTCTCCTGGTACTCCACCTCCGGGTCCGAGTCCCACACGATCCCGCCCCCAACACCGAAGGTCAGGGCCCCCTTCGTGATCACCATAGTCCGGATGGCGATGCTGGTATTCATGGCGCCGTTGAACCCCAGAAAGCCGATGGCGCCGCAGCTGATGCCACGACGGGTGGGCTCTAGCTCCTCGATGATCTCCATGGCCCGGATCTTGGGGGCGCCGGTTATGGAGCCGCCGGGGAAGCAGGCCCGCAAGAGGTCCACGGAGTCGACGCCCTCCGGGAGATCGCCGGTGACCGTGGAGACCAAGTGGTGGACAGTGGGATGCTGCTCCACGGCGAATAGGGAGGGGACCTGGACCGAGCCGACTCGACAGATCCGACCCAGGTCGTTCCGCAGCAAGTCCACAATCATGATGTTCTCGGCCCGGTCCTTCTCACTCGCCAAGAGCTCCCGAGCCAAGGCCGCGTCCTCCTCAGAGGTGCCGCCCCGCGGGCGGGTCCCCTTGATGGGCCGTGTCTCCACGCGCCGGCCCTCTACCCGCAGGAACTCCTCTGGGGAGGCGCTCAGAACAGTGACCTCAGGGAACTCCAGGTACGCGGCGAAAGGGGCGGGGTTGACCTGACGCAGGCGCAGGTAGAGGGGCCAGGAGTCTCCAGCGAAGGGGAGCATGAAGCGCTGGGAGAGGTTGGCCTGATAGATATCTCCGGCGGCCAGGTAGTCCTTTATCCGCTTGACGGCGGCCAGGTAGCCCTCCAAGGTGAAGGTGGAGCGGAGAGGAGGTCCCTCGACGTCTGCCACTGGGTCTTCCTTTGTTACCACAGCCTCGGCCAGCCTCTCGCGAGCCCACTTGAGGCGCCGGCGGGCCTGGTCCGCGGTCCCCTGAGGGAGGCCTGTCGCTATCAGCCAACTCCGTCCCGCCAGGCCGTCTTGGACGAGGACCCAGTCGTAGAAGGCCAGGGAGAGGTCCGGCAACTCCAGGTCATCGGCAGCAAGGGCAGGCATCGGTTCCAGGAGCCGGCCCAGGTCATAGCTCATGTACCCAGCGGCTCCGCCCTGGAAGGGCGGGAGGCCCGGCAGAAAGGGGGTGGCGAAGCGGAGGAGGAGATCGCGAAGCAGGGTCAGGGGATCACCCTCCGCTTCCTCGCACCGGCCGTCGCGCTCTAGGTAGATACGGCGCCCCCGGCATCGCAGGACCAGGAAGGGGTCGGCGGTTAGGTAGCTATACCGCCCCAGGTGCGGATGCGGCATGGCACTGTCAAGGAGCAGGGCATAGGGAGCGGAGCGGAACCGAGTAAAGAGGGTCGCCGGGTTGGCGGCCTGCTCCAGTCGCTCCACCAAAGGGACAGCGGGCTGCGCGGGGCGCGCGATGCCGCGGAGAAGTTCCATGTTGCTTCAACTCTAGTACGGTATGCGCTACGATTATAGCGGTAAAGACCTGACACTTTGAGGTATCTTCAAAAAGTGTGTAAACAGTCAGGCGGTGTACCCTCTCTCTGAACAACACGGGCTCGAGGCCCAAGAGAGGAGATAGACCGCCCATGAGGAAGGAAAGCACTGAGAGTAGGTCGGAGTCAAGGCCGGAGTGGGAGCAGTTGGAGGATTGGGTGCGAAGCCAGGTCCAGAGGCTGATCCAGGAGTTGCTGGAGGAGGAGGTGACGGCGTTTCTGGGAAGGGCGAAGTCGGCGCTCAGATCCGACTCGGACTCAGATACCGGCTATCGGAACGGATACGGCAGAGCCCGGAGGCTTACGCTGAGTTCGGGAACGATACAGCTGAGGCGGCCGCGAGTCCGCGATACCGAGGAGCAGTTCGAGAGCCGGCTGCTGCCGCTGTTCGTCAACAGGACCAGGAAGGTTGCTGAGTTGATCCCCGAGCTGTACCTGCACGGTCTATCCGAAGGCGACTTCGATCTGGCTTTGCGGGGGCTGCTGGGAGAGGACGCACCGGTATCGGCGAGCACGGTGGCCCGGTTGAAGGATAAGTGGAACGATGAGCTTGCCCAATGGCGCAGCCGGCCCCTCGATGACCTGGAAGTGGTCTACATGTGGGTGGATGGAGTCTACGTCAAGGCTGGTCTTGAGAAGGAGAAGGCGGCGGTACTGGTGGTGATGGCGGCCCTGAGCGACGGGAGCAAGGTGGTGGTGAGCGCTGTTCCCGGATACAGGGAGTCCACAGAGAACTGGTCCGAGGTGCTCAGGGACATCAAGCGCCGGGGCTTGAGCTGCCCGAGGCTGGTGGTTGGAGACGGACACCTGGGCATCTGGGGAGCTCTGCGCAACGTCTATCCGCAGGCGGCAGAGCAACGCTGCTGGAACCACAAGATCGTAAACGTGCTCGCCAAGCTTCCAAAGCGACAACAGGACCAGGCCAAGCTCATGCTGCGTACTATCCCCTACGCGCCGACTCGGACAGAGGCTGAGCGGCTCAGGACGGTGTTCACCAGGTGGTGCGGCGACCATTCCTACGAGGCGGCCTCAGAGGCCTTGGAGCGGGACTGGGACCGCATGGTCACCTTCTATGACTTCCCAAAGGAGCACTGGGGGCACCTTCGCACGACGAACCCGGTAGAATCACCCTTCGCGGCCCTCAGGCTTCGGACCGATGCCGCCAAGCGCTACAAGAGGGTCGATCGGGCGATAGCGGTGATCTGGAAAATGTTGATGGTCGCCGAACAGCGCTTCAGGCGTCTGAAGGCCCCTGAGTTGATCGAAGACGTCTATCTCGGTGCACAGTATGCGGATGGAATCGCCATTGAATCAACGGCTGAGAAGGTCGCCGCCTGATGTCGTTTACACACCTATTGACGTAACCTCAAGGAGTCCCAGGTTGCGCACACTTACACGCGTGAACCAGTTCGGGGTTCCCAAGGGACCAGAGAACACCCATCATGAGCGCGATGCTCAATACGGCTACTGGTACCACCGTGAATCCAATTCCCTGCCGCTTTGCATACACTGGCCGCATGACCAATTTCCTTGTATCTTGGTTTGGTGTGTAACAATCACTTCACTTAGGTGGATCGGGGTGCGGCAGACCGACTATTCCTAGGTCGTAGCAGGCCGTGAGAAAGCGAGGGTCGCCGCACCCCCCAGAGTTAGAGCCCGAACAGTTGCCTGGGCCAACCAAGCCCGCATCTTGCAAGGACGGGCCAATAATTCGCAGGAGGTGCTGATGGAACAGGAAGCGACCTACGTAGGCATCGATGTAGCTAAGGCCCAGGTGGACGTTGCGGTGCGTCCCACGGACGAAAGATGGGAGGTCTCCCATGACGATGCGGGGATCCGGCAGTTGATCTCCAAGCTGAAGACCCTGGAACCTGTCATGGTGTTGCTTGAGGCTTCGGGCGGCTTGGAGCTGCCTCTGGTGGCTGCTCTGGCAGCCGAGGCGGTGCCGGTGGTCGTCGTCAACCCGCGCCAAGTGCGGGACTTTGCCAGGGCAACGGGGAAGCTGGCCAAGACCGACTCGCTTGACGCGGCGGCTATTGCTCACTTTGCCGAAGCGGTCCGACCTCCCGTGCGCCCTTTGCGGGACGCCGAAACCCAGGCCCTCAACTCCCTGGCTGCCCGAAGGCACCAGGTGATGACCATGCTGGTCTCGGAGAAGAACCGCCTCGGCACCGCCACCGTCGCCGTCCGTCCCCGCATCGAAGCCCACATTGCATGGCTGGAGCGGGAGTTGGACGACCTGGACAAGCGTCTGCGTCAGACTCTGCGCCAGAGTCCCGTGTGGCGGGAGAAGGACGACCTTCTGCGCACCGTCCCCGGCGTGGGCGAGCAGCTCTCCCTCACTCTTCTGGCCTACCTGCCGGAGCTGGGCACCATGGATCGCCGGCAGGTTGCCGCCCTGGTGGGAGTGGCTCCCTACAACCGGGATAGCGGCACCCTGCGTGGTAAACGCACCGTCTGGGGCGGACGCGCCCGGGTCCGCGCCGCCCTGTACATGGGAGCGTTGGTGGCCAGCCGCTACAATCCCGTCATCCGAGACTTCTACCAGCGGCTGTTGGCCGCTGGTAAGCCGAAGAAGCTGGCCCTCACAGCCTGCATGCGCAAGCTGCTCGTTATCCTCAACTCCATGCTCAAGCATCGCTCGCCCTGGCACGACATGACTTCCACATTCGTTGTTCATTCCTCTTGACTTTCAAGACAGTTGCTTTCTCCTGGTATCGCTTCACGACTGGCTCCAGAACCTCCCGCCACCGCTCAGCGCTGTGGACGTTGCCCGGGCGAAGCATTGCACCTTCGCAATCTCCGAAATGGTTGAACAGGAAGAGCGGGTGATAACATACGGACTCGAAGTGGCCGTTGTAGGCGACTCCCTCTTGCTGCCCATGCACCGGGCTTTCAGAGCTGTCCATGTCTAGGATAACTCGCTGGTGAGATGTCTGGGCCATGCCCCTGTCCACCCACTCAACATTCAGGCGCGCAAGCCCATCCAGGTTCTCCTCTTCGGTTAACACCTCAGTCTCAAATCGGCTCATAGTGTTGGTGCTGGCTGCCTGCTTATCAGTACCTTGCCACCCGACGATGACACGCATAGCCGGGTCTTGGGCAAGCCGTTCAGCGTCGTTGGTGTCCTCGTAGCCAGCGAGACGGCTATACACCGATTGTCTGAGCAAGGGCAACAGCCGGTGTTGCACATTGCGGCCGGTGCGGCTTTCATGGATATAATCGTTGGCTGTCTCTGTGAGCCCCAGAGCGGCATCAAGCTCGCGACATGCCAGGAGTCCGGCGTCCGAGGTGATCGTAGCGCCACGAAAATCCAGGCGGACTCTGCGGTCGAATTGGAGCTTCAAAGGGGTGTCGGAGCTTTCACCCATTGGGTGCCTCCAGCGAGATTGCGGTATCCAGAACTAGACCCCCTAGCTCGGCCAGTCTAGCACCCACACTGCCCATAATGCCCAGGTATGCGGCTCAAATAGGCAGCACTCTTACCGGATTACGACGCACCCACGCGGCTGATCTGGGAAATGTGGGTTGAAAGCTATGTTCGATATGATCCAGATTCTCGATGGCCCTGGCTACCCTGAAGACGTTGCAAGGGCTGTACTATTCCTGGTTACTGATGATGCCAGGTTTATCACGGGTGAGATTATCAACATCGACGGCGGAATGCCAGGAAAGCTATAGTAGCGACTGATGCTCTGCTAACAAATCGTGGGCTGCAGCATGCGAGCGAGGAAGGCCTCTTCTGCAATTCAATGTCAGGAGGCTGGTGCGATGGTATTCGGGAGGCATAGAAGAAGCTTGCACCTGATTGGTGTTGTGATGGCGGTCCTCGTCATGGCCGCACGCGGGGGATTGGGCGAGGACGCCATACTTGACCCGACCGCCACTCCTCCGCCGGCCGGTGTTCCATCTGCTCCAACGGCACTGCCAGACCCGGTGGGACCTTCGCCGGCTGTCGCTGTGGCTGCCCCCACGGCCACTCAGGTACCCGAGCCCGAGATTGTTGTACCCTCCAGTATCGGAAGCATGCTGGAACCTCGCGGCGCCGCGCACACGGCTACGTTGCTCCGAGATGGCAGGGTGCTGGTGACCGGGGGGGGCGGCGGCAATCTCAAGTCGGCAGAGACCTACGAGCCATCTACCGGGACCTGGACTCTAGCGGGCAGCATGACCCTGACCCGATACGGCCATGCAGCGATCCTGCTGGACGACGGCACCGTGCTGGTCGTCGGTGGCGCCGGCCCTACTTTTGAGACTTGGCGCGCCTCGGCAGAGGTCTACAATCCCTCAACGGACTCGTGGGCCAGAACCGGCATGACTAAAGGGCCTAGAGCGTGGCTCGCCGCAACGCGTCTATCGGACGGCAGAGTGCTGCTCGCGGGCGGATTGGGGCGGGAAAGTCGCGAAAGCTTCGGACCTCTCGATTGGGCGGAGATCTATGACGCTGCCACCGGCACCTGGTCGACGACGGGGAGCATAGGCGATGAGCGGTCAGAGCACACACTCACCCTTCTTGATGACGGTAGGGTGTTAGTCGCGGGGGGTGTGAGGGATGTGCCGGCTGAACTGTACGACCCATCCGATGGCACGTGGACGCAAACCGGTAGCCTGCGTGAGGAGCGCCAAAGACACAGGGCAACGCTTCTCGGGGACGGTACGGTGCTCGTCACCGGCGGCATGACCGGGGACTTCGAGGCCCATCAGTCGGCCGAGATTTACGACCCGCTACGAGGCACCTGGTCAATTACGGGGAGCATGTCCGAGGCGCGTGCAGCGCACATTGCGACGCGCCTTCCGGACGGCAGAGTGCTGGTCGCAGGTGGGGAAAGATATATAGAAAACTCTGATCCGGTCATTGGCTCAGCGGAAGTCTATGACCCCTCCTCAGGCACCTGGTCGCCCGTGGGGAGCATGTCCGAGAAGCGAATGTACTTCTCGGCGGTGTTGCTGGAGGACGGCACGGTGCTGGTCATCGGTGGCGCCGGCGAGAGCGCGGGCGAGGGCCAGAACATGCTCGACTCCACGGAGCTGTTCGACCCGTCCACCAATACCTGGTCATCGCCCGGCTCGGCCCAGTAGTGGGCGAGCAGCCCGGCCCTCACAACCATAGCTGAGGCTAATGCAGGTGCCAGAGTTGATGAAAACGCCTCGCCGGCATCTTAATGGCAAATGTCGCCCAATAACCCTGACACCCTCGCAGGGACTCCTCTAGAGCGACATTAGCCGGGCGACCTCGGTCGTTATAGCCCTTTGTACCGCCGCGACGAACGTGGCCGTCATTGTTCCCTTCACCGCCGGCTGGAAGCCGTAAGGGCCGAAGCCGAAAACGATCTCCTCCTGGACATGCCTCTCCGGTCCGTCGAAATAGTACGGCCTTGTGTCGTGGAGTTCCTCCGGGAGACTATCCGTGTCATAGATGATGGAGTTGGCCAGCACGAATTGGGGCCTGTCGGTGTCCAGCTCGGGCGGTCGATACGGCAGGCGCAGCTCGCCTAGCTGGGCCGTGTCAGTGGGCTCGGGCGCCCATAGTCCAACATTGTAGGTTGGGCCCGGCGTCACCCACTCGTTGAGCTGTCGACGCAGCCGGACGAACTCGTACCAGTGCACGAGTTCCAGGAGGTGTTCGGCTGGTAAGCAGCTCTCATGCCAATATTCAGATCGCCGACCCTCCGCGCGAACGTCGTTGAAGGCGGCGATCCAGTGCGCGTAGTTCTTGACTGCCCTGGACAGCATCATGTTGCCGTCATACCCGCGGCCGCCCGTTCCGTCAGCCACGACGATGTGGGGCATGTCCCGGTCTAACTCGCGCACAAACTCCATGGGAAAGGCGTCAGCAGTCCAGGGGCCCGTGTTGTCCCTCGACCCCTCGAAGTTGCGCGCGCCCGGCACCGTTAGCCTCATGGACAAGTGAGACGGCACTCCGCTGTAGCGCAGCGTAAAGCCATCCCGTAGGAACTCCTCCAGCGGCTCGACCACCCACTGCCGGCCGTACCTGTCGTTTCCCACTACTACAATCGGCCTGGAGGTGCCCTCGCGGAACCTCAGCAGAAAGCGCAGGAACTTGCTCGCCTCGTATGCAACCCGCCTGACCTCTTGAAGGTGTTGGCCCTCAAGACGCCAGTCGTCGCGATGTTCATACTCTAGCTCCGGCAGGTCGACGAACTTGCGGTAAAGGGCCTCGAAGGGCTCGTTGACGTACGGCAGATGGCGGTTGGTCCCGTAAATCCGGGCGTATTCGTGGGAGTATTTCCTGTACTCGAGGTCGCGCTGCACCAGGTTTTCCAGGCGGAACCGGCCGTTGCGAGTCTCGTCCAGAAGGTGGTCCAGCTCTGCCAGCCTGGCCACAAAGTCGCCGGGCTCAGCAAGGTACTCTGCGAGTACAGGAGTAATCACCACGTCGTAGCCGTAGGTCCTGCCCAGCCAAACCTTCAGCAGATTGAACCGGCCAGACACCTCGTCCTTCGGTAGGTTGGCCAGGAACGGCCCTATCACCCCGATATCGAGCCTGATGCCCATGGCTTGCATCTCTAGGACGACGTCGACCGCGTCTATAATGTCAGGAGCGACAAACACAGGCGCATACTTGTTGTAGACCTCGGCGCCCGAGACCGTGTCCTCGCTCCCTTCTCGTTCCATGTGATCGCGCAGCCGGTCTTTGGCCTCCGCCAGCTTAAACGCTACTTCTGTGGCCCGCTGAGAGTCTGCGTCGCCCTGAATGATCTTAGAGCGCCAGTGGTCCACCACGGCTTTAGGCAGGCCATCCAAACGGCCTTGTCTCATCAAGTCCTTCACTTGGCCAGCGAACGCCTCTGCGGCTGCTCCTCTGGCCCTGTCCTGTTCGCTCGTCATCAGGGGTCTCCGGGCAGTGACGAATTTGACACCTGTATCACACCGGCGGGAAGCTCGTTCAGGAGATCGTGGTAAAGGGTAAGGAGGCGTCTGCCTTGCTCATCCCGCTCACCGCGTTTTGCGCTCTCCATTTGAAACTTGCACACGGGGTTACCTGAGTTATCCAGTGTTTATGGACGAGCACAGGAAGCCTACCTGTGCCAGTCGTACTCGAGGCCGAGAGAGCGGTCCTCTAGAGGTAGGTCGACGCGTACTCCGCCCTGTGCCGAGGACTGCTTAAGAGCGATCTCGACCTCGAGGGCTACCGCGACCCGTCTTCCCGAGTTCTTCGGCTCGTCCAGCTTGCCCTCAAGGCAGTCGAAGATATCCGCGAACCCATAGACGGCGGGCCCACCTGCCTGCATCTGGGGCTCGGGCCACGGCATCTCCCCGCGCCTAACACCGTCGGCCGCGTCGATGTCCTGTAGCAGATGCCACTCGGTATAGTGGTCCGCGTGGTATATCTCGCCGGTGGCGCCGGTGATGCGGATAGCAGGGGCGCTCTTCCTGAAGTGCACGACCAGGCCGTGCGCGGTGACCATTATCCCGGAGCCACGGTACTCGGCGCTGCCCGAGTCGCGCTTGGGCTGGTCGCCGATGCCCATCACCCACGCTGGAGCGCTATCGACGAAGTAGGACCAGTTCTGGTGCTGGGACAGGTTCTGGTCGGACTCGGCCTCGATGGAGATCACGTCACCTATGGCCCCGCTCGTGACGAGCTCCTTGGCTTTGCCGAACGAGGGGTGGTTGGTGGAGATGGCGCCACACACCAGCGGCACGTTGGCGTCCTCGCACGCCTTGACCATGCGGTCGACCTCCTCGAGGGTGTGGGCGATGGGCTTCTCGGTCATGATACCCTTGGCGCCACACTCGGCGGCGAGGACTGTCAGGTCGGAGCGGCCCTTTACATTGGTGGAAATGGCCACGATATCGAGCCTCTCCTTGCGGAGCATTTCGGCCGCGTCCGTGTATTGCGCCTCGACTCCGTAGCGCTCACCGAAGATCTTCACCCGCTTGCGGTCTCTGTCCGCTCCGGCGACGAGATCGACCTCGGGCCGGTCCGCCAGGGCCTCCGAGTATGAGGTAGGCATACCCCCACCGGGGCCATATCGCTCGTGGTAATAGACCTTGCGGTGCACGTCCAGGTCCGTTGGCGTTGGACGGTCGACGTCATCGACGTGCCAGACCCCCATTCGCTTGCCTATGTCGTAGAGCATCCCCATCCACCCCAGGCCTATCACTCCAGCACGGTACTTGGCCATTCCGCCCTCCTCTTCGCTGCGGCCTCAGTCCGTTCCACGGCGGGCAATGTATGGAGTGTCCACCTTCATGTCCAGATTTCCCAAGCGACTGCCCTAGACGTCTTTACTGGCGGCTGTGCACGGACCTTCAGCATCGGTCCGCCGTCCGCCGAACTCCCGCCATACCGCAAGCGTGGGCTCCCGGTCGATAACCCATAACCTGAATTTCCCAAATGGGACCCGTTACCTTCGCGAACACCATATTTTAGGATGGCAAATACTGTATTCGCCGTTCCTGATGTTGTCAATCGCCATATTACGTCCTCAACCTCTTCTAGCGGTGCCATCAACCACTCCGGACCACCCTCCAAGACGCGCCCCCGGCTTTTTCAAACCGAATCCCACCTGGGCGGCAGTCGTCGTTGTGGCTCACCAGCTCTCGAGTATCTCACGGGTCAGGAGGCGGAGCCTGTCCTGGCTCGTGATGAAAGGCTTGATTTGCTGCTTGAACTCCGCCAGCGACTCCGGGACCGAGGCTGTCGTCGTGTCCAGCACGAACTTGCGGGGAATCAGCGACATCTCATACTCCTCCTGGAAGCGCTCCAGCACGACCTCGGTGTCCTTGGCCTGGAACAGCGTGGCGGCGTGCCTGGCGGGGAACGGACTCTTGCCCTCCTCGACGCGTCTTCTTATCGTCTCGGGCGACGCTTTCATCAGGACCAGCACCATGTCCGGCATGTGCGCGTTGACCTGAGCGTCGAAGCCCCTGGCTATCCGCTGCCGTTCAGCGTACTGTCCGGGTCCACCGTAGCCGTAGTATAGCGAGGCGTAGACTGCGTCGGAGTAGTACCAGTCGATCAGGAACAGGTCGGCCATATCGGTGTAGCCCTTGTTGAATTTGTTGAGGTTACGTCAATAGGTGTGTAAACGACATCAGGCGGCGACCTTCTCAGCCGTTGATTCAATGGCGATTCCATCCGCATACTGTGCACCGAGATAGACGTCTTCGATCAACTCAGGGGCCTTCAGACGCCTGAAGCGCTGTTCGGCGACCATCAACATTTTCCAGATCACCGCTATCGCCCGATCGACCCTCTTGTAGCGCTTGGCGGCATCGGTCCGAAGCCTGAGGGCCGCGAAGGGTGATTCCACTGGGTTCGTCGTGCGAAGGTGCCCCCAGTGCTCCTTTGGGAAGTCATAGAAGGTGACCATGCGGTCCCAGTCCCGCTCCAAGGCCTCTGAGGCCGCCTCGTAGGAATGGTCGCCGCACCACCTGGTGAACACCGTCCTGAGCCGCTCAGCCTCTGTCCGAGTCGGCGCGTAGGGGATAGTACGCAGCATGAGCTTGGCCTGGTCCTGTTGTCGCTTTGGAAGCTTGGCGAGCACGTTTACGATCTTGTGGTTCCAGCAGCGTTGCTCTGCCGCCTGCGGATAGACGTTGCGCAGAGCTCCCCAGATGCCCAGGTGTCCGTCTCCAACCACCAGCCTCGGGCAGCTCAAGCCCCGGCGCTTGATGTCCCTGAGCACCTCGGACCAGTTCTCTGTGGACTCCCTGTATCCGGGAACAGCGCTCACCACCACCTTGCTCCCGTCGCTCAGGGCCGCCATCACCACCAGTACCGCCGCCTTCTCCTTCTCAAGACCAGCCTTGACGTAGACTCCATCCACCCACATGTAGACCACTTCCAGGTCATCGAGGGGCCGGCTGCGCCATTGGGCAAGCTCATCGTTCCACTTATCCTTCAACCGGGCCACCGTGCTCGCCGATACCGGTGCGTCCTCTCCCAACAGCCCCCGCAAAGCCAGATCGAAGTCGCCTTCGGATAGACCGTGCAGGTACAGCTCGGGGATCAACTCAGCAACCTTCCTGGTCCTGTTGACGAACAGCGGCAGCAGCCGGCTCTCGAACTGCTCCTCGGTATCGCGGACTCGCGGCCGCCTCAGCTGTATCGTTCCCGAACTCAGCGTAAGCCTCCGGGCTCTGCCGTATCCGTTCCGATAGCCGGTATCTGAGTCCGAGTCGGATCTGAGCGCCGACTTCGCCCTTCCCAGAAACGCCGTCACCTCCTCCTCCAGCAACTCCTGGATCAGCCTCTGGACCTGGCTTCGCACCCAATCCTCCAACTGCTCCCACTCCGGCCTTGACTCCGACCTACTCTCAGTGCTTTCCTTCCTCATGGGCGGTCTATCTCCTCTCTCGGGCCTTGAGCCCGTGTTGTTCAGACAGAGGGTACACCGCCTGACTGTTTACACACTTTTTGAGGATACCTCAATTTGTTACCTATGTTATATAGCTGAAGGAGCTGCTGCAGACCCGGGTTTGCATTGAGCAGGTCCTTCTCCGTCTGTGCCTTGTGGTCCTCGTGGCCCATGACGTGCACCACGTGGGGCAGCGTGAAGTGGTCGTGGAATGCCAGGTGTGGAGGTTCCAGGAACTCCTCCCCGGTTTGCATAGCCCACCACCTCGATATCTCGATGCCCAGGGTCCGCTTGCCGGCATATTCGATTCCCGTCAGTATCAGTCTCATGTGATTTCGCTCCTCTTTCGCGGGTTTCCATTGTTCGTGGAGCCGATCGGCCCATCTCCATAGTGTTTCGTACCTGTCCTTGGCTTATCTCTTTGCCAGCAACAAGCCTGAGCGGAGTGGGGCGGCTTTGATGGAGATACATCATAATTCGAAAGGGCGAATTCAAGGGCTTCCAGGAGCTGACGAAAATGGCCTACTTGCAGATGGGAGCTGCAGTCTACGTAAGACATCAGCGGTAACTTCGCCGCAACTTAGGACCAGCCCATCGGAACTCCTCTGCTACAGCGACGGTGGACAAGGACGGCAGGATGAGGGCACCCGGAACGAATGCTCTAGTAGAGAGGCAACCCACCAGTGCTCAGTCACACCTGATTTGGTTTGTCCGGCGGGAGAGTGCAGAGAGGGTGCAACCCTCTTTGGTAGGGGTCTGGGGATTCCCCCAAAACCCTCAGGGCGGGCGGGTGGGAAGAAGAACCATTCATTTCACCCGTGACGGAGCACTACCGGTAGCCGCGCCAGCAGCTAAATCCGCATCTACTATGCTGGATACTCTGGCCCAACAGACTGATGCTCGTTTCCTCCGTCGGGCCAGGCTGATGTAATATAACATGTCTTCGCCCAGGTTGACCCCGAGAAGCTTGCCGTCATGGTCCGCCACGGGTAGCTGCCTCAAATCGTACCGCTGCATCAGGCGGACTGGATCGATAAGGATGATACAGGAGGCCAAAGTGACTGAAAGAGAGTTACCGAGCCGAGACGAGGTCATGTCCTATCTAAAGGACCACCGCAACTGGGGCCGGTGGGGTGACAAGGGAGGGGCCGGCGCCATAAACCTGATCACCCCGGAAAAGCGAGTCCAGGCCGCCGGACTCGTGAAGAGCGGGCGGACGGTATCGCTGAGCCGGCCTTTGCCCGTGGAGCCGTCGCGAGAGAACGCGATACCGGTCCAGCACTACATGAAAAAGGAGTATATCGGCAGTTGGGGTGCTTCGTTGGACTTCCTGGGTATCTTTCACCACGGTTTCAGCGTTACCCACATCGACGCCCTCTGTCACAACTGGGACGACGACGGCATGTGGGATGGGCGCGACCCGGAAGTGGAGATAACCTTTAAGGGCGCGCGTTGGGGTTCGGTGGACGAGTGGCGTGACGGCATTTTGACCCGCGGGGTCCTTCTCGACGTACCTAAGCACCGGGGCGAGCCCTATGTCACCATCGGAAATCCAGTCCATGGCTGGGAGCTGGAGGAGATACTCGAGGAGGAGGGCCTGTCCCTGGAGCCGGGAGACGCCGTGGTGGTCAACGGCGGCCGCGAAGCCTACATGGCGGACGGACCGAGGGAGTTCGCGGAGGGCGACCGAATCCCGGTCCTGCACGCCTCCTGCATGCCATTCATTCGAGACCACGACGTGGCCCTGCTTGTCTGGGACATCACCGACATCGCACCCAACGAGTACGGCCTTGCCTGGACCGTGCACGGAATCATCCACGCGTACGGCATTCCGATCCTGGACAACGCGCTGTTGGAGCCTCTTGCGCGGGTGTGCGCCGAGGAGGGGAGATACGAGTTCATGCTTACCGTCAACCCCCTGGTGGCCGTCGGCGGGACCGGCTCCGCAGTCAACCCCGTCGCGGTGTTCTGAGCGGCCCGTAGACAAGCTCAAAGCGTGCACTGTCCGACATTTACATTCAAGTCGAGGTTTGAGCTGAACGGTCGTTTGGCGACGGTCAGGTACGTTGGGGTCGGTACGCCGGAGACCAAATACCCGACGAGGGGCGTAGAACCGTACGGGAGCGAAGCGTCGGAGAGAGACCAGCAGCTTGTTGAGGGGAAGACTGTGTACCTGGAGAAGGATGTGTCAGAGACCGACAGGTTGGACGCCTGGCCGCCCCATGGTGCCCGTCGTTTATCGCGGCGTCGTGGTCGTCCATTAGTTGCCGGAGCAGGCCGGAATGCGTAAACTCAAAGCGCTCAGAAGCCTCTCTCTGGAGTAGGGACACGATTAAGGCGACATTAGGACGGCATCGTGCTCGGCCCCTTTGACCTGGACAACTCACTCGCACACATCGCCGATCTCTTTCATCCTGAGGTCAAACCGGTCATTCACGATATCATCGGCCCGGACACGGCCTGCGGGGCTGATGATCGGCACGGGAATCGGCTTCGACATCGAGGGGATATGGCGCCTGGTCGCCAGGGGCGTTCAGTGGTTGCAGGTCGGAAGCGATTTCAGCAACCGTCGAGACCGCGCACTCCATGATCAAGACGCTGAGGTAATGATCTCTAGGGATTTCGGAGGTGCTCCATGGGCGTGACACACGGGAACGGAAAATGGGGATCGCAGACCTTTGACGTAGGCATGACGGATGATGGCATCTATGACAAGATCATGGGAACGGAATCGGCCAGGGCCATGCTGGACGGTGCCCGAGGTCTGAAAGTTGGGAAGCTCCCAGCCAAGAAACGGGTTGCGATCGACCCGAAACAGCTCGACAGGTTCGATGCCGTCCCCGCCGGCGGACCCTTGTTCACCCGGGAGAGCGTATCGAGCGCCGAGCGCTGCACGCTGATCGTTCGCTTCGGAGCCGGGTATGACCTGGTGGATCTCGACGCCTGCACCGACGCAGGGATTATCGTAGCGACGACACCTATGGGGATCCGACGAGCGATGGCGACGGCGGCCCTCACGTTCATCCTGGCACTCAGCGTCAGGCTCTTCGACAAGAGAAACCTCGTCTACTCGGGCTCTTGGACGCAGGCGGACGGACCCGAGTACCGCGGGGTGGGCCTGGAGGGGCGAACTCTCGGCTACATCGGCCTGGGGAACATCGGCCAGGAGCTGCACGCGCTGATCGCTCCATTCGGCATGAAGTACCTCGTCTACGACCCGTACCTCGACGACGAGGTGGCCAAGACTCTCGGCGTTCGGAAGACGGATCTCGATACGCTGCTCAAACGGTCCGACTTTGTCAGTATCCAGTGCCTTCTGACGGAGGAGACGCACCATCTGATCGGAGCGCGTGAGCTGGAGCTGATGAAGCCGACAGCGTACCTGATCAACGTCGCCCGCGGGGCCATCGTCGATCAGCGAGCGCTGGCCGAAGCGCTGGCGGTGAAGCGCATCAAAGGAGCCGGGCTCGATGCACTGGAAAGGGAACCCATCGACGCGGATGATCCTCTGCTCGATCTCGACAACGTCATCGTCACGCCTCATGCCCTCGGCTACACGGACCACATGACCCAGCTCTGTGCCGAGGGTTGTGTCCAGGCGTCACTGGCCGTCATGCGCGGGGAGTTTCCTCAGGCGGTGATCAACCGTGACGTGCTGGAGAGCCCGAAGCTCAATGAGAAGCTGGGGAGGCTGCGCGAGCGATACACTGCTCTCGAAGCCGCCGGGACCTAGGCGAAGATTCTGCCTCCATGGGGAATGTAAGGGTCGATCCCCTGCACGTGATAGTGTTTTGCTGCGATGTGCTCATGCACGTGGGTCTGTCGTCCGAAGATGCCCAAGTGAGTATTGAACAGGCTGGGAAATTCAGGTTTGGGTGAGGATTGGTCTGGGACTCCAAGACCGTTTTCTCTGGCGGTATCTCCGATTTAGGGGCGCCAGGGCTACCGCATGCCCCGTGACGAAGCACTAGACTATGCCAGGCGGAAGGAGCTGCCGGCGATGTGGCGTGTCCCCCCGAAGTTATTGCCATCGTCCTCCATGAAGTAGTAGGCCGTGAAGATGCGCCCGTCATCTAATTGGGTCGCCACCGGGTAGCCCAGGTCCCAATCGCTGGCGTCGGCCCGGATGACCGCTTCGGTTGACCACGTACCACCGTCGTCCTCGCTGACAATCAAGCCCATTCCGAACGGGACTTTTCTTCGACCGAAGATCACGACAATGCGTCCATCGCGCAGTTGCAGGGGCCAGGGCGAACGATAGTGGACACCGTGGTGCCTGGCCCCCGACCAGGCGTATTGACGGCTCAACGACGCCCAAGGCGATTGGCCCCAGGCCACAATTGGCTTCGGCTCGCTCCAACTATAGCCGCCATCGTCGGAGTAACTCATTTGAATTATGTTGTGACGCAGTGCACCCACATTGAGCATGTAGCACTGCAACCGGCCGCTGGGCAGCAGGATCAAGCATTGGTAAACGGGCCGCCCCAGACCCGTTGGGTCGCTTGCCACTTCGGCCACGTACTCCCAGGTGAGGCCACTATCGTCAGAGCAGTAGACAGCCACGCCGCCCGGACTCACACGCTCTACCTGCTTGAACATGGGGTCCCAGAAGGCCATCGCGGCCATGAGCGTACCGTCGGGGAACTGCACCGGCG
This sequence comes from Dehalococcoidia bacterium, assembly GCA_963665215.2. Lineage (GTDB taxonomy): Bacteria > Chloroflexota > Dehalococcoidia > Lucifugimonadales > CAUZJF01. The sequence goes on from CAXXWW010000017.1 coordinate 748,140, forward strand.
GATAGCCATTTTTGTCAACGCTCCCCCAAAAGGGATGAGTGACACGCGTGGGCACCTCCTCCCATGTGCGGCCCCGGTACCCTGACCGGAAGGCGAAGCATTCTAGGGTGGGTTGGGGTTCTCCATGCTCCTCGGCACGCCAGGCCGGTCTCGGCGGACCGGTTGCCGCTTTGGTAAAGTACACTGCCGCATCCGGGCTGGTGAGGTCGATCTGTTCCCGGGCCACATCAGGCTCGTCAGCCCGGTATAAGATCGCACGTTTTTCCTCGATGGGACGAGACTCATCCCACACCACCACGTCGTGTTCTCTCGGCCAGGTCTCGCCGCCATCGAGAGACCGCTGGAGTAGAATCTTTGCACGGCTCGCGTAGCCGGTCGTAAAGGAATGGTCGACGTCGTCCCGGACCTCGTACCGGGACGACGCGTGGGAATGCAGCACCGCGATCTCGCCGTTGCCATAGTTAAAGATACCGCTTTGGTGCGGATGCCCGCAGTACCTGTCCTTGCTATAGCAGAGCTTGATGTGGCGCATATCTGTGAGCTCTGGTGTGACACGGTTCATGATGACCTCTCCTAAACCGAGAGTTCCCATTCTAAACTGCGGGGGTGCAGAGGACCCACATTCCTTGACGAGGCGGATGGTACTGGCACCTTAGTTTGAAGTGCATCATGCCTCCCTGTAACCCCCGAACCCCTCGTTACAGGTCCTCCGGCCGGTACAGCAGGGCACCGCCGTGGACGCCCGTACGCGGATCGTCGATGATGTCCCCTTAGAACGGTGTCAAACGACCTACCACCCCCAGGAAATCACCCTAATATTGAGAGCCGTGTCAGCGCGAACAAAAGGGGTGGCCCTGCTTCAACTGGCCTTCTGATCCGAGTGTCCTGGAGTCGAATCCCAGCCGGCCCACTCACCCCTTCTGGCTCGGCGTCGAGCAGGGTGGCTCTGCCGACAACCCTCCACCTGCCATCTTCCTGGGCCAGAAGGAAGTACGCAGGTAAGGGGATGTCGCCTATGTCCAGCCGGGTGTCCAGCACGGCCAGGCGGTCCCCCAGATAAAGGGCGTTCACGTCCGTCAGGGCGATCTGCACCCCGTGCAGCCTGGTGTAGGCCAGGTGCATCAGGACCGCCTGAGTCTCCTCCACAGTGGCCGGGACGCTGGCCTCAAGCAGAGCCTCAGCGTCGTAGGCGTTCCAGGCCTGGAAGTACCTGGTCATGGCATCGCGTACCGCGAATAGCCGGCCATCGTCGTCGGAATCATCGCTCTCCTGGGGAAGACCCGGCACGAAGACCCCGACGGAGGAGACTTGGGGCAGAGGGTACCTGGGCTCCAGACGCAGGGCCTCTTCAAAGGCCGCCACGGCATCACTCCAGAGGCCCTTGCTCACCCAGATCGCCCCCAGGTTCAGGTGCGGATAGTGGGGGGAGGCGTATCGTCTTGCGGTCATTGCCTTTTCCAGCCAGGGTATGGCCTCATCCAACCGGCCCATACCCTGTAGATAGGCCCCAATGTCGTTGTAGGGGTTGCCGAGGTCGGGGTCGAGCTTGATGGCCTTCCTCCCCTCGGCGATGGCAAGTTGGGACTGGCCCATCAAGCTATAGGTCCATCCCAGGAAGGTGTGGGCCTCAGCGGTGGGGAAGGCCTCGATCGAGCGCTGATAGGTCTCGACGGCCTCGGCAAACCGGCCTTCGAACTGTAGGTCGCTGGCATCTTCGAATAGCCCCACGGCCCTCTGCCAGCTCGCGGTGGCGCCCGCCCGGGGAGTGGGGATCGCTATGGCCGAACGGGGGGACGGTATGGGGGAGAGGGCTGGTGGGTAGGGGAGACGGGTGAGGGGGCAGGTGCTGGCTCACGATCCGCCTGAGGCTGCGCGCAGGCCACGGAAACCGCCATGACAGCGAGGAGCAGAGCCAAGAATCTGAGAGGGCCACGGCGTTGCATGGGCCCAATGCCACACGGGGCCGGGCCCGGTTGTTGCGGGGGACGATGGTGGTAGGGGGTTATGGGGTGCCTGTGGAAGCAGCTCAGCGGTTATTGGTAAGACCCGCTCTCACGTCGCGTAATCGTCAGAGTTATTTTTTCGCCAGTTCGGAAGGTAACCTTCAGTTCTCCCAAATCCATACGATGGACCTATCTGGTTCACGCTTTTCCAGGGCCATGCCTGTCCTCCTATTATCCGAAACTGATCTCCCCTCCCACACAGCCAGTACAACATATGAGCAACGTATCTGGCGACGCGATGGCCGCCGTAGTCGGCTGTATGGAAGTCAAAGTCCGGCTCAACAATCCAGTCTCTCTCCGGAGGTACCGTGCGCCAGTAGCTGTACTTCAGCATATGCCGCACACCCTTGGCGGTGGACTCGCTTTTGCGATGTAGGATACTTTGAGAGTGAATGACAAGCGACCCGGCGGGGCCGGCAGTTACCACGCCTTTGTCCTCCGCTTCACGGTGGGTGGGACCGATATGTGACCCGGGTAATACCTCGGTTGGGCCCAACTCCAGCGGGGTATCCTGGGGATAGTAGAACAGCTCCAGGAAATTAACTTCGGGTCCAAATACACAGTCAGCATCATGATGCCACGCTCCGGCTGGACCCGGATGTTCACCGGTGTGCTTACTTGTTAGAACCGGCAGCCCCACGTCCTTGCCGAGCAGTGACCGCAACGCACCCGCTACTTGTGGATTGAGAATGACATTCTCGTTGAACCAGTCCTCAAGAAGTAATGTGCTTTGTTCATTACTAGAGTTACGAATTCTTTCCAGGTCCTCATTTGTAAGACCCTCGGGAATGAAACTGGGGTTGGCGGGCATTTCCCCATTCAGGAAGTCGCACGTACGCTGATTGGTCTCGTCATCGACGGCTCCCTCCAGGACCAGAAAACCATCTCTGCAGAAATCCAGGACCTGGTTGTCGGTTAGGGAGGGTTCGCAGTCAAATGTTCGAGCTACCTTGTCGTAGTTCATTGGAAATTACCCCACTTTTTGATTTGCGAGCCGATTACTGCTCGCTCAACTTTGGGCCCATCATCGTCCACATTGGTCACTAAAAGCGCGCCCATTGGCAGGGTGCTGATTCGACGCAGGCGGACGACCATCCCCCTGGCGCTCTACCTGGCCGAGCCTGATGCTCCTATAGATGTCAAGGAGTGCTGTGGGATAGGGCTGAGTTCCGTAGGACGGAGAAGACCTCGCGAGCGACATAGCGTTTGAGGCAGCGGATCACCTCAGCCTTGCTCATTCCCTCGGTGGTGCGACGACGCATGTATGCCTGGGTCCGCTCATCATGACGAAGTCTGACGACAACAATGCGATGGAGTGCCGCGTTGGCCTGGCGGTGGCCGCCTCGGTTGAGCCGATGCCTGTTGGTCTTGCCGGAGGAAGCAGGGATGGGATTGACACCGCACAGGGAGGCGAAGGCAGCCTCGGAGTGGAGGCGGTCAGGGTTACTCCCGGCAGCAATGAGGAGGGTCGCCGCCGTGTCTGGTCCTATGCCGAAGCCATCCACCAGGGCTGGGGCTGCCGTCCGTGTGAGTCGTTGGATCTCGGCCTCCAGGTCCTTTATCTCATTACCGAGTTGACGGTAGCGACGGGCAAGGGAGCGAAGAGCATACTTGATTCCCTCGTAAAAACCCGTTTTGAGGAAGTTCCAGCGATTTAGCACATCTGCGCGCTACCGTATGTTGGGGTAGTGTGCGGAACAGAGACTGTATATTGTACCCAGGTGTGGGTACGTTTGTTCTAATTCAACCTACACAGACTTTTTACGAGAGAATCATACTTGGCCGCCGCGGTGGGACCCTCCATACGACCAAGCCGGAAGCTCTTGGACCGGGTGACAAGGGCACCAGCGGTGAGGCCAGTGAGGTGCTCACGAAGCCGGGCCGGGGCCGTGACAACCAGGGCCTTCATCTGGTTGATTGCCTGGGTGCGAGCCTTGACGGCCGAGTCCTTGGTGCTCTTGAACATACGGATCATTTCGACTTCACCCTCACCTGACTTGGGAGTGGCATCGGCTACTCCGGCAAGCACGGCACGCGCTGCCATCTCCGCATCAGTGGGATCGCTCTTCCCCTTCCGATAGCGGGTTGACCGGTCGGGCCGGTTGACCTCCACTACGGTATGGCCCCTACTGGTCAGGAATCGGGCGACTCCGGCACCGTAGGAACCGGTGCCTTCAATCCCGAAGGCATGAATCTCTCCCAGGCCCCGGGACCACCGTTCGAGCTCCAAATACCCATGGGTGGTCGCCACTGTGTGAAGCTCCCCTAGGCGGACCCCCTGACGGTCAATGGCCACCGCCACATGCTCATCCTGGTGGGTGTCGACTCCGACGACCAGCTCAACACCACGACTACCTTTATGACCGACGACTCCTATCATTTCTACCTCCCGGAGGATTGCGCGCCGGCCAGGTGAGCGGACAAGACTGCGATGGGGCGTGGGGCCAGGCTCCTATAAGGTCACTGCTCGCCTTGCCGAGGGCACTTCTGGCGCCACCTCGAATCGAGTCGACAGATCAGGCTGAAGGCATGATGCCAGTCTCAGAAAGGGTCAGGCCCGAGCCGAGGTGGCCCGGGATTCATCATCGCAGTCTCAGAACTGGCCTTTGAAGGCAATCTGTTCCTTCCTCTCCCTCGAAGGGAGAGGATTCAGGTGAGGGTGGTCCGACTAGCGGCCGCAATCGTCCACACCGTGAATCCATATGCCGACTTTCGTCGGCACCCCCTCATCCTAGCCTTCTCCCGCCAGGGGAGAAGGGACTTTTAGGACAGGCTCCGTCTAGGAAGGATTCGGTAATCATATCTGAGGGTCACCCCTTCGACAAGCTCAGGGCGAACGGTTGGTTTATAGCTCCGTTCGTGGTGAGCCTGTCGAACCACGCCTCCGCATTCCACCTTTTGGTGCAAAGCCCGACGAGAGCCATGGTATTGTCACTCACGGATGCCGTCAACCGGGCGCATTGCATACATAGTAGCCAAGCTCATCGCCCAACTCGAGGTTACATCTGGCCCTGTACAGGGATCGGCGGCTCGACGTAGACGATTCGCAGCTCGACTTGAAGCAGCACGCGGTCAGCCGTAAGCGGCCTGAAGTGGCGGTCCATCGTGACCTCAAGGTCGTTTTCGCCCTGGCGGACGAGGTCCAGGGGCAGGTCGAAATGGAACCAATAGTAGGTGCTGATACGCTCGGGCAGGCCCCCTCTGTGGGCCTGTATAGACCGGGGACATAGCTTACACATGTTCGGGGACATGGTGGACACCATAATAGGCATGACTTCATTACAAGGAGGTGGTCATGCCATGGAAGGAGATGTCCGTTATGTCTCAGAGGAGAGAGTTCGTGGAGCTGGCGCAGGCTGAAGGCACCAACAAAAGGGGCCTTTGCCGTCGCTTCGGGATCAGCCCTACGACTGGATACAAGTGGCTTGGGCGTTTCCGTGAAGGGAGCGAGGCAGGCCTGGTCGAGCTGCCGCGGCGGCCTCACTACTCGCCTGCACGTACCCCATCGCAGGTTGAGCAGGCGGTGCTGTCTGCCCGTGCGGCCCATCCGGCCTGGGGAGCTCGTAAGCTGCGACGGTGGCTTTTGGACCGCAGGGATGTGTTTGAGGCGGACATGCCGGCCCCCAGTACTATCACGGCGATCTTGCGTCGTCATGGCCGCATTGACCCCGCCGAGGGGCCCAAGCACCGTTCCTGGCAGCGATTTGAACACCAGGCACCCAACGACCTGTGGCAGATGGACTTCAAAGGCCACTTCCCCCTTACCCGAGGACGCTGCCACCCTCTGACTGTTCTGGACGATCACTCTCGGTTTGCCTTGGGGCTGCAGGCCTGCGGTAACGAGCAGGGAGAGATGGTGCAACAGCGCCTGACGGCTATCTTCCGGCGCTACGGCCTGCCCAACACAATGTTGATGGACAATGGCTCCCCGTGGGGCCATGACCAAGACCACCCCTACACACCTTTTACAGTCTGGCTGCTGAGGTTGGGCATCGGAGTCAGTCATGGACGCCCTTATCACCCTCAGACACAGGGAAAAGATGAGCGCTTCCACCGAACCATGACCGTTGAAGTGCTGCAGGGGAGCAGCTTCACTGATCTGGCGCACTGCCAGAGAGCCTTCGACCTGTGGCGGGACATCTACAACTTGGAGCGGCCCCATGACGCCCTTGACCTTGCTACTCCGGCCACCAAGTACCAAGTGAGCCAAAGACTGTTTCCCGAGGTCCTTCCACCCTTGGAGTACGAACCAACCGACCTGGTACGCCGTGTTCACGACAAAGGTAGGCTCCAGTTGTTTGGCCGTATCTTCAAGGTACCTAAGGCCTTCAAGGGCATGCCAGTGGCTATTCGGCCGACAACTGACGATGGAGTCTGGAACGTCTTCTTCGCCACTCATCAAATCGCCCAGCTTGACCTCAGGCACGATGCCTAACATACTCAAATGTGTCCACCATGTCTCCGAACACCCGTCCACCATGTGTCCGGTCCATACAATGGGGGTCTGGGGGGTACCCCCCAGATTGACTCCATTCCCCCTCTCCCTTGCCAAGGGAGAGGGGGATACAGGGGGTGAGGGTTTCGTTAGAAGCTCTAAGTAGTCACCTTATCCCGTATCTCCCGCCAAGACAATGCCGAAGGCCGGGAGGCCCGCCGTTGAGGTTGATACCGTGAGCAGGTTCAAGGGTATGGTCGATCGCCCCCTCGTCGCGTGTGGTGGGCTTTGCACAAGAGGTGGCGCGGTCGTGTGAATTGCCCTTCGACAAGCTTCCCTCGATACGTCCGCCTCGGGCGGACTACTCGGGACGAACGGTCGAATACCGCTCATGGTGAGTAGGCCGCAGGCCGTATCGAACCACGCCTCCGCATTCCGCCTTTAGGTGCAAAGCCGATTGCACCAGAGGCGGTCCACCGCGTGGTCCACGACAACATCCGCGACGCCTCGCCCCGCCGCCGTTGACACGCCTGGAGCCCGCGATTACACTCGCGATGTCCCACGCACAGGAGGAACCCAAAAAAGCCAATTACGACGCAGACATGCGCCCCGACGTGAAGGTGCCGATGAGGGACGGCGTGGGCGTGTTCGCCGACATTGGGGCGGGGGACATTTCCGAAGGTGCTCATACGTACCCCCTATAGCAACAGCACCGAGGTGCCGCTCCAGAGAAGCGGAGGCCTGGGAATTGGGTTCGTACGGCGTGAGTGGGGCTGTCGGAGCGCGGACTACGAGGCGTCGACCGGACCTCGGGTCCACAGAAGGGGCTTGACCGCCTGGTCCAGCCCTAGTAGTGTCAGACCTGCTCAAGGTTCACGGCGACGGCCTGAGGTCAGGACTCAAAGGCCCGATGCCGCACCATTTCCTGAGCGCCCGGGGTTTGGCTGGGCCAGGCCGCCCAGCAAGTCGATTACACAGGGAGACAGCGAATGAAGGCGAGAACAAACGGAAGCCCCATAGCTACAGTCAGCCGTGTGGCGCTTTCAAGCGACACAACCAGCAACCCGATCTCTCTTCCGGACTATGACCGGGCCCGCCTTGAAGACGTAGGTTTTCTTACGGCGATGACGCTGGTAGTTTTGGGCAACTATGCTCAGACCGGTCATTTCGGTGGTCCGTTGGCCTATACCCCCTACACGGTCACCTCACACCTTGTGGGACCGGAGCTCGGAGGTCTACGGTTCGACTATCGCCGGCCGAAGCACCCTTACGCCGATAAGTTCATGCTTGCCGGCGGGCATAATGCCCCGGTGACGTACGCGCTCTGGATGATCATGGGGGAGGCGCTGGCGCGGAAATACGCCGAGACCGGTGATGACCGATACGCCGTAGATCCCAACATCGCCATCTTGCCAATCGATGCGCTAGGATTTCGCAGGGGTCGTGGCGCACTGAAGACATTGCTGCGCGACAACGGCCTTGAAGACCACCCCGCAATGGCGCAGGCGAAGCTCAGGGGGATCAGGGCGTTGGCAGGCCATGCGGAGACAACCGACGTAACCAACGATGTGAACGGCGGTCCTTCAGGCATCGGCATCGCGACCGCCGCCGGTAAGGCCGCGTTCTGGGACATGGTGGGGGCGCCGGATAGCCTCAAGGTCCTCGCCATCGAGGGAGAGTTCGCGCTTACGTCCGGCCACTCGCAGGAGATGAAAACGGCGGCGGTGGCGCAGCAGGTAGGGAAGCGTCTGAGAATACTGCTGTCGTACAACAATGCAGGGATAGACGACGAGCTCGTCGGTAGTGTGATCGCGCCCCAGTACGACGGCTACAAGATTCAAGACCAGTGGGCCGCATACGGATGGAACGTCTTGGCCCTCGATAACGGGAACGACTACGATGAGGTGGTAGCCGCTCTGAAGACAATGGAGGACTGGGACCCAACGGACGACAGACCGATGATCGTCGTGGGCCGTACGGTCAAGGGATGGTGGCCCGCCGCAGAGAACGGACAGATGCCTGGTTACGGCGAACAGATTGTTAGCTACCATAGCCACCCGTACCAGTTCGACATGAACGGCGGCTACTTTCAGGCGCTGGCGGCGACTTTCGAGCAGCGCTTTGGGGTCGAGTTCGAGGGTGTCCGGGAGGGGGCCGTTTCTGAGACCCGGGAGCGCCTCATTCAGTTCAAGCGAAATATAGACATCGCCATGTCCGTGCTTGACCATGACGGCCTGGGCGACTGGCTCGCTAACCGGCTGGTAGAGAATGGCGATTCCCTGGACGACGAGATGCCGCTACGGATCGACCGGAAGACCGACCCGTTCCAGGACCCCCGCCTCGCTGTCGACAAATTGCCCATGGAGCCGCAGACCGTTTCCGTTCGCAACCCCAGTACCGGGGAAGAGAAGAAAGTGGATATCAAGCTATTCGAGGAGCCTGGCAACGTCCGCGGGACCCGGCGGGCTATCTCAGAGATCATCAAGTGGATGAACTATGTGACGGAGAACCGGTTTGTGACGGTTGCTGCTGACCTGGCCGAGTCGATAAACGTTGAAACCGGCTCCCTCTGGGGCCACTACGATCCAGTGAACAACCCCGTCGGCACGCGACTCAAGGCCGCGATTCAGGAGGCTGGAAACGCGTCTACTGCCATTGGTATCGTGGGACAGACCGTGTCTCTTGACCCGGACCAGCACGTTGGCCTCTGGGCGCTCAGTGGCAGCTACGGCGCGTTTACCCCGCTAATGTACCTGCCGTCACGCGTTTGGAGCCAGCAGAGCCAGGACAGCCCTTTCCGGGTCGGCGTTCTGAACATCCTCGCCGGCCACTCCGGACCCGAAACGGCGGCAGATGCGCGTACCCACTTCGGCATATTCTCGCCTCAGGTGTGGAAGCTGTTCCCGAGAGGCCAGGTCATCACACTGAGTTTCTGGGACTACAACGACGTGGCATCCGGTTATTTTGCCGCTGCGGAAATCGCGGCGCGAGACCCGAAAGTAGGCGTGATCGTCCTCGAGGTGGCCCGGCCAGACTTTCCGGTTGCCGACCGGACGAAGTTCGCGGACAAGGACCCCAAGGCGGCGGCCAAGGGATTCTACGTGATAAGGGACTTTGACCCCGACAAGCCGAAGCACGGCTACGTAGTGGTCCAGGGGTCGTCTTCGACCGTAAACCTGCTCTCAGTACTACCTCGCCTGGAACAGGAGGGGATCAACGTCAAAGTGGTGTCGGTGATAAGCGAGGAGCTCTTCCAGCGCCAGCCCGAAGAGTACCGAAACTCCGTTTTGGCGCCTAAGGCCAGCTATGACCTGATGATAGTCAGCACTGGGACCCGCCGAGTCTGGCCGGTGCGAGGTGTAGGCCCGTTGACCGACGAGTACTCCCTTGTATCCGACTGGCACGATGAGTGGCTGACCGGTGGCACGGAGTCGGACGTGATCGCGGAGGCTCACCTGGACCCCGAGTCGATCTTCCAGGGGGTCAAGCGCTTTGCGCTGGATCACGATAGTCGGATCGGCCGTCAAATAGCGCGTCTCGCCGATTTGAAGGGAGATTAGCCGACGCGGTAATCTGTGGAGGACACTGCCAGCGGCGTCGCTTACTCCTCGCCAGTAAGGGCCCGGCGCGGGTTGTCGACCATGATCTGGGTAAACATATCCTCGGTCACCCCGATCTCTCGTAGCCTGCCAGGCAACACGGTCGAGATGTAGTCGTAGCCCGGCCCCCCATATGCGTGGCACATGTGCCGGTAGCAAACGTCCTGAGACAAGAGCAGGTGTTTGATGAGGCCGGCGTCGATTATGTCGCGTACCATGCCCAGGAGCTTGTGCTGCACATACGCCGGCCCGGACTCGACCGGCTGGATGTTGTCAAATGAGATCCAGGCGCCACGCCGGGCGATCTCTTCGTGGTACTCGAAGTATGGGTAGCTCTGCGGGTGACCGATCACGACCCTTCCCAGGTCTACGCCCTCCTCCGCCAGGATGTCGAGCTGGTCGAGACCCACCGGTCCCCCGATCGCGTGAGTCGTGAGCATGACGCCGGTTTTCTTCTGGGCCCTTGCGGCCGCTCTGAGGACCCGCTCCTCCACCGGCGAGAGCCAGTTGAAGTGGGCCCCGATCTCGCCGATTATCCCCGCACGGACGTCGGTGCCGTCAAGCCCCTCGGTCAGGTCGCGGACCATCTCTCCGGCGATCTCGTCCGTCTTCTTTCTCCACAGAGATTGATCGTAGTAGGTCTCCCGGTACCAGCCGCAGCCGAGGACGATGTTCAGCCCTGTGCGCTCTGCCATCTCCCTTACGGCGAGGGGGTGCTTGATCGGCAGGATCTGCTGGTCGCTCTCGGTGAGGCCGCCGCTGGTCTGGTCGACGAGGGTGACGCCGCCGGCGTTTTTGTAGAGCATCAGCTCCTGGTAGGCGAGCTCCGGGTCGTTGAGCAACTTGTCGACGGACAACTCGTCCCTCCTCAGGTCGAGAAACAAGTGCTCATGGATGAGGGTGAATCCGAGTTGGTCCGATGAGATGGGCCCGCTCACCGTCATAACCTCTGGCATGTCTGCCTCCTCCATTGGGATGTAAACCGACATTCCCCAAATCAAGCTGCCTCGACCCAGGCACGCACGTCGCCCTTGGCTACCCCTCATCAACTCCGATGACCCCAAGCAGCCTCACTGGCCATGAGGGCAGCACTCTTACCGGATGACGACGCACCCCCGCGGCTGATCTGAGAGATGTGGGCCTGGTGGAGCTGCCTCTACCTCCGGCCCGCGGCAGCGGCTCTCGGCTTGAACAGGGGCATGACCTCGGCGGCGAACCACTCCAGGTCCTCCCGCATGACGCGAGGAGGAATCCCGAGGCCGCCCGCGTGTACGAAGACCCGCTCCAGGCCAGGAAACCGGTCTTGGATGTCGGCGATCCTCTCGGCGACGTGCTCTGGAGGGCCGCATATCCAGGTGCCCTGCTCCACCAGGCTCTCGATAGTCGGCAAGCCGGCCAAAGTCGCCCTGGCCGGGTCCGCCGTGGCACGTATCTGATCATCCGTGAGCCCTGGCATACGTCCAAGGGGCGCTAGCGCCTTGATCTGCTCTTCGTGGAAGGGGGTCGCCTCCCGCATCGCATTCTGAAGGGTATCGGCCATGTGGAGCTGGAGCCCCAGGGCGATGTCTTGTCCGAGCTCTGTGTGTCGCCCGGCGCGCTCCAGGGCATCCCTGTACTCGGCCGCCAGTTTTTCGGCCCTGCCGCCAGGGGCGGTGCCGCCGACGATGACTCCCTTGACGCCATGCTTCGCCATGAAGTCGAGGCCCCGTCTCGTGGCGCTGGTTATGGGTTGCCAGACCTCGACGGGTAGATGCATCGGCCGAGGGACCAGGGTGATCTCCTCCAGGTCACCGAAGCGGAAGGGCACTCTGGGCGGCAGGTCGTAGTTCTTGCCGTGGTGGGAGAACGAATCTTGGTTCCAGGCCTTGAGGATGATCTCCACCTGCTCCTCGAACAGCTCACGGTTGGCGTCGCCGTCTACGAGCGGCCCCCCCAGGGTCTCAACCTCCCTGAATATGTAGCCGCGACCTATACCGAACCGGACTCGGCCGCCTGTAAGGATGTCTGATGTCGCGAAGTCCTCCGCCAGACGCAGCGGATGCCATGCAGGCACAGTGTTAAAGAAGCTCCCGAAGTTGAGGCGTTCGGTGAGCTGCGCCAGATACACGGCCCACATCGGCACGTTCGTGGTCCCGCCGTAGCCCTCTCGCTGAAAGTGGTGCTCCCCCAGCCAGAGAGTATCGAAACCGGTACGGTCCATCACCTCGGCGAACTCGCGCACCTCCTGGAACACCGTGGCAAGCTGCTCGTTCGAGGGTCGCCGGTCCTCTACCGGCGTTCCCGTAAAGCCGAGGTCGTCCATCTCAATGTGCCCGCCGTAGAAGCTGTCGAAATAGTTGATCATCGGTTGCCCCCGGAAGAGGAATTCTTGGTTAGCTAATATCAGCCGACATTTCCCATATCGAGCTGCCTAGGCAAAAGCCACGCCCCATGTTCAACGAGCGCCATCGTAGTATCGCTCACGAATGCCGTCACCCAGCGCCCCTCCGTCGTTGTAGAGACGGAGTCGAGGGTCAACAGTCGGTCGGGCGTCTTGCCCGATCGATCTTCCTTAGCGTTTCCCGTGTCACCTGACGTAATTCGTCGCCGTAATGACTTTCAAAGATCTTCAGCGCTTCGACAACTTCCGCATCCGGATAGATAATCTCGCCGAGTCGTTTCGCCGCTTGTAGTTTCCTGCTATCGGCCTCCTGCTTCAATTCCCGGAGCAGGTAATTCCGGTAGAGTTCCAAGAAACGGTTCTCATACGTAAGCGTCTGTCGGCAAAGACTCGCAAACAACTGGCGGTCTGCTTCTGTCTCTGGGATTCGATATTCCCACTGGCCTCGGCAGATCTCGTAGACATCTCTCACGAGAGGCGTCCATTCATCATTGATGTTTTGTTCATAAAGAGGGAGGCAGTCGCTCTTTCTAAAGACGTACGTTTTCGCTTGTGAGGTGATAATTGCTGTCGCTATCGCACAGACACAGGAGTGGAAAACCGTCGTCTGTTGCTGATAGGTGTACCCATAGAACTCGTCGGACGCGTCGGGATATGCCAACGGAAACCCCTGAAACTCCAGGTTCGGGCGGATTCTTTCTGCGAAGCAGAATACGGACGCTCGGAACATTGTATCCCAGATATGTTGGTTGATCGAAGGCAGAGCGAGGTTATCTCGAATATCTTCCCCGAAGATGAGCAGACTACCCGCTTTTATCACCAGTCGAAGGGAGCTCGACCCGAACACGGTCTCTTCATCCCTTGTCGTGACGTCGCTTGCGAACGGACTGTCCCGGACGAACACATCGTAGCAAGTCGCCTCCGCTTTTTTCCTCTCCGTCTCGTCTCTGAATCGATCTTTGAACACAATCTTCATGTCGATATCGGAGGTCGGAATGGCTGTGCCATCCGCAAGACTTCCGACAAGGTAATATCCGCGAATTCGTTCTGGGAACACTGTTTCAAAGATGTGGATTGCGCTACATAGGATTTCGTCAACCCTAGGATTTCCCGTCGATTCGAGAAGTTGAACCATATCCATCCCTACACTCCGCATGACAGAGTTTTGTGCCGCCTGCGGGTCAAAACCAGGGGGCCCAGTGACGAAGCGCTAGACTATGCCAGGCGGAAGGAGCTGCCGGCGATGTGGCGCGTCCCCCCGAAATTGTTGCCATCGTCCTCCATGTAGTAGTAGGCGGTGAAGATACGCCCGTCATCTAATTGGGTCGCCACCGGGTAACCCAGGTCCCAATCGCTGGCGTCGGCCCGGATGACCGCTTCGGTTGACCACGTATCACCGTCGTCCTCGCTGACGATCAAGCCCATTCCGAACGGGACTTTTCTTCGACCGAAGATCACGACAATGCGTCCGTCACTCAGTTGTAGGGGCCAGGGCGAACGATAGCGGACGCCGTGCTGTCTGGCCCCTGACCAGGCGTATTGACGGCTCAACGACGCCCACGGCGAGTGGCCCCACCGTATGATCGATTCGGGACGGCTCCAGGTATATCCGCCGTCGTCGGAATACGCCATCACCAGTACACTGTCTCTCCTGCCCGTAAGGTGGAGCATGTAACATTGCAGGCGTCCACTGGGTAAAAGCAACAGGCGGTCGTAGGTTATGCGTCCCACGTCTTCGTCCGGGTCTCGAGCTATCTCGGCCATGTAGTCCCAGGTAAGTCCCTTGTCATCCGACCCGTACAGGGCCGGGACGTTCTGATCTTGGGAGCCAGCTACCGCCAGCGTGCCGTCGGGAAAAACAATAGGAGGCATGGCGTCCACTAATAGCGACTTGAACGGCGGCAGCGGTTGAACGCGGGTAGGCACCTCTTCCCAGTTGCGGCCACGGTCGGCCGAGCGAAAGGCATGGGCCTCGAAAATCGTGCGTCCGCGCAGGTCTTCCCCCTCTGCGAGAGGAGAGCGCTTGAAGAAGACAACTGAGTCAGGGCTGGTCAGGTCGATCTCTTCGCGTACCACGCCGGGCTCGTCAACGCGGCTGTAAATGGCCGTCTTTTCTCTATCTGACATGGTGTTATCCCACACGACCACATCCTGCTCTCGGTCCCACGTTTCGCCATGGTCGAGTGACCGCTGCAGCAAGAAAACACCCCGTTTCGAGTACTCGCCATGGGTCACGGACAGCCGGTCCGCGTAGGTGCAGGGGGCGTGGGCGTGCATAACCACGATCTCGCCATTGCCGAAATTCCCAATGACGTACTGGCTGGTATGTGCACAGTACCTCTCCTTGCTGTAACAGACCTTGGTGTGGCGAATATCTGTGAGCTCTGGTGTTGCACGGATCAAGGTGATATCTCCTATGCGGTCATGGCTTCAGCTTGATGGGAAGAACGATACTACCGCAGTCATGACTATACCAGGCACCCTTGGTGTCGAGTGAGCTAACCCGCCTCGCATGACCGCGCCTCTGGGCCACTGGGGCCTGATCGTGTACTTGCCGGACCACACCCGGGCATGTGGGACCGGACTCAAGGCCCAATGAGGCGACAAGTAGCTGACTGACTTGATCCCAAGACCCTTAACTCAGTCAAGGGGCCGCTTAAGCGACGAACCTTGCACCCCGGTTTTGCCATCTGGTCGTGACCAGAGAACCGCAATGATAAACCCACACTTTATGGTGCGGTCTGCCACGAAACACCCTGTCGTGAGTCTCACGCCAGATGATCCCGCGGAGTAGATATGGCCTCTTGACGTTCCTGGGCGAGAGCCGCTGATTGCGGCTCAATCTCTCCTGGACGAGGCTTTGCACCAAAAGGCGGAATGCGGGAGGTATCTTCAAAAAGTGTGTAAACAGTCAGGCGGTGTACCCTCTCTCTGAACAACACGGGCTCGAGGCCCAAGAGAGGAGATAGACCGCCCATGAGGAAGGAAAGCACTGAGAGTAGGTCGGAGTCAAGGCCGGAGTGGGAGCAGTTGGAGGATTGGGTGCGAAGCCAGGTCCAGAGGCTGATCCAGGAGTTGCTGGAGGAGGAGGTGACGGCGTTTCTGGGAAGGGCGAAGTCGGCGCTCAGATCCGACTCGGACTCAGATACCGGCTATCGGAACGGATACGGCAGAGCCCGGAGGCTTACGCTGAGTTCGGGAACGATACAGCTGAGGCGGCCGCGAGTCCGCGATACCGAGGAGCAGTTCGAGAGCCGGCTGCTGCCGCTGTTCGTCAACAGGACCAGGAAGGTTGCTGAGTTGATCCCCGAGCTGTACCTGCACGGTCTATCCGAAGGCGACTTCGATCTGGCTTTGCGGGGGCTGCTGGGAGAGGACGCACCGGTATCGGCGAGCACGGTGGCCCGGTTGAAGGATAAGTGGAACGATGAGCTTGCCCAATGGCGCAGCCGGCCCCTCGATGACCTGGAAGTGGTCTACATGTGGGTGGATGGAGTCTACGTCAAGGCTGGTCTTGAGAAGGAGAAGGCGGCGGTACTGGTGGTGATGGCGGCCCTGAGCGACGGGAGCAAGGTGGTGGTGAGCGCTGTTCCCGGATACAGGGAGTCCACAGAGAACTGGTCCGAGGTGCTCAGGGACATCAAGCGCCGGGGCTTGAGCTGCCCGAGGCTGGTGGTTGGAGACGGACACCTGGGCATCTGGGGAGCTCTGCGCAACGTCTATCCGCAGGCGGCAGAGCAACGCTGCTGGAACCACAAGATCGTAAACGTGCTCGCCAAGCTTCCAAAGCGACGACAGGACCAGGCCAAGCTCATGCTGCGTACTATCCCCTACGCGCCGACCCGGACAGAGGCTGAGCGGCTCAGGACGGTGTTCACCAGGTGGTGCGGCGACCATTCCTACGAGGCGGCCTCAGAGGCCTTGGAGCGGGACTGGGACCGCATGGTCACCTTCTATGACTTCCCAAAGGAGCACTGGGGGCACCTTCGCACGACGAACCCGGTAGAATCACCCTTCGCGGCCCTCAGGCTTCGGACCGATGCCGCCAAGCGCTACAAGAGGGTCGATCGGGCGATAGCGGTGATCTGGAAAATGTTGATGGTCGCCGAACAGCGCTTCAGGCGTCTGAAGGCCCCTGAGTTGATCGAAGACGTCTATCTCGGTGCACAGTATGCGGATGGAATCGCCATTGAATCAACGGCTGAGAAGGTCGCCGCCTGATGTCGTTTACACACCTATTGACGTAACCTCGAATGCGGAGGCGTGGTTCGACAGGCTCACCACGAACGGAGCTATAAACCAACCGTTCGCCCTGAGCTTGTCGAAGGGCAATTCACACGACCGCGCCACTTCTTGTGCAAAGCCCCTGGACGAGTTCTCCGATTGCATGTTGACCTCCATCCGGGGGCGCGACAGTCCGATAGGCCCTGGTGCACGATCAGGAGACGTATTAGGGAATAGGCTGCCGACGCCTTATGCCGGCCCGGGTAGGGGCAGGTTTCAAACCTGCCCCTACGGTTTCGTCGTGGGTGCTTGCCTGGCGTCGCACTAGGCTCTACAGAGGCCGTGGGGGGGCCATGGTCGTCGCGCCCACTCCCTGAATTAGCGTGCACAGTTGCATTAGCTACGGCTCTAGGTCTTTGACGGCGGGCATGACCTCGGTCGCTAGTAGTTCCATGGACCGGTGGAACTGCCTGTTCTTGTTTCCCCAGTCGTCGGTCTGGACCAGGAGGGTGCCGAAGCCGCCGGTCTGCTGGTACAGGTCCCTGATCTCGCGGATGCAGTGGTCAGGGTCTCCTACGATCCAGAAGTTGTCGAGCATGTACTTCGGGGTCACATCTTCGTCGGGAGTGTCAGGGTCTAGCTTGAAGGTGCCGAGTCCGCGCGGGCCGTTGCCGATGAGCCTGGTCCAGTACTCGGAGAAGTCGCGGCCCATGGCGCCGGCCAGCGCCTCCTCCCTGGCGATCTCGGTCGTCTCGGCGACGTACACCTGCTTCCCCAGACGCCAGTCGGCCCTGGACGGAGTCCGGCCGGCGCGTTTGGCTCCCGCCTCGATCGACTCCCAGTTGAATTTCAATTGTGAGGCGTGAACGAGGCTTGCGCTGAGCGGCAGCCATCCACGCTCGCCCGCCAGCTCCAGGGTCGACGAGCGAACGCTACCACCGGCCACTGCAATCGGCGGATGCGGCATCTGATAAGGCCGCATGTGGAAGGCGGTCTCCATCTCAGGCCTGTCCTGCGGCTTGCCCATGCTGTAGAACTGCCCCTGGTAGTCCAGGGGCCCCTCCTCCCATAGCCGCAGGATCAGGTCGATGCCCTCGGTCATGCGGGCGAGCCTGGCCTCTGGCTCGCCGTCGATGCCGAGCATTTCGGCGTCGCTGGACGACCCGCCTGAGCCGATTCCGAACATGAACCGTCCCTTGGCCAGGTGGTCGAGCATCGCTATCCGGTGAGCCACCTGGATGGGGTCGTGGAAGTGCAGAAGGACCACGCCTGTCCCGAATACAATCTGCTCGGTCTCGCCCAATGCCCGCGCGATGAACAGCTCCGGCGCGGGCATGTTCTCCCAGGGCAGCTGCAGGTGCTCGCCGATCCAGATCTCACTGAAGCCGAGCCGATCCGCCCGGCGGACCAACTCCAGGTCTTCTTCGTAGGTCTCCGCAGGGGGTCTCCCGGGCGGATGCAACGGCATCATGAACAGGCCCAGCTTCATTTCTATCTCCTTCTATCATTGGCGAAGTTCGCGGATGTGCGGGCCGCCGTGCGTGGACGAGGCTCGACGACCGTAAGCCTCTGGTTGACGTCCACGTCGGACAGGATCTGCACCACCCCGCTGGGCCAGCGGATCGTTACGTGGTCCGCCACTTCACGAGGGTGATGGTACTGGCAACTTAGAACGCTGTCAATCGACCCGCCACCCGCAGGAACCGCCCTAATATCGCCCGCATGACATCGCAAACAAATGGGGGTGGCTTGACCTTGACCGGCACCGGTGCCGCAAGCGCGGGCCCTTCTCCAGCAGCTGAGGTCAGGGGCAGCATGTGGAATGCTAAGCCCGAATCCACCGAAGGACACCGATGGACGGCGTGAGGAAAGCGGAAGGGGGGTGAGGGAGCTACAGGGGAAATAGCCTGGGTTCCATTTGGGGTAGGGAGGTCGGCGGACGGTCTTCATCGCCGCACAGGGGCCCCTATGGCCGTCTGCGGGAGCTGCGATGCGCGGGATGGCGAGAGAATACGCAGCAGGGAACTCTCTCGGACCGGGCTGGCACGAGTCTGCGGGGATCTTCGGTTGTCCGGTGGGTGGGTCGGTCGCCGACGGTGCCGTCAGGCCGGGAGTGGAATGGCTCGCAGCCGGGCCAAGGCGCGGCTGAACTTCTCAGCCCAAGGCCAGCGATCCGGAAGATGCAGGGTCAACCGGCGTGCCGAGCGGGTGAGCCGTCCGGCCAGGGAGAAGAACCGCCGCCGGAGGGTCTTGGTGGTGGCTATCCGCTCTCCCAGACCGATCCGCGCCGTCCAGCGGGCCAGGTTGTGGGCCATCGTCTGGACGGCCAGCCAGGCGCCGTTGGCGGCGAAGCGGCCCGAGGGGAGATGGTTCAGCCCGACGCCGTACTTGAGGTCGCGTATGGCATTCTCGATCTCGGCGTGGCGGCGATGGTCAGCCTCCAGTTCGAGCAACTCCCCGTCCCGGTCGGTGATGAAGCCATGATAGCTGTATTTAGCGAAGAGGGCCAGTTGGGAACCGGGCGTCGGCTTCACCCGCCGGACGATGAGCCGTACCGGCGCGGCGTCCGCCTCGGCCTGGAAGGGGGTGCAGGTGGTCTCGGCCACATCGGCGGCGCCGTCCATCCAGTAAGGAATCGGCGTCCAGGCATCTTCGGGTATCGCCTCGATGAGATTGTGCAGGCTTTTGTGCTGGCGGATGGTGATGGAGAAGCGGACATCCATCTTGCGGCAGACGGATACCACGCCATGAGTGTAGAACCCGCTGTCGGCCCGTAGCGTGAGTCGTCCGTTGGCCCCGGCGTAGCGCACCCGTCCCACCGTCTCCCGCAGGAAGTGGGCGGCGCCGCGGGCGGTGTTGGCCCGGCCCTCGCGCAGCCGGGACATCAGCACGTCTCCGGTGCCGGCGGCGATGGCCAGCAGCGGGTGGTAGCCCCGCTTGCCGGTATAGCCGTGGTGGCGCGCTCCCTCCTTGGCCAGTCCGTAGGTCTCGCAGATGGTGGAGTCCAGGTCAATGGTCAGGGGCCCGTCGCCGGGTCCCGCCCCGGCCTGCCAAGCCCGGGCCAGCAACTCGCGGCTCACCCGGTCGAGTTGACGGACGTGGCCCCACCGGAAGCTGCGCAGGAAGGTGCCCAGGGTGGATGGCGCCTTGACCGTGCCGCCCAGGGTGCAGGCCGTCCCCCCGGTGCGCAACACATCGGCGTCGTCAATGCAGTCGCCCCCAGCCAGCGCAGACGCCACCAGCGTCATCATCTTGTCGCTCGTGTTCGCCCGCCCCGGGGCATCGCCCAGGTCGAGGCGCTGCCGGACGAGTTCGGGCAGGCCGAGGTGCCGCGCCAGGGTGGCCGGAAGGAGCAGCCCGGCATTGGCCACCAAGCGGCGGTCGTCGAAGGTGATTTGGATCCGGTCGGGGTGGTTGCGTGGCAGCATCTACTGGGTGCTCCTTTTCCGGGACTGTTTTTTTGCTACAAAACCATTATCCCAGAAGCACAGGAGCACCTTCTTGCCGCCTCAGGACGCTAACCCGACGCCCTCCTTCGGTGGATTCGGGTTTAAGGAGGGATTCTGGCGCTCTGACAACCCCGAAGGAGTCCGTGGGATGGTGGGAGCATATCATCGGACATTGAGCACCTATGTCAACGGGCTAGTGAACGCCGGGCTGATAATCGAGTGGCTGATCGAACCTCAAGGAGCCAAACAATCGACACCTGACAGAAGCAAAGTTCCGGCCTTTCTTATGGTCCGGTGCAGGGAGGCGTGACTGGGAGAGGCGGTGAATACTGCGGGCGGCTGTTGCCGGGATTCCCCCTCATCCTAGCCTTCTCCCGCCGGGGGGAGAAGGTAGAGAAGGGGCGTGACTTCTCATACTCCAGGTTGCTGTAGGCAAACAGCATGGATGAAAATGGCAGTAACCTGGGCGATCGGCGAACCACTGTGTTGTGCGCCGGTGCTGGTCGAGCTTGTGGTTCCGCTCCACGAAGCCGTGGTGCTCCCTGGGGTAGACCACCAGCTCGGTCTCCACGCCAAGGTCCTTCAGGGCCCTGTAGAACAGGTAGGACTGCTCCACGGGCACGTCCCCGTCCTGCTCCCCGTGTAGAATGAGGGTGGGCGTCCTCGCACGCTTCACGAAGGTGATGGGCGAGAACCTCCGGTACGTGCCGTCCGGGTCCCAGGGATCGGCGTCGCCGTAGTGTATGGCGTCCCAGTCGCAGAGATATGACCTGCCGTGGAAGCTGCGCCAGTCCGAGACGCCCGCCTGCATCACCGCCGCCTTGAAGCGCTCGGTCTGCGTGACGGCCCACGCCGTCATGAACCCACCATAGCTCCCGCCGCCGATGCCCAGCCGCTCAGGGTCGGCGATGCCCTCGGCGACGCAGTGATCGATCCCGGCCTGGATGTCCTCCCAGTCCTTCCCGCCCATGTCGCCGATATTGCTCTCGGCGAACTCGAGGCCCCAGCCGGTGCTGCCCCTCGGGTTTGGGAGGAACACGGCGATGCCCCGGGCCGCCAGAAGCTGAAACCCGCGGCCTGCCGCGTGATACTGGTACTTGTGAGCACCAGTCGGGCCGCCGTGCACAATCGTGACCATGGGATAGGGCCCGCCGCCGGACCCCACCGGCCGGATGACAAGCCCCTGCATCTCCCAACCGTCCGCGCCCTTCCAGTGGATGGCGTCGGTGTCGCCTATGGCGAGGTCAGCCGCCTGAGTGTGCAGCCGGGTGAGCCGCTCCCACTCCACGCCCCCCGGTCCACGCCGCGCCAGCCACACGTCCGGCGGCTCCGTCGGGCTTTCCCTGACGACGGCCACGTTTCCATGCCCGTCGGTGCTGAATATCGAGCTGCCCTCCCAGAACGACGCATCTCCACGCCATAGGGAGGTCCGGCGGCCGGTGGCCACATCTATCTCCGCCAGCCCAACGCCACCGAGCTCGTGCGCCGCCGTAAGCAGGCGCCGGCTATCGTCGGACCACTCCAGCGAGACGGCGCTGGCCCGGTGGCCGGAGCTTACCTCCCGCGCCTTGCCCCCCTCGGCGGGCGCCACGAAGACCGCACCCGGCGTGATGCCGCGGTCGCTCCAGTTGGACGACAGGAAGGCGATCTGCCGGCCATCGGGCGACCACGCCGGCCCTGCGACCTGCCGCCTGGCGCTATGAATGGTGCGCGCATCGCCTCCGTCCAACGAGAGTGCGGCGAGACGGCAGGTGTACTAGGCCTGCTCGTAGGGCAGGTCCGAAGCGACAACCGCGAGTACCGCCCCGTCGGGCGACCAGCAGTACTCCCACACCTGCAGGCCGTCGGGTGAGACGCAGCGTGTCTCCCCGGTCTCCACAACAACCACGTGAAGGCGAGTATACTTCGGGTCCTTCTCAAACTCGACGTGGTCGTCCTTCTCGTCCTTTCGCTTCTTCTCCTCTTCGGTGTCGGCGTCAAGCCTGAGGAACGCGATCCGGCCGCCGTCCGGCGACCAGGCAATCGCGTCGAGGCCCCGAGCCGTCGGGGTGTCGCCGTCGTCGCGCGTCAGCCGCACCGCCTCGCCCCCGGTTCGCGGCAGCAGATATAGCCGGCGCAGCCCGTCCTCCTCCCGGTCCGATAGGAAGGCCAGGGTCTGGCCGTCCGGGGACCAGCGGGGCATCGTATCGGAGCGGGGCCCCGTGGTCAGTGGCCTGGGCTCGCCTCCAGCGGTGGGTACAACCCAGATGCCGGACCGGGGGTATTTTGTGTCGACGACGCTCGATTCGCCCACCACGAACGCGACCATCTCGCCGTCCGGTGAGAGTTGGTGAAGGGCAGGTTTAAAACCTGCCCCTACGGTCTGGTCGCGGCGGCGTCATATGCTTCCGGACACCCCGACTGTCGAAGCACTGGGGCGAACGCGGCGGGCGCCATTCTATCACGGGCCGGATGTCCCTCAGAATCTTCCATGCCGGTTGCTGCGGCACCGTGAGGTATGACAATTTCCCGGTAACCTCGGCGCACGGCCGTGCGCCCCTACACAGCGCACTTCGCGTCGATGGCCCGTCAGGTCTTCGACACGCTATCCTCACGGGAACGCTGTCTCGACCCAGCTCCCAGGAAGGCTTAACTTCCACTAGGCCGGGTCGAGGCTCGCGCGGCCCTCGTCGACGTAGGTGGTTTTTCCGGGGCGGGACACGGTGATGCGCTGCCGGTAGACCCCACCCTCCACCAGACGCTCCGCAGCGCTGACCTCGGTCGACCAGACCACCGAGCCGGGCTCGGGGCCGCCCGCCAGGGCCTCCCGGAGCACACGGCCGTCAATGTCCTCTCCGCCATCAACCCCCAGGATATGGAGGACCGTCGGCGCCAGGTCGACGTTGCCCGACGGCGTCGCCAGGGCCAGGCCGGTCTTGAAGCTCGGCCCCCGCGCGATCAGCACGCACCGCTGCTCGTGCCTGCTCATGGAGCCGTGCATGCCGAGGCCCGGTCCGGCAGGCAAGGCGCCCGCGGTGCTGTAGATGTGCCCCTGGAAGCCGTGGCGGTTGCTCGTGGAGTCCCAAGCGAAGGACATGGTCAGGTCCGGGACGCGGGCGCCCTCCAGGCCCACGAGCGCGGCGGGCAGGGTGCCGGGTATGCGGTCCATCGCCTCACTCGCCAACAGGGCGCCGCACCACCGCTGCCTCATCAGCCTGGCCGCCAGCCGGTCGGCGGTGGCCCGGTCTCGATTATGGACGTAGAATAGCACGGAGCCTCCATTGGGCGCGGCCACGACGCCACCCTGCCGGCCGGCCGGCGGAAACCCCTCGTCTCGAAGCCAGGCCGCTACTTCAACGGTGCCTGAGATGGTCGAGTACCCGTGGTCCGACACGACCATCACGTCCGTGTCGGCGGCTCGACCGCTCCGCTCGAGCCAGGCGAGGAGGCTGCCGAACTGCCTGTCCACGACGGCCAGAGACCGTTCGGCCAGCTCGGAGCCGACGCCCGTGGCGTGTTGCGCGCTGTCCAGGTTGCTGCACCAGAGCATCGCCGCCGCCGGACTCCTTTCGCCGAGGACGTACTCTGTCAGTATCCGGAGCGCGTGGGACAGGCGCTCCTCGTCCTCGGGCCTTTTCTCCGGCCACGGGCCAAACCTGGAGACGAGTTCGTCGTGAAGGCCGTCGGGCAAGCAGAACTCCGGATGTATAGTGGCGCCGCCCGAGCGACCGGCGTTGGGGTTTTGCAGGAAGGCGTTGCCGTTGGAGCCGACCCCCACCGCGACGAACTCCCTGCCATGGGCGTCGAGGATGTCGGCCAGGTGGGGCGCCAAGAGGAGCCGCCCGGTCTTCTCCATGACCTCAGTCAGCTCGCGCTTCGAGGCTGGAATCGCGCGGCCGACGTCGAAATCGCGGAGCAGCAGGTTGTTGGCCACCAGGCCGTGGCCGCCGGGGTACCGGCCGGTCAGCATGCTGACGACGTTGGTCCGGGTCACCGTTGGAAACACCGAGTGGTGGTTGTCGAAGGTGACGCCCCCGGCTGCCCACGCCGATAGGTTGGGCATCAGCCCCGGCGTCATCTGGGCCGGCTGCAGCCCATCGACTCCGACCAGGAGCACAGACTTCACGGCGACTCCGCCGGGCTTAACCGCATCTGCTACCACCCCAGGGCGTAGCCATCACGGCGAGGGTCGGCACCTCCCTGGAACACGCCGCTGTCCGCGTCGAACTGGATGGCCTGGGCACCGCCGACCCGCCTGGAGAAGGCCTCGATGACCGTCACCTCGTGGCCACGCGACTCGAGCTCGCGGCGCACCTGCGCAGGGAACCGCTCCTCCATCTCCACCGACCGCTCCGTGAAGTACCGGAACCGGGGCGCCTCGATGGCCTGCTGGACGTTCATCCCGAAGTCCAGCACGTTCATCAACATCTGGGGGGTGGTCTGGAGGATGCCCCAGCTTCCCGGAGTGCCCATGCTCAGGAAGAACTTCCCGTTCCTAAGGGTCTGGGTGGGCGCGACCACGAAATCGACCCTCTTGCCGGGGCTCACCAGATTGGGACTGCCCTCGTCCAGGTCGAAATAGCTCATCATGTTGTTGAGGAAAATTCCCGTGTCCGCAGCCGCGACGCCAGACCCAAAGCCGCCACCCAGCGTCTGGGTCACGGTCACGACGTTGCCTTCCCGGTCGGCCACGGCGAAATGGGTCGTCATGCCGGCGTCGAACGCCTCGAGGCTGCCTGGCGTCAGGGCGCCGGCCGGCCTGATCGTGGCGTAGTGCTCTCCGGACACAACCGCCGCCGCCTTCATGCTAATGCGCTTCCTCTGCTCCGCCGCGTAGGCGCCCGAAAGTAGCGCCTTCAGAGGAGCGCTCACGTAGTCCGGGTCCCCCGCGTACTCTATGCGGTCCGTAATGGATAGTTTTACTGCCTCCATCACGAGGTGCAGCGTGTCCGGGTGCTGGAACGACAGGGCCGGCGGGCCGACGGTCTCCACGAGCTTCAGGGTCTGCAGCACCTGAAAGGCGCTGGAGTTAGGTGGCGCGGTGAGCACCTGGAACCCCCGGTAGTCGATGCTGATGGGCTCTTGCCACTCGGCCCTGTAGTCGGTGAAGTCCTCGACCGTGAAGAGCCCGCCCATCGCCTGGTTGCCCCCCACGATGCGCCGCGCCAGCTCCCCTGTGTAAAAGGCATCCAGGCCCTGCTCCGCGATCTCCCGCAGGGACCCGGCAAGCTGAGGCAATCGGAGCCGCGAGCCCGGCGGGGGCACGCTGTCGGCGTCCCCGAGGAATGCCGCGGCAGAGTCGGGGTGCGACCGGAGCAGGTGCGCGGTCAACGCTATCGTCTCGCTGCACAAGTAGGTGACGGGAAAGCCATTTTCCGCGTAGCCAATGGCCGGCTGGAACAGACGCTCCCTGTCCATCGAGCCGTAGGTCTCGTGAAGAGTCAGCCAGCCGGCGACGTTTCCCGGCACGAGGCAAGCCAAGATGCCGTTCTCTTTGGTCTCCTTCGCGAACCTGGAGGGCACGGCGGCCAAAGGCGCCCTGCCCGAGAAGTTGAGCGCGCGGACGCGGCCCTCGGCGGCGACGTACGCCAGCGCCACGCCGATCCCCCCTATACCCGACATGTAGGGCTCCACCACGTTCAAGGCGGCGGCCGTGGCAACCGTGGCGTCGAAGGCGTTGCCGCCTTCCATCAGCACTCGCAGCCCGGCGGCGGACGCCAGCGGGTGCGCGGAGGATACCATGCCGTTGACGCCCATCGCCACGGGCCGGTTAGGAGGCGGATATAGAGCTGGACTCAGCATCGGGGTCTCCTGTGTAATCGGCGGCGCCCGGGCCGGGAGGAGATGGCCCCACACAAGCTAGTGGGTGCGTCGAAGGATGTCAAGAGCGGAGTCCCTCCTATACCTTGACGAGGGACCGGCATTCGAGTATTATTTCGACTAGGCACGTTACGTAACGGGAGCGGGCCCTGCGACCGCTTGACACGGGCCCGGCGCCCGGTTACTATTGGGCGTGTATTGTCGCACCTTAACAACTGAATAGTGGAAGGAAATAGTTCTTAGAGTTTGATCCTGGCTCAGGACGAACGCTGGCGGTGCGCCTAATGCATGCAAGTCGAACGGTCCCGATTCGCTTCGGCTTATCGGGATAGTGGCGGACGGCTGAGTAACACGTAAGCGACCTGCCCCGAAGAGGGGGATAAACTCGAGAAATCGAGTCTAATACCCCGTACGTTTCCCGGATTACGGTCCAGGAAGGAAAGGTTTCCGCCTTAGGGTGGATTCCGCTTTGGGAGGGGCTTGCGGCCTATCAGGTAGTTGGTGGGGTAATGGCCTACCAAGCCGTAGACGGGTAGCCGATGTGAGAGCATGACCGGTCAGAGGGGGACTGAGATACGGCCCCCACTCCTACGGGAGGCAGCAGCAGGGAATCTTGCGCAATGGGCTAAAAGGCCTGACGCAGCGACACCGCGTGGGGGAAGAAGGCTTTCGGGTCGTAAACCCCTTTTCTTGGGGAAGAGTGAGGACGGTACCCGAGGAATAAGCCTCGGCTAACTACGTGCCAGCAGCCGCGGTAATACGTAGGAGGCGAGCGTTGTCCGGATTTACTGGGCGTAAAGGGCGAGTAGGCGGCACGTCAAGTCTCATGTGAAATCTCCCGGCTCAACTGGGAGGGGTCATGGGAAACTGGCGAGCTTGAGGGCAGCAGAGGAAAGTGGAATTCCCGGAGTAGCGGTGATATGCGTAGATATCGGGGGGAACACCAGAGGCGAAGGCGACTTTCTGGGCTGCACCTGACGCTGAGGCGCGAAAGCATGGGGAGCAAACCGGATTAGATACCCGGGTAGTCCATGCCCTAAACGATGGATACTAGGTATGGGGGGTATCGACCCCCTCCGTGTCGTAGCTAACGCGATAAGTATCCCGCCTGGGGAGTACGGCCGCAAGGCTAAAACTCAAAGGAATTGACGGGGGCCCGCACAAGCAGCGGAGCGTGTGGTTTAATTCGATGACAAGCGAAGAACCTTACCAGGGCTTGACATGTTTCTGAAATCCCGCGAAAGCGGGGCCTCCTTCGGGACAGATGCACAGATGTTGCATGGCTGTCGTCAGCTCGTGCCGTGAGGTGTTGGGTTAAGTCCCGCAACGAGCGCAACCCTTGTCGTTAGTTGCTTTTTCTAGCGAGACTGCCCCTAAAAAGGGGGAGGAAGGTGGGGATGACGTCAAGTCAGCACGGCTCTTATGTCCTGGGCTACACACACGCTACAATGGCCGATACAGAGGGTTGCTAAGGAGCAATCCGGAGCCAATCCCACAAAGTCGGCCCCAGTTGGAATTGCAGGCTGAAACTCGCCTGCATGAACGTGGAGCTGCTAGTAACCGCAGGTCAGCACACTGCGGTGAATACGTTCCCGGGCCTTGTACACACCGCCCGTCACGTCATGGAAGTCGGCAACACTTGAAGTCGCTGGGCCAACCCTTCCCTTCGGGGAAGGGAGGCAGGCGCCGAGGGTGGGGTCGGTGACTGGGACGAAGTCGTAACAAGGTAGCTGTACCGGAAGGTGCGGCTGGATCACCTCCTTTCTAGGGAGTAGGGATTTTCCCCCGATTTGTCGGGGAGAGACTCCCAGGTCGGTCGGTGGGTGAGAACACTCAAAACGCCGGGTCGAGTCGGATCCGCTTTAGGCGGAGGAGCTCCCCGGGCCAGTCGGTGCTCTCCATAGACAGCCCACCGTTTACGTCGACTGCTCCATCGTGAGCAAAGCAATAAGTTTTCCTTCCACTATTCAGGGGTTAAGGTCAAGGGGCCGTTCGCCTGAGTCGAACCGGCCCCTTATTGTTTCACAACGCCACTCAGCCGGCCGGTCACACCGTGGGGCTGTAGCTCAGTTGGGAGAGCGCCTCCCTTGCACGGAGGAAGTCAGGGGTTCGAGTCCCCCCAGCTCCACCACATCCTCCCCAAACCCCTTGCCCGTAGCTAGCCTCTACCCTATAATTGCCTTATACTGGTGGTATAAGTCGGTGGTAGGTGGTAGCAAAGGGGGTAGCAACAATGGGCAATCTCACCGCAGCGCAGCTACGCAAAATCAACGAACCCGGACGTTATGGCGATGGTGCTGGCCTCTACCTTGTGGTGTCGCCGGGCGGTTCAAGGTATTGGATTCAACGGATACGGCTTGACGGCATGCGGACTGATAAAGGCCTGGGAGGCCTTACGGACGTTAGTCTTACCGAGGCGCGCAAGAAAGCGGCGGCTAACAGGGACGCCCTACAGCAGGGCCGCAATCCTTGGAGTGAGCAGGAAGAGGAGAAGGCGGCCAGGCTTGAACAGCTAAAGGTAATCCCCACCTTCCGCGATGTCACTTACAAAGTCCACGAGGCCAACGCCGTGCGTTGGCGCAACGAAAAGCACACCAACTCGTGGTTGCAAACATTGGAACGCCACGCCAAGTTGATCCTAGATATGCCCATTGACGAAATAACCCAGGCGCACGTTCTGACCGTTTTGGAACCAATCTGGAGTACCAAGCCCGAGACGGCGCGCCGCGTACGCCAACGTATGCGTGCGGTTTTCAAGTGGGGGGTGTCTTGGGGTTATATTCCGTTCAATCCCGCCGGTGAAGTAATAGACGGCGCGTTGGTACCAATGCCAAAGGTTCAGGAACATCTAAAGGCATTGCCCTATCAAGAGGTGTCGGCCGCGATCAAAAAGATTCGGGACTCGGAAGCGTGGGCCGCTACCAAACTGGCGTTTGAGTTTATGATTCTGACTGCTGCCCGTGGTGGTGAGGTTAGGTACGCAACGTGGGCCGAGATTGACGGGGATACCTGGACTCGGCCCGCACACAAAATGAAGGGCAACAAACCCCACCGGGTACCCCTTTCGATTCAGGCCACAGTCCTGTTGCGCACTGCAAAAGAAAAATTGGGCACCGAGTCTGGCCTGATTTTCCCATCACCTGACGGCAACCCATTGTCGGAAAATGCCCTGCCAATGCGGGCCAAGAAATGCGGGATACAAGCCGTACCTCACGGCTTTCGCTCAAGCTTCCGGGACTGGGCAGAGGAATGTTCAAGCGGAAGCCACGCTGCCATAGAGATATCACTGGCCCACGATTATGGTAGCGCAGTAGAAAGGGCATATTTCCGAAGCGACCTGCTGGACCAAAGGCGGGAGCTAAATCAAGAGTGGTGCAACTTCCTGGACCCCCTACCCTTCTAGCGCTACCCTCATTAACTTAATGGTGTCAACTCCCTAATCCCTACCATATGTGGTATGCCGTTGGCGGAAAAGCACTAGATGTGGTAGACTATGAGATTGATAACCGAATGACGGACGGGAGCCCCCATAGGAGGCGAAACTTGGATATCGTTCAAAAAGCTCAGCTCCATATCAGCGAGGTCAAGGCCAAAATCACCGACCTGTTGGAGACCGCCGAGGAGAAACGCGGGGAGGACTTCGACGGCGACCTGGAGAAGGCCATGAAGCAGGTAAAACCCGCCGAGCTCCAGCTTCAAGCCGCGTTGGTGAGCCAGCCTGAGGAGACCGCCGAGAAGATGGTTGAAAAGCGGGCCGAGGTCGTCACCGAGACAGCCGAAGAACGGGAAGAAACGGAGCTGCGCTCCAAGGTCAATTTTGGCAAGTACATCGGCGCGGCGATGGCCGGAACCGGCGTCACGACCGGCGCGGAGGGCGAGCTTAACGAGCACCTGGGCCTGGCCGCAAACCAGTTCCCAATGGACCTGCTGGCACCCGCCATTGAGGTCAGGGCCTTGAGGGACGGCGACGCCGACGTTATGGCGCGCTCCTGGGTTGACCGCGTATTCGCGGATTCAGCCGCCATGCGAATCGGCATCAACTTTGAGTCGGTCCCACCTGGCATCACGGCTCACCCCGTCTTGACGGCGGGCGGCTCCGGTGAACAGCGCGGGCGGACGCAAGCGGCGGGTGAATCGACGTACAGCTTCACGGTAAGCGAGCTTCGTCCGACGCGAAATGCGGTCCACGGAATCTATAGTTTGGAGGACCATGCCCGCGTCCCTGGCCTCTCCGACGCCATCCTTCGTGACATGAGGGAGGGCATTGTCGAGAAGGTTGACCGGACGATCTTCAGGGGCGACGCCACGGCCAACGAGGACGGCGCCGACATTGCCGGTTTGGAGACGCTGACCATCGGTGAAGAGACGATCACCCAGACCAACAAGGTCAAGGGCGACGAAACCTTGAAGGCGTTCCTTTCCTTCGTGGACGGCATCTACGCCACCAGCCTGGGCGACCTGTCGGTTGTGGCGGCGGAAGGCGCGAATACCCTCTGGTACTCGACCATCCACAACTCGGCGGCTGACAATGAGACCATCGCCCGATTCCTGATGGCGGCGGGCCTGAGCTGGATGGTGCGCGGCCACATTGAATCGTCCACCAGCAACGGCGATTTTGGGGCCTTCGTGGGCCTTGCTCGTGGAATGGCGGGAGCGGGTGTTGCGCCCGTCTGGAATAGGGGCGAGTTAGTCCGTGACCCCTACTCCAACGCTAACAAGGGCGAAGTCAAGTTGACCGTCAACTGGCTCTGGAATTTCGGCCTACCTCGGACGGCCAATTTCAAGCGCATCAAATTCGTAAGTAACTAGGCGGGCCGCCATGCCTGGCATCCTGATTAGCGGTCCAGCAGGGGCGGGCAAGTCCCAATATGCGCGGCAGGTTCGAGCGGAGACGCCTGGGCCTGCCGTGCTGATTGAGTTCCAAGAGATATACGCCATGCTCCTGGGCCTTCAACGCCTGGACAACGGGCGGTATCCACCACGCTCAGAGTCGGACGCCTTCGCCATGCCCATGACTGAATACCTCCGAAGGGCGGCGATCTCGGCGGCGACTGCGCGGGACATTACCCCGATAGTTAGCAACTCCGATGGCAGTCAAGAGCGGCGGGCGGCCTTGCTCGGATTCATGGGCCCAGGTAGTCGGGAGACCGTGATTGACCCAGGCGTGCAGGTAGTGACTGAGCGCCTATCGGTCGAGGGCTACCTTGACCCAGATTGCAGGACTGCCCTGGACCGCTGGTACGGGAGAATTTAATGGAATCCTTGGCGTGCGAAATCCGGTATGAGATAGACGATTCCCGTCAATCTCCTGGCCGGTTGAAGGGAACCCTAATCACCTATGAACGGCGGGCGGGCGACCGTCCGGAGATCGTCGCCCGTGGTGCCTTCCATTGGCGCGACGGCGGCATTGTCATAAATGACCAGCACAAGCGCGAATCCGCCATCCTTCGCACGGTCCCTTTCCTGGATGGCGACGACGTGAAGATAGACGCTCCCCTACCGGACACCCAGGCGGGCCGTGACGCTGCAACGAATGTACGGGATGGCGTCTTGACCGGCCTCTCCGTCGAGATGGTCACGGAGGCCGAGGGCCGGCGTCAAGGGCTCAGGGAGATAAGGCGGGCGCGCCTGGTCCGCGCTGGCCTGGTGGACGACCCCAGCTATAAGGATTCCAAGGTCGAGATCAGAGCCCACGGCCCATACTGGCAACTCGACCGGGAGATGCTGCGATGGCTGTAGACGTTGAACAGCTAGCTATCGGCCTACGCCTATCGGCGGACGGCGCAGGGCTCACAGACGCACAGACGGCCATCCTTACCCGTCTGCTAGGCGTCGCGGAGGCTTTCGTAGAGCTACGGGCTCCAGCCGCTAATCAGGCCGCGAAGGATGAGGCCGTTGTCTCGATGGCCTCATATATGTACGACCGGCCCAAAGCTGCCCCTGAAAGGCGCTATGCGGACGCATGGGCGAACAGTGGGGCGGCGTTCATCGTTGCGCCCTGGGTAGTCCAGCGGCTAGGCGACGCATCGGGTGAAGCTCTCCCGCCATCGGGCGGCGCGGGCCTCTCGGATGAGGAGCGGGCCAGACTCCTACCAGACAACGCGGCGGACGGTCAAGTGGCTGTCTACCAAGACGCAAGCGGCCAATGGATAGCGGAGGACGTAGCGGCGGGTGAGGGCGGTACTGAGGACGCCGTAGCGCGTGCGGCGGCAGCGGCGGCGGCCCAGGACGTGGTAGACCACAACGCCGCCTCAGACTCCCACGAGGACATCCGAACGTCCATTGAGGGCCGCGTAACTCAAGACGTGGTGGAGGACACGGCCCAACGCCTGATTAACAGCGCGGGCCATGCGACGAATGTTGACCTTGGAGTGGTGCGGGACGGGATTCAGCGCAACGCCGACGAATTGACTGCCCATGAAGGAACACCTCATGGCGGAGGGAATGGTGGAACGCCTACGCCAACGCCCCCGGCGGTCCTGGTGGATGCCGTGGTGTACTCCGCTCATGGCGACGTGACGGCGGCGGGCTGGCGTGATTATGACTTCGTTCAACTGTTCTACACCAACACCGACACCTTCACCACGCCAGCCGTGAACACGGCCCAGTTAATTGCCCGCACGTCTTTGATTGTTCCCGTTGGGCGCAACGTCTCATGGACGCTCTCAATAGACGCCGCCGCCGATGATGTTATCAATACCGCTCAGTCTACCAGTGGGAACGCCGTCGCTGCACCGACCGCGACCAGCACCATGACCGTGATTGCATGGCGGGCAGGTTAATATGAGAATACCGTTCTTCAACCGAATTGAGAAACGTGCTGAGGACTACACCGAGGCGATAATCGCGCAGCTAATAGACACGGCGGACACGTCGGTCACGCCGTCAGGCTCGACCGCTGCCGAAGAGGTGGCTATCGGTTTGTGGGGCAGGGCCTTCGCAAGCGCGAACGTCACGCCGTCCGGCCCTATTGCGGACGTGTTAAGTCCGTCCGTACTCCAAATGATAGGGCGCAACTTGGCGGAGTTTGGGGAGAGCCTATGGGTGATCG
This sequence comes from Dehalococcoidia bacterium, assembly GCA_963665215.2. GTDB lineage: Bacteria > Chloroflexota > Dehalococcoidia > Lucifugimonadales > CAUZJF01. Next base: position 781,080 of record CAXXWW010000017.1, read on the forward strand.
AGGTCGAGGACGGCGTGTTGCACCTTGAGCACGCCAGCGACTACACCATTACAGGGACGCGGGAGTGGATTTACGACCTTTCCCTATCATACCCCGATGGCATTGTCAGGCGGAGCCTGCCAGCTTCCCGCGTGGTCCATGTCAAATATGCCGAGGACGGCGACCAGCCGTGGAAAGGGATAGGCCCGCTTCGGCAGGCGTCCACCACCAGACGGCTCAATGCCAACTTGGAGACGCGGCTGGCCGACGAATCCAGCGCACGGAGCGGGTATCTGATACCCGTTCCTGAAGTCACGGCGAGTTTGCAGGGCGACCTTAACAAGCTCAAAGGCAAGTCCGTACTGGTGAAATCGACGGCGGACGGATGGGACCAGACGACCCAGGCACCAAAGGGCGACTTTGCAGCACGTAGGCTAGTGGTCCAACATCATTGAAATGAATACCATGATAGTCATTGTTCCTCTTGGGGGTTCAATCGTAACGTTGAACCGAGGAGGAACCATGATGTCTACCAAGAAGTACCGTATCAGACTGACTACCGACGAACAACAGGAACTCAACGCCTTGGTCTCACGCGGTCGGGCTGCGGCGTACAAACAGACCCATGCGCGCATTCTGCTGATGAGCGATGAGTCACGCTCGGACGGGGGAATGAAGGACGCGGACATCACCAGCGCGCTCGGTGTGGGACAGTCAACGGTCGAGCGAATACGCAAGCGCTGTGTGGAGGAGGGGGTCGAGTCTGCGCTGAATCGCAAAAAGCAACTGCGTCGGCGTCAAAAGAGACTGGACGGCGAAGGTGAAGCACGGTTGATAGCGATGGCCTGCGGGGAACCGCCGGAGGGGCGTGCCAGTTGGACCCTGAAGCTGTTGGCTGACCAGTTGGTCGAGTGTGAGATAGTCGGGACCATTAGCACCGAGACGGTTCGCCAGGCGCTTAAAAAAAAACGAACTGAAGCCGTGGCTGAAGCAGAGTTGGTGCATCCCGCCCGGTCAGAGCGCGGAGTTTGTGTGCGCGATGGAAGACGTACTGGAGGTCTACCAACGGCCGTACGATGGGAATGAGGTTCTGGTGTGCATGGATGAGACGAGCAAACAGCAAGTCAAGGAGACGCGAGTGCCGCGTCCCGCAGCGCCCGGCTTATCGGCGGCATACGACTACGAATACGAGCGCAATGGAGTGAGCAGCCTGTTCATGCTGTTTGCACCGTTGGACGGATGGCGCCGAGTCGAGGTCAGAGAGCGTCGCACGAAGGTGGACTGGGCGCATGTGATAAAGGAACTGGTCGACGAGGACTACCCTGACAGAGACCGGATCGTGCTGGTAATGGACAATCTCAACACTCACAAGCTGTCCTCGCTATACGAGGCATTCGAGCCTGCTGAGGCGAGGCGTATAGCTGAGCGACTGGAGATACACTACACTCCCAAACACGGGAGTTGGTTGAATATGGCGGAGATAGAGATCGGTGTGCTGGCTCGACAGTGCCTGGACCGACGGATTGCCAATCAAGACATCCTGCGCGGCGAGGTCAATGCTTGGCAGAATCAACGCAACCGGGATGTGATACGAGTGGATTGGCGCTTCACTACCGAGGATGCGCGCATCAAGCTAAAGTCACTCTACCCATCAATACAAAAACGTTGAACCACTAGGTTTCAGTCCACCTCAGACGATCCAGCCTGTGCGGGAGTCCGTCATTCGTTCGTTGCTCGCCGCCTGCGGCGTACCTGCCGCTATGGTAGGCGGCACGACCGCGAACGAGCTCCGGGAAGCCTACAGACAGTTCCTGCATGGGACCATCCAGCCCACGGCCAAGCTCGTTTTAGACGAACTGAGATTCAAGCTCGATAGCCCCGACCTGGGCATGGACTTCTCCGATCTCGGGGCAGCAGATATCAGTTCTCGCGCAAGATCGTTCGGCAGCATGGTGACGGCGGGCATGGATATTGAACGCGCAGCGGCCCTGAGCGGCCTACTGGTGACGGAATGACCACGGGCAGGGCCTACGAGTTCAACCTAGACCGCCTACTCACCCGCGTGGTGTCAATCCCGGGCATGGTGCTCCCCGGGACGGTCTACCGCTACACCGAGCGCGATATCGACGTTGGCGGCATCAACGCCCAGGGGGAGTACTTCCCTGACGGCGTTGACTGGTATCTCCACATCATGGACGCCGACGGCCTCACCCTACCAGCGGCGGACTCCCTCACCGTGGGCGAGGACGTCACGATCATGGGCGCGGAAGGGTACACCTTCACCACCACATTGGTCGTCTATGAGCAAGGGCGTAACGCGTTTGGTCAATTCCTGCCTACCGTCATTAGAATGGAGCTAGCATCATCGGCTCCTGCGTTGCCCGTTGACCCCGAGGTAACTTTCAGGCTCCCAACGGGCGGCATGAGCGCACCAACGGAAGGGCCACAGAAGGTGTGGTGTGGGCTCAGGGACTTCACGGGCAGGGACCAGATCAGGATTACCGATACCTCGTTCTTTGATCTGAGTGACACCCGCGTCATCGTGAGGGCAGATGGCTCATGGTCAACGGGCGATACGTTCACCCTCGACGGCGACAGCTACACCGTGCGCGGCATCGCTCGCGTGGGCGGGCGGAAGCAGTACCTAGAGCTACTGTCACGTACTGTCTAAGGCCGTGGGGACCCCTACGAGTTTTGAGGCCGAGACACGCCACAGCGCCTTCCAGTGTACAGCTTGCACACACTCAGAGGTAGGCTATGGACGTAGCGGATGGCCTGATTGAGTTCATAGAGGGCCTGATTGTCCCCAGCGGGCGACGTCAGGGCGAGCACATGGTGGTGCTGCCCTTTCAACGGCGGTTCCTGAGGGGAGCTTTCGGGCAACCAGACGACGCCGCGCTCACTGTCGCCAGGGGAGCGGGTAAGACGACCTTGACGGGCGCTGTCCTAACGGCTGCTCTGGTGGGACCACTTGCCCAGGAGAACGCGGAGAGCGTTCTGGTGGCCTCCAGCTTCGAGCAGTCGTTGATCGGCTATCGGCTGATAAAGTCGTTCATGCGCCCGTGGGTAGAGGCCGAGCCGCATCGTTTCAGAGTTCAGGATTCGGTCAACCGAGCCTCAATCACCGACCGGCACACCGGCGCGAGCGTGCGTGTGTTGGGGAGTGACCCCAAACGCCTCCACGGGCTCCAAGCTAACCTGCTCCTGCTCGACGAAGTGGCACAGTGGCCTAGCAACCAGCTTGACGCCATGATATCGGCGCTCGAAACATCCAGGGGCAAAATCCCGGATTCGCGCCTCCTCTGGATCGGCACCCGTCCAGCTAGTGAGACGCACCCCTTCGCCAAGGCACTAGGTGGCGGCGTCGGGTATGCTCAGGTCCACGCAGCACGACCAGATGACCCACCATTCCAGCGGAGGACGTGGTTACGTGGGAACCCTGGGCTCCCACACTTTCCCGACCTGGAGAAGGTCATCCGCATTGAGGCGAAACGGGCGAAGGCTGACGGCTCCCGACTGGCCTCATTCAAGGCGCTGCGTCTCAACATGGGAACCTCGGACGTGGCCGAGTCCCTGCTGCTGCCGGCGGACACGTGGGCGCGAGCCGAGGGCGATGCTCTGCCGGCTGGTCGCTTCATTTTGGGTTTGGACCTTGGGGGAAGTTTTGCACAGTCAGCCGCCGCCGCCTACTGGCCGCACACGGGCAGGCTTGACGCCTTCGCGGTGTTCCCTGCCATCCCGGACCTTGTGGAGCGGGGACTATTCGATGGCGTGGGGCCGCTCTACACCGAGTGCGCCCGTAGGGGTGAGCTGATGGTTATGGGCCAGCGGACAACGGACATACCGGCCTTGTTGGAGGCCGCGCTTGCCCGTTGGGGTACACCTGTCGCCGTGGTGAGTGACAGGTATCGGATTGTCGAGCTACGGCCCCACCTGGAGGCCGTCCACTTCCCAAAGACGACGCAGCTAGTCGAGCGCGGCATGGGGTATCGGGATGGTGCCGAGGACGTCAGGGCCTTCAGGCGGGCGGCGCTGGATGGCAACGTGACGCCGGTCAAGTCTCTGCTGCTCCGGTCCAGCATGGCGGAGGCGAGGACTGTTTCGGATCCGGCTGGCAACGCGAAGCTGGCGAAGGGCGGAGAGGGCGGAGAGGGCGGACGGAGGGAGCGGGCGCGGGACGATGCCGTTGCCGCGTGCATCCTGGCAGTTTCAGTCGGCCAGCGTGGGCGGGCGAGGCCGGACCGAAACGGGAGCCCTACCCATGCCGTCGTCGGGTAGTCGGCATTGGGCGAAGCTCAACCGGCGACGCTGGGCAGGAGTGAGGATGGCCGCGCTCGACCGTGACCGTTGGCGTTGCCAGAAATGCGGCAAAGCGGGCATCCTCGAAGTCCACCACATCAAGCCCCTCGAAGACGGGGGCAAGCCCTATGATCTCTCCAACACCTTGACCCTCTGTAGAGGCGACCACATCAGGATTCATGGCGGCACCCCTCACACACCCGACCCAGGCTACGCGGCACTGATTCAAGGGATGCTGTACCGGATCTCTTTCTTGGGGGGCTGATTGCTTTCGGATTCTTTCAGCATGGCGTCGGCGTACTCATAGGACTGTTTGGCGATAAAGTCGGGCGTGAGGTTGCAGTCGCGACTGGTGATCAACGCCGCCATCGCCAGTCCTGCGAAGTGGTCCCTGAGCCCCTCTTGTGGCTTTGCCATTCCGTCCCTCCGTTCCTCCGGTTTGGTACGCGCTATAGTATACCATTCAACGCCCAGCATGGATTAGACCACTCCTTGGCCCACACCCTGCTACGGTGCACCCTCCTATAGGGTGGGTGCACCGAGTGCACGAGCAGGTTGTTGATGGGAAACGGTGAACTCTTCGTGAACTCTAACGCTAAAATGGTGCACCGTTTGGCCTTTTCAGATACGAATTGCGTCTTACTCACCCGATTGACGGGTTCACGAATGGTGCACGACTTTACATAAAACGGTGAACTATCCCTCATCCTCAGAAGCCCCCAATTCTTCGAGTCCCAAGGCGGTGATTGAGTAGTGGACTTTCTTAGCTCGTGTCTTCAATATGAAGCCAAGCTCCACCAAATCACCTATCGTCTTATCCCGTTGGCTACCCCGTCCTACTACCAGATCGCGCATGGCCTTTTGCCCCTGTACCCCGTCCGGTCCAGCGTTCTTCAGGGCGCGTAAGGTGGGTATGTACGCCTCTTCTATGTTGTCCTCGGCCTCTGGTGGCTCGATGCTGAGGGTTAGGGTGCCGTCTACGTGACGTCCATAGATGCGGGCAACGGGTTACGGCGTGAGGCAGGCAACGCGCCGTATCGGTCTTTATGGAGGACCAGCTTCACAACGCCGTCCTTCTTCTGAGTCCACGCGATGCCGGATAGGTCGAGCGCGGCACCAGTTACGGCTTGCAGCTTCCTGGCAGACCCAATAGGCCCGTCTGGTCTGCCCAGACGTTTTTTTGCGACGTGATCAAGGACTAAGAGCGTGTGGCCCTCATCAGCAAAGGGATTGACGAACGTCCTTAACCAGGGTTCTACGTCGCTACCATCGCTTGGCGCACCGCTCGAAGCGGCGGCGTCAATGACCACTAGCGCTGGCCCTTCACTCCCCTGCTGCCATTCCTGGAGTTGGGACATGGCGAGTGCGGATTGTTCAGCATAAGGCTTTAGGTAGAGGAAGTCGCCCGCTCTTTCGGCCTCCACCAGGTCCAGACCCAACGCCTGACAGCGGGCCTTAGTCTGGCCGGGGCTCATCTCGAAGTCCCAAAAGACGGTGCGTTGTCCTCTTAGAATACTCTCCAGCACGACGTAGAGCGCAAGCCAGCTTTTCCCGCTCCCAGGCTCGCCAAAAACCCAATTGATCTTGCCATCGTAAAAGAGAATCTCCCCATCGCTACGTCGAAGGAGAGCAGATGGAGGTGTGTCGTCGGCCTCCGCCATCTTGCCCACGAAGGCCTCCAACGGCTCCCCGCCTTCAACCTGGCCGCCCTCGGCGTCGTCGTCGTAACCGTCTTGGCGGCGCTCCCTCCGCGATAGCTCCCTGCCCTTGAGGGCTTGGTCACGATCTCGCAATTCGGTGTCGAGTTCATCGCGCCGGACTTCCTTACGCCCTGCTGCGATAGTCTCCTTAAAGTCCTTTTGGAAGCGCTCGTTCTCTTTGCGTTGCTCGTCGGCGCGTTCCTTTTCAAAGCGGGCTTCGTTCAGCTTGTACCGAGCGTTGTCTTCCTTATTCTTCTTGTCAGAGGCCTCGGCGTCGGCCTTGCACTGCGCGATGTCCTCTGGACAGCCACATTGGGAAGGGCCTGTAACTCTACCGCAGTGCTTACAGGTGATCGCGTCTTGCTGCGCCTTACGCCTCCCCTTAAAGCACCCGTGGAGCTCGTATAGCTTTTGTCCAGCGTCAGGCGGCGTGCTGGACAGCCATTCTCCACCGCAAACATCGCAATTGTACCACTGAGGCTTGACCAGAGTTTCGTCGTTTGCTATCATGGTCTTCGGTAACCTCCGTTACCGCTTGGAAAACGCCCTGGGTCGAATTGGTTGCGTGGCAGCATCTAAAACGCTCCCCAGGGTGTTTTCTCTTTGCCCCACCGCATTAGCCCGCCCTTCGTAGGATGGCAAGGTCCGCCTCGTACTCAGCTATGAGCCGCTTGTACTCCGCCGCCTGTGCCGTGTATCCATCGGCTACCGGCGCGCTTCCCGCTTGAATAAAGCCGTTAATGGCGGCCTCAAGGATGGGCTCTTGACGCCGCGCCGAGGCCCGAATCATGTCACGGACCCACTGTTCGCGTGAGCTGCCGTGTCGAAGCACCTCCAACTTTGCCATGTCCTCAGGGTCCAGCCTTACCGAAAACGCTTTCTTCATTCTCTCGCCTCCATTCTGTAGAATGTCCATATGATATCAGGTGATTCTTATGGTGTCAAGAGGGAAGGGGGCATCCTGGATGGTGATTAGGCCAGCGTTGGTGGTAGAATGGTGGTAGCAAGCCACCAAAGCCAGATATAATAGGTTCGATTGCGGTATCCCCCAGCTCCACCACCCGACGATCTTGTTGTAGTAGAGCAGTTGATAAGGAACTTGGAGGATTCAGCGGACCCGTACGCAGAGTACTCCCAGTTGTCTCCCGAGGAAAGAGCGGCAGTCGACAGGTACCTCAAGGTGGCGTCGATCGAGCGGGAGGACACATCGCCGAGTACGTTGGCGACGAGTGCGTCGAGTGGGTGTGGAACAAACTCATACAGTGTTTAGAGGCGAGAACATATGGGGGCAGACTTTATCGAAGTTTAGCACCCAGACTCAATGGTGTTGGAACGGGACAGAGATCACAAACGATCCTCACTTCACTACGGATGGTGATGTTTACGCTCCCTTCTGGTCATATGAAGGGACCACGTACGAGAGAGAGACGGGTGGGCAAGGTGACTGGGTCCACATTGATTCGGCAGAAGGCGAATTCAAGTTATGCTTCGGTCCATGGGGCATTGGGTGCGTTCAGCACCAATACCCAGACATACATAAACGCCAGTATGGAGATGGCCAAAGCCAGGCGTGGGGCTCTTAGGATTAAGCAATGGCCGCATGGGTTTGGCTTCTCATGATGACACCGCCTTCTGCAATACTGCTAATCGTAGGGATTACGGTGTTGAGAAGAAAGTACGGGGGAGTACGTCACGTGCTCGGTATCGTAGCGGTTGTGGCGGGAGTGTTCTTGGCGGTAACGACTATTGCGGTTCTGCCTGCCATTAGTACAAGTACAACTACCACACTAGAGGAGCCGCCTCCTACGGTAATTCCAAGAGGAGGATAGAATTCAAGCCATGGCGAAGGGGCCACAGGGTGCAATCCCTGTGGCCCCTTCGCTTTGCTCGTTTGCTGGCCCGTCTTGGCGATTTCGGTTGGGACCTCAGGAAATGAACCTCTCAGCAGCTACTCTGTCCACGAGTACCGCAGTTTTTTGTGTCTATTAGAAACCACGGGAGCTCTTACACACTTAAGGTTACGCTACCGGGTGGGCGCAGTCCATTGACAAGCCGGTTTCTATAGGCGAGAGTAGGGTGCACCCGCAAGAAGGAGGCGGACGATGCTAAGACTCAAAGCCATTGGCGTGCTGGTCATGGTCGCGGCGGCGTTCCTCTTTGGGGGAGTGGTGAGTGCAGAGGGGCCTGACTCAGTAGAACCTGAGGATGAGCCCACGTAGAGTTGTCACACACACCGTCGAAGACGGGCAAGCAAGCTCTGTGGTCTGGACTTGCTATATCGATTTAGACCACCCGCACTACTCACACCACGCGTATCCGGAAGCGGACAAGATCAACGTGGAAGGCGAAGTCAACTGCGACCAACTCATGAACGTCATTAGCGTTCGCATGACGTTGTGGAAGCAGAGTTGCTTTTGGATTTTCTGCTCATGGGACAAAATCGGCGACTCCGGGTGGAAAATCTACCCCGAGACCATCTATGCAGAAGTGAGCGCTGACGGGCCGTGTACTCCCAACACCACGTCGAAATACTACGGTAGGCTCAACGCCGAGTTGACGTGGCGAATGGGGACACCACGTACGGCTACAACGTCAGTCCCACCCTTGAGGTCCTCTGTACCTATCAGTAGTGCCAGCGGTCGGTCTTAACCTCGCGGCTCCAGTTTAATCGCTGGGGCCGTTTGACGTAGGAAACATAATGGATACAGCACTGTTGATGTTGGCAATCGTCCTCAGTTGCATAGCCCTCTCTGTAGCCATCTACCTGTGGCTGACCAAACATAGCCCATCGCCTCGTCGTGTCGTCACCAAAGAGATACGCGAAGATATGCTGGTGACCGTTGGACCGGAAACGAGGGAGTCGCTAGTGATAAACGGCTTTCTTACCTACCGCAAGGTCGAGGGGTTCGAATACGAGGAAGGATACGTGTACAGATTGAGGGTAGTCATGAAGAAAGGACAGTACCGGCTGGTCGAGGTCGTCAGCAAAGAGCCTATGGTAGAATAATCACGAGCGAGACAGCCAGCAAAGATCTACGTGATGAACGCGGACGGCTCCGGCCAGACCCGCTTGACCGATAACTCGGCTACGGACGGCAACCCAAGCTGGTCGATCAATAAGGCAGCGGGACCCTGAAGCGTCACGTCCTCCGCCCGCAGGTAATGTCCGCAGGTTCGCCCAGCCCGGGAGGGGGATGATTCCCGGGGAACAGGACGCGACACAACCTCATTCTCCACCTTGGGTGGCAAGATGCTATTGCTCGTGGGCCGGCGGGGAACACACCCCCTACCAGCTACAACGCAACCTCCCACCGAAAAGTTCGTAGTACAGTCTCCGCAGGCCCACGAAGTGGTACTAGGTGTATGAGGACGGTCCCACCAACAGGGCGCGTGTCCACAGGGCGACGTGCAACCGCTGCAACGATGGCAAGGGAGTGAAGGGCTCGCGTCTTCCCGACAATCGGTGGCACGGCCCGTTCGGAACAGAACAGGAAGCCATTGACCGCGCCCTGAGCACAGGCCGTCTGGACGCCAGGGGGTGCTGGTTCTGTCTTCGAGGCATGGGAAGTCTTCGATAGCCCACCATGACGTACCGAATTCATAACTCGCCCGTTCAGGGCGATCTCTGCGGCGTCCGCTCCCCCTATGGGAGAATCCTCCGGTGTGGGTATGGAGTAGACGATGGCGGCCCTGCCGGGCTTGACCACGACCTCCTTGACGAAGGAGCCGACGAAGGCTTTGGTCTCGGTCAACTCGCTGGTCTTGAGGAACTCGCTCATCTCCTCGGCGAAGGTGGCGATGGTGTCGGCGCTGTCGAGGAACTGCCGCCTCTCTTTCAGCAGCGCCCTCGCCTCCTCTGCGGCGATCTCCAGCTTCTCCTTGCGCTCCCGGTGCTCCCTGATGCGGTCTGAGGCGTCGGCCATCTCGGTGTCGGTCGTCTCGATGTGGTTCCAGATGCGGCCCAGCCGCTTCTTCACGTCCTCAAGCTCCTCCTCGATGTTCTGAAGCCGCTCTCGCTGGTCGCGGGCCACCCCGTCCATCTCCTCGTCCAGCAGCTTCACCAGGTCTCTGATGTTGGACTCGGTGAGAACGTTCTCCCTGATCTCGTTGACGATGAGCTTCTCGAAATTCTTGGCGTTGAGCCTGGGGGTCTTGCAGGCGCCCTTGCCGCGCTTGAGGAGGGAGTGGCAGATGTAGTAGGTGTACTTGCCGCTCTTGGCCTCGGCTGCGGTCATGGCCTTGCCGCAGGTCTCGCACTTGGCGATGCCGCTGAGCAGGTAGGGGCTGGAAGCGCGGCGGGGGTTCACCTTCTTCGGGGCGCGGGACCCGAGCAACCTCCTGGCCTTCTGGAAGTCCCGCTTGGAGACGATGGCGGGGTGTGCCTCCTCCACCCGCACCGGCTCGGCCTTGTCCTTGGCCTTGATTCCCCAGACCACGGCTCCCGTATACGCCTCGTTGGAGAGCATGGTGTGGATGGTGGTCTTGAGCCACTTCTTGCCGTTGGTGGTGGGGATGCCCTCGGCGTTGAGGGTCTTGGTCACGTCGAGGATGCTCTTGCCCTGTAGCACCATGTCGAAGACGCGCCGGACCACGGCGTCGGCGGGCGGATTCGAGCTCAAGCTTGGGGCGCTTCGCGGCCCCATCCTGGACGTAGACCCTCCGGTAGCCGTAGGGGGCATAGGTGGTCATCCAGAAGCCGCGCAAAGCGGCCTCCCGCATCCCCCGGACAACCTCTTGCGCAAGATTTTCCGAGTAAAATTCGTCCACGCTCTCGATGATGGCCTCCAGGAGCTTGCCCGTGGGGGTGTCGTCGGCCTGCTCGGTGATGGAGACGACGCGGACTCCTCTGCGTCTCAGCATGGACTTGAAGGCGACGGCGTGCTCGCGCTTGCGGGTGAATCGGGAGAATTTCCAGACGAGAATCTCCTTGAAGGGGGCCTCGGGCTTGGTGGCCTCGTTCAGCATCTTCTGGAACTCGGGCCGGTCGGCGATTCTTCCGCTCTCGGCCTCGTCCACGTACTCGCGGGCGACCAGGTAGTCGTGCTTCTCGGCGTAGTCCCGGAGCGCCCTTAGCTGGGCGGCGATGGACAGGTCCACGTCCTGGCGGTCGCTGGACACCCTGGCGTAGAGGGCCGCTGGCGTGAGATCAAATCGCTCTGTCATTGGTCTGTCCTCCTTGTGTCTTCCTGCTCTGTAGTCCGGCGGGAGCGCAGCCGTTCCAGCCGCTCCCGTCTGCGCCACTCCCGCTCCTCCATGAAGAGGCGGATGGCCTCGCGGAGCAGCTCGCTCACGGTGCGGTCCTCCTCCTTGACCACCTGCCGCAGCTGCTGGGCCATCTCCGGCGGTAGGGAGAAGGTGATGGTGTCCGTGTTCCTGGGCTTGGTGGGCATGGCGTGCTTCTCTCGCCTGTTATTATAGCACAGCGTCTTACTCTTATCATCTCCCACCCGCAGCCCTGCCGTCAAGGGAGCGCGGGCGAGAATCGGGCCGGAAGCCGGTCCTGGGCCTGCGACATTGAAGCTGCATGGGAGCAAGCAATTTCAGGCCAGGACTACGTGAGGAGCGAGGTCCCTCGCAAAAGAGCCGGTTCCGGCGAGAATTCCCGAAAGGGAAGTCGGCCAGCGGTTGGCCGCAGCCAAGTTGCAGCCACATTCCAGCTACGTGAAGGCAAGTGATCATCCCCCCCCCCCCCCCCCCCCCCCCCCCCCCCCCGGGGGCCGTCCGGGGCTGTGCAGGTCGTCCAGGGGCCGTCTGAAGCCGTCAAATGCCGCTCCGGGAGCCGGATGTGGTGTCGTACCCGTGTACAGGGATTTGCGTCAGTTCCCAAAAGGGAAGTCGGGGGTCGTTTTGAACGTGAAACAGGCGGGAAAGAAGGGAAGTGGAGCCAATCCTGCGAGCACTTTGGCGAAAGGGTTGGTTCCGGAAAAGTGGCAGCAGTTCCCAAAAGGGAAGTCACACGGAGAACGGGGTGATCGGGGCCGGTGGCGGTCGCAGCGCGGCCGCATCGGAGCAAGCAGTTCGGAGGCCCGTTCAGGCCGCGTGAGGCAGGCTGACCCCCCCTACAGGCTGTGGGGGTGCGAGACCCAGAGTGCTGGCACTCGGCATCGAGCTGGTGGCTGTGCCGGGACCCGGCGCCGTCGGCTTCGAGGCGAGGGCTGGCAGGCGGCAAGGCGGTCATGGATGTCTTCCATTGGCGGCATGGGGAGCGCTGGGGCATTGGCGGTGTCATGCCCGTGAACAGAGGAAGGCGCTGGTGAGCAAGCCGCATCCTGGTCATGGGCGTCGCTGTTGCCAGGGGGGCCGGGAAGTCTGATACATCGGAGCAAGCAGTTTGGGGCCGGGACATCCGGGACGAGCAAAGGGCTTCGCGTAAGGGCTGGTTCCACGGATTTGGAGCCAAAGCTCCCAGGGGGAGTCGTGGCGCGGGCCGAGGCAGCCACATTGCAGCGAGCAGTTTTCCGGGGCCGTCGAGTTCCCGTCTGAGGCCGACCTGAGCCGCATCTGAGGCCGGTTTCGATGTTTTACCCGTGTACAGGGATTTGCGTCGGTTGACGAATGTCAATTGGGGGGCGGGTTCCTACCTGAAACAGGAGGGAATGGGGTGGGGCGCAGCCGTGGTTGCGAGCACTTCGAGGTAAGGGGTGGTTCAACGTCTGGGGGCGGAAATTGACGAAAGTCAAGCGGGCAGAGCGGGGCGACGGAGCGAAGCCCTGCTAAATCGGAGCGAGCAATTGGGGGAGCGGGGCCTTATCGAGGGGTGGGATACCCCCTACAGGACAGCCCCCTACAGGAGATGAGAGCGAGGAGGTTCGACCATGAACGAGGCGCAGGTGAACGAGCCGCAGGCTGATGACGGCGTGGACGAAGAGACGCTGGCGAGCAGCAGCGGAGACGTGGATGCGGAGAAGCTGCGGAGGCTCAGGCTCACCGGGTTCCTGCGGGAGCTGGTGCGGGAGGAGGGCCGCGTCGAGGCGGCGGAGCTGCTGGGCGTGGCCTACCGCACGGTGGTCAGGGCCGAGGAGTCGGGCGAGATCACGGGGCGCATGGGCGATGCGCTGGAGCGGCTGCTGGGGACGGGCGACGACCCCGAAGTGGCCCGGCTGCGGGAGCGTGTTGATGCGTTGGAGGGCGGCGTGGAGGCGCTGGCGAAGGAGCTGCGAGACGGCCTCGGCGAGATTCGGGCTGCGGTTGCTGGCAACGCCGAGTCTCAGGGCCAGGGCCAGGCGCAGGACGGGAAGCCCGACGCCGGGGCGGGCCGGTCGGAGACCAGGGCCGCCCCTCCGGTGGCGGGGTTGCGCCCGAAGAAGCCTTTCACCGAGCGGCGTCTGGACCCGCAGGTCGTGACCGAGGAGGCTGCCGACGACGACCCGGAGGTCTACGGAGACGCGTGGCCCCTGGTCGAGGAGTGGCGCAGGCTGCGGGCCGACCACCCACATCAAGGGAAGAGTCTGTCGTGGCTCACGACGGAGGAGCGGCTTCTGGTGCTGGAGCTGGCGATGCTGGAGGATCACGGGTTGACGCTGCCGCCTGAGAAGCAGCCGTTGCGGGGCTTCGGGCGCAAGGGCCAGACCACCCACCGCTGGGAGGCGCTGGCCGACACACGGGTGGCGTTGCGGAAGCGAAAGCTGCTGCGCTGGGTGCGCCGGGTCCTCACCCTGTGGCTGTGGCGGAAGTAGGCCCCGGAGACGGCTCCGGGGCCGGTTTTCGGCTGCTGCTGCCTCGCAGCGAAATGGGAGCTAACTCGGCGCGAGTGATCTGGGTCGAGTTGGCCCAAAACCCCCTCCGAAGCCTTCCATTCGCTCGGTTGTTCGGGCGATAATTGAGGCAGTTTCTGGCTTTTCCAGCGTTTCGTGCCTAGAAACCTGGAGGATTCCCGTCCCCCGAATCCGGGACCGGCTGCATAGGATCGAGCCTTGCTCTCCGAACAGCCGCCCAGGGGTCGAAACGGAAGGATTGAGCCTTGCTCTCCCAACGGTCGCCCCGGAGGACACAGTCGCAGCGGTTGGAGCGTCTCTCGCTTCGGCCCCTCGGACACCCTGGTCGGAGTGCGCCCTGCGCCCTGGCCGGTTCCTCACGTCTGCGGCATGGTTCCTGTGGAACTGGTCGCAGCTTCACCACGCGCCGGTCTGCCATTGCAAGCTGGCTGGCCGGTTCCCCTTCGCGCAGCTTCCCAGGACGTTGCCGATCTAGCTCCCGGGTCTCGCTGCGTCTCTCACCGGGCCGTCCTGTGGTTGCTCTGCAGGCCGGTCGGTTCTCCCCCACTTCATAGCAGCTCCCTCTGAATCCGTTCCTCTGAGTTGACTCTGGGCCGAGCTGCGTCTTCTTCAACCCCGCTCCGTCTCCCCCCGTTCGATTCTTCGTCGGACTGCGGGCGTCGTCGGAACGGCAACACGGAGTCACGGATTCAACACCAGCAAAGGAGGTAACGACGGTATGGCTACTGAACGGACGGACGGCAACGGCGAAGGCGGTATGGACATGACGGAGTAGTACACGGGACCGAGCGCAAGGAGGGTCGCAGACCTGCTTCCGCACCGGGTGAGCTTCGAGCGTGGCTGGTTCTGGACGACGACAGCGATCTGTCACGGCGGCAGGTCGGACGGGCTGGCGTTCAGGCAGAGACCGGACGGCGAGGGCCTCGACGTTCGCTGCCACACCGGGGGCTGCTCTCGCGGCGTGGTGCTGACCCACCTGGAGGCTGCCATTGGGCTGCCCATGTGGACGGCCTTCGAGCTTGTGAGCGCGGACGTTGACAAGGCCCCTGAGAAGCGGCCGTGGTGGAAGCGCAAGCGGGTCGTTGTGGCCGGAGTGGTCGCTCTGGTCGTTGTGGCGCCGCTCATCACCGGCGACGTGGAGGTCTTCGCGCTGAACCTCGTCGGGCTGGGCATCGGCGCGCTGCTCCTTCGGCAGTTCCTCGCGCGGAGCACGGTGCAGAGGTTCAGACGCTGACAAGAGGAGCCGCTTGCTCTCTCATACCCATCCCAACACGCAAGGGCGCAATCCAAAACCAAGATGCAAGGAGGTCGTGATGACAACGGCAACATTGGCAACTGGCAATCGGACGATGGCGACGGTGGAAAAGCCCCGGCGCAGCCTCGAAGAGCTGGTCGACCGGCTCATGGCGGCGCTGTTCTCGGAGCAGCCGGAGCCGGCACCGGCGACGGAGACACCGAGCGTGGCCAAGAGCGTCCACGAGGCGCGGCGGCTCAGGCAGACGGGTGACGTCGAAGGTGCGCTGGCGGTCCTCGCCGGCATGGACACGACGAAGGCTGAGCCGCATCAGGCTCGGTGGGCCTACGCCGAGTGGACGGACCTGGTGAGGCGGCGGTTCGGCGACCAGGAGGCTGTGGTCTACAGCCAGGGCACGGGCAGGGCTGCCGCCCTGGTGCCCACCGGAGACGGCGGGACGCTGGAGGATGCGGCGGTCCTGGGGATGCGCTGGCGGCCCGGCAAGTTGGTCTCCCGGCGCAGCCTGCGGGGGCTGAGGCCCTTGGCGAAGGCTTGCCCTCGGCTCTGACCGGAGAGTGGCCTGGCGCTGTCGTAGCGCAAGCAACGGTTGACGACCCGTAAGGCAAACGGGGCGCTTCAATGCTCTGCTTGGACCCCGGGTCGCCGCCTTCCTGCGCCTGCTTGAACGGGCGCTCCGTTCCACCAGGCAGCACCCCGCACTGGGGTCGTTGCCTCCTCCGCCCGCTCCCCCTGCGGGCTTCCATCCCTCTTCCCCCAACCCCACGACGGAGCCTGCCCCGGACTTGATTCCGGTGGCTTGCCCCGCACACGGCCTTCCGCAGAGGCCGCCCCGGACTTGATTCCGGGGGATGCCGCACCGGCCATTCGCCACGGCAACAACGCCACCCAAGGAGACAGTCCCGACCATCGGGACACGGATTCGAGCGGGACTGTCTCCGACAAGGGGGCGGTCCCGCTTCTTCATTACAGGAGGAAGCGACATGACGACTACGAGCATTGACAGAGCCTGCCCCGCACCTGATGCGGGGACCGATACCGAGCTCAGGGCTGCGGCCAGGCGGCGCGGGCTCACCATGAAGGAGCTTGCGGCCAGGATGGGCGTGTCCGCGAGCTACCTGTCGCAGATTGCGAACGGGCGCAGGCCGTGGACCCCGAAGATGCGGGAGAAGGCCGCGGCGGTGCTGGGAGAGGTCCCCGGACAGGGGATCGTCTACCGCCAGGGCGGCGTGGTCCACGGGGAGAGCAGCTTCATCCGGGAGCGCGCCCGCGTGATGGGCATGAGCATGCAGGACCTGGCTGACCGGGTTGGGGTGTCCTACGGATACATGTCGCAGGTGGCGCGCGGTCACAGCAACATGGGCGTGAAGGTCCAGGCGCGGGTCGAGTCGGCGTTGCAGGCCCCGGCGAAGGTCGCGCCCGCACAGTGCGCCAACCGCCAGGGATGCGTGGTGAGCGGGGAGAGCAGCTACATCCGGGAGCGGGCCAGGGAGCTGGGCCTGAGCTTGCGGGACCTGGCTGACCGCGTGGGGGTGTCCTACAGCTACATGTCGCAGGTGGCGCGCGGTCACAGCAACATGGGCGTGAAGGTCCAGGCGCGGGTCGAGTCGGCGCTGGAGGCTCCGGCGAAGGTCGCTCCCGCGCAGCCAGCCTGCATCGACCGGGAGGCCGTGTGGGACCGGATGAACGCCCACGGCTTCAGCCAGAACGAGGTCGCCCGGCGCGCCGGCATCAGCTCCTCCAATCTCTCCCAGATCATGAACGGCAGGAACAACCTGTCGCCGGACGTTCTGAAGAGGCTGCACGGCGTCCTGTTCCAGCCGACGAAGGCGGAGCGGGTCATGCCCGCCGAGGTGAAGGTGCTGGGCTGGCGGAAGGGCGAGCGGAGCGGGATGGTGGTGCGGGGCGCTGGTGGGCCTGGGCGTGGCAGTAAGGCTGGAGGCGGCGCTGTTCGAGTTGGCGGCCATGTCCCCTGGGGCGCGAAGGCCGAGTTCGCCTACCGCGCAGGGTACGACGGCGCGGGCCGGGTCTCGGTGACGCACGTGGTCGAGAGAGGCTACTCCGCCATGTTGACGCAGCCGGAGATGGGGGCCGCGTGAGCGCGTCCCGCACCACGAGTCCCGCCACCTGCGGGGGCTCGCACGTTCGAGCAATCGCCTGGGGGCGTTGCCGGAACCCGACCGCCCCCGCTGGGGCGGCGCAGTCCGGGTTCCGGCGTCGTCCTCTAACAACCACGAAAAGGAGGACGACACGACATGAACCTCGGAGACTTCATAGACACCTACAAGGAGGCTATCTCGCAGCGGGTGGTTGAGTCCTACCCGCCGCTCTACCGGCCCTCGGAGAACGGCGGGACGCTCCCCAGGCTGCTCCGCACTCCCCTGGGGGCGCAGGCCGACGCCATCAGGGGCGCGGCCCTCTCCCTCGAAGCCCACCGGGGCACAACCGTCGTCGGGGAGATGGGCACCGGAAAGACCTTCATCGCCGCCGCCGCCGCATATATGGCGGGCTTCAAGCGCATCCTGGTGCTTGGGCCGCCCCACCTGGTGCCCAAGTGGAAGCGGGAGGTGGGGATGACGGTGCCCGGCGCCCGCGCCGTCATCGTCAAGTCCATCACCGACCTGGAGAGGCTGCGCTTCTCCATAGGCTCCGGTCCGCTATTCGCGGTGATGTCCAGAGAGAAGGCCAAGCTGTCCTACCGCTGGAAGGCCGCCGTCATCGAGCGGTGGGCCGTCTCCAGGGGCAGGCTGGTGCGGGACGAGGAGACGGGGGAGCCCTTCAGGGTCCCCTGCTGCCCCGGCTGCACCGCGCGGGTAGTGGACAAGGACGGCGTGCCACTGACCGACGAGGACCTGAACCGCCGCAAGCGCACCTGCGCCGGCTGCGGCTCCCCCCTCTGGCAGGCCGACAGGTCCGGCCCGGCCCGCTACCCGTTGGCCGACTACGTGAAGCACAGGATGAGGGGCTTCTTCGACCTGCTGGTCGGGGATGAGGTCCACGAGTACAAGGGGCGCGGCTCGGCCCAGGGCATCGCCGCCGGAGTCCTCGCCGACGCCTGCGGCAAGTCCCTCAGCCTGTCCGGGACTCTGATGGGAGGCTATTCGAGCACGCTCTTCCACCTGCTCTGCCGGTTCTCCCCGGAGATCAGGACGGACTTCGGACGCTCCGACGAGCACCGCTGGATACAGCGGTACGGCTTCGAGGAGCACAGCATCGGAAAGCCGGACGACGACTCGGTGGAGGACGGGAGGTTCAGCAGGCGCCGCAAGTACCGCAAGGTGGTGCGGGAGAGGCCCGGCCTCGTGCCCTCGGCCCTCTTCCACATCATCGCCAACACCGTCTTCCTCAGACTGGCGGACGTGGCATCCGGCCTGCCGCCCTACGAGGAGCAGGTGATGCTCTCTTCGATGGACTCGGAGGCGGACGCGACGGGATACTCCCAGCGCAGCGCCTACGATACCGTGTACGAAGAGCTTAGAAAGGAGCTGGCCGAGGCTCTGAAGGCCGGTTCCAAGCGGTTGCTGGCGACCTACCTGCAAACCCTTCTGGCCTACCCCGACGGCTGCACCAGGGGTGAGACGGTCTTCGACCCCAGGAGCGGAGAGATCATCGTCCAGGTCCCGCCCCTGTCCGAGGAGCGTCTCTACCCGAAGGAGAAGGCGTTGGTGGACCTGGTGGCCGCCGAGCGTATGGCGGGCCGCCGGGTGCTGGTCTACGCCACTCACACGGGCACCAGGGACATCACCGAGCGGATGGACGACATCCTGACCCGGCACGGCTTCAGGGTGGCGGTGATGAAGGCCGAGGCGGTGGCCCCTGAACGCCGTGAGGCGTGGGTGGCGGACAGGGTGAAGCAGGGCATAGACGTGATGATATGCCACCCCAGGCTGGTGCAGACGGGCCTCGACCTCATCGACTTCCCGACCTTGATTTGGTACGAGACAGATTACAGTGTGTACGTCTCGCGGCAGGCGTCGCGCCGGTCCTGGCGCATCGGGCAGACCCGCCCTGTCAAAGTGGTGTTCATGTCCTACCGGAACACCCTCCAGGCCGACGCCCTCAAGCTGGTGGCGAAGAAGCTGCAAAGCTCCCTGGCCGTCGAGGGGGAGCTGCCGGAGGACGGGCTGGCGGCATTCGGCGACGACGGCGATGACCTGATGATGGCCCTGGCACGCAAGATCGTCATCGGGGATGAGGAGGACGAGACGCTGGAGGAGGTCTTCGCCCAGGCCAGGGACGCCGAGGCCGCTTCGGAGGAGTTCCTGGTGGACGACGGCTGGAAGGTCGTCGAAGTCGAGCCGGAGGCCGTTGCGGTCAACGGAAACGGTCACCACGACGCCATCGGGCCTACGGTCGAGCTTGTGCTGGGCAACGGTCACACCGTCAACGGTAGCGGGAACGGCCACCATGACGAGGCCCCGGAGCCGCAGCAGACGCTGTTCTCCTGGGCGGAGTTCATGGCCGAGGAGCCGGTCAAGCCCAAGGGCCGCAGCCGCAAGCCGGAGCCCGCAACCGCCTCCCTGTTCGATTGGGCGCTCGCCCTTGAGCAGGAGCGGGAGAAAGAGCCGGTCGGCGAGGGGCGCTAGGCCGCAACACACGGGGGGGGGTCGTCGCTACGTCAGCGATGGCCTCCCCCTGCACAACCATGTATGCGGCCTTGTATGTTGGTTCTGGTGTGTGACAATCACTTCACTTAGGTGGATCGGGGTGCGGCAGACCGATGCGGCCCTGGTCGTGGTAGACCGCAAAAAAGCGAGGGTCGCCGCACCCCCCACAGGTTAGAGCCCGAACAGTTGCCTGGGCCAATCGAGCCCGTATCGTGCAAGGAAGGGCCAAAGCTTCACACAGGAGGTATGGATGGAACAGGAAGCGAGATTCGTAGGCATTGATGTCTCAAAGGCGAAGGTGGATGTCGGCGTCCGGCCTACGGGCCAGAGATGGGTCGTCTCCTACGACGAGACCGGGATCGGGGAACTGGTCTTCCAGTTGGTGGATCTGAGTCCCGCCCTGGTCCTGCTGGAGGCTTCGGGTGGTCTGGAACTGCCCTTGGTGGCAGCCCTGGCAGCTGCGGCGCTGCCCGTAGTCGTCGTCAACCCCCGTCAGGTTCGAGACTTCGCCAGGGCCACCGGGACGCTGGCCAAGACCGACACTCTGGACGCGGCGGTCCTGGCCCACTTCGCCGACGTCATTCGTCCCTCCGTGCGCCCTCTGAGGGACGCCGAGGCCCAGGTTCTCAACTCTCTGACTGCCCGCAGACACCAGGTGATGACCATGCTGGTCTCGGAGAAGAACCGGCTGGGTACCGCCATCAGCGCCGTCCGCCCCCGCATTGAGGCTCATATCGCCTGGTTGGAGCAGGAGCTGGACGACCTGGACGAGGGGCTGCGCCAGACTCTCCGCCAGAGTCCCGTGTGGCGGGAGAGGGATGATCTCCTGCGCACCGTTCCCGGCGTGGGAGAGCAACTCTCCCTCACTCTAATGGCCTACCTGCCGGAGTTGGGCACCTTGGACCGCAGGCAGGTCGCCGCCCTGGTGGGCGTGGCTCCCTTCAACCGGGACAGTGGCATCCTGCGAGGCAAACGCGCTGTCTGGGGCGGGCGCTCCCGAGTGCGGGGCGCCCTTTACATGGGGACGCTGTCCGCAACCCGCTACAACCCCGTCATCTGCGACTTCTACCAGAGGCTGCTGGCGGCTGGCAAACCGAAGAAGGTGGCCCTCGTCGCGTGTATGCGCAAACTGCTCGTCATCCTCAACTCCATGCTCAAACATCGCTCTCCCTGGCGAGGCATAACTCCGGCAGCTGTGAGTCATTCCTCTTGACTTTAAACACAGTTGCTTTTTTGCGTTTCAGCAGGTCTAGCCCGTATCCGGGCCGTCCAGAGGGGACTAACTGACTAGCTTGTTAGTCGGCAGGCCCCGCGGTCGCAGCTCCTCTCCGGCGCGCCGCCTCAGTCGGTGAACAGATGGCCCAGGCCCAGGTCGTCGGCCAGGTCCAGCAGCGCCATCTGATGCCGGAAATGGGGCCGCACCCCTTCCATCCACCACCGCTTTACGGTGTGGGGATAGGTCCCCAGGCGGCGGGCGATCTCCGCCCACGGCAGGTCCGACTCCTCCTTGAAGCGCACCAGGCGCTGCGCGAAGTCGCCGGGGAAGACGTTGGTTCTTCTGCTGTGGTGTGTGCGCTGTCGCGGCATGGACGCCGGTCCTTTCGCAGGACGGCTGCAATCTCCCTCCAACTGCGATGTCCGGGCCGTCCGTTATCCGGGCGCAGGACGGAGTACGAAGTGCCAGCGCCTGCCGTCTGCCCGCCCCGGAGCTTGGGCGAATCCGCAACTCTCAACTGCTCGTCCATGTGTGCGGGCTTTTTTTGTTGCCCGTCGTCGGTTCGCCCGGCGGGGCCGTCAGGGGATGTTCACCCTCAGGTCCGCCGGGAGGCTATCGCCGTCAGCCGTGATCGCCTCCACGTAGTAGTGGTTCCAGTCTCCCCAGACCACGACGTCCTCCAAGGTGGTGGTTCCGGCGCCGGTCTGGCCGATTTCATGGGCGTACCGGTCGTAGTCGTAATCGCAGGTTTTGACTCTGCCGTTCTGTCGGCATTTGTAGGGGCGCCTGTCCTCCGTGTTCCGCAGCACCCGGTAGCCGGTGACGCCGCTCTCCCCCGCCGGGGCGTCCCAGGTCAGGGTGACGGTGTGCGCCCCGTCCTGGCCCGGCGTGGAGACGATGGTGTAGTTCAGGTTCTCCGGCATCCCCGGCGGCTGGGCGTAGGGTCGGCCGTTATAGGTCTCCAGGCTGGTGAGGGGCAGGAAGGTCAGGGGCGAGGCGTCCAGTGGGTCGTCCT
The DNA here is from genome assembly GCA_963665215.2 of Dehalococcoidia bacterium. Taxonomy (GTDB): domain Bacteria; phylum Chloroflexota; class Dehalococcoidia; order Lucifugimonadales; family CAUZJF01. The sequence continues at coordinate 802,863 of CAXXWW010000017.1, forward strand.
CATCGGGCCGCAGGTCCAGCACCCGCAGGTTGGCCAGGTCCCTGAAGACGTGCCGGTGCTGGATGGGGGACGTGCCGCCGTCGCCGTGGTCGCTGTGCCCGCTGTCGGCGATGAGCAGTGTCCGCAGGCCGGTCAGGCCGTCGAACATGCCCCGAGGCAATTGCCACAGGTCGGTGCCGCTCAGGTCCAGCTCGACCAGGTTCTCCAGGGGGGCGAACACGTCGTGGGCCACGCCGTAGCCGTCCGGGTCGTCCTCGTCGAAGATCCCGTAGAACAGGGGCTGGCCGCTCAGGTCCAGCCTGTTCAGGGCGGGCAGGTCCTCGAAGTCGCCGTTCTTCAGGTCGTGGACGTATATGCCCGTAAAGTCCAGCTCGGTGATGGCCCACATTTCCAGGGCAGAGACGGCCTCGCAGGTGTCGTCCCGGTTGGGGGTGGCCGCCAGGATGGCCTCCCGCACCGCCCAAGTGCGGTCGCAGATGTTGACGGTGGGGACCAGCCGAACCTCAACCTCCTCCCCAACGAACCAGTCCAGGTTGGTGTTAGTCCAAAGGTACCTAGTGGTCCAACATCATTGAAATGAATACCATGATAGTCATTGTTCCTCTTGGGGGTTCAATCGTAACGTTGAACCGAGGAGGAACCATGATGTCTACCAAGAAGTACCGTATCAGACTGACTACCGACGAACAACAGGAACTCAACGCCTTGGTCTCACGCGGTCGGGCTGCGGCGTACAAACAGACCCATGCGCGCATTCTGCTGATGAGCGATGAGTCACGCTCGGACGGGGGAATGAAGGACGCGGACATCACCAGCGCGCTCGGTGTGGGACAGTCAACGGTCGAGCGAATACGCAAGCGCTGTGTGGAGGAGGGGGTCGAGTCTGCGCTGAATCGCAAAAAGCAACTGCGTCGGCGTCAAAAGAGACTGGACGGCGAAGGTGAAGCACGGTTGATAGCGATGGCCTGCGGGGAACCGCCGGAGGGGCGTGCCAGTTGGACCCTGAAGCTGTTGGCTGACCAGTTGGTCGAGTGTGAGATAGTCGGGACCATTAGCACCGAGACGGTTCGCCAGGCGCTTAAAAAAAAACGAACTGAAGCCGTGGCTGAAGCAGAGTTGGTGCATCCCGCCCGGTCAGAGCGCGGAGTTTGTGTGCGCGATGGAAGACGTACTGGAGGTCTACCAACGGCCGTACGATGGGAATGAGGTTCTGGTGTGCATGGATGAGACGAGCAAACAGCAAGTCAAGGAGACGCGAGTGCCGCGTCCCGCAGCGCCCGGCTTATCGGCGGCATACGACTACGAATACGAGCGCAATGGAGTGAGCAGCCTGTTCATGCTGTTTGCACCGTTGGACGGATGGCGCCGAGTCGAGGTCAGAGAGCGTCGCACGAAGGTGGACTGGGCGCATGTGATAAAGGAACTGGTCGACGAGGACTACCCTGACAGAGACCGGATCGTGCTGGTAATGGACAATCTCAACACTCACAAGCTGTCCTCGCTATACGAGGCATTCGAGCCTGCTGAGGCGAGGCGTATAGCTGAGCGACTGGAGATACACTACACTCCCAAACACGGGAGTTGGTTGAATATGGCGGAGATAGAGATCGGTGTGCTGGCTCGACAGTGCCTGGACCGACGGATTGCCAATCAAGACATCCTGCGCGGCGAGGTCAATGCTTGGCAGAATCAACGCAACCGGGATGTGATACGAGTGGATTGGCGCTTCACTACCGAGGATGCGCGCATCAAGCTAAAGTCACTCTACCCATCAATACAAAAACGTTGAACCACTAGGATCTCCACCACTTAGGCTTGCATTGCTGGTAGAGAACGGGTCCCCGTCCAGTTCCAGCACGAAATCGGTGTCGGGAGGCACATTCGGTTCTATTGCAATGTCCATCCTTCCGATATTGATGTTGAGATCAATTGAACCCACGGTGTATTCAACGCCTCCCACGGTGAACGTAGCGTCCGGGGGGGAAAGCGACCCTTCCGGATCATTGTCCTCATCCCCTTTGCTGTAGGCGCGGGGGGTCACGAGAACGATTGCGGAGCCACCCACCGTCATGGTCCCCTCCCAGAACGCCGGCAGAGAGTCACGGGCGGTGGTGAACAGGGCCCGCTCCGTCCTGTCGGTGGGGAAGTCGCGGTCCAGGGACGCCAGCACCTGGTAGGAGGCGTGGGGGGTCAGGCCGGTGAGGGTGAACTCGACCTCGCTGCCGTCGGCGGGCAGCTCCACCTCCACCACCCGGAACTCCTCCTCCTCCACCGGCAGAAGGGTGCGGTAGGCCAGGTACAGCGGCCCCTCGGCGAGGTAGCCCCGGAAGACCGACACCTCCAGCGTCGCCTCCGTCCGCTCCACCGACGCGGCCCTCGCCCGGACCGCCCGCGGCGTGAAGTCGTAGGTGTGGACATTGGGGCCACCGGCCTGCGACGCCCACAGGACGCGGCCGTCGGACCAGATGCCCCAGGGGTTGTCGTTCGCGGCGGACAGGTCGAAGTCGTGGACCGGGGCGTGGCGGCGGGCGGAGATGTCGTAGGCGTAGAGCTTGCCGTCCCACTGGTCCGCCACCCAGAGGACCGTGCCGTCGCCCCACATGCCCCTGCCGTGTGAATTTTCCACAAACCGTGGGATGTCCTTGCCAGCGTTGACGGCGCCGGTGTCCACGTCGTAGGCGAGCAGCGCTGTGAGGAGGGCGCCGCCCCATACCCAGACGGTGCCGCCGCTGCCCCAAAGGCCGGAAGGAGTGAATTTATCCGATGTCAGCCCGTGGGTCTGGTCTTGGGCTGAATCGAAGAGCGGCTCGATGTCCTTGTCCGGGTCGCGGGCGCCGGTGGAGCGGTCGTAGGCGAAGAATTTATCAGCGTGGAAGTCCGCCACCCAGAGGGTCTCGTCGTTGCCCCAGATGCCATTGGGCTGGGCGTTATCCGGAGCCAGGGCGATGTCCCGGTCCGGGTCGCGCAGGTCGGTGGACCAGGTGTAAGCGCGCAGCGTGGCGCCAGATTCATCCGTCGCCCAGAGGGTGGGGCCGTCGCCCCACAGGCCCGTGGCGCTGTGGCCCGCCGAGAGACTCAGCCCGGGCGTCGCCGGGGCCGCCGGCGGCCTGGGATGGAAGTTGTAGACGAAGACCTGGCCGGCCTTGGCCTGCACCACTAGCAGCTCGCCGCCGCCGGCCCACAGGCCCCAGGGGTTATTGTTGTTCCCCTCGCTCAGCGCCGTCAGGTTGACGTCGTTGCCGGGGTCGCGGGCGCCGTCGGCGTGGTTGTAGGCGTAGAGCTTGTCCGAGCTCGAGTCCGCCACCCAGAAGGTGTGGCCGTTGCTCCACACCCCGGTGGGCGCGATGTGGTGCCGGTGCAGGTCGATGTCCCGGCCCGGAACCCGGGCGCCGGTCTCCAGGTTGTAGGCGAACAGGTCGTCCCGGCCCGAGTCCGCCACCCAGGCGATCACGCCCAGCCCCGCCATTCCATAAGGGCTGCCGTTGGCCGGGTCCAGGGCGATGTCCTTTTCGGGGTAGCGGGCCCCGAAGTCCGGGCCGGGGGTCCCGTCGGCGTTGGCGTCCAGGCTGAAGGCGTAGAGCATGCCGTCGTTCGCGTCGGCCACCCAGAGGGTCTCGCCGTGCCCCCAGACGCCCCTGGCCTCCACCAGACCGAGGACCCCGATGATGTCCGCGGGCGGCCCGATGGCCTCCTCGGTGGCGAAGACGATGTCCTTCTCGGGCCGGCGGCTCATGTCGGAGCGGCGGTAGGCGTAGAGCTGTTCGGAGTTTAGCGGGCCTAGTAAGACTGAATTGAGCCTGTCCCAGAAGTGGGCATTGCGGATAGGGGGATCGGATAGAGGTCGGAGGGTTCGTTGAAAGGCCCTGGCCTGAGCGGGTAGGACAGGCGACGGAGCGATGGGTCAGCTGCTGTCATCACTGCAGGTCAGGAGACGGGACGAGGCTCCGGGCCATTAAATAGACCGATGAAGGGGCTGGAGCGCCACACCCGACAGAGAGTACGCAGGTTGAAGGCGGTGGCCAACATGGTCCACTCGGCCGCCACGTTGACGAGGCCGCGCAGCAGGAACCTCCGTGCCCCCTGTTGCTCCTTGATGATTCCGAAGACAGGCTCGACCAGCTGCTTTCTCAGCCTGTAAGCTTCTTGAGCTACTGAGGTGGACATCCAGGAGCGATGGCGACGTAGCACGTCATCGTGCGGCCCTATGGCCAGGCTTCGCCCAATCTCTTTGGCTCTGGTACAGGCTCTGAAGGCCGGGCATGCTTGACAGACAGCACCTGCAGCCCGGTACAGTCGCAACGGGACTCCGTTCGCATGCTGTATGCGAACGAACGCAAGCGTCCGTCCCTGGGGACACCTGAAGCTGTCGCTGTGTTCGTCATAGGTGAATCTGTCCTTGTGATATGGGTCTTCGAGGAACCGTTGTCGTGCCTCTGACACCACCACCTTCTGACCTCGACGGTCGCACTCCGCTAGGTGACTGGCGGCGAAGTATCCGGCGTCGGCCAATGTCATCTGCGACTTCGTCCCCGTAGTCTCCTCAGCCTGCTCCATCATCGGCACCAGCAGGGCATTGTCATTGGCCGCATCAACCACGTCCACGGCTGTGACCAGCATGCTTGTCGCTCCCCCATCGGTCTCCATGGGTGAGACCATAGCCTGGGCGTTGTAGCCAGCCACAATGCCCTGCCTGCCCTTCATCAGCCGGGCCTCCGGGTCGGTCAGGTTGATACGCCTGTGGCGCTTTTGACTCGCAAGATCGGCCATCGCATGCTTCACCTGCTCTCTCAAGACCTCCTTGTCCGCCAACTTCTGAGGCAGACGGGCAACGGCAGCGTCTTCTCCCGCCTCGTTCTGTGCCTCAAGGTCGGTTATCGCCCGCTCCAACCGATCCAATAGCCCTCTCAGCCCCTCGGCATCGTAGCTCCTGTTCACTGACGCGTTGGCGACCACCTTCGTACCATCCACCGCCTGAACCGCCAGATCCACCAACTTCATGGCCACCGCCGTACGCACGGTACGCTCGAACAGCTTCCGCATGGCCTGCCGATGCCCTTTGTAGAACCTCCACAGGGTATTGTGGTCGGGATGCTGCCACCCGGTCAGCCACAGGTACGGTATCTGGTCCCGGCAGGCCGCCTCCAGCTTCCGGCACGAGCGCACCCCGGTCATGAAGCCGTACAGCCACACGCTCAACAGCGCACGTGGATGGTAGGCTGGCGCTCCCAGCACCTCCCCGTCTATCTTTACCCCAAGCTCCCCCCAGTCCTCCCGGTCCAAAGCGTCAACGAACTCGGCCACGAACCGCGCCGGATGGTCCAGCGGCAACAACTCGTCAAGCGTCGGCGGCAACATCCACATCTGCTCTCGGCCCATCGGTCGAAGCGGCATCTCAATATCTCCCACCTTGATGTCGCTTCAAACGTACACCTGACCCATACTCAACGCCAACCCAGACTTGTGAGACAGGCTCAATTGCGAACTTTTCGGTGGGTGGTGTCACTGTAACCAGTAGGTCGAGGGTGCAGCCGGCCGTTAGGTCCCGCTAGAAACCGGTCTTTGGACACCCAGGGTGAGGAACTGGATTGTGTCGCGTCTAGGTGCGCGCGCCTCAACAAGTAGGGACAATCTCTTGTGGTTTGCCCCGGGAGCAGTTGTCGTCGCCAGAGCTTCGACAGCGATGAGGCGAAATGGGCCCGGGGTCTCGTTGCCAAGCCTCTGGACGAAGCCGCAGTCAACTTCCTTCACCTTTGGGGATACGTACACCGAGGACGACGTATCACAGCCCTACGGGAGCAGCTAAGGGCAGCCCTCGCGACGCACCTCGCCCACCAGGCGCGCTAACTCTGCTACTTGGGATCTGTTCATCCGTGAATTCGACAAGAAAGCGCTCCAGCCGATGAATCGCTTGCCCAGCAAGTCCCCACAGTAGATGTGAGCGCCGAGATCATCGACCTTCCTCTTGTCGAATCGCACCTTGAACGTACGCTCGAACTGCTCTACGACGGTCTTGCCTGAGGTTACGTCAATAGGTGTGTAAACGACATCAGGCGGCGACCTTCTCAGCCGTTGGCTCAAAGACGATTCCATCCACGTATTGAGCGCCGAGATAGACGTCTTCGATCAACTCAGGGGCCTTCAGACGCCTGAAGCGCTGTTCGGCGACCATCAACATTTTCCAGATCACCGCTATCGCCCGATCGACCCTCTTGTAGCGCTTGGCGGCATCGGTCCGAAGTCTGAGCGCAGCGAAGGGTGACTCCACCGGGTTCGTCGTGCGAAGGTGCTGCCAGTGCTCCTTGGGGAAGTCATAGAAGGTGATCATGCGGTCCCAGTCCCGCTCAAGGGTCACAGAGGCCGCTTCGTAGGAGTGGTCGCGGCACCATCTAGTAAACTCCGTCCTGAGCCGCTCAGCCTCTGTCCGAGTCTGGGCGTAGGGGATGGTACGCACCATGAGTTTGGCCTGGTCCTGCTGTCGCTTTGGAAGCCTGTCCAGTACGTTTAGGATCTTGTGGTTCCAGCAGCGTTGCTCTGCCGCCTGAGGATAGACGTTGCGCAGAGCTCCCCAGATGCCCAGATGTCCGTCTCCAATCACCAGTCTTGGGCACTCCAGCCCGCGGCGCCTCATGTCCCTGAGCACATCGGACCAGCTCTCTGTGGACTCCCTGTATCCGGGAATCGCGCTCACTACCACCTTCCTTCCGTCGCTCAGGGCCGCCATCACCACCAGGATCGCCGCCTTCTCCCAATCAAGACCGGCCTCGACGTAGACTCCATCCACCCACATGTACACCACTTCCAGGTCATTCAGGGGCCTAGCGCGCCATTGTGCAAGCTCATCGTTCCACTTATCCTTCAACCGGGCTACCGTGCTCGCCGATACCGGTGCCTCTTCTCCCAGCAGTCCCCGCACCGCCAGGTCGAAGTCACCTTCGGAAAGGCCATGCAGGTACAACTGGGGGATCAGCTCAGCAACCTTCCTGGTCCTGTTGACGAACAGCGGCAGCAGCCGGCTCTCGAACTCCTCTTCGGTGTTGCGGACTCGTGGCCTCCTCAGCTGTATCGTTCCTGAACTCAGCGTAAGCCTTCGGGGTCTGCCATATCCGTTCCTATAGCCGGTCTCGTTGTCCGACTCAGACCTGCGGGCCGACTTCGCCCTTCCTAGAAACTCCGTCACCTCTTCCTCCAGCAACTCCTGGATCATCCGCTGGACATGGCCTCGCACCCAATCCTCCAACTGCTCCCACTCCGGCCTTGACTCCGACCTGCTCCCAGTGCTTCTCTTTCCCATAGGCGGTGTATCTCCTCTCTTGGGCCTTGAGCCCGTCTTGTTCAGAGAGAGGGTACACCGCCTGACCGTTTACACACTTTTTGAGGGTACCTCCATTTCCTTGGCAGCTTGCTCCACAGAGGATCCGTGGGCCATTGGACCAGGTCCAGAGAACAGGCCAAGTCGGGTCGATCAGCGCCATATTTGCCGCCGTAAGTGACTCCGCACACGTTGAGGATCGGCTTCAACATGGTGAAGTACCGATCAGTATTGCGCTCGAAGTATCGCGTTTTCTCCTCCCACACCCGGTTGAGGAATTGTTCGTCTAAGTCGTCGAGGTTACGTCAATAGGTGTGTAAACGACATCAGGCGGCGACCTTCTCAGCCGTTGATTCAATGGCGATTCCATCCGCATACTGTGCACCGAGATAGACGTCTTCGATCAACTCAGGGGCCTTCAGACGCCTGAAGCGCTGTTCGGCGACCATCAACATTTTCCAGATCACCGCTATCGCCCGATCGACCCTCTTGTAGCGCTTGGCGGCATCGGTCCGAAGCCTGAGGGCCGCGAAGGGTGATTCTACCGGGTTCGTCGTGCGAAGGTGCCCCCAGTGCTCCTTTGGGAAGTCATAGAAGGTGACCATGCGGTCCCAGTCCCGCTCCAAGGCCTCTGAGGCCGCCTCGTAGGAATGGTCGCCGCACCACCTGGTGAACACCGTCCTGAGCCGCTCAGCCTCTGTCCGAGTCGGCGCGTAGGGGATAGTACGCAGCATGAGCTTGGCCTGGTCCTGTCGTCGCTTTGGAAGCTTGGCGAGCACGTTTACGATCTTGTGGTTCCAGCAGCGTTGCTCTGCCGCCTGCGGGAGGTATCTTCAAAAAGTGTGTAAACAGTCAGGCGGTGTACCCTCTCTCTGAACAACACGGGCTCGAGGCCCAAGAGAGGAGATAGACCGCCCATGAGGAAGGAAAGCACTGAGAGTAGGTCGGAGTCAAGGCCGGAGTGGGAGCAGTTGGAGGATTGGGTGCGAAGCCAGGTCCAGAGGCTGATCCAGGAGTTGCTGGAGGAGGAGGTGACGGCGTTTCTGGGAAGGGCGAAGTCGGCGCTCAGATCCGACTCGGACAACGATACCGGCTATCGGAACGGATACGGCAGAGCCCGGAGGCTTACGCTGAGTTCGGGAACGATACAGCTGAGGCGGCCGCGAGTCCGCGATACCGAGGAGCAGTTCGAGAGCCGGCTGCTGCCGCTGTTCGTCAACAGGACCAGGAAGGTTGCTGAGTTGATCCCCGAGCTGTACCTGCACGGTCTATCCGAAGGCGACTTCGATCTGGCTTTGCGGGGGCTGCTGGGAGAGGACGCACCGGTATCGGCGAGCACGGTGGCCCGGTTGAAGGATAAGTGGAACGATGAGCTTGCCCAATGGCGCAGCCGGCCCCTCGATGACCTGGAAGTGGTCTACATGTGGGTGGATGGAGTCTACGTCAAGGCTGGTCTTGAGAAGGAGAAGGCGGCGGTACTGGTGGTGATGGCGGCCCTGAGCGACGGGAGCAAGGTGGTGGTGAGCGCTGTTCCCGGATACAGGGAGTCCACAGAGAACTGGTCCGAGGTGCTCAGGGACATCAAGCGCCGGGGCTTGAGCTGCCCGAGGCTGGTGGTTGGAGACGGACACCTGGGCATCTGGGGAGCTCTGCGCAACGTCTATCCGCAGGCGGCAGAGCAACGCTGCTGGAACCACAAGATCGTAAACGTGCTCGCCAAGCTTCCAAAGCGACAACAGGACCAGGCCAAGCTCATGCTGCGTACTATCCCCTACGCGCCGACTCGGACAGAGGCTGAGCGGCTCAGGACGGTGTTCACCAGGTGGTGCGGCGACCATTCCTACGAGGCGGCCTCAGAGGCCTTGGAGCGGGACTGGGACCGCATGGTCACCTTCTATGACTTCCCAAAGGAGTACTGGGGGCACCTTCGCACGACGAACCCGGTAGAATCACCCTTCGCGGCCCTCAGGCTTCGGACCGATGCCGCCAAGCGCTACAAGAGGGTCGATCGGGCGATAGCGGTGATCTGGAAAATGTTGATGGTCGCCGAACAGCGCTTCAGGCGTCTGAAGGCCCCTGAGTTGATCGAAGACGTCTATCTCGGTGCACAGTATGCGGATGGAATCGCCATTGAATCAACGGCTGAGAAGGTCGCCGCCTGATGTCGTTTACACACCTATTGACCTAACCTCGCCTGCGGATAGACGTTGCGCAGAGCTCCCCAGATGCCCAGGTGTCCGTCTCCAACCACCAGCCTCGGGCAGCTCAAGCCCCGGCGCTTGATGTCCCTGAGCACCTCGGACCAGTTCTCTGTGGACTCCCTGTATCCGGGAACAGCGCTCACCACCACCTTGCTCCCGTCGCTCAGGGCCGCCATTACCACCAGTACCGCCGCCTTCTCCTTCTCAAGACCAGCCTTGACGTAGACTCCATCCACCCACATGTAGACCACTTCCAGGTCATCGAGGGGCCGGCTGCGCCATTGGGCAAGCTCATCGTTCCACTTATCCTTCAACCGGGCCACCGTGCTCGCCGATACCGGTGCGTCCTCTCCCAGCAGCCCCCGCAAAGCCAGATCGAAGTCGCCTTCGGATAGACCGTGCAGGTACAGCTCGGGGATCAACTCAGCAACCTTCCTGGTCCTGTTGACGAACAGCGGCAGCAGCCGGCTCTCGAACTGCTCCTCGGTATCGCGGACTCGCGGCCGCCTCAGCTGTATCGTTCCCGAACTCAGCGTAAGCCTCCGGGCTCTGCCGTATCCGTTCCGATAGCCGGTATCTGAGTCCGAGTCGGATCTGAGCGCCGACTTCGCCCTTCCCAGAAACCCCGTCACCTCCTCCTCCAGCAACTCCTGGATCAGCCTCTGGACCTGGCTTCGCACCCAATCCTCCAACTGCTCCCACTCCGGCCTTGACTCCGACCTACTCTCAGTGCTTTCCCTCCTCATGGGCGGTCTATCTCCTCTCTTGGGCCTCGAGCCCGTGTTGTTCAGAGAGAGGGTACACCGCCTGACTGTTTACACACTTTTTGAAGATACCTCAAGTCGTCTCTGTCCAGGGTCAAGCATTCTTTGGGCAAATAGTCTTTACGGTTCCACGATCCGTGCGGATTGATGCCGACGGTGGCGGCGCGAGCGAAGGTGAAGTGGCCTTCCGCTACGGCGGGAACCGAACCCCCAGGGACACAGCAGCCATCGGGCGGCTTTGCGTTCAGCACTTGTTCTCGTATGTAGTCAGGAATCATCTCCCACCCTCTTCCCGCATCTCAGGGCGGCCCCGGTGTTGTCTTCAGTCAGGGTGGTGGGCCTAAGCATGCTGTACTGCGAACTCGTACCAAGGGTCGCAACGGGCTTTGCCAGAAACCTTGCGCGGCGTTCCTTGGTCAGCTGCCGCGTCTGCACATGCGGCAGCCCGTTACGCCCATCACGATGGGCATGAGGGTGTCGATGACGGCCCAAAATTGTCCGTCGGCCTCGTTGTTGGGAGACAGAGAGCTAAACCAGTTCCAGAAGAACAGGATGAACACAGCAACTGCCCCGTAGAAAACCGCGTTCGCTTCCAGGTAGCGCTTCAGGTCCGCCGAACCGTCGCCATCGACACGGCGCTTTTCCACGTAGCTGGCGGCCAAAGCAATCACCATACCCACCGCCATGAACCAGTTGAGTATCTCCCACACCGTGAATGGCTCGTCTCCGCCCGGGTGGTACAGGGGAGTAACGATAAAGTTTACGGCAACCACAGCCGCAAGCAACACAAGGTAAGCCGCTGCCGCACGAATCAGGATGGACATGCTTTCCTCCTCGACTCAAACTGAGGCTCTCCTCATTAGCCTTAGCGCCGCCATTCGGCGATATTCCACATCTCGCTGTCCCAGCCGTTGATCCGAACGCCCATCAGGGTGTTCAGGTGTGCGGAAACGAAGCCCCGGTTCACCAATGGAATCCCGTAATAGTCCTGCACGTCCATGTCGTGCAGCTGCTTTACCAGCGCCTCCCGCTCCGGGCCGATTTGGGTTTGCTCCAGCTGGGCGTAGAGTCTGTCGTACTCCGAATTGCACGAGCGGGCAATGTTCCCCAAGGCCCAGTTATTGCCCTTGGTCGGGATATGTTTGCGGAGGGGGCCGGATAGGGACTGCTGCGGGTCTATGCCGGAACCGGAAGCGTACATCTGCACGTCGGCGAAGAACCTGCGATACGACGCTTCCTTGTCATCCACGGGGTCGCCGCCGAAAAAGACGCTGGCATCGTGCTGTACCAGCTCCGTCTCGATGCCTATCTGACGCCACCAACCGCGAACGAGGGCCTGCGTGTCCTGTCGAATAGCATTGACCGAAGTCTGGTAAGTGATCCGCAGGGGCACTCCGTTGTATTCACGGACGCCGTCGCCGTCGGTGTCGAGGACACCGTTATCGTCCAGCAGCCTGTTGGCGCCCTCGATGTCCTGGAGCAGGCACCCGTCGTTGGCCGCAGAAACATAAATGGGCGGGCCGGTCAACAGATTGCAGGTGGGCTCCGCGGCGAAGCCGTAGAGGTCCTCCGCTATGCGGCCCCGGTCTATGGCCAGCGACATGGCCTGGCGAATGGGCTTGAAGGTCAGGTAGGGGTGGGGGTTTTGTCCATCCAGATACTCGGAGCGATTGTCGCCCAAAGCCGGGTCGGGATTCGTCTGATTGACGACGATACGCTCCACCAGGCTTGTGAAGGCGACGACCACTGTGCCCAGTCCAGCCGCTTCCATCCGAGTAAGAATCTCCGGCTCCACTTGTGTGTTCCAGGCGTAGTCGGCTTCGCCCTTTTCCATCACGGCGCGGGCCGCCGAAATCGCATCGCCGCCGCCCTTGAGGACCACCCTGTCGAAATAGGGCGCCGGGCCCCGGTAGAAGGGGTTGCGCTCGTAGACGGCCCCTTCGTTGGTCTTGAAACCGGTGATGCGGTAGGGGCCGGTGCCCATCGGGGCGGTGTTCTGCGCCTCGCAGGTCGTGGCGGCCGCGCCGATGCAGTCGGCAAACTGCGCGCGGCTGATGATGGGCGTTCCGGCGCCAACGAAGGCCCGGTACGGGTAGGGTGTGGGCGCGTCGAAGGCGATTCGGACGGTGAGATTGTCGAGGGCCAGCACGGAGGCGATGCCGTCAAACGAGCTCTCGGTCGTGCATCCCGTATCTTCATCCACGCAATAGAGCCACGTGAAGACAACATCCTCGGCCGTCATGTCGCTGCCATCCGACCACTTCAGGCCCTCTTTCAGCTTCCAGGTAATCGACATCAGGTCCTTGGAAGAGCCTCCGTTCTCGATTGTCGGGATTTGGGCGGCCAGCGCTGGCACGAGGTTGCCGTCTGGGTCGTATTTAGCCAGAGGCCCCAACGTGATTGCTCCGGCATCCAAGTCTTTAGTGCCACCCGACAGGTAGGGTCCAGGCAGAGTTGGAGCCTGCCAATAGAGGATTGTCAGAACTTTCTCCTCTGTTGTGGTTCCTAATGGAGCGATGAAGGCGTAGACGCCGCCGTCCAGGGAGCCCACGTACATAACGCCGTCGGTGACGGTGTAGGAGGGGATGCCATCAAAATAGCCCTTCTGAAACCTCCAGAGCTCTTCCCCGGTTGCCGCATCCAGCGCCCGTAGGTGTCCATCGCTGGACTCTGCATACAGAACGCCGTCGGCCACCATGGGTGACTGCAAGGCCCAGGCCATCGACTCCCGGCTCCAGACGAGCCCGCCGGTGGCGGCGTCAAGGGCGTAGAACCGGCCGGATTCGGAACCCACGTACACCATGCCCCCGGCAGTCACGGGCGCGGTGTTGATCATCTCGTCCGCTTCGTATGACCAGAGGATCTCTCCCGTCGCTGTGTCCAGGGCGTAGATGTGTTCGTCCGGCGAGAAGTAGTAGGCGTTGTCTGCGACTGCGGCCGGGAAGTCCCTCGCGGGCAACCTCTCCGTCCCGTAGCTCCAGATGAGCGCCCCGGTCGCCTCGTCCAGGGCTTGGGCGGTATTGAAGGCCGTCAGGTATACGATTCCTCCGATGACTGTGGGTGGGGATTCCACGGGGATCCCGGTATTGAAGCTCCAGACCACCTTTCCGGTTGATGCGTCCAGGGCATGGAACTCGCCGAATCCGCCCGGCACGTAGACCTTGTCGCCCGCAACCGTAGGAGTGAACTCAGGGGTGAACGGATACGGCCTTTCGGCAAACCACAGGACTTCTCCGGTCATTGCGTCGAGAGCGTGGACCCTGTGGTCCCCCTCCGCCAGTGCGCCGAGGTAGACCATCCCGCCACTTACGGTAGGGGAGTACTGCGCCCAGTCGCCGGTGTCGTAACTCCACAGCAACCCCCCGGTCTCGGCATCCAGGGCATACACGTGGTTGTCGTTGGACCCTACGTACACCGCCCCGCCGGCCACGGTTGGGGACGACCTTATGACGTCGTCCGTCTCAAAGCGCCACAGCAACTCTCCAGTCTCCGTGTCCAGGGCGTATACGTGGTTGTCATCGGAACCGAAGTACACCGCGCCGTCGGCTACGGTCGGCGCATTGACAACCCACTCCCCTGTAGGGTAGCGCCAGAGCAGAGACTCATCCGCTTGCGGTGGGTCGGGGGGACCGGCATCGCCAGGCAACATCTGTTCGGGAACACAGCTCAGGAGGCCGACCGTAAACTCCAAGGCTGCAGTGGCGGCGGCAGGACTGGCGTCCGGCAGGGTACCGGCAACGATACCAGCCACATCGGCGTCCGCCAGCAACTCTCGCAGGCAGGTTTCGCCCTCCTCGCTCAATCCCTCCATCTCCGCAACTAGGGCAGAGAGGAATATTCCGGCGGCTGTTTCCGGAGCGAGGCAGCCGAATATTGACGCCTCCCACTGTTCCGTGTCGCCTTCAGACATCGCACGCCGTTCCAGTGCGGACTCCAGCAGCTCGTCACCCAGTTCGTTTCGGATGCACGACTGTTCGGAGGTGGTGAAGGTGTCGAACAGCTTCCCCCAGAGCGTGCCAGCGTCAATGTCGTACTCACGTATCGCGGGGGCGCCAACCTGCTCCGGCGTTGGGGTCGGTTCGGGTGTGGGAGTCAGCGTGGGGTCTGGTGTCGGCGTTGGCACAGGAGTGGATGTTGGCAGAACTGATGTCGGCGTAGGGGTACTGGTGGCCTGTATAGGCCCGGGCGTTTCCGGAGGCAGGACCGTTGGCGTTGTTGTCGGCCCGTCGTCACATGCCGACAGCAACGCGGCGGCCAGCAAACACAGCAGTCCAACCCATACTATCCGGCATGCGAACCTTCCCAACACACTCTTAACGCGCAAAGTGAACGCCAACTGCTTGCCTCCTTCTTAGGTAGGTCCGCGGCCTCCGAGCTCGTCATATGCCACGTGGGGACGGTAGGGCACGCCCCCGCAGAGTCATCCTGCCACGACGCAGGTTGGCAAATCAGGGCGCGTAGCTGTAGACAACGGGTAGCCCCGCAATGTCGGTGACGCCGGAATCGGTGTGGTGCGCTATTTGTACGCGACCGGTGCCGCAGTCGCCGAACTCGTCACAGGAGATGACCCCGTTGATACCCCTGAAGCCGGCAACTCCGGCCAGCGCCTCCCGGAGCCTGGCCCGGTCGATGTACAGCGTATCTCCGTCGACAACAGCGACCTCGTCGATCGCGCGGAGGAGCATCGTGGCCGCGTCGTAGGCGTGGGCCAGATACGCGGATGTGGACGCCTCGCCGTACCGCTCTCGATAGTCGGCGACGAGCGCATCGCCG